>HF991817.1:166228-170230 GCA_000431535.1 Clostridium sp. CAG:678
GGATCGGCTCGGCCCCCGTCAGGTATCAGAGCCTACCGAAGCGATAAGGCTGTTTGCTGCCGTATCGCCGGGGGAATCCCAAATAACAAACTAAGCATGTAGAAAGCCTTGATAAGAGGTTTCAGGACGCGGTTTCGATTACCGCCATCTCCACCAAAAGATAAAAATCCGAAACTCACCGTCATCGGTGATACTTTCGGATTTTTTATTTTTATATAGAAAATTACGGCAGAGTGTGTGAATACTCTGCCGTTTTATCATTTATGGTTTGCTCTCTTTTTGTTTTATCCACTCTTCAAATTCTTTTTTGCCTGCATCTGATTCAAAGAATGCTTTTATATCCGGTAAAAAAGTTCTTATTAGTGCATCAATTTCATATTGTGGTATTTTGTTTGTTGCCATAAGGCAACACAGTTTCTAAAAGGATTGTCTTATCACCTCCCATCAATGTTCGATTGTTGATGTTGTAAAAATGTTCATAGGGTTTCCTTTCCGCCCGGTGAGAGATCACCGGGCTTTTGTTTTTTTACATAGATTGACCGTAGTAGAGTTTGTTATTATTCTGATAATCTCCGCTGTGGTCATCTTCTCTTTGTCCTATTCTTCTCTTTTTGTTTCTGACAGGCTTAGGCGTTTTTGCTTTTGGTTGCCTGATCATTTCAGCAGCGCTTGCCAGAGCATAAAGCCCAGAAACAAAAGGATCTGTATTGCTGACGGAATCGCTATCATCAACGGCAGACATTTCTTCATCATCGCTTTTTGAAAATATTCTATACTGCTGCTCATCTCTTTTGTCGCTGAAGAGATATTCTCGCTCAGTTTCCCAGCCTGTTGCTGCTGACTCGATATTCTGTCCGCTATTTGATCTGTCTGATACTTCAATTTCGCTTCCACTTGATGGATTGAATAGGTTGTCAGTTTTACCATCTGATCTTTGTCTATTGTATTCTCCAGCAGCGTCTGCTGATTTGTCAGTAACTGTATTAACTCCTGCCAGCAGTCCCTGTCCACTATCGTTACTGATGTTGCTTCTTCCATTTTGGTAAGATGCTCTGCGTTTTGCTGTTTCAAGTTCTCGTAATCTAAACTCAAGTTCCATCATCTCCTTTTTGTATTTGTCCTGATGCAGTCTGATGTCACGGCATTTCATATTGTTGGGGCAAGTATAGGTTATGTACTTGTAGTTCTCCTGCCACTTGACATCATATCCGTACCGCTTTAAATAGTTTTTGAATTCGTCTTTATCCTTACAATATTTCATTGCCTGGTCGATGGTTGCCATCAGAGCAAACTTCCAGCTTTCACCCTTCATTGCCGCTCGGTATTCTTTCGTATTTATTGTTGTCTGCTTTGGTTTGGTGTATGGCTTTAATATTTCCAGTCCGAATTGCCGGCAGATTTTATCCGAGTAATTTCTTAGATCTTCAAGTCCTTTCTCGTTGATTTGGATTTTCAAACCGGTTTCACAGTTTACGCTGTTTACTACAAAGTGATTGTGCCAGTGATCTTTGTCTATGTGTGTTGCAATTACTACTTCAAATCCGTCAAAAAATTTTGCAGTTTCCACGCCGATCTGATGTATCAGTTCAGGTGTTGCCGTGCCGGGTTTAAATGACTGAACATATTGCTTAAAGAATACACCGTTTGTTTTTCGATACTGATTCTTTGTTGCCATAAATTCGGTGTACGCGCTTTCGGGAATGCAGTTCTGACCGCTTACCAGTTTTACTCCTTTATATGTTGTTTTGTAGTCCTGCATCACATAAGCAAGAACTCTTTTCATTGCGGTCCTGTTTTGTGTCCTTTCGGGAATTGCGGTTATGATCGCCATCTATCTGCACCTCCCTGAAATATCGTTCAGACGGTCATACGCGGCTGAATACCGGTCTATCATTTCCGACAAATCTGGGCAAACGATCTTTCCCATATTGCACAGCATCGTAAGCTGATTCAGATTTCTTCCTATTGCCTTTTGTTCTTTCAGAACTTTGTCCAAGCCATCAATAATGATTATTGGTTTATCTAATGCTGACCTTGTAACAAATTCAGTAAAATTCATTTTTGCCTTATCGGTTTTCTTTTTGATTGTTTCGTAATCGCTTTCACGAAACCTCATCGCAACCATTTTAGTTTTGTTGTCGGTTTTGGCATGTACCTCTCTTTCGTAATTTTAGGGGGCCCGGGTACTCCCGGTTTTCTGTTTGTATATACAAACAATATGCTTGCCCTATCCCCGTAGGGGATAGAATACGATATAATAACTCCTTTCCCAAAAAATTAAAATCCTGAGAGTTACCGCGCGGCAGTATACTCTCAGGACTTTTTATATTAAATAGCTATTTAATTATCAAAGAGCACTTGCCGCTTCTGCGGACTTTCAATATTACCGGATATTTTTACCCGCGTCAAGGCTCTTTTTAAAATAAATTAAGTTTTATAATACATTATTTTATGTTAAAATAAATCTATAAACTAAAATCTCATTTGAGGATTGAATATGAAAAAGATTTTTTACATTGAAGATGATGCTGACATTGCAAAAAGTGTTAAATCCTATTTGGAAAATAAAGAATTTTTGGTTTCAGTGTTTGATGACATTTCATCGGCTCAAAGTGCAATAAAGGATTCGTTGCCTGCCCTCTGCCTTATTGATATAAATCTATCCGGCGAGAACGGAAAGGAACTTTGCAGATGGATAAGAAAGAATTATCCCGAATTGCCGGTCATTTTTATAACTGTGCAAAATGAAACGAAAGATATTATTTCAGGTTTTAATATCGGTGCGGACGATTATATCACCAAACCGTTTGATTTGGATATTCTTTTTTCAAGGATCAACGCGCTGCTTCGGCGCAGTAAAAATGCAGACAAAATATACTGCTGCAATGATATTTTGGTGGATGACAACAAGTTGAAAACCTTTTTGAAAGGAAAAGAAATATATTTGAGTTCCACGGAGTATCAGTTGCTGCTTATATTGATCAAAAATAAAAACGCCACCGTTACCAGACAGCAGCTTTTAAAATCGTTGTGGGACGATAATGGCAATTTCGTATCTGACAATACACTTACCGTTACGGTTAAAAGACTGAGAGAAAAATTAGAAAATCCGCCGTGTATCAAAACCATGCGCAGTTTCGGCTACAGAATGGAGGATTAATTATGTGTGGAAAAAAGAATACTTATATTGTAATTCTATCTGTAGCTGTAACTCTGTGCGTCAGTTTATTGATCTGTTTTATACTTTCCTTTGTTTATGCCAAAGAACAATACGGCATGCTTTCTGCCATAACGGAACAGTTGGTTGCAGAATATCCCGCTGATGAACAGCACATCGTTGAAATCATAAAAAACAGCCGTCACGGTGATGCAAGTAATATCCTTATGGAATATGGCTTTAAAACGATGGATTTTATTGCGCCCTATGCCGGCGTTTCTGTAGTAACGGCAGTTTTGTTTGTTATTGTTTTTATGCTACTGCTAATCGTAATAAATCATCTGATCAAAAGCAGTTATCAAAAAAGAATCCATGAACTAACACAGTATCTTGAGCAGATCAATTCCGGCGATGATGTGGAAATCCTTTTAAAAAAAGAGGACAGTTTCAGCCTTTTACAGGACGAAATATACAAGACCGTTACAGAGATGAAAGCAGCAAAAGACAAAGCCGTAAACGAGCGCAAAGAATATGCGGACAGCCTTGCAAATATCGCACACCAAATAAAGACCCCGGTAACGGCAATATCGCTGACTGCCCAAACAGAAAATAATAAAGGCTTGAAAAAGCAAACAGACAGATTAAGCCGTCTTGTCGATTCTCTGCTATATATTTCAAAAATTGATGCCGGCGTGCTCAACCTAAAACAAGATACAGTAGATGTATATACGATGCTTGAACTTTCTGTTGAAACGGTTGAACACATTATCCACCTAAAGAACATTACAGTTAAACTTCCAAATCACAGCGAGGTGCATTTTATCGGTGATCTTGACTGGAGTGTT
>HF991817.1:170274-195056 GCA_000431535.1 Clostridium sp. CAG:678
CATTAAAAACTGTGCAGAGCATACTCTGCAAAACGGTACGCTGGAATTGGAATATCAGGCAAATCCTCTATATACCGAAATCACCGTTAAAGACGACGGACATGGATTTGATAAAATGGATATTAAAAATATTTTTAAAAGATTTTATCAGGGTAAAGATTCGTCAAACGGGATCGGTATCGGTCTTTCCATTGCAAAATCAATCATTGAAATGCAAAACGGTTTTATCACGGCTGAAAATGATAAGACAGGGGGAGCGAGATTTAACATAAGATTTTACCGTCACTGAGTTGTCACTTTTCTTTGTTATAATCACATTGAAATCTATACGGGAGGTCTTTTCATGAAAATACTCAGATGTGAAAATGTAACAAAGATATACGATAACGGCGAAACGCAGTTAAAAGCGCTGGATGATGTCAGTCTGTCTGTTGATAAGGGTGAATTTGTGGCAATTGTCGGCGCTTCAGGCTCAGGCAAATCCACACTTCTTCATATCATAGGAACAGTTGATAAGGCAACATCGGGCAAGGTCTATATTGATGGCAAGGATATTACGAATCTAAGCAAAGAACGCTCCGCAATCTTTAGACGCAGGAAGATCGGTTTGATCTATCAGTTTTATAACCTAATACCCACTCTAACGGTTGAGCAAAACATTCTTCTGCCCCTCAGGCTTGATAAAAAAGCGTTTAATGAAAGCTATTTATATGAGATTGCATCCACACTTGGATTGCTGGATAAACTTGGTAATTATCCAAACCAGCTTTCTGGCGGGCAGCAACAGCGCACGGCGATAGCAAGAGCGTTGATATACAGACCGGCAATCATTCTCGCGGACGAGCCCACCGGCAATCTTGACAGGAAAAATTCAACGGAAATAATCGACCTGCTAAAACTGTCTAATAAAAATTATAATCAAACGGTGATTCTGATTACGCATGATGAAAACATCGCTTTGCAGGCGGATCGGATCATAACGATAGAGGACGGCAGAATCATCTCTGACAGCAAAACGGTTAAGCGGTCTTAGGAGGTGTTCTTATGTGGAAAGAGTATTCGTTAAATTATCTGAAAAAGAATAAGTCAACGGCAGCCTTCATTGTGATTGCTGTTTTTGTTGCATCTATGTTTATTTCTCTGCTAAGTACGCTTTTCTATAATATGTGGACAAACGATATTGACCGTATAAAAGCGAGTGAAGGTGACTGGCAGGCGAGAATTCATATCGCGCTCAGCACAGATGAAATGGATACATTGAACAGTTTTGCAAATGTTGAAAATGTTGTTTTGTCTGCGGAAAACGCCTATGCGGATCTTTATTTTGCAAACCCTTCCGAGATTTATCAAGATATGCCGCTGATAGCTGAGAAACTCAATATTTCCGATGAAAATATAGAGTATCACAGCAGCCTCTTACAGAAGCAGTTTATCTATTCAAAAGCAAGCGGCGAGCAGCCTGCACCGATTGAACTGTTTTATTTTGCAGTTGTTATCTTGCTGTGCGTAGCGCTGATTCTGATCATTAAAAACGCGTTCGCTTTTTCCATGCGTACGAGAGTTAGGCAACTGGGAATTCTGCAAAGTGTCGGTGCAACACCCAAACAACTGCGGCTCGTTATGTTCCAGGAGGCTTCGGTACTAAGCATTTTGCCGGCGGTGACCGGAATTTTAGCCGGAATCGGCTTGGTTGCAATCTTTATAAGGTATGCCAATTCATTAACTGCGCAGCTCAGTATGCAGGGAGCAACGCTTCATTACCACATACTGCTATTTTTAATAACAATTATCGTAACCATGGCTACCGTGTTCATCTCAATATGGCTGCCGGCTAAATATTTAAGCAAACTGGAATCTGTAGAACTGATAAAAGAACAGCCGTTGAAAATAAAGAAAGTCAAAAAATATACTCTTTTTTCAAAATTGTTCGGTGTGGAGGGAGAACTTGCACGCAAATCAATATATGTTAGACGAAAGGAATTTCGCACGGCAACGATTTGTCTCTTATTATCCTTTTTCGTTTTGAGCGTTTTCCTTAATTTTATGACTTTGTCCGAGATCAGCACACAGCGTTCCTATTGGAACAGATATGAAGATGTGTGGGATGTTATGGTTGAGGTCAGTGGTTCAAAGGTTGACGATGCAACCATGGAAAGTATTAGAAAAGTAAACGGCGTATCTTCAGCCGTGTTATATAAGACCGATTTATCCTACCGGGCGCTGTTATCAGAGGATGCTTTCAGTGCAGAACTCCGTTCCCAAGGCGGTTATACTGCATATAACAGCTCTGCTGAAACCGATGAAAACGGTGAATATTTGATTAACGCACCATTGCTCATTTTAGATGATAAAAGCTTTGAAAGCTATTGCGCCCAAAACGGCATCGGTAATATTCGCAGCGATCAGCCGTCTGCAATCGTAGTCAATAAAATAGGCGATGTGCTTTACAGCGGCAGCGATGATGCAAATTATATTGAATTTCTCGATCCAAGTAGGAACTTGTCTTTACATTTGCAGGGCAGTACAGAAGATGGTCTAATTGAACGATCTTTACACATTATCGGATATACGCAGAATGTGCCTGAAGTGCGCGAGGATTTCAGCGCGTACAGTTTGCTGCTGGTATTATCGGAAAGCGCCTATTTTATTATGACTGATTCACCTGCAGGGATTTCATATGTTAATATTAAAGCGACTCAAACTGAGGATTTGGCAGAACTTCAAAGCAATATCAGTAGAATTTTTGATGAAGAATTCAACTATACGATTGAGAACCGAATCGACAGTTATAATACAAATTCTCAAATGTATGAAGGTTACAAAAAAATCGTTACTATAATTTGCGCTGTCATAGCCTGCATAGGTGTTTCAAATGTTTTTGCGAACACATTGGGTTATATGCAGCAGCGCAAGCGCGAATTTGCCAAATATCAGTCCATTGGCATTACACCAAAAAGCATTGCCAAAATACTGTTTTTTGAGGCGCTTGTTATCGGTGTAAAGCCCATATTGCTCAGCATACCTTTTAATATTCTCTTTATATTGCTGACAACCTCCAGCCAAGGGATAACGCTGGGCGATTTCTTGGCGCAGATGCCTCTGCTTCAAAACATATTGTTTGCCCTTGCTATGTTAACCGCAGTCGCTTTGTCCTACTATATTTGCGGCAGGAAAATCCTGAGTGCAAATATAGCTGATGTTTTAAAAAATGATTCTAATTAAAAGCGAATAAATTCTAATATTGTTTCGAATAGTTTTGAAAGGTTTATTTATTATGCTTAGTAAAATGGAATTAAGAGTGATTCAAACGAATGATAACGGCGTTTTCGGAGGCACGTTTTGTAATGATTTTGAATATACTTATTCAGGAGTATCTTATAGAGTTCGAATTGAACAACAATTAAAACGGGAGTGGATAATAGCTACAGATTCCGTTGTAGAGTGCATAGAGTTATTCAATATGTTTGCTTTTCTTGATCAATTGCTATTTATTTTTGATGGAAGGTTTTATCCTGTTGAGATAGCAGAGATTATAGATGAAAACGAAAATCCATTGATGTATAAACATCAGGTGGACCACTATTTTAATTATAGACTTCCTGTATATAATTCTAGGGATATTTGTAAGCATACATGGATGAAACTTATTAATTTTAGTGATATTGAATTTGAAAGTGTATTGACCGATTGGAGTTTAATCAATGAAGAATTAGATATTGCTTATCCCATGTTTATGTATTGCCTTTCAGACATACCAATGCCTGTTGACTGCAAGATAGCAAACCTAATTGAAATTGCAAAACCTTTAGGTGAGATTGTTGAAAAGAAAAATAAAAAATTTTCTATGCCAAGAAGCGAAAATAATAAATTGACATTAAAGAATGCATTAAAAGCATTAATTGATGAATTTGGGCAAGAGATTTTCAAAGTAGAAATTAACAGTAAGTATTATGATTTATTAACGTCGTTTGTTAATACAAGAAATAAAATATCTCATGTTAAATCACAGCGTAATAAGAATTGTTTGGACGGTAAACAATGTGTTTTTTATACTGCAAAGTTATCAATTATGTATAGAGTTATACTCTATTCTATTCTTAATATAGACATTAATATCTATAACTACAAATTGAAAGAAGCAATTTCTAAATGGGATGCTTGGTATTATAATAATTAGTCAGTTTATAAAAGTTTTAAATATTTAATCAAGGTATTATAAAGAAATGAAATGGTCCCGATTATAGGACTGCTTTTTCGCAGAGTTGACAAAAATTCTTTTGCGCGCTAATATGCTGATTGAGGTGATGTTATGAACGGTGTGATCTACGCGCGATACTCAAGCGACAATCAGCGTGAAGAGTCGATTGACGGTCAGTTGCGTGAATGCAAAGCGTTTGCTGAAAAGAACGACATTCGAATTATTGATTCATATATCGACCGTGCGTTGTCCGCAAAGACAGACAACCGTCCGGCATTTCAGCAGATGATAAATGACAGTTCCAAAGGTTTGTTTGATGTTATTATCGTTTGGAAACTCGACCGCTTTGCCCGCAATCGTTATGACTCTGCTCATTATAAAAATATCCTTAAAAAGAATAATGTGCGTGTAATATCCGCTACTGAAGCCATAAGCGAAGGAGCTGAAGGCATTATCCTGGAATCCGTGCTGGAAGGTATGGCTGAATATTATTCGGTTGAACTTGCTGAAAAGATAAACAGAGGTTTAACAGAAAATGCTTTGAAATGTAAATACAACGGCGGGTCACTTGCTTTGGGTTATCGTATTGACAGTGAACAGCATTATCAGATAGACCCGATGACCGCGCCGATTGTTCGTGAAATTTTTGAAAGCTATAAAAGCGGAATGACGCAGCAGGAAATTGCTGATTTACTCAATAACAAAGGCTTTAGAACACAGCGAGGCAGTAAGTTTAAGGTGAGTAACATTGCCAGAATTTTAACGAACCGCAGATACATAGGTGAATATATTTACAGCGGTACTGTTATTCCAAACGGCATTCCTGCAATAGTTTCTCAAGATGTGTTTGACGATGTTCAACAAATACTTGCAAAAAGCAAAAGAGCCCCTGCCAGACATAAGGCAGAGGACGATTATCTTTTAACCACAAAACTCTATTGCGGCAAATGTATGTCATTTATGGTCGGCGAAAGCGGACGCGCAAAAGGCAATCGCTATTCCTACTATAAATGTGTCAATGCAAAACGCACGAAAAGCTGCGATAAAAAAGCAGTTAAAAAGGATTGGATAGAAAACATAGTTGTAAAACAAGTCATGGATACAATAATGGACGATGATCTAATAGAACGGATTATTGACAGTATTCTAAAGACCCTGGAAAGTGAAAATACAACGGTTCCGATTCTGAAAAAAGAACTTTCCGAAACTGAAAAATCTATAAAAAATATGATTAACGCCATTGAGCAGGGAATAATCACAAAATCAACTAAGCAAAGGTTGGACGAACTCGAAAAACGCAAAGAAGAGTTGGAGATACAAATTGCGGAAGAGAACATTAAACAGCCTAAGTTGACAAGAGAGCAGCTTGAGTTTTGGTTTCACAAATTCAGAAAATTTGATTTTAATAAGTTAGAATACAGGAGAAGGCTTATAGACAGTTTTGTAAATGCTGTTATCCTTTATGATGACAGGATCGAATTTCATTTCAATTACAAAGACGGCGCAAAAGAACTCTCATTCGATGAATTAAATAATGTTTCGGATTTATCATCTTTAACTCCACCATAAATCTGCGGTACGCCTTTGCGTGCCGCAGATTTTTAAATGCGGTAATCGAAACAGCCGTTAAGAAAACAGTCCGGTGGACTGTTTTTAGGCGCGGCGTGCCGGTGAGCGCGGAAGCTCACCGGGCGATCCGCCATCTCCACCATCAAAGCACACACCGGCAGGCGTGTGCTTTTTTATTTTTGCGGTAATTGAAACAGCCGTTAAAAAAACAGCCCGATGGGCTGTTTTTAGGCGCGGCGTGGCGATTGCGCAAAAACTTATCGGGCTCAGTTTCCGTCAGTTTTCCCAACTTATGCAGTTGAGCACGCCTCCGTCCTCGGATATCTCATTGATATTGATGGGGACAAGCGTTTTATTGAAAATATGGTTTGCCGCGTCAACCGCTTTTTTATCCATATCGATACCAAATACGGGCAGGAATATGGCGTTTTCCGTTTCTAAAAAATTAAGATAACAGCCTATGGCGCTGCCGCCCTTTGAATCAAAATAAGGAAAATCGTAGACCTCTATTCCATGATTTCTTAGAACCGTTTTAATATGCGCCTCCAGCCCGAACAGGGATTTGGATGCATTGCCGACCGCGGTGTTTTCACTTACAAATCTAACCATGCCGTCGGCATGACCGGTCATATCCGAACGAAGAGAGGGGATAATGATCACCCTTGCCTCAAGCAATTTTTCCAATTTCCGAACCAGTTCGGCAGAAGAAAGTTTCGGATTTTCCTCAAAGATCCTGTCGCTGATAACAGCCGTTCTCCGCGACGGGGAAAAGACGATATTGCCGCCGTCTAAATTAATGCTTGAATAAACAAGGTTTTTAATTGAAAGCCGCGGCGCAATATCCTTTTTAAAATCAGTGCACAGTTCGGGGTTATCCTTAAGATAACCCGGCTCATACCGAAACGATATGTATTTGCCCGATCTCGTTTTTACCGGCATAAAATCCCGCAGCCAAATATCGCGTGTGCCGTCAAGCAATTTATACTGAACACCATTCGCGGTCAGAGCCGTAAACAGCCGCTCAGCAGCAGGCTTATATTTCGGGTCGGTTTGCAGCAAAAATGAAAAATATATCATAGTTTTTTATCTTCATACATTGAAAACAAGTATTTTTTATCACTGTTTATATTTATTCTTTTATATTGACGAGGCTCTTTAGCCGGATTCGGTTTATCAGTATCTTCCGCTAAATATAAAATTGATTCGCCTGACAAAGAGTCCATCCCGTGAATATCCCAGTAATTTGAGTTTGAGAACTTTTGGTAAAGCAGAAAAATATTGGCTATGTCATCCGATCCGCGTAGTCTGCCGTCCGGCAATTCTATTTCTTTTATCAATACATTATCAGAAACATCACTGCTTGTAACGGAGAGCAGAAGTTGACCGCCGTAAACGCACCATGTGCCGGGTGACCTAAATAATGGGAATGTTGCGTAAGTTTTGCTGTCGGCACCGCTTTTGTCTTTTACACCATAACAAAAATATTTTCCGTTATAGTCTTGTTCATCATGATAGTACGCTTCTGTTTTTGTGATTAGATACGCTTCATTGTTATAGCAAATGAATTTGCCGATCAGGTTTTGCGCAACTTCTTCCGCTTTATGTTCAAAAAACTTGCGATCAGTTATTCTTTTTTTCATTTTTATTCCTCCTAAAAATTAATCCCAAATTCTAAATATCACAACCGGGCCGGCGTCGCTGATCTTACGTTCGCCTGCGGTTATGGAATATTCCTCATAAGGCTGAACTGTTATCTTTTCCACGGCTTCCCTTTTGGATAATTCCTCTGCGAGTTCCTTAGTTGATACATTTTTTAAATCCATAATAAGTTCTCCTTTGGTTTTATTTTAAGGCTTGCAGGGTATGATCTGTCATTTCTCCCAGCCGAGCCGTTTGTTACGCTGCTTTATTTCATATTCGGCGTAGATTCTGTGCCACTTTGCGGATTCTTTGAATTTGTTTTCGGATTTATAATACTCGCCGATAAGATAAGCGGCAGAGTAACAGCCTTTGCTTACGGCGTTTTCCAGCCAATACAGCGCCGCTCTGTAATCCTGTTTCATACCATTACCATAGTAATACATATTTCCTAACTTGTCCATAGCCTCTGCGTTACCGTTTTCGGCCGCTCTCTTTGCCCAATAAACATATTTTTTTGAATCTTCTTCAATTCCGCTTGCTCCAAGTTTGTATAGGTTCATTAAGTATATTTGTGAATCTACATCGCCGTTTTCGGCTGATTCTGTTACGCAGTCGATCAACTCGGGCGTTACCTTGCCGAAAAGAATTTCATCCAGCGCCTCGTCAATATCACGGTTTTCAACAGCCTCTTTAAATGCTTGGTATGCCGAATCCCCAACCGGGTCGGGGCGGTGCATTAAATCGTATGTAATATTATGTACTGCCGATATGTACCACTTTATTGCCCGCGGATAATTCTTTTGAATTCCGTATCCGTTTTCATAGCACTCGGCAAGCATAAATTGCGCGTCGGTCTGCACCGTGGTGTAGCCTTGCTTTGCCAGTTTTTTTAATAAAGCAAATGCCTTTCTGTTTGTGTTTTCCTGCTTTAAACGTAAATAAAACTTTGCAAGATTCAATTGCGCAGTTGCGTCATCTGATTTTTCCGCTCTCTGCTGCAGATCCCAAATGTACTGCAATTCTGCTGAATAGGTTATAATTTCTTTCAAACTTTCACCCCCTAATTTACCCTTTCAATCAGCATTATAGCACACCATATATTAAAACCTTAAATAATTATATTTTTATTTTTATACAAAAACTTGCCGCTGAGGTACAATATTATCTCATTTTGCGCAGTGATATGATTATTGATTTAATCACCGAAAAAATAAAACAACCCGGCATGACTTTTCATCATGCCGGGTGTGCTTTGGTCTGTTTGCTACATATTTACCTGCTTGCTGAAATCTTTGAAGATCTCAGAGATCTTGATCTGCTGCGGGCATACCTTTTCGCAGCTGCGGCAGCCTATGCAGGCGCTTGGGCGCTTGTTTTCCGGCAGTGCCATCAGTGCAAAGGGGGCGATGAATCCGCCGCCTGTAAAGATATGTTCATTGTAAAGCTTAATCAGTTCCGGAATGTTCAGCCCCTGCGGGCAGTGCGTTGTGCAGTATCTGCATGCCGTGCAGGGCACCCCGCCGGTCATATGCTTTGCAATCTCAAGCAGCGTTTTCATTTCTTCATCATTCAACGGCTCGTTTGTTTCAAATGTTTTGATGTTGGCTTGCATCTGTTCAAAATCAGACATGCCGGAAAGTATCATCGTAACGCTGGGCACGCTTTGCAGGAATCTGAATGCCCATGCCGGAATCGTTTCATCCGGGCGCAGCGCTTTCAGTTTTGCCTCATCCGCGTCGGAAAGTTTGGCAAGCCTGCCGCCTCTTAACGGCTCCATTACCCATACGGGAATATTCCATTCGTTTAAAAGTTCAATCTTTTTCTTGGCGTCCTGAAATTCCCAGTCTATATAGTTGATCTGCAGCTGGCAGAATTCAATGTCTTTGCCGTAGGCATCCAGAAAACGCTTGATCACGTCGTAACTTCCGTGTGCGGAAAATCCAAGGTGCTTGATTCTGCCGTTCTTTTTCTGTTCAACAAGGTAATCCCGAACACCGTATTTCGGATCCAGATAATGATCTATATTCAGTTCGCACACATTGTGAAACAAATAAAAATCAAAGTGATCCACACGGCACTTTTCCAGCTGCTTTTCAAAAATCTCCTGCACTTTCGGAAAGTTTGCAAGATCGTATCCCGGAAATTTAGAGGCAAGATAAAACTGATCCCTTGGAAATTCCTGAAGCACTTTGCCCATAACCGTTTCGGAATTGCCGTCATGATAACCCCATGCGGTATCAAAATAATTTACGCCGTGATCAAAAGCATACTGCGCCATTTTCTTCGTTGCGGTTTCGTCTATCTTTGCGTCGTCACCGTCAATGCAGGGCAGGCGCATACAGCCCATCCCGAGCGCAGAAAGTTTTATATCCTGAAAGTCTTTGTAAATCATATGTATCCCTCCGAAATTTAAAATCTGCCCGAAAAACCGGGCTGTCATTTCCTCAGTCTGTATATTTATTCTAATTCCAAACGCCGTTTGGTGTCAAGTGCGGCGGCGGATTTTCCGCGCTTGGATCTATACTTAGTTTGTATCATTCGTCATGCTCCGCGCGCATACCTTTTCAGAATCTTGCCTCAGAACAGAAAAACGGTTTTGATTCGAGGCAAAGAATTGACAGCGTTTCGATCCGGTGTTAAAATAAGAGTGTCAATGGGGACGCCAGCGTATTGTTTTATGCCTGCGTCCCTTTTGTTTTACGGTTTTGATCCTATAAGCATCGGGATGAATATTTATGAAAAGTGAATGCATATTAAGTGCCGGAATTGATATCGGCACCACAACCACACATCTGATTCTCAGCAGGATCGGCATCAGCGTTACCGGTGGATTCGGCACAGTGCCCGCTGCGCAGATCACTTCCAAAGAGATCGTTTATAAAAGCCCTGTATATTTTACACCGTTGTTTTCAAACGGCGAAATCAACGGCGCTGCCGTGGCGAAGATTATTGAACGGGAATATAAAGCCGCCGGCATTTGTGCGGCGGATCTAAAGAGCGGCGCAGTGATCATTACAGAGGAAAGCGCCTGCAAAGGCAACTCGGCAGAAGTGCTGCAAGATATTGCTGCGCTGTCCGGCGATTTTGTTGCCGCTCAGGCGGGCAGCGAGTTGGAATCCTACCTCTCCGGCAAAGGCGCAGGAGCAGATAAGATCAGCGAACAGACCGGAAAAACCGTTGCCAATATTGATGTCGGCGGCGGAACAACGAATATTTCCGTATTTCGAAACGGAGAATGTGTGGATACTTGCTGTCTGCATATCGGCGGCAGGCTTGTGCAAACAGCGGGCGGCGGGCTTCTGTTGGTTGACCGTATAAAGCGATTTGCAGATGAAAACGAGATCCGTATATCCGACCCGAAAAAGGATAAGGGAAATATGGTTCGCCTTTGTGATCTGTTTTCGGAGCTGATTTTCTCCGCGCTCGGATTCGCCGACACAGAAATACCGGCGTATCTTATTGCGGATCACCGCCTTTCAGAAAAGAATCGGGCGGATATCCTTACTTTTTCCGGCGGGGTTGCCGCCTGCATGCACGCAGAGCATGCGGATTTTGCATTCGGTGATATCGGCGTTTTGCTCGGCAGATCGCTCAGCCAAAAGATAAAACAGTATGAATGCCGTGTAGCGGAACGAACAGACCCGATCCGCGCAACGGTCATCGGCGCCGGGCAGTTTAGTATGGAGGTCTCCGGCAGCACCATCTGGTATTCGGATATCTGCTTTCCGCTTAAAAATCTGCCCTGCGTTTGCGCGCCAAACAGGTTAGGCAGTTCGTCTTGCGCGCTGTACCTTTGCGGCAAAAAATCCCCGTCTTTTTGTGAAGTGGATCAAATGGCGCAACAGATCGCGGCGGCGGCAAAGCACATGGTCAAAAAAGAGATTCCGCTTGTTGTGATCACAAAAGAGGACTGCTCCAAAGCGCTTGGCACATGCCTGAAATCAAAACTGCCGGATAAGTATCCCATTCTCTGCATAGACGGCGTAACTTGCAGGGCGGGGGATTATATTGATATCGGTTCGCCGGTCGTCGGCGGAAAGGCAGTGCCGGTTGTAGTTAAAACGCTTGTTTTCGGAGGATAGGTCATGAAACTGGATACAACCCTTTTTTCAAAAAAATATACGTTTTCTTCTGTAAAGGAAGTGCTTGCAAAAGCAAACGAGAAAAAAAGCGGCGACACGCTTGCAGGTATAGGAGCCGCTGACGCTAAGGAAAGAACAGCCGCTAAATATGTGCTTTCAGATTTGACGGTTGAGGAGATTACAAATTCTCCGGCAGTGGATTATAAAAGCGACTCCGTTACCCGGATCATTCTTGATGATTTGAACAGAGCGCAGTACGATAAGATCAAAAACCTCACCATAGGGGAACTGCGCGAAAAGATACTTGATAATATGATCTCAGGTGATGAGATTCTGCAACTTGCCGGCGGCATGTGTTCAGAAGTGATTGCCGCACTCGCGAAACTGATGGGAAATCTGGATCTGATGTATGTTTCCCGAAAATTGCATGTTACCGCAACCTGCAACACCACGATCGGCGAACGCGGCACTTTTGCCGCAAGGCTGCAGCCCAATCATCCCACAGATGACGTAAAAGGCGTTACGGCGTCTCTTTTGGAAGGGCTTTCGTATGGTATTGGGGATGCCGTGATCGGGCTGAATCCCGCCATAGACACGCTGAAAAGCACGGCGGATATCCTAACTCTTTTTAACGATGTGAAAACCAAACTCGCGATTCCCACACAGATCTGTGTTTTAAGCCATATCACAACGCAGATGCAGGCGCTCAGGCAGGGTGTGCCCATGGATCTTTGCTTTCAGTCCATAGCCGGCAGTGAAAAAGCGCTTTCTTCTTTTGGCACGGATGTGGATATGCTGGCAGAGGCAAACGAACTCATGGCGGAGCGCGGCACCGCAAAAGGGCCGAATTATCTGTATTTTGAAACGGGGCAGGGGAGCGAACTTTCCTCAAATTCCCATAACGGAGCTGATCAGCTTGTTATGGAGAGCCGGTGTTACGGCCTTGCACGCCACTATAAGCCGTTTCTGGTAAACACGGTTGTTGGATTTATCGGCCCGGAATATATTTATGATTCAAAAGAACTGGTTCGTGCAGCGCTTGAGGATAATTTCTGCGGCCATATGCACGGGCTGCCGATGGGCTGCGATATCTGTTATACCAACCATATGAAAGCGGATCAAAATGATTGCGACAGCTTGCTTGTTATGCTGGCGTCTTCCGGCTGCCACTATGTGATCGGCGTGCCCCAAAGTGATGATGTTATGCTGATGTATCAATCCACTTCCTATCACGATATTGCCGCGGTCCGGGAAATGCTTGGCCTTTCTCCGATCCTGCCGTTTCGGGAATGGCTGGAAAGTTACGGAATCTGGGAAAACGGCCGCCTTGGCAAAAACGCGGGAAATCCAAGAATATTTTTATAAGCAGGGAGTTTTTATGGATTATTTTGACAGTTTAAAAAGCGCTACGCCGGCAAGGCTGCAGATCGGCAGAACAGGCAGCAGGTATAAAACAAAAAGTTATCTTGATTTCCGCGCGGCGCATGCCGCCGCAAACGATGCGGTCATGAGCGAGGTCAGCGGCGAAACACTCAAGAAACTCGGCCTTTTTGAGATACAAACAAAATGCAAAAATAAATACGAAATGCTCACACGCCCGGATCTGGGCAGATGCTTTTCAGAGGAAACAAAGGAATATCTAAAGCAAAACGCAGTGGTTGGAGCGGATGTTCAGGTCTATTGCGGAGACGGGCTTTCTTCGCCCTGTATTCGGGCAAACGCAGGCGATATGCTGCCTATGCTCCGCCTTGCGCTGGAGGCGGACGGCATTACTTTAGGCAGGCCGTTTTTTGTTCGCTACTGTCGGGTCAACACTGCGCGGGAGATCGGCCCCCTGCTGAACGCGAAAGTAGTGTGTGTGCTGATCGGCGAGCGCCCCGGCTTGCTGACGGATGAAAGTATGAGCGCGTATATTGCATATAAACCTCACCCGGATATGAGCGAAAGCGATTATACGGTGGTTTCCAATATCAGTCGTTACGGTATGCCGCCGGTTGAAGCGGCAGCATACATAGCAGATGTGATCCGAAAAATTCTGCGCCAAAAAACAAGCGGGCTCGGTCTTGTATTATAGCGTAAAGGGCGCATTCTATGGTCGTTTAAGCAATGGTTTTTGTTGTGAGTTCGGGCGTTTGCGGTTTTCTGATCGCGGCTTTTTATCAAAAACATGTTTGAAAAACGGAAAAATCCCATAAATGCAATCTGGCATTCAGCATTTTAAACGCGCAGAAAAGCGGCGCAGAACCTTGAATGATTCTGCACCGCTTGGTTATTTATTAAGTTTTGCTTGTTGCTTTTTCTTTTAAATGAAAGTAGTATCCACAACGCTGCGGCAAGGAATGCACAGGGAAGCAGAATACCAACTGCTGCACCTGTCTTTGGGCTGGAGAGGCTTGTGTCCGCATTTTTAACAGATGTAATATCCGTTACCTTTTATACGGTTACAACTCCGTTTGCGGAGAGTGCCAGTTCCGGCTTAAGATCCGCGTTCTTTTGCGAATTCAGCAAATACGTGCCGTTCTCCTTTGCTGTAACGCCCGTTTCTCCACGGCCAAATTGTATTTCCGTATAGCCGATGATATTTCCGTTCTTATCCGTTAAGGTAACCGGATGGTAGCCGTCCGGAACATTCGGAATGGTGAAATTTCCGTTCTCATCCGTCTTTCCGGTATTGCCGCCGATGTCAACGGTTGCCGTTTTCATCCGTGATCGTGCCGCTGATACCGTGCGTGCTGTCCGTATCCGGCGGAGCAACAACAGTTTCTACAGCAATTGTTTTATCTTCATAAACCGCCGGCAAGGTCAGATAGCCGGACATGAGTTGCGCTGTCACATCCTCGCCGTTCAGCGTTACTTTTGCTACGCACCAGCCGTTTTTCGGGCGGATCAGAAACCGCGGCTCGGAAAGGCGCTCAACAGTGAAATTTGTGCCCCTGACGCTGTTGTAGAACATCTGTGCATGTTACAGACCTTGTTATAGACAATCATATGCATGTTGCCAATTCGAACGGAATTGATATATGCGGCGGCACAAACATTAAAATTGAACACGGTTTTATTGCAACGGGTGACGACGCCATCGTTTTAAAACCAAGCGATTATGAGATCAGAAACGTGGATGAAACGGACTGCATAATCTCCAGTTACGCAAACTGCTTTAAAATAGGCACGGAAACGCAGATGGATGTGAGCGGCGTAACCGTTAAAAACTGCTATTTCTTCCTGCCGTGCGGAATCACGGGCGGGTATTCCGGAATAGCGATAGAATCCTGCGACGGCAGTAATGTTTCGGATATATCCGTTTCTGATATAAAAATGGACGGAATCAGTTCTCCGCTTTTAATTTGGCTTGGCAACCGCTTTAAATACGATAAAGAAGAGGTTGGCAGCATTCACGGCGTGAATATATCTAACGTAACTGCCACGAATACGGAAATGCCCAGTGCAATTACCGGCTGTATTGATGATGAAAACAAAACGCTCTATGTGCAGAATGTTGCGTTGAATAATATTAATGTATCCTACAGAGATACAGGGGAAGATCTGCACATACGCAAAACGATAGGGGAATCCGCAATGAGCGGTTATCCGGATATCACAAGAGTATCCCATATCTATTTTATCAGTTATGAACTCAGCAAATACTGGGATCTGCCCTGTTACGCAATGGCGGTGCGGCATGTGCAAAACGTAACCGATGATGATTATTCTGTCACGCCCCGCACCTGTAATACACGGGATAAATTTTATGTGGACGACGTAAAGTGAGGATTGTGTTCTGTAAAATTACATTATATACGGCAATTCCATAGATCTAAGGAACTTGCGCCTATCCGTATCCATAAAAATACCAGAGCAACAAGTGTTACTCTGGTATTTTTGGTACGCCGGAAGGGATTCGGCGTATGCTGCGGCTGCGCCTTGCATACGGATGGCTCGCCGACCGAAATGCGCGGCATTTCAGTACCCGGCTCACCGCTTTTTGCTGAAAACAGCCCACCGGGCTGTTTCCTAAACGCAAAAACCCTCACGGGTTCGAATCCCTACAACCCAATAAATAAAAATACCGAAGTAACAAAAGTTACCTCGGTATTTTTGGTACGCCGGAAGGGATTTTCCGCCGCTGCCGCGGCTATCGCCTCGCTTCGCTCGTTGCCCACGGCGGCAAAAACAGCCCACCGGGCTGTTTTCTTCCGAATGCTGCGCATTCTCCCGCCTTGTTCGAATCCCTTCCTATGTGCAGTGATAATAAAAAGCCTCAGGCAACATAAGTTACCTGAGGTTTTTGGTACGCCGGAAGGGATTCGAACCCCCGACCTTCTGGTTCGTAGCAATGTCGATAGCCATTAAACAAGCCCTAAACAGCGATGTTTAGGGCTTTCCTTGTCCGATTTTTCTGCCGAATTTTCAATTGGCTCACTGTTTCTGCACCCTCGTTCTCCTGTGTAGCCGTCAGTTTAGGAGTCAAAACGTATACCTTTTTTCATAATATTGAGGAAAACAATACAAAAAATCAGTTTGTTCGCTTGAATTGTTTTTGACGGATTTTAGCACATTATTTTCAATATGTTACTTTTATTAAATGTTAAAAAGCTGATTCCCATTAAATTGAGAATCAACTTTTAGGAAAAATACTATAAAATTATTATTTATAATTCGGGAGTAAATGAAAGATTACTCCTCTGCTGTTTGTATTTTTTTGTTACTCGATAAGACCGCTTTCTTTTAGAAGAATTTCAATATCCGTACCTTCAACCTTTTTAAGCAGAATCTTTACGAACTCCTTTTCCATAAGCGAAAGCTTAACATCGGTAATCGGTTTCTTATCAATAGCGTAGTAGCAGGCACGGAGAAGCTCACGAACATCATATTTACTGCCCCAAACCTCAGGAACACCGCGGTCAACATCAAGGAGAGTATAAACAGATTCCATACCGGTACGCATTGAATATTCTATCGTGAATATTGTGTCACGGGGAGTTTCTGCAAACTGACCAAGGAAAGCAAAGTTTACAGCGCCGTCAGGTACAACCTTTGGACGGTCCTCGTTCTTTCTCGGCTGGAAAAAGGCGTTAATGAATGGCATAAAGCAGGTTGTGGTGTTGCAGGCATTTTTTGCAAGGTCATCAATTTCCGCATCAGGAATACCGATATGATACAGCCACTCACGGCATACCTCCTCGCCTGTGCAGTCACGCATTGCCTTTTTAACATAATTACCTTCCTTGTTTGTGGTCAAAGCATAAAGCCAAATTAAAACAGTGTCTTTATCCTGTGACTTAAACTGAGGCTGACGGTTGATTGTCCACGACAGATACCAGTTATCCATACTGTCTTTAACAGTAACAATACCACCTGTGGTAACCTTTCCCTCGCGAGGATCCCTCTTGCAAATGTTGATTATGTGTTGAATAATTTCTTCGTTAGATGTTGCAACAGTAGCACTCATCCAGTTTGTTTCTTCAATATTGGTGCAGAAATTATCGGGATTACCGAACTCACTGTGCTCAGCCTGCTTTGCAATGTTTTTCCATAAATCCCATGACTCGCCTGTACCGTTTTTAGCTTTTGTAAGGTCGGGAGTGTGTGTTTGGTCGCCGTAGCAGGAAGTGTCGGTGCAACAACCGTTTGTAATAAACACAAGGTCATCCTCAACTAAATCTATTGTTTGCTCCTTGCCGTCTTTAATAAACACAATCTGCCTTGCAATCTTTTTGTCGCCTACGGTGTCGATAATAACATTTTTTACATTCATACCGTACTCGATTGTAACGCCGTGGTTTTCAAGGTATTTTACCAGTGGCAAAATCAGGCTTTCATACTGATTATACTTTGTGAAGCGAAGAGCGCTGAAATCAGGAAGTCCATCAATATGATGAACATAACGGCATAGATAACGTTTCATCTCAAGCGCACTTGACCAACGTTGAAATGCAAACATAGTCTGCCAGTAAAGCCAGAAATTTGTTGACCAGAATGAATCCGGCAGAACCTCCGAAATTTTCTTACCTTCAAGAGTCTTTTCAGGTGTAATAAACAACTGTGAAAGAGCCATTGCAGATTCTTTATCAAGTCCGAATTTTTTATCTGTATGAGCGTCTTCTCCGCGGTTTACAGAGGCTCTGCACAGAGAATAGTTTGGATCGTGCTTGTTGAGCCAATAGTACTCGTCAAGAACGGAAACCTCGGGATTTTCCAAAGAAGGAACATCTCTGAACATATCCCACATAACTTCAAAATGGTTATCCATTTCTCTGCCGCCGCGCATATAAAAGCCTTTTGTAACATCCTTTCGTCCGTCACAGCTTCCGCCGGCAAGCTCTAACTTTTCAAGAAGGTGGATATGCTCGCCCTTCATCTGACCGTCACGCACCAGATAAAATGCTGCTGTAAGACCGGCAAGACCGGTGCCGATAATATAGGCGGATTTTTTGTCAACATCTTTTGGCTTTTCGGGATGTGCAAAGGATTCATAAGTTCCTGCTGAATAATACATAAAATTCATCTCCAAATTTTTATTTTGTAATTTCATTATATTATTTTTTCGCAGGTTAACAATAAACAGAAAAATGCCCGTGATAAATTTTTTATCACGGGCAAAAAGATGTTAACATTTTTATCAAATATCATTTTTTGATAAAGGTTTATCTATTCTGAATCTTTCAAGTGCATCTGTAAAGGTATTCTGTATAACCAAAGCAAGCTTGCTGATAAGCTGTTCGGGGTTTTCTTTCATATCATTTTTAATCCAGTCAAGCATCAAGCCGACAAAAGCATAGGAATATACCGATGCAATAAATTCCTTGTCTTCCTGACGAACGGTCATATCAGCGGATTGTTCTTCCACAACTTTCAGCAAAAGATTATCAATAAGAGGTTTGAGATACCTTTCAACCTGTTCACGATCAACACAGCGGTAAACATTCATAATGAGCGGCTTATTTTCACGCACTGTATAGAAAATCTGAAGCATACCCTCCTGCCAGGTATCGTGCGTTTTGTTTTCTTTTATTACTTTAGCGGCTTCCTGAAGGCAAGCCCACTCAGCAAGGTCATATATATCTTTAAAATGATAATAAAAGGTCATTCGGTTAATACCGCAATCATCTGCAATATCATTGATAGTTATTTTGTTTAACGGTTTCTTTAATAGTAGATTTTTTAAAGATTGAGCTAAAGCCTTTTTTGTTATTTGTGACATAAAAAACCCCCGTTTCATTCACAAAATAATATTTACCAATTACAATATAGCATATTTTTAAAATTTTATCAATGGAATTCATTTTCTGACAGACATAAAAAGACAGCTGACAAGAACCATCAGCTGCCTTTTATGTTATATAAATTTATGAATTAAGCAATTTCTCTGTTTGCCTCTGCTGCTCTGAGAAGGGCGTCCTTATAATTCTTAGCTTTAATTTTAAAGTTCAATTATTTTGAAGTTTTCTACTTGTTTTTTCAACACTTTTTGAGTTTGCATAGATTTTGTGCATTGTTTCGTCATCATAATGAGTATCAAGATATTGCTCAAAGTGATTTTTCGCATCTTCGCCGTTATCTCGCTTATCCATTCGTATTGCAGCTGAAGCAGACAGCGTAGCATCAAATACAAAGAATGCTATAAATGCCCAAATTATTACTTTATCAAAAGGTATATTGATTTTATCAAAGCATTTACTCATAAACGGTATAACAAGCTTTACCCAAAATAACCCAAGCACTCCCCAAAAAAGTGAGTACAAAAGGCACACTCTGCCGTTTATATTTAGCGGAAGATGGCTGTAATCCCAAGCTACCGAGCCGAAGCAAATTTCCTGTCCTAATGAACAGATATATTCAACAACAGTTCCACTGACAAAAGCAACTAAAAATATCTTCCAAGCAGATGAATTTTGAAAATGCACAAGTAAAAGCGTGAGAAGTACGGCTCCCATTCCGTAGGCTACGCTGAGATGACCGAGCACAAGGGATTTTCTGCTTTCTATGTAGCCAAGTTTAATCAAACACCAAAGTGTTTCTACACCGTAGCCTAAGTAGCAGCCTGAAATGAATATCCATACATATTGATAAAAATTAAATTTAGCCATATGTATTCTCCTCTTTTAAACAATAGGATGGTTTATTTAGACACTGCCATTTTTTCCTTTGTGTTAGCATCAATTCTCTGTAAATCCTTTTTTAGTGAGCTGTGGCTAAAGATAAGTGTTAAAGCAAGGAACACCACGAAGAAAGCAGCAAGTATTATTGCACTTTTTCCTGCGTTTGAACCTGCCGTTCCGCTTATAGCCTCTTTAAAGAGTTGTGTAGAATATGTCATTGGCAGAATTTTATTGATAACTCTGAAGAAGCCTGACTGTGTTTCTATCGGGAAAGTACCGGCGCAGGATGTAAGCTGAAGAATAAGCAGTAAAAGTGAAACAAATTTGCCTGCGTCACCGAGATTAATAATACAGAACTGTATTATTGTCATAAAGGTTAATGAAACAAGTATGCAGGACATAAACAGCATTAACGGATTATTTACAACAATGTGAAGAATGTCCTTGATTACTATTGCAAGAAGTACACCCTGAGCCATACTGATAAGACCAAAGGATAGTGTTCTCAAAATTATTCTGTTAGAGTCCTTGGTAAGTGATTTTATTTTTCTGTTATAATCAAGATAAATACCAAAGTAAATCATCAAGCCACCTACCCAAAGTGACAGACACATAAAGTATGGTGCGAAGGCAGAACCGTAATTTTCCACCGGCTGAACATATTCTGTTACTGTTGATATAGGCTCTTCGGCATAATCTGCAAGTCCGTCCAAAGCATTTAGCTGAATGATAGTATCGGTGATTGATTCATCAACACCATCCTTTGCATTGCTAATACCGTTGTCAAGCTGAGTTGCACCATCATTAAGTGAATATGCACCTGTTCTTAATGTTGATATACCATTATCAAGCTGAACTGTACCGACAGACAAATCATTAGCACCTGTTGATAACATGTCAGCACCTGCAAGTAATTTACCTGAGCCGTCTGCAAGAGCCGAAACACCGTTTGAAAGTGCAGGTACCTTTGAATTGAGTTGTATAAGACCTGTGCTAAGTTCACCTGCTCCCTCGTCAAGTGCATTTACTCCCTGAGTAAGGGCAGGGATTTTTGATGTTAATGAAGAAGTACCCTCTTTAAGCTGAGCAGCACCGTTAGCAGCTGACGCAACACCATCTGTATAGCTGTTAACGCCTGTGCTTAGTGTGCTTGCACCGATTGAAAGCTCATTTGCACCTTGATTAAGAGCATTGCTGTTACTGTTAAGAGTATTAAGTCCTGTTTTTAATGCCTGTGCTCCTGAGTTTAGTGTATTGTTATTAGATTTTAATGTACTAAGTCCCTGATTAAGAGCATACGCACCTCCTAACAATGTACTGCTGTCCGTATTGTTACCAAAGCCTGATTGCAATGCCTGCAAGCCTGTAAGAAGCTGCGAAGTGTTGTTTTTAACATCTTTCATACTGTCAGTCAATTCCGTAACGCCGCTACTTACCTGGTGAGCACCTGACTTAAGAGCAGGGAGGCTGTTGTCAAGCTGTTCAAATCCACTGACTGCCACATTAAGATACTGAGTATCACCTGTTGTCTGATAGTATTTAAGAGCGTTTAAAGCATTCGTATAATTTGTACTGAATGTGCCGATGCCCTCATACACCTGTGATGTACCGGAGGAAAGGGCATCAAGACTGCTGTCGGGAGCTGTGTGCTCAAGCTGTTGTGATGAAGCCTGAACCTGTGTAACAATTTGATTTAATCCTTCGTTTGCCTGATTAATACCATTATAAAGATTATTTGCTCCTGCACTTGCACTTTCAACACCTGTTGTGTATGCGTCGATACCGTTGGCAAGAGTAACAGCACCCGAATTGGCAGATGATACACCATCTGTATATGTTTGAATTCCGCTTTTAAGAGATGTGGCACCTGCGTTTAATTGCTGTGCACCCGCAGTAAGAGAGGGACTGTTTGATTTTAAGGTGTCAAGACCTGTGCTGAGCTGAAGTGCGCCATTATTAAGCAGTGCCGCACCGCCGGATAATTCCGGAATTTTTGAATTTAATGCAGCTGTTCCGTTTCTTAGGACAACTGAACCGTCTGTAAGCTGCTGAACACCATCGGCTAATTGAGGAACTGAGGCATTTAAGGTATTTGCCCCTTTATCAAGCGCTTTAATTCCGTCAAGAAGTGTTACTGCACCGTCTGACACCTGTTTACTGCCGTCAGCAAGAGCACTTGATCCTTCGGATAATTTATCTGCTCCGTCAGCAAGCTCGTTAGTACCGCTACTCAGTTTTCCGGATCCGTCCGATAATTGCTTGAATCCGTTTTGCAGCTCACCCATTGAATCGGGTACGCTTTCCAGCTTGTCGCAAAGAGTAGTAATTATTTCTTTATCAATGCTTGAATTAACTGTTTGCTTAATTGTAGGCATTGCGTTTTCAAGTATCTGTGCAGCAAGATAATTCTTTTTTTGGTTTGCCGTGTAAACAATCGAACTATGTAGTTTTTCAGTGTCCTTTGAAGCAGTTGAGGCATTGCTTGAAAAATCTTTAGGAATTGTTATTGAAGCGTAATAATCATTTTCAAGTACACCTTGTTCTGCGTCTGCATTATCGGTAAATACAAATTTAAGTGTTCCGTCCTTTTCAAGATTATCGCAGATTTCCTGACCGAGATTTCTCTCCTCGCCGTTAATAACAGCACCGCTGTCAAGATTAACTACTGCCACGGGAACATCATCAAGTCTTGCATACGGGTCCCAGAATGCTCCTAAATAGAAATAGGAATAAAGCAAAGGGATAACCAGTACGCCTATGATGATTGCCGTCTTCATAATCCACGGCGTTTTCTTCTTTTCTTTCATACGATCGTCTCCTTATAACTTTTTGTATTTTGTTCTATTACAAATAGTAATGCATTTGCTGCTAAAAGTCATTAAACAAGTTATATAGAGCGCTTAAAATTTTATCAAAAACTACAATTTGATAAAACTTTTTGGTATGATATTTTTATTGTTCGAATTAGTAAAAATATCTGGATATTCAAACTCCTTTGTGGTATTTGTTGTACTGCAAGGGAGTTGATTATTTATGTCAATACTACAAGAACTATGGTATGGGAATATCAGACCAAACGAAGATAAAGTTATTACAGATGAGGAAAAAGAATTAGTTTCGCTGATTGCTAAGCATCACGAAACACTATCTTCTTCCCAAAAGAATAATGACTTGGATGTGTTTGAAAAGTATGTTGATTGCTTTACCGAATACGCTTCGCTGATTGAGGTGCAGACATTTGAAATAGGATTTAAGTTAGCGGTTAGGTTATTAAACGAATAAGAATTTCAATTTAAAAATACTTGCTTATGAATAGCAGTTTCTCAATTACGAGAAACTGCTATTTTTGTTTTCAAATTGTTGTGCAAAGTGATGAAAATAAAAAAGATGTATCTTTAGAAGATACATAAATAACGGATAAAAACTGTTGGATTGTGTCAATAAGTTTTTATGAGTTGTAGTGAATAAATCAGTAAATTGATTTATCCACTACATATTGTTTGTGCAGATTGATACAGGAGCCTCAAAATGTATCTTCAGAAGATGCACGCAATATTAAAAAATCTGTTATCTTTTTTGTGATAGAAAAATTGGCTCAAAAGTAGTTTCTTAACGGCTAAATATATGGAGGGCGTATGTAAATATTTTGTAAATAAAATTATAACATCCTCATTTTTTGCTATTTTCGCGGCTATATAGTGAAGGGGTTTTTAAAAAAGTTTGGCTCAAAAGGCATAAAAAGTGTGCAAGGGTAAGTGAGGGGGTGAATTTATGAAAAAGCAAAAAGGTAATTTCTTTCTTCTGCCAAATAAAATTTTTGACGAAAGCTTAACTCCTATGGAGTTTGTGGTATACAGCTTTCTGACAAGCAGAGGTGATGCTAAAGGGATGAGTTATTACTCCGTTCCTAACATTGCAAAGTACTGCGGTATGTGTGAGAACTCCTGCCGTAAGGCAATCAAAGGACTTACAGAAAAAGGCTATGTTGATATTTCGGAAAGATACATTGATAACACAAGGCAGAGTAATCTTTACACAGTGCTCAAATTATGAACCACACCAGGTTCAGCAAACGGTGACAAACAATTAAAAAGCCCTTCTGACGAGAAAAGAAAAAGAACACAAAAGTAATCAAGGCAAAATTAAAACGCCTTGTGTGGCGTTTGTGGAGGTGAGAACGAACATATGAAAGCAATTACTGAAAGTGATTCTGTGTTGTTGTTACAAATTAAAACACCTTGTGTGGCGTTTGTTGAGGTGAAAACGAACAAATGAAAGCAATAACTAAAAGTAATTTATGTGTAGTTGTTTTAGTCATAAACACTCTCCTTTAGGAGAGTCCAAGCATAGCGCTTAGGGCGCATCTTTTTCGGCTCCTTTGCCGAAAAGTGGTTGCCTGAAGGCAAAATAAATTTTGAAAGGAGTGATTGATATTAAGGATAAAGAAACAAAGTCAGAACGCATTAATCTTCACTTGACTCCTACTGCTAAAAGCATTATTGCTGATAAAGCCTCAGCATTAGGAATGAATATGACTGCGTACATAACCGCCTGTGCTATCGTAAATGATGTATATGTTATCGGAGATAAGGAAACATTCAACGAACTTGTTTATCAAGTAAAGAAGATTGGCAGCAACATAAATCAACTTCGTATGCTGTCTCAGTTAGGAAGAATTGAATGTGTTAATCTTAGTGAGTGCTCTAATGAACTTGATAACATCCGCAAGGCTCTAAACTCAATCATACGAAAGGCAAACAAATGGCAACGATAAATTTCTTGAAGCGAAAAGATAGTAAGAATGCAGGTGCTCTCGGAAGTGTGATTGCTTACTGTACTCAACGATACAAAACTGAGATTGAAGATACAGGGGTTCGATTAGTATCAGGTGTTAACTGCATTGCTGAACGAGCATTCAAAGATTTTATGGATACCAAAAAGCAATTCAATAAGACCGACGGTGTTCAGTTTTACTATGCTATACAGTCATTTGAAGAAGAAACAAACAACAATCCTTTGAAGAAGAAACAAACATAGAGCCTATGCTTGCTCATCAGATTGCGATGGAATGGGTTGAGAAATGTTATCCCGGATACCAAGCATTAATCTGTACTCATATGGATACAGACAACATACATTCTCACATAATAATCAACTCAGTTAGCTCTCTTGACGGACATAAAATACATCAAA
>HF991818.1:0-11954 GCA_000431535.1 Clostridium sp. CAG:678
CAGGAGCATTCCTGCCAGTGCTGGGTTTCGTCATATTTCCATGCTTCATCGTGAACATCGTGCGTATGAACCGGCAGCGTCTCTGTCTGCGTATATTTGCAGATGGAGCAGGTGCGTTCTCTGGAACCTGTTTCGGTTGTGGTGGGCTCCTTTGTTATCGTCCAATCATCGAAAGTATGGTTGCCCACTTCAGTTTTCTTGCCGCAGCGGCATTCCTTCCAGTGCTGGGTTTTATCCTTCTGCCAATCGCCGTAGCTGTGCTCATGTTTAAGCATCGGAATGGTTTCGGTCTGCACATAGTCGCAGACCGTGCAGTCACGTGCTTTGGAGCCTTCTTCGGTCTCGGTGGCCGGCTTCGTCACTCTCCATTCGCCGTAGGCATGGTTTGCCACATTCAGCTTTTCACCACAGGAACACTCCTGCCAGTGATTAGTATCATCATATTTCCATGCTTTATCGTGAACATCGTGCGTATGGACCGGAATCGTCTCTTCCTGCGTATATTCGCAGACGGAGCAGGTGCGTTCTTTTAAACCCTCCTCCGTTGTGGTGGCAGGCTTGGTTTCCGTCCAGTCGCCGAAAGTATGGTTGGCTACAGTATCTTGATTAACTTCTTTGCAGTAGTAGCATACCTTCCAGTGTGTAGTCGAACCGCTACTCCAGTCGTCGGTATAGTAATGTTGGTGTTCCCTGTATCTATCAATCTGCTCATAGCCGCAGGTAAGGCACTGCCTTTCACATACGTCATACTTCGTATTTACATCATAATAGATCAGCTCCCATTCGCCGAAGTTATGGGGGCTCTCTTCAGATTTCTCTCCGCAGCTGCATTCTTTCCAATGCTGGGTTCCATTATTTTTCCAGCCGCCGAAGCTGTGTTCATGGGGGGGAGTAGGCCCCTCTCCGCCGCCGGAGCCTTCAAGTGTAGCCCAGTCACCCCATTCTCCTGGGCTGGTAACGTATTCGTTGGGAAACTCTCCGACAATGATGCAGCTTCTCGCCCTTATTTCAACTGTGTAATTTTCGCGAGCCTCCGTCATCAGGCTGCCATTAAACAGATGATATCTCTGTACTGTCAAATCGGGACCGTCAATTATTGTCTCGCCGAGCTTCAACCGAAGCTCGTATTGATACTGGCCGCCGCCCGAGGGCGCGTCCCACTGTACCATGCTTTTAGGGCTCTCTGCCCATCGTATGTTTTGGGGCATACCTGCGCCTGCCGCAAACACTGTCGCCGGCAGTATTCCTACCACCATGCATAAGGACAGCAGCAGCGCCAGCAAACTCTTTTTTCGAAACATCTTCATTTTCTCCTTTACAAGTAGAATCAGTTTTTGGTATTTCCGCCGTCCGGTTCGGATGGATCCTTTCCTCCGGCTGGCGGGTTATCCTGTGCCTTCCGCTTTTTCCTGTATAAGAATACAAGCAGCAGCGCCAGCAGGACAGCCGCCGGTATCGCGGCCAACAGAAAAATGTAGACGGCGTTTCCATCCTTTTCGTCTCCCGGCAACGGGTCGGGTTGGATGATTGCAGAAACGGAGAAGGGGGTATCGGAACCGAGTACGACATACCGGCCCGGGCCGCCGGCTTCAAAGACCAGGCTGCCGTCTTCGGCCTTTGCCTCTATGCGCTCCGGCTCGCCGTCCACCCGCACCGCCTGGTAATGGGCGTAGCCCTCCAGATGGCTGTTCATCGGGATGCGCACCGTCATGGCGCTGTCTTTGATTTCCACCGGCTCCCCGTTCTGGCGGATGCTGATCTCATACACCGACAGCAGGCCGTCCAGTTCTTCTTTCAGCTCCGGCTTCTCTTCAAGCAGGCTCTCCGCCTCCATGACGCCGGCGTACAGCTCCACACCCTCCGGAACCGCTTCGGACAGGGAGACGGAAACGCCGGTATTTTCATCGGTCAGTTCCGCGATGCCTTCGCCGCCGGAATCCTGCCCGTTATCCGTGGTTTCCCCGGTGGCTGACGTCTGCGCGGCGTCCCTTGTCTCGGCGTAGCCGCAGACGGTGCAGGTGCGGCTCTCTGTATTGCCATCCGCCGTCCATGCGCCGAAGCTGTGATCCGCCGCATCCTTTTTGTCGCCGCAGGAACACGCCTGCCAGTGCTGTGCCGCGTCGTGCTTTTGGGTATAGCTGTGCTCATGGGGCGGTTCGGCTTCTCCGCCGCCCGACCCCGCCTTGGTCGCCCAGGGGCCCCATTCGCCGACGTCCGCCACCATATACTGGCCGTCCGGGTCGCCCACGATCATGATCCATCTGGCACGCACCCGTATGGTGTACTCTTCCTGCGGCCGCGTCACCACGTCGTTTGTGAAAAACAAATAGGTGTCGATTTCCACTGCCTTGGACTCGACCACATCGTCGCCCAGCAGCAGCTGCGCCTCGTATTCAAAGCTGTCGCCGGAGGCCGCTCCCGCCGGCCGATCCCACTGCACCTGGTTTTGGTAGCCCGACCAGCGGGGATTTCCCGGCACATATTCCCCCGCCGCCGAAACGGACAGGGGAAGGGCCGCGATCATCAGGCATACCGCCAGCAGTATACTGAAAAGCCGTGCGCCTTTTTGCCGCCCCGGCGGTTTTTCCCTGCGCATACGCAATCTCCTCCCTTTATCGCACCGGAGCGCCCTGCGGGGAAAGCGGCGCTCCGCATGCTCCGCAGAAGCGGCTTCCGGGCGGTATCTCCGCCCCGCACTGGGGGCATTTGTTTTCCAGCTTCGCCCCGCAGTTGTTGCAGAATTTGGCGCCGGCCGCACACTGGGTTTTGCAGGCGGGGCAAACCACCATACCCGCGTTCAGTTCCGCCCCGGCGTTTCGCACCACCACCGAGCGGCCGCCGGAGACGATGCACTGCTCAATCACCTGGAAAATCTCTTCCGGCAGCTTTTTCTGCTTGTAGGCGCCCACACCGGCAGTCACCGCCAGCGGCCATGCGATAAACCATCCCAGCGCGCCGGCGCCGATCTTATCCGACCATTCGCCCTGACCCACGGTGACGTTTAAGTTGTCATCCATTCGGATCATCTGCACCGTCGTAGCCATCCTCATGCCGGCAATGGTCTTCCAGCCGTCTTTTTCCTGACGGCCCTGCACCACATAGCCTTCTGTGGTTTCGGCGCTCTGTACCTCCATCCCTTTGGCGGAGGACAGGAACGACGATACGGCGTTCGCCACTACCTGGGTACTCATACCGGCGGGCAGCCGGAATACTCTCGATTCATTTGCCATAGATATCCCTCCAGATATTCAGATTCATTGTCTGTTTATTCGCTCTGCCGGGAGAGCGGCGCCCCGCATTCCGGACAGAATTTCACGCCCGGGGCAGCGGACGCGCCGCACGAGGGGCATACCGTACCGTCAGGCGCGGCCGGAGTTTGTGCAGCAGTCTGCGCAGCCTTGGCCGCTTCCGCTTCCGCACGGATCCGGCCGATTTCCGCCTGTGCCTGCGCCGCTGTTCCCTATACGGCATAATGCCGATCCGGCACGAAACAGCGGCGGTTGATCATCAGCTCGTTCTCAAGGTACTGGGCAACCTTATCGGCTACGGCGGTCACCGCCCGTTCCTCTCCCTGGGCCGACAGGCCGGGACAGGGTTCACGCATGGAAACCGTCAGTCCGGTCCCCACATCCTGTATCTCTGTCGAAAGGCTGAAGGTGCTGACGTTCCCGTAAACCGAAAGCCGGGAGACCACCGCGCCGCTTTCCTCTTTCCGGTATTCCGCCCCCTCCGCGTCCAGCACGTCGTAAACGGCCATCTGCACATACCGCCGGACATAGGGAAGGAGCCTTTTCACCTGACGCATTCCGTTTCCCTCCTTGTCATGTATTCCTTGTTTGCGGTTTTCCGCCGCTTCCCTATTCGATGTAACCGCTGATGGGCTCTGCATACATTTTGTTTTCAGTCACCGGCTTGTAGCGGTCACTGCCGGTGCTTTCATACCATCCGGCCTCCGCCCGGTAGATTTCGCCGGTCTGCGTGTCGTACACGCGCTCGTAGCCGCCGGTTTCGTCGCTCTGCATCTGGCTGGTGATGTCCTGCTCGACGTTCCGGTCCTCCCAGGCCGCCATGATGATTTCCAGCCTCTCGTTGGTGATGCGGCTGATTTCCTTTGACATCGCCACCTTTTCTTCACCGGCCTGCTCAGTGGCTTTTACGAAACTCTCAGAATAGGCGAGCGTTCCAAGGCATTTGGTGAGGACGCTCTCCCATTCGATGAAGGTATCCTTCGCGGCGGTGACCGCCATGACGTTGTATGCCATGTAGTAGCCGCCGTCCGCCCGGGGGATGATATATCCTACCGGCAGTCCTGCGGCAATATCAACGCTTCCGAAGTCCACCACCGACGCGGCGAACATCCCCTCGCCTTCCTTGCCGTTTTCGGTAAAGGACGCCCGCAGCGTCTCTTCTCCCAGAGCATACGAGGACAGGAGGCTGGCCGAGGCAAAGCGGTCGGTCACGGCAAAGCCGTCAAACCGGGGGAAGGTATAGCCGGCATAGCTCGGCTCCCACTGCTCTACAAACGCCGCGTATTCCGAAAACAGCTTGAAAAAGTTTTCGGTGGAGGGGGTTGTCAGCACCGGCGCCTGGGAAAGCATCTGCGCCCATGTGTTCCCCATGGTGACGTTATACGCATAGGCGTCCTTTCCCTCCTGGCTGTGCAGCAGGCCCTCCGCCTTCAGCAGGACAAACATCTGGTTGAGGGGCTGGCTGGGATCCTGCACCCGGATGGAATGGTACATGGCCGTACCGCCGCTGGTGACTGTCCAGCCCTTGGGGATCTGCAGGCTGAAATCCGCCGTTTCATACAGCTCGGTTTCGATGGACCTGGCCGCTGTCTCAGTGATTTTTACGTCGTTTTCTTCTTTCGTGATGGTCCCGTCGCTGTTGACGACAGGCTCCTTTCCGCCCGGCTGCCCCTGCCCGGCGCAACCGGCGAGGGAGAGCGCCAGCGCCGCCGCCAGCAGCAGGGATAATACGCTTTTCTTTTTCATAGCAGAATGCCTCCTGATCGATTTTTATTAATTTCAATAGCCATCCAGAGCGAGGAGCTTCTCCATCACATCCGGCGGGTATGCGATGTAGCCCGATTCATAGTCCTCGCCTATCGCCTCCTGAATTTTTGGGGAACCGCGGCAGACGCCGGGAAGTGGATTCTTACGCCCTCATTTTAGGTGAAAAGAGGCCGGATTGTCTATGCGTAAATCCCGCCAATCGTATCAAAACAGGTGGCGGTGAACCGCCATTTTTCAAAAAACCGATGGCGGTCAACCGCCATTTGTGCATATTATATAAATCAAAGCAACTATTTTGAGGCTTTATATATGCACAACTTCTAATCGTTCCAAATAGGGTTGAGGTGTACTTTTCGTTCCTGATTTTTCCTTTCCCGGATGCCGAATGGCGTAAATTTCATTTTTCAAGTGGGGAAAACGATGTTTTTTATCAGGACAATTCGTTACCGCACACAAAAACACCCTGCCTCTCCTGAGAGAAAGCAGGGTGTTCTTTTATCCTGTATGTTAATCGTTACGGTAAAGCTGGTACATAGTGATGCGGGATTTTGCGCCCGTCTTTTCGTACAGGGCGGAGATATGCCGTTCCACCGTCCGCTTGGACAGGAACAGGCAGTCGGCGATCTCCTGGGCGCTGCTGTCCGAAGAAATCATCTGGAAAAATACATCCCATTCCCGTTCGGTCAGCCCGTATTTTGCGATGAACGCCTCCCTGCGCTCTTCGTCCGACTTTTGGGAAGCAGGCGGCTCCTTGGGCTCCATGACGGCGTTCATGCGGGCGGTATACACGGCCATAGCAACGCTGACCGCCACGAACAGCACCAGGGCGATGACAATGGCGGCCAGGCTGTTGCCAGTGGCCAGCAGCGCCACCGATCCGTTGGTGATCAGGGAGGCGCTCACGTTATTCATGGCGCGGCCCATGCCCGCCCACAGCGACGGCAGGCGCATATGCCGGGAAAGCTCCATAAAGCTCGCTGTAAAGAAGACAACGAAAAAGCCCGAGGACAGGTAAAAGACCACCAGTCCGATCAGGAACGGAGCGCCCAGGTTCAGTACCACAATGGACAGAACCGACATCATCATCACGCAGTACATAATAAGCCCCATATACTTCCGCTTGCGGATATCGAAGACAAAGCCTGCGGCGAGGCCGCTGAATGCCAGCAGCAGGCGGGGCCACTGCCCGATATCCGTCCCGCTCGCATGACGGAGAGTCACGGCATTGTCCAGTGTGCTGAACACGCAGGCCATCAGCACTACCAGCAGCGCCAGCATAATGCCCGCCGTCCGTTTTTTCCGGGTGAGGGAAATGTCTTCCGCAGGTTCCGAAGAGGCGCCCGCAGTCTCCGTCATTTCGATGCGGCTTTGGGCGGCCTGTCTCGTTCGGATGACCAGCAGGCTCAAAGCCGCCAGGAATACCGAAAGAAACGCCGCCTCCGCAACCTCCAGGTTGACAAGGTTGTTGTTTGCATACTGGAGCAGAATTCCCAGGGCGTAGGCGATCCCCGCCAGCCGTGCCAATGCATTGTCGCCGTCTATGGTGACGGAAGCCAGATAGTGGACGGCGCTGCCGAAAACGCCCAGCAGCAGAAACAGCACCATCCCTGCTGTCATAGTCGCCGCATAGGAGATATGCTGCTGGACAATGAAGGTACAGATAATCGCACCCAGCGCCAGGATAAAGGTCAGCGCGCTTTTATAGCGCCTTCCAACCCAGCGTTCCATGGCCGGATACAGGAAAAAGCCGACGGCGCTGGCGCCCAGCGCATAGTTCTGGGCAATGACGGTTTTCCCTTCCGTCACCGACAGGGAGATCATATTGACAAACAGATATTCCGCCCCTAAAAAGACAAAAGTAAAAATACCGATCAGCAGAATGGCGTTGACAGACGCCGGCTTTCTCAGTTCCCCTTTCATCGTACCACCCTTTCCACAGAAGCCGCTGCAGGCGTCCCGTTATTTCTCCGATTCTACCGTCAGCTCCACTACATCCCCGATGTCACAGCGGAGCGCCCGGCAGATCCGCTCCAAAACCTCCAGGCTCACATATTCGTCCCGGTTCAGCTTTGCTATCGTAGAGGAGGACACATCTGCCAACTCTGTCAGGGCGGATTTTTTCATCTTTTTATCAATCAGCAATTTCCACAGCCGGTTGTACTGGACAGCCATACGCTTCATCTCCCGCCTTGTTTATGGAAGACAGTATAGCACAAAAATCGTGAAAAGTCAATGGATTTTATGAGATGTCACATATTTTTACGAATGTTAAGCCAAAAGAAAGCAGCCGCTCCTTTTACAGGCTCCTTTTACAGCCATAGACATTTACCGCTTTTTATTTCCAACGAGGTGAAGAAGCTAAAATACAGGGGAAAGGAGTACGATTATTTTCTGTTTACTCTGCAATGTTTATTACCTCGACACCTTTGCTCTTAGCGTAGTTCACTGTATAAAAAGTTCCGCCCTTGTTTTCTGTGAGATAAGAAATACAAGCAGAACTGTTATCAACCAGATGGCGATTGCGTTTATGCATACAGCCCCTCGTGTACTCCTGAGAAGTATATACTACCTTATCTGCCTGACTTTTGATTTCCTCATAGATCGCTATGTCGTTTTTGCTCCAGCCTTTCGTCTGTGTGATACACGGTAAGACTAAAATCAATTTGATATGCGGATACTGCTTTTTCAAAGATAAGACGCATTGTGTAGCCAGCGTGTCAAAACCCAATGCTCCGCCTGCGCCAAAGTACATATATCCTTCTTCTATCAGTCGAAGCAAGGTATTTTTTAACCGCTGAGAGAGTTCCGATATGCTCTCCGGCGGTATTTTTCTATGTCCAGTAAAGCAAGCCGTTTTTTCCCTCATTAAAGATCACCAGCCAATTCAAAGCCTAAAAGCACAAAAAATCTAATTATAATACTCATAGTATAGCAAAGTCAACAATAAATATCAATAGTCTGTGGAACTACGGAAACAATATTTATAGACTATGAATGGAGGCTGGAACTATGAGTGAAATTGCAAAAACAATCGGACAGCGTGTCCGCAATTATAGAATTGATAAGGGATTGAGCCAAGAGAAGCTTGCTGAGTTATCCGGTTGCCACCCTACTTATATCGGGCAAGTTGAACGAGGGGAAAAGAACGCTACTCTTGAAAGTATCGAAAAGATTGCTTCAGCTATGAATGTCTCGCTTGCTCAGCTTTTTGAGAAGATAGGCGAAAGCAGCACCGACAGCTATCCTATGAAATGTTACGAGCTGGTCGCAGCAAAAAGTAAATCCGAGCAAGAACATTTATATAAGATGTTAGTTGAAATGGATAAATATAAAAATCAATAAAAGCGGGAAAAAATACGGTGTTACCCCAAATGGGTAGCACCGTATTTTTGTTTCATCATAAACTATTTCCATAATCAAAATATTCTAAAAACTACAATTTTTTATGTATTGGAATTTATACCGTTTTTTACGGAAACCCCATAACGGAGCGTTTTGTAAATCGTCACACCAATCTCAAACAGAGTAATAACAACAATAAACGCAAGCAGTCCATTGGATACCATATCAGCGTTCCAGTAAGTGAAAAAGTTTGCGCTTGAATCTGCATTAGCACCCAACGCCTGTTCAATCTCAAGTACAAAATTCGGATTCCAGATAGGTAAAACTTTCAGCACAATGGCGCTTAACACAATCTGAATTACCCCACACAAAATATTGCTGATCATTACCAGCTTACAATAAACGCCGATGATCAGACGCAAAATCTCATCTATAAGACCAATCAGCAGACTGATTACAAAGACAGGCAGAACAATTCCCCATTGTTCCAAATTGAAAACGGGTACGGTTGTTATGGCTTCGCCTTCCGTAAAAATCGCAGCAAAGAAATGAGGGGCAAAAATTAGCAATACACTGAAAATAACGATAAACACAATGCCCACAATACTATCTCCACGACTTATAATTGCTTTTTTATCCGGTACAGGCTCCAAAATCTTTGGCGTCCATCTGGCGGATGGAATTTTTCGTTCTTCAGACAGGCTTTCTACTGACCATTTCTCTGCCTTCTTCATTTCGATCTGAATCTTTTTCCGCTCCATAATGGCAAAAGTCAAGGTTACTGCACCGAAAGCGGATATGCAGGACAGCATAGCGTCGGTAATTCCGACGATCAATCCGTCCACAATAGCTCGAATAATAACAGAGGCGGCGTTCTGCGAAGTGATTGCGGGTATTTCTCCTATCGCATTTATCAGCGAAATAATCAAAATTGGTACGGCAGCACAGATTAAGACAACTTTTACAAACCACAAATAAGTGTCAAAATATTCAGGTCCAATCAAATATTTCTGTTCGTTTTGATATTGCTTTGCAAATTCAGCAGGATCGCCAAGTTCAGTCAGCACTTCTTCCATAGAGCCTCTATCAGCATACATATCACTGATTAGTTCTTCCAACTCCATACGAACTTCCTCTCGTTGTGCTTTGGGAAGCCGACGAATTACCTGATAAATATATCGATCCATATAATCTTTCTCATTCGGTGTCATGCTTCTTCCTCCTCTAATAACCTTTCGATTCCGGCAGACAGATTCTTCCAATATATTTTCATCTTTTCATAGACCTGTGTTCCATACTCTGTTCGTTGATAATACTTTCTCGGCTTTGTTCCGCTGGTTTCCCACTTGCTTTCTAAAAGCTGCTGACTCTCCAGACGCCGAAGCAGCGGATAAAGGGTATTGGGATCAATGTCAACGCCTTTTTCTTCCAAGCTCTGCACCAAAGCATAACCGTATTTCGGCTTATTCATCTGACTGAGTACACTAATTGTCAATGTCCCTCTGCGAAGTTCCAAAAGCAAAGTAGATAATAAATCTTTTTCTTCTCCCATCAGCGTTACCTCCTGATGTTATTATACTGTATGTCATACTGTATTGTCAATACAAAAATGAAGTGCATTCAAAAATATACGCCTATCTCAGATTCAGTTCGTTTATATGTAATCAAGCCGCCTGCATTTAAGCAAGCGGCTCGTTTTTTGCATTCCGATCAATAGGCAGGCGCACCGTAGCCGAGTATCTCATAATACCCAACCGGATAGCTGTTCTGACGAACAGAATCCCCGGAGTTGCCCTCGACCGTGTAAACTCTGCCGTTTTCCACCTTTTGGACGATACCCGTATGGTCGGATAATCCGTCCTGACCGCTTTCGTCCGCCCAATCGAAGAAGATAATCATACCCGGCGTAGGCTCTGCGCTGTTATCCAGCCATTGCCCTCTGTCCTTAAACCATTGTACGCCGTTGACGCAGCCTGCGTATTTCGGAATTACGCCAGCGTCGATATACCCGCACTCGTTAGCGCACCACGAAACGAAGCAAGCGCACCACTCGACACGGGAATTAAAACCGTACCAAGACCAGTACGGATCGCCGCCCATCGTCCCGATTTGGGAAAGCGCAACGGTTACGATCTGATCGTCTGTACCCGTAATCCCGTAAAGTAGCTTCATTATATTTGGAAAGCGTAGATTGGTATAGTTTGCGACGAGGCGAGTAAAAACTATGAGAAAATACAGAAGCCCCTGAGAAGCTATAACTTCTCAGGGGCGGTGTGAAACTAAAAATTATGTGATTTTTTTGTTGCTGCACCGATTTTAGCACCGATTGGTGTAAAATTGGTGTATTTGTGTAAAATCCGAGGTTTTCGGAAAATGAAGTACATCTCGTTTTAGTAGAGCTTTGCGCCCGCCGGAATATGGTCATCTACCATCAGAAGATGGAGCTTTTCTTCGCCTTCTTCGTGGTGTACCGCACTAATCAGCATACCGCAGGAATCAATGCCCATCATCGGTCTTGGCGGAAGATTGGTAATAGCGATACAAGTCTTGCCGACAAGCTCCTCCGGCTCGTAATAGGCGTGAATACCGCTTAAAATCGTGCGTTCCGTACCTGTTCCATCGTCCAGCGTGAATTTGAGCAACTTCTTGGACTTCGGTACTGCTTCGCAGGCGAGTACCTTGACTGCCCGGAAATCGGACTTGGAGAAAGTCTCAAAATCTACGAAATCCTTGAACAAAGGCTCGATCTCGACTTTGGAGAAATCTATCTTTTCCGGCTCGGCTTTTGGGGATTCAATCGGCTGAGCGTTTACACCAATTTCGTCCTTTACACCATTCAAGGGTTTCATTGTGGGGAACAGCAAAACGTCACGTATGCTGTAGGAATCCGTAAGGAGCATAACAAGCCTGTCTATTCCGATGCCGAGGCCGCCCGTCGGCGGCATGCCGTACTCCAGCGCGGTAACGAAATCGTGGTCTATCATATTTGCCTCGTCGTCGCCCGCCTCGCGCAGTTTCATCTGCGCCTCAAAGCGCTGCATCTGGTCTATCGGGTCGTTCAACTCGGAATAAGCGTTTCCGTACTCGCCGCCCATGATAAACAGTTCAAACCTTTCGGTAAGCACCGGGCAATCCGGTTTTCTCTTGGTAAGGGGACTGATCTCCACGGGATAATCCATAATGAACGTGGGCTGAACCAGATTCTTTTCCACAAATTCCTCAAAGAAAGAATTCAGAACATCGCCCCAGGTTTCCTTGCCGTTTTGCACTTCAATGCCCTTTTCTTTTGCGATGGCAACCGCCTTTTCATTATCGGACATAAATTCGGCAAAATCAATGCCGGAGAATTTTTTAACAGCCTCTACCATCGTCATTCTCGCAAACGGGGTTTCCAGATCGATATCCGTGCCGCAGTACGTGATATGCAGTGTGCCGCAGGCGTCCTGCGCCGCCTGGCGGATCAGCGCCTCCGCGATATCCATCATACCGTGGTAATCCGTATACGCCTGATAGAGTTCTATACAGGTAAATTCGGGATTGTGGCGAACATCCATACCCTCGTTTCTGAAGTTTCTGCCGATCTCATACACTCTTTCC
>HF991818.1:12006-15761 GCA_000431535.1 Clostridium sp. CAG:678
GATAAAGTTCCGTTGCGATGCGCAGGTACATATCCAGATTCAGCGTATTGTGATGCGTGATAAACGGCCTTGCCGCCGCGCCACCGGGGATCGTATTGAGCATCGGGGTTTCCACCTCAATGAATCCGTGGCTGTCCAGATAATTCCGGATGGAAGTGATGATCTTGGAGCGTTTGATAAAGGTATCCTTAACGCCGGGATTCATGATCATATCCAGATAGCGTTTTCTGTATCTTGTATCCGTATCGGTTAAGCCGTGAAATTTTTCCGGCAGCGGAAGAAGAGATTTGGAAAGGAGACGAATCGTTTTTGCGTGAACGGAGATTTCCCCCGTGCGGGTCTTGAAAACATAGCCGCAGATCTCAACAATATCGCCTATATCCCATTTTTTGAACTCGGCATATTCCGCCTCGCCGATATCGTTCATGCGCACATAAACCTGGATTTTTCCTTCCCTGTCCTGCACATCAATGAAGTTTGCCTTGCCCATATCACGCCAGGTCATAATCCTGCCGCAGATATGAACGTCTTTGCCCTCAAGGGCGTCATAATCGTTTTTGATACCGGCGCTTTCCGCTGTCTGCGTAGCCGTAGTGATCTCAAACGGATCTTTTCCCTCCGCCTGAAGCGCGCGGAGCTTGTCCACACGGATCTGCCTTAATTCGTTTTCAGACAGCACAACTTCTGCCACCGCCATCGGCGCGGCGTTTGCGTTATTGCCGATGAATTCTATATTTTTGAGCGCCTCATCCTCCGTATCCGCGCTGCCTGTGCAGGCAACCGCGCCGGTCTGGAGAAAGAGGGTATATTTGACCTTATCCCCGTCCTGCTCAATCAGGTATTTTGGGTTGGTCTTTTCCTCGTCGTTTTGCAGGGTGTTCTGCACTTTCATGCGGCTGTTTTTCTTAACCGCCTTCACACCGCGCCTGCACTCCTCCTCCTTTTGGAACACGGGCGACGCGGCATATATTTTTTCATCCTCTTTAAAGACGAAAGAAAAAGTGTTATCGGCATTTTTGCTGATTTCAAACTTTCCCGCCATATATTCTACCTCTTATTCAATATTCAAAATTTCATATTCAAGATTTCCGATCGGTGCCTCTACGGTTACGGTTTCTCCTATTTTAGAGCCGATCAGCGCCTTGCCGACCGGGCTTTCATCAGAGATTTTGCCGTTGGACGGATCAGACTGCGCAAAGCCTACGATCTCGTAAACGGATTCATTGCCGTCTGAAAGGCGCTTTACGGTTACTTTTCTGCCGATCGTAACGGCGTCTGCATCCTCAACGTCTATGATCTCGGCATGATCGATCTGATACTCAAGTTCGGTGATCCTTGCCTCGATCTTTGCCTGCTCTGATTTTGCCTCGTCATACTCACTGTTTTCGGAAAGGTCGCCGTAAGAACGGGCAACCTTCAGTTTTTCGGCTATATCGATACGGCCCTCTGTTTTGAGCGCCTCCAGTTCTTTTTCCAGTTCCGCTTTGCCTGCTGCGGTCATTTTAAAGGTTTTAGCTGCCATAATAAAATGATACTCCTTTACCATATTTTAATCACTTAATTATATATTATAATATATAGGATGTCAAGTAAAGTAAAATGACGCGGTTGTAAACAATTTGAAATCTAAAAATTATATTTACAGCCTTAAAAACGCAATATGCACAAATTCTGCTTAAACTAATATCCCAAATCCTCATTGATCAGCAGGATCACGTATTCGCCGGTCATTGGCGGCGCCCAAAGAACACAAAGCCCGCGGCAAATCCTCTGCGAACTGTTACAATCATAGCATCTATCCGCCTTAACTGCGCACGGCGTTTTTGCGCCGACTCTTTTGGCGTTCAGCGGCGCCGCCGGAAATTCTTTGATGCCAATAGACCGTATTGCTTTTAGATAAAATCTCATACAGTTTCATTTGTTCAAGCGTTATGGAACCTCCAAAGCCGACTGTTTTATTTTTTATCTCTTTTCCCAAATATTCCGCTGCGTCACGCGCTGTTTCAAACTCTGAAACTTTATACCCCAAATTCCGAAGTTTATCAGTAATTGCTGAGAAAGCCATATTTTTTCTTTCCATTCTTTTAACCCTAACTACGCTGCAAAATACTATTTGTTAACGCAATACTTTAACACAAATCGCTAAAAAAAGCAAAAGCACAGCGGGAGAACCTGCTGCGCTTTTATAAAGATTCCGTTTGCAAACCGATCAGTCGTTGGGGATAAACGCCTTATGGACGGCGGAAACGGCTCTGTCCGCATCCTCAGCGGCGATGATGACGGAGATCTTGATCTCTGAGGTAGAGATCATCTGGATATTGATATTCTGGGCATAGAGCGCCTCAAACATCTTGGAAGCCGTGCCGGGGTGGGATTCCATGCCGGCGCCGACGATAGAAACCTTGGCAACATCCGTGGAGCATTTGATCTCCTTATCCCCGATTGCGTCCATTTCACGCAGCGCATCTATGGCAACGGGGCCGTTTGCCTTGGAAACGGTAAAGGTAAGATCTTTCGTGCCGTCCCTGCCGACGGACTGAAGAATAATATCCACATTAATATTTTTCTGGGAAAGTTTTGAGAACACCTTAAATACAACGCCGGGGATATCCTCAAGACCTACCACCGAAATCAGGGCAACATCCGTATCTTTTGTTACACCTCTTATAAGCATTTTTTCCATTTTTACTTTCTCCTTAACAATTGTTCCCGGAACGGGGTTTAAAGATGACAGAACTTCAAGTTCCACAGAATATTTCTTCGCCATTTCAACGGAGCGGTTATTGAGCACCTGTGCGCCGAGTGTGGCGAGTTCCAGCATTTCATCATATGTGATCTCATCCAGTTTTCTGGCGCCCTCCACCTTGCGCGGATCCGCGGTGTAAACGCCCTCTACATCCGTAAAGATCTGGCATTTATCGGCATGCATGGCGGCTGCGATGGCAACGGCGGAAGTATCCGAGCCGCCGCGGCCGAGGGTGGTGAGATCATCATATCTGTTGATGCCCTGAAAGCCGGCAACAACAACGATATTGTGCTTTGCGATCTCCGCCTGAAGTCTGTTTGTTTTGATATTTTTAATACGGGCGGCGCCGTAAACGGAATTGGTATTAAAGCCCGCCTGCCAGCCGAGCAGCGAGATAACGGGAAAGCCGAGGCTTTCGATTGCCATGGCAAGCAGAGAGATGGAGATCTGCTCGCCCGCCGCAAGAAGCTGATCCATTTCCCTTTTTGCGGCTTTCGGATTGATCTCCATGGCTTTTGCGATCAGGTCATCCGTTGTATCACCCTGGGCGGAAACAACAACCACAACATCGTTGCCCGCCTTATAGGTATCCGTAACGATGCGCGCAACATTCATCACGCGCTGTGCGTTCGCAACGGACGAGCCGCCGAATTTCTGAACTATAAGTGACATAAACTACGTATCCTCCGAATCAATAATTTGTTACTTTGATTACATTGAGCACCTTGGAATCGCCGAGTATCTCATAGAGTTTTGCCTGCGTCATGGAATCCGTGATAAAGGCGACCTCATCAGACGGCTGCCCTTTTCTGGACAGGAATTTCACATCGTTAAACATACTCATGACTTCGGTTTCCGAAAGTTTTGCCCGCACATAGAAAGGCATTTCCAGCTGCGTTTTATAATCCACAACATAATCCTCTTCGCCGGGGCCCCAGCCGAACACCTTTCTTCTGTCTATATGTTTGGCGCAATCCACCATATCGGCAACAACAGCGGATGCCGTGGG
>HF991818.1:15840-48666 GCA_000431535.1 Clostridium sp. CAG:678
CGCACAAGAATGGCATTGAAAACATCGCGCACACTTGCAAGCTGACTGCCGTTATAAACAACGGCGGGGCTCACAAACGCGGCAATATTATTTTCGTCTATATATTTGATCTGCCCAAGCAGTTTGATCACGCCGTTTGCAGAATGAATATAGGAAACATCCTCCAGCGTGATATTGGAAATGCCCTCCGTTTCCACCTGCGAGGGATAAACATGTTTGCCGAACGCAAGAGACGCAAGAATGCAGACCTTGCGGCAGGCGTCGTGCCCTTCAATATCGGCAGTGGGGTCTTTTTCCGCATAGCCGTTTTTCTGGGCGAGCTTGAGCGCGTCCTCAAAGCTCATATCATCCTCAATCATCTTGGTAAGGATAAAATTGGTGGTGCCGTTTAAGATTCCCGCGATGCCCTCGATATGGTTTGCGGCAAGGCACTGCGACATCGGGCGGATGATCGGTATACCGCCGCCCACACTTGCCTCAAACAAATAATTCGTGCCGCTTTCTTTTGCCGTTTCCAGCAATTCCAGCCCTTTCTGGGCAACAAGCTCCTTATTTGAGGTAACAACGGATTTGCCGGCTTTAAGCAATTTCATCGTAAAATCATATGCCGGGTTTATTCCGCCCATGGTTTCCGCAACGACTTTGATCTCCGGATCGTTGAGGATCTCGTTAAAATCCTTAGTGAGTTCCTTTTCGTGCGCGTCGCCCGGAAAATCACGCAGATCAAGTATTTTCACGATTTCAAGTTCGATACCGCCTGAACGTTTTGAAATTACGTCTTCATGCGTATCTATCACTTCGGCTACGCCGCTGCCAACAGTACCGTAACCCATGATTGCAACTTTCATATTGAACCTCCTGCATCAGTTGTTTAAATGAACGGCACGAACGCCGTTTACTGCATTCAAGCAATCCATAAGCGCATCCACATCCACGGACATTTCCGCCGTATAAACCGCCAAAGAAACATCCGCCACACCGTTTTTCGGCACGCTTTGATTAATAGAAAGCACATTTGCGCCCAGGCGGTACAGTTCCGCTGTGACCGCGGAGAGAACGCCTTTTGTATCTTTCAGTTTGAGGGAGAGCGTGAGCATTTCTCGCCCGTTCTGCGGATCATACTCAAAAATGCCGTCTTTATATTTATAATATGCCGAACGGGATATTCCCGCCATTTTCGCCGCCTGCGTGGCGCTTGCGGCTTCGCCGGACGCGAGCAGGGACTTTGCGGTAACCACTTTTGCATATACCGCAGGCAAAAGTTCCTGATTGACCAGAAGGTACTTAAATTTCGCCAAATCTGTCCACCACCCGTGCACAATTGTTTTGCTGTGAAACACACTTTAGATATAATATCACTAAACTATAAAATATACAAGCATTTTTTTAATTTTTTTTAAATATTCTTGATTCTTGTTGATTAATGAACTATTATTGAATTAGAATAAATAAAAAGAGGAAGTTAGAGGATCTTTTCATGACGGAAAAAACAGAAAAAAAGCGGGCGTTTCTGATCAACCTGCTCTTCATTGCGGCGGTGCTTGGCCTGATATATGTATTTTTTAAATATCTGTTTTGGCCAGTTGCGCCGTTTTTGCTATCCTTTTTCTTTGCCATGCTGCTGCAAAGGCCGCTGCGATGGCTTACAAAAAAAACAAAAAACAAAGGCAGAGGGATCTGGTCTGTTGTGCTTGTGCTGCTGTCCATTGCCATTATCCTTGTGCCGGTCATTCTGATCATTTACAATTTGATCGGTGAACTCAGGGAATTTGTTTCCTATCTGATCCAGCAGCTTTCCGATTTTCCGAAATTCCTTGCGGATTTGCAGGAGATTCTGCTGAAAGCGATCAATTTCCTGCCGGACGGTCTTTACAGCGCCGCAGCAGAAAAGATCACGGAGATCATCAGTTCCCTTACCACGGATTTTGACATCAGCGCCCTCGGGCTGAGTTCGGATACCGTTCGCAACACCATTACAAGCGGAGTCAGCGGAATATACAATGTGGCAAGAAACGTACCCTCAGCCGTTATCGGCATTGTGATCGGGATCATTGCCTGGATCCTTTTTGCAAAGGATTATGACAAAGTTGTCGGTTTTATACAGCTGCAGCTGCCGGAAGGCAAAAAGAATCTGCTGGTTGAGATCAAACAGGTATTCTCCAACACGATCTTTAAAATGGTGCGTGCCTATCTGCTGATCATGTTCATCACGTTCTGCGAACTCTCCATCGGCTTTACGATTCTGAGCGTTGCGGGAATCATGAACAACAGTTATATCTATTTAATTGCGCTTGCGATCTGTATATTTGACATTTTACCCGTTGCAGGCTCAGGCGGAATACTGATCCCGTGGGCGATCGTTTCCATGATCATGGGCAACACGGCGCAGGCGATCGGACTACTCGTGATCTATGCCGTGATCAGTATTATACGGCAGTACATTGAGCCGAAGATCGTTGGGGATTCGCTTGGAGTCAATCCGCTGATCACCCTTGCAGGGCTGTATTTCGGGCTGAAACTCTTTGGCGTTCTGGGCATGTTTATCGTGCCGATCCTGCTGATGACGTTAAAGGCGTTCAATGACACGGGCAGAATACACCTTTGGAAAACGATGAATCCGATTCCCGTGGCGGTAACGGCGCCAAAAGAGCCGAAAGCCAAAAAAAGTTTCTTTAAAAAACGCAGAAAAAAAGAGACGGAAACAGATCGTTCCGACGCTGAGCAAAGCGAACATGACGCACAATGACAAACATGCCGCCTGATAGGTTCAGGCGGCATGTTTATGTTTAACTTTAATATAAAATGCAGAAAAATTTATACATTGAGCAGTTGGAGCACCTGTTCCTTGCTGATGAGGCCGATGCTTTTATTTACCGTTTGCCCGTTTTTAATGACCACCAGCGTGGGGATACTCTCGATTCCGAACATGGAAGCCAGATCTGACGCCTCATCCACATTGACTTTGCAGACTTTGACATCACTTAACGTCTCCGCCACTTCATCAATAACCGGGCTCATCATGCGGCAGGGACCGCACCATTCCGCCCAGAAATCGATCAGCACGGTCTTATCGCTCTGCATAACTTCTGTTTTAAAATTATTGCGGGTAAGATTTACGATTGACATAACGATCCGTCCTTTCCGGTCAATCCTTGGATTTGTAATAGAGCATACAATGGCAGAATCCCTCAAAATCGGGATCCGCGATCTGCTCCCTGAACTCGCGGCACACACATTTATTTTCTTCCGTGCGCTGCAAACGGCACGGGCAGTAGCCGCCTGTTCTTTTCAGCCCCTCTTTAACCGTTTTCACCGTTTCTTTATCGGGATTCAGTTTAACAGACAAAAGATCACGACCCTTGCAAATTTATTTTTCATAACCCTGGAGAAATTCTTTGGTGCGCTCGTATTTAGGCGAATCAAACACCTGCTGCGGCGTACCCTGTTCCAGGATCACACCGCCGTCCATAAAGATGACCTGATCGGAAACATCGTGCGCAAATTTCATTTCATGGGTTACGATCACCATGGTCATATTATCCGCGGCAAGGCCCTTAATAACTTTCAGGATTTCGCCGGTCAGTTCCGGATCAAGCGCGGAAGTCGGCTCATCAAAGAACAGCACACGCGGGGAAAGGCAGAGTGCTCTTGCGATAGAAACACGCTGTTTCTGCCCGCCGGAAAGCTCGCAGGGGTAAGCGTCCTTTTTATCCGAAAGGCCGACTTTTGCAAGCAGTGAAGCGGCTTTTTCCTCTATCTGCGCAAAAACCTCTTTTTTATTATGCTTAAATTCAGGATCTTCCTTTGCAAGCAGTTTCGGCGCCAGAAGCAGATTATCCATAACGCTATATTGCGGAAACAGATTGAAATCCTGAAAAACAAGGCCGAAATTAAGGCGCATTTTTCTGATCTCCCTCTCAGAGACCCTGCCTTTCTGAGACGCGTCAAAAATCACATTCCCGTCCACGGCGATCGTGCCCTCATCCGCTCTTTCCAGAAAATTGAGGCAGCGCAGCAGCGTGGTTTTACCGCTGCCGGAAGAGCCGATTACGGAAAGCACCTCCCCCTCCTCAAGAGAAAAAGATATGCCGCGCAGGACTTCATTATTCCCGAATTTCTTTTTAATATTGTTGATTTCAAGAACAGACATAATGATTAACCCTTATAATAATCCATTTTCTTTTCAATATAGTTGAACAAAAGCGTAAGGATGCCGTTAAACGCGAGATAGAATACCGCGGTGTAAAACAGCGGCCAGATGATACCCTCCAGCTTGATATAATTCTGCGCCATCCAAATGACCTCATAAACGGCGATAATTCTTGCAAGAGAGGTATCCTTTACCAGCGTTATGATCTCGTTGCTCATAGGCGGCACGATCCTTTTGATCACCTGGAAGAGAACGACCTTGAAAAAGATCTGCGATTTGGTCATGCCGAGCACCTGCCCCGCTTCGTACTGACCGCGGGGTATTGCTTCGATTCCGCCCCTGTATATCTCTGAGAAATAGCAGGCGTAATTGATCACAAACGCGATCAAAACAGCATTAAAACGCTCCATCAGATCCCAGCCGAAGATCAGGCCGGGGCCGTAATATACAACGATCAGCTGCAGCATAAGCGGCGTGCCCCGGATGACCCAGACAAACGCTTTTGTTATAAACTTAAGCGGCAGGAATTTGCTCATGGAACCGAAACTGACGATAAGGCCAAGCGGAAGCGCGAACACAAGCGTGAGCGCAAACAGCTTTGCCGTCATTCCGAATCCCTCAAGCAGATCCTTTGTTACCGAGAGAAACAAATCCATATCCATAAGATCCATTTACCTTTCAAAGCCTGAGGGCAGAGAGATACCCCCCTGCCCTCAGAAGATATTTAAACGATATTTCGAATGCGTATCACACGCCCGCATTAAGCAAGGGCAAGCTGATACTTATCGGCAAGCTGCTGAAGGGAGCCGTCCGCCTTCATCTCTTCTATAATCTTATTTACTTCGGCGGTTACGTCAGAATCTTTTCTGAAACCGATTCCGTATTCCTCAGAAGTGAGGGCAAAGCCGGAGGCGAGATCCGCATAGCTTGTGCCGGCGCCCGTCATTGCCTTTGCCATAGTGCTGTCTATTACACACGCCTGAACGGAACCGCTTTCAACCTCAAGCAGCGCGTCAGACTGGGCTGTAACCGTTGTCATGTTATCGGCATAACCGGCAGCCTCGATCGCAGCAGCGCCTGCTGAACCGCTCTCCGCGGCAAACGTAACGCCTGCAAGGCTTGCGGCGTTCGGATAATTGCCGATCACATCGCTTTTCATAACCAGGATCTGTTCATTCTTTACATATGGTTCGGTGCAGTTCATCGCCGACATAACTTCATCCGTTAAAGTCATGCCGTTCCAGCAGCAGTCGATTGCCTTAGAATCCAGTTCAAAGATCTTATTATCCCAGTCGATCACCTGGAACTGCGCCTCAACGCCCAGCCTTTCGCAGACAGCCTGCGCAAATTCGGTGTCAAATCCCGTCCAGTTGCCGTTTTCATCCTGATAGTTCATCGGCTCATATTCCGTGATGCCGATCACCATAACGCCTTTATCTTTTATGTACTGAAGATCGCTGTTATCCGCATCCGTCTGCGACGCGGAATTCGAGCAGGCGGCAAAGCAGCCGGCTACGAACAAAACGGACAAAAGCACTGCCAAAAACTTTTTAAATTTTTTCATAAGATTTCCTCCGTATATTTGATATGATTATTTTATCGTATTAGCGTGCTAAAGTCAATAGTGAATCTGCTTATAAAATCCGTTTTAAAACCGCAGATATTTATTGCATTGGAATAAAAAATAAGATATGATAAAACCAGAACCTGAAATTTGATTTACGGGTGGCGTTATGAAAAACAGAAAAACAAAGAAAAATACGATTTGCATTGCCGCCGCGGCTGCAGCCGTTCTGCTTGCCGCCGGAATCGTAATTGCCGCCGTTTCTATGCGTGCAAGGCCTAAAATCAGCGATTCGGCATCCCCCTCTGAACGGACGATAGAATATAACGATAAGATCTACACGCCCGCTTTGCCGGTCAGTTTATGCCGGTTTGAAAAGGGCGAGTGTGTTTACAGGCATTTTGATTTATTTGCGACGTCAAAGATCTACACCGTTAAAAACGACACGGAAAATGAGTTTCTGGTCTACTATGAATGGGACAACAATATGCTGTTCACCTCCATCCCTGATTTTGAGGAAAAATACCCGCTCAACAACTATGAAAAAAGCAGGGCAACGGCGGTGGAATTCGCCAACGGTTCTGCCCTGAACGATCCTTATTACACGGAAGACAACGGCGTTATTGATTTTATAAATAACATGAAAAACCATTCAGACGGCACGCAGGCAACATACCCGCTGCGGGAGTCTGACGGATTTACGTGCAAAATATATATTTATATGGACGGCATGCCCGTTTCCGACTGCTGCATAGGCGAACTTGCGCACTATGGCGGCAAATGGATCTTTACTGATGTAAGCACCGAGTTCGAGGGCGAAGCCGGTCCGGACGGCGCGGACACAAGAACCTTTACAGGCATTGTGATAACGGATGAAAGCGCAATAGAATATTTAGAAGAATTTTGCGCCGAAAATCTGCCCTATATGCTTGAATCATAATAAAACTTTTAAAACAAGCGCCCTGAATCAAAGGCTTTTGATTCAGGGCTTTATTTTTTCATGACATGAAATTCTGTTATTCCTTTAATAATGTCAAGAGGGAGTAAAACCCTCCCCCGGAGCAAATATAGAGTTGCAAAGGGGGTGAGACAATGGACAATGTTATAATAATATTAGCTTTAATCCTTTGTCTTCTCCTTACGATTAAGCAAGAACATATAAAAAAATAATAGCCACCACATAAAGCAGTAGCTATTATTTCATCGCTTAATGCCCGGGGTTTCCCTCTTGGCAACTCTATATTACCACAAACAAAATAAAAAGTCAATGCAATGCAGACAGCAAAAGCTGCAAAGTTATTGAAGATGCATTTTGCCGCCGCTTTCCAACACGGAAAATTTTATTATCTTATTATGCTTTAAAATTTTAGTTTTGGTATAGGTGAGCATCCCCGTATCCCCAACCACAAAAACATTTTTACCTGGGGGCAGACTGAATGAAAGCCTTTCGCCGCTTTCCGTTTCAAAAAAGATGTTATCCGTCGTGTATCCGCTAACATAGCCGGAACTGTAATCCCCTCTGCCGAAGCTGCTGCCTGACATGGAATAATCCTGCGTTATTTTTATAACAGTGGCAAATACGGTTACAGGCGGATCACTCTGCCTGTTCAGGAAGTTGTCAAAACAACCTTTTTTAAACAGCAAAAAGAAGATCAAAAAGATAATAACCAATACGATCAAAAGAAGCAAGCCGACTGCGCGATACACTTTTAAGCCCCCATTACACAGGTTTCAAAAGCATTTTATCAAATCGCTAAACGATTGTCAATCAAGGTACAAAAACAGGGACTGTTCTAAAACGAAGAACAGCCCCTGAAAAATTTTAGGATACTTCGGCTTAAAGCCCGGTATTCTCGGCAATATATTTTCTTGCCTTAACGGCGTATTCAAACGGATTTGCTTTGGCGGGATCCTGTTCCGCCTCCACAACGACCCAGCCCTCATAATCATTATCGGCAAGGATATCAAAAATGGGTTTGAAATCCACATCGCCGTCTCCGGGAACGGTGAACACGCCGGCGCGCACCGCATCCAGAAAACTCATATGATTCGGCACAACCTGATTATTGTAAACATCCATTCGCACATCCTTTAAATGAACATGCTTAACACGGTTTATATACTTTTTAAGCACGGGCACGGGATCGATTCCGGCAAAGGTGAGGTGACCGCTGTCAAACAACAGATAAACCAGTTCGGGATCGGTCATCTCCATCAGTTTATCGATCTCCTCCACCGTCTGCACACCGGTGCCCATATGGTGATGCACGGTAAAATACATACCCTTAGAGCGCGCGTACGCACCCATTTCGTTAAAGCCTTTGGTTACAATTTCCCACTGTTCATCCGTATAATACGGTTTTTCGTCAAGTATGGATTTATCCAAACAGCCCTGAATGGAGTTGCCCTGCTCGGACGCGCCCACAACCTTGGCGCCGAGTTCACAGAGCATATCGCAGTGCTTTTTGAACGCCTCAATCGTTTCTTCATACGGCTTTGAAGTCAGATAAGAGGAGAACCAGGCATTACAAACCTGAAGGCCTCTGATATCCAGATACTGTTTCAGCACCTTGGGATCTTTGGGGTATTTGTTGCCGATCTCCGTGCCCTGAAACCCGGCGAGCGCCATCTCGCTGACGCACTGCTCAAACGTGTTTTCAGCGCCCAGATCGGGCATATCGTCATTCGTCCAGCCAATGGGAGCAATGGCGAGTTTTACTTTATTTTTATCCAGCATAATTTTTATTCCCTTTCAGAAGATTAATAATCGAATGTTTCTTTAATATGCTTTTGCATATCCTCATAGGCGGCGGCAACCGTTTTGCTCTTGGAGACTTCGGCAACGCCCACGCGCCACCAGGATTCGAATCCGGGCGTCATCGTCTTGGGCAGCACCTTAATATCAAAAACTACGGTTTTGGTCTGCTTTTTGGCGTCCGCCAGCGCGGCTCTGAGTTCATCCGAAGTGCGGATCGTGTAGCCTTTTGCGCCGTAGCCTTCCGCGATCTTGGCAAAATCAACGGGGATCTCACCGCCGTCCAGCATACCTGTTTTGGGGTTCCTTGCGCGGAACACGGTGCCAAACGTATCCGTGCCCTGATTGTTCTGCAGATTTTCAATACATCCCCAGCCCATATTATCAAACACACAGATATTGAGTTTTAAGCCCTCCTGAAGGGAAGTATACAGTTCGGAATGCGCCATCAGGAAAGATCCGTCTCCGCAGAACGCGTAGACCTCCTTTTCCGGCTCGGCAAGTTTAACGCCAAACGCGCCGTTGATCTCATAGCCCATATTGGAATAGCCGTATTCCATATGATAGGTTCTGCTGTTTTTGGGTCTGAACAGGCGCTGCATATCACCGGGAAGCGAACCAGCAGACGCAACGGCAATATCGCTGTCGCCCATAAATTCATTGATGATACCGAGCGCAAGCGTCTGATTCAGGCCGCCGGGCAGTTCGGTTGAATAATACTCGTCAACAATGGCGTCCCACTCTTTTTTAGCATTGGCGATTTCGTCTTTATATTCTGTTTTATAGCCCTCGCACGCGCCGGTGAGCGCTTTCAGAGCTTCTCTGGCATCTGCCACGATCGCTTCCGCGTCCATTTTATACGCGTCAAACGGGCAGATATTGATTCCAAGGACTTTTCTGTTTTCATTAAACAGCCATTTGGACGAAGTGGTAAAATCGGTAAATCTTGTGCCCACGCCGATGATGAGATCCGCATCCCTGCCGATCACATTTGCGGCTTTGCCGCCGGTAACGCCGATACCGCCCAGATTGAGCGGATGATTCCAAGGCACAAGGCTTCTGCCCGCCTGAGTCTCGCTGATTGGGATAGTATACTTCTCGGCAAATTCAAGAAGTTCTTTCTCCGCGCCGCTGTAGCGAACACCGCCGCCGCAGACGATAATGGGCTTTTTCGCCGAGCGGATCAGGGCTGCCGCCCTTTCCAGCTGGGAAGAGGTGATCGGTCTTCTGTCCATATGCCAAACGCGTTTTTGCAGGAAATGCTCCGGATAATCATACGCTTCGCCTTCCACATCCTGCGGCATTGCAAGGCAGACCGCGCCGGTATCCGCCGGATCCGTCAGCACGCGCATCGCGTTAATACACGCCGTCATCAGCTGCTCCGGTCTTACGATTCGGTCATAATAATGGCAGACGCCTTTGAACGCATCCGTAACCGTTCTGCCGTAATTATCAAAAAATTCCGCCTGCTGCAAAACCGGATCCGGCTGGCGGCACGCAAATGTATCGCCGGGAAGAACAAGCAGGGGGATCCTGTTTGCCGTTGCGCAGCCGCACGCCGTTACCATATTTGTTGCGCCGGGGCCGATGGAGGAAACGCAGGGTATGATGGCTTTTCGATCCATCTGCTTTGCATAAGCAACGGCGGCAAGCGCCATATTCTGCTCATTTTTGCCCTGATAAAATTTCAGGTTGTGACCGCCCTGCTCCAGCGCCTGGCCCACGCCTACCACGCAGCCGTGGCCGAAAATGCCGAAGATGCCGGAAACGAACTTGGATTCCACGCCGTCACACTCAATATACTGATTGTCAAGAAAGCGCACAAGCGCCTGGGACATGGTTAATCTTTCTCTTTTCATGCTCAGCATCCCTCGATCTCAGAAAGTTTTACGGGTCTGTGTTCCGCAACGGATTTCTTTGCGGCAAGACCCAGACGAAGCGCCTCCAGCCCGTCATATACGGTGGTCTGGGTTGGCTTATCATTTATAACGCAGTCAATAAACTGGGTCATCTCATCCGTAAAGGACTGCATATATCTTTCCAGGAAGAAATAGAGCGGCTTATCGGAAACGCTGCCGTTCTCATCAATGAAGGCAACATTTGTAGGCGTGTCATTGACCGCGGACGCCTGACCTTTGGAGCCAAACACTTCCAAGCGCTGATCGTATCCGTAAGACGCCTTGCGGCAGTTATCGATCACGCCGATGGCGCCGCTCTTAAATTTAAGGGCAACAAGGGCGGTATCCACATCCCCCGCCTCGCCGATCGCGGGATCCACCATAACGGTAGCGTTGGCATAAACCTCTTCTACCTCGCCGCCGATAAAGCGCGCCATATCAAAATCATGCACCGTCATATCCAGGAACATGCCGCCTGAAACTTTAACGTAATCGATGGACGGCGGCTCGGGATCACGGCTCGTGATTTTGATCGTTTGGATCTTGCCGATTTTGCCGTCCTGCTCCAGTTTTTTTATGTAAGCAAAATTGTGATCATATCTTCTGTTGAACCCGATCTGAAGTTTGACCCCGGCTTTATCCACGGCGTCAATCACTTTTTTGATCTTTTCAACGGTAAGGTCAACCGGCTTTTCGCAGAAAATATGCTTGCCTGCCGCGGCCGCCTCACACGCGATATCGGCGTGCGTATCCGTTGAAGAACAGATGAGCACCGCGTCGATAGACGGATCATTCAGGATCTGATGATAATCCTTATAATAATTCGGAATACCGAGTTCTTCTGCAACCTTTTTTGCGCCTTCCTCATAAATATCGGAAATTGCAACGATCTGTGCCTGCGGAATATGATAGGTGATTGACTTGGCATGAACCTGCCCGATTCTGCCGGCGCCGATGATGCCGACTTTGATCTTTTCCATAAATAAATACCCCTTTTTCTGTTATTTTACGGAAAAAGCGCGGAAAACAAACCCTGCAAGGCGGGGCAAGATATCCGCGGCTTTTCTGTTTTTTAAATTATTTTAATCATAGCACAAGGCAATATCCATTTCAAGATGAAAGTCGTGATAATTTTGATAAATTCAAAAATAAGTAATATTTTGTTATTGAAAAGGTATACAATATTGATTATAATTATAAAGTGTTATAATATATATTTTATTAATTATACATAAACAGGAAGTGTTGAAACGATGACCTATACCTATAAAACGCAGGGCACCTGCTCCAAACTGATCACCATTGATATAGACGAAGACGGGCAGACCATTCAGAATGTAAGTTACACAGGCGGCTGCAACGGCAATTTAAAAGGCATAGCGGCGCTTGTAAAGGGCAGAAAAATAGACGAAGTTAAAAACACGCTTGCCGGAATCAAATGCGGATTCAAGCAAACCTCCTGCCCGGACCAGCTTGCAAAAGCGCTGGACGAAATAGAAAAGAAAAACAACACGCAAGAATGAAAAGGAACTGAATATGTTTAAACTGAAAAGCAAAAAACTGGAAAGGGAATTTAATGTTACGGACGGCTTTTTATACGCCTCCCAGATCAAAAACACGTATTCCGGTATGGACCTGATCCCGGACGGCAGCGGCAGTGAATTTGAGATCAGATTTAAAGACGGAGATACCTTATCCTCCAAAAGTCTTGCCGTGGGCGAGGCTGTAGAACGGGACGGCAAACTCTTTTTCCGTTTTAAAGAAGAGATGCATACAACCGTAACGATGAGTTACCGTATCGGTTCTGACGGAGAAACGCTGGAAAAGCAGATTGCCATTGAGCAGAGCGAGCCGAAAACCATTGATTACGTTATGCTGGAAAACATCGGGATCGTTAATTCAAAAACGTCCTATACGACAAACGGCGGCGCTACCGAAACGGACGAATTTTACTCCAACCTTGGCCAGCCGTTTTATATTGACAGTTTATTCTTCGGCTGCGTATTTCCCGGAACAAAAAACGGCGTATTCCACGGCAGAGGCGAGATCGTATATTTTATAGGAAAGAGCGCGGAGCGCAAAATCGTTTGCCCCACCACGGTAATGGGCGCTGCAAAGAGCGGCATGATGGTGGATCTGAAAAAAGCGTTTTTTGAATATATTGACCGAATTGCCGTTAAATCACCGTTTCGTGTGCAGTACAACACCTGGTATGACAGGATGATGGATATTGACGCGGACAACACGCAGGCTGCGTTTTACAAGGTGGAAAGCAAACTCTCTTCAAACGGAGTGCCCCCGCTGGACGGCTATGTGATTGACGACGGCTGGAACAATTACAAAGCCGGATTCTGGAGCTTTAACCAAAAAAGATTTCCAAACGGCGTTTTAGACCTCAGTTATCTGACCAAATGCCTTGGCAGCAGTTTCGGGCTGTGGCTCGGGCCGCGCGGCGGATATAACTTCAACTCCAAATTTGCAAAGCGGATCGAGCGCGCCGGAAACGGTTACTACAACGCAGAATCCGACGACATCTGCGTATGCTCCAAAACCTATCTGAACAAACTGAAAGATTTTCTGGTGCAGACGACAAGGGAAAACGATATTGCCTATTGGAAACTGGACGGATTTGCGCTGAAACCGTGTAAGAACCCAAAACATGACCATATTACCGGCGGCGACCACGATATGTATTACATTACGGAACTGTGGCGCAGGTGGATCAAGATATTCAAGGCGCTCAGGGAAACGCGCAGCGCACAGGGCAAGGATCTTTGGATCAACTTTACGTGCTATGTAAATCCGTCGCCATGGTGGCTGCAGTATGTAAATTCCATCTGGCTGCAAAACAGCAAAGATATCGGCTTTGCTGAAAATTATCCGGAAGGTGAGCAATCCCAGGCGGACGCCGAAATGACCTACAGGGATTCTGTTTACTATGATTTTATTGTAAACCGCGGATTACAATTCCCGATGGGAAACATATATAATCACGAACCGATCTACGGCCGTGAGGCGCATCTGGACTACACGGACGCCGAGTTTGAAAAGGCATTTTTCTGGAACGCCTGCCGCGGCGCCGCGCTGAATGAACTGTATATTTCCCACTCCATGATGAATGATGAAAAATGGCGCATCCTTGCCCGCGTTCTGAACTGGCAGCGCGCAAACCATCCCATTTTGAAACACGCGATGATGCTCGGCGGCGACCCGGCGGACAACAATGTTTACTGCTACGCAGCGTGGACGCAGGACGGCGAAGGCATAATCGGGCTTCGCAATCCCACGCATGAGGCGGCGCCGCTGACGCTTACGCTAAACAAGCTAATGGGCTGCCCGGAAAGTTTAAAGGATGTGCGCCGTTTCAACGTTCTGAATAAAAACGGAGCAGAGAGTTCAGACCTGTATAACTATAACGACAAGATCAACCTGACGCTTGCGCCCTTTGAAGTAAAGATCTTCCAGTTTGGGAAAACGGACAAAAGATACACCGGCGCAGACGAAGGAAATGATTTTACCATTGTTTTTGACTATGACGGCAATGACGGCGTGATCTGCCAGAACGACGATATCCTGATACGCGTGGACAAAGGCATGATCACCGTGCATATGGGCACGCTGACACTGCGATCTGAAAACTCGATCCGTTCTTCCAGCCACACGGTTACGGTGGTGAGAGAGAAAAACAGAATGGTAAAATTATATGTTGACAGTTCACTTGACTGCTCGGCATACGAAGAACGCGGAAAAGCCGTGCTTTCCTGCGAATTGACCAGCGGCGCAGAGGGATTCAAAGTGATCCATTCCGCCACGCCATACAACGATATCGTTGAGATCGGCGGCATATTAAAGAAATCAAGAAAGAGGCGCAGAAACTAAATGAAATGCAAAAAATGCGGATTTGACGGCATTGAAGAAAGCGGCGACTGGATCACCTGCCCCAACTGCGGGGCAAAGTATTTTAACACTAGCATATCGCCCGAACTCAGCGCCACAAAACAGATTGACGCCATTGAAAATAAAATGGCGGGAAATTCCGAGCAAAAGCCATATGGAAACGATGATTCCACCGGCTTAGGGGAAAGCGCGCAAACGGAGGAATCAAGCGGCGGCAAAAAAGGCAAAAAGCAGAAAAAAAAGAAAAGCAAATTCAGGGAAACGATCGATTTTCTGCTGCCGATCATTATTGCCGTAATTGTTGCGCTGCTGTTGAAATCTTTTGTTTTCGCCAACGCCGTGGTACCTACGGGATCCATGAAAAACACGATCGGCGAGGGAGACCGGATCATTGCCAGCCGCCTGGCGTATATAAACAGCGACCCGGAACGATACGATATCATTCTTTTTTACTTTCCGGATGATGAGAGTCAGATCTTTGTAAAACGTGTGATCGGGCTGCCCGGCGAATCGGTAACGATCGTGGACGGCTCCGCCTTTATCACCGATAAGGACGGAAACACCTACGAAACCGACCAGAGTTTCATTACGAACGGTGATCCGATCGGTGATTACGGTCCGTTCTATATTCCGGAAAAAGGCGAAGCGATCACAACGGACGGTGTTTTCTGCTACGCTGAAAACGGTATGCGCGTTGGGTATTCGCAGTTCATTGATAAATACTGCGATATCAGCGCAAGCGGCGAATACACCGTTGCGGAAAACCTGTATTTCTGTATGGGAGACAACAGAAACGAATCGCACGATTCCAGATTCTGGGACAACACCTATGTTGCTGAAAACAAGATTCTGGGCGAAGCGAAATTCAAATATTATCCCAAATTTGAAACGCTGAAATAAAGGCACGCACAGAAAACCGGCTCTGCCAAAAGGCAGAGCCGGTTATTTTTTACAACTTATGATTCTTGACTTTCTTTTTCAAATTCCGCTCTCATTTCAAGCACTTTATTGTGGATAGTCTCCTTGCGCTTTCCGGTCAGTTTATAGAAGAAGAAAGGTACGCCGGCAAGGAACATCATAATGCCGTGGAAAACGGTGTAGAAGAACAGCAGCAGTATTCTTGTTTGCAAACTCTGCTCCGGTTCCGGCACCAGATCTGTGGGCTGGATATAACCGATGATGGAATGATCACCGTAAAGTATGATAGGAGCAAGCGCCTGCGCGATCGTGCCGCTGACCATGGTAAAGATACCGATGACAAAAGGCAAAGTTGCGTCAAGCCGTTTACCACCCGTCTTTACTTCAATGTCTTCCAGCACATCAGCCTGGAACATAGACGGCAGCAGATTTGACGCGCCGAACTGAAGGCCGATCAGGAACAGGAATACGATAAACACGATCTGCAAAACCGTGCTTGGGTTGTTGAAATAAATATAGCCGACTGCAAAGGCAATGCCGTTTATGATTACGGAATAGATACCGCTTGCAATATAAAGCACTTTGGAGTTGAACTTTTTAAGCAGGAAGTTTATAGCAAGCATACCTACCGCCGTTCCGATACCGGTGGGCAGGCCGAACCAGAGAAACTGATCTGTGCCGCCGAGAAGCGCCGCGGCAAGGAGAACGCCCATATATGTAGCGATCTGCCTGAAGTTCTTAAGAAACTCGGAAATAATGATGACCCACGCATACTTATTCACAAGTACGTCTTTAATTCCGATCAGCGGATTTTTCTTTTCACTGCTGTATGCTACGCGCTCTTTTATTGCTTTTGTGCCTACAAGCATAAGAATCGTGCCGATCGCGCCGCACAATGCCGCGCCTACAATATACTGCGTGCCCTCATCTTTCCAAATCATGCCGATAACAAGTATAATAACAAGGGGCGCCGAGTTGCCGACGGCGGAACAGATACTTCTGAAAGAAATAACAGTATCTCTCTCCTTAAGATTGGGCGTAAGAACAAACGCAACTTTATTGATAGAATCGCCGAAATTGGTTGCAACCGCCCAGAGAACGGCTATTGTTGTTACATACACAAGAAGCAGATTTCCCGAAAGCGCGGGCGGCGCCCAGAAACTTAGCACGAGCAGAACGCCGCACGGAATAGCAACTGCCAGCGCGAGCGGGCGGAATTTACCCATTTTGCCTGGTCTTCTGCCGTCTATATACATAGTTATAAAGAAATTAAGAACGAACGGGATGATATTCACAAGCATGTTAAAGAGCGAGACCTGGTTTTGATCCAGCTAAGCACGTTAACAAGATAAGCGCTTCTGTAAGATCCGATCATGCCCGTCATATTGGTATAAAAGAATACGGCAAACAGATACAGCACGAATTCTTTTGCTTTAACATATTTTTTGTCCTGCGCCAAAGGCGGCGCAACAGCATTTCCCATAAAAAATTACCCCTTAAACATTATTTTTTCAAAACCGCCTCATAATCCATCTGCTTTTCATCGCCGATCATGGACAGAACAAAACCTTTGACATCCGCGAGCAGCGGCTGATTTTTGCCGAGTTTGTTTTGAACGATCCGCAGCACCGGTGAAAGCCTGTCAAACAGTTTTGAAACCGCGCTGTACATAGGCGTGCCTTTTACATAAGGCTCATTGCCCACAAAAATATTTCTTACGAATTCTACGATCGTATCCTTAAGCAATCTGTGGCGGATAGAATCATCCACTTTAAAGCAGAAAATCCTGCCGACCCCGCCGAGCGTCAGTTTTTTCAGGATTCTGCCCGCTATGGTAACAGGCACTTTTAATTTTTTATTCTTCTCCGGGCCTCCGAAAAGCCGTGTGAAAAACGCAAAATCATCCGCCATAGCGTCCACAATATCGAGGATCATTCTGTCAAACCGCCACTGAAAATATTCTGCAGCAGTTCTGCCGCCCTTATCCCAGTTAAAATCATCAATGGTGAATGATTTTACCGTTACGTTTTCATCGTCAATGACAACGCGCCTGTAAGCGCACGGGCAGCCGACAAAACAGCCCGTTTGAATATCGGTTATCGTGTTGCCTTTTGCGGTCTTATATTGAGTAAGCGCCTGCGCGTGCATATGCCCGGTAAAGATCAGATTCATACCGGCATCGGCAAATTCGTTTGCGCGTTTTTCCCAATCTGTCAGTTTTGCATCGCCTATAAAATTCATAACCGGTGAAAACGGCAGCAGCGGATAATGGGTCATTGCAAATATGTAATCCCCGGCATCATGCGCCTTTTTGATTTCTTCAAGCGCCCACTGCATCTGATCATCCCAAAGGCCTTTAAAGTCTTTACAGTCGCCGTCACAATTCAGCGCCAGCAACCTGTAACCCGGCTGTAACTGAACCACATAAGACATGGAATTTTTATGTTCTGAAATTGCCTCGTCAAAGCCGAAATCCTTATAAAAATCACGCAGATCTTTGCGATCCATGCCCCTGACCGGGATCTCTTTTTCTCCGTCAAACTCAACGGGATTTTCCGCATAGTCATGGCGGGCAGTGATCAGGTAGATTCTTTTCCCCTGCTCTTTTAATTTATAAAGTTTTTCTCTGAAGCCAACATGACTCTGATATTCGCCTCTATAAACAAGATCGCCCGGAATAAGAATGATATCCGTATCCTTATCCGCGGCGATCTGGGCAAAGCCGGAATCAATGATTGCGCCTGTTTCGGCAACACATTTCTGATCCGTTCTGCTTCGTCTTTCATATGCAGGCCCGCTGGCCTTAAAAGAAGTATCATAATAATGAGTATCTGTAACAAGATAAAACGCAAGTTTTTCCATATAATCACCTTCTTTCCCATATACTATTCTAAACACTTGCGCATTTTAAGAAACCTTATATAATAAAGTATCACAAAATCACACATAAATCTTGGTTAAATATCACAAAAAGAGTATAATTTATCACATTTTTGCATTCAGTCTGAAATCTCTTGGCGAATATCCCGTGAATTTTTTGAAACAAATCGAAAAATACTGCGGATTAGAATAAGACAACGCATATGCGATTTCCGTTACCCTCATATTGGTATTCAGCAGATAATATTTAGCCAGATTAATCTTGCATTCCAGATAATACTGATAAGGCGTTTTGCCGAATTTCTCCGAAAAGACATTAATAATATGATTTTTTGAATAATTCATATAACTGCACAGGGCGTCCAGATTAAATTCGTCATCCAGATGATTATCTATATTTCGTTTGATCCTTTCGGCAAAATCAAGCTGACCGACCGCCTTTTTTTCATAAATGGCGGAAAAGATCTTAAACAGTTCTACCCGGAGCAATTGTTCCGCCTCCGCCAGATCTTCCGTATTAAAAGCAATATCAAATATATGGCTGAAGTTTTTTTCCAGAAAACAGCCTTCAAATATATACGTATCCGCGGGCAGATAGTTCTCTATCAGCGCATCTGCCAATTTTCCGTAAAAAGAAATAAAATATTTATGCCAGCCGTTTTCCTTTTGAGAATAGTAATGATGCTTACTGCCCATAGGTAAAAAGAAGATATCGCCTTTTTTAGGATGAAACACCTTGCCGTTGATCTCCAGCGTGCCATACCCATCCACAATATATTCAAAGGAAGTAAGATCGCTGCAATCCCTGCTGATATCAAATTTCTCATCGCAAAGCGTTTCGCCCACAAAATTAATGGAAAGCGGATTAAGATTGATCTTATCCGGCGTGGGAATGGATATCCTTTTAATATTTTCAAACACAGCAATCACTTCCCAGCAAATGTATCCTTTACATTTTTTATATATAAAAACATTATAACAAAAACGGGACTTCTTGTGAAGTCCCGTTTCGTTGATTTTAACATATTGTTTCAACAAATTACATAAAAACTTGTTGATCTTTATGAATTATGCCAAATCAGTCTTTTTTAGGAGCGTAATACTCAACCGTGCGAAGAAGATCATTGTACTTAGCAACTGCATTTTCAGCAGCGATATTGAACAATTTATCCGCCTTGTCGGGGAAACTTCTTCTAAGGGAGGAGTAACGTGTTTCTCCGTTGATGAATTCGATATAATCCGCTGTAGGCGCTTTGGAATCCAGCGTGAACGGATTCTTGCCTTCCTCAACAAGCGCCGGATTGAATCTGAACAGATTCCAGTAGCCTGCTGCAACCGCTTTCTTCTGCTCCGCCTGGTTAAACGGCATCTTGATACCGTGGTTGATACAAGGCGCATAGCAGATGATCAGGGACGGGCCGTTATAAGCCTCCGCCTCTTTAAACGCTTTCAGGCACTGGTTGTAATCCGCGCCCATGGCTACCTGCGCAACATAGATATAACCGTAAGACATAGCGATCTTTGCAAGATCTTTCTTCTTGGTTACCTTACCGGATGCGGCAAACTGAGCAACAGCGCCTGTTGGCGTTGCTTTAGAAGCCTGACCGCCGGTATTGGAATAAACCTCTGTATCAAATACAAGAACATTGACATCCTGATTCTGCGCAAGAACGTGATCCAGTCCGCCGAAGCCGATATCATAAGCCCAGCCGTCGCCGCCGAAGATCCACTGGCTCTTCTTGGCAGCATAGCTCTTATCCTTAAGGAAGTCCTCAGCAGCGGCTTTCTGCTCGCCCTCAAACGTTGTGGTTTCAAGAGCCTTGATCAGATCCTTTGCAGGCGCGTCATTGCCGCGTGTGGAATGGAATGTATCCAGATAAGCCTGCACTTTATCGCCGATGCCGGTATCTTTAAGCGCAAGCGCGTCTTTCGCAAGTCTTGCACGGATCTGCGTCTGCGCAAGGAACATGCCAAGGCCGAATTCAGCGTTATCTTCAAACAGGGAGTTTGACCAAGCCGGGCCGTTTCCGTTCTTGTCTACCGTGTAAGGCGTTGAAGGCGCGGAGCCGCCCCAGATGGAAGAACATCCGGTAGCGTTTGCGATATACATCTTATCGCCGTAAAGCTGGGTAGCAAGTTTTGCATAAGGCGTTTCACCGCAGCCTGCGCACGCGCCGGAGAACTCAAGATAAGGCTTGAGATACTGGGTGGAAACGATCGTTTTATCCGACGCAACTTCCGGTTTCGGATCAATATCGCAAAGTGCGTCAAATACAGGCTGATTCTCCATCTGAGAAGCGATCGGCTTCATGGTAAGTGATTTTGTAGGACAAACATTTGCGCAGGATGCACAGCCGGTGCAGTCCAGCGTTGAAATGATGATTGCGTATTTCAGACCGGAATCCTTGGGAACTTTCAGATCTACTGCCTTGGTATTTGCCGGAGCGGCAGCAAGTTCCTCAGCCGTAAGGGCAACCGGGCGGATAACAGCGTGCGGACATACCATTGCGCATCTGTTACACTGCGCGCAGGAAGCAGGCTCCCACTCGGGAACATCTACAGCGATGCCGCGCTTTTCAAACGCAGAGGAACCCTGCGGATAAACGCCGTCTGCCATATCCACAAATTTAGAAACCGGGATCTTATCCCCTTTCTGGTGATCAACGGGATCCAGAATATCCTTAACGAATTTCTTCATTTCAGGACGGTCTGTATTCACAACGAGTTCTTTTTCCTCATCCACGGCAGTTTTCCAGCTTTCCGGAACGTCTACCTTGATAACTTCCTTGGAACCTCTGTCTATACCCTGATGGTTTGCAGCAACAACCGCATCGCCCTTCTTGGAGAACTTGGCAGTTGCCTTTGCTTTCATGAGTTCGATTGCCTTGTCTACCGGAAGAATACCGGAAATGGTGAAGAACGCAGACTGAAGGATCGTTGACGCTCTGCCGGCAAGGCCGACTTCTTCCGCGATCTTGATGCCGTTGATGATATAGAAATTAATATCGTTATTGGCGATATATCTCTTCATAGCGGCGGGGAGCTGCTTGTCAAGCTCTTCCGGAGTCCAGATGCAGTTCAAAAGGAATGTACCGCCGGGCACAAGATCCTGAACCATATCATATTTTGTTACATAAGACGGGCAGTGGCAGGCAACAAAGTTTGCCTTGTTAATCAGATAGGTAGAAGTGATTGGGCTGTCTCCGAAACGAAGGTGGGAAACCGTGATACCGCCGGACTTCTTGGAATCATAGAAGAAATAGCCCTGCGCGTATTTATCCGTATTATCGCCGATGATCTTGATGGAGTCTTTGTTGGCGCCAACCGTACCGTCTGAGCCGAGACCCCAGAATTTACAACTGGTTGTGCCGGCAGGCGTTGTATCCACATTTTCGCCGATCTCAAGGGAAAGATTGGTAACATCATCCGTAATACCAACGGTAAATACTTCCTTAGGCTCGTCCGCAGTCATATTGTTATAGATTGCAATGATATGCGCGGGAACAGTATCCTTGGAACCAAGACCGTAACGGCCGTGATAGATCGGGGTTGTCTCAAACTGAGAACCTTTGAATGCCGCAACAACATCCAGATAAAGCGGTTCGCCGATGGAGCCGGGCTCTTTGGTTCTGTCAATAACAGAGATCTTCTTTACGGTTGACGGAATAACGTCAAGCAGATATTTTGCGGAGAACGGTCTGTAAAGATGTACTTTTACAAGGCCTGTTTTAGCGCCTTTTGCATTGAGGTAATCTACGGTTTCAGCAATCGTGTCGCAAACAGAACCCATAGCGATAATGATATGTTCCGCATCCTCTGCGCCATAATAATTGAAAGGCTTGTAATCCGTGCCGATCTTTTCATTAACCATGTTCATATACATAACCGTGGTCTCTACGGCATCGTTATAATACTTGTTGCAAGCCTCTCTGTGCTGGAAGAAGATATCCGAGTTCTCGGCAGAGCCGCGAAGCGTAGGATGCTCAGGATTCAAAGCGTGCGCTCTGAAACGCTTAACATCTTCCATATCCACCATATCTTTCAGATCATCATAATCCCAAACTTCGATCTTCTGGATCTCGTGAGAAGTACGGAAACCATCAAAGAAATGAAGGAACGGAACGGAACTCTTAAGTGTGGAGAGGTGCGCAACTGCACCGAGATCCATAACTTCCTGCGGGTTATTGGAGCAAAGCATTGCATAACCGGTCTGGCGGCAGGCATAAATATCCGAATGATCGCCGAAAATATTCAGCGCATGGGAAGATACGCAGCGTGCCGATACATGAATTACAGAAGAAAGAAGCTCACCGGCGATCTTATACATATTCGGGATCATGAGAAGAAGACCCTGAGACGCCGTGTAAGTGGTTGTGAGCGCACCGGCGGAAAGAGAGCCGTGAACTGCGCCGGCAGCGCCGCCCTCTGATTCCATCTCCTGAACTCTTACATTCTGGCCGAAGATATTTTTGGCGTTCTGAGATGAAAGAACGTCTGTTACTTCCGCCATAACGGAAGACGGTGTGATGGGGTAAATTGCTGCTACTTCTGTAAACGCATAAGAAACGTGCGCAGCGGCATTATTACCGTCCATCGTTTTCTTTTTTCTTTTTAACATTGTAAACAATTACCTCCTAGAACTTCAATGTTCATAAATTACTGTTTCAGACAAACGGGAGACGCACCGCACCGCGGCGCACAGACTTTTTAACAACTCTCCCCATAGCAAAGGGCGCACTACGCCCTTTCACAGTCCGCACCTATTTTAACACAACGATACTGATAATTCAATAAACATTTTTAATATTTAAAAATATTTTATTTTGCGTTTGATTGTATAATTCGCATAAAATAAACGAAAGAATAAGGAAAGACCAAAAACAAAAAATCCCGCCGCGAAATACCGCAGCGGGAATGGAAAAACAGGATCAAATCGCAGGCGCAAAATTCTCCTCAGAGCCATCCAGCGGAAGAACAACAACAACTTGTGAGCCGGTCTGTGTGGAGATCTGTGTAGCGCTTGTGCCGTAATTTTCAAGCCTTGCCTCAACAGTAACCACGCCCTCATAACTTTCAGAGGTGATACAGTAATAGTTTTTTCCGTTGAGCTGAACATCTATGCCGTTTTGCGTTTGCTGTTCGCCGTTTACAGAAACAAACAGCTTATCGGCAACATTGCCGTCATTCGGAAGGGTGATATAGATCTCTATCTGCCTTGCCACGGGATCCTGACTGCCGGATCCGCCGGTATTTCCCGAATTGCCGGAATTCCCGGAGTTACTTCCGCTGCCGGAATTGCCCGAACTGCCCGAACTGCCCGAACTGCCGCTCTGACTGCCGGATGACGAACCGCCGCTTGAGCCGGAGCCTGACGAGCCGGACTGCTGATCACTGCTGCCGGAAGAACTTCCGGGCTGCGTTGTGGGCGCGCCGTCCACGAACACACCGTTTTCAATGCCCGGCGTAAGTTCGGAAGCCGGCTCCGTGCTGACCGGAGCATCCGTATATTCCTCTTTATCGTTGCCGCCCAGAGTGAGAGCGCAGACAACGGCAACCGCCGCGCAGATCACCACAGCAACAGCAACGCCGATGATGATCTTTTTCTTTTTGGAACCGCCGTTATCGCCTGTTTCGGCGATCTCTTTATATTCATCAGCCATAATAATACCCCTTTCTGACCTGTGGAATTATTCTATAAACGCACAAAAAGACGCGTCGCTCGGCATACGCCAATCCCCTCTTGGGGAAAGCGATACGGAGCCGACTTTGGGTGAATCTGGCACGCAGCTGCGCTTGAACTGGCTTATGAAAAAGCGTTTCATAAACACCAGCGCCCAACCGGAGATCACCTCTTTCGTATATTTTCCCTCAAACGCTTTCTGCGCAAGACGGATCAGTTTTTCCGAAGAAAAGCCGAACCGGACAAAATGATACAGAAAGAAATCATGCAGTTCGTAAGGGCCGATATTTTCTTCCGTTTTCTGCGCGATATTTCCGTTTTCATCCGGCGGCAGAAGTTCCGGCGAAACCGGCGTATCTAAAATATCATAAAGCACAGCCGCCGTCTCTTTTTCACTGACACAAGCAACATACTCCACCAAATAGCGCACAAGCGTTTTCGGCACGGATGCATTCACGCCGTACATGCTCATATGATCGCCGTTATACGTGCACCAGCCCATGGCAAGTTCGCTGAGATCCCCCGTGCCCACAAGCAGTTTACCGTGTTTGTTGGCAAGATCAAACAGCACCTGCGTGCGTTCCCTTGCCTGCGTATTCTCATACGTGATGTCATGGGTCTCGGGATCGTGCCCGATATCTTTCATATGCAGGATACAAGCATCCTTAATATCGATCTCTTTTATGGTTACGCCGAGATACTGCATCAGTTTCAGCGCGTTGTTATACGTTCTGCCCGTTGTGCCGAAACCCGGCATTGTAACGCCCAATATATCCGCATTGCTCTTGCCGAGCAGTTCCATTGCCTTTGCGCACACAAGCAACGCAAGCGTGGAATCCAGACCGCCGGAAATGCCGACCACCGCGCCGCTGGAACCAACATGTTCCAGCCGTTTCGCAAGCGCGCCTGCCTGGATCGAAAAGATCTCGCGGCAGCGTTCACGGCGTTTATCGTCATTTTCCGGAACGAACGGATGCGGATCCACATACCTGAACCGAAGATCGTTATGATCATTTTCCAGCTGCGCGGTTACGAGTTCCGCCGCACAGGCGCTGTTTTCAAAACTCATATTCTTGACGCGCAGAGCATTGAGTTTTTCTATATCCAAATCCGAATAAATAAGATTTGTTTGCCTTAAAAAGCGTTCGCCCTCTGCAAGCATGCCTCCGTTTTCGGCAATAAAGAGCGCGCCGCCGAACAGAAGATCGGTTGTGCTCTCAAACACGGATGCGCCGACATAAACATAGCCGCAGACACAGCGCGCGGACTGACCCGAAACAAGCTGCTTTCTGTACTGCGCCTTGGAAACATATTCATCGCTTGCCGAAAGATTGGCAATCAAATTGGCGCCGCTAACGCAAAGCGATCCGCTCGGCGGATCGGGCACCCAAAGATCCTCGCACAGTTCCACACCCAAAACAGCGCCGCTGCCGAGATCAAACAGCATCCTGCCGATCTTCGTTTTCTGCCCGCAGATCTCTATATCCCGCGGGCTGCCGAGATTCGCGCCGGATGCAAACCAGCGTTTTTCATAAAACTCATTATAATTGGCGATATGCGTCTTGGGAACAAGCCCTGCGATCACGCCGTTTACAAGAACGGCGGCGCAGTTATAAAGGCTGTTGCCGTACCGCACCGGAACACCAACAAGAACGGCGATGTTTTTGCCTTTCGTATACGCGGCAATCTCGCCGAGCGCAACTTGTGCGCGGTTCAGAAGTGAGGCGGTAAAGAAAAGATCGGCGCAGGTGTAGCCGGTTACGGAAAGTTCCGGCGTAACAAGCAGGCGTGCTTTATGCTGAACCGCCTCATCTATGGCTTTTTTTATTTCTTCTTTATTAAAATCCGGATCCGCGACTCTGAGTTTCAGCGATGCCGCGGCGGCTCTGAAAAATCCGTAATTCATAGTTCACCTATATCAAAGTAATCTTAAACGAGAACGACGCCTCACAGCCCGGGTCCAGAATTGTCATTCCGCGCTTATACTCAAAGATCTCGCCTTCATCGGAGCAGGTGGAAATCCCCGTCCACGGCTCAAGGGCAACGAAACTGCCTCCGTTTGCGGAAGACCAGATCAGCAGATTATCAAAATCCTGATAATCAATCCTGACTCCCCTGCCGCCGGCGCTGAGCGTTGCGGATTTCGGCTTTATATGATCAAATACCATGGCATCCAGATCAAACAGAGAATGACCAAGATCTATTTTATTCGGCGTATCCAGCACATCATAGCGCTTAGAGATATCGATCAGCCCCGTTTCCACATCCGGGCGCAGGCATTTCCGATCCACAGCGCCGCAAAATTCCACGCTGTAATCCTCAAACGCTTTGCCGGCCTCAAGCGGGCAGTTGAAAGCGGGATGGCCGCCGATCACGAAAGGCAGTTTATCTTTGCCTGTATTCCGAACGGTATATCTGGTGGTTACCGAATTTTTCAAGACGGTATAACGGATCTCCAGGGCATAATCAAACGGGAAGGCTTTTTTCGTTTCCGTATCGGAACACTGAAGAAAAGAAACGTAATTTGCACCTGTTTCGGCAATCTTAAACGGATGGATCCTTGCCACGCCATGGCGTTTCATAACACAGGGCTTTCCGAACGCCACGGCTTTTTCGTTTCTTAAAACACCCGTTATGGGAAAGCACACAGGCGCCTGGCCCGCCCAATACTGCGGATCACCCTGCCAGAGGTATTCCACACCGTCTTTAACCAGAGAATGGAGCATGGCGCCCTCCTGCAAACACTGCACCTTTACGCTTTCGCTTTGGATTTCTACAACCATTACGCACCGCCCTTATACACTTATTAAATCATAAATCATTATATATCATTATAATTTCCATTGCAATATTGAAAATGTAAACACAATGTTATAAAATAATAAACAGGATGATCAGAAAGGAGAACGCAGCATGGATATTGATTCCTATGTTTACGACGCAATTTTCAGCGAAACGCCCAAACACACTGTCTTTTACAGCCTTTTGTGGGAGCAGTTTAAGGAGGACGGTTTTGTGATCACGGACGAGCCCGGCCATGAGATAGACTGCATCTTTAAGGCGGTTTCCATGCAGAACCTGATGGGCGAATTTATGTACAGGCTGTATGACGAAGTGAACGAGACCGGGTTTGAGGACGCAGTTGACTATATTGAGAAAGCAGGATTCACGGAGGATGATATCCTGACATACTGCAAAAAAGACGAAGAGATTGAGATTGATGCAAGCGACATGGATATCACCGCCAAAAATGCGCTGGACCGCGTTACGGAACTGACTGCGGAAAAAATGCTGGAGGAATATTCGCCGGACGATATTTTTGATATGATGTTTACGGCGGCGTACGACTTTGAGCAGGATTTTACGTTTGATTTTGAGGATTCGGACGAATTTTTGGCATTTGTGGACGCCAACACGGAAAAACTGGATCAGTACAAAGAGGAATACCCGGGCGTTATAAACTGGATTGAAAACGGCATGATCTGCTGATTGAGTATCCAGAGGCCGGGATATACATAAATTTCCCGCTAAGTTCTTTATAGTTTCTGCAATAAAATTCATTTCATGCTTTCAGCACCATCATTTTCAAAAGCAAAAAAATCCCGCGCCGGCAATGACCGCCAGCACGGGATTTTTTTAAGGTAAAATTTGCTTATTCGGTCTGTTTTGACGAAAACCATCCGCGGCGAACACGCTTACCGTGCCTGAGAGCAGCATGCAGAAAGCAAGCACCGCGCTGATCATTCTTACCTTAAATTTTTTCATAATTCCCTCCTTAATAAAAATGCTCCCTTTGTGTTATATAATGTTTAAACACCTCCTGCCAAAACAGACAATATGGGCAATTATAATAGTATTGCTCTTGGTTTATCTAATAGTACACATTGTTAATAAAAAATCAACACTTTCTTATAATAAATGTAAGAGGTGAAGTTTATGCCCCAAAAAAGGAAATCAACATGCAAATAGGCGAAAGAATAAAAGAGGCACGCTTATCTGCCGGCGCAACGCAAGAAAGGCTGGCGGAAAAGATCAATGTTTCCGTGCAATATGTATCGGATCTGGAGAGGGGCAAAGTGGGAACTTCGATTCCTACGCTGATAAAGATCTGCCGCGCGCTGCATACTTCCAGTGATTTTTTGCTGTTCGGAAAAAAAGACGAATCCGAAGAGCTGCAAGCGGCAGAGTCATTGCTTTGCAGCCTAAATGAAGAACAACTCAAAATCGTTGAACAAGCCATTCAAATCACCCTAAAGGCTCTGGAATACGAGTCGGATGAATAAAAAAGCGCCCTGCATCAACAGGGCCTTTTGGGGTCAGTCAAAAAGCCGCCTGCAAAAGCAGACGGCTTGGAACGCGGATTTATTTTTTGATATTAAACAACAGCCTTTTTACGACCGGTATTTTCGAAAGCAGGAAAGAAAGAACAAGGGAAACGGTAAAAACAACTGCAATATAGATCAGCGTCTTTAACGGATTGTTGATATCCATCGCCTCAAAATATTTAAGAATATCCCTTAAAAGCGGCACGTGCATAAAATACATGCCGAAACTAACGCTTGAGATTGCCGCGGTAACGGGGATTCCTTTTTTTACAAGAGCTCGTTTTGTATTGATTCTGCTGAAAAGTTCAAACAGGCAAAAAGCACATAAAAACAAAAACGGGAAATCGTACCAAAGGTGATAATCGTAACCGGCGCGCATCATAAAGAATATGAAAAGCGCCATTACGGCAAACGCGGCAACGGAGATCAGCAAAACAACAGCGGTTGGAATTTTTTTGAGCACACCCCTTTTGCACAGCGCGCCGGCAATCAAATAAATGCCGTAGGTTCCGCCCAAAAACGAAACATCCACCTGCCGTGTAACGGTAAACGGAAGATCAAATGCGTTTTGAAAAATTCCGTAAAACTGGAAAAGAAAAACGGTTACAAACACCAGCAAAACCGGAACGGCAAGCACTTTAGACGAAACATTGCGGATGGCATTTGCAATAAACGGGACCGCGATATAAAAGCCGATGATCAGCGGAACATACCACATATGCCCCATATTGTGCGGACGGATAAACAGCATATCGCCAATCATATCCGCAACCGTATAGCCGCCTTCGCCGGTAATAAAATACCTTGCGGCATAGATCAGGATCCACATTTCCGCAGTAACGATGAGCGGCAGCAAATTGTGCTTGTAAAAAGAAAAGATCTTTTTGGAGGAGGAAAAATCCCGGTCCAGAAGAAGATAGCCGGTGATCATCAAAAACAGCGGCACACCGATTCTGCCAACCGTGAAAAGCACATTTCGGAACATGGGGGAAAACACACCCATCGTTTGCAGTTTATCAAAATCCATACTGTATATGCGTTCCGTGCAGTGAACCACGATTACGCTGAAAATTGCAAAAGATCTTGCAATATCCAGCCACGCGATCCTTGTTTTTTGCAAAGCCCTCACCCCTTTACGATCTGATAGAAATATGCTTAGTATAAAAGCACAAAAGCGGTGCATCAAAACGGCGCACCGCTTTATCTTTTACATTTTTTATTCCGCGTCAAAATTAAAGATGGTTGCCAAAACGGTTTTATAACCGGTTTCGATCGCCTGCGGATTCAGGCGGTCATAACTGTCTCTGCGGTTATGGTAATAATCGGCAGGGGCAGGATCCATAGCGGCAAGGCAGGTTGCCTTGATGCCTGCCTGTGAAAACGCAGCGGCGTCGGATGCGCCGAAGAACAGATTTGCAAGTTGTGCGGAATCATAGCCCGCGTCTGCGGCAGACTTCTGAACGAGCTCGGAAAACGCAAGATCGTTCTTGACTGTTCCCGTCATATCCTTATGGTAAACATTCAGGTATTCCAGATCCGTAAGCGTATCTACACAAAGCACGGCAGTTTCCACGCCGTCATTTAAATATTCGTCTTTATGCGCCTTGGCAAAAGCCTTTGCGCCTCTTAAGCCTGCCTCTTCGCCGTCCGTAATCATGGCAACAACCTCAGTATGCTCAAGATCAACGCCTGCCATATCCAGCATACGCAGCGCGCATACCGCGGCATAGGTGCCGGTAAGGTTATCATTTGCGCCGGGCGAGATCCTGCCGAAGTTTACAAAGGTAAAGAGCAGCACCATGGAAACAGCGGTTAGAACATTAAAATAGAAAGAGTAATTCAGCATGAAATCGCCGAACGCGCCCATATCCACAAAATTCGCGATCACACTTAATACGGAAATGATCAGCGAGATCACGGCAGTGCCGATAGAAAGCCCCATCCAAAGACCCATGCCTTTATCCTTAAGCAGATAGATCGGGCGCCACTCGTAAGCAGCGTCTATATGGCCGCTGATTACGATCCTTTTTTTGACTTCGCTGCGCGGTTTTCTGGTTGCCACAAGGTTATGGGCGGTCACTTTTTTATACATACCGTCCATAAACTGCTTATACATCAAAAATTCCATTGCCGTAATGAACAGCCCGATGGCAACGCAGACGCCCACGATGCAATGCGCAATAAAGAAATTTTCAAAATTCAGCGCAAAAACAAGCCCAAAACCGATTACAACAGCGGCAATCACAAGCGCCGAAACCAATTTTGTGAAATGCAGGAACGCACGGGGCGCCATTTTATATTCCTCAAAATGGGTCTCGTCGCAAAACTGATCCAGTTCTTTTTTCAGATGTTTTTGAGCGTCAAAGCACGCCTCATTGCCGGATTCACGCGGGCCGTACTTTTTGATTACATTGGTGATTTCTTTCACGGTATAATCCACATTTTCTTTTATGACCGCGTTCGGGAAGTCACTGATTTTCATGTTTCGTTCTCCTTTAATCTGTTATTTTCGTTAAATTCGTAATCCGGATCACCGGAGCGGAATTTACGGCACACCGAACCGCGCTTGAGCGGATTCTTCGGCATCGCAATTTTATCCACCGCAAAATTGATGCCGAGCGGCTTAAACACGCTTTGGTATGCTTTATATCTTTTAAGAAACTGCGCATAATCCCTTTTTTTTGCAGGGGTCCACGCAACTTCTGCAAGAGCCTCCATTCTGGGATGCAGGTGAAGCTGAACTTTGCTGAAGGAATCGATCCATTCCGTCCAAGTCTCACCCTCCACACCAAGTACGGAATCATAATCGGTTATGCCGTATTTTTCCGGCGCAAATTTATAAGTGTTGGCAAGCGGATACTGCGCGTAGGACATATCAAAATAAAATGATTTATGATTGCTCATAATGATCTTTCCGCCGGACGCGGCAAAATGCTTTGTATTTTTATCCTGCCCCGGCAGCCACTGCTGTATCACCATGCTGCCGTCCAGGCGGTCTATGCCCTGATTTAGCACATCGTTCCAGGCAATCATATGCTTGCCTTTTTTCTTTAAATATTCACAGAGTTCGTTTGTCAGTTTCTTCTGCAGTTCTTTTTCGTTTTTGAATCCGTATTCCTTCATTGCTTTCTGGCAGTCCGGGCAGGTCTTCCACTCGGAAACATCGCATTCATCGCCGCCAACATGGAAATAGGAAAACGGGAAAAGCTCGCAGATTTCATCATACACGTCAAAGATAAACTGCACGCTTTCTTTTTTGCCAAGGCAAAGCGGGCGGTTCCAATCCTTTATGCCCTCTTTTTTAAAGAAGATATCGCCCATACAGCCGAACACTTCCCTTTTCAGATTGCGGCAGGCAAGGTGCGGATAAGCGGCAAGCGTAGCGGCAGAATGCGCCGGAACATCAATCTCCGGCACGATATGAATACAGCGCTCTGCGGCATAATCCACAATTTCTTTGATCTGATCCTGCGTATAGAAATACGGGCCGTAAGGGGTATTGTCTGTTTTGGCGCATCCCCAGCCGCCGATATGCGTAAAACGGCGCTTGGAACCAATCTCTGTCAACAGCGGATATTTTTTTATCTCCACGCGCCAGCCCTGATCGTCCGTTAAATGCCAGTGAAAAACATTCAGTTTTAAACGGAACATATCATCCAGCAAAGACTTAACGTGTTCCATACCGAAGAAATGGCGGCTTTCATCCAAGTGGATACCGCGCCACTGAAACTGCGGCGCATCCTGAATCGTAACATAGGGGATCTCGTTTTTGCCCTCGTCGAATCTGCCGAGCATGCGCACGGACTGGAGCGCGTAATACGCGCCGGCACGGTCAGACGCTTTGATTTCCACGCCGTTTGCATCCACTTTTAAACGATATGCCTCTTTGCCCAGCGATTCCTCCCTGAAAATTTTAACGGGAGAATCCTTATCGCCCTTGTTTTTCACAAGCGGCAATTCAATCTCGGAATAAACGGCGCTGTCCTTTTTCAGCCTGAACACGCCCTTTGAAGCCCGAACTTCACGAGCCATCGGTATAAGATTGATCATTTTTTTAGTTCCCTCTCTAATTTTTTTGATTATAACACAAATCTTCATTGACAACAATACTTTTAACGTAGTAAAATAAAAAACAGGCAAAATAATATTCCTGCCCGTAGCACAATGGCTAATGCATTTGATTCCGATTCAAAAGACTGGAGGTTCGACCCCTCTCGGGCAGACCAAAACCGCCGGAAGCACAATCTGCTTCCGGCGGTTATTTTGTAAGCCGTTATTTCCTTTTTGGTTTTTTGATCTTATTTAAAGTTTTGTTTAAATCCAAGATCTGCTCTTTTGTAAATTTGCCGCCGAGCATCGCGAACACGCGCTTTACGGTAAAGCCCTTTGCCATGTCGAACATCGTGCGGTTGAGCGTAAAGCCCGAAACGGAGCGGACTTTGGAATTTACGCCTTTTTTCTTATCTTTGGGCTTTTGCTCAGAATCACCTTTCAGCCCGGACAGCAGTACCTTCGCAAATTTCAGCATAAACAGCTTGCCGCGCGCCGTAGAAAGGATGCTTCCGATGGTGTCGTTGACGGAAAAATACCCCTCGGGCATCGTGATCTCAAACCAGTTGATGACGCCGCCGGCCTCTTTCATGCGGTAGCTTTCATCAAATTTCTCAACCTTTTGGAGCTTTGCTTCATCCGTGCTTTCGCCCGCCTTTGCGACGAGCACCGTTTCACCTTCGTTTTGCACATTGAAATAGAAGAACGG
>HF991818.1:48778-61613 GCA_000431535.1 Clostridium sp. CAG:678
ACATCTTCCGTGCGCCGCACATACCGCTTGCCGCAGATGTGCACGAACGGTTCGCCGGAGAGCCATGCCTTGTAGGCGTAAAAGCTGTCTTTTTTGTATTTGCGGTCAAAGGTCACAAGTCCCTTGTGGTTCATGCCGTTTTCACCGCCCTCGGCTCTGGCGTCGGCGGCAAAGTCAAACATATTCCAAACATGCGTTGCCCAAAGGTAGGGGCGGTCTATGATCTGCTTGATGAGTTCTTCGTGGTAATACGCCTGATACTCCTCGGTGTAATCGCCCTGCTGGGGCTCCGAGGTATGCCAGTCGAGGGCTTCACAGCCGTATTCGCTGATGCCAATGGCGCGGTTCGGGTATTTTTTGTGGAAGCGGTCGAACCACGGCCCGTACATATCGACCGTCCCGCCGTACCAGCCGAAGTAGTGGTTGTAGGAGACGATATCCGTCATGTGCACATAGGCTTCGTCCATGCCGCACATCGTCAGCACCGCGAGCGTGGTGGGACGGGTTTTATCTAAGCTGTGTGCCAAGTCGTTGAGCATTTTGTGATTGTCTAAAAGCCCTTTATCCGCCGCGCCGTGCATCGTGATCTCGTTGGAAAGGCCCCACGTCACGATGCAGGGATGGTTGTAGTTCTGGCAGATGAGCTCCGTCAGCTGCGTTTTGGTGTTTTCCACGCCGTTCGGCAGGTGCTGCGAGATATACGGGATCTCCGCCCAAACGACCAGCCCGCGTTCGTCGCACAGGTCGTAAAACGCCTGCGCGTGCTGGTAGTGGGCGAGCCGAATCGTGTTCGCGCCCATTTCGCAGATGAGGTCTATATCCTCTTTATGATGTTCCGACTTCAGCGCATTGCCGATGCCGGGCCGGTCCTGATGGCGCGAAACGCCGCGCAGGGGATAGGGCTTGCCGTTTAAGAAAAAGCCCTCTTGCGCATCCATGCGGAAGCTGCGGCAGCCGAAGCGCGCGGAGACCTCATCCTGTGCTTCCCCGCCGAGCAAAAGCGTCGCACGAAGTGTGTAGAGATATGGGTCATGTATGCCGTCCCAAAGGTGCGCGTTTGTAAGGCACATCGTCGTTTCCGTGTTATCTGATGTGACCTCCGCCGTCAACACCGTTTCATTGTCCGCAAGGATCTCATAACGAATGCCGCACGGCGTTTTGCACTGCACAAAGGTCTTGACCGTAACGGTGCAGTCCTTCCCCTCCATAACGGGGGTGACCATCAGGCCCGGCGCACCGTTCCACAGCAGGTCAAAATGGTTTTCAGGCACGCCGATGAGCGTTACGTCGCGGTAAATGCCGCCGTAAAACGTGAAGTCTGCCATTTGCGGATATACGTGGTCGTTCGGCGCGTTGTCCGCGACCACCGCGAGCAGGTTTTCTTCGAGCACTTCGGGAAGCCGCGCACGGAAAGTCGAATATCCGCCGTCGTGCGCCGCGATCTTTTCGCCGTTCCAATAGATCTCGGCGGACGAGTTCACGCCGTCGAATTGAATATAGCGCTCTGCGCCTTCGGGCAAGTCCGAAGCGGCAAGGGACTTGACAAAACAGCCCTTCCCGCGGAAATAGTCGTTGCCGCCGTCCTGCCCGTCAGAACCGTTCCAGGTGTACGGCAGATCGAGTGCCTCGAAGTCCGTAAGCATCATGTCGGGCGAGAAATCCGCATCCTTTTTGAACAGCCAGCCCTGATCGATAAGCTTTGTGTTACGCATAAGTCATTCTCCTTGCATGGTTTCCGCAACGTCTCCGTTTGCCGGGGCAAACGCCTGCTCCTGCTTGAGGTCGATGTTATAGATGAATTTCATGGAGACCGTCATGACCGCAAGCCCTGCAACAAGCAGCAGGATATACAGCGTCTTGAACTTTGCAGAGGCTTCGTCGGTCTGCACGGGGGCGGATTCCACATAGCCGGCCGCGCTCAAAGACAGCGCCACGACGGCGGAACCGACGCCCTGCGCGAGATTGCGGAAGAAGGAATAGATCGCGTAAAGCGACCCCTCCTCGCGCACGCCCTTTTTGCGGTAGCTCATTTCAATGCAGTCGGCGACGATCGCCCACACGATGATCTGGAACACGCAGCTGCCGATGTTGACAAGCATCAGCCCGGCGATATACAGCACCATGCCTTTTGTGTCGGGCGTGATGGGCAGGAACAGCATCAGAATACCCGCAAGCATACTGCCCAAGCCCCCGAGAACGATGAACCGCTTTTTGCCGACCTTGCCGACGATCGTAGAGGCGAACGGCATGAGCGCCAGCAGCGGTACATAGGAGGCGATCATGGCGAAAGACGCTTTTTCCGCATCATGGAAATAAAATTGGAATACCAGGTTGTTGACCGAAGCGGAGGAATTGTGAAACGCCACAACAGCGAAGGTCGCGATAGTGATGGCGAGCAGCGCGCGGTTCGTGAAAAAGGACTTGATCGTGGAAAGGTAGCTGACCTTTTCTACGCGTTCCTCGCGAACGACACGTTCCGTCACCATTTTGCGAAGCAGGATAAACACAAAAAAGGCCACCACGGAAAATACGACAGCCACGAGGAACATCCGGCTTTCCGAAAGCACGTTATCCACATACACGACCTGCGGAAGCAGCATGACGAGAACAGCAGCAACACCCGCACCGATGCTGCGGAAGGTGGAAAGCGAGGTGCGCTGCTTCGGGTCTTCGGTGATGACGGAGTGCAGGGAACCGTATGGAACATTGACCATGGTGTAAGCGGTCGTATAAAGCCCGTAGATCAAAAGGCACCAGATCGCCTTGCCGGCCTGCGAGAGCTGCTGCACAGGCAAAAACAAAAGGATCGAAAAAGCCAGAAGCCCCACCGAACCGATGGCGATCCACGGCATGAACTTACTTTTTTTACTGAGCCTGTGCCGATCTACCATGCCGCCGATGATAATGTCGTTGACCGCATCCCAGATTTTCGATACCACAATGATCCATGCCCAATTTGTCGTCGTCAGCCCGATGCACTGCGTGTAAAACAGGAACATGTACGACGAAATCAGCTGGAAAGAGAGGTTGCAGCCAAGATCCCCCATGGCGTACCCGATCTTATCGCGCGCCCCGAACGGGCGCAGCTTCTCTGCCGTTTGCATCCGCATTCTCCTTTCCGGTTTCGGCAAAATATCTTATTTTAAAGAAAGATATGGAAATTTTTGTATACATGTATCATACGAAAAGATCATGAAAAAGTCAAGTGCGCGCCGTGAATGTGCACATCTTTTCCTGTAGGTGTTACACATCATTGACAAACCTACATCTCACGATTTCGTTAGAATTTCTTTTTTACTAACACGAACTGTAATTTGCTCGATTGTTAACATTAATCATAAAAAAATCGGGTGCAGCCATTTAGCTACACCCGAAACCTTTACGCATAAATTATTTCTGTATTCACAACCTCCCTCGCTCTACTGCGGATATTATTCATCCTCTGCAACCACAGCATTTGATTTTCAGCTTTGAGCTTTTCCGTTACATTTTCTTTTTCCGCCAGTTGTTTTACCAGCCGAGAGAAGATTTCTTCTGCCTGCCTATCAATATCGGCAAGGTAGCTGTTCAGCTTTCCACTCGTTAGTAGATTGTAATACTGGATTTTGTGGTGCTGCTTCAAATAGCATGCGTGCCGCTGTTCCCAAATACCGATAGGGTTCTGTTCTTCGGCAAGTATTAAGTTTGGCAGCAGATAATCTCCCACCTGTGTGTATGTGCCGCCCATTTGTTCAAATAATGATTTTTCCATTGTGTTTATCCTCCTGTTTTTTATTGTACTTTCATTTTACAGGAGGACAAAGAGTAACACGAACATGCCGATTGCAGGCATAGCAAAACGCCGCCTTGGAACAAATCCAAGACGGCGTTTTCTGCTTTGGTATCAGATTGAACATTTCACGGCAAAGCCGCCGCTAAAGAAGTAGGTGTTCGTCCAATACACGTTTGGTGGACGCGAAGGTTTCGGCTGATGCAATTTAAAATCCGCATCAGCATGGTTCGCCGACCGAAATGCTTTGCATTTCAGTACCCGTCTCACCGCTCACGGCTAAAAACGGTTCACCGAACCGTTTTCTTTCGCCGTGACCCTCCCGGGTTCGACTCCCTTCGCATCATATATAAAAAATAACGCGCACCGAAATGGTGTGCGTTATTTTTGGTGGACGCGAAGGGAGTCGAACCCTCGACCTCTGCAATGCGAATGCAGCACTCTCCCAACTGAGCTACGCGCCCGTGCGCTATATATAATACTACATTTTTTCTCACAAAACAAGAGTAAATTTAAATTTTTTTACAGTTTGCGATTCACAGCGCATTTTGCCGGTATTTATCGAAGGGAATCAAGTAAGCACAGGTCTGTTGGCTGCTATAAAGGTCATTCTGTCCCGCTCATCCTGGGTGCCGTGCCTTCTGCCGTGCCCGCCGTGATCTGAAGTAATAATATAAAGCCAGTCCTCCTGCGCAAATTCGGGGCGGGATTCTATATACGCAATCAGTTCATAAGCATATCGGTCTGCGTTTGTAACGCCGGCAACATATCTATAGTCCTCCGGCCCGAAGCCGAAAAAATGACCGTTATGATCCGGAAATTCATTGATAGCGAACAAAATATCCACACCGTTATCTATTGCGGTCAAAACCGTATTCTGGAGTTCAGCTTCATCGTTTACCTGCTTAAACACGAGCGGCAGATTTTTTTCTTTGGCGGTTTTGATCTCGTTTTTATACGTAACGGTAAAATGATCCGGCCATATAGAGGCAAACAAAGCGCTGATTCCGTTTTGGGCAGCCTGCATCAGTATGGTGGGAACGGAATCTTTTTTGGTAACATGCCTGACCACGCCGTTTTCCACACCCCACTTGCCGGTCAAAATGGACGCCCAGCCCTGCGCGGTGCTTGTTTCCTGTATCGTTTCCGGCAGGTTTTTGTCTCCGCCGGCATAGCTTAAAAACAGACCGCCTTTTTCTTTCAGATACGTTACGGCGCTGTAAGGACTTTTGCAGTTATAACCGGTTATCTTTTCCCGATTGCCCTGCACAAGATAAAACATAGAATCCGCGCGGGCACCGTCCAGCCCGTAAATCAGCACCTTTTTACGCTTGCCTGACTTTTCTTCCAGATGTTTTTTTATCATTTGATATACTGCGGTCTGCGGGTATGCAGTGGAAACGGTGTTATCAAAAACGCCGCTCTGATCAAGCAGACCGAGATACTTTTGAGATACAGATTGAAAAAGCATATTTATTCCCTCTCTAAAAATAATTTTTCTTTAAATTGCTTTCTATTTGTATTATAATGAAGTTGAAAACACATTACAAGGGCAAAGAATATATGAAAAAACGCTTTGGATACAAAAACGCATATAACGGCAGACTTTTTCTGCTTTCCTGGATCGCGTATTTTTCCACATACATATGCAGGCTGAATTTTTCCGCCGTTATGCCTGAACTGCTGGGCAGCGGCGCTTTTACGCAGAGTGAGACGGCGGCAGTATCTTCCGCTTTCTTTATCTGTTACGGCGCGGGACAGTTGTTCAGCGGCGTTCTTTGCGACAAAATTTCCGCACGACTGCTGATTTTTGCCGGCGTACTGTTTTCCGGCCTGAGCAATCTGTTTATATTCCTGTTCAGCGAGTCCTATACTGCGCTGCTCGTGCTGTGGGCGCTGAACGGAATTGCGCAGTCGCTTGTGTGGGCGCCGATTCTGAAACTTGCCGGGGATTATTACAACGAGGGCGAAAAAGTGAAATTCGGCGTAGATATCTCAACAACCGTACCGCTCGGAACGCTTGCCAGCTATGGCGTAAGCCTGGTTACCCTGCTTTTTGCAGAGTGGAGATATGTTTTCGCCGTGTGCGGCGCGCTGGTCATTATCGCCGCGGTATACTGGTTTATCGGAACATCCGGGATGAAGAAGATACCTAAGGTAGAAAACCGAATGGATGAGGCAATTCAAACTGCGCCAACCGCCGTTTCCGGGAAAAAGCTTGTAAAAATCCTTTTGATCAGCGGCACGGCGGCACTGATGATCCCCATTGCGATCCAAGGCACGCTGAAAGACAGCGTTACGCAGTGGATTCCCACGTTTCTGGAAGGCAACTATAATATGGGAACGAGTCTTTCGCTGCTGCTGACGATGGTTTTGCCGGTCATCAACGTAACGGGCGCTTATCTTGCGAAAGCGCTGAACAAAAAGTTAAAGAACGAACTTGCCACCTCCGCTGCATTTTTCGGCATAGCGGCAGCATTTCTGATCCTTTTGATGACAGCGGGAACGAAGATCGCCGTTCTTGCGCTGATCTGCATGGCAGGAATCACAAATTCCATGTTTGCGATCAATGTTATGCTGATCACGATGGTGCCGCTGCATTTTTCAAAATACGGCAGAACGGGAACGGTTGGCGGCCTGCTGAACGCCGTTGCATATATCGGCTGCGGGCTGCTGAATATGGGCGCCGGCGCAATACTGGAAACCGACGACGGCTGGCGCGCGCTGTTTATCCTGTGGCTTGCACTGGCTGCTGCGGCAGCAATCATTACAATTCTGTGCGTAAAGCCGTGGAAAAAATTCACGCAAGCACAAGACTGATTCAGCAGGCAACATATACCCAACCCATACTTTACGGAAAATTTAAGTATTCATAATCTATATTTAAGAAACGGAGAAGAAATATGAAACTGAGTTTTAAAGGCGAGCGATTCAAGATCATGCAGATCGCGGACACGCAGGAGGGCGCCAAGGTCAGCCCGGACACGTTAAATCTGATCAACACGGCAATCGATAAGGAAAAGCCGGATCTGATCGTATATTCCGGCGATCAGATCTGGGGCAAAATGAGTTTTAAGGGCAATGCGGAAAAGGTGGAGCGCGTTTTGCGCGAACTCACCTACCCTGCCGTTTCCAGAAAGATCCCGTTTGCCGTATGTTTCGGCAATCATGACAGGCAGGTGGGCCTTTCCAACAAAGAACAGTTTGAGATCTACAAAAAAATAGACTGCTTTATCGGGGAGGACACGCCGGGGATAGACGGCTGCGCCAATCAGGTGATAGAAATTGAGGATAACGGAGAGCCGAAATTTCTGCTCTATCTGATAGACAGCCATTCCAGCCTGCAGGTGGGTTATGATCACGTTCATAAAAACCAGATCGAATGGTACAAAAGCGTAAGAGACGCATATGAGAAAAAACTGGGGCATGTTGTGCCGTCCATTGTAATTCAGCACATACCCGTGCCGGAAGTTATGGAGCTTTTGCTTGAGGTAAAGAAAAACGTAAAAGGCGCCCAGCAGGGATTCCGAAACCACGCGGGCAAATGGTATATCCTAAACAGGGAAAAAGTGAATCCGGAAGGATTTATGAAAGAATCCCCGGCAGATCCTATGGAAAACAGCGGAGAATTTGACGCCATGGCGCAAAAAGGCGATGTAAAAGGCATCTATTTCGGGCACGACCACAACAATTCCTTTCACGGAACCGTGCGCGGGATTGACCTTGGCTATACCCAGGGCGCCGGGTTCCACGTTTACGGGCCGGGGCTGGACCGCGGCGTGCGCATGATCAGCTTAAAAAAAGACGGAACTTACGATACATATGATCTGAGATACCGGGATATCATAGGCAAAAAAGTGAAAGAAAAACTGCATTTCGGCGTTTTGCAGATTATGCCCACCAATATGTTTGACGCGGTAAGCAGAGGAATCAAGATCGTTGCCGTATTGGCGGCGATTGCCGTTCTCATCGCTCTGCTGGCGCATTTTTTAGGCTGAGCGGAAAGCATATCCTTTTTCCGTGCTGATAACAGAAAACCGCTGTTAATCAAAGCGGAAATTTGACATTTTCAGCGCGATGGCGGTATGCTTAGATCAGGAGTGATGCAAAATGAAATATGATGAACTTCTGAGCATAAATTTTGTTTCCGACCAGATATGCGATTCGGCGGGCAAAACGGAAAACCGCAGTGCGCATACGCCCTACCGGGATGAGATCCGCCTGTTTTCCTGCATTGAGCAGGGCAATGTAAACCGGCTGATTGAAGAGATCAAGCGCCATGCCGACGGCGGTATTTTTGTTGGCACAATGAGTGAAAACAGCCTGATGCAGCGAAAATACATGGCGGTAAGCAGCATCACACTGGCAACCCGATATGCCATTCAGGGCGGTCTGCGCGAAGAAGAGGCGTATCTGTTTTCAGACCGATTTATCAAAACCATGGATAAGCTGAACAGCGACGCCGAAGTGATGGGCTGCCTGTAAAAAACATTTATGAACTGACGCAAAAGGTTGCAGAATCCAAGAAAGAAAACCGGTTTTCGCCGCATGTAAGAAGATGCGTTGCCTATATCGGCAAAAATTTAGGCAGAAAACTGACCGTTTGTGAAATTGCAAAAGAACTTGGTCTGTCCGCAGATTACCTGTCCCACCTGTTTAAAAAGGAGACGGGCACAGCGCTGGGCGCATATATTTTAAAGCAGCGGCTGGAGGCGGCAAGGACGCTGCTGTGGGAAGGCGCAAGCATTCCCTCTGTATGCAAAGCAGTATGTTTTAGTTCAAAATCTCACTTTATTGCCGTTTTAAAAAAAGAATACGGCGTAACGCCCGGCGCGTTTTCTGCCGCCGTTAAGCCGAAAAAATAAATAGGTTTGAAAAAAATGATTTATAAGGAGTGTGGCCATGCCGGCGCTGTCCATTATGATCAAGCCAGCATCCGCGCTGTGCAACCTGAGGTGTGCATATTGCTTTTACAGGGATGTGGCAGAAAACAGAACGCAAAATGAATATGGGATCATGACGCGTGAAACAGAACAGGCGCTGATCGAAAAAGCGCTGGATTTTGCAGACGGCGCGCCCGTTTCCTTTGTTTTTCAGGGCGGCGAACCGACACTGGCGGGTCTGGATTATTTTAAAAACTTTGTTGACGATCTGAAAAAACGAAACCAAAAAAACAGCCCTGTTTTTTTGAGTATACAGACAAACGGAACGCTGATCAATGACGAATGGGCGGCGTTTCTTGCGAACAATAACTTCCTGACCGGGCTGAGCCTGGACGGCGATTTTGACGCAAACCGATTCAGAAAAGATGAAAGCGGAAAAAATGCCTTTTACAAAATTTTGAAAGCCGCCGAAATCTTAAAAAAGCACAAAGCGCAGTTCAACATTCTATCTGTTTTAACAGGTTATTCGGCAAAGCGCGGAAAAGAGATCTATCGTTTTTTTAAAAGCGAAGGGTTTCAAAACATACAGTTTATCCCCTGCCTGAAACCGTTCGGTTATAAGGGAGAAAACGATCTGTTTATGACGGAAAGCGAATACGGAAATTTCCTTTGCGATGTGTTTAAACTGTATGCAGCGGATTACAAAAAGGGCAGATATATCAGCGTTCGCCAGTTTGACAACTGGGTGCGCCTGTACCTTGGCGGCGCCGCGGAGCAGTGCGGCATGAACGGCTTTTGCGCGCGCCAGTTCGTCTGCGAGGGCAACGGCAATATTTACCCCTGCGATTTCTACTGCACGGATGATTACCTGCTTGGAAACATCCATAAAAACACTTTTTCGGATATTGCGTTTTGCGAAACAGCTAAGCGGTTTATTGAAGAAAGCGGCAACGCTCCTGAAACCTGCAAAGCATGCGAATATTTCCGGCTATGCCGTGCAGGCGGCTGCAAACGGGAAAGGCAGAGCGCCGATTACTGCGGCGCCTACAAACGATTTTTTAAAGAGTGCCTGCCGCTGTTTCGGTATTTTGACGATCTGAAACAGCGATAAACATAAAAGCATACAGATAAAAATCCCGCAGACGGTCAAACCGTTTGCGGGATCGTTATATACAGCCTATTCTTCAATGCCCAAAATATCGTTTGCGGCATTTGTTTCCAGCGTTTCCACACTTTTCAGATTTTTCTGAATAATGGAATTGCGGTGATCCGCTTCATCCAGCGCTTTTCCTGCCGCCTCGATCTTATCCTTTGCCTTTTGGAGCAGCGTGCCGAATTTTTCATACTGGGTTTTTGCCGCGCCAAGCACTTTCCACACTTCGTTCGCTTTTTTATTGATGGCGATCGTGCGAAAGCCCATGGCAAGCGAATTGAGCAGCGCGGTGATGGTGCTTGGGCCGGCGATCATCACGCCCTGCGCCTGCAGCGTTTCCGCAATGCCGCTTTTGCCGGATGCGATCTCAGCATAAAGCCCTTCCGTTGCCAGATACAAAATTGCAAACGGCGTTGTGCCGGGCGGCGCAATATATTTTTTAACGAGTTTTGCCTCGTCCTTAACCCTTGTTTCAAGCGCTTTTCTTGCCTTTTCCAGTTCGTCATAATTGCCGTTTTCGGCAGCGGCGGAAAGCCTGATATAATCCTCCATGGGGAATTTGGAATCGATCGGCAGATATGTGATCTCGTCGTTCTCCTTAGCCGGAATACGAACGGCAAACTCCACACGCCCGTCATAGGCGGGATTCGTTTTCACATTGGTATCATACATATTGGGGATCGTTTCATCCAGAATATTTCCAAGCTGCACTTCCGCCCAGGTGCCCCTTGCCTTTACATTGGTGAGCACTTTATTCAAACTTTTCACATTATCCGTAACGCCGGAGGAGAGTTCTTTCATCTCCCCAAGGCTTTTGTAAACGTTGGAAAGCTGCTCGGAAACCGTTTTGAAAGAGGCGTTGAGCCGCTGGTTGAGCGTTTCGGCAAGTTTTTCATCCACCGTTTTGCGCATTTCATCCAGTTTTTTCTCATTGCTCTCCTGCATTCTGGTGATCGACGCGGAGATCTTTTCCGCCTGCTTATCGGAATTCTCCGTCAGCGTTTCGTTTACTTTGATCATCTGCTGATAATTCTTTTCCGTAAGATCCTGCATGCTTTTTGAAACTTCGCGCAGGGATTTATCCGTTTGGCTGGAAAGATAATCCAGCCTGCCGGAAAGATTATCCAGTTTTTCAGTTACAGGTCTGATCTTTTCGCCGGTATCCTCCCGCACCGGTTTATTCTTTAAAGCAACTACAAGTACCGCCGCGCATAAAACCACAAGCACGGCAAGCAAGATAAGAATTAATATTTCCATAAAAACACCTCCGCTAAAACACCATATATTTTAGCATAAAAGCTGTGCATGAACAACAGATTTTTAAGAAAGCGCCGTAACCGAGTAAAAAACCGTACGCTCATCCGGCAGACGCCCTTGAAAACGCGCCGGGATGCTGATATAATATCTTAGAGGTAAAACTATGAAACATGTATGGACAGATAATCTAAGAAACGTTGAGCCTTACGTGCCCGGCGAGCAAAGCAAAGAAAAAAATATTATAAAACTGAACGCAAATGAAAATCCGTATCCGCCGTCGCCCAAAGTGTTTGAGGCGATCCGCCGGTTTGACTGCGCCTGCCTGAAACTTTATCCGGATGCCAATGCAGCCGAATTCAAAGCGGCAATCGCAGCCTATTACGGCGTAAAAAAGGAAAACGTGTTTATCGGCAACGGCTCGGACGATGTGCTGGCGCTTTCATTTCAAACTTTTTTTAACAGCAATATACCGATCGCCTACCCCGATATCACATACAGTTTTTACCCCGTTTGGTGCGAACTGTTTGGAATTCCTTACAAAACCCATCCTCTTGGTGAAGATTTTCGGATCCGTATTGAAGATTACCGGGCGGAAAACGGCGGCGTGGTAATTCCAAACCCAAACGCCCCCACCTCGCTTGGCGAAGGCAGAGAATTCATTGAAAAAATAATGGAATACAACAAAGACTGCGTTGTGATCATTGATGAAGCATATGTGGATTTCGGCGGTTATTCAAGCACCGAGCTCACAAAAAAATATGAAAACCTGCTTGTTACCGCCACGTTTTCAAAAAGCCGCAGCCTTGCCGGAATGCGGATCGGCTACGCAATAGGCAGTGAAAAACTGATCAGCGCGCTTGAAGCGGTAAAAAATTCCTACAACAGCTACACAGTAAACAGCCTTGCCATGGCGGCGGGAACGGCGGCAATCAACGATGTTGCCTATTTTAAAGAAACCGTTTCCAAAGTGATAAAAACACGCGAAAGAGTTAAAAGCGAGTTAAAGGATCTTGGCTTTGAAGTGCTGGATTCCCAAACAAACTTTTTAATGGCAGCCCACCCAAACAAGGATATGAAAGAATATTTTGAATATCTAAAGGCTCAAAAAGTTTTTATAAGATATTTCAATAAGCCGAGGATAAATAAATACGTGCGCATCACGATCGGCACGGATGAGGAAATGGATATCTTTCTTGATAAAACAAAAGCGTTTCTTGAAAAATAAGCGCAAAAAGCCCGGGATCTTAACCGATCTCGGGCTTTTGTTATACACCGGAAAACAAGATGAAAAACAGCCAAACAAAGAAAAGAATCACACCTGCTGAAATGATAAAGCCTAATCTGGACTTTATTACGCCGAGTTTATCGTTTATTTCAATAAGCAGACGTTTTTCATCGTCAAAATCCAGATCTTTAAGCATCTTTTCTTTTTTTCGGTTTTCGTCTGCTTTTTTCATTTCCTGCTCAAATTCTTTATCTTCCATAAAAATCCCTCTTTTCATCTGAGAAAGCTTACCGCACTTTTAAAGTAACATAATCAGCCGTTAAAGTCAAACAAAAAGCAAATAAATGTAAGGTTTTTATAACAGATATGAATATCCGGAAAAGAAATTTTGACAAATAATTTTAATCCCCAAAAGAAACATCCGTATCGCCGGGTTGGATATCACCGCTGGTTGTAATCACATCCAGTGTTTGGAAAACTTCAATATTTGCAATCGGCTTAGTGTATTTTTCTTTCATGATTATGCCTCCTTATTAAGCAGTTTTTCT
>HF991819.1 GCA_000431535.1 Clostridium sp. CAG:678
TTTACAGTCTTTGAAAATCTTGTTCCGTTTTCATCGTAGATGTAACTATACTCGTTTTCTCCGTCTTGTATGCTCTCCAGCCTTGTGCCGTGGCTCCAGCTGTAGGTTTTTTCTCCGTATGTGCGCAAATTTCCGTTCTCGTCATTCTGTTATGCTCTCCAGCCGTGTGCCGTGGCACCAACTGAATGTTTTGTCTCCGTATGTGCGCAGATTTCCGTTCTCGTCATAAGTCAGTTCTTCGCCGTTTATTGACACAAGCTGATCTTTCCACCCGCTGTTTGCATAGGTAAATGTTGTGGTTTCCTTTGGTGCTAAGCCGTTCAGATCACCTGTTGAGTAATCATACTGCTTTTTGGAGATCATATTGCCGCGGCTGTCATACTCGTATACCAAAGTATTTTCCGCATAGCGGTCATTCGTTCTGATCAATTGACCGCTTTCATCATAGGTATACCGGGCGGTGATCTCATTTGCTCCGCTGCCGGTGAGCATGCCGTTTTCATCGTACTGAACCGAAAATTCTGCTGCGCCATCTGTTGTTTGAATTATTTTTTTTGTGTTCCTGCCGGCATCATCATAGATATATGAGGTGGGCAGAACCGTGTTTTCACCAAACGTGATGCCGTCTGAAACCAGAAC
>HF991820.1 GCA_000431535.1 Clostridium sp. CAG:678
AGCCAAACTGAGTTACACCTCGATAAGAGTATAGATTTTTGATTTGCGGCGGGACTGAAAATTCTGCGTTGGTTGCCCGGCTTGCGAAATCTATGCATAAAATGAAGAGGTTTGCAAGGAATATAATAATATATGACGGGGCATTTGTCAAGCGATAAGCGAAGGAAAAGTGCTTGAAGATCGTGCGTATTATGTTTGCGCGATTTTTTGCGCGGCGCAGATTTATGTGCCGCTTTACGGGTTGCAATACATGAGAATGGGTTCCTTTTGGCAGGGTGAGCCTGCGCTTCCTTTTCTGCGCTTTACAAATGCACTTGCATTCGGGCGTTTTTAAGGGTATTATAGTAGTGATCATAATTATTGGAGTATGGGGTGCGGATATGAAACGCTGTTTGATTGTTGTGGATTACCAGAATGATTTTGTGAGCGGTTCGCTTGGTTTTGAAAAGGCAAAGGCGCTTGACGGGTGCATTTGCGAAAAAATAAGGGAATGCCGAAAAGCCGGTGGAGACATTCTTTTTACGATGGATACCCACGGCAGGGATTATCTTAAGACCCGGGAAGGCCGCAGCATTCCGGTGGAACACTGCATCAAGGGCACAAACGGGCACTGTCTGTACGGCAACACCGCGCAGGAGGCGCGGGAAGAGGATCTGTATTTTGAGAAGAGCACATATGGATCTGACGCGCTTTACGAATATCTGAAAACAGCGGCGTATGATTCAATAGAACTTTGCGGCGTTGTGAGCAACATATGTGTGCTCTCCAATGCGGTGCTTGCGAAAACGGCGCTGCCGGAGAGCGAGATCAAAATCGACGCGCGCTGCACGGCGTCTAATGACGATCGGTTAAATGAAGAAGTGCTGGACGTGTTGGCGTCTATTAATGTGGAAATTACCAACCGCGTGTAAAGGGGAAATATAGGATGGAAAACAGAAATTTGACCATGCTTTGCGACTTTTATGAACTGACGATGGCAGGCGGATATTTTAAAAACGGCATCCATAAAAGAAACGCTTATTTTGACGTGTTTTTCCGCTCTGTGCCGGACGGCGGCGGCTTTGCTATTGCAGCGGGGCTGGAGCAGATCGTAAATTATATAAAAGACCTTCATTTTTCGGCGGAAGATCTTGATTATCTGCGTTCCAAAAATCTTTTTGACGAGGAATTTTTGAACTATCTTGCGGATTTCCGTTTTACGGGCGATATTTACGCCGTGCCGGAGGGTACGCCTGTTTTTCCCTATGAGCCGATAATAACGGTACGCGCGCCGGCGATCGAGGCGCAGCTGATTGAAACATTTTTGCTGCTCCAGATCAATCATCAGTCGCTGATTGCAACCAAGGCAAACCGCATTGTGCGCGCTGCCCAGGGCAGAACCGTGCTGGAATTCGGCTCGCGCAGGGCGCAGGGCGCGGACGGTGCGGTCATCGGTGCGCGCGCGGCGTACATAGGCGGCTGCGCCGGTACTGCCTGCACGCTTACGGATGAACTTTACGGTGTGCCTGCCGGCGGCACGATGGCGCATTCGTGGGTGCAGATGTTTGATTCGGAATATGAGGCGTTTGAGGCGTATTGCAAACTCTATCCCCACAGCGCAACGCTGCTGGTGGACACATATAACACGCTGAAAAGCGGTGTTCCGAACGCGATTAAAGCGTTTAAAAACATTCTTGTTCCCCAGGGGATCACGGATTTCGCCATCCGGCTGGATTCGGGCGATATCTCCTATCTTTCCAAAAAAGCCAGAAAAATGCTGGATGACGCCGGTTTGCCGAACTGCAAGATCACGGCGTCCAACGCGCTGGATGAATATCTGATCCGTGATCTGATGATGCAGGGCGCGAAGATCGATACGTTCGGCGTGGGCGAACGGCTGATCACCGCCAAAAGTTCGCCGGTTTTCGGCGGCGTATACAAGCTTGCCGCCGTAGAGGATGAAAACGGCGGGATCATTCCAAAGATCAAGATCAGCGAAAACACCGCCAAGATCACCAATCCGCATTTTAAGCGCCTTTACAGATTTTATGACCGGGAAAGCGGCAAGGCGCTTGCGGATGAACTCTGCCTTAGGGATGAAGTGATCAACGAGAACGAGCCGCACACGATCTTTGATCCGAATGCCGTTTGGAAAACAAAAACCCTGACCGATTACACGGTGCGCGATCTTCAGGAGCCGATCTTCAAAAACGGCAAACTGGTGTACGAACTGCCAAGCCTGGACGCCATTAAAAATTACTGCCGTGAACAGATCGGCACGCTGTGGGACGAAGTGAAACGATTTGAAAATCCGCACACGTATTATGTGGATCTTTCACAGAAACTGTGGGATGAAAAAAGGCGCCTGCTTAAGGAAAACGAGTATATCCTGTAAGCGGCACCGGAAAATCTGAGAGGGATAACATTGAGCAAAAAGAAAAAAATTGCGGTTGCCGTGACCGTGATCTTGGTTATTGCTGCGGCGGCAGCGGCTTACCTGCTGTACAGCGGCGGATTTTTTGATAAACCTGTGGCAGAGACCGAACCGACCAGCGCGGCAGCACCGGACGAGACAACTACGGTGCCTGCTGTTTATCAGGAATATTACAACAGAAATCAGGATTTTGTGGGCTGGATCAAGATTGAAGGCACGGATATAGATTACCCGGTTGTTCAGGCTGATGACAACGAGTATTATCTGAACCATAATTTTGACAGAGAGCGCGAATCGCGCGGTACGATCTTTATGGATTACCTGAGCGATCCGAATCTGGGGTATATGAATACGGTCATCCACGGGCATAACTGGCTGGATGACACGGTCTTTTCCGAACTGCCGCAGTATTCGGACATTGAGTATTATCGGGAACATCCTATTATAGAGTACAACATCCGCACCGAGATGCACAAATGGAAGATCTTTGCGGTGTTTATTACTACCGCCTCCGCCGATGAGGATAACGGCTATGTTTTTAACTACGTTTATCCGGATATGGGCGGGTTGAATTATGACGGTTATATGGCAGAGGTGAACAAGCGCACCCTGTATTACACAGATGTGGATGTAAATGCAAACGATAAGATCCTGACCCTTTCCACCTGCACCAGAGAGGTGGATACGCGTTCTTACCGGGCGGACTGCCGCATTGTGATCCTTGCCAGAATGATTCGGGACGGAGAGAGCGAAACGGTGAATACCGCCGCCGCGTATGAGAATCCGAATCCGAAATATCCGCAGATCTGGTATGACCTGAAAGGCCGTGAAAACCCGTATAAAAATGAGGAGTTCTGGTATCCTTATGAAACGATGAATGAATCGCAGTGAATCAAAAGATCCCGCTTTCGGCAGGTGTAAATGCCCCCGATGCGGGATCTTTTTCTGCGGTTTTAAACAAACAGCAGTTGTATAAAACTGATGAGATACATAATTGCGTAGAGCGCCGGCTGGTGCAGCAGATACACCCAAAGGCTGTTTTTGCCCACCTTTTGCAGGAATGGAACGCGGCTTTTGTAAAACCCGCCGGGGAGGGCGCCGTCCTTTGCCCATTTGCCCAGAAACGCGCCGAACAGAAACAGAAACAGCCACGGAATCAGCGGAAAATAATCGGCAGAATAGAAACTGCCGTTGTGGAAACCGAGAAACGCGAAGGCATTGGAGGTATAGAGCCGCGCGGGCAGTTCGATCAGGCCGAAAAGCAGCATGCCCTCGCTAATGGAATACGACGCAAGAAAAAGCGCGGCGGAGACCGCCATGCCCGCTATGGAGCCTTTTTTGCCCAGTTTGTTGATCAGCGGCATAAAAGCGCCCGTGATGATCATGGAAAGCCCAAGGCAGGATAGCACGCCGAAATAGATCTCCGCGCCCGTAATGCCGATTGCCGGCATGATGGCGGCGGTAACAAGCGTTACGGCAAGGCCGGCGGCAAACACGATGGCGCCGCGCCGCACGGTGTTTCTGGAAAGACGGCTGCAAATGCCGGAGGTAATGATGAAGATTGCCCAGAACAAGGGCTGAAAGATGCATAAAAAATTAAAGATCCTGTAGCCGATATCGTAGTGCAGCACAAAGCCGATATCGTAAAACGTATGGTGAATCACCATACAGATAATGGCAAAGCCCCTGAGTTCGTCCAGCAGATAGATCCTGCGCTGCCCCTCTTTCATATTTTCCCTCCGTTTCACAAGGTGTTAAACTGAATAGTATTGTACCATATTCTTTTGAAAAATACCACTGCTTATTGGCGGCGTGCTCCGGCAGCCTGTTTTGCGGCGGATGTGTTTTGCATGATCCGGTGCATAATTATTAATATTGTATTACTAATAGAATTATGTTATACTTTGAAGAGAACCCGTGCCGTATTTACGGCAAATCCAAACACGCGCAAATGCGGGAAAGGTTTGTTTATGAAAGAAGTTAAGAGCGGCGCTTTTGCCGAAAAAACACTGGTTGTAAACGGGGAGAACACGGCGGTTGCCGCAGGCAGCGGATCGCTCCCGGTGCTGGGAACGCCGTATATGATCGCGCTGATGGAAAACGCAACGTGCGCGGCAGTTGAGCCCTATCTGGAAGAGGGCGAAACCACGGTGGGAACGCGCATAGACGTTACGCACGACCGTGCAAGCAAAACCGGCGAAACGATCACCGCCCGTGCCGAGATCCGTGAAGTGCGCGGCAGAAAGATCGTTTTCTCGGTTGAGGCAACAAATGAAAAGGGCGAAAGGATCGGCGGCGGCACAATCGAGCGCTTTGCCGTAATCCGTGAAAAATTTATGGCAAAACTCGGCTGACCAGCCGTTTCATAATTCGTTCAGATCACGTGCATACAGGGGTATTTTATGAAATTTAAAGCTGTTATTTTTGATTTTGACGGAACGATCTGCGCAACCGCGCCCGGTGTTGTAAAAAGCGCGAAATACGCGCTGGAGGCGTTTGGGTATGCGGTGCCGGAGGATGAAAACGAACTGGAGTTCTTTATAGGCCCTCCGCTGCTTGTTACGTTTCAGGAACGGTTTGGGGCAGACCCGCAGACGGCGCTGGAGCTGGTGAAAAAGTACAGGGAAAGATATACCAACCAGGGCGTTTTCGAAAGCGAACTTTACGGCGGGATAGACATTTTGCTTTCCGCTTTGAAGAAGGACGGTTTAAAGATCGGCATTGCCTCCTCCAAACCGCAGAAATATATTGAAACGCTTTTGGAGCGCTTTAATGTTATGAAGTATTTTGACTGCGTTTGTGGCGTCAGCTTTACTGCGGACTGTGAATCCAAAGCAAGCATCATTACCCGGTGTATGACCACCATGGGTGTGAACAATGAAAACACCTTTATGGTTGGCGACAAAAGATATGATATTGCCGGCGCCAAGGCAAACGAAATGCTTTCCGTTGGCGTGCTTTGGGGTTACGGCACCAAATTTGAGCTGATCGAAGCCGGCGCGGATTTCATTGCGGAAAAGATAGAGGATGTGGAATCCATCGCGCTTGGGTATTTTGAGCAGACGGAGGAGAGCACGGGCATCTTTAACGGCAGGATCATCACCGTGCACGAAGATACCGTTACGCTGGTGGACGGCACCCACGCCAAGCGGGAGATCGTGGATCACAACGGCGGCGTTGCCGTTATCGGCTTAACCGAAGAAAAGGAAGTGCTGCTGGTGCGGCAGTTCCGCGCGCCGTATAAGGAAACGATTTTTGAGATCCCGGCAGGCAAACTGGAAAAGGACGAGGATCCGGATGAGGCGGCAAAGCGTGAGTTCAGCGAGGAGTGCGGCTGCACGGCGGGCGAATTCAAATATATCGGCGAACTTTACCCCACGCCCGGTTACTGCGGCGAGATCATCCGCCTGTATCTTGCAAGGGATCTGCAGTACGGCGAGCAGCATTTGGATGAGGATGAGCGGCTGGATGTGTATAAAGTGCCGCTTGAAGAGGCGTTTTGGCGTGTGATGAACGGAGAGTTTAAGGACGCGAAAACGCAGATAGGAATTATGAAAATCAGGGAAATGATAAGAAATGGCAGTTTATCTTGACAACAGCGCCACAACCAAGCCGTGCAGGGAGGCGGCGGACGCCGTAAATTATATGCTTACGGAAAATTTCGGCAATCCCTCCAGCCTGCACGCGGCGGGAATAGAGGCGGCAAAATCGCTGATCTCGGCAAGAGAGGCGGTCGCCCGTGTGCTGGGCTGCGAAAAAGAAGAAGTTTATTTTACAAGCGGCGCAACGGAGGCAAACAACCTTGCCCTTTTCGGCGCCTGCGCGGCAAAGCGGCGCGCGGGGAACCGGATCGTGACCACGGCAATTGAGCATGAAAGTGTTCTTGCCGCTGCCGATGAACTGGAAAAGCAGGGCTTTGAGGTTATAAAACTGATGCCGGATCAGCACGGCAACATAAGCGCCGCGGATTTTGCCCAGGCGGTGAACGAGAAAACGATTCTGGTCTCCGCCATGTATATCAATAACGAGATCGGCTCGGTTCTGCCGGTGGATAAAATTAAACGAATCATAGAGATGAAAAAAGCGCCCGCCCTTTTCCATGCGGATTGTGTGCAGGCGTTCGGCAAAGTGAAATTCAGCCCCAAAAAATTAGGGGCGGACCTTGTTTCTGTAACGGCTCATAAAATTCACGGCCCAAAGGGAACCGGCGCGCTCTACATAAAAAAAGGCGCAAGAATCCTGCCCCGCACATTCGGCGGGGAGCAGGAAAAGCGCATGCGCCCGGGCACGGAGGCGTCTCCCCTTATCGCAGGGTTCGGAGCCGCTGCGGCGGCGCTGCCCGATTTGCAGATGCAGAGCAGGGCGGTCGGGGAACTGAATGCCTATTTAAAAGAAAAGTTAAGCGGCATAGACGGCATCCGGTTCAACAGCGATGAAAACGCGTCGCCCTATATATTAAATGTATATATTCCCACGTTTATGCGCAGCCAAACGATTGTGCAGGAACTGTCCTCTAAATACGAAGTATATGTCAGCAACGGTTCGGCGTGCGCCAAGGGCAAAAAGAGCCATGTGCTTGCCGCCATGCACCTGAGCGACGAAACGGCGGACAAGAGCATTCGCATCAGCTTTTCGCGCTTTAATACACGGCAGGACTGCGAACGATGCGCCGCCGCCATAAAAGACTTAACAGAAAAACACCCGAGGTAGACATGAAAGAAATTATACTTGTAAAAAACGGAGAACTTGTTTTAAAAGGGCTTAACCGCAATACCTTTGAAGATGTTTTGATCAAAAATATGCGCCGCCATTTAGCGGATCTGGGCGAATTTAAATTTACAAAAAGCCAGTCCACCATTATGGTGGAGGCGCCGGATGGGGTGGATCTGGACGAAGTTGCCGAAAGGCTTGGCAAGGTGTTCGGCATTGCGGCGTATTCGCGCGCGGCCGTGTGCGAAAAGGATATGCAAAGCATTGTGAAAACGGCAAGGGAATATCTGGCGGATGAGCTTTCCCTTGTTTCCACCTTTAAAGTAGAGGCAAAGCGCAGTGATAAAAAATTCCCGCTCAAATCGCCGGAAATCTGCCGCGAACTCGGCGGCGCGCTGCTGAAAAAATTTAACCATTTAAAAGTGGATGTGCATAACCCGGATGTTACCGTTACCGTGGAGATCAGAGATCATTATGCGTTTGTGCGCGGCAACAATATCAAAGGCGCCGGCGGCATGCCCACAGGCACCAGCGGCAGGGCGGCAGTGCTTATCAGCGGCGGCATTGATTCGCCCGTTGCGGCGTATATGATGGCAAAACGGGGCATTGAGCTGGTTGCCGTTCACTTTGCCTCGCCGCCCTACACAAGCGAACTTGCGGAAATGAAAGTGATGGATCTGCTGAAAAAAGTTTCCGCCTACTGCGGCACGATCACAACCTATGTTGTGCCGTTTACAGAGATACAGGAGGCGATCCGCGATTCCTGCCCGGAGGAGTATTTTACGCTGGTGATGCGCCGCATTATGATGAAGATCAGCAATATCATTGCCGAAAATCAGAACTGCCGCGCGCTCATTACCGGGGAGAGCTTAGGTCAGGTTGCCAGCCAGACCATCTATGCCCTCCAGTGTACGGACAGTGTGGCAAAACTCCCGGTGTTCCGCCCGTGCATCGGTATGGATAAGGATGAGATCATTGCGGTCTCCAGAAAAATCGATACCTTTGATACGTCCATTCAGCCGTATGAGGACTGCTGCACGGTGTTTACGCCAAAACACCCGCGCACCCGCCCGAAACCGCAGGATGTGGAAACGGCGGAAAGTAAAATAGAAAATCTGGATGAAATGATTGCCGCAGCCGTTCAGGGCGCGAAACGCAGGTTTATAAAGGCGGCAGGCGTATGAGCGATAAAAACGAAACCAAAAAGCCGGATGAGATCGGCGAACTGCTTGGTGATTACAAAAAGCAAAAGGAAGAGCGGGAAAAGAACTTTGGCAAAATAGAATTTCACAAGCCGAAACAGAGCGCGGCTGTGCAAAGCGGCGCGGACGCGGCGCCGCCGGAGGCAAACGCGAAAAAGAAACGGCACAAAGCCGGTAAAAACAGCCAAAATACGGACCGCGAAACCGGCGCAGAACGCAAACATTCCGGCGGAAAAGCAAGATCCGCTGCGCATGCCGTCAAAGCCTTTTTCAAAACCCAGAAAGGCAAAAAAATCATGATCACGGTTGCGGCGGTGCTGTGCGCCGCTGCTGTTGCGGCAGGCGGTTTTGCATTGATCCGCTATGAAAAGACCGCTTATTTGCGCCCGTATATTGAAAAGTACCCGGATGTGGATTTCCCCGCCGGGATCCGGGAAAATTACTGCGAGCAATACGCAAGGGTGCCCGCAACAACCGGGTATCTCTCCATAGAGGCGTGCAGCTACGGCAGTTTCGTTGTGCAGAGCACGGCGTCCGCGCAGCCGGCGCTCAGCTTTTCAAACCGTGCGGACGGGCTTGATTTTAACACGGTGATCCGTATGCCGGACGGGGCGTGCGATCTGGAAAGTGTGTTCGGCAGTGCGGAAAGTTACCTTGCCGCTTCGCAGAAGATCACGTATTCCACACTGTTTGAGGATTATGATTTTACCGTGATCGGCGCCTTTTATACGAATACCGATCCCGATGAGGACGGCGGCTATGTGTTTCCGTATGATGTTACGCAAAAAATGACGCCGATCAGCTTTAATGATTATACAGACCGCTTGTATCACCGCTTTTTATATGAAACCGAATATAAACTGGATTATGATACAGATCAGATTCTTACGGTTGTTTCGGATTCGCAGCGGATGCCCGGCTTTGAATTTGTTGTGGTCTGCGCGCTCGGCGCGCCGGCGCAAAGCAGCGCAACGCCCAATGATTCCGTTCATTATCCGCAGGCGTGGTATGACGCGCGCGGGGAAATCAATCCTTACAGATTTTCGGATCCGTGGTATCCCACCGTTTATATAGATGATTCAGAGGAAGAAACAAGCATTCAGTCAGAAAAAGATTATCAGTAACAGACACAGAAATACACATATACAGGAGGGGTAAAAAATGTATGATGTTGCCGTTATAGGCGCCGGAATCGTCGGCGCGGCATGCGCTTATGAACTCAGCAAATATAATCTGCGTGTTGCCGTGCTGGAAAAAAAGAACGATGTTTGCTGCGGCACCACCAAGGCAAACAGCGCTATTATCCACGCCGGCTATGACCCGCTGCCCGGCACGCTTATGGCGCGTTTGAATGTTGCCGGCTCAAAAATGGCGGGTGAACTCTGCAAAAAACTGGATGTGCCGTATCAGCAGATCGGCTCGCTGGTTGTTGCGTTTTCTGAGGACGATAAAAAAGAGGTAGAGGAACTTTATCGCCGCGGAACCGAAAACGGCGTGGAGGGGCTGCGGATCGTAGACGCCGAAGAACTCAGAAAAATGGAGCCGTATATCTCTGATCAGGCGATCTGCGCATTGTATGCGCCCACGGCGGCAATCGTAAATCCGTGGGAATACGGCATTGCGCTTGCCGAGACCGCTGTTCGAAACGGCGCGGAGGTAAAACTGGAATTTGAGGTTACCTCCATAGAGAAAAAAGACGGCGTTTGGCATATTGAATCGCCCAAAGGCAGTGTGGACGCAAACTATGTGATCAATGCCGCCGGGGTGGACTGCGATACGATCCATAATATGGTGGCGCAGCCTGCCTATAAGGTGCTGCCCAGCGCGGGCGAGTATTACCTGCTTGACCTCAGCGAGGGCAAACGGGCAAACCACGTGATCTTTCAGTGCCCGGATAAGGACGGGAAAGGCGTGCTCGTAACGCACACCTGCCACGGGAATCTGCTGGTTGGCCCCAATGCGGACCCGAGGGATAAGGACGATACTTCCACCAAATCCCGCTGCCTGGATTTCATCCGGCAAAAGGCGGTTAAATCCGTGCCGTCCATCGCTTTCAGGGAAAATATCAGGAATTTCACCGGCGTTCGCGCGGTTACGGACAGGGATGATTTCATTATTGAATTTGCGGCAGAGCATTTTCTGGATCTTGCCGGCATTAAATCCCCCGGCCTTTCCGCCGCACCGGCGATCGCGCTGGAGGCTGTGAAAATGCTTGCGGATCAGGGGCTTGCGCTTAATAAAAAAGAAAATATTGTGGATTCCAGAAAGCATCTGCGTTTCAAAAAACTTTCCAACGAAGAAAAGAACAGGATCATTGCGCAGGATCCCGCATACGGCAGAGTGATCTGCCGCTGTGAAACCATTACGGAGGGCGAGATCCTGGACGCTTTAAGATCACCGATCCCGCCGGTGTCGCTGGACGGCATTAAGCGAAGAGCCGGCACAGGCATGGGCAGGTGCCAAAGCGGCTTTTGCGGCCCCAAAGTGCTGGAGATCATTGCAAAATTCAGAAATGTTCCGTATGAGGATGTTTTGCAGGATGATACCGGCAGTTATATTTTGACCGGAGAAACGAAGAGCGGAGGTGTAAAGTGATGTATGAACTTATCGTGATCGGCGGCGGCCCGGCAGGTCTTGCCGCGGCGCTTTCCGCTTATGAAAACGGGCTGAAAAAGATTTTGATCATAGAAAGAGACCGCGAACTCGGCGGTATTCTGAACCAGTGCATACATAACGGTTTCGGCCTTCACTATTTTAAAGAGGAACTGACCGGCCCGGAATACGCCGGCAGATTTATTGAAATGCTCAAGGATACCCAGGTGGAAGTGATGACGGATACCATGGTGCTGCAGGTCACGAATGACCGCTGTGTGCACTGCATCAATTCCAAAAACGGTTATCAGATTCTGGAGGCGGGCGCCGTTGTGCTTGCCATGGGCTGCCGGGAGCGCACAAGGGGCGCCATCTCCATCCCCGGCACACGCCCTGCCGGAATCCTAACCGCCGGCGCGGCGCAGAGATATGTGAATATAGAGGGGCACATGGTGGGCAAACGCGTTGTGATCCTCGGCTCCGGCGATATCGGCCTGATCATGGCGCGCCGCATGACGCTGGAGGGCGCAAAAGTGCTTGCCTGTGTAGAACTGATGCCCTATTCCGGCGGCCTGCAAAGAAACATTGTGCAGTGCCTGAATGATTTTAATATTCCGCTTTATCTTTCCCACACCATTATTGATATTCAGGGCAAAAACCGTGTGGAAGGCGTAACGGTTGCAAAAGTTGGGGCGGACAGAAAACCGATCCCCGGCACGGAGATGCAGTTTGACTGCGATACCGTTTTGCTTTCCGTTGGCCTGATTCCGGAAAACGAACTTACCAGAACGGCAGGGATCGAAATGGATCCCCGCACGAACGGCGCGGTCGTTTTTGAAAATATGGAAACCTCCGCAAACGGCATATTCGCCTGCGGCAATGTGGTGCACGTTCATGATCTTGTGGATTTTGTAACGGGCGAGAGCCAGCGTGCCGGCAAAGCGGCGGCGGATTTCGTTTTAAACGGGGAAAAGAGCCGGGAGGACTGCATTGAACTGAAAACGAACGAATTTGTCAGTTACACGGTGCCGCAAAAGATCAGGCGCACGGCACAAACGGCGGAGATCTTCTTCCGCGTGCGCCGCATCTTTGAAAAATCCGGCATAACGGTAACGGACGGCGATACCGTGATCGCGCATTTCAAGAGGGAGCATATGGCGCCCGGTGAAATGGAAAAGATCACCCTGCCGAAAGTGCTGCTGGATAAGATCCGTTCCGGTCAGATTACGGTTTCGGCAAAGGAGGAGGCGTGAGTATGACACATTTGATCTGTATTACCTGCCCCAAGGGCTGCCACTTAACGGTGGATGAGGCGCAGGATTATAAGGTTACCGGAAACGCCTGCCCAAGAGGCGCCGAATACGGCAGAAACGAACTGAAAAACCCCGTGCGTGTGGTTACCTCAACGGTGCGCACAAACAGCGGTGAATATCCGCGCTGCCCCGTTAAAACAAACGGCGCCATACCAAAGGGCAGAATGTTTGACGCCATGCGCCTTTTGGATGATATTACGCTGGAAGTTCCGGTAAAAGCCGGCGATACCGTGATCCCGGATCTGTTCGGAACCGGTATTTCGTTTGTGGCTTGCAAAACCATAGAAAAATAAACGAATCAGAAAGATCCCTTTCCGCAGAACGGAAAGGGATCTTTTTTTGCCTGCATGTGTATTTTCGTTTTCGGCAGGTGTTTTCGGTTTATTCTACGGTAACGGATTTGGCAAGGTTGCGCGGTTTGTCTATGGGCAGGCCTTTTTCTTTTGCCGTGTAATACGCCAGCAGCTGCAGCGGCACAATCTCCAGCGACGGCGTTAAAAACGGTATGGAATCCGGGTAAGTGATCACCGTGTTGAATCTGCCCAGACTCTGCGCCAGGCTTTCCGGGGCAAATACGGTTACATCCGCCCCTCTGGAAATGACCTCCTGTAAATTGGAAACCGTTTTGGGCAAAAGACGGCTGTTGCTGATGATGCCAAAGCACACCGTGCCGTTTTCGATCAGGCTGATCGTGCCGTGTTTCAGTTCGCTCGCAGGGCAGCCCACGCAGTCTATATAACTGATCTCTTTGAGTTTCAGCGCGCCTTCCAGCGCGGCGGCGTAATCTGCGTTTCTGCCCAGGAAAAAGCATTTGTCCGTATCTTTGATCCGTTTTGCAAGTTTCTTTATCTTTTCCGTATCGTTTAGGATACGTTCCATTTTTTTCGGCAGCAGCAGGCTCATATTCAGCGCGATCTCCGCAAAAACGGAGGAACACGCGCCGCGCCGCAGGGCAATAGAAAGGCAAAGCATGTTCAGCATTGCCGCCTGGCAGGAAAACGCCTTTGTGGTGGCAACGGCAATCTCCGGCCCCGCCTTGGTAAGCAGGCTGTATTCGCTCATTTTGGCAATGGAGCTTTCGGCAACGTTTACAATACTGATCGTTCTGGCGCCCTGCTCGCGCGCCTGTTTCAGCGCGGCAAGGCTGTCTGCCGTTTCGCCGCTTTGGCTGATGATCACAACCAGGCAGTCCGCGCCAAGCACGGGATTTTCATACCGAAATTCACCGGCGTATTCCGCAAAGCAGGGGATTCCGGCAATCTTTTCAAAAGCGTATTTTGCCATCAGGCCAACATGGTATGCGGAACCGCAGCCAACGATATAGATTCTGCTGAGGGCGCGGATCTCCGCATCCGTAAAAGGAAAGCCCTTAAAATCAATGCTTTCGCCGTTGGTTACGCTGCCCAGCGTTGCGCGCACGGCGTTTGGCTGCTCATAGATCTCTTTGAGCATAAAATGCTCGAATCCGCCTTTGTCGGCGGAGGAATCCGGCAGTTCCACCGATTTGATCTCTTTTTTCACGGGTTCAAAATTTTTGCCGAAAACGCGGATCTCCTCCGCGGTGATCCGCGCGGTCTCGCCGTCCTCAAGATAGACTGCCCGGTTCGTTTTTCCAAGCAGGGGATTGATGTCTGAGGAAATATAATTCTCACCGTCTCCAACGCCGATAATTAGCGGCGAGCCGTTTTTGGCGCAGTAAAGCGTGTTGGCGTCATCCGTGCAGAGGATGCCCAGCGCATAAGAGCCTTTCAGCAGCGGCAGCGTTTTTCTGATCGCCTCTTCCGCGTCGCCGTTATAATTCAGTTCCAGCAGTTTCGGGATCACTTCCGTATCCGTGTCGCTTTCAAAAGAAGCGCCGTTCAAAATCAGGCTTTCCCGAATCTCTCTGTAATTTTCGATAATGCCGTTGTGCACAACGGCAAAATGGGCGCTCACCTGCGGGTGGGCGTTTGTTTCATTTGCCGCCCCGTGTGTTGCCCAGCGTGTATGCCCGATCCCCAGACTGCCGCGAATCTCATATCCGCGCAGCTTTTCCTCCAGATTTCGAATCTCTCCGGCGGCTTTGACTACCCTGAGATCTCCGCCGTTCAAAACGCCGATACCGCCGCTGTCATACCCGCGGTATTCCAGCCCTTTGAGCCCTTTGATTAAAATGCCCGTTGCGTCACTTCTGCCTACATAGCCGATGATTCCACACATAAAAGATCACTCCGTAAAACTAAAATTCATCTTCAAATCTGTGTATTCTTGCCGCGATCACGCTCATATCGTCCTCGCGCATATCCCTGGTTATGTTCAGGGCGGTCTTTATGATTTCGTTTGCGATCTCGTCCGCGCTCATTTCTTCCGCGCCGGAAAGCATTGCCGTCAGCCATTCGCCGCCCGGCTCGGTAATTCCGTCGCTCACCATCACCACAAGATCGCCGTCTCCAAGCGCTGCCGTGCGTTTGGCGAATTCTATGTTTCGCAGGATCCCGGCAGGCATGGAGGAAAGTTCGCATTTCGTAACTTTATTGCCTTTTACAAGATAGGTTGCCGGCGCGCCGGCTTTGTACAATTCCACTCTTCCGGTAAACAGGTCTATGCAGGCGCAGTCCAGCGTGGCAAGGCTTTCATCTCCGGATTTTACAAGCAGCGCGGAGTTGACCACTTTCAGCGCGCTGTCAAACCCGAACCCGGCGGCAAGCAGTTTGGAGAGCAGCCCCGCTCCCATAGCGCCGTCGATCGCCGCTCTGCCGCCCTGTCCCATTCCGTCGCTTATGATCAGCACGCTCCTGCCGTGGCCGTCGTTTATGGTCTTGATTGTGTCACCGCAGAGGGCGCCCTCGGCGCTGTGCTGGGCAAAGCCGATCTCAACCGAGTAATTCGGCTTTTCCGTAAATGTGATCATGGTGTCATTTTTAAAATGGGTAACGGCGCATTTGTCCAGATACCGGGAGCAGGCTTTGGAAACTTCCTTCTGCAGTTTGGGGTCTGAAAATCCCGTTTCACGCCCGCTTGTAAGGATCTCGATCCGAATCCTGCCGTATTTATCCTCAATTACGGAAATGCTTTTCGGAAAAATATCGTATTCGCCCAGCGCGCGCCGTATTCTGCCTGCCGCAACGGTGTCAAAATATTCCGCTTCGTCAAATTCACGCGCCAGGTCGGAAAGCATGTCGGATATGGAAAAGAACTGATCCGCCGCCACCATGCGGATCTCATTTGTTTTTTCATTGATAATCTCCTGAGAAAAATAATCCGCATCGCTCATCTGATCCCGTGCCTGCATGGCTTTGCGGCTGTTCATTTCATCTATCTTTTCACGCACTTCGTTTACACTTTCGCTGATATAATTGATCGCGCCGGAGGCAAAACGAAGCCGCATCACAAGACTCTGGCGCAGGGAGCCGTCCGGCGTTATATTTTCGCCGCCGCGGAAGAACGCCTCAATCTTTTCTCCTGCCGCTTTCGGCAAAACGGCAAGAACGGCGCAGGCAGCGGCGCTTTCCAGAACGAAACCGATACCGGCGCCGGCGGCAACCGTAAACAGCGCGGAAGAAACGCAGAAAGAGGCGGCGCAGGCGAGTGAGCCGAACGGGCAGAACAGGCATGCCAGCAAAGCGGAAAAACCGTAACTGCCGGTCAGAAACAACGTGTCTTCCGTGCCGAGCGAAAAGGCGAATCCAACACAGAGCGCCAGCATGATCCCCAGCCGGTCAGATCCGTAGCGCACGGTGAAAAGCACAAGGAGCAGCGCGATACAGCGGGCGGGGGAAAATCCGCCGATGGAGATTCTGGAAAGGCTCATCAGCAGCAGCGCGGCGGAGATCACAATGCAGGTCAGATCTGACGCCGGCAGCGCCCGAAGCCGGAAACGGCGAAAACTGCAGTTCAGCGCCCGGTAAAAGAAAAAGGAACCTCCGCCGGCAAGAATGCTCTGTGCGGCGGTCAGCGCAAAGTCCGCCGCCGCGCCGCCGGTTTTAATGTCCACAACAAAGCCGGTTGCCGCCACCGCGCAAAAAGAGATCGTCATCGGCAGGAACACGGCGGTTTTGCAGTCTGCAAGATCAAGCGCCAGCGCGCCCAAAAACACGATCAGCACCGCTGCGGCGCATCTTGCAAGATCCTGCGGGCGGAACACAAGATAGCCGAATGCCGCGCCGGCGGCGGAATAAAAGTAATTTTTCTTTTTGGATACGGAGATCAGCGATACGGCAAACGGAGAAACGCTTTGCAGCACAACATTTTGCGCCAGCAGAAAAGCGGCGGCAAAATATGCCGCGCCCTCCAGTATGCCGCGCGCCTTTTTGCTTTTCACGGTGTTCTTAATTTCGCTTAATTTTTCCTTTTTAACAGCCGTTTTCATTTTTTTCACATCCGTATTTTTAATAACACGGTATGAGTATATAGCAAGTGAAATAAAAAAATTGTCAGAACGCGGGACAATATAAAATAAACCGGGCTGTTATCACGATCCCTCCCGCGGCTTTTTGTTTTTGGGCGCCCCGAAACGGCAGCAGTTATTTCGTTTTGTTTTCCGTTTTCTTCTTTTTGCCTTTTTTGCGGTTTCGCAGCACGATCATAAAAATCATGCCGATCACGCCGCCAACGGCGTTCATCATCATATCCGTCATGGTGTCAAACAGCCCCAGATAGCCGTATTCGCCGTTGTATTTTGAAAGGTCAAACATTGCGGTCTCCTCGCCGGGTTTGGCAAGCTGCAGGTTTGTGCCGTGCAGGGTGTCCATCAAAAATTCATAAAATTCCCAGCCAACGGCAATGGAAAGCGCAAACATCAGGCCGAATATGGCGGCAAGCGTTGCGGCGCACTGCCCCTTTTTGCGCTGGATGATGCAGGCAAAATCATAGCCGAAAGAGGCGCACACAAAGCCGGAAAGAATGTGCATAAAGATATCAAACCACCATATTCTGTCAAACATGCCCATATATGAGCCGATCACGATACCTATAAATATAATAATGTTCAGCAGGGTCTGTGAAAGCGGCGGCACTTCTTCTATAAAAGAGCCGTTGCCGAACACCTGAAACATATCCCACAAATGAGTAAAGATAAAGCAGAATACGGATTCAAATCCCATCACAAGATCGCCGGTAATAAAGGAATAGGCGGCGCAGATAAGCAGCGCTATGCGCGTGATAATCCAGAATGCAAACTGCGCTTTGGGAATGCTTTTGGTTGGGTGTTTCTTTATTTTATATGCCATAGGAGCCACATAGCCTTTCTTTGCTGTAAATAACAGATATAATCATATCATAAACTGTGCAAAAGTCAAATAAAATAAACGGTCTTTCCATGGAGATTTTGCTGTTTTCTGCACGGGCAGGTGCGGCCGAACCATGCAAAAACCAGAAATGCCGCTATAAAACGCAGAGCGGTTTGCTTGATTTCGGTCTGTTTTTTTAAGCGCGTTTTTTAACATTGATCTTTACTTTGTATAAAAATGTAAATAAGTTATAAACAAATGATAAATATTTGCATTTTGTATTGCAAGTTTGCTTTTGTTTTATTAAAATGATACAGGAAAACACTAAAAATCAGAAACGGAGAATTATTCAGATGGAATACACTTCAAAGTATAATGTTAGAACTACCATGTATCAGCAGTTCGAACATTCGGTGGATGAAAGAGGAGATCATCCCTGTCTGTATTATTACAATAATACGTTAAGCTGGAATGAAACGGCGGATCTGGTAAACCGCTGCGCGGCTGCGCTCAGGGCAAACGGCGTGAAAAAAGGGGACAGAGTTGTAATCTGCCTGCCGAATATGCCGCAGTGTATCGCCGCAATCTATGCTGTAAACAAAATCGGCGCCGTCGCGTCCATGCTTCACCCGCTTTCGGTAAAGTCAGAGGCGGATTACGCCATCAAGCTCGTCGGCGCGAAATTCGCGTTTTGTTTTGACGTATCCGAAAAAGCTTTTAAGGACAATCCGGATGTAACCGTAGTAAAATGCAAAACGGCGCATTATTTCCCCAAAACCGTATACGGTTTTATGGCAAATCTGGTTTACAAGAAAAAGATCAAGGGCAAAACGGCGCCCGCAACCAACGTGAAAAAGCTGATCGACTGGGCGGATTTCTTAAAAGAGGGCGATGCGTATATCAAGGAAAACGGCATTCCGGAAACGCAAACGGATTACGCCGCCACTGCCGCGGTCATGATGACGGGCGGCACAACCGGTAACCCCAAGGGCGTTATGCTCTCTTCCGAAAATATCAACAACCTTTCCTATGAACTGGTGGATGTTGTTACCACTGTTTTGGATATGCAGATCGATCAGGATCATGACGGTATGCTGACCGCGCTTCCCGTGTTCCACGGTTTTGGTTTCGCGCTTTGCATGCATGTTTCCATGTGCGTTGGCATGGCGCAGTCCCTCTGGCCGCAGTTTGACGCCAAAATGTGTTCTGAGGCAATCAAGAAATATCATCTGAATTATATCTTCGGCGTTCCGGATTTCTTTGAAAAAGTGTATAAAGCCGGCTACCTTAAGGGCATCGATATGAGCAATATGAAGCTGATCGGCTCCGGCGGAGACGTTGTGCCTTACACCCTTACGGAAAAAATGGATCGCCTGCTTAAGGAAAACGGCGCAAAATGCCATTTCGTTACCGGTTACGGGCTTACGGAATGCGTTACCGTCTGCACGTTTACGGATCCGCTGCGTGAGGCGCCGCAGGGCTGCATTGGCATTCCCACTTACAATATTGAAGTGATGACCGTTAAACCCGGCACAACAGAGGAAGTTAAGGGCGAGGACGGCGAACTCTGCGTTTACGGCCCCACGCTGATGCAGGGCTACTGGAACGACCCGGAGGAGACGGCAAAGATGCTTGTTCAGCATGAGGACGGCAGAGTATGGCTCCACACCGGCGATATGTGCTATATAGATGAAAAAGGCGATATCTATTACCGCCAGCGTTTAAAGAGAGTTTATAAGATCAGCGGTTATCTTGTGTATCCGTCTTTCATTGAAGAGACTTACAGAGCCATGGCGGAGATCTATGACTGCTGTGTGATCGGCAAAGAGGACGGCGGCAAGACCATGCTTAAGCTTTTTGTTGTGAAAAACAAGAAGTTTGCCAAGGATGATGAGGAGCAGCTCACCGCCAAGATCAGGCACTTCGGCGAACAGAACCTTTCCAAATGGAGCCTGCCCAGAGAGATCGTTTATATTGATGAACTGCCCCGCACCAAAGTCGGCAAAGTGGATTTCAAGGTGCTGAATTGATCATTCGTTGTTTTACAGGTTTTGTATAAGAAATATACGCCGCGCGGCTGCTGCAATTGCCGCGCGGCGGTTTTATTTTGTGTGGAAATTTATTTTTCTTTTATATGATTTTTATTGAAGTTCGTGCCGCCATTTGTTATTATATTTTTAAATAATAATAAAAAACAAAGCTCACAGGGGTATTTTATGAAAGAAATGATGGAAAAGGCGGCAAATGCCGTTGGCAGTTTTTTTGTTTCGCTCGGTTCTGTTTCACAGAAAAAAGTAAAGGCGGATGAGAGCGGCGCTGTGGATAAAAGCTACGCGCGCCTGTTTGCAAGGGCGGCGGCTGAGGGCGCTGTTCTGCTGAAAAATAACGGCGTTCTGCCTTTGGAAAAGCAGGCGTGCGTTTCCGTGTTCGGGCGCGTGCAGTGCAACTGGTTTTACACCGGCTATGGTTCCGGCGGCGAGGTTAACCGCCCGTATGAGGTCAATTTGACGGATGGGATCCGCGCGTGTGAAGAACTGGAACTCAACGAACGGCTTGCGCAGAAATATGAAACATGGTGTGCGGAAAATAAGATTAAAGACGCCGTTTGGGGCATGTGGCCCCGCTTTTATCCGGAGATGCCCATTGAGGCGGCGGAAGTGTTTCGCGCGGCAAAGGAATCGGACTGCGCCGTTGTGGTGATCGGCCGTTCTTCCGGCGAGGACAGGGATTGTGTTCTGGAAAAAGGCAGCTGGTATTTAACGGATGAGGAACGCCGCCTTTTAGATGTGGTTACGGATTATTTTTCCAAAACCGTGGTTTTGCTCAACATCGGCTGTGTTATGGATATGGCGTGGATTGAGGAGTACGGCGATAAGATCGGCGCGGTTCTGCTTTTGTGGCAGGGCGGCCAGGAAAGCGGCGCTGCCGCGGCGGATCTGCTGTGCGGCAACGCCGTTCCGTGCGGTGCGCTTACGGATACGATTGCCGCGCGGTATGAGGATTATCCGAGCGCCGGGGATTTTGCCAACCGCGATTTTAATAATTATACGGAAGATATTTATGTTGGATACAGATATTTTGAAACGTTTGCAAAAGAAAAAGTTCTCTATCCTTTTGGGTTTGGGCTCAGTTACACGGATTTCAGCGTAACGCTTAAAAATGCCGCGGCGCTTGACAACGGCTTTTCCTTTCAGGTTTCTGTGAAAAACACAGGGAATGCGGCGGGTAAACGGCCGGTTATGCTCTATCTGGAAAAACCGCAGGGCAAACTCGGCAATCCGTGCAGGGAACTGGCGGCGTTTGCAAAAACAAAGCTGTTGCAGCCGGGCGAGGCGCAGGAACTGGAACTGTTCGTTTCTGTGTATCAGCTGACCTCCTATGATTCGCAGGGCGTTTGCGGCTATCCGTCCGCTTATGTAACGCAGGCAGGCGAATATGTGTTTTATCTTGGTCAGGCGGTGGACTGCGCGCAAAGCGTTTTTTCCTATTATCAGGAGAAAACGGCGCTGTTTAAGCAACTTTCCGAAAATCTTGCCCCGTGTGAAGATTTTGATATCATCACTCCGGTGCAGGGCATAAACGGTTATATTCCGGTTAAAAGACCCTGCCCAAAAAGAAAAACGGATCTGGGGCGGAAGATCCGGGAGGAGATGCCGCAGGCGTTTACACCGTCCTGCCAAAGCGGGCTTTCGCTTTTTGATGTTGCAGACGGAAAAATCAAGATGGAAGATTTTGTTTCCACGCTGAGCCTGGAGGAACTGGAGGCGCTGACGCGCGGCGATTACACGATGAACAGTTCGCTTGGCGCGCCGGGCAACGCAGGCGCGTTCGGCGGCGTTTTGCAGTCCTTAAGGGATAAAGGTGTTCCGCCGGTGATCACTACAGACGGCCCGTCCGGCATACGGCTCAGCGCAAAATGCTCGCTGATCCCCATCGGCACGCTGCTTGCCTGCTCTTTTGATACGGCGCTTGTGCAAGAGGTTTACAGCGCTGTGGCGGCGGAGATGCTGGAGCGGGGCAGCGATGTGCTGCTTGCTCCGGGCATGAATATTCACAGAAATCCGCTTTGCGGCAGAAATTTTGAGTATTATTCGGAAGATCCGTATGTTTCCGGGAAAATGGCGGCAGCGGCGGTGCGCGGCATACAAAGCCTTGGCGGTTCTGCCTGCCCCAAGCATTTTGCCTGCAACAATCAGGAATTTGCAAGAACAAAAAATGATTCGCGCGTTTCCGAGCGCGCGCTGCGGGAGATCTATTTAAAAGGATTTGAGATCTGCATAAAAGAGGCGCAGCCGGAAAATATTATGACTTCCTACAATAAGATCAACGGCGTTTACAACCATTATAATTATGAACTGTGCACGGATATTCTGCGCAAAGAATGGCAATATCCGGGCAATGTGGTAACGGATTGGTGGATGCAGAAAGGCAGAAGCCCCGAATTTCCGAATCTGCGCGACAATGCTTACAGAGTGCGCGCGCAGGTGGATGTGCTGATGCCGGGCGGAAAGCGCGGCGGCAGAAGAAAGCCGGACGGCACTTTGCTGGAATCTTTCGGAGACCGGGGCGGTATCACGCTTGCGGAACTGCAGCGCACGGCGGTTAATGTGCTGCACTTTGCCATGAAATCCACCGCGTTCAAACGCTTTCGGGAATACCGGGGTTGACAGCGGTGTTATTCTATAACTGTTAGGAATAAAACAAACTAAGGAGAAGATAAAATGAATTACAAAAACGGACTTGTGCCCGTATCCCTGCTTACGGGGTATCTGGGCGCCGGCAAGACCACCCTGCTGAATCATATTCTTTCCAATCAGGAGGGCTACCGTGTTGCCGTTATCGTCAATGATATCGGCGAGGTAAATATAGATGCTTCTTTGATTCAGAAAGGCGGCGCCGTAACGCAGAAAGATGAAAATCTGGTTCCGCTCTCCAACGGCTGCATCTGCTGCACGCTTAAGGTGGATCTGATGAAACAGATTATCAGCCTTGCCTCCAGCAAAAAGTTTGATTATATTCTGATCGAGGCGTCCGGCATCTGCGAGCCCGGCCCGATCGCCGGATCAATCTGTATGCTGGACGGAACCGACCCGTCTGTTAACCTGCCGGCAGTGGCGTATTTGGACAATATCACCACCGTTGTGGACGCGAAAAGAATGGCGGATGAGTTTGGCGCGGGCGATTCCCTGCTGAAAAAGGATATGGACGAAGAGGATATTGAAAACCTGCTTGTTCAGCAGATCGAATACTGCACCACGATCGTGCTCAATAAGGTGGATGAGGTATCGCCGAAAGCGAAAGAAAAGGTGCTTGCCGTGATCAAAGCGCTCCAGCCGCAGGCAAAGATCATTGAAACCACTTACGGCAATGTGGATGTTGGCGAGATTCTTTCCACGAACCGCTTTGATTATGAAAAAATCCTGGAAAGCGCAGGCTGGATTCAGGCAATGCGCGGCGAGGGCGAAAATTCCGAAAGCGAACAGGAAGCGCATCACGCGCACGAAGATCATGAACATGAGCATGAGGCGCACGGCCACCACCATCACCATCACCACGGCGAGGGCGAGGCGGAGGAATACGGCATCGGCACGTTTGTATATCAGAATGTAAAGCCGTTTTCCAAGCAGAAGTTTGAGGAATTTGTTTTTGCCAAATGGCCGAAAGAAGTGATCCGCGCAAAAGGGCTGTTTTGGATCAAGGAAGATCCGGACACGGCGTATATTTTTGAGCAGAGCGGCAGGCAGAAGACTGCCACGGACGACGGCAAATGGATCGCCTGCTTCCCGGAGCGGGAAAGAAAACAGATCCTTCAGATGAATCCGGATATCGCCGCGGCGTGGGATCCCACTTATGGGGACAGGATCAATAAAATCGTTTTCATCGGCAGGGATATGGATAAAGCGGCCATTATCAAGGCGCTGGATCATTGCCTTGCGCAGTAATCTGCCGCAGAATCAAAAACAAACGGAAGTTTTACAGTAATCCCTCCGGCTTGGCTCTGCCAACCCGCCTCCTTTTTATAAAGGAGGCTTATTTTTTTGCTGCGGGGTTGTTTCATGATCTGCCGCGTTATTACAAAATTTCTGTTGTGTACATTTCACACATTCCGCAGGATATTTTTGGTAAGTTGCCGAATTGATTTGCCGTAAAAAACTTTATATAATATAGGTAATAATATTGTTTTTTATGAAGTGATGCGTATGAAAAAACTGAGTTTTACAAAAGATCAGTGGCTTTCCCTCTTTTCGCTTGCAATCGTTATCCTCTGCTACGCGGGAGAGAAGGCAATGAAACGGCTTGTGCCGTGGAGTGAAACTTCCGCTCTGATCCAGGCGTTTGTGTTTACCGTTGCCGTTGCGGCGGTCTATCTGATCCTTTCCAAGGCAAAGGACGCGTATTTCGGCATGATCGCCGGTATCTTCGCGTTTAAAATTTTACCGCCGGATATGGAAATGCTGCGCGCTTATAATATGGACGCGTCCTGCGTGTATTTCATTGTGCGCAAGATGGCGCTTGTGCTGTTTCTTTATACGATCTATCGGCTCTATCTGCGCTCCAAAAAAGGGCAGGCGGATCCCATCCGCGCCCTGCCGGTTGCCGCACTGCTGCTTGTTGTTCCGTTTTTAACGGGTATGTCCAATGATTTTGAGCAGTATGCGTATATCAAAACAGGCAGTATGATGCTGCCGTATGCGCTGGACGCCGGCTTTTATATTGCCGCCATGTGTGTGCTTGGCGTGGTGTGCGTTTTGTTCCGCGGCAGAAACGCCGCGCTCGTCTGCGATTTTTCCATGATCGGTTTTGTTGTGGGCGGCGCCAGAAAACTCTGCTCCGCTTTGATCATCCTGAATGCCAATCTGCATCTCAGCAAATCCTATATCTGCTGGATCGCGATCTATGCCGTGCTGATCGCCGCGTTTGCCGTGCTCAGAAAAAAGACGGCAGGCTCCGCGCTTATCTTTTCAGGCGCGGCAAGAAAATCATGAATAAATCAGATTTCAATAAAATAGAGCAATATATGCTTTCCTGCATGGGGGACAGCGCACATGACAGCCAGCATATTTACCGGGTGCTTTTTATTGCGCTGGATATTGCAGAGCACGAAAAAAATGTTGATAAAGATATATTGATAGCCGCGTGCCTTTTGCACGATATCGGCAGAAAAGAACAGTTTGAAGATCCCTCGCTTTGCCATGCGCAGGTTGGCGCGGAAAAGGCAAGAACTTTTCTGCTGGAAAACGGCTTTGATTCTGAATTTGCCGATAGAGCGGCAGCCTGCGTAAGAAAGCATCGTTACCGTTCTGCTTCCCCGCCGGAGAAAATTGAGGAAAAAATCTTGTTTGATTCCGATTAACTGGAGGCGGCGGGCCTTATGGGGATCGCGCGCTCTCTTTTGTATGAGGGAAAAGCAGGCACGCCGATCTATTCGCTCGGCAGTGATTTTGAAGTGCTGGACGGCACCGGAAATGAACCGCCGTCTTTTTTCAGAGAATATAATTTTAAGTTAAAAAAGGTTTATTCCGGGTTTTATACAAGCAGGGCAAAGAAGATCGCAAAAGCGCGCGAATCTGCCGCTGCCGCGTTTTATGAGGAACTGCTTTTTGAATCCCGCGCCGCTTATTCCGGCAAAAGGCTCCTTTCTGAATATTTGGAGCCCTGTTTTTAAAATAGAATAACCGTTAAAAAGCAGACCCGCGGAGATTAGGTTTCTCTGCGGGTCTTTTTGTAACCTTTTTACTTATTTTTGCGTTGTTCCATACAGCTTTGCAAGCACGGAATTGCGAAATGTTTTATCCTGTGTAACTTCTTTGATCACGTGCAGGAACGGCGGTAACTCAAAATTTTCCGTTTCGCTTTTCAGTTCGATCTCCAGCAGCGCCCGATCCGCCCAAAAGGGGAAGAGATCCAGCTCAAAGCACTTGCCGTTATAAAGCAGGAGCCAGCGGCGCTTGGAAAGCACTTTTTCTCCCTGAATGTGGTTCAGATATTCCGCCTCGGTGATGCGGCTTTCTTTTTCTATTCTTTTCATTTCGGTCAGTTTTATTTTTTCCGTTTTAATATAGATAAAATCGCCGTCTTTGCCGCGTTTTCTTACCCTGAACCGTTCGCCGTTTCGGTTTATATACGCCTGCGCAATATCCGCATAATCGCAAAGGTCATGGTTTTGCAATTCGCTTTCGCCGGGCTTTTCAATCAGAAATTTCCGCTCAATCTCCAGCGGTTCGGGAATACCAAGGAAAAAATCCATCTCCTCAAACAGCGCTTTTTCATTTGCCGCCAAGCGCAGATGCTCGTTTCCAAGCCATTTTTTTATAACGGTTTTCTCTGTGCCGCTGTTGAGAAACACAGCGGAATAGGCATATTTTTCCGCATTGCTTTCGCAGGGCACGTCAAAAAACAACTCTGCTTTTCCGGCGTATCTTTTTCTTACGGCATCCGTGTTTTCAAAGCCGATAACGGCAATCTTTTCCATTTATTTCAACTCTTTTTTAATGTATTCGCAGTAAAGGCGCAAAATATCAATATCGGTTTTATCGTATACCATTCTTGCGCCAACGGCGTCTTCTATCTCATTAAAAACGGCTTTGCCGCCGTCAAAAACAAAATCTATCCCTATATAATCATATTTTATGCGCGATGCAATCTTATAAATGAGCGCGCGTTCGCTCTTGCTTAAGCGGTATATTTCGGCACTGCCGCCAAGGCAGTAATTGGATCGAAAATCCGTTTCGCTTTTTCTGAGCACGGCGCAGATGATCTTGCCGCCGATCAGCCACACACGCAGGTCTCTGCCAAGGTCTGACGCCGGTTTTTGATACACAAATCCTTTTTTGAACGCCACTTTGCCGCTTTTTATCAGGCGCACGTCTCTGCCGCCCTTGCCGTTTGCCGGTTTTTCTACCAGCGGCGGTTCTGTTTGATTGATCGGCATTATCTCTATGCCGTTTTCACGCATAAATTCATAGCACTTTTGCTTATCGTTCGCAAGGCGGGTCAGCGCCGCCGGGTTAAAAACGCGTATGCCGCGCCGCTCAAAGTTTTCGGCTATATCCGCGTTGTTCGTTCTGTTGATCACAAAATCTGCCGGCATGCCGAACTCTGTTTCGTTTTCCAAAACCAGTTTTACGCCAAGATATTTTTTAAACCGTTCAACCGAAAAGGCGTTGCGCTGTGCCTCTTCTTTGCTGTATATCAGTATTCCGCTCAAAGTCTGTTTCTTATCTCCTCAAAGATCAGCGGGGCAATATCCGTGCCCGTGCAGTTCATAATGTTTATGATATGGGCGTTGCTGTTTACCTCGCACACGCTGCCGTCGGAAAGGATATCCACGCCGCCGAACGTAAGCCCCAGCGCGCCGCAAGCGGCAAGCGCGCTTTTCACTTCAGAATCCGTGGGCGTGTAAGGCTCCATGTGCCCGCCGTTGGTTACGTTCGCCCGAAAATCCTGTTTGTTTTCACGGCGCACCGCCGCGGCGATCTTTCCGCCAACTACTTCTATTCTGATGTCATGCCCGGCGGAATCCGCTATAAATTCCTGCAGTATAAACGGCTTTTCCGTACTATGGCGCAGGACATCTTCCTTGCGTTCGCAAAGAAACACCTGCTCGCCGAACGAGCCGAAACATTCCTTAAAAACAAGCGGCAGGCCAAGGATTTTTATTGCGCCTTCAACAAACTGTGCAAAATCCGCCTTAAAATAAGTTTTGGGCGCGATCAGTGTTTTCGGCTGCTTTACGATTCCGTTAAGCGCTATATAGGTTTTTGCCTTGTCGTCGCAAAGCGCAATGCCTTTGGCGCTGTTAAAAACCGGCAATCCGCTTTTTTCAAGCCGCCGGGCAAGGTTGGTGTCCTTATCCCAAAACAGCACAAAATCCGCGTCCGGCGTTTCCAGCGCCAGTTCCAGATTTGTCTTTAACAGCAGTTCCACGCCCTGCTTTTTTGCGCTTTCCAGCAAATGGCGGTGCAGCGTATTAAATTTTTGTGTGTTTAAAAAGTGATTGACCGCAAGTATGCCTTTCATTTTTACGCCTTTCGTCAAAATAATATAGAAACGCATTTTCAACTTTTATATACTGTATCATTTTTTCTTGCTTTTTTCAATCTGCTGATATAAAATAGATATACTAATTCTATATAAAAGCGGAGGAATGTTACATGACGGAATATACCCTTAAATACGGCTGTAACCCAAATCAGAATCCCGCCCGTATCCATATGGACGGCAAAGAACTGCCTTTTGAGATCTTAAACGGCAGCGCGGGATATATCAATCTTTTGGATGCTTTCAACTCCTGGCAGCTTGTTAAGGAACTGAAAGAGGCAACCGGCCTGCCAAGCGCGGCGTCCTTTAAGCACGTTTCGCCCGCCGGCGCCGCCGTTGCGCAGCCGCTGGATGAAACGGACAGAAAAGTCTGCTTTGTGCCGGAAGGGCTGGAACTTTCTCCTATTGCCCAGGCGTATGTAAGAGCAAGAGGGTGCGACAGGGTTTCTTCCTTCGGCGATTTCGCGGCGCTTTCCGATGAATGCGACGCGTCTGTTGCGCAGTTCCTTGTAAAAGAAGTTTCAGACGGCATTATCGCTCCGTCTTATTCCGACGAGGCGCTGGAGATCTTAAAAAAGAAAAGGCGCGGCAATTATCTGATCATAAAAATGGATCCGAATTATGTGCCGGAAGAGATGGAAACCAAGCAAGTGTTTGGCATTAAGTTTGAGCAAAAGAGAAATAATGCCAAGATCACAATGAGCCTGTTTGACGATATGCCCACCAAAGTTAAGGAGATCCCTCAGATCGCAAAGATAGATCTGCTCATTTCCATGATCACGCTGAAATACACGCAGTCCAATTCCGTATGCTACGCCATGGGCGGGCAGACGATCGGCGTTGGCGCAGGGCAGCAGTCCCGTATTGCCTGCACACGCCTTGCAGGCACAAAGGCGGATAATTTCTGGCTTCGCAGGCACGATAAAGTAACTTCCCTGCCGTTTATTGAGGGCATCAGGAAGTGCGAGGCGGATAACGCCATAGATCTTTATATCAGCGATGAATATGAGGAACTTTATAAAAACGACCTTTGGAAAAAGTATTTCACCGAAAAGCCGGAGCCGTTCACCGCAGAGGAAAAGGCGCAGTGGCATAAGCGGATGACGAATGTTGCCCTCGGTTCGGACGCGTTTTTCCCGTTTGAAGATAATATTGAGCGCGCGGCAAGATCCGGCGTTAAATATGTTGCCCAGCCGGGCGGTTCAGTAAGGGACCAGGCGGTTATTGATTGCTGCGATGCATTCGGCATGGCAATGGCGATGACGGGAATCAGACTTTTCCACCATTGATTTCAGAAAATTTTTCCTAAAATGGGAAAAATAGGAAAAAATAAAAAGCGAAAAATTATTAAAAGCGCAAAACAAGCCTGTGCCAATGTTTTGCGCTGTTTTGCTTATAAAAGTTAAATTTACCCGTCTTGAACATGCGGCGATAGTATAGTATAATACATTCGCAGAGGCGGTGATATGTTTGAGCCTGAAAAGCGAGATATTAGAAGAACTGCGGCGCCGCGGCGGCTATGTCAGCGGAGAAGAACTTGCCCACAGCCTTAACAAGAGCCGAACAGCGGTGTGGAAAGCGGTAAACGCGCTGCGCAACGAGGGCTACCCTGTTGAGGCGCACACCAAAAAAGGGTACAGGCTTTGCGGGGATACGGATGTTTTGAATGCCGAGGAGATCTTGCGCCTTTGCAAAACAAAAATCAAGGTTTTTTATCTTGATAGTGTGGATTCCACAAATAATTACGCAAAAAAGCAGATTGCGCAGGGCGAGAAAGATATTTTCCTTGTTGCGGCGGCGGAGCAGACCGCGGGCCGCGGCAGGCAGGGCAAAGCCTTTTTTTCACCAAAGGGCACGGGGATCTATATGAGTCTGGTTGTGCACCCGGACGCGCCGCTGCAAAGCGCCGTTTCGGCAACCACGGCTGCGGCGGTTGCGGTTTGCAGGGCTATAGAGAAGATATCGGATAAGCAGCCGGGTATAAAATGGGTAAATGATGTTTATCTGGACGGCAAAAAGATCTGCGGCATACTAACGGAAGCCGTGTCTGATTTTGAAAGCGGCACAGTATCTTCCGTGATCATAGGCATCGGCATTAACATCAGCACAGAGCAGTTCCCCGCAGATGTGGAAAACGGCGGCAGTTTAGGGCCGGGCATCGGCCGGGCAAAACTGATTGCGGCGGTCAGCGATGAACTGCTGAAAACCATAAACAGCGATTATAATGATTTTATTGCGTATTACAGAAGCCGAAGCATTGTGATTGGAAAAGAGATCCGGTTTCTTGAAAACGGCGTTTGGCAAACGGCAAAGGCAGAGGGGGTGGACAGCCGCGGCGGATTGGAGATCGTTTTAAAAGACGGTGTGCGCAGAACACTCAGAAGCGGCGAAATCAGCATTAGAAAAGTATGAGCAAAAAATTACGTTTAAAAATTCTGAATTTAAAATTTCTAAAATCAAAAAAAGCAAAAGCGGCAATCACTTCCGCCGTGCTGATTATTATTGCCGTTCTCTGCGCGGCGGCAATTTTTTCTTCCCGGCCGAATACAAACAAGCCCGTTTTGTTTGAAACGGGCGCGGAATATGTGGAAGGTATTGATGTTTCCAGCCATAACGGGCAGGTAAACTGGCAGTCGGTTGCAAATGCCGTAGATTTTGCTATAATCAGAGCGGGTTACAGAGGCTATGGTACGGGCGCGATCGTTGAGGATACAGAACTGAGCCGCAATCTCAGCGAAGCGAACGATGCCGGTATCCCCCTGGGCGTTTATTTTTACTCCCAGGCGGTGACCCCGCAGGAAGCGCGCGAGGAAGCGGAATTTGTGCTTGATCTTATAAAGGGGTACGATGTGGATCTGCCGGTGTTTATTGATTATGAATATGCGCTCGGCAGCGGCGGGGAACTAACAGGCAGACTGTATGATGCAAAACTTTCCGCGGCGGCGGCAGCGGATATCATAAACGCGTTTTGCAAGGAGATAACGGACAGCGGCAGATACGCCGGCGTTTATTCCTCCTCTTCCATGCTTACTCTGCACATAAGCACATCCGGCCTTGCGGAAAATCTGTATATCTGGGTTGCTGATTATAATGAAACTGTCACCTATCCGGGCGCATATGATATTTGGCAGTATACGAAAAGCGGCTCCTGCGACGGCGTCAACAGCAGGGGCGTGGACAGAAATTACTGGTTTATAAACCACTGAGCAGGATCGTTCCTGCCTTAAAACCGAAGGGATGAATCTTATGTTTTTTAAAAAAGGAATCAGATCGGCAGCGGCGTACATACTTGCCGTGATCATGGCATTCTCTTTCCCGATCAGTGCGGCGGCGCTGACAACAAGCACTTCGCCTTATACAAATAAAACGTATACGCACAGTTCGGCGTTTGACGGCTATGACAGGCATGACGGCATTGATGTTTCCGCGCATAACGGAGATCAGATCAACTGGCAGAGCGTGAAAGCGGACGGTATTGAATACGCCGTTATTCGCGCCGGCTTTACCGGATATACGAAGTCAAGGCATTCGATCAATGCGGACACGCAGGCGGTAACCAATATCAAAAATGCGCAGGCAGCAGGCCTGCCGGTAGGCGTATACTGGTTTTCGCAGGCGCTGAACGAGAGCGAGGCAAGAGCAGAGGCGCAGAAGACGCTTGAAATCATCAGCGGCTATGATCTGCAGCTGCCCGTATTCTTTGACTATGAATTTTACGGCGTTGCCGAAGGCAGGCTGGATTCCGCCTGGAGAGAGGGCACGATCACAAAAAGCCAGATGACTGCCAATGCCCGCGCTTTCTGCGAAGTGATCGAGTCGGCAGGCTATGAGACGGGCATCTATGCCAACAAGTCTTTCCTCACGAGCCAGCTGGATGCGGCAAGTCTTGCCAACGATTACAGCATTTGGCTTGCGCATTTCACGACCCAAACGGATTATACCGGCGATTACTATATGTGGCAGTATACCGAAGAGGGCAAAGTTGACGGTATCAGCGGCAATGTGGACTGCGATTTCATGTATCTGCCAAACGGCACGGAAATCGGCGGCGACCGCAAAGTAACCGGCTTTAACGTATACGGCAGGGGCGACGGCGGCACGGATCTTTATTTGGAATGGAATGAAGTCGGCGGCGCGGATAAATATGAAGTATATATCGTTTCCGCAAACAGCGAAACACTGAAAGGAACGGTTACGGAAAATCGGTTTACCTTTACGGATCTTTCCCCTGCATGGGAATATGACGTCAGAGTAAAAGCGTACAGCGGTGATGAACTGATTGCGCAGAATCATACTTACAGAGTTTGCGCGGCTCCGTCCCCGGTTCAGAATCTTTCCGTCAGCCTAAACGGCAACGCCATCACGGCAAGCTGGGATGTGCAGGCGTCGCACGGTTACTATATTCAGTGGTCAACGGATCCCACATTTGCCAAGAATGTAAACGGCTCCTTTATTACGGGTTCCGGTTCAACAAAGTATACGATCAATGTGGATAACGCGCAGGATTACTATGTTCGCGTAAGAGCATGGAAATGGTATGAGGGCTACAGGCTTTACAGCGATTTCTCCGCCCCGGTAAAACCTGCGGTTCCGCTTTCTGCCCCAACCGGCTTTAATGTTTACGGCAGAGGAGACGGCGGCACGGATCTTTACCTTGACTGGAACGATGTTGCCGGCGCGGACGGCTACAGAGTATATATCAACAACGGCAAGCAGGATCTTCTTCAGGGCGAAACAACGCAAAGCAGATATACATTTACGGAACTGGTTCCTGCTTGGGAATATGATGTAAAAGTAGTTGCTTACAATGATGTCAGCACTTCTGAGGCGATGTTCAGAATCTGCGCCGCGCCGTCACCCGTAAACGGGCTTCAGGCAGAGGCGGATGAAGATTCCATCACCGCAAGCTGGGATGTGCAGGCGTCGCACGGCTATTACATTCAGTGGTCTACGGATCCCAACTTCGTTCAGAATGTGAACGGCGCGTTCATAACCGGTTCCGGTTCCACAAAGTATACGATTAATGTGGATAACGCACAGGATTACTATGTTCGCGTAAGAGCGTGGAAATGGTATCAGAATACAAGACTTTACAGCGATTTTTCGGCTCCGGTAAAACCGGACGGCGCGCTTTCGGCTCCAACCGGCTTTAATGTTTACGGCAGAGGAGACGGCGGCACGGATCTTTATCTGGAGTGGAATGAAGTCAGCGGCGCGGAGAAATATGAAGTATATATCGTTTCCGCAAACAGCGAAACGCTGAAAGGAACGGTTGAAGACAGCCGGTTTGTATTTACGGATCTTTCCCCGGCATGGGAATATGATGTTAAAGTAGTTGCCTACGGCGGCGGGAAAACTTCTGAGGCAATGTTCAGAGTCTGCGCCGCGCCGTCACCTGTAAACGGACTTCAGGCAGAGGCGGATGAGGATTCCGTCACCGCAACCTGGGATGTGCAGGCGTCGCACGGTTACTATATTCAGTGGTCAACGGATCCCACATTTGCCAAGAATGTAGACGGCTCTTTTATTACAGGTTCCGGCTCCACAAAGTATACGATCAATGTGGATCATGCGCAGGATTACTATGTTCGCGTAAGAGCGTGGAAATGGTATGAGGGCTACAGGCTTTACAGCGATTTTTCAGCGCCTGTAAAGCCGGACGGCGTTCTTTCCGCTCCCACAGGTTTTAATGTATACGGCAGAGGAGACGGCGGTACGGATCTTTATCTGGATTGGGATGATGTTGCCGGTGCCGAAGGCTACAGAGTATACATCCATAACGGCAGTGAAGACCTTTTGCAGGGAGACATTGCTGAGAGCAAATTTACCTTTACGGAACTGACCCCGGCATGGGAATATGATGTAAAGGTAGTGGCATACAGCGGAGACAAAACTTCTGAGGCAACATACAGAGTATGCGCCGCCCCGGAGCAAGTTGAAAACGTTTACGCCGTTTTCAATACGGAGCAGATCGTTGGCCTTTGGGATCCGGTAACGAGCCACGGATATGTATTTCAGTGGTCTAAGGATAAGGATTTCTCCGATATAGAAGGCAGCGTAAGTTTGACGGGCACGGATAATGTTTATTATGAACTGAGTGTATCCGTTCCAACCGATTATTATATAAGAGTCAGGGCATGGAAAAATTATAACGGATCCTATATTTACGGCGATTTTTCTGAGCCGCTTGAGATAAAGCCCATGCCCGTTGAAGACGCTGCTCTTGCACAGGAGCAGATCAATGCGTATATAGACGCTGTGGATGGATTTGTTTTGGATGACTCCCTTGCAGATGACGGCGTGTTGTATATTGCGATGCCAACGAATATTTTTACGCATCAGGAAGTATTGACCATCATGATGGATGTGATGGCTGAGGCGCTCAGAGCCATGGTGGATGAAGAAACTGCGTGGGAGGGCGATATCCCGCTCTATGCAGATATCGTTGTGCTGGACGGCGTTACTTATGTTGCCCTGCTTACCAGCGCGGAACTTGCTGCCGCAGTCAGCTAAAAAATCATAAAATGAAGAACCGCACGGCTTTTGAGCCATGCGGTTCTTTTTTGTGTATGTTTTTTGATCAGTCCATATTTTTATACGGTTTTTTCTTTTCTACCCAGCCTTCTTTGTTTACCTGCTTTGCGCGGGCGACGGAAAGCGCGCCGCCGGGCACATCGTCGGTTATGGTAGAGCCTGCGGCGGTGAACGCAAGATCCCCGATCTCAACAGGGGCAACCAGATTGGTGTTGCAGCCGATAAACGCGCCGTTGCCGATCTTGCAGCGGTGCTTGTTTTTTCCGTCGTAATTTACGGTTACGGTGCCGCAGCCGAAGTTCACGTTTTTGCCTACATCGCTGTCTCCCACATAAGTCAGGTGCGCGCATTTCGTGCCTTCGCCAAGTGTGGAGTTTTTGATCTCTACAAAGTTTCCGATATGCACATGCTCACCCACAACGCTGTTTGCGCGGATTCTTACAAACGGGCCGCAGTCCGCGCCGTCTTTGATCTCGCTGTCCGTAATCTGGGTATTGTTCAGCTCCACGCCGTTTCCTATTTTTGAATCCTTTATATAACTGTTGGGGCCGATCACGCAGTTTTCGCCGATTTCCGTGTTGCCGCGAATGATCGTATTCGGCAGGATCGTTGTGCCTTTGCCGATGGTAACGGCGTCGCCGATCATAACGCCGTCCGTGCAGGGAATATCAACGCCGCTCAGCATATGCATGTCATTAATGTTGCGGCGCATGATGTTGTTTAAAATGTTCAGCTGCTTTCTGTCGTTCGCGCCAAGCACGGATTCCGTGTTTTCACAAACATACGCGCCTGCGTTCTTGCCCTGCCCCAAAAGGATGGCAAGGCTGTCCGTCAGGTAATATTCATTCTGCGCGTTGTTGTTTGTAATATGATCCAGAGCGTAAAGCAGGTCGTTTCCTTTAAACCAGTACGTGCCGGCATTGGATTCATTGATCTTTTTTTCTTCCTCGTCTGCATCCTTGTGCTCAACAATGCAGAGCAGTTTGCCGGTTTCATCCCTTTTAACATGGCCGATCCCGTTGGTATCTTCCACGATTGCGGAAACCAGCGTTATAGAATTTGCATTTTTGCAGTGATAATCATATGCGGCGTTGATCGTAGCGGCGTCCATAAGCGGGCCGTCGCCGTTTAAAATCAGAATATCATCCCCGCTGTGGCGCTCCACAAAATCCCTTGCGCACATAACGGCGTGCCCCGTGCCGAGCTGCGGATTCTGGTATGCTGCCTCTATGCCCTCCGGCAGATACGCCTCAACGATCTCGTGTTTATAACCCGTAACCACACAGATATCTTCACAGCCTGCCTCTTTCACCGCTTTGATCACGTAATAGAGCATCGGTTCAAAAAGAACCTCGCACATGACTTTCGGCATATCAGATTTCATTCTTGTGCCTTTGCCGCCGGCAAGAATCACAGCGCATTTCATCATCAAAAACCTCTCTTTTTTATGGTATCTACTACATTATGCACGAAAAGCAGGCTGTTTTCAATACAATTTTTCACTATTTTAGGAAAATATAACATTATAATAAAAAAAGATTTGTATTTTATTCTGTAATATGCTATAATACTACCGCAATATACCGGTAACTTTCTTGTTATGCAAATCATTACCGCCGGTAATTAGTAAAAAAATATGGGAGGTACTCATTAATATGAGCCACAAGTACGTTTATTTGTTCTCAGAGGGCGATGAGACCATGAGAGAACTCCTTGGCGGCAAGGGCGCCAATCTTGCGCAGATGACAAGACTGGGCATGCCTGTTCCCCAGGGATTCACGATCTCCACAGAAGCCTGCACCCGTTATTACGAGGACGGCAAAACCATCGCTCCGGAAATCGAGGCTGAGATCTATGAATATCTTGCCAAGATCGAAGCAATCAATGAAAAGAAATTCGGCGATCCCGAATGCCCGCTTCTTGTTTCCGTTCGTTCCGGCGCGCGCGCATCCATGCCCGGCATGATGGATACAATCCTGAACCTCGGTCTTAACGACGAAGTTGCAGAAGGCCTGATCAAGGGCAATCCGGATCCTTCTTTTGCTCGTTTTGTTTATGACTCCTACCGCCGTTTCATCCAGATGTTCTCAGACGTTGTTATGGAGCTTTCCAAGAAGAAGTTTGAGGTTATCATTGATGAACTCAAGGCAAAGAAAGGCGTAACTTACGACGTTGAGCTGGATACCGAAGATATGAAGGAACTTGTAAAACTCTTCAAAGAGTTCTACAAGAGCGAAAAGGGCGTTGACTTCCCGACAGATCCTAAGGAGCAGATGATGGAGGCTGTAAAGGCCGTATTCCGTTCTTGGGACAACCCCCGCGCAAACGTATACCGCCGCATGAACGATATCCCTTATTCCTGGGGCACGGCTGTAAACGTTCAGCCCATGGTATTCGGTAACCTCAATATGAAGTCAGGCACAGGCGTTGCCTTTACCCGTAACCCTGCAACAGGTGAAAAAGGCCTTTACGGTGAGTACCTCATCAACGCACAGGGTGAAGACGTTGTTGCCGGTGTCCGCACACCTTCTCCGATCTCTAAACTTCAGGAGGAGATGCCGGAGGTTTATGCGCAGTTCCACGATATTGCAATGAACCTTGAAACCCACTATAAAGATATGCAGGATATGGAGTTCACCATTGAAAACGGCAAACTCTATATGCTTCAGACCCGTAACGGCAAGAGAACGGCTGCTGCCGCTCTTAAGGTTGCCGTAGACCTTGTTGACGAAGGCATGATCGATGAGAAAGAGGCTGTTCTCCGCGTTGAGCCGAAGCAGCTGGATTCTCTTCTTCACGATCAGTTTGACGCTGCCGCTCTTAAGGCTGCTACCCCGATCGGCAAGGGTATTGCCGCTTCTCCCGGCGCTGCCTGCGGTAAAGTTGTATTCACCGCTGCTGACGCAAAAGAATGGGCAGACAGAGGCGAAAAAGTTGTTCTCGTTCGTCTTGAGACTTCCCCGGATGATATTGAAGGCATGGTTTCTTCAGAGGGTATCCTCACCGTTCGCGGCGGCACAACTTCTCACGCTGCCGTTGTAGCGCGCGGCATGGGCACTTGCTGCGTATCCGGCTGCGGCGAGATCAATATGCACGCGGATGAAAAATACTTTGAACTCGGCGGCAAGAGATATAACGAAGGCGATTATATTTCTATCGACGGTTCAACCGGTAATATTTACGGCGAAGCCATCCCAACCGTAAGCGCTTCCATCAGCGGCGATTTCGGCCGTTTCATGGCTTGGGCGGACAGCTGTCGCAAACTTAAGGTAAGAACCAATGCGGATAACCCGAGAGATACGGCGCAGGCTCTTAAATTCGGCGCAGAAGGCATCGGCCTTTGCCGTACGGAGCACATGTTCTTTGAGGGAGACAGAATTAAGTCTATCCGCAAGATGATTGTTGCTAAAGACGCTGAATCACGCGAGGCTGCTCTTGAAGAGATCCTTCCGCTTCAGCAGGGCGACTTTGAAGAAATGTATAAAGAACTCAACGGACTTCCGATGACCATCAGATTCTTGGATCCTCCGCTCCACGAGTTCGTTCCTACTAAGGAAGATGAGATCGCTGAACTTGCAGGCGAACTGAACATCAGCGTTAAGGAACTGAAAGAAATCTGCGATTCTCTTCATGAGACCAACCCGATGATGGGCCACCGCGGACTTCGTCTTGCAGTTACCTATCCTGAAATTGCAAAGATGCAGACAAAGGCGGTTATCCGTGCTGCTATCAATGTTTCTAAGGAAACAGGCGTTCAGATCACGCCGGAAATCATGATTCCGCTTTCCTGCGATGCAAAAGAACTCAAGTTCGTTAAGGATATCGTTGTTGAAACTGCGGATGCAGAGATCGCAGCGGCAGGCGTTGAGATGAAGTATGAAGTCGGCACCATGATCGAGATTCCGCGTGCTGCGCTTACAGCAGGCGAGATCGCTAAAGAGGCTGAATTCTTCTGCTTCGGCACAAACGATCTTACCCAGATGACTTACGGCTTCAGCCGTGATGACGCGGGCAAGTTCCTTGAGTCTTATTATGACAACAAGATCTTTGAATCAGATCCGTTTGCAAAGCTTGACACGGTTGGCGTCGGCAGCCTCATGAAGATGGCTGTTGCAGCCGGCAAGGCAACCCGTCCTGATCTCCACTGCGGTATCTGCGGTGAGCACGGCGGTGATCCAAGTTCTGTTGAATTCTGCCACGAGATCGGTCTGGATTATGTATCCTGCTCCCCGTTCCGCGTTCCGATCGCTCGCCTCGCAGCCGCGCAGGCTGCTATTAAAAGCAGGGAGGACTAATCTGAAATTTAGTTTTTCCATAGATTTTGAAATGGCTAAAAGTTTCAGAGAATCAAATAATCAATATGTTAGAAAGTCTCAATGGGATAATCTTATTGTTGATGTATATATTTGAATAATTAATTAGGGACTGTGTCTTTCACAGTCCCTTTTTATGCTCAAAAATCGCAATTAATTTGTTTATAGATTGAATTTGTTTCTTGGATGTTTTTCTTCAAGAATATGACGAATTTTATTTGTGCATATATGGGTATAGATTTGAGTGGTTGTAATTGAACTGTGACCGAGCAACTGTTGAATATACCTTATATTTACATTCTCATCCATAAGAGCCGTTGCGAATGTATGGCGAAACATGTGCGGAGTTATATGTAATTCCACACCGGTAGCTATTGCATAATCGTTTATCATATTTCTTATGGATTGCTCAGAATATCTATTTCCTAATTTGTTAATAAACACATAATCGTTAAGTGAATTGCAAATATCTAAATAATTGCATAAAAGTCTTGATATTTTATCATTAGTAATACACATTATGCGTTCCTTTGAACCTTTACCGTAAATGTAAATTGTATTGCTTTGAAGATCAAGACTTTTTCTTTTTAGATTACTGATTTCCGATACCCTCATTCCCGTTGAAAACAACAACTCAATAATTATTGTGTTTCTCAAAGCAACCATATACTGATAATTGCTGTTTACATTATTAAGTTTTTTATATGAATATTTCAAAATATCCTTTATACTATCAAGAGGAATTGTTTTCGGCAGAGTTATCGGTTCTTTATATTTGAGTGCGATTTTATGAAAAGGATTATATTCAATAATATCTTCAGTTTCCATATACCTGTAAAATGCTTTAATGCTGGCAATTTTTCTTTTTGCACTCTTTGGTTTGTACTTTTTGTGTATGTAATTTATATATTCAATCAATTGTTCCTTGTTGAGTGAATTTTTATATTGTATAAAATCCAAAAACTGCATTAAATCGATTCTATATGCCTTGATGGTTAGTTTGCTTAAACCTTTTGAATTTTCACATACAAGCAAATATTTTTCAACTTCTTTTTTGATATTTTTCATAATAAAACCTCCGAATCGTTTGATTTTATTATGAATAGCATTCATACAAAAGTCGATAAAAATAGCCTCGTTTTTACAATATTTTTGCACTTATGCCAAATTTCTATGCTTTTTCGTATTCCCCATTGACAAACCACAAAAAATGTGATAATGAAAAACTAGAGAATTATATAAATAAAGGTTAACTTAAAATTATCTTAATGGGAGAATAAAATGCTAAATCGTGAAGATTTTATTAAACAATTTGCAACAAAATGTAAGGAAG
>HF991821.1 GCA_000431535.1 Clostridium sp. CAG:678
GTATCCTGCTTCTTTTGGTCGAGGTGACAAGATTTGAACTTGCGGCCCCCACGTCCCGAACGTGGTGCTCTACCAAACTGAGCCACACCTCGATTGATTTTGCACTTGATATTATTACACATTTTCAGGAAATTTGCAATAGTTATTTTTTTGAAATTGTAATATTTCTGTTTTTTGACATATTCACCGGGATATGGTAACATAATTTTATAACTATTTACCAAAACGGGGGTCGAAATTATGAAAAAATGGATCGCTGCCGCGCTTTCTGTGGTTATGGCGGTTACTGCGACGCTGCCGGCATACGCTGCCGACAATGCGCAGCTTAATATATCCGCAGACAAGATTTCCCATGATGTTTCGGATATGCTTTACGGAATTTTTATTGAGGACATTTCCAAAGCGGGCGACGGCGGCCTGGTTTCCAACCTGGTTTACAACAACAGCTTTGAATACAATGACACCAGCGAGGAAAACGCCGCTCTGAACGAATCCTACTGGACTTTTACCAACATAGACCACAAGATTTCCACGCAGGATCCGATGAACGAAAACAACACCCACTATGAAGAACTTTCCGTTTCCGGAACAGGGCGGATCACAAATCTGGGCTGCGTTGAACACTGGGACTACAAAACATATGACCCGAACAAAAAATTACAGCAGACGGCAGATATGGGCTTTAAGGAAGGCTTGGAATATGATTTTTCCTGCTACATAAAAAATGTTGATTTTGACGGCACTGTGCAGGTTTATCTGGACGGAGACAAAAACCCTGCTTCCGCCTACCAGTTGGACATTTCCAACACGCAGGCAGACTGGCGCAAGATCGAGACGACCCTGAAATCCGCCGCAACGGAAGACGGCGGGCTGACGATAGAATTCAGCGGCACCGGCACACTTTATATGGATTTTGTGCAGCTGATTCCGCACGACGCCTACGGCTACGGGCAGGACGAGTGGCAGTACACCACGCTGCGCGCTGATCTGGTTGACGCCATTCAAAAGCTGGATCCCTCCTTTATCAGATTCCCCGGCGGCTGTTTCTGTGAAGGAGATTCACTGGAAAGGCTGTTTGACTGGAAAGCAACGATCGGTCCGCTTGAGGAGCGCGAGCAGAGTTACAACGTCTGGAGAAACGATGACGCCGGCGATTATTATATCAATTCAAACGCCATGGGCTACGGCGAATATTTCAATCTTTGCGCAGATCTGGGCGCAGAGCCGATCCCCTGTCTGAACGTGGGCCTGACCTGCCAGGGCAGAAACGGATTCGACATCAATGTGGACGCGCGGGAAAAACTTTCCATGACGGACGATCAGTTCAGGCAATATCTGATTGATGTGCGCGGCTATGCGCAGGACGATACGGACGGAATAGAGAGCAGGATTGAAGAAGTAAACGCCCTTGGCTACACGAGCGAAGCGGATTTTGACGCTTATCTGGAAACCATTGCGCTGACCCCGGGCACAGCGGAGTGGGAAAATTACGTGCAGGATATTCTGGACCTGATTGAATACGCAAACGGAGACGCCACCACCACATATTGGGGCGCCATCCGAGCGGCAAACGGGCACGAACAGCCGTATGATCTGAAATACATAGGCCTTGGAAACGAAAACTGGGGCGACGTTTACTGGCGCAATTTTGACGCGCTTTACAAAGAAGTTAAAGCCGTTTACCCGGATATTACTGTGATCACAACTTCCGGCACATGGCTTGGCGGCGCGGATTTTGACCGCGCATGGGAAGAGGCAAATTCCAAATACAGAGACTGCTATGTTGACGAGCATTATTATACAAATGACAGTTATATGTATGAGATCAACAACAGATATGACAGTTATGACCGTGACGGAGCAAAAGTATTTGTTGGCGAATATGCTGCCACATCGCCTGGTATAGGCACCATACAAACAAAGAGCAACCTGCTGGAGGCAATAGAAGAGGCAGCCTATATGACCGGCTTTGAGCGCAACAGCGACGTAGTTGCCATGACGGCATACGCGCCGACCTTTGCAAAGATCAATTCCCAGAACTGGGCGGTAAACATGATTTGGTTTGATTCCCAGAAAACGGTGCTTACCCCCTCTTACTTTACACAGATGCTCTATGCAAACAACATTGGCACAAACTACGTTGACGCGTCCTTTGCCGGTGATATTCCCGTAACCGAACTGGCGCAGTCCGTAACTGTAAATGAAGAAGAACAGGCAATTTATATTAAACTGGTTAATTCAAGCGGCAGTGAACGAGCCGTAGACCTGAATCTCAGCGGATTCGGCAATATCAACTACGCGTCCAATCAGTATATCTGTGCTGATTATAAATCGGCATGCAATGAGATCAACACAGAATATTACGTTGCGCCGCAGGAAGAGCAGCTTGCCGTAAACGGAGAGACCGTTACGGTAAACACAGGCAAATACAGTGTAAACGTGATCCGCATTGCATACGGCAGCAATGACGGCAGCACACTGTATCAGCTGCCGGAAGATCTGCCGGAACAGGTATCGGGCTATCTGCCGCCTGCGCTGCGGGTTGCCATTCCCTGCGTGATCGGCGTTGTGGTGGCCGGCGCGGTGATTGCGGTGATCGCGGTCAAGATATCCAATAAAAAGAAGAAGAGAAGTTAAATGAAAAAGATTACAGCAGTATTTTTGGCATTGATTCTAACTATGTTTTCCTTTACAGCCTGCTCCGCCGAGCCGGTCTATTCCGGCATAGAACGAACGGCAAGCGCCGGTGTGGCGGCAGTTACATTCAACTGCGCGGCGCCATGGGGCAGTTTACTGAAAGGCACACAATCCTCTGCCCGGGTTAAAAAATTTGCGGCATATATGAATGCCGTGAAACCGGATTTTATCGGCACGCAGGAGATGAACAACGACTGGCTGAGCGAACTCAGCGAACAGATGGCGGATTATGAATTCTACGGCGTTGCCCGCGGCGGAGACAAAAATGAAAAACAATCCGAGCTGAACGCCGTTTTCTGGCTGAAAGACAAATACACACTGATAGACAGCGGCACATTCTGGCTTTCCGAAACACCGGAAAAAGAGAGCCGCTACACCGGCGCCGGCTGTAACCGGGTGTGCACGTGGGTACTGCTGCAAAACAAAGAAACCAATGCGCAATACCTGCATATGAATACGCATCTGGACAACATGAGCGAAGAGGCGCAGGGATACGGGGCAAATGTGATTTTGGCAGAAGAGCAAAAGCTGACTGCCCAATACCCCAATGCGGCGGTGATCCTGACCGGCGATTTTAACCAGACGCGTGGGATGCGCGCGCACAGTGCAGTATCCGCCGTGCTGAATGATTCGCTCACTGCCGCCGAAAGCGGAGAGATCAAAGGCACCTATCAGGAATGGGGCGAACAGGAGAATGCCGAACCGATTGATTTTATCTTTTCGTCCGGTGATCTGACGGCTGTAAATTACGAAGTTTTAGATGATCTGTCAAACGGTTATGTAAGCGACCATTATGGTGTATATACTGAATTCGTTACAGTTTGAGAACAAGTGATTTATAAATCAGTCAGGGTTTTACTTATATTTATTTTAAATCACAAAATTTTTAACAATTGATTTTATATAAAGCAATAGGAAGTCATCTCTCACTTATGCCATTGCTGTTCCTCTCAACAAAACATTTGTTAATGCTTTGTTGTATCAATAAAGTTAAAAATAAATAATATGTGCAGAGACGGATACCCGCATCTGTCCAAGTTAAAGACACTTGTTATAAAGAGTAAATGCCGCATAAACACTTGGTTTACGCGGCATTACGCTTTCCGCATCGTCAGCACAAGCTGCATATCATTCGTCCTGCCTCAAGCGGCAGGTCTTATTCATTCCGCTGCGCCTCCTCTCCCCAAAAAGTTGTAAAAACTTTTTGGGGGCACCGATAAGGGCAGTACCGTTGTACGGCACCCGCTCGCAGGAAAACGAAATTCAGCCCGGGTTCCCGCAGTTTCTTCAGCGTGCAGAACCGCACTCTTTTCTAAAAGAACACTTTTTCTACACGCTGACAGCGGCATCGTCATGCCGCTGTATTTTTTATGAAAAAAAGATTGCTTGTGACGTTGCGTAATGATTTATACTATAAACAGAACAGAAAGGGTGATGATCATGGAAAAGCACGGGGCAACCCCGCAGGGCTATTTGACGGTTGGCGAGGCGGCAAACAAAATGGGCGTTACCGTTCGCACGCTGCAATATTATGACAGGGAAGGTCTGCTTGCCCCTTCCGCACAAAGCGAGGGCGGACGCAGACTATATACGGACAAAGACCTGATAAAACTGCATCAGATCCTATCCTTAAAATCGCTTGGCTTTTCTTTGCGCGATATTAAACAGCGCCTTATATCGCTTGAAACACCTGCTGAAGTCGCGAATGCGCTTACGGAGCAGGCAAAAGCTATACGCGAAAAAATAAAGCAGCTTCAGACATCTTTAAAAGCAATAGAACAGCTAAAAGCAGAAGTGTTGCAAATGCAGACCGTCAATTTTAAAAAGTATGCCGATATTATTGTGAATCTGCAAATGAAGAATGACTCTTATTATTTGATTAAGCGTTTTGATGATGATACGCTGGACCATATACGCAGTCGGTTTGATAAGGAAAGCGGCTTGGATTTTATGGACAGATTTAACCGCCTGAGTGATGAAATCGTACAGCTCAAAACGGAAAACATACCGCCTGAAAGCGAAAAATGCCAACAGGTTGTAAAAGAATACTGGAATTTAATTATGGAGTTTACCAACGGCGACATGCGTATGCTGCCGCAATTAACGGAAATCGGAAACATTGATACCGCCGCAAACCCATGGGAGGAACGGCAAAAGATCGTAAACGAGTATTTAGAGCCTGCTTTGCAGATCTATTTTTCCAAACTGGGAAGCAATCCGTTTGAGGGGGAAAAGCAGTGAAAAGCGCAATACAGGTATGTGCATTAAAGAAAAGTTATGACGGCCATATGGTTCTTAAAGGGCTGAATCTTCAAATTGAAAAAGGGGAAATTTTTGCCCTGCTCGGTATTAACGGAGCAGGAAAGACCACTGCGCTTGAATGCATGGAAGGCCTGAGAAAATATGACAGCGGCACGATCTCCGTAAACGGCAAAACCGGAATCCAGCTGCAATCCGCCTCCCTGCCGGCGCACATAAAGCCGCTGGAAGCGATAAAACTTTTTTCCAAATGGAACCGGACAACGGCGGATGAGCCTATGCTTGACGCACTTGGCATCCGGGAAATAAAAAGCAAACAGTATTGCCAATTATCCACCGGGCAGAAACGCCGGCTGCACCTGATGCTTGCCCTGACCGGCAATCCGGATATCGTTTTTTTAGACGAACCGACCGCCGGGCTGGACGTTTCCGGCAGGCTGGAACTGCACAAACAGATACGAAATCTCAGATCTCTTGGAAAAACCATTATTTTGGCAAGCCATGACATGGCGGAAGTGGAAACCCTTTGCGACCGTATTGCGATCCTGAACGAAGGGCTGATCGTATTCTGCGGCACGCCTGCCGAACTTACGGAAAAGATAGGGATAAACTATTTGATCCAAATCAAAACGCAAGCGGGGGATCGCACTTTGAAAACAGACAATATTACAGACACTTTGCTTTCCATGCTTGGAGAACTCAAGCAAAAGGGAATCAAAGTAACCGATATCAAGGTGGACAGGGGCACGCTGGAACAGCACTTTCTGGAAATTGCAGGGAGGAAAAGAAAATGAGCGGCTTTTTATACAGCATTGCATTACAGCTGAAACTGGATATCCGTAGCAGATCTTTACTTGTAACCTGTTATATCGTTCCGCTGATCTTCTTTTTGCTGATGGGCGGCATATTTACCTCCGTAATGCCGGAAATGAAAACCACGCTGACACAATCCATGACGGTCATGAGCGTTTCCATGGGCGCGTTTATCGGGCTGCCGCCATCGCTGACAGAAACTTATTCCGGCGATATCAAAAAAGTATACAAAGCAAACGGCGTGCCGTTATATTGCGGCGTGCTTGCCATGTTCATTTCCGCTTTTGTGCATTTAATGATCATGAGCCTGATTCTGCTGCTGCTTGCGCCTGCCGTGTTTGGTGCGGCGGTACCCGGCAGTATACCGCACTACTTTGCCGCGCTGGCGGTATACATCGCCGTTTCCCTGGGCATAGGTTGCGTTCTGGGGCTGACCGTAAAGAGTCAGTCAAAACTGACTATGGCGGCGCAGCTTATATTTTTACCCTCCATCATGCTTTCCGGCATCCTGTTTCCGGCAGACCTGCTGCCTGATTTTTTGAAAACTGCGGGAAAACTGTTTCCGGCGCCGTGGGGCTACGCATGTATGTTAAACGACGGATTGCGGCCGGAAAACCTGTGGTATATGCTTCTTTTGCTCTGCCTTGCCGCTTTCTTATGCGCAATACTTTTAAAAAAACAATCTGCCGCGTAAATGAAAAAGGCACAAAATGCAAACCCATCGACCCCATAAGTTTAACACTTTTGTATTTTACCTGTGGCATAAGGCAAACTATGACATAGAATAGTTAAGGCAGGATCAGTAAATTTACCTAAAATTTAAAAATTGACAGGGGCGGATCTATTCTTTATAATATGATTAGAGTTAGTTTATTCTAACCACTAAGAAACAGCGGTGATAAAATTGTATATCAAAGTCATTCAGGGCTTGCTGCTGCCGTTTTTGGGCACGGTGCTCGGCGCGGCGTGCGTATTCTTTATGAAAAATGAACTGAATCAAAAGATTCAGCGCATTTTTACGGGATTCGCAGGCGGCGTAATGGTTGCGGCAAGCGTTTGGAGTCTGCTGATCCCCGCAATGGAACAGGCAGACTATATGGGAAAATTATCCTTTATTCCGGCAGTGGTGGGCTTCTGGGCAGGCGTGCTTTTTCTTCTGCTGCTCGACAATATTGTTCCGCACCTGCACCTGGACAGCAACGATGCCGAAGGGCCGAAGAGCGCGCTTTCCAGATCGGCAAAACTTGTGCTTGCCGTTACACTGCACAACATACCCGAAGGCATGGCTGTTGGCGTTGTTTACGCTGCGCTGCTCTCCGGCAGCACGGATATCACAGTTACGGGAGCACTGGCGCTCTCGCTTGGAATTGCAATACAGAATTTTCCCGAAGGGGCAATCCTCTCCATGCCGCTGCACAGCAGGGGCACCGGCAAAGTGAAATCTTTTATCGGCGGCGCGCTCTCCGGCATTGTGGAGCCGATCGGCGCGGTCATTACCATACTTGCGGCAAGTTTTGTTACGCCGATACTGCCTTACCTGCTGAGTTTTGCCGCGGGCGCCATGATCTATGTGGTTGTGGAGGAACTGATACCCGAAATGAGCAGCGGCAAGCATTCCAACATAGGCACGCTCTGCTTTGCGCTTGGTTTTACCCTGATGCTGGCGCTGGATGTTGCCCTTGGCTAAAAACAAAAGGCATGCAGACCTTAAACGGTTTGCACGCCTTTTATTATGCCGTTTTTAATAGCCGAATGTATTTGAATTCTTGGCAGCCGCTTTTGCGGACATGGTATTTGCTGCTGCATACCGGCTTTCGGTTGGGGCGACGGGGCACATCAGCACCTTACCCGTTCCCCTGTACACATTCACAAGCCCTTCCCCGCTGACCGCCGAGCCGGCAAGTGATCTTGTGGTTCGCTCTACGGTGAATTTCAGGGAAGAAGTCCAGCAAACGGCAAGATTGCCGTCAATCTTAAGTTCATCATTATCCAGCTCCACCTCTATCAGCTCATCAGCCGGAACATTGCTTTCCAAAACGGCAACTCCCCTGCCCGCAAGGCTTAAATTGAACAGCCCTTCGCCGCCCGCTACAGCGGAGGAGATATTGGAACGCGCCGTGATATTGCGCTGCACGGTGCCCTCGCAGGCGAGGAACATACCGTCCTCCACCGTCATGCCGCACCCCCACTCGGACACCTCCTGCAAAACGATAAATTTATAGGTAGGCTCCAGCACAAGCAGGCCTGTTCCTGTATATTCCGGTTTGACTGCGGATTCTTTGGTTACAGCGCCTTTCACCAGTTTCCCAAGCAGATCGCCTACGCCTTTAATGCCGCTTGTTGCCCGCACCGCACCTGCGGTCCACTGCATGGCACCCGCCTGTGTGATCACGGAATTTCCGTTCAGCTCTGCGATAACCTGACGCCTTCTGACGTCCATTTTGCTCATAAAATATTCCGTTTGGGCATTAAAGGCAGATACGCTGAGGTCTTTTTCATATTCCAGCACTTTAAAGCACCCGAGCGCATGGATGATTCTGCGGTTTTGATTGCTTAAATTGTTTACTTTTACAGACATCTTTCTTCTCCTTTTACAGTATAAAGCGGCAATGCGCCGTTACATTTTATCCTGATATGCCGCGCGGCGCATTGCCGTTTTGATATCAAACAGGCATTCGTATTCATACCAGGGTGCCTCTTCCCTAACAATTTTGGCAAGTTCGGGGCAAAGTTCGCGGCTGATGATATATTTTTTGATCAAAAACTCTTTTCTTACATTTTTTGTGAGATAGGATTTATGGATCAGTGAAAAGTCGGTAAGCAAAAGGAAAACACCCTGCTGATATTTGGTAAAATCATTGGTGGGAATATCGATCAGCTTTGCCTGCGGCGAAGTTTCCAGCATATTGCCGTCCATTAGATCTTTTACCCGGCGCAATACTGCCGGGGCAAGTTCTGATTTTTTGATTCTTTTTATATTTTGCGGGCTGTTGTAAACGGTTACGTTATACATATTCAGCCAGCATTCCGCCGTTACAATATCTTTTGTGTAATTATCGGTATCCGAGAGCTCCGCCGTGTAGAGCACAATATCCTCCTCAAAATGATCCCTGCCTTTCAGCGCAAAAGAAAGCGCCACATACAGTGATTTCGTAAAATCAATAAACGGCGATACATCCAGATAATGCTGAGCAAAAGCACACAGTTCATAAAGGCGATAGCGTGTTACACTGCCGAACACACGCTGAAAAATATTATAAAATTCGCCCATATTTTTATAATAATCCAGCAGAAATTCGCTGTTGATATCGGCAACCGGCTCATCGCTGCGCAAAAGTTTTTGCTTATCCCGCAAAAGAGTCGGGATCAGCGGACGGGAGAGATCATTGATCCTCTCGCCCCGGTAAAAGATCTTTCGGTTTGGATTTGAAAAATCCTGATCAAACGGTTGCTTAATACGCTGATAAAAGCTTTGTGAATCTTCGATTCTGATCTCGCTTACGCTGAAATCAAAATCCAGTTCATCCTCTATTTTCCTGCCGATATCGTTAAAAAGGTTTAATTTTCGCTCCATAAATAACCACCTGTTTCATTATACTATAGAAAGATTGTGAAAAAAAGAGCAAATCTTAATCTTTCCATTGATTTTAAGAATATAAAATGTTATTATAATGGCGAAAAAACAAGAAGGAGCATTTTAATATATGAGAGGTATTAAAACAACCAAATCCAGACTCAGAAAGATCATTTTTACGGAAGTTGCAAAAATGGCTTTTGAGGGATGGGATGAAAAGAAATTTGAAAACCTGCCCTATAAGATCATTCAGGGCGATGTAGCCCAGTACAGAGACAGCGTTTTCGTTGAACGCGAGGTAGTTGCGGAAAGGCTTAGAGCGGCAATGGGCGTTTCCCTGAGGGATTTTAATGATTTTGCCTCGATCTGCGAGGGCGTGGATGAAAGTTTGGTGGACGAGAAATACTATGAACCGCCGCTGATAGATATTATTAAATTTGCCTGCAACAGATGTCCGGAAAACCGGATTTTCGTTACGGACGCCTGCCAAAACTGCCTGGAGCACCCGTGTGTGGAAGTATGCCCCAAAAAGGCGGTTTCTATTAAAAACGGCAGATCCTTTATTGACGAGGAAAAATGCGTGAAATGCGGCATGTGCATGAACGCGTGCAGCTATCACGCTATCGTAAGGCAAGAGCGCCCCTGCGCAAAAGTATGCGGCATGAACGCCATTAAATCCGACGCTTTGGGCAGAGCGGAAATAGACCCGGATAAATGCGTATCCTGCGGCATGTGCCTTGTAAACTGCCCGTTTGGCGCCATTATAGACAAAAGCCAGATCTATCAAACGATAACGGCTCTCAAAAGCAAAACGCCGGTTTACGCTGCGATCGCTCCTGCGTTTGCAGGCCAGTTTGGCAATATAAGCACCGGCAAGATCAGAACCGCGTTTAAGGAACTCGGCTTTGAGGACGTTGTAGAAGTGGCGGTCGGCGCCGATCTCTGCACCATAGAAGAAGCACAGGACTTTATGAAAGAAGTGCCTGAAAAACAGCCGTTCATGGCAACTTCCTGCTGCCCGGCATGGTCTGTTATGGCGAAAAAACTTTTCCCCGAATTTGCCTCCTACATCTCCATGGCGCTGACGCCGATGGTGCTCACCGCGCGCTTGATCAAAGAAAAGCACCCGGAATGCAAAGTGGTTTTCGTTGGCCCGTGCGCCGCTAAAAAACTGGAGGCAAGCCGCAGAACGATCAGAAGTTATGTGGATTTCGTGCTGACCTTTGAGGAATTCAGTTCCATTTTGGAGGCAAAGAACATAGATATTGCCCAGTGTGAGGAAGACGAACCGCTTGGCAGCGAATCAAGCGGAGACGGAAAAGGCTTTGCCGTCAGCGGCGGTGTTGCCAAGGCCGTTAAAGACGCGATCAACAAGCTGGATCCAAACCGTGAAGTGCTGACCGCCAGAGCGGAAGGTCTGCCGGAATGCCGCAAGATGCTGCAGCTTGCAAAAGCGGGCAAATATAACGGCTATCTTTTGGAGGGCATGGCTTGCCCGGGCGGCTGCGTTGCCGGCGCGGGAACGATTGCACCGGTCAAGAAATCCACCGTTGCCGTTACCCAGATGGCGCAGAATTCCGAAGAGCAGAATGTTTTAAGTTCCAAATATAAAGAATATCTGCGAATTCTGGAAGAAAAATAAACAAATAAGCCGTAAAAAGCGCTTTTCTGCCCTGCCTTTGGATAGAAAAGCGCTTTTATATTGCACAATATATCAAAAATTTGTTTACCTACCGCACAGATCTTTCAGAAATTATGAAATATTTTAAAAAATTGTTACAACAATTTAAATATTGTCATTACAAGATTGCCACAACTGTAATAATATGTTATGATTTATAAAGAAAGGCGGTGCGGGTATGGCAAAAGAAACCAAAATGCATATACTCAGAGGATTTTCCCAGCTTTTGGATCATAACGATTTTGATAAGATAACGGTTACGATGCTTGTTGAAAAATGCAATATCAGCAGGCAGACCTTTTACTACCATTTTGCAGATATTCAGGCGCTGATCAACTGGGGTGTGCAGCAATATACGCACGGCTGTGTGGAAACAGCCAAAAACGCAAAGGATATGAAAGAAGCCACCATCATCTACCTGAATGAAATTGAAAAAAACAAACTGTTTTTAAAGAAATGCCTGTCCTCATCTCTGGGGCAGTATATGACAAAACTGATCCGAAACAGCATTATTGAGTATTCCACCGAATTTTACTACCGCTCCATCAAAACGGAATACGCAAGGGCGGATATTGCGCAATTCATTATAGAATTTACCGCAAACGGCGTTGCCGGTTTTATATTATCCCATATGCTGGACGATGATAAAGTAGATATTAAAGACCTTGCCGAAAAAATGTATGACTGCGTTTTTTCCAGGCTTGCAAACGGCAATACTCCATCCGGCAGCAACGAATGACAGAAATCACAAATTTCATCCGAATGATTAAGATCCCCCGGCTCTTTTACTGCCGGGGGATCCTGCTTTATACAAACTGATTGATTTTTGGATCATACCGGTAGCCGATGGAATCCAGCTTTTCCGTAATCTCCTTTTTGCTGTAACCGCCGGCTGCACACAATGCATCCAGACTGTTGTAATGATCTCTTAACTGTGTATTGACTGCGCTGAGCAGCATAACGGGATCGTTTGGAAGTTTCATGAAAAATCCTTTCTGTTTAGAAAAATAAGCGGCATAATTTGTGTATCTATTCATTAAAATAGCACAAATTGTGCGTGTTTTCAATAAAAAATAGCAAGTAAATATTGAATATTTATTTCAGTTATGAGATAATATATTGATTATATTATGCATAAAACGGAGAAAAAAATGGAAAACGGCAAAAGGCTTGCGGAGCTTTTATTCCCGCACATCACAAAAACACCCGAATACTATGAGGAAACATACCCGCAGAGAGATTTAAAAGAAGGCGCGCGGGTTACACGATTTGCCCCCAGCCCCACGGGTTTTCTGCATTTCGGAAATCTGTTTACCTGCCTGATCTCTTACAAAACAGCCAAAAGCACGAACGGCGTTTTTTACGTTCGTGTGGAAGATACAGACCAAAAACGCAAAATTGAGGGCGCCGTTGGCGTTATGCTAAACGGGCTTTCCTATTTTGGGATCGTGCCGGATGAAGGCGTAATCGGCGAAAACGAGGAAAAGGGCGGTTACGGCCCTTATTACCAGAGCCAAAGAAAAGAGATCTATCAGACCTTTGCCAAAAGGCTGGTGGAGGAAGGCTATGCATATCCCTGCTTCTGCACCGCGGAGGAACTGGAGGAACTGAGAGCTTCGCAGGAAAACGAGGATATAAAAGGCTATTACGGCAAATACGCCAAATGCCGGGATCTGACTTTTGAAGAGATCAAAGAAAAAACGGGCGCCGGAATACCATGGACTCTGCGCCTGCGCTCTCCCGGCGAAGAAGGCAGAAAATGCGTGTTTGAGGATATGATCAAGGGCAAAATAGAAATGCAGGAAAACGTGCAGGATATCGTGCTCTTAAAATCAGACGGCATACCCACCTATCATTTTGCCAGCGTAGTGGACGACCATTTGATGCGGACAACGCATATCGTGCGCGGCGATGAATGGATCGCAAGCTGCCCCATACACATCCAGCTGAACAAACTGCTTGGATTCAAAACGCCGAAATTTGTGCACGTGGCGCCCATCATGAAAACCGAGGGCGACGGGAAACGCAAACTCTCAAAACGAAAAGACCCCGAAGCGGCGGTTTCCTACTATTCACAAGAGGGCTACCCGGCGGAAAGCGTAAACGAATACATGATGACCCTTGCCAATTCCAATTTTGAGGACTGGCGCCGGGCAAACAAAAATGAGGATCTATCCAAATTCCCATTCAACATCAAAAAAATGAGCGTTTCGGGCGCGCTTTTTGACATTGCCAAGCTGAATGACATTTCAAAGAACGTGATTTCAACCATGAACTGCGAAAAGGTATTTACCCTGTCTTACGAGTGGGCAAAAGAATATAACAAGGCGCTTGCCGCCCTTTACGAGCAGGACACACAGCGCGCCAAGGCGATTCTAAACATAGACCGCGAAAACAAAAAGCCGCGTAAGGATATTGCAAAATGGAGCGATATTCCCGATTATATCAGCTATATGTTTGACGAAACCTTTGAACCGTGTTACGATCTGAACGGCAACGCCACGCCGGAACTGGCGGTAAAAGCGCTTGAAAAATACAAAGAGATCGTGGATCTGAACGATTCCAAGGACGAATGGTTTGAAAAAATCAAAAGCATATGCGAGCCGATCGGCTGCACGCCGAACGTTAAGGAATTTAAGCAGGATCCCGAAAAATATAAAGGCCACGTTGGCGATGTTTCCACAATTATACGCGTGGCACTGACCGGGCGCACCAACACACCGGATCTTTACGAGATTACAAAACTGCTTGGCAAAGAAAGCGTGGCGGCAAGGCTGAACGCTGCCCTTGCGCATTACAGGGAGGAAATCTGATGGCAAAAGAAGACAACAAAGAAATCAAGGAAACTTCAAATTTTATAAACGATATCATAGAAAAGGATCTTGAATCCGGCGCGTATTCCCGCGTGCAGACCCGTTTTCCGCCTGAGCCGAACGGCTACCTGCATATCGGCCACGCAAAAGCCATATGCATCAACTTTGGCGCAAAGGAAAAATTCCACGGCGTTTGCAATCTGCGGTTTGATGACACGAATCCCACAAAAGAGGACACGGAATATGTTGACGCCATTGCCGAGGACATTAAATGGCTTGGCTTTGACTGGGACAACGCTTATTTTGCATCCGATTATTTTGATTATATTTTTGCATGCGCGATCAAACTGATCAAAAAGGGCAAGGCATTTGTCTGCGATCTGACACCCGAACAGCAGCGTGAGTACAGGGGCACCCTGACCGAGCCGGGTAAGGAAAGCCCTTACAGAAACAGAAGTATAGAAGAAAACCTGGATCTTTTTCAGAGAATGGCAAACGGCGAGTTCCCGGAAGGTTCCAGAGTGCTCAGGGCAAAAATAGATATGGCAAGCCCCAATCTGAACATGCGTGATCCGATCATTTACCGCATCATGTATGCGCATCACCACCGCACAGGAGACAAGTGGTGCGTTTACCCGATGTATGATTTTGCGCACCCGCTTTCAGACGCCTGCGAAAAAGTGACTCACTCCCTTTGCTCGCTGGAGTTTGAAAATCACCGCCCATTATATGACTGGGTCGTAAACGAGTGTGTGGACGGCGAAGAGCCGAGGCAGATCGAATTTGCCAGAATGAATTTGAATTACACGCTGACTTCCAAACGCAAATGCCTGAAACTGGTTGAGGACGGCATTGTAGACGGCTGGGACGATCCGAGAATGGCAACGATCAGCGGTATGCGCCGCAGAGGCTACACCCCTGCCGCCATTCGCGATTTCTGCGACAGGATCGGCGTTTCAAAGGCGTACAGCGTCATTGATTTTGCGCTGCTGGAAAGCTGCGTCAGAAACGATCTGAATCTAACATCCAGACGCGCCATGGCAATCCTGGACCCGATCAAACTGGTTATAGACAATTACCCGGAGGGCAAGACGGAGGAGATCAGCGTGGATTACCACCCGGATCACCCGGAATACGGCGCACGGACCATGACGTTCAGCAAAGAACTGTATATTGAACGCAACGATTTTATGATAGAACCGGTTAAAAAATATTTCCGCCTGTTCCCCGGCAACGAAGTCAGATTAATCAAGGCGTATTTCGTTACCTGCACAGGATATGAAACGGATGAAAACGGCAATGTAACCTGCGTGCACTGCACATATGACCCGGAAACATTCGGCGGAGACAGCCCGGACGGCAGAAAAGTAAAAGGCACGATCCATTGGGTATCCGCCACGGACAATGTAAAAGCCGAGGTAAGGCTTTACGAAAGGCTTTTCAATGTGCCCAACCCGAGTGACGAAGAAGGCGTTTCCTCATTTGAGGACAACCTGAACCCCGATTCGCTTAAAACCGTTACGGCATACTGCGAAAAGAGCCTTGCAAACGCCGAACCCGGAGACAGATTCCAGTTTATGCGCAACGGGTATTTCTGTGTGGATAAAAACAGCACAAAAGAAAACCTGATTTTCAACCGCACCGTTCAGCTCAGAGACAGCTTCAACGCAAAGAAATAATTGTTTGAACACCTTGCATAGCTAAGGCATGACAATAATTTATAAAACCATATGACAAAACCCCTTTTGCGATTTGCAAAAGGGGTTATTTTTTTATACTGTACTTTTAATTTTGAGAAGTTACGCTGTCAATACACGATATTGCATTCAAAGTACGCGGAAAGCCGATAAACGGCAGGCACTGTGTTATTGCGTCTATAAGCATTTCTCTGGTATTTCCTACGCTTATATTTGCGGCTGCGTGCGCCTTTGCCTGAGGCTCACACCCGCCAAGGGTGATAATGGCACAGAACGTGATCAGTTCACGCATTTTCAGATCCAGTGTTTTTCTGGTATAAAAATCTCCGAAACAATAGGCAGAAAGGTAATCCTGAATATGTTTTAACGCGGGCGGCGCCGCATTGCGCATATTATTTATATTTTCCGCACCAAATATATTCTGCTGTGCAGCAAGCCCGTTGTTGAATCTTGTGTCCTCCTCAACAGTTCCCTGCTCTGTTACGGTATCTGCAACGCCTGCTTTTTCAAAGGCTTTATACGCTTCTTTGAGCGCAAGATTTACCTTTTCCATTCCAACGTACGGAGTACACTGGATCAGCGTTTCCCGGATCTCATTTGCCGTAACGCCGGCTCTGAGAGAGGCGCCGGCATATTTTTCGATCACCTCATACGTGCCGGACGCGGTAAGCGTTGTAAGAATCACAATCGCCCTTTGCTTATCGCTTAAAGCCCCGTGTTCCGACGCATCACCCCAAAGAAAGTTCTTTGCGATACTTTCAAATTCAGCATCCGTATAACCGTTTGTAAACGTTTCGCCGCCAAACCATTTTTCAAAATTTTCATTTGCTTTTTGTGTTCTGCTCATTTAAGACACCTCTTAATCGTTAAATTATATTTCCGAAAAGCGAAAAACGAACTGCACTGCCGTTCAGATCTTTTGATCTCCCGTTGACCAAACATGTGTTTCATCTGCCGAAGCCGCTGTATTCTGCGCCATTACGCCAACCAGCTTATGCGGCACATACGGTTCATCAAGATACGCGATTTCAGCAGCAGTAAGTTCAAGATCCGTTGCTTTTGCCGCGCCGTCAACATGACGCCGTTTTGTTGCGCCGGCAACCGGCGCTGTTACACGCGTCAGCAGCCATGCAAGGGAAACTTCCGTCATGGTAACGCCGCGTTTATCAGCAATTTCCGCAACCCTGTTTATGATAACGGCATCCTGCTTTGCCGTTGAATCATATTTAAGATGCGCGTAACTATCCTCCTCCAAGCGTTTTGAAGTCTCGCCCGGGTGCTTGGAAAGTCTGCCGCCTGCAAGCGCGCTGTAAGGGGTCATTGCAATATTATCCTCGCGGCAGAGTTTTGCCATTTCACGCTCTTCCTCACGGAAGATCAGATTATAATGCCCCTGAACGGAAACAAACTTCGCAAAGCCCTCTTTTTCAGCAAGGTCATTTGCCTTTGCCAGTTGATAAGCAAAACAGTTTGAAATTCCTATATAACGTGCTTTGCCTGCTTTAACAACATTGTTGAGCCCTTCCATTATATCATACAGCGGGGTCTGGTGATCCCACATATGGTAGATATAAAGATCAACGTAATCCATGCCCAGGTTTTGAAGGCTTTTATCCAGCATACGTTTAATGTGCTGCTGGCCGGATATGCCTGCCGCAATCTCCTCCTGTGTTCTGGGCAGGAATTTCGTTGCAACAACAACCTCATCCCGTTTTGCAAAATCCCGGAGCGCCCTGCCGAGATACTGCTCGCTCGTGCCGCTCTGGTAAGCGATTGCCGTATCAAAAAAGTTGATCCCAAGTTCCAGAGCGTGTTTCACGATCTCTCTGGTATGCGGTTCATCCACCGTCCACGAATGCTGCCCGTGTGCGGCGTCGCCGAATCCCATGCAGCCAAGGCAGATTCGGGAAACATTCAGATCTGAATTACCAAGTTTTGCATATTTCATATTGATTCCTCCGATCCTATTTATTTTTTTTGAGCATCCGATGCGGCACACAGATTATGCCTAAGATAATCAATGCTCTGAAGCTGTTTTTCCTTAAAATGGATCTCATCAAGAATGTTGTTTCTTTTTTTGCTGAGTATGCTTTTAAGTTTTTCGCAGAAACTGCCGCTGAGTTTGAGATTCATAAACTCTTCGATCTCCTGCGGCTTAAAATTCAGATTGTGCAACGTCATGATCAGGCTTAAATTTTCTATATCCGTATCATCATACTGCCATGAGCCCATCACTTTTTTCACTGCGGAGCACAGTCCCCAACTTTCGTATTCTTTCAGAATCTCAGGCGGAATATTATATTTTTCACTCGCTTCAAAGAGAGTCATCGTGCACAGTCCTTTCAACCGAAATGTGCGGCGGGCAAACCAAACGCGCCCTGCCGCGAAACAGTTCTCAGCCCTTTTAATATCCATGCAAAAAGGCGCCCTTTCGGTACGCCTTTATTGTAACGCTGTATTGCCTTTATGTAAAATACTTAAATTGCATTATCAGATATTCCTGAAATACATTTCTTAACCTCATCAATGAATTTTACGGACGCCGCCGAGGCGGGCTGCTCTTTTTTCCACGCTAAAACTGCGCCGACATCCAGTTTTGGCGCAAGCGGAATGATTCGGATGCCGGGGAACACATCATCCAAAACATAGCAAAGCGCCGATCCAACGCCGTTTTGCACCATATTCACGGCATTTCTTACAAGATTATAGGTTGCCGCGATCTCAAGATTATCATAATATTTTCCAAACCAGCCGGCAAATGTGTCTTTAATAGACTGGCGGTGCACAAAAATCAGAGGAAGCCCCACCAGATCTTTCGGCGTTACAAATTCCTTTCCGGCAAGCGGCGAATCCTCTTTCACCATAACTGCCCACTGCTCGCGGACCGGCATTCGTACAAATTCATACTTGCTGATATCCACCGGTTCCATCATAAGGCCAAGATCAAGCAGCCCCTTTTCTATGCGCTCCTTGATATCATCTGCATTTGCAGTATAAATCGAAAACCGAACGCGCGGATATTTTTCCCTGAAAGCCGCAATTCTTGCGGACAGGAAATCCATATTTCTCGTTTCACCGCAGCCGATTGCGATCTCGCCTGCAAGTTCGCCGTTACTGCCTGAAAGCTCTATCTTTGTTTTTTCTTCAAGGGAAATGATCTCCTGCGCGCGGCGGCGCAAAAGCATACCCTCCTCTGTAAGGCGGATATTATGATTACTGCGTGTAAAAAGTTTTACGCCGAGTTCCTCTTCAAGCTGCATCAACTGGCGTGACAAGGTGGGCTGGGTTATATGTAAAAGCCCTGCCGCTTTGGTTATATTTTCCTCACGAGCCGTCATTAAAAAATATTTTAACACTCTCAGCTCCATAGATCACGCCTCCCTTTCTTTAATTTTATCATACTATTAAAGCCTTTGCAACATATCTAAAAACGAGAAATAGCGCATAAGCATTATAAACCATTTCTATTTCAACTGCTTTTAAAAAGAAAGATCCCCCGCGCAACGAGGGATCTGCACACCGCAATTAAGATGCTGATTTTAAAGTGAGCCTGAGTTTATCCGCGATCATGGCTATAAATTCCGAATTCGTGGGCTTGCCTCTCTGGCTCTGAATGGTGTAACCGAAATAGGACGAAAGCACATCCACGTCTCCTCTGTCCCACGCAACTTCAATTGCATGGCGAATGGCTCTTTCCACTCTGGATGGGGTTGTGTTATACATCTTGGCTACTGTTGGATAAAGCAGTTTCGTTACTGAAGACAGCATTTCCGTATCCGAAACGGATAACTTGATTGCCGTGCGCAGATACTGATAACCTTTAATGTGCGCCGGAACACCGATTTGCCGCATAATATCTGAAATCACAACCTCAATATCCACATCATGAACGGCGCTTCTGCCCTTTTGCCTGCTCTTCCAAACGGAAAGTTTTTCAATCTTTCGTGCAACGGATTGCGCGCTGATCGGTTTCAGCAGATAATAATCCGCGCCCTCGCTCATAAGCTGTTCCTCAAACTGCGGATTATCCACAGAAGAGAGAATAAGTACAAGCGGCTTTTCGGTATCTTTACCCGCAATATGCTCCAAAACATCAATCGCATCCGCATTCGGCATGAACGCATCCATCAATACTGCGTCAAAATGCTGTGAATCTATCGCGGAAATGATCTTGTTTCCGTCTTTTGCGCAAGCGGCTGCGTCAAAACCTGTTTTTACAAGTTCTTTTACGCATTCCCTGCCGAATTCATCATTTTCTCCTACTAAAACTTTAAATTTACTTTCCATACGTTTACCTCCGTTTGTGTATTTCTTTCACATTTTATCATTATGCGGTAATATTTGCAACTATTTTTCACATATTTTTTCATTTTTTATAATTTAATTCACAAACAATCTATTTCGACAATTTTTTACAACTAAATTTTACATTTTGCACAAAAAATTACAATTTATATTTAAACTCGGCTAAAAATATGGTATATTTAATTTATGAATACGAAGATTTTAGACGAATTATTTTTAGAAACCGTTAAATATTTTGACGGTGATGTAAAAAGAATACAACATTTTACTAAAGTGCACGCCTATGCTGCGCTGATCGGTCGGCTGGAAGGATTGTGCAGCGAAAAACAGTTCATCCTTGAAACCGCTGCAATCGTGCACGACATCGGCATTAAAAACGCAGAGAAAAAGTATGGCAACTGTAACGGTAAACTTCAGGAAACAGAAGGCCCTCCCGTTGCAAAAACACTGCTCAGATCCCTGAAAATTGATGAAGATACAATTAACCGGGTCTGCTTTTTGGTAGGAAACCATCACACATATAAAAATATAGATGATCTGGATTTTCAGATCCTTGCCGAGGCGGATCTGATCGTAAATTTCTGCGAGGAAGGCACTGCCGCAAGCGGAATTAAAAACGCGCTTGAAAACATTTTCAAGACTAAAACCGGCATGGAGCTTTGCAGATCAACCTTCACGATCTGATCATAGGAATACATATTTTGACCCATCGCATAAAGAAAACGGAGCAACATATTGAAGAAAAAGGTTTTGGTAGTCATTCAGCTTTTGCGCCGCGGCGGCATAGAAATAGCGGCTGTGAATTTTGCATCCCATTTAAACAAGGATAAGTATGAGATCACATATTATCTTCAAAACGCGGATGAAGGGCAGGACGAAGATCTTGTGCAAAGCGTATTAAACAGCGGCGCAAAGATCATAGTCAGGGACCATTCCAAACAAGGATACGTGAGCGGGCTCAAAGACGCCGTAAAAATCATGAAGAAAAATAAATACGATATTGTGCATTCGCACGTTGTATTTTATAACGGAATCATCATGCTGGCAGCCAAGATCAGCGGTATAAAAAAGCGCATTGCGCATTCCCATGCCAGGATGTGGAACCGAAAAGAAACGCTGCCTTTTAAGTTATACCGTTTTATTATGCGCATTTTTATCAATGCCTTTGCAACGGACAAACTTGCCTGCAGCACAGCGGCAGGCTGTTACATGTTTGGCAAAAAGGCGTTTGAAAAACACGGCCAAATCATTCTGAACGGGATCGAAACTAAAAAATATGCCTTTACGCAAGCAACAAGGGAAAAGAAAAGACAGGAGCTTGGAATCACGGGCAGCGAACTTCTGATCGGTCATATCGGTTCCGTTTATAAAATCAAGAATCAGGTCTTTCTTACAGAAATCTTTTCTGAAATGCTGAAAAGCGAACCGAACATGGAACTCATGCTGGCAGGTGAAAAATTTGATTCACAACCGGTTGAGAAAAAGGCAAAAGAACTTGGCATAGATGAAAAAATTCGCATGCCGGGGCAGCGAAATGACATTTCTGAATTATTGCAGGCATTTGATATCCTGATTTTCCCTTCCTTGGTCGAAGCACTGCCGGTCGCCCTGATCGAGGCGCAGGCTGCCAAACTGCCGTGCCTTGTTTCAGACCGGGTTACCTCTGAAGTGAAATTCAACGAAAACGTGGAATTTATGCCATTGGAAGAAAGCGCGGAAAAATGGGCGCAAAAGGCGTTTGCATTACTGGCGCAAAACAGAGAAAAAATAAACATAACGCAACTGACGGATCACTGCGATATTTACAGAATCGCACAAAAACTGGATAAAATTTATACAAACGGAGCAAATGAATGATCAGTATAATCGTGCCTATATATAAGGTTGAAAAATATATAAATAAATGTGTGGACAGCATTCTGCACCAAACATATGATGAACTGGAAATCATACTGGTTGACGACGGTTCGCCGGATAACTGCCCGGCCATCTGCGACGAATATGCGAAAAAAGACAGCCGTATTCAAGTGATCCATAAGCAGAACGGCGGACTGATCAACGCGCGCAAATCCGGGCTGGAAATTGCAAAAGGTGAATATATCGGATTCGTTGACGGGGATGACTGGATAGAGCCGGAAATGTATGAACTTTTTGCACGGCAAATCAAAAAATACTCTCCGGATATGGTGATCAGCGATTTTTATTTTGACGACGGCAAACAGCTGCTAAACAGCGCGCAGTTATTTGAACATGAATATTATGATAAGGACGCGCTGAAAAGCGAGATCTATCCGAAAATGCTGTTCAGCTCAACATATTATAAATTCGGAATCAATCCCTGCTGCTGGAGCAAAGTGTATAAAAAAGAACTGCTCAAAAAAAATCTGTTTCCCGTTGACGGCAGAATCAAGATGGGAGAGGATGCAGCGTTTACCTATCCCTGCCTGCTGGATGCCCAGAACATTGCAACCGTGAAAACGCCGTGTTATCACTATATACTCAACCCACAAAGCATGACGAAATCGTATGACAAAGATCTGAAAGATATTATTTTTCTTCCCTATGCGCGCATAAAAGAAAAGTGCCGTGAAAGCGGTGCGGATCTCGGCACTCAGCCGGATTATTATCTTTTGTATCTTGCAAATTTTTTGATCCGCAATGAAACAAAATCAAAAAATCCGGGCGAGGGAATTCAAAAGTTGCTTGCAAACGCTGACGTAAGAAACGCGGCAAAACGGATTGACCGCTCCATACTTCCGTTTCACACAAAACTTTTCGCTTTTGCGCTTAAAATGCGAAGCAAGATGTTATTAAGATCATACATGACACTGCTCAAAACGGTCGTTTAAATGAATCCAAAAAATGCGGCTTTACCGCCGCATTTTTTATTTTATACTGTGAAGCACCATATCCACTATATTACCATCAACAGTTAAATTAAATTTACGTGCAAACATCGCAGGAGAAGATTTTATGAGAGCAAAATCTTCTTTTCTGAAGACGTACGGATTGCCTCTTTCCCAGTCAATCAGCCGGGCACAGGCAAGATGATCATCATTGCAATTCGGCATATACAGATGATCTTTAAACGGGCTGTTTACCAAAATTGTTTGCACAAAGACTTCGTCAGCGCAATAAGAATACTTAAAAATTTGTTCCCAGCGGTTCATATTTTCAACAATATAGCGGGCAAAATCACCTGTTATGCTAAACCAATTACAGCCCTTTTGAACCTGAATGTTATTTTTTTTAAGCCGATCCACGCCAAAAAGCATTTCTACTTTTAATATGGCATATGAAATCAGTTTGCGTGCAAAAGTACGCTTGCCTCTGAAAAAATGATAATATTTTATTCTTGCCACAGAAGAATCCGAAACCGGATTGGAGGAAAAATGAAGAAATTCTTTTCCATTATGTTCCCCAAAAAATTTATGTATCTCCTCATTGGATTTGATTGGGAGATCGCATCCGGAAATCAGGTGAAAATAGGAATATTTCTTATTCTCCTTTTCGTTTTTTACAGCGGCGTCAATCAGCAGCATTTCTGCTTTCACTTGGCTGTAATCGCCCCAAGTTACATTGACTCGTTGTGTGAAATGAATTTCCGAAAACTTTGGAATTGCCTTGAAACGCTCGAAATCAAAATCTTTAACTTTCGCGTCAATATGTATAAAGATATCGTTTCGTTTATCGTCAAGCGCAGTAATCAGCTTTTCAAGCAACGCAAACTGATCATGCGCGATAATCATTATGGCGTGCACAGCGATCCCCCTTTAACTCAAATTTTTTATATTTTCACACTTTTAAATATTTTACCGTCAACAAATTTCAAAACTTTTTTAAATAAGAATGCAAGCGCCACCGTTGCCGCAAAACTGATCAAAACAAAGAAATAGGTATTGGTTATATGAAAATGCAGCAAAACGATCATTGGAATACGCATTAAAATATAGATTTCAAACAAATGCGTTCCAAAAAACTGAAGAATCTTATTATGAATATCGATTTTCATGGTAGCCGCAACAATAACTGCGCAAAGAGAAACCTGAGAGATCTCGTAAAACAATATATTCCGGCGGAGCAGATGCGAAACAACAAATACAACTGCGCACAATGCAAACAGCAGATAATAATTTACAGGCTTTTTCCGTACAAAATCTTCGATCTTATTTTTGCCCAAAGAATACCATATCCCAAGCGGATAAAGAAGAACCGTATCAAACCACCAGGCGTCTTTAAAGAAAGCAAGAACGGCGATATACAAAACCGTAAAGAAGGTAATCAAAGCTGCTGCCCGCGGATACTTATCTTTACAGATTTTAAATGAAATATAGGTGATGAGATATAGAATCAGCACGGCAAAAATATACCAGTTGCTGTTGCCGACGGATTCCCAGCCGGTAAAGGACAGCAACACGTGCAAAACGCTGTAATCTTTTAAAGTGCCCAGACACAGATCAAGTATCACAAATAACAAAACCGCTATATCAAAATGGAGCAATGTTTTGGCAAAACGGTTTTTCGGGAAGGTATGGATATAGTCCGATCCTTTTTTCTTTATGGATTCCATAACGCCGTAACCGGAATAGAACAGAAACATAACGACTACGCCCTGACCCAAATGATCCTGAAAAAGATCATAGAAACTGTTTAAAGGGTCTGACGAATACTGTGGCAACGTTGAAATGCAGTTTCTGGCATGGCTCAAAAACACCAGTAATATAAACAAACCTTTTATGGCATTGGTTCTGTCTAAAGCAAGATAGTTTTCATTGAATCCACTTAAAACAGGCTTGGCAAACTTTATGCGCCATAAACACAACACAATAACAAGCGCAAATAATATAGTAATACGACTTCACCCCTTACTATTTCACTATACCTATTTTTTTACATATCTTTGTTATAATACTTTTTATGAATATAAACGGATAATCAAATAACGGAAAAGAAAGCGCACAGGTTACAAGAAATCCAATAACTGCCAAAATTACGATTCCGAAAACCGACATTTTATCGACCAACAATTCTCCTAAATTAAGATCAATAATAAGCAATGCGAAAAAATAATGCAAATAGTAAACGGGAAAAGTTCTTGAACCTGCGTTTGTAAAAAACACTAAATGCTTTTTACTTATAAGCGCACACCAGCCTACAATCATCACAGCACTTATAATATATTGCAAAGTTCTTAACAGCACTCCGGTTAACGGAAATCCACAAGCGGAATAAGATAATCTTGAAGCAAAAAAGTTTCTGAGCACAAAAACTTTATCGGTAAATAATATTGATATTACAGCAAAAGTAATAAAAAAGCATATACTGATTATTTTTACCTTTTTGGTTTTAATAAACTTTTCTGCTTTTATCGGATTAAAGCAATATCCGGCATAAAAGAACGGGAAAAACACAATAAACTTTGAAACGCAAAGAAAATCGCCTATTATATTAAAATATCCTGCAGCCAATGCAATGATAATTGACAATGGAAAAACAATTTTGGAACTTATTCTTCTAATCAAATAAACACTAAACATTCAGCAGTTACTATAAGATACCAAGGAATATTAGATGTTGAAAACCAAGACCATTCAGGTTCAGACCCTGCAATATCTTCAAATATCCATAAAGCAAATTTTAATATGTAAGCCAACAAAAAGTAATAAATAACTTTATCGATTCGCAATTTATGAGTATTATCATATTTCAAAAATAAGCCGGATATAAAAAGAAATGTTGGCATATGGAAAGAATAAATAAAAACATAAATCCCTTGTGCAACTCTGTTTGGGCTTTCATCAATTAGACCCAACAAAAAATGAAAGAAGACGACTGATGCTATTGTAAAAAATTTTACGTTATCCCAATAGGAATTTCTTGATCTTATTTGCATTTTTAATTTATGTTACCTTTCAGTTTATCATTGGCGATATATCCAGATACTGTACTAAGCAAATCAAACATTATTTCAGTTTGCTTTGGTGTATCATTTTCAAATGTAGAGTTGTATAAAGTGTATGCCAAATCTATGTATTCCGCATAAATTATCAGATCACGTTTAAACCATTTTGAGAAATAGTTAACTAATAATTCAAAGCGTTCTTTTAAACCGAAACCGGTGTTTTTCAATATATCGTTTCTAATAAACCGGGCGGTTTCAAATTCAGCAGGCGCTTTAAACCCGATTGGGTCAATAGCAACATAATAATCTATATTTTTTATTATATTAAATTCATGAAGATCTCCATGAATATAGTAATTTTTTTTATTTTTAAACACATTGTCATACAAATGAACCGCATTTTTTAACACAAAACTAACTTCATTTTTCATAAACGGAACTTTACTGCAATTGAGCATCCGCTTTTTAAGGCCGCCATAATAATCTACTGCTATATATGATTCATTATATGTAACAAGTGAGCCTATAACCGTATTCCAGAATTTTGTAAGAAGCACATTATCCTCAAACGAAGCATATTTTGCAGGCTGAACCTGCTTAAGCAAGAGGGCGGAAAACTCATCATCAAACTCCATAACGGGACACAGGTATGTGTTTTTATGTGACAGATAAAAATTTTTTTCAAAATCATATCTATTTATAAATTTCGGTATGAATTTCAAAACTATCTTGCCAAAAGTTTTACTATCAGCATTCAAGATTAATCCAAATTTACTTGTTTGATTGGCAACAAAAGATTCTATACCCCATTTAATAAATAATTTTTGATAATTTTGTGAAATGAAATCAAGCCAATTATTTGTTTCGTCTTTATATTTTCTAAGTAAATATGACCGAAGACCCTCAGTGATGAAATCTTCTTTTTCATATATTTTGGAAGATACAACATTTTTGCTTTTAAAGTAATCTATCATCAACTCGGCATACTTTAATTCAAAATCATATGTTATCTTCAAATTGTTTTTAAATTCAAAATTTAAAAATCTCTTAGCGTTTTTAGGAAGTTGATTTGCAATTTCCGAAGTGGGGGCATCAGGATCAAAACAATCATAAAGCATTCTAAAATTAAATGCCTCGGGAGATTGGGTAATATAAAAATCATTGCGGTCAAAAACTTCAAATTCGTAATTACCTAATTCACCCGTTATTTTCTGACAGGTTATTACACAATCATAATCGTCGAGTTTACTGAAATAATCATCTATAAGTTTAGGGTAAACAAAGGGTGCAACCGCATCAAGTATACAGATTTTATCACAATTATAATTGTCTTTAATATAATTTAATCCATTATAAATAGACCAACAGCGTTCGGGTCCGTTATGAACTATATCCAAATTACCGTTTTCAAGTTCTTTACTGAATGAAACACATTGCGGATCACAAACAACCACAACAGCATCCGTAAGAGATGATCTTCTGCATGCATCGATAACATAGTCTATAACCGGCTTACCTTTAATCATATTGTATTGCTTTGGGATGGCGGTTCCGAATCTTTTTCCGATTCCGCCGCTCATGACCATGGTTATATTCATGATTTCACCTCTGAAGTTCAGAAATAATATAATCGACTGTGCGAACAGTTGAATTTCCGTCTTTATACTTATGCACCAAACTACATATTTTATTTCTCTCTTTTGCTAAGATATCATCATTATTCGCTATTCTGATTATAAAACATTTCAGATCTTCTTCATTATATATTTTTTCCCCGCCTGACATAATAAAATTCGGATCAACTCTAAAGCCCTCTCTTTTGCTATACTCGTCAAAATCATCCCAGCAAAGGCCAATAGGCTTATCAGCAAGAAGGAAATCATAATATACCGAGGAATAATCTGTAAGCAACGCATCTGCACTGTTTAAAAGCTCATAATTATCAATTGAAAAATTTTTCAGGAAATCATCGTCTATGAAACAGAGATTGCTCAATTTCATTGCTTTTATATAACTTATATCCTGGCACGGATGTGGTTTTACAATAACAAAAACATTATGCTGCCTAGCACACTCATTTATTCCTTTACATATATTATCATCATATAAAATTGGCATTGAAATATTACTATACGAAACTTTATTTTTATGTTGACGAAATGTTGGCAACCAATAAATAAATTTGTTTATTTCACCAGGGGAAAAAAGGTTATTCAAATCGATTTTATTTGAAGAGAATAGTTTATCATTACGGGGATAGCCCAAAACTCTCATGTTGGCTTCAGAACAGGACAAATTCTCAGCATCATATTTGGCCATATAATCCGAAATCGTTAAAACATCACAGTCAGGACAATCTTGTGGTATAGAATGCTTCCCTTTGGCGTCTTTCAAAGCGCAGCCATGCGCCAGATAAATATAATACTGATCTTTACGCCTTTTATATGGGAAATCATTACTCGTAATAAAGGCACGAGAGAAAAAACTATAATAATAACGATAAGTTGCCGAATTTTTTGATATCAATCTAACATTTTTTATATCAGAATACCTATTTTTACATTTGCCTATATCTTTTACTAGCCAAACAAGCTTATAATGCCGGTTTATCTGTCTTTTAATCATTTCATTAAAAACCATTTCTGTATTATCAGAACAATCCGGATTGCTTTCAAAAATAATAATTTTTCTCATAGGTAATAAGCACAATATTTTTGATAAAATGCTAAACATAAAAACCTTCATTTTATTTTCCTCTTAAATTTTTTCAAACATCCTAATAACAAATTTTTCTCATAAGTGTTCATTGAAAACAACCAAACACAAATACAATACACCAAAGAATACACAACAATCCATAAAACTAATTGTATTAAAGAATTAATCTCAATAAACTTCATGATTAAAATTCCTACAAAAAATGGAGGCAACATTCCAAGCGTTTGCTTACCAATATTTTTCCAATAACTTATGATATCAATATTTATTTTTTTATGGTAAACAATGTCCATAATAAGACCATTTGCAAGAAGAGATGCAATACCGGTTCCTATAGCCGCACCTATCCCCTGCCATATTTGGCAAAGAAAAATACTGATAATAAGATTAATAATAGCCATAGCGCCATAAATATAAGCTCTGTAATGATGCCTGTTTTCCGCACGTTGGATTTCGATTCCAACATTTTGGGTTAATGATATGATACTGGGTAAAATCAAAATTATAGCAATATAATATGCCTCGTCATAGCCTTCTCCCGCCCAAAAATAGATGAATGCTTTCCCAAAAAACACAACACCTGACGCAATCAATGCAAGTAATAAATACTGCAACCTGCCCACTTTGACAAAAAAAGAGGTAAGCGCTTTTCTTTGTTCCATAGAATCCATTTTATGTGAATTAACAAGATTATGTATATGTGGTGTAAACACACCGGAAATTGCCGTAGAAAAAGTGGTAAAATGAGAATTAAGACTAGCTCCTACCGAATAAACCGCCACTGCTGCCGTACCGCAAAATCTTCCAAGTAGAACACTGTCAACACCCGAATTAACTTTATCCACAAACATATTTATAGCAATAAGGCCGGAAAAAGTCAGCACGCTTTTAAATAGTTTCGTATCAATATTTTTAAAATCAAATTTAAATCCAAGATTTTTATATGCATAAAAAATAGTGACACCTTTATTAATGATGCCTATCACAAGTGCAACAATAATTAATCCTACTGCGCCATAGCCTAAAAATAATACCACAACATTTACAGCTACTGTTATGATTATTGTAACAATACTTACACCTTTTGAAAATACAAATTTTTGATTTGCAGAGATATAGCAGCCAAATACTGTATGTAAAAAACCTAATACCATTGATATTGTAAGGAGGAACATCATGATCTTGGCTTTTGAAAGTTCCTGGCTTGTTAATCCGTTATCAAATATAATTGCCGGATCAAAAGAAAGAAATGATCCGATAACGGCTGCTATCACTGATATCACTACGAATACAATGAAAAACAAAGAATTAAAACTATTAATTTTATTTTGTAAATTTTCTGCTTTATATTTAGAATAAAAACGGATGTAGGAACTTGTAAATCCTAAATCAAGCAAACTAAGCATAGATATAGCGGAATTTACAGTTCCATATAAGCCATACTCATGTTGACCCATTAGGCGCAACATAACAGGAGTATACAATAAACCGGTAAGAACACTTAAAAACACCTGCGCGTAAGATAAAACAGCGCCTGCTTTCCGTTCTGTTGAAGCAGATAGACCTTTCATCACATTACTTCCTTTAATTAATCTTCTTGCAGTTTATATCTTTAAGTGCAACCATTATAACTTATTATACAAACTAAATATCATTTTATAAAGTTTTTTGTTAAAACCCAGCAATTGCAATGCTCTTTTATGCTTTTTATCAATCAGTTCATTAGTTAAAATGGCCTTTTTATATTTGAGTAATTCATTTGAAATTTCATCAAAATATATTTTGCTAAATTCTTTTACAGACATAACTCTGTTCAGCACGCCAAAAGTGTAAACCGTAAATCTATATACAGCAGCACGCTTAATTTCATTGTCATTCATGCATTTGCACATAATAAACCGAAAAACTTTCCAACTTTGTGCCCGATTATTGGTAATATAATCGCTCGTTGATGAACACCCGCTCTCTTGCATATAATGATACGGTGCATAATTCAGATTAACAAGTTTCTTGGTGTTTATCATTACATAAAAATTAAACAATAAATCTTCAGCGTATTTAATATCTTCATCAAATTTAATGTCTTTTAAAACGCTTGTAAGATATAGTTTGCTGCATACCTCTGGTCGTATACGATTAAGCAATAAATTTTGGGCAACATCTTTACCTTCATAGATGTTTTTTTCCGGAATAAATACAGAATGATCAGAATCTGCATGTTCATAAATAAATCCACAAGAAACAATATCCGCAGAATAAGTGTTAATACTAAAAATCATTTTTTCAATGGTATCTGATTCAATCCAGTCATCACTATCGACAAATGTTATAAAATCTCCTTGGGCAGCTTGGATTCCTGAATTTCTTGCAGCAGATACCCCCACATTATGTTGGTGTATAACTCTAACACGGTTGTCCTTTTTTTCCCAAGCATCGCACATTTGAGGGCAACGATCCGGTGAGCCGTCATCCACAAGAATGATTTCAAGATCTTTATAAGTTTGATTTACAATGCTATCAATACACTTGTTCAGATATTTTTCTGTTTTATATATTGGAACGATTATACTTACTAAATTCATATTATTTTGCTCCTTTTAATGAGTTCTTTAATACAAATTCTCAAACAATTAAGTCGATGAAGTGTTAAAAATATAAACGGGTGGACATGGAATAGCATATAACTTATTCTTATTTTTTTACTTATATAAACTGAATTAATAAAGGACTTAGAGTTACGTTTCATCTCATTTAAGATTTCTTTATATACTGATTTCAATTCTTTCGTTTTTTTCTTTTCGGTTATTTCTTTAAAACAACTTAAAAGTTCCTTTGCAAACATTCGATTACACATCTTATAAACCGGCTCATTATTTCTTTCTAAATCACGTATTTTTTTTGTATTTTTCCACCTTAAAAGCCATTTTGCACTACACTTATTACTTGCTGAATTTTTTCTATTATAAAAATAATTATATAAACAATTACTAATCGCACTAACTCGCTTAGAATTTTTAAAAAAATAATAATTAAAAATAAAATCTTCTCCAATTTCAAGCGTTTCACTAAAAAATATATTATTCTTTTTTACAATTTCTGCTTTATATAATTTATCGCAAGTGGAAGGCAAGAAATGCTCTTCAGAAAAATACGCACAAAGTATATCATTGCCTATAAATGTAGCTTCCGGGAAATCTGCAACAGTACCGTTTGCCTGACCATTTTCAAGAACAGTCCTCATATTACAACTGCAAAGATCTGAATCATCTTTTTTTATTCTTGAATGCATTAATTCATACATTTCCGCTTCTATAAAATCATCTGGATCAATAAAAGCAAAATATTTTCCACGTGAGTTTTTTATACCCATATTTCTGGCGGACGCTACGCCGCCGTTTTTTTTGTGTATTACTTGAATACGGCTGTCTTTTTTTGCCCAAGCATCGCACATCTGAGGGCAATGATCCGGTGAGCCGTCATCCACAAGAATGATTTCCAGATTTTTATAGGTTTGATCCACAATGCTTTGAACGCAGCGGTTCAGATATTTTTCAACATTGTAGACCGGAACGATTACACTTATAACAGGTTCCTGCATAAACATCACTTACTCTTTCTTATAATAAACCGGTAAAGCGCGGGCGAAAACAGCAATACTAACGTTTTTATTTTACTTGCCCGATCAAACATTTTTCCTATAAGAATATTTTTTTTGTATTTCAAAATATCCTGCCTTAAGATCTTTTGCATTTGGGGAAATGCGTTATTATGGATACATCCGGATAACACAATAAATGCAGAATGAACAAGACTCTTGACCGCATACGGATAAACCGTTTCATTTTTTTCAAAACGCTGCAATATGATCTTTTTGGCTCTGACAATGGAATATGCCAGCTCTTTGAATTCGGACTGAACAATCGAATGATCGCGAACCGTATAATGATATTTCGGAAGATCACAAAAAACCGCTTTGGTATCTTGCGCATAAAAACGGAAATTGAACATGATATCTTCCGAACAACCATCATCATCTAAATATCTGTGGTTTTGAATTTTATCTGCCTTAAATAATTTGTTCCAAACCACGCCGCTTGTGTATTTGCAGTTCAGCAAATCTATAATCAATTCGTTATAATTGGGTAATTTAACGGAATCATCCTCTGTTTCTTTTTTCAATGTTCCGTTATCGTCAAAATAAAAGCCGCACCTTGAGATATCCGCATCATATTTAACGATAAGGCGATATAAAAATTCAGCCATATCCGGCTCCATCCAGTCATCGCTGTCAGCGAACATAATATAATCGCCCGTTGCGGAATCCAGCCCTGCATTTCTTGCCGAGGACAGGCCGCCGTTTCTCTTATGAATCACTTTGATTCTTTCATCTTTTTTCGCCCATTGATCACACATTTCCGGGCAGTTATCAGGTGAGCCGTCATCCACAAGAATGATCTCCAGATTTTTATAGGTTTGATCTGTTATGCTCTGAACACAGCGGTTCAGATATTGTTCTGTTTTATAAACCGGAACGATCACACTGATTTTGTCCATATATTCTCCTTAAAATGAAACATTCAGCCATATCAGACTGCTGCCCGTAAAATCATACCAAAAGTGAACCGCAGAATATGCAAATAGGAAAAACGATGTTATCCCTTTATTCATTGCCCGTATTTTTTCAGCTTTAGGCGTATCGGAGTCATAATAAAGGTTGATGAGTTTCCCATCAATCCTGTTCTTTTGAATCTGCATGCCCACCATATAAACACAAGCGATCATAACCGGCAAGATCCAGCGCGCAACTCTGTGGAACAGCATATTGCTGACTATTGTGCCAAGCATAAAGAAAAGTACAATCTCCGCAAAGCGGAAAAATCTTAAATCGCCTTTATTTTCAACATAATTTTTTAAATAGGTATAACAATAAGTAAAGATTAAAACAGAAACCAAATAGGTTGCAACATTAACAAGAAAATTGGTCTGCGTTGAAATATTTAAAGTATCTGTGACATTTTCGGTCTGCCCAGCAAGATTCTGAATAAATTCATTATCCGTAAGATTGGATAAGACCGTTATTGCAACGCTCCCGGCAGCAATAACAAATATCATCAGTATATTTACAAATTTGCTTGAAGTTTTATAAGAAAGCCATGCAAATGCGGCTAAAACAATTATGATGATACCGGTGGAATGAAGACCTATTGCAAGAACATACCCTACAAAACAGAGCAAAATATTTTTCTTTTCAACAAAATGATAATATATGCACGCAACAGAAATGGCAAAAGCCAGCCCGTTTCTTGTGCCGCTGTAAAGATCGTAAAACCAATACGTTGAAATAAAGAAAAACAAGGCGATGGCAAGATAAAATTTATCAACGTCAAACCGCTTAGCCACTTTATATATGACATTCATCAAACAACCATATGCAATCAAAACGGTGAAAAACGGAAGAAAATGATTGTCCGGAAACAAACTGATAAAGTAAAAATAGTAACCTGCAACCGGCAGTGCGCCAAAATTAAATTCGTTGCTGTCCAGCATTTCCTGAAATCTGCTCCACCCTCCGTTTCGCATAGCGTCTATAATTTTGAAATATCTGCCGAGATCATCATTCTCATTCGGCACTGCAAAAAACACCAGAACAGCCAAACCTAAAACAAGGAAAGTAAACGGTATCCAAGCCTGCTTACGCGGAATAAGAAAATAGAGCAAAAAGAATACTGCCACCACAGCAAGATATACCAGCATTTAGACGCCCCCTTTTTAATTGATTTTACCAAACAGCTATACAAGGCATTAGAAAAATATAGCCCGCATGAATTTTAAATATGAGAGATTATAAAATATTTTGCGGCAAGCACTGAAAAAAGATTTGCGCCCAAAAGTTTAACAGCTGCAAAAGTTATTTTTGGCTTAATCCAATACGCATACTTTAAAACAGCTGTATATTGATTCATGATTTTTAATGCGTCTTTTCTTGTTTTGCGTTTCATTCTGCCGCAGATCACGAATCCCGTTGAATAAATGAATGCAACATAATTCAAAACATCTTTTTTAATCATTTCATTATGGATCTTTTGGCTTTGTTCAAGCCATTTGTTAACGGTATATTCAATTCCGCAGATCATTTTTATATTGGATGAGCCTGTAACGGAATCCAGGCGGCCTTTTCTGTAAGAATAAAACGGGTCATTGATTGCGCCTATACTTTGACAGGAAATAAAAATGCTCAATACAAAATCATAATCCTCGTCCTGTATTCCCTCTTTAAAATGTATATCATTGTTAACAATTATACTTTTTTTAACACAAAATATCGTTGGCCCGCCCGGTATCATTTTGCTGGATAAAAGATAATGAAGCGTATCTATATAATTGTGTTTTCCTATAAGATCCAGATCATAGCCGGTTCTTGAAACAATGGTTTTTCCAGTATTCATATTAAAATCCGTGCAGCCGAAAATCAGTACGTCTGTTTCATTTTCTTTTAGTTTATTGTCAAAAGTTTTTAAAGCATCTTTATCATTATAGAAATCATCGCTGTCCAAAAAGAGAATATATTCTCCGCCGGATTCACGAATACCCACATTCCTTGCCGAAGACGCGCCGCCGTTTTTCTTATGAACAACTTTTATTCTGGCATCTTTTCCTGCCCACTCATCGCACAAACGGGGGCAATTGTCCGGCGAGCCATCATCCACAAGAATCATTTCCCAGTCTGTAAAAGTTTGGGCTAAAACACTTTCCACACATTCCGCAAGATATTGTTCAACATTGTAAACCGGAACGATAATGCTAAATCTTGGCATAAACTAACCTCTGTAATAAGCAACAAGTTGTTTGGATGAATCATATATATCCCAACCTGCAGATTTCATTTCTTCAAAGCGATTTTTTCTTTCGGCACAGCCAAGTTCAACAACTTTACAAGCCCATTCATGCACGGAAGAAGAAAGAGAAAGCCTGCACACATTCTCCGTTACGCAGACCTCATCCGTAACAGAATCAGACATAACAACAGGGAGACCGGCGGCCTGTGCCTCAACAACAGAAACCGGCAGACCTTCTTTTGTTGACGGGAAAAGAAACACGTCGCAAGCCTGAAGCAGATCCGGAATATCCGTTCTGGCGCCGAGAAACAAAACACTGTTTTGAATTTTCAATTGCTTGCACAGCAAAGAAAGCGCGTCCGTTTCTTCCGCGCCCATAAGCAGCAGTTTTGCGCTGCTGTTTTGCTTTTTGATCTTCGCAAACACTTCCAGAATAAAAGAATGATTCTTTTGAGGAATATCGGTTTTTCCGATATGGCCAACTACAAAAGCGCCGGATAAATGCATTTTTTGCCTAACCATATTCCGTTTTTCTTCATCATAGGAATACGCTTTGCAATCTATCGCGTTATTTAAAACTATAAACTTTTTGCTGCCGTACCAGACTTTTCCCGCCGTCTTGCTGCACGCAAAACGGGTTTTGATAAAATATTTCGAATACAGGCTCAGCATTCTGTTTCTTACCTGATTGCCTTTTAAAGAATAGACTGAAGAATGGCAATGGCAGCAAATCTTTTGGATGCCGGCTGCTTTTGCCTGCGGCGCCATAAAAGCCGAAAAATGCGGGGCATGGATATGCAGCGCCTGCCATTCGCCTTTATGATCCGCAAAAAAGCGGTTCATATCACGCCGAAGCAGCCCTTTCGGCGACGGCGCCGGAATCTTAAATACACGCCCGCCGAGTTTTTCTATATCTGCCTGCCGGGTCTGCGGCTTTTCCGCAAAATAGCAGACATCAAATTTTATATCCTCCGGCATGGCATTGAAGTAATTCAGCACAACGCTCATTACCCCGTTTGCGATGCCGATATCCGGGATCATATGTAAAACTCTCATTCAGATACTTCCTGCAAAATTTTATATATATCGGAAAACACACTGTTTCTCTCAAAAGGTTGCAGAACACTGCCGTTTGCAGAGACCAGATCATCCTTACTGTTTGTATTTATAACTTTTTCTATTGCCGTTACAAAATCTTGCACATTTCCGAGTTCGCAAACAAAGCCGCCTTTACCGTTTGCGATTAGATCCGTAACGCCTCTGATATTGGAAACAACACAGGGCAGCCTGCAAGACATAGCCTCCATAACTGCAACCGGAAGACCTTCCTGTTGTGAAGTAAAAAGAAAAATATCGGCGGCGCAATTCATTTCCAAAATATCTTTGCCATAACCAAGCAGAAAAATATTTTGTTCAAGGTTGTTTTTCTTTATAAAATCACTCATCTGCTGAGCGAGCGGACCTTGACCGCGTATAAAATATTTTATACTTTTGTATCCTTTTGATACCAGTACTTTTATAATCTCAAGCGCGAACAGAACATTCTTTCTGGTTGTAAGTTCATTAGCAGAAAAAATCATTATATCATCGTTGTTCACGCCCAGTTCTGTTCTTTTTTTATTTCTGGTCTCTTCGGAAAATACAAATTCAGAAAGATCAATCCCGATTCCGTGAATATATTTTACCTTTGCACTTTTAAAATGATTTTGCGCAAAATGGTAATCCTCTCTGTTCATCGTTACAATCACGTCCGTGAACAAAGAGGTGATTTTTTCGATAGGATAAAATATGACCCAATTATGTGCGGGAGCGCCTTTCCAAAAATGGAATCCATGTGCAAAATATACAACCTTTGTGCCTTTTTTTCTTTGCCGAAAAGCGGCGAGCCGCGTGACAACACCCATAACGGGTTCATTGGTAATAATTACATCATATTTCTTTCTATCAAGCAATTTTCTCATCTGAAAAAAGCCGTGCAGATTATGAACGGAAACCGGACTCCTTTTTAAATCCACCACCGTTAATTTAGGATTTCCGGCGTTTCCCAAGGCGTCTTTTAATTCATTTAATTTACCGCCAACATGCGAACAAACCAGATCCACATGATAACCTGCTTGAATCAGTTTTTCAATATGGGATACCCAAAATTGAATTAGATTCAGTTCAGTAGCCGTGATCAGAATTTTTTTAGCCATACGTTTCAGATCCGTTCACTTCATTTATGGATGAACAGCTTTTTTGATTCTGTTAGCAATTGCAATACTGTCCATGCCGTACTTTTGCCTTAAAAATTTTTGAGTTCCTACAATTGAAGAATAGACATCATTTAAGCCGATTCGCAGCAATTTAGTCCCACCCAATTCCGCAAGAACTTCCGCAACGGCACCACCGAATCCACCAACAATATTGTGTTCTTCAACCGTTACGATAAGATCATAATAATCAGCGCAATCTTTAATCAAATCTGCATCAATCGGCTTAACAAAAGGAAAAGTATAAAGCGCAGGGTAAATACCCTCTTTATTTAAAATTTGAATTGCCTCTTTTGCCTCTTCAAAAATAGCGCCGGCAGTAAAAATGGCAACTTTTTCGCCTTTCTTAACTTTAATGGCAGAAAATGGCTTATAGCCTTCAAGATTACCATGTATACGAGGTTCGCCGCCTCTTCCGAGTCGCAAATAACAAGTGCCAGGTGTATGATATGCTGCTTTTGTACACATCTCCGCCTCGGTCAAATCGCCGGGCGCCATAACGGTTACGTTGGGCAAAGCTCTCATCACGGCAATATCCTCTGTTGCGTGATGACTCATACCCAGAGAACCATATGTAAACCCTCCTCCAACACAGACAATTTTAACATTCGCATTATGATAAGCGCAGTCATTTCTGATCTGTTCAATACATCTTAGTGTAGGAAAATTGCCAATAGAATATGTAAACACGGTTTTTCCAGAAAGTGCCATACCTGCCGCAAATCCCGTCATGTCCTGTTCTGCGATTCCGGCATTGATAAACTGATCCGGGAATTTTTCCCAAAACGGTTTGAGCACACCAAAGCCTAAATCTCCGGTTATCAAAATTACATTTTTATCTTTTTGCGCTATATGCATAAGAGTTTTTACAAATGTGTCTCTCACGGCAAAACTCTCCTTTACTCATTTTCATACAGGTCCGTGACTCCGTTGGGCATTGAATCATGTAATTCTTTTACAGCATCATCGTATTCCCAGCCATCATGCGGAAATCTGTAATGCCACAAAATATCATTTTCCATGAAGGATATACCCTTGCCTTTTATTGTGTTCGCAATTATAACTGTGGGATTACCTTTGTTTTGCAAAGCATTTTCAAAAGCGTCTCTCAACGCATCGTGGTCATGACCGTCAATATCAAGCACATTCCAGCCAAATGTTTTCCATTTATCTGCAAACGGATTTAATTTTATAGTATTTTCACAAAAATCAAGGCTTTGCATTTTATTATGATCTACCACTGCAATCAGATTATCAAGTTCATAATGGTGTGCAACAAGTGCCGCTTCCCAAACAGAGCCTTCATCACACTCGCCATCTCCCAAAATAACGAAAGTTTTATAATTTTTGGAATCTTTCTTTGCTGCCATAGCCATTCCGGCTCCAACCGGAAGACCGTGCCCAAGTGAACCGGTTGAGAAATCCACACCGGGAACACCTTTATGTGACACGTGCCCTGAAAGCCTTGATCCGTTCTGATAATGCGTTTTAAGTTCTTCAATATCAAAAAAGCCTTTTTCCGCAAGAGCCGCATAAATAGCCGCCCCCGCATGTCCTTTTGAAAGAATAATTCTGTCTCGTTCATTGGAAGAGGGATTGTCCGGAAAAACAGTTGCTATATCGGAATAAAGGACCGCTATAATATCCGCAACGCTCAATACGGATGCTATATGAGAACCGCCTGAAAGATGAGTCATTTCAATCCCATGCCGTCTGATTCTCCATGCAAGTTGTTCACTATTCATTTTTGCTTTTCATCACCTTTTCGTTATTCGTTCCAGCAAAACTCAATTACTATATCCATCTGAAGAAATGATTAATAGGCTGTCCATTTCCTCTTTCGTTAAATGCCAATCCATTGCTTTTATATTTTGGCGTATCTGTTCTGGTGTTTTGATACCTACCATAACTGCGCAATTCGTAATATAATCAAGAATAAATCTGACCGCCACTGCCGAAATCGGCACACGGTGCGTATCTGCAATTTTTCTGAGAATTTCAACAATCTTTAAGTTCCGCTTTAATTTTTCGCCGTGAAAATTAACATAAATCTCTCTGGAACGTCTGTCATTACTTGAGAAATTTACATTGTTTTCATTATATTTTCCGCTTAAAATGCCCTGACCGAGTGAACCCCAGGTCAGAGGGGTCAAACCGTATTCATCACGAAGTTTAAACATTTCCTTTTCATTTTTTCGGCAGGCAAGCGAATATTCATCCTGAAATGTTACAAATTTATCTTTATATTCCAGCAATTCAGCATCATTTTCATCATAAATATTAGAAAGGCCAAAGTAACGGATTTTACCGCACTGTTTTAAATATTCAAGCGTTTCCACAACATCGCCCAGCGGTGTTTTTCCATCTCTATAATGGATCACATAAATATCGATATAATCTGTATTAAGGCGTTTTAATGATGCTTCGCAGGCTTTAATAATATAGTCTCTTGAATTATCATAAGAGGTAGGCTGACCGGCAGCCGCTTTTACACCAAACTTATCTTGAATAACAACATCGGCTCTTCTTGCGCCAAGTGCCTTTCCCAATAAGCGTTCAGAAGTTCCAAGTCCGTATGTATCCGCGGTATCAAAAAAATTCACACCGCAATCTAAAGCTGTTAAAACAGAGCGGATAAGATTTGCCTCGTCCGTTTTTCCCCATCCGTATCCGCCAAGCGGACAACCGCCCATACATAATCTTGACACCTTTAAACTAGAATGTTTAATATTGATAAATTCCAAATGCTCACCGCCCTTTCCGAAGCAAAAAAGAAGATGTTTTTTTTAGCACATCAATAACCGTTTTAAAAAAAATATGAACATCCGTAGAAAACGATACCTCTGCCGCATATTTTACTCTTAACGCGTTTTTATTCTTCAAAACATATTTTTCATACATTTCATCCGCATTTTCACTGCCAACTATTTCATCAAGATTAATAAATAGATCAGAACTGAAATCGGTTATACCGGGGCGCACTTCAAATATATATTTTTCATTGCCGCTATACAGATTGGTATACCGCAAAAGTTCAGGTCTCGGTCCAATAAAACTCATCTCGCCCCGAATAATGTTAATTAAATTTGCGATTTCGTCCAGTTTCGTTTTTCTTAAGAAAGCACCGACTCGAGTTATTCTTGCATCATTTAAAGCGGTAGTACCCCCGCCGATTTGATCGGCATTTTGTACCATCGTTCTGAATTTATAAATTTTAAAAGGCTGATTTTTATAACCTCCGCGCTGCGCACGATAAAAAACAGGGAAACCACTGTCTGCCGCTATAGCAACCGAAATAATGAGAAAAAGCGGTAGCAGCAAAACAAAAAGGAAAACAGAAAAGAAAAGATCAAGTATTCTTTTTATGTAACGATTATAAATACCATTGTAACCCGATATGTTTTGAACATCGGGTACATCTATATTCAGTTCTTTGATCTCATCAATCGTTTTCATTCAAATTCACCGAAATCGACCTACTATTGCATACTAATTATATCTAAATACTAAATTATTATAATATAAAAATAATAAGTAGTCAATAAAAGGTCGATATAAAGAGAAAAGGAAGAAGAACCGCTTTATATTGATTTTAACCTGTATTTAAGATAAAATAGGGATGAGAGGGCGGCGGGTGCACGCTTATACGTAATCAAAACACACGCCGAAACAAATCATGGAACTTAAATTCAGGGAAAACGGTGAATTCAGCATTCTTGCAATTGCAGACGCACAGGATACAGATAATCCGCAGAAAGAAACTACAGACATTATTCGATACTCAATTGAAAAGACTTCACCCGACCTTATAATCCTGCTTGGGGACAATATTGCAGGCGATTTTGAAGGTGTTACACCAAAACGCACAAAAGCAGCGGTAAAAGCACTGCTTGAACCTATAAGTGAAAAAGATATTCCCTTTGCGCTGGTTTTCGGCAATCATGACCACGAAGGGCTGACGCACAAATGCGGATTTGAGGAAAAAGAGGCAAAACTTTTTTTGCTGGAAGAATTTCAAAAATCGCCGCTGTGCCTTGCCGTAAAAGGCGAATGCCGCTCCGGTGTGGGCACATACAACCTGCCCATACTCAGCTCAGACGGCAAAAAAGCAGCTTTTAACCTTTGGCTGATGGATTCCGGCACATATGACTGCAACGGCGGATACGGATTTGTGCAGCCGGATCAGACGGAATGGTACAGAAAAACATCCGACGAACTAAAAGCGCAAAACGGCGGCATACCGGTTCCGTCTTTTCTGTTTCAGCATATTCCCGTTGCAGAAACATACCGGCTGATGAAACAGTATCCGTTTTACGTTCCGGGCAGCGTTACAGGCGGCTCAAAACGGTTTCCGGGATTTTACAAAGGATACAAAAACCGGCAGGGAAAATTCAGGGAGGCGCCCTGCTGCTCCAACACGCCGAATGATCAGTTTGAAAGCTGGAAAAAGCAGGGAGATATCCTTTGCGCGTTCTTCGGGCATGACCACACAAACGATTATCTCGGCCGCGTGGACGGGATCGACCTCTGCGCTGTGCCTGCTGCCGGATACTACAGTTACGGCTGGAATCACGGTGCAAGAAGCGTAACGATCCACGAAAACAGCCCGGAAGATTATGACACGGAGATCCTTTCCGAACACAGCCTTTTGCCGTATCCCGTTTTGCCGAAATACAAACAGCGGCACGGCTACTGCGAATACAAAAACAGGAAACCGTGGCAGATCTTTTAAGGGGGCGATTTTACGGCAACCTGGGGCATCCATTTCAGAATAGCAGACGAGATTTTAAAACATCTGCATCAGATTGACCGGGAATATTTTATCATTGGCAACATTGCGCCGGACTGCGGAAAACGTGTTGAAAACGGATATGACCCGCCCACCGAAGTTACGCATCTTACAAAAATGTGGAACAAGAGCGACTGCAACTGTGAATTTATTTTTGAAAGCTGCATAAAAGATGAAACCGAATTTAAGAAAAAATCCTTTTTTGCAGGGTATTATACCCATCTGCTGACCGACCGGCTTTACAGCCGCCTGATCAGCATGCCGATTGAAGAAGAATTCGGAAAATACAGGGAGCATCCCGGCTTTTCCAAACTGGTAAAAAGAGAATGGTATGACGCGGACTTTAAATTTTTTGCAGAAAATAAAAGCCCCGCTTTTGAAGATTTCAAAAGATACAGGGCGTTTAAAGAGGCGTATCCGTCCATCTACAAACACGGAGAAATCGGCAAGCAGATGAAATACATTGTGCGCTTTTATAAAAACAAGAAACCGGAAAATGTTGCGTTCATATATACGAACAAGCAGGATTTTGATCATTTCGTTGCAAAAGCGAGCGAAATCATTTTGGAAGAAATGCACAAAAACGGCATGATCAAACTGTTTAACTGATACAAAAAAAGAGAGCCTGAGCGGCTCTCTTTTTGCTTTTTATGCTTTGGCTTTCCAAAGTTCATGAATATTGCAGTAGGCAACTGCCGAAACGGGCTTTTCGCCGTCCGCCACATAAAACACGGCGTGCGGTTTATCCTCATGCGAAAGATATTTGATCTGAAAGCCTTTATCGGTGCTGAGCACAATCCAGGAGATCAGATGTTCCTTCGTCATCGGGTGCTCCGCCTCGCCGACTTTAACCGTTACCTTATTTCCGTCCTGCTCAATCACGGGCACATGTTTTTCAGAAGCGCCGTCCGAAGTGCACGGCTCCATCAATTTCATATTATGGCCGCAGCAGACGACGGGCATATTTTTATCCTCTATTTTCGTGATGATATTTTTGCAGGTTTCGCAATAATAAAATTTAGGTTCCATACTTCTACTCCTTTGAACTTTTTTATTATATTTCCCGAAATTCTGTTATTTAAGCGTAATACCGCAAAAATAACGGGTAAAAATAGTAAAAAAAGGAAGGAAATGTTTTATGGACAACAACGCATTATTCAAATTCACTTACGGACTTTATATCATCACTTCAGAAGAAAACGGAACGGACAACGGCTGTGTGGTGAATACCGCCGGGCAGATCACGGATTCGCCGAACCGGATAACCGTTACCATTAATAAAAACAGCAAAACACACGATATGATCAAAAATACGGGTGTGTTCAATGTTTCGGTATTATCCGAAGACGCCGATTTTGAACTGTTTAGGCATTTTGGCTTTGAAAGCGGATGCAGCACGAATAAATTCAAAGATTTTTCCGATTACAAACGCGCGGAAAACGGCGTTTCCTACATTACCCGGGGAACGAACGCATATATTTCGGCAAGAGTTGAAAATGAGATAGACGAGGAAACGCACACGATGTTCGTGGCACTGGTGGAAGACGCCCGAATCCTTTCCGGCACGCCATCCGCAACCTATGCCTATTACCACAGCCATATAAAACCGAAACCACAGGAGAAGAAAACAGACAAGACCGTTTGGCGCTGCAAGGTGTGCGGCTATGAATATGTTGGAGAGGAACTGCCGAAAGATTTCATATGCCCCATCTGCAAACATCCTGCGTCTGATTTTGAAAAGATCAATTAAAATAACAAAAAGGCTGCCTCGGCAGCCTTTTTTGTTGCGTAAAGTTGGTTTATGCAAAAGCGTTAATCCGCTATCGTTCCTGATAAACGGCACGGTAAAAGCACGGCTCGGGAGACACTTTGATGCGCCGGAATCCAGCTTTTTCATAAATTCGGATCGCCGCCGGATTTTCCGAAAACAGGAATGCCGGCCGGTCGCACAAACGCACAAGATAAGCGATCAGTTCGCTTGCAAATCCCCTGCCCTTAAATTTTTCGGCAGTTTCCACCAAATCAAAGCAATACATACCGAACGGCGTTTTGACCAGCATGGCGATACATGCCGGCTCATTTTCAAAAAATCCGCAGAAAAGGCGGCAGTCTTTACTTTGAACGACCCGGCGCAACAGCGCTCTGCTGCGGTTTATCGTATCCGGATCTTCTGCCAGATAAGTGTGATAAAGATTATTCAGCAATTTTTCGGTTATATCGTTTTTGCTTTTTAATTCCCGGATTTGCAGCTGATCTGCCGGGGCAAGCGTGCAGGAATCCAAAAGAAGAAAATGCTGAAAATTCCCGAACCGGTATACGCCGAATCCGCAGGATGCAAGATCAGATTTATAATCCCGGTGTTGAAAACCGGAAAGATAAATTCTTGGCGTAATACCTTTTTCCGTATAAAACGCCCGGATCTCCTGCAGAGCGGGCACAAAAGATTCGTCTTTTATAATGCAGGCATGGTTGACGTCATGCATCGTTTTATTCTTTTCATCATAAAACATAACGCCCCATTCCGTTTCCTTAAAATCTGCATACGCCTTTGGAGCATAAAGATCCGAGAGCACAATGAGTTCTTTAATATTCATAACAATACCCTAAATCTGTTTTGGGGCAGGCGGCTTTGCCTGTTCTTTCTTATATTCCGCGGCTTTTTCACAGTAATGCTGCGCGTTTTTTGCGATCTGTGCCGCAGCGTTATCATCCAGTGTTGCTTTTGCTTTGGCGGGAACGCCCATAAGAAGAGTATTATCATCAAACGCTTTATTTTCCGTTACGAGTGCACCGGCGCCCACCAGGCAGTTATTGCCGAGTTTTGCGCCGTTCATCACCGTTGCCTGCATACCGATCAGACAATTATTGCCGATCGCACAGCCATGGATCAGCGCATTGTGCCCAACGGTTACATTATTACCAATAACAGCGGGATAACCGGGTGAACAGTGTACAGTGCAGTTATCCTGAATATTGGAGTTTTCGCCGACGATGATCTTTTCATCATCCGCTCTAAGCACGGCGCCGTACCACACGGAACTGCCTTTTTTAAGCGTTACATCACCTATGATAACGGCATTATCCGCTATAAAAGCCGCATCCTTTATATTTGGCGTTTTGCCTTTATAGGATTTTATAATCACTTTTTTATCACCTGATTTAATCTGTTTATAATCATGCGGGACACAACGCCGATGACCGCCCCGGTAACGGCGCCGGTGAGCAGCAGAACCGGCAGATAATACACGATTCTGTATGTTTCCATGACCACGGCAGCGGCAGCGATCTGCCCGATATTATGCGTTGCGCCGCCTATTATTGACACGCCTGTTACTGAAAGTGATTTGCACCTTTTTGCAAACAGCATGGCACAGAAAGAGAGAATGCCGCCGGCAAGGCTGTAAACCAGCGAAAACACGCCGCCGAATGTGAGCCCTGCAAGCAAGATCCGAATCACGGACACGGCAAACGCCTGCTTTTCGCCAACCGTATACATTGCTGTAACGACAACCAGATTCGCAAGGCCGAGTTTTATGCCGGGAACACCGAAATTAAGCGGTATCAGGCTTTCAAGATAGGAAAACACAAACGCGAGCGCAACGAAGAGCGCGAAAAATGCTGTTTTTTGGGAAACATTTTTCATCGCGCCACCCCGTCTATTTCACTCTCTCTGCCGTCCCGCTCAACTACCGAGACAACTACTTCATTCGGCAGGCAGATTATGCTTTCGCCGCTTAAGTTTACAGCCGCGTGGTTTACACATATCTGATCCGGGCAATCGGCATAAGTAACGCTTGCACTGCCGTTTTTCACCTGAACGGTATTTGTTACTTTCCCGCCCGACTCAACATTATAAACGGCATCGGTATCAAGCGGCATAGTGTGTATTACGGCGCCGTTTTGCTCAATCTCAACATAATTTCCCGTATTGTTATTAAAAACATAAAGCGCAAGAAAGAGCACGGCGCAGACGGCAAGAATCACAGCGGCAACGATCAGATCGCCTTTTTTTAAGAACTTAAGTTTCATTGCGCCATATCCTCAAATCCCTCAGAACGGTAGATTTCTCCGTTCTGATCCATAATGACTGCCTCACAGCCTTCAACCGTTTTCAAAAAAGCAAGCGCATCCTGCGGCTGCATCTGAAACAGTGTGGTAGACAAAACATCGGCAAGCGCCGAATCCTCAGAAATAATGCTGACGCTGCGTATACCCTGCGCCGGCATAAGCGTATCCGGAGAAATAATATGACAGTATTTTTCGCCGTTTACGGTATAATAGCGCTGATAATCGCCGCTTGTAACAACGCTTACGCCGTTTGCTGCGTTCACAACGGCAAGATAGCCGCCGTTCGGGTCTTCTATACCGATATTATACGGTGTTTTCCCGTCCGCATTTTTAAAACCAAGCGTTTTCACATTGCCGCCCAGATTAATCAGAGCGGACTGCCATATCTTGTTTTCCGTTATAAAACCGGATATTTTTTCGCATATATACCCCTTGGCGACGGCGCCTACATCCAGGCTCATTTTAGCATCCGCAAAATAAACGGTGGACGCTTCTTCGTCTATAACAAGATCATTTATATCGGTATGGGCAAATTTTTCCTTTAAGCTTTCCATATCCGGCAGATAGGCGGAATCCGGGTTTGCGATACTGTATTCGCGCGCATCATGCCATATAGAAAGCACTGCGCCCATGGCGATATTGACCCTGCCGCCGCTTATTTCATACGCCTCTTTGCCCCACAAAAGCAGATCTATAATCTTCTTATCTGCCTTAACAGGGGCTTTGGCGGCGTTTTCATTGATATATTTAAGATTTACAAGATCGCCGTATGAATTATAAATATCAAAAAGTTCGGAATATGTTTTCAGTTCATTATAAACGGTTTCATAATGCGCATCAAACGCCTGCTGCGAGGAATCCGCAGCCGTGATTGAGGACGCCGTATCAAACAGATCCAGAAAATCGCGCGAATAAGAAGCGCTGCCGCTGCCTGCGCAGGAGGCAAAAGACAGCAAAACAAAAAGGGAAAGAAGTATGGAAACCAATTTTTTCATAGCATTCTCCCCTTTATAAAATCAATTGTATTTTCTGATGACCTTTGACGGGCACTTTTCCGCGCACAGACCGCAGTGCACGCATTTGCTGTAATCGATCTTAGCAAGATTATCCGTAACCTTGATCGCGCCCGTTGGGCAGTTTCTTTCACAAATGCCGCAGCCGATACAGCCTGCCTGGCAGTTGACGCGAACCGCTTTTCCCTTTTGCTTATTGGAACACTGCACACGGTAAACGGAAGCTGCCGGCACGATCTCGATCAGTTCCTGCGGGCACGCCTTTACGCATTTGCCGCAGGCAACGCAAAGATCCGGCTCTACAACAGCCTTGCCGTTTATGATACGAATGGCTTTACTGTCACACACAGCAACGCAGCTGCCGTAACCCATACAGCCGTAGGAACAGGACATATCCCCTCTGCCAAGAGCGAATTTAACGGCAGTGCAGGTTTTAGTGCCGTAATAATCAAACTTTTTGGTTCTCAGATCCGTTGTGCCTGAACAGCGCACAAACGCCACCTGCTTTTCCATTTTGCCTGCCTCAACACCCATAATAGCGGCAATTTTATCCGCGCCTGCCTGACCCGCAACCGTGCAGGCGGTAACCGGCGCCTCGCCGTTTACAATGGCTTTGGCAAGTGCGTCACACCCGGCATAGCCGCATGCGCCGCAGTTGTTGCCCGCAAGGCATTCGCGCACGGCGGATTCCCTTTCATCCACATCCACGTGAAACAGTTTTTCCGCAATGCTGAGCAAAACGGCAATCGCAACACCAACTGCCGCAACAACCACCGTTGCGATCAAAATATTTTTTATATCCATATTACTACACCAACCTCCTTATGCAAGCGAATTAAAACCGTAAAACGCAATTGCCATAAGGCAGGCGGTAAGAAGTACGGCAGGCGTGCCTTTAAACGCCTTGGGAACATCATTGCTTTCCGTTTTTTCACGTATGCCGGCAAGGATAATGATGGCAACGGCATAGCCCACAGCCGTGCCGAACCCCGTTACAACGGAGGTGATAAAATCATTGCCGTCCTGCACATTGGTGAGCGCAACGCCGAGCACCGCGCAGTTGGTTGTGATCAGCGGCAGATAAATACCGAGCGCCTGATACAGTTTTGGCACATATTTTTTCAGGAACAGTTCTATAAACTGCACGAGCGCCGCAATAACAAGGATAAAGATGATCGTGTTCAGATATTCCAGACCGAATTTTTGGATCACGCCCGTGTAAAGCAGGTCGGTTACGGCGCTTGCGATGGTGATTACGAAAATGACCGCGCCACCCATGCCCGCTGCCGTTTTTATATTTTTGGATACGCCGATAAACGAACATATGCCAAGAAACTGGCTTAAAACAACATTGTTGATCAGCGCTGTGGTTAGCACAACAAGAAACAGGGTTTTAAACATTATGCCTCACCCTCCTTTTTGCCGTTGCAGGAAAGCGAACAATGCATACAGTCACCCTGGCAGGCATCGTCCTTTACATGGCGGTTGGCGCCTTTTACGCCAAGCTTGTTCTGAAGCGCGCATAAAAATGCAAGCACCAGAAACGCGCCGGGCGCGAGGATAAAGATGGAAACGCCCTCATAACTTTCCGGCAGCACTTGCAAACCAAAACATTTGCCTGTGCCGATCAGTTCACGGATTGCGCCGATGGCAACAAGACCTATAGTAAAACCAAGCCCCATGCCAAGGCCGTCAAAAATAGACGGGATCACCTTGTTTTTAGCGGCATAGCTTTCCGCCCTGCCAAGGATGATGCAGTTTACAACAATCAGCGGAATGTAAATGCCCAGTGCATCATAAAGTGATGTTACATAGGCGTGGAGCAAAAGCTCCACAATGGTTACGAAGGACGCAACGATCACGATATAAGCCGGCATTCTGACCCCGTTTGGGATCACTTTTCTGAGAGCAGAGATCATAAAATTGCTCATCACAAGCACAACCGTGGTGGCAAGACCCATGCCGATGCCGTTGATTGCGGAAGTGGTTACGGCAAGCGTGGGGCACATGCCGAGCATAAGCACAAAGGTGGGATTTTCCGTTATGATTCCGTTTTTCAGTCTTTCAACAATGGGATTCATACTTTAACCCTCCTTTAATACACTGTTGTAAACGGCAAGCGCGCTGTTTACAGCCTCTGTAACCGCATTGGTGGTAACGGTTGCGCCGCTGATGGCATCGATCTGATTGCCTGTTGCACCGCCGCCCTTTACATATTCAATGGCTGACGCCTCTTTACCGGCAAACTGCGCAGTGAATTCATCCTCTGTGCAGCGTGCGCCGAGGCCCGCCGTTTCACTGTTTGACAAAACAGAAAAACCGGTGATCTGATTGGTTTTGGCATCTATACCGACAGCCACGGAGATATCGCCGCCATAGCCGTTTGGAGAAACGGCGGCAACCACATAGCCGACCATTTCACCGTTTTGATCCTTTGCAAAAAGGATATCGCTGACCGTACAGCCGGAATATCCGGCCGCGTCTATTGCCGCCTGGCCGCCCTCCAGCAGGAGTTGCGCATCCGCCGGCGTTTCAAACTCTGTATTCGGATAAACCGTTTCATAAGCCTCCAGCCTTGCGGTCTCTTCCGCATTGGCGATCGGCTGTTTTGTAATTTCATTTACTGCGGAAAGCGCAAGCCCCGCCACAAGGGTAATGATAAGCAGCGCGGCGCAGTTTTTCAGAAAAGAAGATTTTGACTTTGCCACTGCTTACGCCCCCTTTTTCTCTTTTTTCTTAACGCCGAACGGCTTGGGAACCGTGATCTTTTCAATGATCGGCACAAAGAGATTGCTGATAATAATGGCGTAGGAAACGCCCTCAGCACTGGAGCCGAGCACACGAAAGACAGCAGTTAAAAAGCCGATCAGAACAGCATAGATCACCTGCCCCCATTTGGTGATGGGGCTGGTTGTGTAATCCGTTGCCATAAAGAACGCGCCTGCCATAAGGCCGCCCGTCAGGAGTTCGCCAAGCATAAACTGCCATGTTGGCATTCCCGTTGTGGCAAGCGTAAATAGAAAGATAAACAGCGCCGTTGAAAGGATGTAAACCGCCGGGATCCTGATGGAAATCACTTTTCGGATCAGGAGATAAGCGGCGCCGATTAAAATGGCAAGAATGGAAACCTCGCCGATACAGCCGGTTTTAAAGCCGAGAAATGCATCCAGCAGATCCACACTGCCGCCGGATTTGAGCACGGCAAGCGGCGTTGCCGAGGAAACGCCGTCCACGGAAAAATCCGTCATTCTGGAGGCAAACGAGATCAGCAGGAAGCAGCGCGCCGCGAGCGCCGGATTCATGATATTCTGGCCGATGCCGCCGAACAGCATCTTAACGATCACAATGGCGAACACACCGCCTACTGCGGGTACCCACCACGCAATATTCGGGGGCATATTCAAAGCAAGAATCAGCCCGGTTACGACCGCGCTGAAATCAAACACGGTTATAGGTTTTTTTATGATCAGTTCAAACACCGCCTCAGAAACGACACAACTGAGCACGGAAGAAAGGATCACAAAAAGCGCATTGATGCCAAAGTGCCATACGCCGAAAGCAAGGGTGGGCACAAGGGCAATGCACACATCAATCATGATCTTTCTGGTTGAACTTTTATCCCTGATATGAGGGGAAACGGAAACATGAAACATATCAGCTATTCCCTCCCTGCGTTTTCGCCTTGGCTTTTGCCGCTCTGATCTCCGCCTTGGCAAGTTTAAAGGTCTGCGTCAGCGGTCTTTTGGCGGGGCACACATAGGTGCAGCAGCCGCATTCTATACATTCCATACCGCCGATTGCTGCAAAGCGCTCCAGATCTTCCGCCTTAACGGCGTGCGCCATAAGCTGCGGCACAAGATTTTCCGGGCAGACGCCCACGCACCTGCCGCATCGGATGCATGCCGTGGTCTTCATCGCCTCTACATCATCTTTGGTAAGGGCAAGAACGGAAGAAAAGGTTTTGGTAACCGGATAATCCAGATCCGGCAGGGCGGTGCCCATCATGGGGCCGCCCGAAATGATCTTTTGTGTTTCTTCTTTTAGCCCGCCGCATTTTTCCACAAGGAAAGACACCGGCGTGCCAAGCAAAACATCCGCATTGCAGGGGGCGTTCATTCCCTCCCCGGTCAGCGTTACGATTCTATGTATAAGCGGCTTACTTTCACAAAGCGCTTCATAAATGGCAAATGCGGTTGCAACATTCAAAACAACAACGCCTGCATCCGCCGGCAGCATGTGCGAATTGATCATTCTGCCGGTAACGCTTGCGATCAGCCTGCGCTCGCCGCCCTGCGGATATTTCGTTTTCAGGGGCATAACGCTGATCTTATCCAGCGATCTGCACTGCTCCTGAAACGCCTCTATGGCACGGGGCTTGTTATCCTCTATGGCAACAACTGCCTTGGCATTCGGGAACAGGCGCAGCGCAATGGAAACGCCCATAATGATATTGCCTGCCTTTTCCACCATAAGGCGGTAATCCGAGGTCAGATACGGCTCGCACTCAGCGCCGTTCAGAATAAGATAATCTATATTTTCCGCATTTTTGGGGGTTAATTTTACACCCGTAGGGAAACCGGCGCCGCCCATGCCGACGATGCCGGCATCAGAAATTGCCGCGGCGATCTCTTCGGGCGTCAGTTCATTCGGATCCCGGACCGCGCCGTACTCTTCCGTGCACGCATCCTCGAAATCATTTTCAACCACAACGCATTTGGAAACGCTGCCGTTTGGATTTTGCCGGTCCTCCACCGCCTTTACCTTACCCGAAACGGAAGAATAAACCGGGCTGGAAATAAAAGACGCCGCTTTGCCCAGCAAGGTGCCTCTTAAGACCCTGTCCCCCGCCTTAACCACGGGCACAGCCGGAGCCCCGATATGCTGGCTCATGGGGAACACCATAAGTTCGGCGGAATCTATTTTAAATGTTTCTTTATCTTCGGAATATTTTTTGCCCTCAAAAGGGTGAATTCCGGATTTGAAAGGAACTTTCTTCATACCTTACACTCCTTTCTCACATTCTATCATAAATACTGCCTCTTTTCAACAAGGATTTCATTGAGAATTCTCCGTAAAACAGCCGGTTTTCCAAAATGCACAACTCATGAAAAAAACAGCGTAAAAGAATCCTGTTCTAAGATCATTTTACGCTGAAAAAACAATCAATTTGCTGCAGACGAACTTTCGGTTTGTGAAACCGTTTGAGAAACAGACGCCTGCGTTTCGCTGCCTGTTTCAGCCGCCGCCTGAACTTCTGAGAGCGGGGTATAGGTTTCATTTTCCGGGTCATATTTCAGTATGGTCTGCCCGTCATAACTGATCAGATAATGACCGACGATATCAAAATCCAAAGTGCCGTCGTCATTTTCGATCTTATTTCCGATTCGAACCTCAACATAATATCCGTCATGCTCGCCGTCTTCCACCTTAACGCCGCTGTTGTTATAGCCGGCAAAATTATAATCGCTCCACGCGCCGGGAAGACCAAGCTCTGCCGTTGAATAACTTTTAATCAGATCCACTGCCTGCGCCTCTTTGATCACGGCATCATCAGTTGTAATATTCGTGCTGTCATCCCCTGAACAGGCGGCAAACAAAACGGAAACCGCTGCCACAAGCATAAGCAGGACTGCAATGTATCTTGTTTTCTTCATCTTGATCCCTCAAATTCTTCAAAATATACCACAATTATATCTTTATACGCCAAATTCGTCAAGCAGTTTGCGGATTTCGCTTTCGCCGTACACGGTAATTCCGCTTTTCATCAGCAGATCCGCCGTAATGCCGTTTCCTTCGGTAAGCGCGCCGGAAAAAGAGCCGTCATAAATTACGCCCTTGCCGCAGGACGGACTGCGTTCCTTTAGCACAGCGCATGCAGCGCCGCATTCTTCGGCGATATACAAAGTCTTTCTTGCGCCTTTTAGATATTCGGCGGTTAGATCTTCTCCGTTTTTGGAAATCGCTCTGCCGCCGATGATCTCATTCGGCACACGCGGTATTTTGAGCCCGCCGAAACATTCGGGGCATACGGCAACGAGATCAAAATATTCCCGCAATCCGATAACGCCTTCATTTTTGTTGTTGCCGCCGTTATATTTGCAGTTTTCACCCAGCAGGCAGGCGGAAACGATCAGTTTGGGCTTTTTGCCCAGAGCATATCTTTCCACAAAAACGGCAACGCCGTCCTCCTCATTGGAAAGCGTAACGTATTTTGCCTTTTCCTTGCAGATCTCGGCAGCGTTCGCCATGGCAGTGCCGTAACCGGCAAATTCAAGCATGCCCAGATCGTTATCCGCATCGCCGAAAGCCATAACCTCCGCTCTGTCTATGCCGAGTTCTGCGCAGAGTCCGGCAAGTGCGTTAGACTTATCCACGCCCTTGGCGGTCATTTCAATATCGCCGGCAACGGGAGAGGTGCAGTCAATGCCTTTATGACTGAAAAGATACTTTCTGATTTCATCATAATACGTATCGCCAAAATAAAACAGATTGATCTTTTCCACACCCATATCGGCAAACGGCATAATCTCATCATGCATAAGGGTTGAGGCAGCGTAAGATTCCAAAAATTCGCGCGGCAGATCCATGCCCGTAAAGTATTTTTCACGCCCGTTTTGGGAATGCTGCTTTCCGTTTTGATAAAATTCAAAATAAACCGGATAGTTACTTAAAAAAGTAAAAATATCCTTTACCGTATCCGCCGGCATATAGTTTTTATACACGGTTTTTGCCGTTTTCAGATCACACACCGCCGCGCCGTTTGAATAGATCACGTAATCCAGAAACGGGATCTGTTCCATCACGTTATAGATCACGGAAAGTGTACGCCCCGTTGCAACGGCAATCTTCATACCTTTTTCATGCGCGTCTGCGAGCGCCTTTACCGTTCTTTGAGAAACCGTGATATGATCCGCACCGAGCAAAGTTCCGTCCAGATCACAGGCAATTAATTTTACCGGCATAAGATCCTCCTTGATAACACGGCAGGGTTTTCCCGCCTGAAACAAACTGCGGGGAAATCCGAAAAAGCGGAGATCCCCGGTGTATACATTTATATTTGATGTCTGTTTTTCACTTTAATTCTTTCCATTGCGCGGGAAAGATTTGCCTTGGTAACGTAGAAATCGAACTGGCTCATCTTTTGGCGCAGTTCTTCCTCTGCCCTTTCCTTTGCCTCTTCGGCACGCCGTTTATCGATCTCTTCCGGCAGTTCAACGGAAACGCAGATCATTGTTGCCTCATTGGAAAGAAATTCCAAAAAGCCATCGCTGACAAAGGCTTCCTTCACTTCGCCATCCGCCGTTTTCAGCCGCATTTCCCCCGCCTCAATCGGAACAACCGCATTGCAGTGGTGGGCAAGAAACGTAAACGAACCGCCGTCTATATACGGCACGGAAAGGCTCTGCGCCTCGCCGTCATAAAACACTTTGTTGGACGCCACGATCTTTATCTTGAACGTATCCATTACTTCATTTCCTCTGCTTTTTTAAGAACATCATCAATCGTGCCGGCATTAAAGAATGCCTGCTCCGGAACATCATCCACTTCGCCGCTGATAATGGCTTTAAAGCCTTTCACCGTTTCCTGAACGGGAACGTAAACGCCTTTTAAGCCGGTAAACATCTCCGCAACATGGAACGGCTGAGAAAGGAATTTTTCAATCTTTCTGGCTCTGTAAACAGTGGTCTTATCCTCCTCGGAAAGTTCCTCCATACCTAGGATGGCAATGATATCCTGAAGTTCCTTATACTTTTGCAGATATTCCTGCACGTGCCTTGCAACCTCGTAATGCTCTTTGCCCACAACATCCTCTTCCAGATTACGGCTGTTGGACTCCAGCGGATCCACAGCCGGGTAGATACCTTTTTCCGCAATCTTTCTGGAAAGAACGGTGGTTGCGTCAAGGTGCGCGAAAGTGGTGGCAGGGGCGGGGTCCGTAAGGTCATCCGCCGGAACATAGACCGCCTGCACGGAAGTAATAGAACCGTTTTTGGTGGAGGCAATTCTTTCCTGAAGCTCGCCTACGTCCGTAGCAAGGGTGGGCTGATAGCCTACCGCGGACGGCATTCTGCCAAGCAGAGAAGACACTTCTGAGCCCGCCTGAATAAATCTGAATATATTATCTATGAAAAGAAGCACATCCTGATGCTCTACATCACGGAAATATTCCGCCATAGTCAGACCCGTTTCCGCAACACGCATACGCGCTCCGGGCGGTTCGTTCATCTGGCCGAACACAAGCGCCGTTTTATTGATAACACCGGATTCTTTCATTTCATTCCAAAGATCGTTACCTTCTCTGGAACGCTCACCTACACCGGTAAAGATAGAGTAGCCGCCGTGCTCATTGGCAATGTTTGTGATCAGTTCCTGAATCAGAACCGTTTTGCCTACACCGGCGCCGCCGAACAGACCGATCTTGCCGCCCTTGGCATAAGGTGTAAGCAGGTCTATTACCTTGATACCCGTTTCCAGAATCTCCACGCTGGCGCTCTGGTCTTCAAATCCGGGCGGACGGCGGTGGATCTCCCAGTGTTCTGTATCTTTCAGATCCTCCATCCCGTCGATCGTTTCGCCGGTAACGTTAAACAGCCTGCCGAGGCATTTTTTGCCTACGGGCACGGAAATGGAACCGCCGGTTGCCGTTACTTCCATATCTTTATAAAGGCCCTCTGACGCGGCAAGCATAATACACCTTACCGTGCCGGAACCAACGTGCTGGGCAACTTCCATAACCAGTTTTTTTCCGTCCACAGTTACCTCAAGGGCGTCTTTCAGTTTCGGAAGTTCGCCCTCAAACTGAACATCTACAACAGGCCCCATGATCTGAACAATTTTACCTTGATTCATATTTAGGATTCCTCCTAATTCTTCTTTTTCTGCGCTTTGGCGCCGGCAATGATCTCCGTGATCTCCTGCGTGATCGCCGCCTGCCTTGCCCTGTTATACTGCACTTCCAGCTGTTTGAGCATATCGGACGCGGCGTCCGTAGCCGTTTCCATTGCCATCATTCTGGCATTGTGCTCGCTGCAGTAAGATTCAATGAGCGCGCCGTATATAAATCCCGCAACATACGCGGGAACGATATTGCCGAACACCGTTTGCGCATCCGGCATAAAATCCACGTTTTCATAATAATTATTTTCATCGCGGATCTCCAGATGTTCCTGCTTAAGCGGAAGCAGTTTTTTGGTAACGGGTTCCACCGTCATGGAATTGATCATTTTGGTATAAACCACATAGATCTCGTCTAACTTTTCCTCCTCAAACAGTTTCACAAGGATCTTGGAAATATGCCTTGCCCTGTTCATGGTTGGGTTTTGCGCAGTATATTTAAAATTTATGTCTATCGGAATATTCTTTTTCTCAAAATAATGTCTGCCTACCTGGCCGACGATGAAAAGCATATTCTGCGCCTCTATGGCTGCGCTTTCCTCCGTTGCCTTGATAACATTATGGTTATAAGCGCCGGCAAGCCCTTTATCCGCCGTGATCACAAGGAATCCCTTGCGGCGTTCGCGGCCTTTGCGCTGGGGGCGTTCATCAAAAAATTCGGTGCCGGCGTCCGGAGCAACATCCAGAATCTTTGCAAGCCCATCCTGAATCATGTTAAAATACGGTTCCGTATTTTTCTGATCCCGGCGCGCCTTTTGCAGTTTGGAGGAGGACACCATATACATCGCGTTTGTGATCTTCATTGTGTCCTTGATAGACTTCATTCTGTCTAAAATCTCTCTTGCGTTAGCCATTCTTCGCCTTCCCGAAACTGTCTATATCTTTCAGGATCTTCTCTTTTAACTCGTCTGAAAGCGTTTTCTTTGTTTGTATCTCCTGCACTACATCCGCGCAGTTATCGTTAAAATATGCAAGAAGTTCCGCCTGATATGCTTTTAATTCATCCGCCGGCACCTGAACAAACTTTTTGCCGATCGCGCCGACCAGCGTGATCACCTGATCCGCAAGCGACATGGGATGACCGAGCGGCTGCTTTAACAGTTCCATAAGCCCTTTGCCGTAATTCAGGCCCGATTTTGTTTCCTCGTCCAGATCGGAAGAAAACTGAGTAAACACTTCCATTTCCCTGAACTGTGCAAGATCCACACGAAGAGAGCCGGCAGCCTTTTTCATTGCCTTTGTCTGCGCTGCGCCGCCTACACGGGAAACGGAAAGTCCTACGTTTACAGCCGGGCGCTGGCCGCTGAAGAACAGATCGCTCTCCAGAAAGATCTGACCGTCCGTAATGGAAATTACATTTGTGGGAATGTATGCGGAAACGTCGCCCGCCTGCGTCTCAATAATAGGAAGCGCCGTAATGGAGCCGCCGCCGAGTTCATCCGAAAGCCGGCTGGAACGCTCCAGCAGCCTGGAATGAAGATAGAAAACATCGCCGGGGTACGCTTCACGGCCGGGTGATCTTTCCAGCAAAAGAGAGAGCGCGCGGTATGCCACGGCATGCTTGCTCAGATCATCATACACGATCAAAACGTCCTTGCCCTGATACATAAAGTATTCGGCAAGCGCCGTTGCCGCGTAAGGCGCAATATACTGAAGAGACGCCGAATCCGCCGCGCCGGAGCAGACCACAACAGTGTAATCCATAGCGCCGCTCTTTTTCAGCGTATTCACCAGTTTTGCAACGGTGGATGTTTTCTGACCGATGGCGTTATATATGCAAATACAATTTTTGCCTTTTTGGTTCAGTATGGTATCCAGTGCAATAGAGGTTTTACCGGTCTGGCGGTCCCCGATGATCAGCTCACGCTGACCTCTGCCGATCGGGAACATGGAATCAATTGCCAAAATACCCGTTTCAAGCGGTTCTGACACGGATTTTCTGTCCACAATAGAGGGGGCGGCATTCTCCACCATCCTGTAATCATCGGACTTGATCTCACCCTCGCCGTCAATCGGCTCGCAGAGCGCGTTTACAACCCTGCCGACAAAAGCGTCCCCAACCGGAACACCGGCTTTTTTGCGCGTGCGCCTAACCTTTGTGCCCTCATGGATCTCTGCCTCGTCGCCAAAGAGGATGCAGCCCACCTGATTGCGCTTGATATCCTGGATCATGCCTTTTACGCCGTTTTCAAACACAACGATCTCGCCATACATAACGTGTTCCATGCCATAGATCGTAGCAATGCCGTCACCGACGCTGATTACCGTGCCAACCTCTTCGCTTTTTTCGCTGAAATCAAAATCAACGATCTTTTCTTTCAGTATTGAAATTATTTCATTAGAATTAATGGTACTCATTTAATCAACTTCTCCAACCAGATTCCGCCGTAATTTTTCGATTCTGCCTTTCAGGCTTCTGTCATACACGGTATCCCCGCACTGAATGATAAAGCCGCCCAGAATATCAGGATCTGTTTTGATCTCAATATCCGCGGAACCGGTTCCTTGTTTTTTGCAGATAAACTTCTTGATCTTTTCAAGCTGTTCTTCATCAGGAGGATGAACACAGGTCAAAACAGCCTGCGCCCGCATAGATCTTGCTTTCAGCAGTTCATCATATGCATCGCACACAAGCAGGATTTGGGATATGCAGCCGTTCTGACACATAAGTTTTACAAGATTTGCCGCTTTGCCGGTAAAAATCTGATCCACAGCATCCAACTTTTCTTTTAGCGGGATGACCGGTACTAACAGCAGTTTGCCAAGATCGGGGCAGCCGGAAAAAGCAGATCTTACATCGGCAAGCTGCTCTTTTGTAAACTCCGCCTCATACATAGCCTCGGCATAATTAATTGCCGTCTGGGTCAGAACCATCATCATCAACCTCGTTTATAAAGTCGTTATAAATACGGCTGTCATTCTCCGCGGAAGTGTTGCCCGCGATTACTTTTTTAGCCGCTGTCATGGCAATATCCGCAATCTCGCTCTGGGCGGACCGAAGCACCCTGCGGCGTTCGTTTTCAACGGATTTATGCGCATTCTCAATCATGCGGTCTGCCTGTTCAGACGCGTCCGCAAGGATCCGGTTATACTGCATATCGGCATTTTTCTTGGCCTTACTGATGATCTGATTGCTTTCCTCATTCGCGCCTTCCAAAATATCCTCATACTGCTTTTTGAGTTTGAGGGCATCCTGTTCTTTTTTATCCGCCTCTTCAAACTGCCCGTTAATGCGCTTTTTTCTTTCCTCCATTACCTTAAGGATACGGCCGAAAAGAAATTTTTTAGCAAACAGGTAGAATATCAGAAGATTTACAGCTGTCCATAAAATATTCCAAACGCTGATATCGATCATATTTACATTTCCTTTCCGCGCCGAATAAAAGCGCAAGATCAACCAAGCATAAAGATAATCAGAATGCTTGCAACCAGGCCGTAAACCGCAGTTGCCTCTGCAAGAGCGCCGCCGAGAATAAGAGTAGTTCTTATATCTCCTGCTGCCTCAGGCTGGCGGGCAATAGCGTCTGCTGCCTTACCTGTTGCCATAGCGATTCCGAAACCGGCAATAACGCCGCCAAGCGCTGCGATTGCCGCAGCAATAGCAATAACTGATGTAGACATAAAAATTTCTCCTTCGTATATTTTAAAATTATTTATTCTAAAAGGCGGGCGCTATTCGCTGCCGATGGCCTCTTGAATATAAACAGAATTTAAAAATACAAATACATATGCCTGTATAAAGCCGTCAAAAATATCAAAATACAGGCTGAACACCATAGGCACAACAACGGGAACCACCATTTTAATGAGTTCCATAAGGATATAAGCGCCTATGATATTGCCGAAAAGACGCACGCAAAGTGAAAGCGGCTTGATGCCGAGTTCCAGCACATTGTTGAACACAACGATCGGCGACGGCTCTGCAAAACTCTTGAGCCAGCCCTTTACGCCGCGCGCATTGATGCTGGCATACTGAATATAAATGATACTGCAAAGTGCAAGCCCTATCGTTACGTTGATATCTTTGGTTGGCGGCTTGAAGCCGAAGATGCCCACCATGTTTGACGCACCGATCACAACGGCGAGCGACATGAGCCAGGAAAGATGCTTTTCAGCGCCCTTGCCGATGTTTGCCCTGAAAAAGTTTGCCATTTTTTCAACGCACATTTCAAGAAACAACTGCCGCTTGCTGATCTCGCCCTCCACTTTCAGATTGCGCGTAAGAATGAGGGCAAGGATCATAACAACTGCCATGATGATCCACATAACCACAATGGATTCTTTGATGGTTACGTTTAAGCCGAAAAGATGGAATGAAAAAATGTCTTCACAATTCAGTTCATCCACAAGCCTTTCGCCTATATCCAAAGCACTCGCCTCCCATTCACAATTTCACGCTCATTATAGCACTTATTGCCCATTTTGCAACAGTTTATTCTTAAATTCAAACTTTTGAATAAAAAAGAAACCGTAAAATCGCCCTTTTTTTATCAAAATGTTATATTTACATACACAAACAGATAGGTTATAATATTTTTGCTTAAAACTAATTTATTTATTATATAAAGTAACAAAGGAGCAACTATGGCAAAAGAGCAGAAAAAGATGGTAGACGAGATCACCTCTATGGATGAGGATTTTGCAAAATGGTATACCGATATTTGCAAAAAGGCGGAACTGATTGAATACACCAGCGTAAAAGGCTGCATGGTGATCCGCCCGTACGGCTATGCCATTTGGGAAAATATACAGAAAATTCTGGACGGCATGTTTAAAGCAACCGGGCATCAGAATGTCTGCATGCCGATGTTCATTCCGGAAAGCCTGCTCCAAAAAGAAAAAGACCATGTGGAGGGCTTTGCCCCGGAATGCGCATGGGTAACGATGGGCGGCAGTGAAAAACTGGAAGAAAGGCTTTGCGTGCGCCCGACTTCCGAAACGCTGTTTTGCGAGCATTTTAAAAACATTGTGCATTCCTACAGGGATCTGCCCAAACTTTATAACCAGTGGGTTTCCGTTGTTCGCTGGGAAAAAACCACAAGACCTTTCCTGCGCTCCAGAGAATTTCTGTGGCAGGAGGGGCACACCCTGCACGCCACTGCCGAAGAGGCAATTGAAGAAACGGAGAGAATGCTGAATATCTACACGGAATTCTGCCAGAAATATCTTGCCATGCCGGTGGTTCAGGGCATGAAAACAGACAGCGATAAATTTGCCGGCGCGGAGCGCACCTATTGTATAGAAGCGCTTATGCACGACGGCAAAGCTTTGCAGGCAGGCACTTCCCATTATTTCGGAGACGGATTTGCCAAAGCCTTTGATATTCAGTTTTCAGACAAGGAAAACAAACTTCGGTATCCTTTCCAGACCTCCTGGGGCATGACCACACGCCTGATCGGCGCGATCATCATGACCCACGGAGACAATAACGGACTTGTTCTGCCGCCGGCTGTGGCGCCGGTGCAGGTGATCGTTGTGCCCATTGCGCAGCATAAGGAAGGCGTGCTGGAAAAGGCAAACGCCGTTTGCGACAGGCTGAAAAAAATCTGCCGCGCGGACATTGACGTTTCCGAAAACTCCCCGGGCTGGAAATTTGCGGAATATGAGATGAAAGGCGTGCCCGTAAGAGTGGAGATCGGCCCCAAAGATATTGAAAAGAACCAGTGCGTGATCGTAACGCGCCACAACAGGGAAAAAACCTTTGTTTCGCTTGACGAGTTGGAAACCGTGATCCCGCAGAAACTGGAAGAAGTGCGCAGCGGCCTTTATGAGGCGGCGCTGGAAAACAGGGAAAGGCGCACCTATGCCTGCAAAACTATGGAGGAGATCACAAAAGCGCTGGAGGAAAACGGCGACGGCTTTGTGAAAGCCATGTGGTGCGGCGATGAAGCATGCGAAGACAAGGTGAAAGAGATCACCGGAGTCGGCTCACGCTGCATGCCGCTGGAGCAGGAGCACATTTCGGATGTTTGCGTTTGCTGCGGCAAGCCGGCAAAGAAAATGCTTTACTGGGGCAAGGCTTATTAATAGTAGAAACTTAAAATATATAGGCATAAAATTATTACGGAGGTATTCTTATGGCTGTATTGGTAACAGGCGGCGCCGGATATATCGGCAGCCACACCTGCGTTGAACTTCTGAACGCAGGAAAAGACGTTGTTATCGTAGATAACTTCTACAACTGCAAAAAATCAAGCCTGGACAGGATCAGAGCGCTCGTAAAAAAGGATTTTAAATTCTATGAGTGCGATATCAGAGACAAAAAAGGGCTTGACGAGATCTTTAAAAAAGAACAGATTGATTCCGTGATCCATTTCGCCGGGCTTAAGGCAGTTGGAGAAAGCGTGCATAAACCGCTTGAATATTTTGACAACAATGTTAACGGCACACTGGTGCTGCTGGACGTTATGCGCAATAACGGATGCAAAAAGATCGTTTTTTCCTCTTCCGCAACCGTTTACGGCATGAACAATATCTCTCCCCTTACAGAGGATATGGAAGTGGGCGGCGTAACCAACCCTTACGGCAGAACAAAATATATGATCGAGTGCATTCTCAAAGATCTGTACACCTCTGACAACACTTGGTCTATCTGTCTGCTGCGCTATTTTAACCCGATCGGCGCGCATAAGAGCGGCACAATGGGCGAGGATCCGAACGGCATTCCAAACAACCTGATGCCTTATATTACGCAGGTTGCGATCGGCAAGCGCGAATACCTGAACGTTTGGGGCGATGATTACGACACGCCGGACGGAACCGGTGTGCGCGACTATATTCACGTAGTGGACCTTGCGCTCGGTCATATCAAGGCTGTGGAAAAGGTGGAGAACAGTGAAGGCCTGTTTATCTACAACCTTGGTACGGGTAAGGGATACAGCGTGCTGGATGTTGTGAATGCGTTTGAAAAAGCCTCCGGCGTTAAGATTCCGTATAAGATCGGGCCGCGCAGAGACGGCGATATTGCCACCTGCTATTCAGACCCGGGCAAAGCATATAAAGAACTGGGCTGGAAAGCCGAGCGCGACATTGAAGAGATGTGCGAGGACAGCTGGCGCTGGCAAAAGCAGAATCCAAACGGCTATCCCGATTGAAGTTCTCTTCCGGATCACAGCAGGGAATTTGTTGTGAAAAAAGCCAAAGGTAAATATGCCATTATGGAATTTTTCAGAAAGTTGAAAACCAAAGCAATCAATTTCTGCAAATGGATCTGGAATGAGTGCAAGGACTGGCGCACGCTTGTGCTGTTGCTTATTGTTGTGGTTGTTATGTATACGCCGGTATGGGGCGGCTATCTGCTGCACATCTTATTCGGCATCAAACTGGGTTCTGTGGTTGCAACCGCGTATCTGGCGTTTTGGGCAGGCCCGTTTACACCGTATTTTCCGCTTTGCATTGCCATTACATTCGGTATCAAAAAGATTATTGAAAAAGTAACGGGCAAGAAAAGCGGCGGCAAACACAGCGCAGATCAAAATAAAAGTTCCTGATTCTATTTTTCGTTTTTAACAGTAATTATTTCACTCCCGCTCCGAATAATTCGGAACGGGAGTTTTTTCCGAAAATGTAGTTATAAAAGAATTATACTTGAAAAACAACTCTTCAGTCAGCTGCGCTGACAGCCCCCCCTTTGCACAGGGGCGCCAATAATCTGCACATTGCGCAAAAAACAAGGGCTGTTCCTTTCGGAACAGCCCTCTTAATTTTTTGATCTTTAACAAGATCCTGCGCACTGCGCATTTATGGCGTTATAAATCATTCTTTAACGATTCTTTTTCTGAGAACGAGCCAAACGATTGCGCCGGCAGCAACAGCAAGGATAACGGTAAGAACGCTCATACCTGCAATTTCCTGCGCACCGGTATTCGGCAGGTTCGGATTGCCGTTATTTACGGTTGGGAGTTTGCCGCCGTTGTTATTGCCACCCTGATTGTTATTGCCGCCCTGATTGTTATTGCCGGACGGATCTGTTGGGTTAGAAGGATCTGTCGGATCAGTTGGATCAGCCGGATCCGGTCCCGGATCCGGCTTACCGCTCTCATCAGCAAAGGTTACGGCGATCGTTACATCTGTTGTGTTCTGGTTTGCAGGATCGTTAGAAGTTACGTCTGCGCCGTTTACGGTGTAATCATAAGCCGTTTTGCCTGCCGCGGCAGCAACTGCCTGACCGTTTACGGTAAGAGAACTGATGGTGTGACCTGCATCAGCTGTGATGGTAAAGGTTCTGGACGCAGCCTGCTTAACAGCAATATCGCCGCTCGGGCTGATCGTGCCGCCTGCGCCGGCAGCAGCGTTCACTCTCCAGATCTCATTGCCGGTTGGCATACCGCCGATCAGACCGTTATCCAGGATCAGGCCATAGCCAGTATATTTATCACCAGCAGCCTGTGCCGGATCAAGAGCAACCGAGAATACAGAGTCAATCAGAGATGCAAGGTTATCAGGAACTACGCCCTTTACAAGAGTCTTGATTGCGTTATAGGTATCTGTATCTGCAAGCGCCACATCATACAGGAAATACATAACGGTTGAAATGCAGCTGTCTGTCTCCCCTGTTCTGAGAAGCGTGTACGCATTGGTGATCGTGGAACTCGGAACCGCGCTGAGTGTTGCGCAGTTTGCAAGCGTTGTCCACGGAAGATCGCCGATATTGAGAACGAGTTCTGTGCCGTCGCCGATCAGAGAACCGATATCAATAGAATCCGGGATCAGGTTGTTGATTGCAGCGGTTGAAAGATCCAGACCAAGTGTTGTGAGATCAAGCAGCGGGCCATCACCGGCAAAGGAAGCAGCGAGACCTTCAAGAGAAACGATCTTGCCCTGATCGGAAAGAACTTTCTGAATATAGGTATTGAGTCTGTCTCCGTCTACCACATATGCAAGACGCGGAAGAACCTTGATCAGGCCGTTGAGCGGATCCGCTGCGATCGGATCAACAACATTTGCGAACAGTGAATCCAGAATTGGCTTTAAGAATTCATCGGCTGCAACAGCGGCGCCGGATTCTTCCTTAACCGCGTAATAATTTGCCTTGTATTCCTCTGTTGTAGGCAGATCGTTCATGCCAAGCTGCTCAAGAAGAGGAAGAAGATTTTCATAAATGCTTGCGGCATAATTGCCGTCATCCGTTATCTGAGGATCAAACATTCTGAGACCGATATTAGCGGTTACAGTGAGGAATCCTAAAGCCTTAAACGAAATCTGTGCTTCGGGATCCAGCAGCTGTGTAATCGGGCGGAGCGCTGCAAGAAGCGCGTCAACAAATCCGTCTTTATCGCCGGATGTGAAGCCCCAATCTTCTGCCGTGAAATCGATAGCAGCAATCTTATCCAAAATATTTGTGCCTTCCGGATCACCTTCTGCAACTTCCGCCGCGTTGATTTTTTCAACTACTGCGCTGAATTTGCTCTCCGGAAGAGAAGAAGTGAGGTATTCCGGTGTAATAACGCCGCTGATGATCTCACCAAGCGTGATAAGACCTTCAATATCCGTGGTGTTATGAGAAAGCGTTGCGTAAAGATCATAGATCATGTTTACGATATCCGCAGTGTAAAGATTCTGGCTCAGGATATCATTGATGTTTACGAAACCGCCTACAAGTCCGCCGAGTTTATCTACGAAAGACTGAATACCGCCCTCCGTCCAGGCAACCTTGCTGTTGATCGGGCGAACGAAATCCGTTGGCTGGAACGCCGCGATCTCATCTGAAAAATCATTTGTATCTTTGATCGGGGTAACGATCTGAACAAATTTGCTATACGTTTCCTCCGGGATAGCGCCTTTACTGTCTGCGCTGAGCTGCACATACTTGCTCTTTGCTTCCGTAATAATTTCATCGGTAAGCGCATCCAGATCTAAACCGTCTATATACGCAATAAAATCATTTAACTGCGCCTCATTGATATAAGCGGTCGCCTGGCTGAGCAAATCAGAACCTTTGTAGGTGCTTACTTCCGGACGATTATTATATGCCTCTAAAGCATCTGTATTCTCATCATAAACAATCGGAACAGAAAGCGTGGCAACAAACTTCAAAGTGGAATTACTCAGAATGCTGTCCGCCATGGATTTGGCATCTGCGCTCAGATTATTGTATGCTTCTACGGCTGCTTTTATTTCATCTAAATCAGCGCTGTCCGCATCTTCGATAAGCGTTTGACCAACTGCAAGAACATCCTGTACCGCAGAGGTGATGCCTGCGTATTTGGATTCCAGCATTTCCAGAAGCATATCTATTGCCTGTTCTGAAACCGCAACCTGATCAGACTGAACAAGGGCATAATAATCCTGATATGCTTTCAGCATGGTAGCGCCGTTCTGATCTGCTTTCCACTCAGCCGTCTTACTTGAATAACTATAGGAAATAAACGTGCTGTAGGATACGCTGGACGGATTCTTTCCGGCTTCCGTTTCATTATCCTGAACATTATTATACGCGTACTTGATTAAATAGCCAGTAGTTCTGGATGTTCCATCAAGGTTAGTTTGATAGAAATAGAATCCGCCGTCACCGGAACTGGTTGCGGACAGATAGTTTGAAAACTCAAACTGCTTTGCATCAAATCCGATAACTGCCTTTGCCCAGGTCTAAAACGCAGCCTGCGCCTCGGCATTATCTTTCCAGCTGAAGCTGCTGGATTCGAAATTACCTACACTGAAAAACGTTTTGTACACATCGTAAACTTCCTGATAAGACTGAGGAAGCGCGCCTGCGGCTTCTTCAATAGCGTCCAGATGATTCATAGTTACATCTACATACTGCGCAGTGCTGTAAGATGATTCATCCGGAAGCACTTCACGTGCCACAGACTGAGTTACATAGTAAAGGATAAAGCCATAATACGGCGCTGAAAGTTCCAGTTTCTGGTCTTCAGAAAGGGCTTTGAGCGCTGCTACAGAGGCGTCATAATCCTTTACAGCCTGCTCGTGTCTTTCCGCATTAGATGTTGAAAACAGATACGTGCGGTTATCATAAAACGCAGCTATTTTCGTTTCAACATCTGTTACGGCTGAATCCGCAGTTTCGCCTTCATCCGCGGCAATGGCGTAAAAGCCTACCGTGAACGTGGAAAGCACCATAACAACTGCAAGGAAAACGCTAAGCAGTTTTTTGCTTTTGCTCATCAAAATCTCTCCTTTTTTTATAGTTTTCGCTTTGGCCCAAAAGCAGACCATTTGCACATACAATTATATATATATGAAGTCAATATTTTTTTGAATTTTGAAAGACTTTATTTATAATTTTGTTAGTTTTTGATATTTTTTTGTATAATTTTGGATATATTGCACAACTTTATTTTTCCAAAATTCACAGACCGTTTTTAACATTTCTGTTCTGAATTTAATGTAAAAAGCAGAAATATTCATATAAAAACAGGAAATATTCGTTAAAATAATAACAATATGTATTCGTGTGCTGTACAAAACGTACTTTTTTATGAATTCGTCTTTTAAAACGATTGTAAAAGGAAAAACCTGCTGTGAACAGCAGGTTCAGGCGCCCCTATATTACACACAGACAGACAAAGCGCCCCCCTTACACAAGGGAGACGCTTACTGCATTGAAATTGCATATTTTTTAGAATTTATCTTTAAACAAAAGCACGAGCACAAGATCCACAACAAACAGAAACAGCGCAATGACGCCGCCGATCAATGCCTTTTTGTTTCTGGACTGCGACTGCGGCGAGATCTGCACCTTTTTCTTTTTCATCACCACGGGAACGGCGATGCCCATGGCGGCGAACGCTGGGCAGATGCCGATGGTGCAGATGCCGATGACGGACATGGTAAACGCAAACTGAGAAAGTTTTTCCATAGGATCCGTATTTTTATTCTTTTTCATGATTTTCACCTGCCAAAACACCGTATTTTTCAACAACACGGTTTATTTTTTTTATAAACGCCTGCCCAAACAGGAATAAAAACAAAGCCGTTGCGGCGCCGAACACTGCCGAAAACGGCGCGCCTGCCGCATACACGGCAATCACGCCGGAAAGCGTGTATTCGCTGAGCATGGTAAGCACAGAACTAAGATCGGCAACCAACCCGTAAAGCACAAAGGAAAGCAAAAATCCGATCACGGCAAGGCTCCATCTGTTTGCCTTAATTTTTTTAAACAGAATGCCCGCGGCAAAGCCGACCAGACCGAGCGCCACCATCTGAAACGGAGTCCATACGCCCTGCCCGAACAGGAAATTAGAGATAAATGCCGAAAGCGCGCCGATGATATATCCGCGCCGCGCGCCGAGACACACAGCGGATACGACCACAACCGCGCCGATAGGCTTGAACTGCGGCACAAGATAAAACACCGCCCGGGACGCCACCGCCAGCGCAATAAGTGCGGAGACCAGAGCAATCTCCCTTGCCGAGGGGGCGGACTGCTCAAACCCGATGAAAAGCGGCAGCAGAGATAGTACCAGAACGATCGCCGCCGCAAGATAATAAGACGTAACGCCGGAAAAGAAGATCTGCCACACAGCAAGAAACGCCACGGCAATCACGATAAAGACGAAAAACAGAATGTCCGCGCGGCGTTTCATGGCGCCACCTCCGCATCATCCTCACAAACAAGCCTGCCGCCCGTGAGCGCGGAAAGCGCGGTTGTATAGATATCCAGCGCGGCAAAGAACTGCCTGCGCGGCGCCGAAGAAACAATCTTGGAATGGAACAAAAAAGAAACTTCATCCGTGTATCTGCCGGCAAATTCCAGATCATGCGTTGCAAGGATCACGGTTTTGCCGCCGGCGCACCAACCGCGCAGGATCGCCGCAAGGCTGGATTTGAACACGGCATCCATTCCCTTTGTAGGCTCATCCAGCACAAGGATATCGGCACCGGTCTGCTCCATTTTGGCAAGGGCAAGGCGCTGTGCCTCTCCCCCGCTGAGATCAAACGGATTCCTGCAGGCAAGATCTTCCAGCAAAAAGCGGCGGATCAAATCTCTGCTGTTTTGCAATTCTTCAGCAACCGTGTCGCAAAGAAAAAGTGAAGAAACATTTTGCGGCATATACGCCGTTTTGCCGGATTTCTTTATCTTTCCGCCGTAAGGTTTTAAAACGCCGGCAATGCATTTGAGCAAAGTGGTCTTGCCGCTGCCGTTTGCGCCTACAATTCCATTGATCCTGCCTGCCTGCGCCGTATAATCCGCACCAAAAAGCACATCCGGCGCTTTTTTTTGATAAGCGAACGCAAGATTTTTAACCGTAACGGCTGGAGGCATAGCAGAATATTTTGCAAAGTTTTTTTCCTTTACGCTCTTGATTTCCTCCCTTGCGGCGGCAAAATCAAGTGTTCTGCTGGGGAGCAGACGGGTATACGGCGGCAGCATCAGCGCCATATCGTTTTTCTGCTCCGTTAAAAAACGCGCCAGTTCATCCGGCGAGCCGCTGAACAGCGCCGCGCCGTTTTCCAGAAACACAGCCTGATCCGCCCGGCTGAGCAGATCCGGCGAATGCTCACAAAGCAGCACCGTTACCCCGCGTTCCCGGTTCAGGCGGTACACGGCATCCCGAAAATGCCTTGCGGAAATCGGATCCAACTGCGAACAAGGCTCGTCCAAAAGTAAAACCCGCGGATCCGTGGAAACGGCACAGGCAAGCGCAAGCAACTGTTTTACGCCGCCGGAAAGATCGTGCGTTTTGGCATCAATATAGGGATTCAGATTAAAGAAACTTGCCGTTTGGGCAATTTTAAGAGATATCTCCCGGCTGCCCAGCCCTTTATTTTCCAGCGAAAAAGCGAGTTCGCCCAGAACGGTATCCGTAATGATATTGCTTTCCACATGCTGGCCGACAAAGCCGATCTCTTCTTCAGAAATATGTATGCTTCCGCCTTGTTTGCCGAACGGGGCAATCTCTTTTTTCAGCAGGCGCAAAAGCGTGCTTTTACCGCTGCCGGATCTGCCGCAGAGCAAAACAAGTTGCCCCGGCTCCACCTTCATATTCACGCCGCGGAGCGCGGGCTGATTACTGCCGGGGTACTGAAAGGTCAGATCTTCAATTTCAATAACTGCCATTTTATATCCTCCGACAGGTCTAACGCAAGCGGCAAAAGGCACATCAGCGCCCATAAAAGCGGCACCGGTATGCTGATATTTAATAGCCGCAGCTGATCGTAATACACAAAATCAAACGCGCCGCGCGCGAACGCCGCAATCTGAAACACAAAAAGCACAGTGAATAAGAAAAGGAACACACCGTCCGCCGCTTTGAACCGATAAGGCGAATAATGCCGCCTGCCTTTTTTGAAACCGCGCGCGCGCATTGTATCCGCCGTTTCAATACTGCGCTCCAACGATACGGAAACCAGCGCGGAAAAGCGGCGCAGTGTATTTTTTAACCCTTTTGTTTCCTTTCCGATGCCCTGCTGCGCCTCTTTGATCTCCCCCGCCGTTTTAACCATCAGCGGCAAAAAGCGCAGCACCATGGAAAAGATCAGAACCGTATTGGGAGCAAATCTGCCGAAAAGGGCAGTGAATTTTTCGCTTGTAATGATCTCTGAATACGCGGAAAACCAAACGAGCACAGCCGCCAGCATGGTGCCGAGGCAGGCGCCGTAAGCAAGCGGCTCCAGCGAAAAACCGATTTGGAAAACGGAAAACAACACCGTCTGCCCATAGCGGCAAAACAGCATATTAAACAGCGCCGCGATCAAAATGAGCGGCAGGCTGAATTTCAGTTGCGCCGCCGTGCGCCGAACGCCAAGCAGGCGCAAACTGTAAAGCAGGGCCCAAACAAGGCTCAGCGCCGCATGCACGGGATTGATATAAACCAGCGTGATCACGATAACAAACAGAAAAAAGAAAAGGCAGACTGCGGGATGAAATTTTGAAAACCGATCCATATCTGCCCTCCGATCCTGCTATTTAATACTCAATGCCGCGCCGCGCGGAAACGCCGGAATCATACGGATGGCGTTCCTTACGCATACACGTGATATAATCCGCCCGATCAAACAGCCAGGCGCACTTTGCGTGACCCGTGATCACATACTCTTTTTTCGGGTCAAAAACAAGCGTTTGCGCAAAACCGCTGCCAAGCAGGGGCAGCACATCTAAAAATTCATCCAGAATGATCACATTGGCGCTGTCTGCAAACGCGCTTTGTACGGCAGTTTTCACCCAAGCGGCATATCCCGCCTTTTGCGCATCCGTCATTTTAAACAAAAACGGCAATCTTTCAGGATTTTTATAAAAATGTATATCACAGCGCGCCTGCCGCTCTGCGGATTGATCATCCTTTAAAAACGAATAAAAGGAAACGGCTTTGCCGGCGCCGCAGGCACGCAGCGCAAGCCCAAGCGCGGCGGATGTTTTGCCTTTGCCGTCTCCGTAATAAATATGGATCATCGGATTCTGACATCCTGTTTTGTTTGAAAACGGTAGCCGTACTGATCCAGAATATGCATTTTATTCAGCGCGATCATCGTGCCCTTTGAAACGCAGAGTTCCGCGCGCGGCGCAATGGAAACATCCAGATCCAGCGCCTGGGAAAACAGTTTATCTATACCATAAATCTCCGAGCAGCCGCCGGTGAGGATCACGCCGGAATCCTTGATATCCGCAACAAGCTGCGGCGTGGTGCGCTCAAACAAAACAGACGCCGCGTTCGTAAGCTCCTCAAACAGCGGTTTCAGGCATTCATGAATTTCATTGCCGCTGATCTCCACAACGCAGGGCATGCCGGAAAACATATCGCGGCCCTTCGCCTGCATGCTGACATCCTCCTCGCGCGGCACAGCGCCGGAGATGCGGTTTTTGATCTCCTCCGCCATGCGTTTGCCGATAAGAACGCCGTATTTTTCACGCATATGGCGTGTGATCTCCTCATCAAAGGTATCGCCTGCAACGCGCAGGGTATCGATCTGGCTCATGCTGCCCTGACTGATCACAGCCATATCCGTTGTGCCGCCGCCGATATCGATCACAAATGCGCCCGTGGGCTGAAGTGGATCGATCCCCGCGCCGAAAGCGGCGCAGAGCGGCTCCTCAACCAGGCAGACGGATCTTGCCCCCGCCGTGATAATAACGGAAATGAGCGTGCGCCGCTCCACATCCGTTGCAAGGGCGGAAACCGCCGCCACAACGCGGGGCTTGAAAATGCTTTTTTTAATGATCTTATTAATAAAAAACTGCACCATGCGGCACGCGATAGAATAATTGGTGATCGCGCCGCCGACGATGGGCTGAATTACGGACACGCCGCTCGGTTCCCTGCCCTCCAGATAATACGCGCGCCTGCCGGCGTATAAAATCTTTTCCGTTTCCGTATCATACGCCACATAAGAAGGCTCGTTTACCACAACGCCTTTTCCGGGCACGGAGATCACGATGGAACTGGTGCCGAGGTCTATTCCCAAATCATAACCGAACATAATTTCATTCCTTATATACCAAATTGCGCAAAGCGCAAATCAAAATCTTAAAATCAAAACCGCTTTGAAAGCCGTTTTCAGCAGTTTGGGCGAATCTGATTTTATATATCCATGTTACTGTATAAAACCGTTATTGTCAACAGTTAAAAAGTGAAGAAGGGCGCTGTAGCGGCGGCTTTTTTTATCGTTTTCCACCATAGCGCGCACATTGTTTTCCGTGCCCACCAAAACGATCAGTTTTTTAGCTCTGGTGATCGCCGTGTAAAACAGATTTCTGTATGCCAGTTTCTGCGGCGTTGCCACAACGGGGATCACTACGCCGTCAAATTCCGAGCCCTGGCTCTTATGCACCGTCATGGCATACGCCAGTTCCAGTTCGCCGATATTGGCAACGGAATACATCGCCTCGCGGTCATCAAACCGCACGTTTATAATATCCGCGGCGCGGTCAATCCGGGTAAGAATGCCGATATCGCCGTTAAACACGCCCATGCCGTTGTCGTTTGCCTTAAACCACGGAATATCGTAATTATTTTTGATCTGCATTACCTTATCGCCCTCGCGCAGGGTATACCCGCGGGAGATGATCTCGTTTTTGCCCTTTGCCGGAGGATTCAGCTGCTTTTGCAGCATGATATTGATATTCTGCGCCCCGACTTCGCCTTTTTTACTTGGGCAAAGCACCTGCAAATCGGTAACCGGATCCATGGAATACGCTGCCGGCAGGCGGCGCGTGACCAGATCCACGATCTTGCGGCACGCCGAAATCGGCACGCTTTCATGCAGCATAAAGAAATCGGAATCCGCGGCGTTATCCGTGATCACGGGCATTTCGCCTTTTACAACCCGGTGGGCGTTGGTTACGATGCGGCTCTGCATCGCCTGGCGAAAAATCTTATCCAGTTCCACAACGGGTATCAGTTTGCTTTTTATCAGATCGCTCAAAACATTGCCGGCGCCGACCGGCGGCAGCTGATCTTTATCTCCCACCATAATCAGGCGGGCGCGCAGCGGCAGCGCCTCCAACAGGGAATCAAAAAGAAAAATATCCACCATGGAAAGTTCATCCACGATAACAGCGTCCACATCCAGCGGATTTTTGCGGTTGTGAACAAAAACCGGCTCGTCGCTGCCGTCCCTGTACTCCACTTCAAGCAGGCGGTGCACCGTTTTTGCCTCCTGACCGGTCAGTTCGGTCATACGCTTGGCGGCTCTGCCCGTGGGCGCGGCAAGCGCAACATCCAGCCCCCTGTTTTTCATCAGGGAAATAATGCCTTTTACGGTTGTGGTTTTGCCGGTTCCGGGGCCGCCTGTAAGGATCAGCAGCCCTTTGTTGACCGCAATCTCTATGGCCTGGCGCTGTTTAGCGTCAAACTCTATGCCGTTTGCCTTTTCAAACGCATAGATCTCCGCGCCGGAGATCTCGCTTGGCTGCGGCGGATACTGCACGGAAACCTGAATGCGCTGGGCGATCGCCGCTTCGGCGTCATAGGCTTTTGGGAGAAAGAGAAACGGGCGCCCGTCTATCTCCTCCTGAAAAAGGCGGTTGTACTGCAGCGCGTCATCCACGGCAATCTCTGCCGTATCTTCCGAACAGTCCAGATAATTCCGGGCTGTTTTTATGACCGATTCCCGCGGCAGGCAGGTATGGCCGTTGGCAATATTATATTCCACAATATGTTCAACAAGCGACTGGGCACGCAGGTCTAAGGCGACGGGGGTGCCCAAGCTGTCATTGATCTCCTCCGCGCGGTCAAAATTATAGATGCCGGCGGTAACAAAATCATACGGATTGCTTTCAAAGGTATCTACGGCGGTTTCGCCGAAAAATTTATAAGCGTCAAACGCCTCTTTTTGGGTAAGGCCTTTTTCTCTCAGTTCAGCAATCGTTTGGCGTGAGGCGAACTTTTCAATAAAACTGCGCTGGATCTTTCTTGCCATAGGGCGGCTGATGCCTTTAACGGAGGCAAGCCGCTCCAGATCCTTTTCAATAACGTCAAACGATTCGGCGCCGAACGCGTTTACGATCTTTTCCGCCGTGGCGCGGCGCACGCCTTTAATGATTCCGCTGGAAAGATAGCGCAGAATGCCGGCGGCGTCCTGCGGCAAAGTTTCCGTCAGCGTTTCCGCCTTAAACTGCCTGCCGTAAGACGGGTGAACCACCCACTCGCCTATTGCCTCAATCTGTGAGCCAACGGCAAGCTGCGGAAAATTGCCCACAACGGTAACGCCCTCGCCGCCGCTTAAGATCTCCATAACGGTATAGCCGTTTTCCTCATTGTAAAACGTGATATCCTCTACGGTGCCTTTTAAATTTTCCAGCTTTTTTTCAGCCATAGCCCGCACCTCTCTTGCTTTAAAATTGTACCACAATCCGGCGCAAAAGGAAAGCCGCAGCACACGAAATTCAAAGGAAATTAAAAAAATCCGCCCTATATAAGGGCGGATAAAAATTTGTTTCTACAATTTATTATTTTTTCTTCTTTAAGAATATCAAAGCAGCTCCGGAAAGAACAGCAGCACCGGCTGCAGCCGCAATTCCGGCATATGAAGCACCTGTACTAGGTGATTTTGTTGAGTTGTTCGTAGCTGAATTTACTGCCGAACCTATAACATTATTTAAGCCTGTAGTATTCTCTGTTTCGGCATTACTTGTTGTCTGCTCGTTGCTATCAGTCGTAGGCTCATCCGGAACAACTGTAGTCTCTTCCTGAACCGCTTTAATCGTCAAAACGGAAGTAGCCGTTTTATCTGTGTAATTCAAAGCAACCGTATGATCGCCTACAGTGAGAGTATCAAGATAGGCCGGATTGAAGGTGAGAATGGTTGAACCATCATCAAGCGTGTAATTTGACGGATCAACTGTTTCACCATCCATAGCTACGCTTACAAAATCAGCTAACGCAAACTCACAATGAATCTTTACTGTATCAGCAGAATTTTTTAGATATTCCGTATCTGTATCCGCGGCAATAATCGGTACAAAGGTATAGGATGACGCAGGAGACGAACCATCATTATTCCAAAAGTCAACATATTCCTGCGTAGTCGAGCCGGAATAGCCATAAATAACAGAGTTTTCAGGTAAAGTGAATTCACCGCCCTCGCGGTAAGCATCAATTTCACAGTCAGGATTTAATACGATAACACTTTCCAAAGAATTACAATCTTCAAACAATCCAACACCTATATATGTAACGCTTTCGGGAATTATTGCATTTTTCAAATTACTGCATCCTGAAAATGCGCCTTGGTCTATATATGTTACGCTGTTGGGTATTGTAATTTCTATAAGATTGCTGCAATTATAAAATGCAAACATATCTATTTTCGTAACGCTATCCGGGATTTCATATGCAGTACGATCATCACCTGCCGGATACGCTATTAATTCTGTTTTATCTTTATTAAACAATACACCATCTTGTGAACAATACGAGGTATTATCTGAATCTACAATAATTTTTTCCAAACTGGTGCAACACCAAAATGGTGTTCCCCATATTTTTGTAAGACTTGCTGGTATCGTTATGTTTTTCAGATTAGTGCAAAACTGAAAACACGACTCTATCTCTGTTACACCTTCTGGTATAACTACTTCGGTCAAAGCAGTACAACTGGCAAATGCTTCCCCACCAATATTTTTCAAGCCGCTACCAAAAGTTATATCCGTTAAAGCAGTGCAACCGTCAAAGGCTCTTTGTTTTATATCAGTTACATTATTTCCAATAGTAATATCTTGCAAAGTTTCATTCCCTACAAATGCAGATTCACCAATAATAGTTACACTATCCGGAATGATATATGAAGTGTACTGACTATCGGCAGGATATAATAAAAGTTCAGTTTTATCTTTGTTAAACAAAACACCATCCTGTGAAGAATATGCTGTATTGCTTTCATCAACATTTATTTCCTGCAAACTGGGCAATCATAAAACACTTCATATGCACTTGTTATATTTGTTACACCACTGCCGATATTCACTTTAGTCAAGTTTTCGCACGAGGAAAAAGCCCATGCGCCAATGCTAACTACACTATCAGGCACAGTAACTTCTGTTAGGCTGGAACAAAACTCAAAAACTTCACCCTGAATTTCGGTAACAGTATAGCCATCAAGTTCAGAGGGAATTACCAATTCCGATGCAGAACCTGTGTAATCAAAAATGGCAACCGTACCGTCCTCAAGCACAGCATAACCGAAATCACCGCTGTAATCGGAATATCCGGTCTCGACATCTGATTCAGCGGATGCGGTTAGCCCTACGCCAACTGATATGCTTGCAAGCATTGCAAGCGACAAAATTAAACATAGAATTTTTTTCATAATGACCTCCTTAATGAAAATAAAAATAATATATTTACAGTTAATAACTGTAGTAGTTCTTATTTTACACCATATTTAGTGTATTGTCAATACACTAAATGAAGTGTGTCGTAAAATTTATTTATTAATACTAAGGAGATGCACTTTATGAAAGATTATACGGAAAGAATAAGAGATCTGCGAGAGGATCATGACAAGACCCAACAAGAGATTGCAGATTATCTTGGTACTACACAACAAGTTTATTCCCGCTATGAAAAAGGAATCAATGAACTGCCGATCCGGCACCTGATTGCACTTTGCCGATATTACAATGTATCATCAGATTATATACTTGGGCTCAAAGAGGAAATGAATTAAGTATACCCGTTGCAATATGCAAATATGATCGCTTGATTCGCTTTAACTGTTTTTATATGGCTTGCATCCATACGACACCCGCTACAACAAGTATGTTCAAAAAAATCCACTCCATAAAGGAGCGGATTTTTACATAAGCAGAATTAAAATAGATCCTAAAAATAGGTTAGATGTCATTTTAATCTTTTAAATTCATCCGTAAGGCCTAAAATGTAATCGGCGGAAACATTAAAGAATCTGCATATCTTCACGATCTCATCCGTAGTTGGCTCCGTTGAGCCTGTTTCCAGCCTGCTGACTTTTCTTTGGGACATGCCAAGTTTTTCGCCAAGATCCGCCTGCTTTAATTTCGGCTCACTGAACATTCTCAGTTCTCTGAATCTATCAGCAAACACAATGACCACCACCTGAAACGATTTTAGCATAGTCAATAATTGAGTATTGCCTGTAGATATTATTTGACCATAATAGAATTGTATTCCAACCCGACAGAAAGCGGGGGCAAAGCATGGAGAACAGGCTATGGACAGTATGAGCATAAAAATGATGAGATTAAGATTTGAAAACAATCTAACCATAAAAGAGGCGGCGGAAAAACTGGGAATCAGCCCAAGAACCTATAGCAATTACGAGCAGGGCAAAAGCAAGATCTCCGTTAAAAAACTCATTGAGATCTGCCTAATATACAATGTTTCCGCGGATTACATACTGGGATTTGAAAGAACAGAGCAATAAATACATATAAAAAGAGCAGTCCAAAGACTGCTCTTTTATATACCGAAGTCATTTGATTTTTTTCAACACGAAATTGACGAACGGAATGCACAAAACAGACACAACAAAGGAAATAATGATGTTCAAGCAAATAAACAGGGCGGAAGTTTCCGGCAGCAAAAATGCGAGAACCGCGCCCACAAGCGCCATGATCTCCATATGTACTGCCATAATGACCAAACTGTTTTTTCCGCAATAATTGATCAGCCTAAGTTTCGGCTTTTCTATCCATTTGCAAAACAGAAGGAGAAACAGACTGCCCACAACGCCGTTTATTAAATAAAGAACATAATTTTTTCCAAAACTGAATTCAGAAAGGCTCACTTTGCCGTTTAGCACGGTGAGCAGCACATTCAATGCAAGAAAAACAAATGTAAAGGGCACTTTATATTTTTTAATAAAGCGCAATGCCTTTTTGCAGTTGCTTTTGCATTCTGAAATCATAACGCCAACGCAAACGAAAAGCGCGGCTACACAACCGTGAAGGAGGACATTCAGAAGTCTGCTTTCTTTTGGAATAAAATACGCTGCCACGGCGATGCAAAGGATTGCCGCGGGATATAAGATTTTATTGCCCCGAAACAATTTAAAAACCAAAAGATTGATCAGAATGGCAAAGAAAAGGCAGGGCAAAAACCAATCTGCTTTAATGCCGATCATAAACGCCCATTCGGATAAAAGCGACAAAGCGTTTTGGCGGCTGAAATCCTTTTGGATCAGATCTTTCGCCAACTCAACCAGCAAAACCGCAAATGCAATCAGGTAATAAGGCAAAATCAAAGATTTCAAATATTTTTTCAGCAGTTTTCCAAAAGGCTGCGCCATTTTCCTGTAACTCAAAAGAAGGCCGCTTAAAATAAAAAACACAGGCAAATGAAAAGAATATGCCCAGATATTAAACCAGTTTGCGCCTGAGAGCGCATGTGCCACAAGCACAAGAATGATGGCAATTCCCTTGGCATAATCTATCCACCTGACTCGTTTGGCATCTGCCGGAAACACCAGCAGATCGGCATATAAGGATTTTATCTTGTTCATAATGACCCCTTTTTTATTGCACACACAGAAAAGAGCAGTCTTGCGACTGCTTTCAGACTGTCGATAAAGTCGGCAGGAACGTGCAAATCGGAAATTGAAAATAGATTTTGTTTTCTTGCACATAAATGTCAATCATAAAATCGTTTCCATAAGACAGAATTTAGAAAAGAATAAAAACCGCACAGTTGTGCGGTTTTTTGCACTTTCTGCCTTTTGCTCGGGGGAAGTACCCATGTACGTCCTCCCTCGCAAAATGCAAAATCCTGCTCGATTTCTCGCAGTCTCCTCAGCATGTAGAACTGCACTTTTTTCTAAATGAACACTTTTCTCTACACGATAAAGAGCAGTCTTGCGACTGCTCTTTCATTTTAAAAGGAATTACTCATCAATTTCAGTTACAACGCCTGAACCTACAGTTCTGCCGCCCTCACGGATAGCGAAACGAAGGCCTTTTTCAATAGCGATAGGAGTGATGAGTTCAACGCTCATAAGAACGTTATCTCCGGGCATACACATTTCTGTGCCCTCAGGAAGTGTGATAACGCCGGTAACGTCTGTTGTTCTGAAATAGAACTGAGGACGATAGTTGTTGAAGAACGGAGTATGACGGCCGCCTTCATCCTTTGTTAAAACGTAAACCTGACCCTTGAATTTGGTGTGGGGATGAATGGAACCCGGCTTTGCAAGAACCTGACCTCTCTGGATCTCTGTTCTCTGAACACCACGAAGAAGCGCGCCAACATTGTCGCCAGCCTCTGTGTAGTCAAGGGATTTACGGAACATCTCAAGACCTGTGCAAACCGTCTTTCTGATCTCTTCCTTAATACCAACAATCTCAACTTCCTCGTTGAGTTTAAGAACGCCACGCTCTACTCTACCGGTAGCAACTGTGCCACGGCCGGTGATCGTCATAACGTCCTCAACAGGCATAAGGAACGGAAGGCTGTCGTTACGCTCAGGAGTTGGGATATAGCTGTCAACTGCCTCAAGGAGTTCTTTGATGCAGTCGCAAGCGGGATCATCATTTGAAGGCGCATTAAGCGCATTGAGAGCTGAACCTCTGATGATCGGGATATCGTCTCCCGGGAAACCGTACTCATTCAGAGTATCACGGATCTCCATCTCAACGAGTTCAAGAAGCTCTTCGTCGTCTACCTGGTCAACCTTGTTCATGAATACAACGATGTACTGAACGCCAACCTGACGAGCAAGAAGAAGGTGCTCTTTTGTCTGAGCCATAGGACCGTCTGTAGCAGCGATAACAAGGATAGCACCATCCATCTGCGCAGCGCCGGTGATCATGTTTTTGATATAGTCAGCATGTCCGGGGCAGTCAACGTGTGCATAGTGACGAGTCTCTGTTTCATACTCTACGTGAGCGGTGTTGATTGTGATACCACGCTCTCTCTCTTCGGGAGCCTTATCGATATCAGCATAGTCTTCGAACTTAGCGAAGCCTTCGTTTGCAAGATATTTTGTAATCGCAGCCGTAAGAGTTGTTTTACCGTGGTCAACGTGGCCGATCGTACCGATGTTTACATGCGGTTTGGAACGGTTAAACTTTTCTTTTGCCATTGGAATTTCCTCCTTAAAAATTCAATAGTAAAATCATTATGATTATTTTATCAAAGCACAGATAAAATATCAAGTGTTTTTAATAATTTTGTTTTAAATAAAGTTTAAATTAATCTTTTTTCGTTCTTGTGGAAATGATTTCCTCTGAAATAGACTTCGGAACCTGCTCATAGCCGTCCGGCTCCATGGTATAGTTACCACGGCCCTGGGTCTTGGAACGAAGGTCGTTTACATAACCGAACATTTCGGAAAGCGGAACGCGGGCATTGATCTGCTTTGCGCCGGCTCTGTCTTCCATACCCTGAATCTGGCCACGGCGGCTGTTCAGATCGCCGATAACATCGCCCATATAATCCTCAGGAACGATAACGGTAACTTTCATCATAGGCTCAAGAATTGCCGGATTTGCCTTTTTGGCAGCGTCTTTAAACGCCATGGAACCTGCAATCTTGAATGCCATTTCAGAAGAGTCAACCTCGTGATAAGATCCGTCGTAAAGTTCAACTTTAACATCTACCATTGGGTAGCCGGCAAGAACGCCGCTCTTCATAGCGCCCTGGATACCTGCGTCTACAGCGGGGATATATTCCTTGGGGATCGCGCCGCCGACAATGGAGTTGATGAACTCATAGCCTTTGCCGATACCGTTTTCATCCAAGTTGGGCGCGATGCGGATCTTAACGTGACCGTACTGACCGGAACCGCCCGACTGACGCTTATACTTAGTATCCGACATAGCCTCGGACTGAATGGTTTCTTTATACGCAACCTGCGGTGCGCCGATATTTGCCTCAACTTTAAACTCACGAAGCATACGGTCAACAATGATCTCCAAATGAAGTTCGCCCATACCTGCAATAATGGTCTGGCCGGTTTCCTCATCGGTATACACTTTGAAAGTTGGGTCTTCTTCCGCAAGCTTTGCAAGGGCAATGCCCATCTTTTCCTGACCGGCTTTGGTCTTGGGCTCAACAGCAACACGGATAACCGGATCCGGGAAATTCATGGATTCCAGAATGATCGGATGATCTTCGTCGCAGAGCGTATCACCGGTTGTGGTGTTCTTAAGGCCTACGGCAGCGGCGATATCGCCGGCGTAAACTTCTGTAATATCCTCTCTGTGGTTTGCGTGCATCTGAAGAATACGACCCATTCTTTCTCTGTGGCCCTTAACGGAGTTATAGACCTGAGAACCGGAGTTCAGCGTGCCCGAATATACACGGAAATAGCAGATCTTACCAACAAACGGGTCTGTAGCGATCTTGAAAGCAAGAGCGGCAAACGGCTCTGAATCGGAGGAATGACGATATTCTTCCTCATCCGTTTCCGGATTTACGCCCTTGATGGATTCAACATCGGTAGGAGCCGGCATGAAATCCACAATAGCATCCAGAAGCGGCTGAACGCCCTTGTTTCTGTAAGAAGTGCCGCAGGTGATGGGCACCATTTCACACTTACAGGTTGCTTTTCTGATCGTCTTTTTAATTTCATCAACGGAGATTTCCTGACCGTCGAAATATTTTTCCATAAGTGCTTCGTCCTGCTCCGCAACTGCCTCAAGCAGTTTTTCGCGATATTCCTGAGCAAGGTCTTTCATATCCTCCGGAATTTCCTCGCGGCGGATATCGTTGCCCATATCGTCGTAATAGATCTCAGCATCCATATTGATAAGGTCTACGATACCTCTGAAGGTATCCTCAGAACCGATCGGAAGCTGGATCGGAACAGCATTACACTTAAATCTGTCTTTTACCATGTTTAAAACATTGTAAAAGTCTGCGCCCATAATATCCATTTTATTAACATAGATCATACGGGGTACATTATAGTCATCCGCCTGGCGCCAAACGGTTTCTGACTGAGGCTCTACGCCGCCCTTTGCGCAAAGAACGGTAACAGCGCCGTCCAGAACACGAAGAGAACGCTGAACTTCAACGGTGAAATCCACGTGGCCGGGGGTATCTATAATATTGATTCTGTGATTTTTCCAAAAACAGGTGGTGGCAGCGGAGGTGATGGTAATACCTCTCTCCTGCTCCTGCGCCATCCAGTCCATCGTGGCGGCGCCGTCATGAGTTTCGCCTATTTTGTGATTAATTCCCGTATAATAAAGGATACGCTCGGTAGTTGTTGTTTTACCGGCATCAATGTGCGCCATAATACCAATATTTCTTGTCTTTTCAAGAGATACTTTTCTTGGCATAATATCCTCCTAACCTGATTATGGGATTAATATCTGAAATGCGCAAAAGCCTTGTTTGCCTCTGCCATCTTATGCGTATCATCACATTTCTTAACTGCGCCGCCTGTTTTATTAACAGCGTCCATAATCTCCGCAGCAAGGCGTTCCTTCATTGTTCTTTCGGAACGCAGACGGGCATAAGCCGTGATCCAGCGCAGACCGAGCGTCTGGCGCCTTTCGGGGCGAACTTCAAGCGGAACCTGATATGTTGCGCCGCCGACACGACGGGCTTTTACCTCAAGGGTGGGCATAACGTTTTCCATAGCTGCCTGGAATTCCTCAAGAGGATCATTACCCGTTTTTTCTTTAATGATGTCAAACGCGCCGTAAACAATCTTCTGCGCGACACCTTTTTTTCCGTCATACATGATGTTGTTGATCAGGCGCGTTACAAGTTTTGAGTTGTAAAGCGGATCCGGCAATACATCACGCTTAGCGATTTGGCCTCTTCTTGGCATCTTCGCTTCCCTCCTTCATAAATAATAATGAGTTCATAGGTACTCGGTTTTTCCCGTGGAGTCAACAAGTAGGCTATACCGCATATACATATATAAATATAAAAGGTATAAACTATTGTTTTCCCGATAGGATGGCTGCTTACTTCTTGGCAGCTTTAGGTCTCTTGGCGCCGTATTTGGAACGGGCCTGCATTCTGCCGTTTACGCCCTGGGTATCCAGCGTGCCGCGGATGATGTGGTAACGCACACCGGGAAGATCCTTTACACGGCCGCCGCGAACCATAACAACAGAGTGCTCCTGAAGGTTGTGACCTACGCCGGGAATATAAGCTGAAACTTCCATTCCGTTTGTAAGGCGAACACGGGCGATCTTACGAAGCGCGGAATTCGGCTTTTTAGGCGTAGCAGTTTTAACTGCTGTGCAAACGCCGCGCTTTTGCGGAGAGCAGTTATCGTTCATAACATTTTTCTTTGTGTTCAGGCTCTTTAAAAGTGCAGGCGCCTTAGCCTTTTTCTCTACAGACTTTCTGCCTGTTCTGACTAACTGATTAAAGGTAGGCAATAGTTTATATCTCCTTTCTGCAAAATTTATGCGCCGTATATGCGCATAGACCGGCGTTTTTCACAAAGAAAAGCGCCCGTTTACACGCACATATTGAGGCAGGCAGAAAGCCAGCCTCAATATTTTGTGCATTTGTACTAAATTGATCAGAAATATTTGGTGATTATGCTGTTTTCGCCATTCACACAATTACCAAGTATATCACTCAGAGGCATTGTTTGTCAATAGTTTTTGCAGCTGTTCCAGATTTAAAATTTCTTCTTTTCCGTCAGAAGAAAGATAGCTTGGAATAACATCCACATCACGGAACACATCCATACCTGTTCCGGCAGGAACAAGTTTACCGATAATCACGTTTTCCTTAAGACCGATCAGCGGATCCACCTTGCCTTTGATTGCAGCATCGGTAAGCACTCTGGTGGTCTCCTGGAAAGACGCGGCGGAAAGGAAGGAATCCGTGGCAAGTGACGCCTTGGTAATACCCATAAGAACAGGAGTGCGGGTAGCCTTTTTCAGGCCCGTTTCGCCTGCGGCGATCCTTGCATCGATCTGATCGTTTGCCTCATCAACAGCAGAAACATCTACCATTGTTCCGGCAACCAGATCCGTATCGCCGGCGTCATCCACCGTGCATTTTTTCAGCATCTGGCGAACGATAACCTCAATATGCTTATCATTGATATCAACACCCTGTGTACGGTAAGCAAACTGAACTTCCTGGATCAGGTAGTTGTAAACCGCCTCTTCGCCGAGGATAGCCAGGATATCGTTGGGGTTTTTGGAACCGTAAGTGAGTTCCTGCCCTTTTACCACATGCGCGCCCTCCGTGATCTCCTCGCGGATTCTGAATCCGTAAGGCACAAGATATTTCTTTTCTTCAAGGGTTTCGTTATTGGCAACAACGATATGCTGCGCCTTTTTCACTTCCTCGAACCTGACGGTGCCGTCGATCTCGGAAAGGATCGCATACTGCTTTGGCTTTCTTGCCTCAAAAAGTTCCTCAACTCTGGGAAGACCCTGGGTAATGTCTTCACCGCCTGCGATACCGCCGGTGTGGAACGTTCTCATCGTAAGCTGTGTACCCGGCTCACCGATGGACTGCGCGGCGATGATACCTACTGCCTCGCCGACCTGAACCGGCTCATTGAACGCCAGGTTGGAACCATAACACTTGCGGCACACGCCGTGGCGTGATTTACAGGTGATGAGGGAACGGATCTTGACTTCCGTAATCCCCGCGGCAACGATCTTATCGGCAGCCTCTTTGGAGATCATTTCATCCGGGGAGGCAAGCACTTCGCCCGTATTCGGATCTTTGACCTCATCCAGCGGGAATCTGCCGATCAGACGTTCGCTGAGGGATTCCAGTTCACGGTTTCCGTCCATAATTGCCTTAACAACGATGCCTTCCTTGCAGCCGCAGTCATCATCACGGATAATAACATCCTGTGAAACGTCTACAAGACGTCTGGTCAGATAACCGGAGTCTGCGGTACGAAGCGCCGTATCGGCAAGACCTTTACGCGCACCTCTGGAAGAAATGAAGTATTCCAATATATTAAGGCCCTCACGGTAGTTGGCACGGATCGGGATCTCGATCGTTTTACCTGCCGTATTCGCGATCAGTCCGCGCATACCGGCAAGCTGACGAAGCTGGGCGGTACTACCACGCGCACCGGAGTCTACCATCATATGGATCGGATTATGCGTTCCGTCAAAATTAGAAGTGAGTTCGTTGGTAACTTTATTCGTGCAGTCTTCCCACGCTTTGATAACAGCGGCGGAGCGCTCGTCGTTCGTGATCAGACCGTAATTGTAGTTCATGGTGATCTCGTCAACTTTTTTCTCCGCCTCTTCAAGGAAGGTTTTCTTGGCGGCGGGGATCAACGCGTCGCAAACAGCAACCGTTGTACCGGAAACGGTAGAATACTTATAGCCCTGTGCCTTGATGGCGTCAAGCGCTACGGACGCAACGGATACACCGTGAACGGAGATCAGTTTATCCACGATCTTGCCGAGTTCGCCTTTTTTAACAACAAAATCAATCTCCGGCTTGAACGCAAGGGCAGGATCCGTGCGATCTACAAAGCCGAGATCCTGCGGGATCGGATTGTTAAAGATGACTCTGCCGATCGTTGTGATGATCTCGGCGCTCTTGGTGCCGTCCTCTGTTTTCTTGCTTACACGGATCTTGGCGGGAGAGTGCATACCGAGAGAACCCTCCTGATATGCCATCATTGCCTCATCTTTATCTCTGTAGATCTTATAGGATTTATAGATGGAGAATTCGGAAGCAAGCTGGTCATCCACATCGGCGCAAAGGCACTGAGAATCCGTATATTTACCGTTAATTCTTGCCTTTACATCCTCAAAAGAGATTTCCTTTGTTCTTTCCTCATCCTCAAAGAACTTCGGCTGACCCGGCTCGCCCTCTTTAATCATGGTAAGGTAATAAGAACCGATAACCATATCCTGCGTAGGAACGGTAACGGGTTTACCGTCCGACGGCTTTAAGAGGTTGTTGGCGGCAAGCATCAGAAGCCTTGCTTCTGCCTGCGCCTCAGCGGAAAGCGGAACGTGAACCGCCATCTGGTCGCCGTCAAAGTCCGCGTTGAATGCCGTGCAGGCAAGCGGATGCAGTTTGATTGCCCTGCCTTCTACAAGCACCGGCTCAAACGCCTGAATACCAAGGCGGTGCAGCGTGGGAGCACGGTTAAGCATAACCGGGTGATCCTTGATGACAACTTCAAGCGCATCCCACACAGCGGGATCCTGCGCTCTTTCCACTTTTTTCCTTGCGGATTTGATATTGGACGCGGCGCCCGTGGCAACAAGGCGTTTCATAACGAACGGCTTGAACAGTTCGATTGCCATTTCTTTGGGCAGGCCGCACTGGTGCATTTTCAGTTCCGGCCCTACAACGATAACGGAACGGCCGGAATAGTCAACACGTTTACCGAGAAGATTCTGACGGAAACGGCCCTGCTTACCTTTCAGCATATCGGAAAGGGATTTCAGCGGGCGGTTGCTTGGGCCGGTTACCGGTCTGCCGCGGCGGCCGTTATCGATCAGCGCGTCTACCGCTTCCTGAAGCATTCTCTTTTCATTTCTTACAATAATATCCGGCGCGCCGAGCTCAAGAAGTCTCTTGAGGCGGTTGTTTCTGTTGATTACTCTTCTGTAAAGATCGTTCAGATCGGAAGTGGCAAATCTGCCGCCGTCCAGCTGAACCATCGGCCGGATATCCGGAGGGATAACGGGGATAACATCCAAGATCATCCATTCCAGCTTGTTGCCGCTCTTGCAGAATGCATCCACAACATCCAGCCTTTTAAGCAGGCGGACTCTCTTCTGCCCCGTAGCGTTTTCAAGTTCTGCGTTCAGTTCATCACGCAGCTGGAAAACATCGATATCCTGAAGCAGTTTTTTGATTGCCTCCGCGCCCATACCGGCCTCAAAATCATCCTCATAGCGTTCACGCATATCGTCGTATTCTTTTTCATTGAGGATCTGCATTTTCTCCAGCGGGGTATCGCCGGGATCGGTTACGATATAAAGCGCAAAATAGAGCACCTTTTCAAGGTAACGCGGGCTGATATCCAGCACAAGGCCAAGACGGCTCGGGATACCCTTGAAATACCAGATATGGGAAACGGGAGCGGCAAGTTCTATATGACCCATACGCTCACGCCTTACTTTTGAGCGGGTGATCTCAACGCCGCAGCGCTCGCAGATCTTGCCTTTATAGCGGATTCTTTTGTACTTTCCGCAGTGGCATTCCCAGTCTTTCGTGGGGCCGAAGATCTTTTCGCAGTAAAGGCCGTCCTTTTCCGGTTTCAGTGTTCTGTAATTTATGGTTTCCGGCTTGGTTACCTCGCCGTAAGACCACTCGCGGATCTTTTCGGGAGATGCAAGGCCGATTCTGATTGAACTGAATTCATTTTGATTTTCCATTTGGAAGCACTCCTTTATATATAATGTAATGCAGGTTTTCGACCGGTTGATTATTCATCATAATCATCGTTCTGGGAATCGGTGAAAAGACCGTCCATATCAGAACCCGAGTCTGCTTCCTCGCCGTTTTCCTCCGCATTTTGAACGGTGAAGCCATCGCCGGCGGTTTCAAAATCGTTCACTTCGGAAAAAGCGTGTTCATCTATAGGCTGGATCTCCGTGCCGTCGTCAAGATCCTGCTTAAGTTCCACTTCATTGCCGTTCTTATCTCTGAGCTGAACATCCAGACCAAGCGCCTCAAGTTCCTTAAACAGAACTTTAAAGGATTCCGGCGTGCCGGCGGGCGGAATATTCTCGCCCTTAACGATCGCCTCATACGTTTTTACTCTTCCGGTAACATCGTCCGATTTAACGGTGATGATCTCCTGAAGTGTATAAGCCGCGCCGTAAGCTTCAAGCGCCCAAACTTCCATCTCGCCGAAACGCTGGCCGCCGAACTGGGCTTTACCGCCGAGCGGCTGCTGCGTAACCATGCTGTAAGGGCCGGTTGAACGCGCGTGGATCTTGTCATCAACAAGGTGATGGAGTTTCAGATAATACATATATCCTACCGTAATAGGATTATCGAATTTTTCGCCTGTTCTGCCGTCCGTCAGGATCGTTTTGCCATCCTCCGAAAGACCTGCAAGGCGGAGGCATTCACGGATATCATCCTCATGCGCGCCGTCAAATACAGGGGTGCACATCTTCCAGCCGAGCGCCTTTGCGGCATAGCCGAGATGCACTTCAAGCACCTGACCGATATTCATACGGGACGGAACGCCAAGGGGATTCAAAACGATATCCAGCGGTCTGCCGTCCGGCAGGAACGGCATATCCTCCTGCGGGAGCACGCGGGAAACAACGCCCTTGTTACCGTGGCGGCCCGCCATTTTATCGCCCACCTGAATTTTTCTCTTTTGGGCAATGTAGATTCTTACTTTCTTGTTTACGCCGGGGCTGAGTTCTTCACAATCCCTGCGGTCAAAATGCTTAACATCCACAACGATGCCGTATTCGCCGTGCGGAACTCTGAGTGAAGTATCCCTGACTTCTCTTGCTTTCTCTCCGAAGATCGCGCGGAGCAGTCTTTCCTCCGCAGTCAGTTCCGTTTCACCCTTCGGCGTAACTTTACCTACAAGTATATCGCCCGTATGCACCTCTGCACCTACACGGATAATACCGTCTTCATCAAGGTCTTTCAGCGCGTCTTCGCCAACATTCGGGATATCACGCGTGATCTCTTCGGGGCCGAGTTTGGTGTCTCTTGCCTCTACTTCATGCTCTTCAATATGAATGGAGGTGTAAACATCCTCGCGCACCATTTTTTCATTGATCAAAACGGCGTCCTCATAGTTATAACCCTCCCAGGTCATAAAGCCGATCAGGGCATTCTTACCGAGGGAGATTTCGCCGTTTGAGGTTGCGGGGCCGTCTGCAATAACCTGACCCGCCTCCACTTTCTGGCGGAGCGAAACGATCGGTCTTTGGTTAATACAGGTATCCTGGTTGGAGCCGCTGAACTTGATGAGTTCATAGCGGTCTACCTCGCCTTTTTTAACGGTGATCTCAATCGTTTTCGCGTCTACGGATGTAACCGTACCGCCGCGTTTTGCGATCACAACAACGCCGGAGTCATAAGCGGCTTTATATTCCATACCGGTGCCAACGATCGGGGCTTCCGTCTTAAGGAGCGGAACCGCCTGTCTCTGCATGTTGGCGCCCATAAGCGCACGGTTGGCGTCATCATTTTCAAGGAACGGGATCATTGCCGTTGCAACGGAAACAACCATCTTCGGCGATACATCCATGAAATCCACCTTTTCCGGCTCGCAGGTGATGAACTCATCCCTGTGGCGGCAGGTAACTCTCTTATTCATGAATCTGCCGTTTTCATCCAGCGGTTCGTTTGCCTGGGCAACGATATAGTTATCCTCTACATCCGCCGTCATATAAACAACTTCAGAGGTAACAGCGCCCGTTTTCTTATCCACCTTACGATAAGGCGCCTCAATAAAGCCGTATTCGTTCAGGCGGCTGTAACATGCCAAATAGGAGATCAGGCCGATATTGGGGCCTTCCGGTGTTTCGATGGGGCACATTCTGCCGTAGTGCGTGTAATGAACGTCACGAACTTCGAATCCGGCTCTGTCTCTGGAAAGACCGCCGGGGCCGAGAGCGGAAAGTCTTCTCTTATGCGTAAGTTCCGCAAGCGGGTTATTCTGATCCATGAACTGGGAAAGCGGAGACGAACCGAAGAACTCTTTGATCGCCGCAACAACAGGGCGGATATTGATAAGCGCCTGCGGTGTGATCTCGTCGCCGTTATCCTGCGCCTGCAGCGTCATTCTTTCACGGATCACTCTTTCCATCCTGGAAAATCCGATCCGCATCTGATTCTGAAGAAGTTCGCCCACTGCTCTGATTCGGCGGTTGCCGAGATGGTCGATATCATCAGTTGTGCCGATCCCGTGGGCTATATTTATGAGATAGGAAACGGAAGCGAATATATCGTCAGTGATGATGTGTTTCGGAACCAGTTCATCCGCATGGATCCGGATCTCCTCTTTGAGCATCTCTTCATCATCGCCGCATTTTTCAAGCAGTTCGGAAAGCACTCTGTAAGAAACTTTTTCGTTGATACCGTAAGGCTTGCAGTCAAAATCAACATATTTGTCGATATCCACCATGCCGTTGGAAACAATCTTGATCTCCTGGCCGTCCGCATCCACAAATGCGTACATAACGCCGGCATTTTCAATCTCAAGCGCTTTTTCCTTATCGATCTTATCGCCGGCATCCGCAAGAAACTCGCCCTGGGGTGAAATGATCGGCTGCGTCAGCGTCTGGCCGATCAGTCTGTCGCTAATGGCAAGTTTTTTGTTATATTTATATCTGCCGACTCTGGAAAGGTCATATCTGCGCGGATCAAAGAAAAGTCCGTCCAGGTGCGCCTGCGCAGTCTCCAGCGTGGGAGGCTCGCCGGGGCGCAGCTTTTTGTAAACTTCGATCAGCGCCTCTTCCGTATTTTTAGTGGTATCTTTTTCAATCGTGGCTTCGATTCTTTCATCGTTTCCGAAGAATTCCCGGATCTCATCATCCGTGCCGAGACCGAGCGCTCTTAAGAACGTGGTGATGAAGATCTTTCTGTTTTTATCGATTCTTACATAAAACAGATCGTTGGCGTCTGTTTCATATTCCAGCCACGCGCCCCTGTTGGGGATAACGGTATTGGTGTAAAGCTCTTTGCCCGTTTTATCATGATCCATATGATAATAAACGCCGGGTGAGCGGACAAGCTGGGATACAATGCATCTTTCCGCGCCGTTTATGATAAAGGTGCCCGCGTCGGTCATAAGCGGGAAATCGCCCATATAAACGTTGTTTTCCTTGACTTCACCCGTTTCCTTGTTGAGCAGGCGTGCGGTAACCGTAAGGGGTTTGGCATAGTTGGCATCCAGTTCCTTGCACTGCGCAATCGTATACTTCGGCGGCTCGTTCATGGAATAATCAATGAAATCAAGCACCAGATTGCCGGTGTAATCGGTGATGGAGCCGATATCGCGGAATACCTCCCTCATACCTTCGTCAAGAAACCACTGATAGGACTTCTTCTGCACCTCAATCAGATTGGGCATCTGCATAACTTCGTTGATTTTAGCGAAACTTTTTCTTGTTGTGGTGCCGAACTGAACATCCTTTACATTTACCATAAAGGTAATCACTCCGTTTCTTTGAAAATTAATGAAAAAGAACTGAAAACGCGCGGCTTTTTGGGCAAAAATCTTGCCGGAAAAGCGCTTTTCTGAACTGCCGCAAAAAGGCTTTTTCTCAAAAAGGGCACACTTTCCATTTTCAATGTGGCTTATATGATATACTTAAAATCTTAATAAGTCAACAATAAATTTTAAAGAAAGGGAATTTTTTCAAAAACTTTTTGTAACACTGCACCGGGTGTGTTAACTTTTCGTGCAAAAAGCGCTTTTTTTGCACGGTATCTGCCGCCTGAGATTCAATATGCACTAAAGCGCCGGCAGATTGGCAGTTCAAAGAGCGCCCATCGCAAAACGCCTGCAAAACACGCGGAAAATAAATGGCCAAAAATAGAGAATTTCTCTTTTCAAAGCGCGCAACTTTTGCTATAATATTATAACTGATTTAATTGGTGATGAATATGAAAAAACTGATTGCGGCGGCACTTGCCCTTCTGATGCTTGCACTTACTTTTGCAGGCTGCTCAAATTCTGACGAATCGATAGATATGATATATCCCTTTGGCGGCAATATAAACAGTTTTGACCCGCAGGTGGCATCCACCGAAGATGAATTTCTGATCACGGAAAACTGTTTTGAAGGCCTTGTGCGGTGTGACGACGAAGGAAATATTACCCCGGGCTGTGCGCAGAGCTGGGAGGTAAGCAGCGATGGAAAGACCTATACCTTTCAGCTTTATCAGGGGCTGAAATGGCATATTTACGATTCCGTTGCCGAAAGAATGGGCGAAAATTATAACCCGGAAATCACGGCGGATGATTTTGTATTTGCCCTGCAGCGCGCAGCGGACGACCTGACGCAAAGCCCGCTTTATTCCACAATCTCCTCCATTGCAAATGCGCCCGAGGTGCATTCCGGCAGGGCGGACGAGAGCACGCTTGGCGTTACCGCCTCCGGGAAATATACGCTGACGATCCATCTGTCCTCTCCGGACGAGAGTTTTCTTGAAACAATGAGCACAGCCGTTGCCATGCCCTGCAACCGGGAATTTTTTGAGGCAACGGCAGGCAGATACGGACTGGATCTGGAATACACTATGTTTAACGGCCAGTTTTATATTACAAACGTGCTGGACACCTCTTATATTCTTGCGGCAAATAAAGAATATGCCGGGCCGACCAAACCGAAAGCGACTGATCTGACGCTGAATATTGTGGAGGAAGGAACGGATCTTTCCGAAGATCTGCTCAGCGGATACTATGACGCCGCTTATATAAGAGGATACGAGAGCAGCGGGATCAGTGAAAACAGCGGGATCACGATGACCCCTTACAGCAATATTACCTGGATGTTGGTGATCAACGGAAACGAAGGGCTGTTTTCCGCAAAAGACGCACGGCGCGCGCTCTACCTTTCCATGGCGGACATGGATTATGAGGAGTTCCCCTACCTGCAAAAAGCAACGGGATATGCGCCCCCCACCTGCACGGCAAACGGCGCGCAGTACAACACTGCCGTACCGGCGGTAACGGAAAGCGCGGATGCTGACAAGGCGGAAGAACTGTGGCGCAAAGTGATATCGGATCAGGAGATCTACACGGCGGAGATCACCCTGCTGGTGCCGGATTATATGGAAGATGCCGCCAGGCAGCTGGTGCAGGGAATCCAGGCGGGTATCGGCGCCGTTTCCAGCGTAGATGAAAAAGACGTGGACTTTACCATGGTGATCGAAGCGCTGCCGGAAAGCGAACTGAAATCACGTGTTGCCGCTTATGATTACGACATCGCACTCTACCCGTATGAGGCGAGCTCCACAAGCCCCGTTACGTTTTTGCAGACTTTTGCGAATGTTTCTTACGCTTATATAGACACCGCCGGCTATAACGACGTGCTTGCAGACGCGGCGTCTGCCGACGCGGCAGATCTTGCCGATGCGTGCCGTGAATGTGAAGCAGAACTTTATCAGAATTACAGTTTTCTGCCGGTATTTTATGAATCCTGCTACTATGCTGAGGCAAAAGGCGTCAGCGGCGTCCAGTTTCACCCGGGTTCAGGGAGGGTATCTTTTATAAATGCAACAAGAACTTGATTCCTTGGGCAAAATAAAACGGTTTCCCCTGCCGGCAAAGATGCTTTGCTGGGCGCTTTGCGCGGCGTGCATGGCGGTGATCTTCTGGTTTTCTTCCCGCACGGCGGCGGAATCCTCCGCGCAGAGCGATATCTTTCTTGCCTTTTTTCAAAAGCTGTTCGGCGACGGGTTTCTAACCGATTTTATTGTAAGAAAAAGCGCGCATTTTGCGGAATTCGCCGGGCTTGGTTTCTTATTTGCGCTGGCGTTTTACATACAATGCGGAAAAACAAAAACGCCCTTTGCCGTTTTGTGCGCATCCGCTTATGCCGTAACGGACGAGATACACCAGATCTTCGTTGCCGGCAGAGCCTGCAAAATTCAGGACTGGGCAATCGACACTGCCGGCGCGCTGCTTGGCGCACTGATCCTGTTTGCCCTGCTGTCTGTAATAAGCAAAGCAAAAAAGAAAAAGGCTGCGCAAATTAAGAATTGACAGAGCAGTCATTTCGTTTATAATAATATTGATTATAAGAAATACTAAGGAGGTACGTATGATGAATGTACTTATTTATGAGAGCGAAGAGCAGATTGGAATTGCCGCGGGCAACTACATGTGCGGCCAGGTTTTGCAGAGGCCGAACAGTGTTTTGGGGCTTGCAACAGGCTCCACACCGCTTAAGCCGTACAGCCAGATGATAGAATTATACAAAAAAGGCGTTGTTGATTTTTCCAAGGTAACCACTTTTAATCTGGACGAATATGTAAATCTGGATGTAAATGACAAGAATTCCTATCACAGCTTTATGCATGAAAATCTTTTTGACCATATCAACATTCCCGAAGAAAACATCAACTTTCTGGACGGCAATGCCGAAGATCCGGAGGAGGAATGCCGCAGGTATGAAGAAAAGATCAAAGCCGCGGGCGGAATAGATATACAGCTTTTGGGCATAGGCTCAAACGGCCACATCGCATTCAACGAGCCGGCAGACTGTTTTCAGCGCTGGAGCCATGTGGTAACGCTGAAAGAGAGCACGGTTAAAGACAACAGCAGATTTTTCAAATCTATAGACGAAGTGCCCACCCAGGCAGTTACGATGGGAATCGGCTCCATCATGCAGGCGAAAAAAATCCTGATTATCGCAATCGGCGAAAACAAGGCAAAGGCAATCAAACAGCTGATCGACGGCAATGTAACACCGATGTGCCCGGCATCCGTGCTTCAGTTCCACACAGACGTTACGCTGATGCTGGACAAGGCTGCCGCATCCCTGATCTGACACACAAGCGGATGAGGTGAGATTGAAATGAGCAAAGGTAAAAAAGCGGCAACAGCCGCGGTAATTATACTCATAGCCGCCGTTGTTGCGGTGGCGGCGTGGCACTATTTCGGAAACGCAGGCAAAAGCGCGGAGCCGGAGAGCGAGACCGTGAGCGAGAGCATTTCCGACACACAGACAAAAACGCCGTCCGTTTCCGAAAGCGAAACGCAAACCACAAGCGAAAGCACCACGCAAAGCACCACTGCCGGAACAACAAGAAAAGATACAACCGTGCAGGTTACGGGATACATGCTGCCGCTCACCGTTAGAGAGGCAATGGACGCCCTGCAGATGCACTACGGCAGTGCGTATGAGATCAACAGCACCGTTGAGGAAAACGGCCTGAATTATTTTTCCGTAAACCTGAACGGCGAAAGATTTGCGTCCGTAGCGGTAGATCTTGTAACCGGGCGCGCAGAGGAGACCATAAGAGAAACCGGCGAGAAAACGGATTTTTCGCTTGTTTAAGCGTGTTAAGGAGATAAGAAAATGGCTGAACAAAAGGAAAAATTTTATATTACCACACCGATCTACTATCCCTCCGGCAACCCGCATATCGGGCACTGCTACACAACGGTTGCCTGTGATTCCATTGCCAGATATAAAAGGCTGCAGGGCAAAGACGTAATGTTTCTGACCGGAACGGATGAGCACGGCCTGAAAATAGAGCAGAAAGCAGCGGAAAAAGGCATTACTCCAAAAGAATACGTGGATGAAAAGGTTGCCAAATTCAAAGAGCTTTGGAACTATATGAACATCAGTTATGACCGATATATCCGCACAACCGACGATTACCACATTGAAACGGTGCAGAAGATCTTTAAGGAGCTGTATGACAGGGGCTATATCTACAAGGGCAAATATACCGGCAAATACTGCACGCCGTGTGAGAGTTTCTGGACGGAGAGCCAGCTTGTAGACGGCAAATGCCCCGAATGCGGAAGAGATGTGGTTGACGCATCCGAAGAGGCGTATTTCTTTAAAATGGCGCCGTTTGCGGACAGAATTGAAAAATTGCTGACCGAAACCGATTATTTGCAGCCGAAAACCAGAGCGGTGGAACTGGTAAACAATTTCATCAAACCGGGTCTGGAGGATCTTTGCGTTTCCAGAACGTCTTTTACATGGGGAATACCCGTTACGTTTGATGAAAAACACGTGGTTTACGTTTGGATAGACGCACTTTCCAACTATATCAGCGCGCTCGGCTACGAAAATGAAAAATACGGCGATTTCAGCAAATACTGGCCTGCCGATGTGCACATGGTTGCAAAAGACATTATGCGCTTTCACGCAATCATCTGGCCGGCTATGCTGATGGCGCTGGATCTGCCCCTGCCGAAGCACCTTGCCGTGCACGGCTGGATCACATTCAACGGGCAGAAAATGAGCAAATCGCTTGGCAATGTGGTTGATCCGTTCGTGCTTGGCGAGCGATACGGCTGCGACGCCATAAGATACCATATTCTGCGTGAAATGGCGCTTGGGGCTGACAGTTCCTTCTCCAACGAGATCATGATAAACAGAATCAATTCAGACCTTGCGAACGACCTTGGAAACCTCGTTTCCAGAACCGTGGCAATGGTTGAAAAATACTTTGGCGGCACGCTGCCCTTAGACAGAGAGGCACAGCCCATTGATAACGAACTGCTTGGCATGGCAACCGCGCTGCGGGATAAAACCGATAAATATATTGATGAAACGCAGCTGAACAACGCCCTTGCCGAGATCTTCAAAGTGATTTCAAGGGCCAACAAATATATTGATGAAACAACGCCGTGGGTATTGGGCAAGGACGAAAGCAAAAAAGCGCGCCTTGCCAGCGTGCTTTACAATCTGCTGGAAACGATTCGTATATGCACTACCCTGCTTTCCTGCTTTATGCCCTCCACCATGCCGAAAGTTTGGGAGCAGATCGGCGCGGATGAATCCCTGATCACATATGAAAACGCAGGAAAAACCGGCGTGCTGCCGCTTGACGTAACCGTTAAGAAAGGTGCGCCGCTCTTCCCCAGAATCGATGTGAACAAAGAAATAGACGAATTAAACGCCCTGATTGAAAAGCAGATGAAAGCGGCGGAGAAAGAGGCGCAGAACAGTGCCGAAAACGCAAAACAGAAAGAGGATAAAGCACCTCAGATCACGTTTGATGATTTTTCAAAGGTTGAACTCCGGGCTGCAAAAGTGCTTGCGTGCGAGCCGATAAAAAGAGCAAAAAAACTGCTTAAACTGATTGTTGACGACGGCAGCGCGGAAAATAGACAGATCGTTTCCGGCATCTCGCAGTGGTATAAACCGGAGGATCTGATCGGCAAGACCGTTGTTATCGTTGCCAACCTGAAACCCGCCAAACTCTGCGGCGAGATGAGCAACGGTATGCTGCTTGCGGCAGACACGGCTGACGGCGGCGTTCAAGTTCTGTTTGCTGATGACCTTGAGCCGGGTATGCGCCTTAGATAAGAGCATATATAATATGTATAGTAATATATTTGACACACACAGTCATTATGATGACGCGCAGTTTGATGCGGACAGAAATGATCTTCTGAAAAGCCTGCCGCAAAAAGGAGTCATAGGCGTTGTAAGCTGCGGCTGCGACCCGGAGTCCACTCGTTTTAACGCCGGGCTTGCCGAACAATATGATTACATCTATTTCGCGGCGGGACTGCACCCCGAAAATCTTGAAGGGCTGAAGATGGACGATCTTGATGAAATTGAGCGTTACGCAAAAGAGGAAAAATGCGTCGCCATAGGCGAGATCGGACTTGACTATCACTGGATGGCGTCATCAAAAGAAGTGCAGAAAGAATTTTTTGCCGCGCAGTGCGAACTTGCAAACAAACTTGATATGCCTGTTATCGTGCACGACAGAGAGGCGCATGCGGACACGCTTGCTATTCTTAAGCAGTATAGACCAAAAGGCGTTTTGCACTGTTTTTCCGGCTCTGCCGAAACGGCAAAAGAGATCGTAAAAATGGGCATGTATATAGGGCTGAACGGCGTTGCAACTTTTAAAAATGCGCGCAAGAGCATAGAGGCGGCAAAAGCCATACCGATAGAACGGCTGGTGCTTGAAACGGACTGCCCCTATCTTGCGCCCGTGCCGCACCGCGGAAAAAGAAACGACAGCAGTTTTATCCCTTTTATTGCCGAACGGCTCGGCGAAGAGCTTGGCATTCCCGCGCAGGAACTGCTGAATATAACCGCCCAAAACGCAAAACGATTATACGAACTTTAAAGGCATAAGTAACGCCGCCGTATCCTGCGATACGGCGGCGCTTTTCTGATTTATACGAAACTTTATTACCAATATAAAACTGTATTCATCCAATCATTTTTTAGATACATGATCGTCACTGCTTATTTCTTTAAGGATCTCCACGACCTCAATATCGCCGTCCACAAGCACTTCTGAAATTAAATTCTCATTAAGATCTTTATTTTCCCAATATTTTCGAGCGAGTATAAGGTTTTCCTTTTCGCTTGATTTCCCGCCAAAACATTTTGCTGCATCGCCATAAAACACATTTCCGTTAACCTTTAGTTTTACGATTTGAAATGTCGGTCTGCCTAAACTGAGAAAATAATCGAACCACTTTTTTGCTTCATCCAATGTTTTTGAAACATACAGGCAAGCCATTCTTGACGGATAATTCGGGTAGTAATCAATTCGTACTTTTTCCAAGGCAAGTTCTCTTAAAGCCACAGAAGTATGGTGTTCAAACTTAACGTCTTTGTATTTTTCAGGATTGTTATAAATATCGCTGACAATATCCTGTTTGCAGTTCACCCTTTGCCAAACACCGTTATGATGATTTTTATCAAAAACAATGTGTTGACCTATATACATCGGCTTTTCAGTAACAGCATGGTAGGCAAATCATTCTTCCATTTTTTATAATTCCTTATATAATAGAACCACAAAAGCAATTCGTCTACAACCTGATTTCCTCGGCTTTTTGCTTCCAATAGTTTTTCAGCATATTTACTATTTCTTTCGCGTCCGCAATCTCCGTGCTTTTGTGATATTCCTGCATTTCGCTGAATGTGCCTGAATCACTGACAATGCCCAGCAGCCACTTACCGGATTGCGTTGCTTTATATTTAAACACCATACAATCTATACCATCTTCATCCTGAAAGGCGTTGACATATTTGATCTCTGCCGGTTTTGCACCGAGTTCCTGCGGGTGAGCCAGCCAGTTTTCAAGTTCCGCCATAGCGGCGGCAATAATATACTGATCCATACTATTTTCGCTCCAAAAAATTCTGCATTTGAAAAGCTCCTCCGAATGGGGAGGAGCTTTCAGTGTATTTTTCTTATTCTGCCGCGGCCTCGGCTGCGGCTTCAGCGGATTTATCCTCTTTCTTCTCTTTCAGAAGAACAAATTTTTCCATTGGGAACAGAACAAGCATCTGCACCAGACCCGCCGCAAGGCTTGCGATTGTTCTGGCAAGGGACTGCAGCCAAGCCAGATCCGCTTTTGCAATAATCCCAACAATCCATCCCTGAAGCCAGGTGGAGAACAGGATCAGCGCGATCATAAGTACGATATAGATTGCAAAATTATACCACGGCGCATCTGACTTAAATGTGGTTTTCTTATTCTGCCAAAAGCCGTAAATATTGGCGATAAGATTGGAGAGAAAGAACGGGAGAAGATAGCCCCATGTAACAACGCCGCCAACTACAACACCGTTTTCAATTGTGCCGCCAACAACATATTTGCCTATCTGCTCAATACCTTCAGCGGTAGTTGCGTCAAAAATCGTGTTCGGCGCAAAGATTCCCTGAAGGAAAGCCGGCAAAGTTGCGGTTACGCTGTCAAAAACAAGCGGAAGCACATTTGCCAAAACAAGCTGAATGATCGTTACCAGACCCGAAACAACCAAAAACTTTAAGATCTGCCAAAGCGTTTTGATGAATGAGCCTTTTTCCTCTGCCGCATTATCAATGCCGCCGAGACTGAATTTCTTTTTGTCTGCCATAAATTTTACTCCTTAAATTAAACAAAATTGCGATTGCGTAAAAACGCAGGCGCCTGTATATATCTATTTAAGTATACCAAATTGGCAGCGCCTATGCAAGATAAAAATTTATAATTTATTAATAATTAGAGCAAAAGCGGCAGAGATGCGGTGACCGCACCCACAATTGCAACAATTGCCCAAACAACCAGCGCAAGGATTCCAACAACAACTGCCAAAAGCAGAATCACGGCAAGGATAAGGATCAGCAGGATCAGCGGCCCTTTTTTGCTCTTTTTCACCGGATCATTAAATTCTTTTTCTTCCCGCTTAGGCGCCTCCTGTGCGCTTTCATAGGTAGGATAAAGCGGCAGGGTGTCTTTTGCATCACAGAATCCGGGATTCCACAGCAGTGGCTCTACCAGAGAGCGGACGCTTGTGGCGCCCTTTAAGATCTTGCCTATGCTGAAATGGATCGTATTCAGGAAGGAATCGATCACATTCAGGCACGCGCAGGTGAGCTTATATTCGCGCGTTTCCGGGCCGTAAGGCGAATCGCCGCAGTACAGATTCTGAACCAGTTCCAAAATGAAATCCACCACTTTATGATCCGCGATATCTGCAATATCCGCTTTGGTAAGGCCGGATTCCTTTTTGCAGATCTTCCAAATCTTTTTAAACGTTAATTTATTCAGAAATTTTCCGATAGGTTTGATGATCCAGGCAAGTTTTTTCACTTTCTCGCCCGGAATGGAAAACGCCGGGGTCATCTCCGCCAGGCGGTCTATATCATTGCCCATTGCCCAGATGACTTCTGATATCATGCCGAAGAAAAAGCTCTTCATGTACTCATCAAACGGCTTGCCGCCCGTATCCAGGCCGGGCACTTCCTTAATGACCGTAGTATCCACATCAATTTTGGCATGGGCAGGATCAAACGTGATCGTTCTCATGACCGGCGGGCAGCCGATCATGGCGCCGCAGGCGATATCATAAAAAACATTGCCTTTTTTCGTTACAATACTGCTTATATTGTGCACATGCGTATGCCCCGTGAGCATACAGTGCAGGCCGGCATCCGCAAAGGTCTCTCTTGTGGTTTCATGATTGCGCTGCATATCCCCTTTGCCGATAATGGCATAAAACGGAGACGGCGCGATCATCGGGTGATGCGTCATGGCGATCACATACTGATCATGTTCCTGCGCGTCTTTCAACTGCTCCAGGATCCACTGCATACAATCATCCGAAAAACCGGAGCCGCGCTCGCCCTCCGGTTTATAGTTTGTATCGTCGTTCAGCGCAAACAGGCGGTAGCCGGGCGCAAGCTGCACAACATAACTCATGGACTCTTTATGCGTTGAGATCGCCTCGTTGGGGCCGAACTCATAATACATATCCCAAAGATCATGCCTGTCCTCAACAGCGGGAACTTTCACCGCCTCATCGCCAACATAGCCGTCTGTTACGCCGCCGTCCCTGAAATCATGGGTGGCGGTGATCACATAGACCCGCTTGCCGCGCTTTTTCAGATCGCGCAGCATCTCTATAAATTCCGCGTGGGAATCCAGTTCGCCGTTATGCGTTGTATCACCGGAAAGCAAAACGATATCCGTGGAATCGTCCTGACACAAAAGATCAAATCCGGCTTTGATTACAAGATCGCTGTCTTTAATGACTATCTGGGATTTGGATTCCGCCTTTTCATACGCCTTGCCGGAGGTGCCCACCTTTCTGGAATAATAGTGGGTATCCGTTATAACCTGAATTTTCAGCGGCTGATTCTGACTGCCGCTAAGTTTTTTCGCCATAATTTTTACCTCCCGTTTATTCCTCGCATCAGGCACGCGGGGAAATCAATATTTCTCCCTCTTTTACGCTTGAGCTAAGCGTGATCTCAATCATACCCGGTTCCCTTTCGTTATAATCTGCTGCTTTTCCGTTGAGCGTTACACTGTAGGAATACTGATCCGAAAGGCAAACGAGAATCGTATACGCCGTTGCGGAACCGTAATATTGAAATGCAATATCCGCGGTGTTTTCCGTTGTTTCCTGCTTATCGGTCCAAACATCAAAACCGCTTGTTACCGTGCCGGGTTTGTAATAGGCGTTTGCCCAAACGCATATGGGCGCCGAAAGCCCGCCGAAATTATGGAACCAGCCGCCGCGCTGGGTCTTGATACCGAAACATTCATAGGTGTTGTAGGAAAAATCCGTTTCCGCTTTCCACATATCCAACGCGCGTTTGGCGATCTCAAACGCAAAATCCGCCTCGCCGAGATCAAACATCGTTTTCCATAAAAACCACTGATGGCTCATCCAGACATTGCCGTTCCAATAGCCATCGTCAAAATAATAGGACGCACTCATATCCACGGCGGAAATACCGCTCTTGCTCCACATTTCGTTTGGATTTTTAATATGGGAAAGCACCCTTGCCGCGCGCTGCGGCGTTGCCGCGCCGGCAACCAGCGGATAAACACCGTCCATGCCCTTATTCATATTTTCACCCTGCTCGTTTCTTAAATAACCGCAGAGTTTGTTTTCCTCATCATAAACCGTGTAGGAATAGTAGCCGCATTTTTCATCCCACGCAAGGGCATTGAGCGCGGCGGTGGAATGATCAATATCGCGCTGGAGCCTTTCAGCGTCCTCTTCTTTGCCGAGGGCAAGCGCAGCCATCTTCATGATCTTGGCGGCGCGGATGATCTGCGAAGTGGAGATACAGGGGCAAATCTTATCCATCATCTGCCTGTCTATCATATAGACCTGCGCAGGGTAATCATCCATGCCGGAGCAGGAATACCAGTAATCATATGTAGTAAGAAGTCCGTTTTTGAACTTGGCTGTGGTGGAGCCGTCCTCCCCCGCAAGAAAACGATAATAGCGCATCATTTTATCATACAGCGCAAAGAGCGGCTTTTTATCCTGCGCGCGTTTGAGCATTTCCAGATACTGCGCAAACTGGGTGGGCACAAGACTGCCGTGCAGCAAAAACGCGAAATCCTTGTTATCATCCTCCGAAAGATAGGTTTCAAGTATGTATTTCGCTTTTTCGGGGCTGAATTCCAAAACGCCGACACCAATAATACCGCTGTCCCAAGTATAAAAACTATCCCACCGTTTGCCGGGGGTAAAATGGATCACGTTTTGGCCGTGTTTGTATACGGGGTAAACCACGTTCGTTAACAGCGTGGATCTGAGAATATCGGTGGAAAGGGTATACTTTCTGCCCTGCACATTCAGCCCGTTATCCTCCGGCACGCTTGCCGCCTGATAGATTGCCTCATATTCCGCCTCCGAAAGCGGGTCAAAAGGTCTTTCGGAAATCACCATATATTCCGTGTGCGTTGCATTCGGATCAATAAAAATAGATTTTACCAGCACATTGTGGAAAAAGCCCTCATCGCTCTTCTTTTCAGAAAAACTTTCTGAAAATGTGCGCCTTAATTCATCATAGGTAGGATCGCCGTTTGAAAGCCGGTTTGGCAAAGCATCCTCAAGGCACCCGGAATCCAATGTTCTCTCTCTTGTTTTTTCGCTGTTTGTAAGTATGTAATAGGTCTGATCCTCTTCCGGATAATAAAGGGAAACCCGTATGCCTTTTCCGCATTTTTCAGAGCGGATCTGCGGCACAAAGCCGTGCTTTTCAAGGGAGACGGAAATGCCGGTTTCTTCCCCTTTTTCCGTTACAACAAGCACGTCCAGCTCTATGCCGGCGGTGCCGAGGCTGCCCAGCGCGATCTGATTGCAGGCATCCAGATCAAAAGAGGCAAGGGCAAGTTCCTCACTGTGCGGAAAAACGATTTTTTTGCCGTTTAGCGTAAACGCCGCGTCGCCCGGTGTGGCAGATCTGTATCTGACGGTAAGCACCGGATTCCGGAAACCGCCGGTTTCGGCAGCGTAAGCAACGCAGTCCCCAGCCTCACAGCCGAACGGCTTTAAGCCAAGCGCAGGCACGTGGTAATTTTCACATCTGTCGCCCAGACCGAAACCGCCTGTAAAATGATAATCCGAGAACTGGCCTTTTGCCATACCGTCCGGATTTTCCGTATCCCACGGGCGCGGATTCGCGTATTCATATTCTTTATAATCGTTTGCGCTGATCACAAGTGCCTTCTGCGGCGTTGTGAGCTTTGCAAAAAACGGCTTGGGGTATTCCATTGCCGAATAGCCGTTTAAAATACAGTTTTGCTTTAAAGGTGTATGATTGACGAATGCGCAGCGCATGAGATACGCGCCGGCATCTATACGTGAAAAGGAAACGTCACAATAGAGCATATCTTTCCACATCAGTTCATAGCGGTAAGAATAAAAAGAGTAATCCCCTTTGCAGTTCCACAAATGATAATTGCTTGGGAACGTAACGTTTGGAACCGGAACGGATGAGTTCCACACGGTTGGATGCACTGAAAAATCGAACCGCGCGCCGGATGGCATATCCGTATCTTCCACTCTTGAAATACCCATATACTTTTTGGAATACGGACCCCAAAGGGGCATTGTTTTATTCATTTCGCTCATAAGGACACCTCTGCACTTTAACTTTTATGCAGTATATTATAGTTTATTTCTTTCTTATATGCAATAGATTATTATTGACAAACTTTTTAATTTAAAGTAAAATTTAAAATGGTATTATGTATAAAGATAAGATCCCTAAAGGAAAGGATTGATTTTGTTGAACATAGACGCAAATGTGCAGAAAGTGCTGAGCGCATTGCTGAAAAGGTGGAAACTGCTTTTGATTTTTGCCGTGATCGGCGCGATTCTGGCGGCTGTTTTCACCTCCCGTTTTACAACGCTGACTTATACGTCCTCCATTGAATTTCTGGCATATTCCATTGATTCCAAACAGGAGTTGCAGGATTCCACAGCCGCGGCGCAGCAGGCAAGCGAAACGAGCAAGATGAACTACGCCATGAAGATGCTGGATACCTATATTGAAATATTCCAGACCAATCAGTTCAACCAGTCTGTGGCGGATGAGCTGAACAGAGTGTACAACACCGATTATTCCGCTGTAACCGTAAAAAACTCCATAACCATTGAAAAAGTGGAAAACACTGCCATGTTTTTGTTTACGATCACAACGAGTGATGCGGATTTGAGTTATCATATTGCGCAGACCCTTGAAGTCTGCGTTCCGCAGACGATGGAAAACACAAACGCCGGGCTTGTGAACGCCTCCGTAGAAGACCCGCCTATAAGGGCAAACGCCGCGGAAAGCATGAATTACCCGCAAAAATGCCTGATCGGCGCGGTTGCCGGCATGTTCGTTGCGGGGCTGTATGCCGTGCTTCGTGATTTTCTGGATGTGCGCATCCGCGGCAGAGACGATCTTGCGGAAAGATACAATATTCCCGTGCTTGGCGCCGTGCCGGAATTTGAACTGACGAACGCCAAGCAGAAAAAGGGGGCGAAAAACAATGGCTAAAAAGAAGAATAAAAAAGAGAATGCCGCCGCTTCCCGTTTTCTGCTGAAAAACGCCATTATGGATCCCGGCCTGAAATTCAGAGTAGAAGAAGCCTATAAATCTATCCGCACCAATATTATGCTGTCCGTTATGAAAAAGGGGTGCAAGATCATTGTGGTCTCCTCCTCTATGGCGAATGAGGGAAAAACAACAACCACCACAAACCTTGCCATTTCCATATCTCAGGCAGATCAAAGAGTGCTGCTGATAGACGGCGACCTCAGAAAGCCGAAAGTGCACCACTATTTTTCCATTCCGAACGCTCCGGGGCTGACGAATTATCTGGGCGCGTCCGTAAACAGCCGGGCAGCACAGAAAGTGGATCTGTTCAGCATCATCCACCCCACGGAATATAAAAATCTTTGTGTGATCACATCAGGATCCATTCCGCCGAACCCCGGCGAAATGCTGGGATCCGAACCGATGGCGGATTTTCTGAAAGAAGTTTCAGAGCATTTTGACTATATTATTATAGATACACCGCCGATCAATGTGGTTTCCGACGCGCTGCCCGTGATACGCGAATCAGACGGAGTTGTTATGGTGGTGCGCGCAAACGCATCCACACACCCGGAACTTCAGAAAGCGCTGGACGCCCTGAAATTCATTGACGCCAAGATCCTTGGATTTGTGGTAAACTATGAATCCGAAAAAAGGTCAAAATACGGCTATTACAAATATGGCTACAGCGATTATACATACTGATTAACGGAGGCGGAAATATGGTTTTAAACGATTTTACGGAAACACACAGCCATATCCTGCCGGGAATAGACGACGGATCACCGGATGTTGAAACGAGCCTGAAAATGATTGCCAAACTGCAGGCGCAGGGCGCAAAAAGCATCATCTGCACACCGCATTATTACAGCGATTCCCTCTCTCTGGACGACTTTTTAAGAAAACGCAACGCCGCTTATGAAACGCTGAAAGCCGCGCTGCCTGCCGGAAGTCCCAAGATCTTGCTTGGGGCAGAGGTGTATATAAGCAGATATCTTTTCGGCAATGAAAATCTGCAGCGGATCCGAATAGACTCAACGAAATACGCGCTGATTGAGCATTCGTTTGGCGAGGAATTTTCCGAAAAAGCGTATGACAGACTGGTCAGCCTGCTGTGTGACTGGGGCGTTACCCCCATTCTGGCACATATAGAGCGATACGGCGCGCTGATGGAAAACACGAAAACGCTGGACGCACTGCTTGAACTCGGCTGCATTGCGCAGGTGAATATCAGTTCTTTTGCTGATGAACGCAGAAAAATCAAGAAAAAACTTTTCAAATATCTTGAAACGGGAAAAATAGCGCTGATCGGCAGTGACTGCCACAACATGACTTCCCGCCCGCCCGAATACGGAGAAGGCGCAAAAGAGATTTCCTTAAAATGCGGCAAAGCGGCGCTGCAAAAACTGATAGATAATTCCAACCGCCTTGCTGCCGGTGAAACGATCTAAATCTACACAAAAAAGGATCTGAACAAATCAGATCCTTTTTTTTTACTGTTTATCCCTGTTATTTTCATAGATAACACTGCCGTTTTTTATGGTTTTTAAAACCTGTATCTTGCGCAGATCGGCAGGCGCAGTGGTCAGCGGATCCGCGCTCAAAACGGTCAGATCGGCTGTTTTTCCCGGCTCTATCGTGCCCTTTTTATTCCCCTCAAAATACTGATACGCGGTGCCGGACGTTACGGCTTTCAGCGCGCGCAGAACACTGATTTTTTGATGCGCACCCAAAAGTCTGCCGTTTTTGGTTTTTCGGTTGGCGGCGCACCAGAGCGTTTCGATCATATCCGGTTCTATAACGGGGGAATCCTGATGCATGGTAAAAGGCACGCCGTATTTTTCCGCCCAGGCGGCAGGGCTGATTTCTGACGCCCGCGAAAATCCGAAATTTTCAATATGCACGTCACCCCAATGATAAACATGCGCAGAAAAGAAAGAAAGCACAACGCCGAGTTCGGCGGCACGGCGCACCTGATCTTCCGTTATAAACTGGGCGTGGATCATAACCGGGCGAAGATCCTTTAAAACGGGATATTCGTGTTCTGCCCGCTCAAGGCAGTTCAAAAACTGCTCACAGGCAGCGTCTCCGTTGCAGTGGGCAAGGATCTGCACCTGCTTTTGCGCCGCTGTTTTCATGGCGGCATAAACATCTTCCTCGCACATGGTGGGTGTTCCGTAATATGCCTCGCCGCCGCGATACGGTGTTTTCATCCACGCGGTTCTGCCCTGGGGAGAACCATCCAGAAAGATCTTGATACCGCCGATTTTAAAGCGATGTGTATAGTTCATAATCGTATCCGGCATTTCGTTTTCCGCAAAATTCAACGCCGCAACATCACAGTAAGCCACAAGATCAACGAAAAGGCTGTTGCAATCCGTTAAAGACCGATAGAGCGGCAGCATTTCCTTAACAGCCATACCGTCCTGCACGGTGGCAATACCGTAAGAAGCATACTTTTTCTGCGCGTCTGAAAGCGCTTTTTTTATTTTTTCCGCCGGTGGCTGGGGCGTTTTTTTCAAATACTCAAAAAACGCGTTTTCTTCCATATAGCCGGTCAGTTTTCCGTTTTGGAGTTCAATTTTTCCGCCGGGCGGCGACACAGTGTTTTCCGTTACGCCCAAAGCGTTTAAAGCCGGGGTATTAAACAGCCCCATATGGCCGGATTTATGTTGGATCACAAGCGGATTTTCCGGGCAGATCTGATCAATCTCTGGCAGAGCCGGATTTTTCTTTTCCGAAAACAAATTGTGATCATAATTTCGGGCAAGGATCCATTCACCCGGTTTTATATGGTTTTCGTTTATAAATCCGGCAATTTTTTGCGAGATCTCCTGCATATTTGAAACGCCGCTGAGATCCGCCTGCAAAAGCGCATAAGCGGTTTGCGTAAAATGGCTGTGTGCATCAATAAATGCAGGAATCACAACCGCACCGTTCAGATCCAGTTTCTTTTGCGGATGATACGTATTTATAAGTTCTTTTTCGTTTCCCACAGCGGCAATTCTGCCGTTTTCCACCACAACCGCCTGCGCATAAAGCGGATCCGCCATGGTAATGATCTTGCCTCCGGTGATCAGTGTGCACATAGGACCTCTCCTTTTATAAAAATATTTGAAAATGCGAATGCTGTTTTATTCTCTTTCTTATTTTGCCTGATCCTGAAAAAAATAAACGGGAAAACGGCAGCCGTTTTCCCGAAAAATTTCAATATTAAAACAACAATTCCTTTACAACGCCCATCATATCGCGCGTTAAGAACGTTAAAAACGTGTAAGCGCTGGTTCTGCAGCTTCTGGAATGGAACAGATCCAGCCCCAGATCACGGCAGATCAGCATGGCGCGGCACTGGTGGTATTCATTCGTGACTACAAGTATGGACTGGGAAAGGGAATTCTGTTTGATGATCTCAAACGAATTGGAAAGATTCTCCCTTGTGTTGGTGGAACGCTCCTCCAGATAGAGCCTGCTTTCCTCAATGCCGGCATCCACAAGCAGGCGTTTCATGCACTCCGCCTCGCTAATATCCTCATCCGGGCCCTGACCGCCGGAAAGCACCGCCACGGCATACGGTTTCTCTTTCAGGAACTGCGCCGCAACATCACACCTGTTTTTCAGCTGCAAACTGGGCTGTGTGCCATCTACCTTACAGCCGAGCACGATAACGGTTTCCGCCGCGCTCTCCGGCACGGATTTATAATTCATATAGCGCGCCATATACGCAAAGAGAGAAAAAAAGATGACGGCGCCGGCAATAAAAACACACAAAACGGCAACACGCGCTTTATGCGGCATTTTATCCAGAAACACGCCGCACAGCACAACCGCGCAACTTGCCGCTATGCCCACGGCATTGCCGATATTAAATATGCCGGAAACGAGCGGCGCCAGATACCATAAAAGCAAAAACGCGCCGATAACGATAAAAGCGATCTTCAAAATCCATAATCCTTTACTTGATCTTACCATATACCTTGACCCCCGCAAAAATTAAGGCGGCAATCAGAATAACCATGATTGGCAACGTAAAATTGCCGAATCTGGAAAGTTCGGTAATTCTTGCGATGAAGGACAAAGGAAACAGAACGGATATCACAGAGAGCAGCAGACCTTTTTTCTTTGCGATGCCTAAGATCTCTGCTTTACAATAAGAAACGGACAGTCTTGTTACGCCAACGCTGAAAACAAGCCCTGCCGCCACTTCCGCCACCAGAGAAACGGCAACGAACATGATCTCCCAATGCGTATAAAACAAAATATTGAACGCCCAGATGCAATACAGCTCCGTGATCGTACCGAGCAGCGCGCCGAACAAGGCAAAAAACAGAGATATCACAAAGGCAATCTTAAATAAATTCAAAAGATTATACTTGTTTTCAACTTCTTCCACCTTAACAGCGCAATCCCCTGCCTGCACTCTTTTGCCTGCAAGGATCTCATCCACGGACACGCCCAGCACTTTTGCCAATTCCGGCAGCATGGAGATATCGGGCAGGCCGTCTCCCGTTTCCCTTAGTTAAAGATATTGTTGGGTATCTCAAGAT
>HF991822.1:0-59286 GCA_000431535.1 Clostridium sp. CAG:678
GAAACGGAGTTAAAGGCGAAGTGATTATGAATATGGTCTTTATCAAGGTGGGTGGTCACGATAATCTGAAACCGATCACCCCACATTTCCTTTGCCAGTTTCAATCCGATTTCGTGTGCCTGCTGTGGTGTAACCTCATCAGGCTTAAAGCTCTGATACCCGTGCCAAGCGATATATCCGTCGTCCTTTCCGTATTGTTTTTTGGTGAGTATCATCTGCTGCAAAGCAATCTCTTTTAAGCAGTTAATTGCTGAAACATATTCTCCATTTTCTGTCGCTTCGGGTCGGCTGACATAGGAAAAGACATTGTAGAAGTCCTGCAAGTGTTTGTCTTTTGATACGGTCTTTTCGGGATTTTCTACATAGTCGATCAGGTCTTTTAATCTGCCTTTGATATGCCAAAGTGAAGTAGTTGCCATTTATGCCGCCTCCTGTAAATCGAGAATCAAACACTCAATTTCTTTACAGATTGTAAGTGCGGAAGGCTCATATATTGCGCATTTCTTGAAATCGTTATGGACTGAGTAGAGGGCATTCAGCAGTTCCCAAAACTCCCGTGGCGGTTTTGCTGTTGGTGTTTTGCCTGCACAAAGCTGCCTTATGAACTCAGACTGCGACAGTCCGCAAAGGTCAGAACAAGTTTCAAGTTTCTGCTTTTCTTCTTCGGTCAGTCTTACTGTTATGACCTTTTTATCACTTTGTTTCCTGCTCAAAATATATCATCTCCATTCTTGTGTTTGGGCTTTGTAAGGGGATATTCAGGGGTGCGGGTGTCCAGTGGACACCTCTAAGCGAAGCTTAGAAACACCGACCGAGCCGACAGGCGAGACCTTCCCCTGAGTTAAGTCCACACGCCTTTAGGCTGTGGATGGATTTTGGGTATCAAAATCCGATGCTCGTTACTGTTGTGGACAGCATATCAGCTTTCTTTTTAGAAATATCCCCATTCTCAAAATATTGTTTCTGAAGCAGTTATTTTTCGTATCCATAGTTGGTAAACTCAATCAGCCTTTTTCGGGCTTGTGGTTACGCAGGTGATTGTTCTGCTTCCTCGCAAATTCACTTGCCGCTGCCCTCCGTTTCTCGCTGTATGGTTCAGTCAGCCGAAAACAGAATCTGCCTTTCATAATTTCAAAGGTCAGACCGCCGTTCTCCGTATCATCAATCTGCTTGCACAATTTAGGATATTTTTCAGAATAGGCAGTCAGTCTGTTTTTGAGACTGGTATTGTAGGTGCTGACTGTAATCCACAAACTTGCTTCATCAAAGTATATCTCTGTGGTTTTCTGCGACTTTTTAAGTCCTGTTTTCATCGCTTCACGCTCCTTTCGAAAATCACTTGTTTTTTCTTTGTGTTTGTAATAGGGTTGTTTTTAACCGTTTTTTCTCAGTTCAAGACTTGTTAAAAACACGGAATTATTCATAGGAACACCACAAACGATGCGGACATCGTCAAAATCTTTTCTGTTTAGAAAATCCTGACTTTTACAGCTCAAGAGCAGTTTTCGCCGTTTTACCCGAATGTTGTTCCTGCCCCTGTTTTTCAGCGACGTTTTCTCGCTCGTTTCCTTTTAGGAAAGTCTTGGCGGAGTATCCCATTCGGACGGTCATTCAGTTTTCAAGGTACAATCGGCAAACAAAAAAGCCGATACATAGACATCAAAAACCAGCGGGAGTTTTCCTCTCGCTTCAAAATGATGAAACTATGTATCGGCTCTGCAAATTCAGAAACCACTTGTCTGTTTCTAACCAACCACGCAAACAGACAATGCGTAATCGGTTGGTGCGGCTATGACCGGCTGCCGCTGGCACTTCCAAAAAAGAGTTTCATTTTTTATTCAGTTGTAGGACAGATAAACTGTCACTTTATATTATACAGAACAAATGTTTGTTTGTCGAGGCTTTACTTGAATATTTTTCAAATATTTTTTGAATTTCGGGGAATACTCATTAATTTAGGTAAAAAGAAAAGAATCGATCAACTATGATTGCTCATTTGTTCATCGTCTCTGAGTCTATCGCTTATAATTTTTCTGTTTTAAATTTGAAATTAGTAGTCAAATTTGACTATATGGTTTTGGGCGTGAATTTTTATCAAAGTCAAAACAGACTACAAAAGTTGTCTTAAACGACTACTATTTTCTGTGCGTTTCTGGTACAATATAAATAGATAAAAGTTATGGAGGCAACCTTATGGGGAATTTGAAAAATAATATTGACCATTATATGAAATTAAAAGGGATAAAAATGTATAGTCACTTGTTGGTTAATATTGCACACGAATTAGGAATCAAGGGACAAGATGCATATCAATTTGCAAATAAAGAAAAATCAAATTTTTCAAAAATGTTAAAAGATGAACGACCTCTGAAATATGAATTTATTATTCCTCTTGAAAAAATATTTGGTGTTTCATTGGCAAGATTATTAGATGAAGATGCATATAAATTGCCGACAGAAAAAGATAATGTGCCGTTTAATAAAGGTTTCAGATATTATGCATACCTTGATGATCCAAAACTATATAAAGAAGAATTCGATCTTTTGCTCACAAAGGATGGAAAATCAATCCTTACTCAAACAGATGAATTTGGGAAAACATTCCTTGATTATGTAGTTGAATATCATTCGGTTAATGGTATCAGATACCTTCACGAAGAATATGGAATAAAACTCAGATGGTATCATAATCAGTTTGAGTTCAAGAAAGACTCTGGCATGACTTGGATAAACTTTGAAAATTGCATTGAGTTTGCAAGACTTGTTGCAAGTATGAACGATGCAGCACTGTTCAATGATATTTATGATTCTTACAATATGTTTTTGTCAAACGGACACTATGCTTCAAATGATACTATTTTTGGCCGAAGTGAATATTTGGAAATAATTTTAGATAACGACGCTTTATTTCATTCAATATTTGAAAGAAGACCATATGAATATGTGTTGGCAGGAAGCCGTGTTAAGCGAGAAAAGCAAGTTGCTTCTATTACATATTATTCAATTAACCCGATAATAAATAATTGTCTAAGATATGCATTGGAACACTTGGATAAGTATAAACACAGGGCAATCAATGTATTAAAATTCGGAATAAAGCATAATACAGAAATTTTAAATGAGGTTGGTGCAGATACATATTGCATTTGTAATGAACTTGGCGGGGTAATAGGTTCCGGACGAACGGATTGGTTTAGTTGTGATGTTGATGATATTGCTGTTTATGTTGACATAAAAGTAAATGATGATGAAATAAATGCTTTAATAGAACAACTGCCAAAGTTCAAAAAAATATACTAGGAAACGGAGTGACAAGTATGTATCATTTTCAATATATCTCCAAAAATGAAATTGCACCGCTAAAAAATCAAGTGATAGAATTGATTGGGCTGGTACAAGACGAAATTAGAAACTATTTTACATTTCAATACGAATTTATCGGTAGTGTAAAGCGAAATATGGTAACCTGCGATGTGAAAAGCAATATCGGGTTTGATTTTGATGTGAATATTATGGTTAATGACGATGGCGAAGAATATTTTGCTAAAGAAATCAAGCAGATACTTATGAAAGCATTTAACAAATATGCATACAAATATAGTTATGATTTTTGCGAGGACAGTACACGAGTGTTCACCATTAAAGTCAAAGACAGAAAAAATTCTCAAATATTGTATAGTTGTGATTTTGCCGTTGTAAACAATTACGGTGAAAATCAGCAGGAGTATATCCGTTTTAACAAAAAATCAAATTCATACTATTGGGCGAAGCAATCAGATGGGTTTTGCCTTCTGCGAGAAAAAATAGAATTTTGTAAAGATAATTCTTTATGGACAGAAGTTCGAGAGACATACATAGAAAAGAAAAATTGTAATACCGACAAAAATAAAAAATCCAGATCAATTTTGGCTGAAACAATTCATCAAGTCTGTCAGCAAAACGGGTATTATCGATAGCAAAAGCAGAGGATAAGTTTTTATGTATTGTAAAAATTGTGGTAGAATTGTAGATGATACTTTATCATATTGTAATAACTGCGGGGCACGGATTGATAATAAGTTCAATGCAAATGTTTCTGAAGATAGTTCAAGTTTTGGGTTTGCTATTTTGGGATTTTTTGTTCCGATTGTTGGTTTAATCCTCTTTCTTATATACGAAGGAAAGAAACCTAAACGAGCCAAGTCAGCAGGCAAAGGCGCTTTGATTGGCTTTATAACTAAAATCGTTTTATCTATTATTCTTGTAATTTTGTATGTCGTTTTTGCTGCTTTGCTTTTTGGTAACACATTAGATGATATTGAATCTAATATACCTGCAATTGGTGATGTGTTTAAAGAAGAAACGACAGATGAAATTTTAGAAAAATATGTTGATGTTTCTTTTGGGGAATTCAAAGTGACTAATAATGGCTACTTCTCCGAAACATCTCTTGATATTACAGTAAAAAACAAAGCTGAAAAACAATGCACTTATTACATAACAATTGAAGCAGTAAATGCAAACGGTACAAGAATTGAAACAGATATGATTTACGCTGATAGATTAGGCGCTGGACAAGAGATATATTTGAAAGCCTTTGAATACGTAGATCAAGAAAAATTAAATCAATTCAAAAATGCAACCTTCAGAGTTTTAGAAATAAACAAATATGATTATTGATTTTTCAAGTGAGGTGCTATATGGGTAAGCATTTTTTTGATTTCGAGGACAGTGATTTTGCTCATTCTATCTCTGACAATATGGCAATAGATTCTGACGGAGATTTATTGATGAGAATGAGCGATAATATGGCAATGGATATGGATTCAGGCGAACTACATATTATATCCGGTTGGTCTAACGATGAAGATGATGATTAAAATAACGGCGGTAGAGAGATTTTTAATCTCCCTCCCGCCACTGTCATTTAGGTGTAAATTATATCATTACTTACGATTTCTGTGGCTCTGATGCGGATATTATTCATCTTTTGCACCCATTGCATAGTATCTTTCGCTTTGAGCTTTTCCGCAACATTTTCTTTTTCGGCGAATTGTTTTACCAACCGAAAAAACAGTTCCTCTGCCTGCTCATCAATATCAGCAAGGTAACTGTTCAGTTTGCCGCTTGTCAGCAGGTTAATATATCGTACTTTATGATGTCCTTTAAGATACCTTACGTGACGCTGCCCCCATATACCAATGTGTTTTCCTTTCTCGGACGGTAATGTAAGGTCAGGAAGATAATAATCGCCTTGTAATGTATAGCTGATACCTATTTGTTCGTTATAAATATTCTTTTGCATAATCACGCCTCCTTGCAGATCACTTTGAACTTCTTTTTCTTTGCGTTTATGATTTTAAGCAAAAGTTCGTCAACTGCGTCGGTGTATCTTCCGTTGGCAATCAAACGGTTTCTTAATTCATTCAGGCTGTTAATAATAATTTTACGCTCGTATTCATTAAGCACTATGTAATATTTTTCTTTCAACGCTGTCACTCCCTCAATAAATCTTCAAAAGGGGTTTCGGAAGTGACGAAAGTATCAAGCATAAATTTAGCTCCTAAGCGAAATCCCATAATAAAACTGTCTAAATTAGATTCTCCGTTAAATATGCTCCAAGCGTTTACATAATCGAGAAATCGCTTTTTGTTTTCATCAGATAGTGTTGTTGTCAGGAAATCTTCATTTGTCATCAAGATTTCCATTTGTTTCTGAACAGCCTTATTTTGTTTTGTGCTTCTCGCTTGCGGTTCAATGTTTCCATAGTAAAATTCTTCAATAAAGTTTTTCATTATGTAATCCTCCGTTATAAACTGAATTATCCTTACAATTCAATCAAACTGGCTGATTACAAAAGCAGAAGGGAGGCAACTTCCTTACGAAGTGCCTCCCTTAGGGCGCGCTTTTTTGTGCTTTATTTTTCGTCAATATACACATGAAAAGAGACTAATATTTGGCGATTTTTCATAATTGTATAAATGAACGTAAACTGCTATAATATTTTATGGCAAAAATAATGAAAGGAAAAATAAAAGCCGCCTGTACAATAATGGCGGATTTTGTTTTTTAATGAGGTGAATTATGGAAAGCAGAAAACTGAGAACATATACCCCGAAAGAACGCAATATGTATCTTGCGGGAATGTTCGGTCAGAACATGATCTACAACATTGTTGCAACCGGATTGGTTAGTTACTATCTTCAATATGTTATCTATATTCCGGTTGCCGCGATCGGTGTTATTGTAACCGTTGCGCGTGTCTGGGATGCTATTAATGACCCGATGATGGGCACAATCGTAGACAGAACCAAGAGCAAGTGGGGAAAGTGCAGACCGTATTTGTTGTTTGCGCCTCCGATTATAGGCATTATAACGATTTTGTGTTTTGTAAACGGAAACTATGTTGAAGCGCAGTCTTCTTTCCAGCAGGGGCTTATTATTGCCTGGGCGGCGATTTCCTACATACTTTGGGGTATGTCTTTCACGGTTGGCGATATACCTCTTTGGGGCATTACTTCGCTGATGACGGAAGACCAGAATCAAAGAAGCCAGTTGCTTGGTCTTGCCCGTATGGCTGCTGGAATCGGCGCAATCGGCGTTCTTGTTGTTCAAATTGCACAGGTTGTTTCCAGCATGTTTACCTCAAAAGGCTACGATCTTGATACCGCCAATAAATATGGCTGGCTGATAACTGTTGTTATTCTTACGGTCATCAGCACACTGCTGTTTGAACTTGCAGGTATTGGCACGCGTGAAAGAGTTAAAAGTTCTGAAGAACGCCGCAGCATGAAGGAAAACTTTAAAATCATGTGGACCTGTAAGCCGTTCCGCCAGATTCTTATTTCCGGTATTTTAAGAAGCCCCATACAGCTTCTTATGCTGGTTGCAATGTCCTTTATTACCTATTACTATGCAAACGGCGACTTTATGAATCTGTTTAAAGACGGCATTAACTGGATGATGCTTCTCAATATCGCTATCATCGCCATCGGTGTGTTCGCCGGTCAGTTTATTGCCATGGCTGTTACGCCGGTGCTTTCAAAGAAATTTGAAAATAAATCAATCTACAATGCGTATTCCATTGGCGGCGCTATTCCGTTTTTCTTGCTGATTGTTGCCTATTTCCTTGCAGACGGCAATCTTACCACGATCGGTTGGGTTATCGTTGCCGGCGTTCTCCTTTTCTTCGCAAGTTTTGCTATGGGCGGAATCAATGTTATGCAGTCTGTTATGATCGCAGATTGTGTGGATTATGAGGAATATTATACCGGTATTCGTCCGGACGGAATTTTCTTCTCCGGTCAGAGTTTCATAACAAAACTTTCCGGCGGTATTGCCGCGCTGATTCAGTCTGCAGCCTATGCGGCAGTCGGATTTTCGGATAAGAATATTGCCGTTATGAACGAAGCGCTTGTAAACGGCGAAAGTTTTGTTACATATAATGACGGAAAATATGCTATGATCATGTTCTTCCTGATCTCAGTTCCCATTGCGATCGGCATGATCCTTTCTGCGATTCCAACTTTAAAATATGCGCTTTCTGATAAAGAACACGAAAGAATCCTCGGTGAACTGATTAAAAAACGTTCAGAAGCGGAACAGATCGGTTCGGAATCTGAGAATGCATAAATTATATGATCACCGATCTATTCGGTAATTAAGGGGTAAAAGAAACTCCGCCTGTGTTCGCAGGCGGAGTTTTCTTTCATGTAGAATCGTTTATGAACGTGGCGTTCTTATGCATAATGTCTATGTGCCGTAACGTGATGTTCAAGAATGGAGCTAACAACAGTTTTGCTGTAAAATTTAAAGGCAGTTTGCTGTTTTTAAACAATGTTAAAATGCGTTGCTTGCGGCAACCTGTATTTTCACCTACAATAGAGTGGACGGCAGAGAAAGGTGGTGTCTCTCTGTATGCTCAGTGAAAAGATCAAAGTAATGAGAAAAGCGAAAGGGCTGTCACAACAGGAACTTGCCGAAAAACTAAATGTTGTGCGCCAAACGGTTTCAAAATGGGAGCAAGGGCTTTCCGTTCCGGACGCGGATATGCTGCTTACGCTTTCTGAAGTGTTTGAAACGCCTGTAAGTGCGTTGCTGGGAGAAACGGTGATGGAAACGCCGGCGGATCCGTTAAGAGCCATTTCTGAAAAATTGGAGGTTATCAATTTGCAGCTTGCAAAACGGAAAAATGCTAAAGAAAAAATATTTTTTTGGCTGCTGATCTCATTTTGTGCAGTCACAGCAGTTCTTGCAGTGGGCTTGTATTTCCTGAAAAGCCCTTATCTTGGGTGGAATTTAAGCAATCCTGAATTTGCTGTTCTCGCAACGGCGTTTCATGTTTTGGAATGGTTGTTTGCAAGAATAGCGCCGGTTGCTTTAATTGCTGCAATTGCAGGCGCTTTCGTGATACGAAAGAAAGCGTAAAGCCGTATTATAGAAATTTTATACTTTGCTTGCATGTTAAAAGTATACGTCGGCTCGGTTCAGCCGACTTTATAAACAGTTCAACAGCCGCCTGTATTTCAAGGCGGCTGTCTTTTTGCAAATTGAATTTATTTTTTATGCGTGATCAGCGCGGGAAAGATGACCGGTGCCTCTTCTCCGGCTTTTCTGATCTCTTCTAAAAGCAGATATTTCAGTTCCCGGCGCACGTGGGCGTATTTCGGGTCTTTCACCAGATTGTGCTTTTCTATGGGGTCTTTTTTCAGATCATATAAGTAGTCTTCAAAATAAACCTTGCTGTTCTCATGCAGATAACCGGTTGGGTTCAGATCTTTTACGGAATACATGAACCGGTCTGTGCGCACGGCACGGCCGCATTGGCTTTCGCTGATCTGCATAAATACGCATTTTCGGCGTGTTTCCGGGTCATCCGTTTCTTTGGTCAGGTCATAGCCTTTAAAATTCGGCGGCGTTTTGATCCCTGCCATGGAAAGCATCGTCGGCGGCAGGTCAATCAGGCTCACAAGCCTGTTGTCGCGTTTTCCGCCTTCGAATCCGCCGCCCTTGATAATCAGTGGCGTGTGGATGCTGCTCTCGTGGCAGCTGCGCTTGTATTCCATATTCCGCGTTTTAAAATGGCAGCCGTGATCGCTTGTATAAATAATAATCGTGTCTTCATAAATGCCCTGCTGTTTCAGCTTTGCAACCAGTTTGCCAACATTATAATCCAGCCGGTTGATGGCGGAAATGTAATCGGGGTACATTTCTTTATAATCGCCTTTCAAAAAGGTCAGATCGTCGGGCAGAGGGTAGTCCTTGTATTTTTCAATCGTTTCTTTGTACCCCTCAAAACAGTTTCTGTCATTTTGCTGGTGCGGTTCCAGTTGGCTCACAAACAGGAAAAACGGTTTGTCTTTCTCTCTTTTATCCAGAAATTCAAGGGCAAAATTGTTGATGCAGTCTGCGCGGTAACCGGTAAAATCAATCTTGTTTCCGTCTCCGTCAAAAACATAGCCGTCGTATCCGTGTGAGGTGAATTCCAGGCAGTCCGCTGCGCGCCAGTATTGATATTTTCCCTGCCGGTCTTTCGGAATTGCCGTTTTTTCGCAGTGCACGCCTATGCCGGGGTATTTATCTGATCCCAAATGCCATTTTCCTATGTAAGCCGTTTGATAGCCGGCGCGGTTAAAATATTCCGCAAGCGGCGTAATGTCCTGCGGCAGGGCAATACCGTTCGTATAGCAGCCCGTTTCCGTTGCGTACATTCCGGATTGCAGGCAGGAGCGCGCCGGACCGCATACCGGTTGGCAGGTAAAACTGTTTTCAAACAGTACGCCTTCATCCGCCAGTTTCATCAGATTCGGCGTTACCTCTTCGTTTACGGTATCCCATCTTTGCTGATCGGAAAAATAGAAAATAATATTTTTCATACCTTTTATCCTTTCACGCTGCCTTTAGGCGTATTTTCCTCAATAAATATACTGCTGGTGGGGTAGGCGAAATCGGTGTCGCTTTCGTCAATAATCTTCTTAATCGCAAAGTTCATTTCTTCGGTGAAAGCGTAGTAATCCTCCAGTCCCGTGATCTCAACATAAAACCGGATCTGAATGGTAAGCGCGGAATCGTCAAATTCCACAAATCTTACCCTTATATTCTCTTTTTCCACCTTTTCGTGGCTTTCAAGATAAGTTCGGATCGCGTTGATGCATGCTTTCAGCGTTTCGTCTGACGTCGCATAAAGCAGACCGATCTTGGTGTCCACCAGCCGCTTGTTGAGTTTGGCATAGTTTGTGATCAGATCGTCTGCAATAATGGTGTTCGGCACAACGATCACGGTGTCGTCCGTTTTTCTGACCCTTGTGGAGCGCATGGTGATATCCTCCACCGTGCCGGAAAACTCCTTTGTTTCAATGAAATCGCCTACGTCAAACGGCCGGTCAAACATGATTACAAAGCCGGATATAATGCTTTGCAGTGTGTCCTGCGCCGCAAGGGAGACGGCAAGTCCGCCCACGCCAAGCCCGGTCAGCAGACCGTTTATATTGTAGCCGAGTTCGGAGATAACCATGATCACGGCAATGCATACCGTAAGCACTTTCAGGATGTTTGCAATAAATTTTACGGCTATGCTGTTTACCTCGGGGCTTTTGTTTTTTTCACCTAAAACGCTTTCCAGATTGTCTGAAACGAAACTGATCAGCAGCCAGCAGGCAAACAGGATGGAAACGATTTTGAACGTGCTCACGATTGCCGTGTGGTGATAGTTTATGATGATGCCGAGAAATAACCCCAAAACGATAAAATAAAACGCGAGCGGCCGTTTCAGGCTGCTGATAAACCCTTCGCGGCGTTCCGGCTTTTTTGCAAACAGTATTTTTGCGATTATCTTTAGCAAAAACGCGGCGATCTTGTTCCTGAGCGCGGTAAATCCTATAAAGATCAGCGCGCCGAACGCTATGTTTATATAAAATCCGTATTCCTCAAAAAAGGCAGTGATTGCCTCAGGCATGCTCATCCCTCCGTAACGCAGTAAAAATTGCTTTCCCAGGCAGGTATATAAGTGCTGTGCCTGAAATAGATTTTGTATTCGTTCTGCATCTGCCAGATCTTCAGCGGCAGGGCAAACAGATCCTCGTTTCTGTGATAGGCGCAGACGTATAATTTCGGCGCGTACTTCTGAATCGTTTTTTCACAGCCGCAAAGCGCTTTCATCTCGGCGCCTTCAATGTCCATCTTGATCAGCGTTGCGCCGTCTTTGGCAATATCGTCTATGCAAGCGGCGTGTACTGCCCGCCCTTCAGCGGAAAGTTTTGAGTTGCGCCCCGCTTGGGCGGAAAAAATCAGCGTATCTTCTTTGTCCCACGCCGCCGCGTTGATCAGCTTTATGCTTTTCATCCCGGCGGTGTTTTTAACCAGTTTTCTAAAATTTTTTTCATCCGGTTCCAGCGCGGTTATGCTGCTGTATTTTCCGTTCGTAAAAGCCGTGAATTCCCGGATAGTGTCGCCGTCATATGCGCCGGCGTCTATGATTTTTTCCGTATCGGTAAGTTTTAACAGGTCGGCATAGATCCTGTTTTTATCGTTCTCGGATGAATCGGTCAGATAATCGATCTTTCCGCTGATCTTGAATTTGATTATATTTTCGTAAACACGCCGGCTTTCTTCGTCGGCCAGCCTGCTGTAAACGGTTTGGAACGCATCCTCGTGTTCCTTAAAATATTTCCCGGTAAATAATCCGCCGCCCGCAACGGGAATATCCGGCGCGTAAACGCGGTGCTCGCGGTTGATCCGCTCAATGTTTTCAATCACGTTTTCCAGGCGCGTGGCAAAGCCGAGCACAACGTTGAAATCTTTGTGTTTTTCACAGACCTCACTGTATTTCAGCACTTTGTGCCCCAAAAACGAATGCCCGCGCACAAAGGCGTCGCTTGCGAAGACCTCGCTGATCTCTACTCCTTTTTTATGCAGAATCGCAATGATCTTTTCCGCCGCGTCGCCCATTCCGTAAACGGCAATCGGCTTGCCGTCCTGTGCAAGCGTGTCCCAAACGTCGATTTCGCTGATTTCAAGATTCATAAATCAATCTCTCCCGTTTCTTAAATTATAAACGTAAAAGGCGGCTAAATCAAGGCACTTTACAAATACTTTAAAAAAGATTATAATGAATACAAATTTTAAGAAAGTGGAAATATATGTTAGAGCAGATCATCAATCTTGACGCAATGGAGCAGGCGGTCAGCCTGTTCGGTTCGTTTGACGAAAATATAAAGATCATAGAAAAGGAATTTGATGTTTCCATCATCAGCAGGGGATCCAGTCTGAAAGTCGTCGGCGAGGCGGAAAACGTTTCTCTTGCCGTTCGCGCGGTAAACAGCCTGCTCGTGCTGATCAATAAAGGCGAAACACTGTCCGAGCAGAATATCCGCTACGCCATTGGCCTTGTCCGGGAGGGAAATGAGGATAAACTTTCCTCCATGTCTACGGATACGGTGTGCATCACCAGCAAGGGCAAGCCGGTAAAAGCCAAAACGCTGGGGCAGAAAAAATACTGTGAGGCAATCAAAAACAATACCATCACATTCGGCGTGGGGCCCGCCGGCACCGGCAAAACCTATCTTGCCGTCGCCATGGCGGTCACCGCTTTCCGCGCAAAGGAAGTCAGCAAGATCATTCTTACCAGACCTGCCGTGGAGGCGGGTGAAAAACTCGGCTTTCTGCCCGGTGATCTCCAAAGCAAGGTGGATCCTTATCTCCGCCCGCTTTATGACGCGCTGTTTGAGATGCTCGGCGCGGAAAATTTTCAGAAATATCAGGAACGCGGCACAGTGGAAGTGGCGCCGCTTGCCTATATGAGGGGCAGAACGCTGGACGACAGCTTTATCATACTGGATGAGGCGCAGAACACAACGCCGGAGCAGATGAAGATGTTTTTGACCCGATTGGGCTTTAACTCCAAAATGGTCGTTACCGGCGATATTACCCAGATCGATCTTCCAACCGGTAAAAAATCCGGCCTTAAGCGTGTTTTGCGCATCTTGAAAAATGTGGATGATATTGAGATCTGCCGCTTCACGCAAAAAGATGTTGTGCGTCACAGGCTTGTGCAGGAGATCATTAAAGCCTATGAAAAGTATGAGAGTGAGGAGAGAAAATAATCCTATGAACAAAGTAAAAGTAATCATCTCCAACACACAGAAAAAAGTGAAGATCCCAACCGGGATCCGTCTTCTGATCCGCCGCTGCTGCCATGCTGTATTGCAGCTGGAAAATTTTGACGGCTCTGCGGAGGTCTCCGTGCGTTTCGTGGATAATGAAGAAATCAGAAAATTAAATAAACAGTACCGCAATATTGATAAGGAAACAGATGTGCTCTCGTTTCCCATGGGGGAAAACGGCGTGTATGATGTAAACCACGATACCGGGGCAAAGATCCTTGGCGATATTGTGATCTCCATGGAAAAGGCAGTGGAGCAGGCAAAGATGTATAATCACCCGCTTCAGCGGGAAGTGGGCTTTCTCACCGTTCATTCCATGCTCCATCTTTTGGGCTATGACCATGAGGCGGGCGGCATAGAGGCAGTCCATATGCGTGAAAAGGAAGAAACGGTCTTAACGCAGATCGGCTGGAAACGGGATAACAGCTATTATATGGGAGATGAAGAATGAATACAAAATCGGCTTTCATCACCATTGCGGGCAAGCCGAATGTCGGCAAATCCTCGCTTCTGAATAAACTGCTGGGCACGAAGATCGCCATTGTTTCCTCAAAGCCGCAGACGACCCGTACCAAGATCATGGGCGTTTTAACAGACGGCGGGATTCAGCTCGTTTTTACCGATACGCCCGGTTTTCACAGGCCGCATAATAAACTCGGCGAGATCATGAACGCCGCCGTGAAAGACAGTATCGGCGGCACGGATGCCGTGCTGTTCGTTGTGGAACCGAAAGGCGAACTCGATCCCAAGGAACTGGAACTGATCCAAAAATTCAAACAGGAAAAAATTCCCACCGTTCTTGTGATCAACAAGATCGATACGCTGAGCGATAAAACGGTTCTGCTGTCCAGACTTCGGGAACTGAGCGGATATTGCGATTTTACCGCCGCAGTGCCCGTTTCCGCTCAAACGGGCGAAGGCATTGCGGATCTGATGGATGAAATGAAAAAACTTGCTGTGCCGAGCGTGCATTATTTTCCGGATGATACGCTGACGGATCAGCCGGAAAGAGTGATCGCGGCAGAGATCATTCGGGAAAAAATCCTGCGTCTTATGGATAAGGAAGTGCCCCACGGCATTGCCGTTGCCATAGAAAAAATGCGTGAGCGGCAGGATAAGGAGATTTTGGATGTTGACGCCGTGATCTACTGCGAGCGCGAAAGCCACAAGGGTATGGTCATCGGCAAGCACGGCGCCATGCTCAAAAAGATCTCTACTTATGCACGGCAGGATCTGGAACGCTTTTTTGATATAAAAGTCAGTTTGCATACCTGGGTCAAGGTTAAAGAGGGCTGGAGAAACAAAGAGGGTCTGATCCGCAATTTCGGCTTGGAGGAATAATTGCCTTTACTGGTTTAAACTGGCACAAATGATTACCGCCGCCATAGGATAAAATAAAAACGGTGGTATGAATGAAAGAAGATTTGTGGAGCCGCTTTGTGCATTCCGGCAAAGTGGAGGATTATCTTGCATATATAAAGCACGAGGAAGATATAGGGACGTCGGCAGATGAAAATCACAACGAATGGCTTAGTCATAAAGGAACAGACAACAGGGGAGAGTGACCGTTTAGTTACTCTCCTTACTGCTGATTACGGCATTGTGCGTGCCTTTGTCCGCCGTGCGAAACTGGTAAAAAGCCGTATGGCAAGCGCTACTTCGCTCTTTGCTTACGGCAGGTTTACGCTTTATCAAACGCGGGATGCCTATGTTGCGGATGATGTTGCGCCCGTTGAAGTTTTTTTTGAACTTCGCCGGGATATAGAGAGTCTTGCCCTTGCTCAGTATTTCGCACAGCTTGCCTTTGAGATGGGCGCGGAGGGGCAGCCTTGTGCGGAACTTTTGCGCCTAACTTTAAATTCGCTGCATCTGCTTTGCAAAGGCAGTAAAAAACGGACGCAGATCAAAGCTGTCTTTGAGTTTCGCAGCGCCTGTCTGGGCGGCTATATGCCCAATATTCTTGCGTGTGACCATTGCGGTACATATGAAACGGATCTGATGTATTTTGATACGCTGGAGGGCAGAATTTATTGCGAAAACTGCCCCAAGGCAGGCGCCGTTCCCGTGCCGGTCAACGTAATCAAGGCGATTCGGTTTATCTGCCTTACGCCGCCTGAAAAAATATTCAGTTTTACCCTGAGCAATGAAAATCTGAAGATACTCGGCGAAGTATCGGAAAAATACATTCTCTCGCGCGTGCAGAGAAAACTCAGCGCGCTTGAGTTCTATAAAGGATTAACTAATGAAGATCAATAAACATTACGAAGCGCTGGAACTGCCTGCAGTGCTGGAGATGCTGAAAAACGAGGCGTCGTCGGACGATGCCAAACAAGCCGCTCTGGAACTCAGCCCAACGCATATTCTAAGCGAGGCGCAGCTGCTTCTTTCGCAAACGGAAGACGCCTTTTCGCTGATTGCCAGATTCGGCGGCCCGTCGTTTTCGGGCCTTCGGAATGTAAATAACGCGGTCAGCCGCGCCGCGGCGGGCGGCGAACTCAATACTTCGGAACTGCTCGGCATCGGCGGCACCCTGCGTGCCGTGCGCGCGCTTTATGAGTGGTACGGCCACTGCAGCGGCGTTTCCACCAGCCTCGATTTTTTCTTTGATTCGCTTACGGTAAATAAGTATCTGGAGGAAAAGATCTTTTCCGTGATCGTTTCGGAAGAGGAAATCGCAGACCGCGCCTCCGATGAACTCTATGAGATCAGAAGAAAAATCAGAGCCAAATCCAATTCTGTGCGTGAAAAACTGGATTCGATCCTGCACAGTTCACATTATCAAAAATTTTTGCAGGAACCGATCGTAACCCAGCGTTCGGGCAGATACGTTGTTCCCGTAAAGGCAGAGCACCGCGCGGATGTTCCCGGACTTGTGCACGATATGTCCTCCTCCGGCGCAACCGTCTTTATAGAACCGGTCTCCGTGGTGGATGCAAATAATGAGATCCGCATTTTAGAGAGCCGCGAACGTGAGGAGATCCGGCGGATCCTGTTTGAACTCTCACAGGAAGCCGGTAATTTTTCTGAGAGCATTAAAAGTTCTTACGAAAACGCCGTGCGGATTGATCTGATTTTTGCCAAGGCGCGCCTGGCATATAAAATGAAAGCGTCCGTCCCGGTTCTGAACGCAAACGGAACGGTGCTGCTCAAAAAGGCGCGGCATCCGCTGCTGGATCCAAAAAAAGTTGTGCCGGTTGATATCTCGCTCGGCGGAGAATTTGATACGCTCGTGATCACCGGCCCGAATACCGGCGGCAAGACGGTTTCCATCAAAACCATCGGTTTGCTGACTTTAATGGCAATGTGCGGTCTGATGATCCCTGCGGCGGATCAGTCACAGATCGCCGTGTTTGATAATATCCTTGTGGATGTCGGCGATGAGCAAAGCATCCAGCAGAATCTTTCCACCTTTTCCGCCCATATGGTCAATATCATTGCTATTATGAAAAAGGCGGGCGGCAATTCGCTGGTGCTGATCGATGAACTCGGTGCCGGAACGGATCCCGTGGAGGGCGCGGCCCTTGCCGTTGCCATTATAGAGGATCTGCGCGCCAAAGGCGCAAAAATCGCCGCTACAACCCATTATGCGGAGCTGAAAGCCTACGCGCTGGAAACGCCGGGCGTTATGAACGGCAGCTGTGAATTTGACGTGGAAACTTTAAGACCCACTTACCGCTTGCTCATCGGCGTTCCGGGGCGCTCCAACGCATTTGCCATTTCAGAACACCTCGGCATGGAAAATGCCGTTATAGAAGAGGCGAAACGCCTGGTCAACAGCGAAAGCAGATCTTTTGAATCGGTGCTGGAAAAACTGGAGGAAACACGGCGCGAACTGGAGCAGGAAAAGGATAAAGCCCAGCGCGCAATGGATGCTGCGGACAGAATGCGCAGAAAAGCCCAGTCAGAAAAAGACAAGGCTGCCCGGCTGCGGGATAATGAACTGGAACGGGCTAAGCGTGAAGCGGAAAAGATCATTGCCAGCGCAAAGCGCCAAAGCGCGGATTTTCTTTTGCGGCTGGAACAGTTAAAAAAAGAGGCGGATCAAAATCATGCCGCCGAAGTGGCAAGAAAAACCAGGAGGGAGATCAAAAACCGCCTTGGCGAAATGGAGGATACCGTCAATCCGCGCCGCCTTGCCGATGAATGGGATGAGGATTATAAACTTCCTCGGCCGGTTGTTCCCGGCGACGCCGTGATCATACGCTCGATCGGAGAGGGCGAGGTCGTTGAAGTCAATAAAAATAATGTGATCGTAAAATCCGGCATGCTGAAAACAAGAGTCAAAATGTCTGATCTGCGGCTTATCAAAAAGAAAGAGGCGCCGAAACAGAGTAAACCGTCTCTGCTTTACAGAACTTCTTCCAAAGCAGATTCCGATATCAGCACAGAGATCGATCTGCGCGGCAAGACGGTGGATGAGGCGCTGCACGATCTTTCCTTGTTCATAGATAAGTGCGTGTTGCTGAATCTGCATGAGATACGGATCATCCACGGCAAAGGAACGGGCGCGCTGCGTGCGGCGGTGCAGGATGATCTGCGCCATCACCCGAATATTGCCGATTTCCGGCTCGGCGCCTACGGCGAAGGGGAAAGCGGCGTTACGATTGCTCACTTAAAATAAAACCAAATTACGCGCGGGCGATTTTCGCCCGCCGTTTTCATTTTATAAGAGCGTACGATATTTAGTGTATTTTGATTTTTCTTTTTTCAACATTTTGTGTCAAGAGATATTACAAAAATTTAATCAGAAAAATCTTGCGCATTTTACTTGACTTATCCGTTGCACTTATGTATAATATCTCTTGCTGTAAAGATTATCTACTTTACAGCAACGCAGAAAAACGCGGAAAGGGGTATAACAGTGGCGAAAAATCTTGAAGTTTCTTTTTTACTTGATTTTTACGGCGAAATGCTTACAAAGAAACAGCATGATTTTCTTGTTTACTATTATGATGAAGATCTGTCCCTTTCAGAGATCGCGGAAAACGAAGGCATCACGCGCCAGGGCGTAAGAGACGCTATTAAGCGCGCTGAAAACCAGTTGTTTGATATGGAAAACCGGCTCGGTCTCGCAAAGCGTTTTACGGAAATGAAAAAAGGCCTGGATGAGATCACGCAGTGCGCAGAGGCAATCAATGACTATAATCTCAATCACAGCCTTTCAAGGGAAATCAACGATAATATCTCTAAAATAAAAGCCACAGCTGATTATTTATCTCAGCTTTAATTTAATTTAGGAGTTGATCGCTTTGGCATTCGAGGGTCTTTCGGAAAGGCTTGAAAATTCCTTTAAAAAACTTCGCGCCAAAGGCAAATTAACCGAATCTGATGTTAAGGACGCAATGCGTGAGGTTCGCCTTGCTCTTTTAGAGGCGGATGTAAACTATAAGGTCGCAAAGGATTTTACAAAATCCGTTACCGAACGGGCGATCGGCGAGGACGTTATGGAATCGCTTACACCCGGTCAGATGGTCATCAAGATCGTCAACGAGGAACTCACAAACCTGATGGGCGGCAGCGAGAGCCGGCTTGCCGAGGCAAATCATCCGCCTACCGTAGTCATGATGTGCGGCCTGCAGGGTTCCGGTAAAACAACCCACAGCGCAAAACTTGCCTTAAAACTGAAAAAAGAAGGGCACCGTCCGCTGCTCGTTGCCTGCGATATCTATCGCCCCGCTGCAATCAAACAGCTGCAGGTGGTCGGCGGGCAGATCGATGTTCCCGTTTTTGAAATGGGCACGGAAAACCCCGTAACGATCGCGCAGGAGGCGGTTAAATATGCCAAGGATCACGGCTATGATTACGTGTTTTTGGACACTGCCGGCAGACTTCATGTTGATGAGCAGCTGATGCAGGAACTGCAGAATATCAGAAGCACGGTGCACCCGCACGAGATCCTGCTTGTTATAGACGCTATGACCGGTCAGGACGCTGTAAACGTTGCCAAAAGTTTTAATGAAACGCTTGGTATAGACGGCGTTGTTTTAACGAAGCTGGACGGCGATACAAGAGGCGGCGCCGCGCTCTCCGTAAGGGCGGTAACCGGCAAGCCGATCAAATTCGTCGGCACCGGCGAAAAACTCGGCGATCTGGAAACGTTTCACCCCAGCCGTATGGCTTCGCGTATCCTCGGCATGGGCGATGTGCTTTCGTTTATCGAAAGAGCAGAGCAGAGCCTGGATCAGAAAAAAGCGGCGGAACTGGAAAAGAAACTTGCCAAAAACAAATTTGATCTCAATGATCTTCTGGATCAGTTTGATCAGATCTCCAGAATGGGCAGCCTGAAAGACACCATTAAAATGCTGCCGGGAATCGGTTCCAAGATCAAGGAAGAGGATATAGACGAGCGCGCGTTTGACAGATTCCGCGCCATCATCTATTCCATGACAAAGCAGGAACGCACGCATCCCGAGATTATCAATCCTTCCCGCAAACGCAGGATCGCAGCGGGCTGCGGCATGCAGGTAGAGGATGTTAACAAACTGCTTTCCCAGTTTAAGCAAATGAAAAAAATGATCAGCCAGTATGGCGGCAAAGGCGGCCCGCGCATCAGTAAAAAAATGCGCCGCCTGCTGCAGCAGAATCCCGATATGGCGCAGAAAATGATGGGGATGACGGGCAGCGGAAAAAATAATCCGTTTGGATTTTAATCAGGTATTCACCCGATACATTTCGGTTCATGAATAAAACAATACTTATTTATATGGAGGAAAACATCATGGCAGTTAAGATCAGACTTCGCAGAATGGGCGCTAAGAAAGCTCCTTTTTATCGAGTTGTTGTTGCAGATTCCAGATACCCGAGAGACGGCCGTTTCATCGAGGAGATCGGAACGTATAACACAATGGTAGATCCCGCGGAGATCAAAATTGACGCTGAAAAAGCAAAAAAATGGATCGCAAACGGCGCGCAGCCAACAGATACTGTAAAAAGCATCCTGAAAAAAGAAGGCATTCTTTAATCTTTTGCGGATTATAAGACGGAGGTGTTTTCTTTGGAGGAATTGTTAAAAGCGATCACCAAAGGCCTTGTGGATAACCCGGATGCCGTTACCGTTGAGGTAGACGAACCCAATGAAGAGGGCGTTATCTTTTATCATCTTCACGTTGCGGAGGAGGATATGGGCCGTGTTATCGGCAAGCAGGGCAGAATCGCAAAGGCAATACGCGTTGTAATGCGCGCAGCCGCAACCAGACATGATCAAAAAATTTCCGTGGAAATCGATTGATCAAAACAACAGATTGATTTTGAAAAATGCCGCCTGAAACAGGCGGTTTTTTCTTGCAAAAAATTTCTTCAGCCTATATAATAAATTCGGTGATGTTATGAAACAGTTTCTGGAAGTCGGAAAGATCGTAAATACCCACGGTATCCGGGGCGAGGTAAAACTGCAGCCCTGGTGCAACAGTGTGGATTTTTTAAAACAGTTTCAATTTCTGTATCTGGATGAAAGCGGTAAAATTCCGGTTGAACTTTTAACTGTTCGCGCGCATAAAAACTGCGCCGTGCTCAAGCTTGCCGGGGTAGACAGCATAGACGCCGCGGAAAAGTATAAAAACCGCATTCTTTACTGCAACCGTGACGACGCCGTGATCGATGAGGACGCGCAGTATATTCAGGATCTGATCGGCTGCGCGGTAAAAAATGCAGAAACAGCAGAAGTTTACGGTAAAGTAACGGATGTCGTGAATTACGGCGCCTCGGATATTTTGGAGATTGAAGATCACGGCAAAAAACGCTATGTGCCGCTGATTGATGAGATCGTTAAAAATACAGACTGTGAAAACGGTGTGATTGAGATCATACCAATGAAAGGGCTTTTTGATGAGAATTGATATTATGACGCTGTTTCCGGATATGTGCCGCGCCTATCTTGGGGCAAGCATTATCGGCAGAGCGCGCGAAGCGGGCAAAGTGCAGATCGAATGCACGGATATCCGGGATTACACGCAGGATAAGCACCGCCGGGTGGATGATTCGCCGTACGGCGGCGGCATGGGGATGATCATGCAGGCGCAGCCCATTTATGACTGCTATATGGATCTGTGCAAAAAAACAGGGGCAAGGCCGCATCTGATCTATCTTACGCCCCAGGGCAAAACGCTTACCCAGCAGCGTGTGAAAGAACTTGCAAAGCTGGATTATATTGCGCTGCTGTGCGGCCATTATGAGGGTGTGGACGAGCGTGTTATAGAAGAATTGCAGCCGGAGGAGATTTCGGTCGGCGATTATGTGCTCACGGGCGGCGAACTGCCTGCGCTGATTGTTGCGGACGCGGTTTCGCGCATGATTCCGGGCGTGCTCTCCAGCGACGAATGTTTTACGGAAGAGAGCCACTATTCCTCTTTGCTGGAATACCCACAGTACACCCGCCCGTATGTTTGGCACGGCAGGCAGGTGCCGGAGGTTCTGATCACCGGTCACCACGCAAATGTGGAGGCGTGGCGCCGGGAACAGTCGCTGATAAGAACGGCAGAGCGGCGGCCGGATATGCTCGAAAAAGCGCAGCTTACGGAGAAAGAGATCCGCTTTCTGTCCGATTTAAAACGATAAATAAAAATTATGTGAATTTTGCACAAATCAGGGCACAATATTTTGTGTTAAATCTATAAGTCATACGAACTTTGCCCCAACACATTGACCTAAACCGTTTTAGTGGTATAATATGTAATACAGTCAAAAGGTAAATAACTTTTTAATTCTTGAAATGAGAGGTTTTAGTATGTTTGTTAAAGATGTAACGGTTGAAAATCAGGTAGGGCTGCATGCCCGTCCGGCAACATTCTTCATTCAGAAAGCCAATGAATTCAAGTCTTCTATCTGGGTTGAAAAAGATGAAAGAAGAGTCAATGCAAAATCCTTGCTTGGCGTTCTTTCTCTCGGCATCATGGGCGGAACGGATATTCGCATTATCGCGGACGGCTCTGATGAGGAAGAGGCTGTTGAGGGCCTTGTCGCTCTCGTTAAAAGCGGCTTTACAGAGTAAGATCGTAAAATTTTGTCGGCACGGCGCATTCGGCGTCGTGCTTTTTTATCTTTACGCCCGCTTTGATTTATGATAAAATATTCGGGCAAAACTTTCTTTAACGGGTGAATCGGATGACGGAGAAGGAACTTCGTAAAAAAGCAATGGCGCTCCCGCTGCAGCCGGGCGTGTACATTATGAAAAACAAAGATAAAAAAATCATCTATATCGGCAAGGCAAAGAAACTGAAAAACAGGGTTTCCTCCTACTTCGGATCACATTCCAACCATTCTTTAAAGGTGATCCGAATGGTGGAGAATGTGGATGATTTTGATTATATTCTTGTGGATACGGAATTTGAGGCGCTCGTTCTGGAATGTTCGCTGATCAAGCAGCATATGCCGAAATACAATATTCTGCTCAAAGATGATAAGGGCTATAATTATATCAAGATCACAAAGGGTGATTTTCCGCGTATTTCCGAATGTAAACGGATCGATGATGACGGCGCTGAGTATATCGGCCCCTATATCTCCGGCTTTTCCGTAAAACAGGCGGTGGAGGAAACGCTGAAGATCTTTAAATTGCCCCGCTGCAATAAAAAATTTCCGCAGGAATACGGCAAATCAAGACCCTGCCTGAACGGCTTTATGGGGCTTTGTTGTTCGCCGTGCGCCGGCAGGATCACGCAGCAGGATTATGTTAAGACCGTGGAGGACGCACTTGCGTTCCTTAAAGGCGGCAGCAAGGCGTCTGTTCGGGATATGACGCAAAAAATGAATTCGCTTTCCGAGGAACTCAAGTTTGAGGAGGCGGCAAAACTCAGAGACAGAATACGCGCCATAAAAAATCTGGAGGAAAGGCAGAAAGTTGTTTCTATCAATGTTCCGGAGGAGGATGTTTTTGCTCTGGTAAACGGCAAAAAGAAAGCCTGTTTTGAAGTGCTTCGCTTTAAAAACGGCAGGCTCAGCGATACGGAATTCTGGCTCATTGATTCACAGGATGATCTTAAGAACGCGCGCCTTGAACTGATTGAGCGCTATTACTCCATGCGTGCCGATATACCTTCCCGGATCGCGGTGGACGGCGAAATAGAGGATGAGAAACTTTTGCGCGAATTCCTTGAAAAGCAAAGGGGCAAAAAGGTTGAATTTATTCATCCGCAAAAAGGCGAGCATCTCTCTATTCTGAATATGTGCATCAAAAATGCCAATGAACATTTGGCGCAGAATGAGGGCAGGCTCGGCAGGGAATTTGCCGCGCTGGAGGAACTTGCGGCGCTGCTGGGGCTTCCGAAACCGCCCGAATATATTGAAAGTTATGATATTTCGCACACGTTCGGCGCGGATAATGTTGCCGGCATGGTGGTGTTCCACAACGGCAGACCGATGAAATCCGCTTATAAACGTTTTTCAGTCAAAGGGTTTGACGGGCAAAACGACGTCGGTTCTATGAATGAGGTGCTTACACGCAGGTTCAATCATTACTATAACGATGAAGAGGGCAGCACATTTAAGATCCTGCCGGATCTGATTCTGCTGGACGGCGGCCAGCCGCAGGTAAACGCCGTGCTCCCTGTGATCCAAAAAATGAAACTCTCCGTTCCGGTTTTTGGTATGGTGAAGGACAGCAAACACCGCACCCGTGCAATCGCTTACGGCGGCGGAGAGATTGAGATCAATTCCCACAGGGCGGCGTTTACGCTTGTTTCCAATATTCAGGAGGAGGTGCACCGCTTCGCCATTTCCTATCATCATAAAAAGCATGCAAAAAGCACGTTTTCATCCGGGCTGATGCAGATTGACGGTATAGGGGAGAAAAAAGCAAAAGCGCTTTTAAAGCACTTTAAAACTATATCTTCCATAAAAGAACAAACGCCCGAGCGCCTTGCTCAATGCCCGTCCGTCAGCAAAAAAGACGCGGAAAAAATTTACGAATTTTATCATAAATTGTAAAAATAATATTTCTGAACTTGACTATGCGAAAGTTGAAATGTATAATGTAATGTGTATAAATTCCGGCGGGCGCCGCAAGGTTTCCGCCAATTAACGGCTGTGATTTGTTATGATGCGTGTAATTACGGGCAGTGCAAGAGGCAGGCGGCTGGAAACGCTGCCCGGCGAGGATGTTACAAGACCCACTTCCGAAAGTGTAAAAGAAGCGCTTTTCAGCATGATCCAGTTTGAAATAGAGGGCAAAAAGGTGCTGGATCTCTTTGCCGGTTCGGGTCAGCTCGGAATTGAGGCGCTCTCGCGCGGCGCCGGCGAATGTGTTTTTGTTGAGATGAATAAAAATGCAAGAGCCGTGGTTTCGCACAACATTCAAAAGTGCGGCTTTGAGCACGTTTCCCGCGTGATCCCGGCGGACGCGCAGGCCTATGCGGCGTCCTGCCCCGGATTTGATATTGTTTTTCTGGATCCGCCTTATCATAAAGGTATGGTTACCGGGATCCTGCCTGTGCTGGAAAGCCGGCTGAACCCGGGCGCCGTTGTGGCGTGTGAAACCGCATCGGCAGAGGAACTGCCGCAAACGGTTGGGTCACTCAGCGTAATACGCAGCAGGCGGTACGGCAAAACGAAACTGACCCTTTACCGAAAGGAATAAACTATGAAGATCGCAATCTGCCCGGGCAGTTTTGACCCGGTCACACTCGGCCATATCGATATTATCGAGCGCGCTGCCGAGTTGTTTGATAAAGTTATCGTTCTGGTTATGACAAACAGTGAAAAACATGCACTTTTTTCACTTCAGGAACGTGTGGAACTTCTGAAAAAATGTGTAAAAAAGAAAAATGTGGAAATAGATACTTATGACGGACTGCTTGTGAATTATGCAAAAAAAACAGGCGCAGTCGCAATTGTAAAGGGGCTTAGAGCCGTGTCTGATTTCGAGTATGAATTTCAGCAGGCTCTTACAAATAAAAGCCTGCTGCCGGAGATCGAAACCGTGTTTCTGACCGCCAAGGGCATAAATATGTTTTTGTCTTCCAGCATGGTAAAAGAAGTCTGCCGCTTAGACGGGGATATATCCCGCTTTGTGCCGCAGGAAATTTTAGATGAAGTTGTATTAAGATGTAAAGGAGAAATAAAGAATGACTAATACAGATATTTTGCTTGAAGATCTGGAAGATGTGCTGGATGACGCAACTTCCATGCCGATGACGAAAAAAAGTCTTGTTGATGTGGACAAGATCAAAACCATAATCGAGGACATTCGCCTCAATACGCCGCAGGAAACCAAACAGGCAAAGGCAATTGTGGATTCCAGAAACAGCATTCTGGATGAGGCAAAGAAAGAGGCGGACGAGATCATTGCCCAAGCGCAGGCGCAGGCAAGAGAACTTGTTGCGCGTGACCAGATCACCCAGACCGCACAGGCAGAAGCGGCAGAGATCACCGCAAAAGCCAAGGAAGAGGGCGACGCCTATATTCAGGATGCCAAAAACCAGGCTTCAGAGATCCTTGGCGATGCAACTACAAAAGCAAACGATATGCTCACAAATGCGCAGAACAAGAGCAGGGAAATGCTGACTGCTGTTAATAATTACGCGGACGACACCCTCCTTGCCATAGACGACTCTCTTTATAAAGCGCTTGCGGATGTCAGAAGAATCCGCCAGGGCCTGAACAATAAGAGAGGCGCCAACGAATAACTTTTAACGGGTAATTCTTTTGCATTTTGTTTATTTTGATTCACCGCTCGGCAGAATGGGCGTGTATGAAGAAAAAGAAAAAATCGTGCGCGTAACGCTTGCGGACGGCAAAAATGAAGAACGTTCCTCGCCGTCATGTTTGGCGGAGCAGGCGGCTGCACAGCTCAGTGCGTATTTCCTCGGAAAACGGAAAACGTTTGATCTGCCGCTCTCGTTTGAAAAAGAAACGCCGTTTCGGCAGAGCGTATATACGCAGCTTTTGAAGATCCCTTACGGCAAAACGGCAACCTATCTGGAACTTGCCGCCATGATCGGCAAACCGAAAGCCGCCCGGGCAGTCGGCGGCGCGCTCCATCATAATCCGCTGCTCATTCTTGTGCCTTGTCACCGGATCATCGGATCAGACGGCAGCCTAACCGGATTTGCCGGCGGAACGGACAAAAAGTGCTTTTTGCTTGATCTCGAACAATCCAACAGAAAATAATAAACAGCGCCTGATGCATATGGCATCGGGCGCTGTTTTTATGCCTTTATAAGGGCTTGTTTTGATCAGGCTTTCTGTTCCTGTTTGTCCTCGTCCGCCGAAAGATATTTTCTGATAAACGGCCTCAGCAAGCGGGAAAAGATCTTTGTTACCTGGCCCACAAATATTGCCGCGGCAACCGTGCCCTCGCGCACGCCTTCCAGCCGGTGCAGGGCAATCAGCGAGATCACTACGGTGATCAGCATCAGGGTCACGTCAAACACAACTTTCATATTTCCGAATTTTATAGGGGCAACGCGGCACACGGCAAGCACAATGCCTTCGCCTGCGTTTGTGATCAGCCCGGCGGCAACCTCCAGGCTGACGCCAAATGCAAGAAACAGAATACCCAGCACGCAATAGCCCCATTGCTCCAAATAATTTGAATATCCAAGCCCTTTTATGATCCATTCAAACAGATCAATCAGCACACCGAAGAGCAGCGATGCGGGGATCTGCAAAAGCTGAAACTTATCATACTGTTTTCGTAAAATCAAAATTTGAATCACCACAAACAGAACGTTCATGATGAATGTGGTTGTGCCGGTGCTCAGCCCGGAAATATAGCCTGTTATGTAGGGCACGCTGGAAATGGGTGACACACCCAGATCCGCCTTTATGGAAAATGCCACTCCAAGCGCCATAAATGCCAGCCCCATGCACAGAATGATGCACCGCAGAATAAACTGTTTTTTATTTTTTGCCGCTTCTTTAATGGTTATCAGTTTTTATGCCTCCGTTTGCTAACGGCGCATATTATAACGCAAGCAGAAAATTTTGTCAATATCGCAGTTTCGTAAAAATACACCCTTACTGCAGGCTTATGCGTATCCGCAGGTCAGGATCTCCAACTCGCCGCCGTTTGCGCGCGCTAAGTACCATTCCCATCCGTCATAGCGGGAATTTGCCTCAAACCCTTCGGATTCTGCAGAACCGGAAGTAAGGAAAGCAGATTCAAAAACCACGCATTGATCATATTCTTTTTCGTTTAACTGGTTGCAGTATTCAAGATTGTCCGCCGCTTTTTCATCGCCGCAGTAGGTCAGTGTGTAAACCTCTTCCACGGATTCCCAAGATCGGAATTCCGCAAGAATATGATCCGCGGCATTTTGCAGCTCACTGCTTGTGTAGATTTCGGATGCGCCCAGATCGATCTTTGTGTTTTCGGTGCCCGTGCCGAAAAGTGCGGCGCATCCGCATAAAAGTATTGCTAAAAGTACGGTAATCATTGCTGTGACCGTTTTTTTCATAAAACCACCTCTTGCTTTGAATTTACCGTAAAATTTTAAGAAAAGCAAGGAACGAAACGTGGAGTTTGTCCACCTATCGCAGAAAAAAGATCCTGCCGGTCAAAATCAGGCAGGATCTTTTTCCATTTATGCGTTTTCTGCGTCGGTTTCAGCCGCCTCTTTCGCGCGCTTATCTGCAATGTAATCATGAACGGTCTGTTTCAGTTCGCCGTATAGTTTAAATTTTGTGCTGAATACAATCAGGGAAATCACCATCAAAACAGGCGGTATAGCAAAACAGATGATGCCGATCGCCGTCTTTGTGGCGTCGTTAATGGTTCCGCTCAGGATCTGTTCATTATAATTCATGATTCCCAGACCGCCGAAAAGGAATATCGTTTGAATGGTGTATGCCATTTTCTGAAGAAACCCTTTCATGGAAAAGGTGATACTCTCGTTTCGTTTTCCGTTTTTGTATTCACCGTAGTCTACAATATCGGCAAGAAATACCGTTTGCGCCACAAACATGGATCCGATGCCGATGCTCGCCAGAATGTAACTGATATCCAGCGCAATTGTGATCTTCAGCACAGGGCCAAACAGATACATCAGCGCGTAACCGATGATCGCCATGATCAGAGAGATCTGATAGATCGTGCGGTTCGTGAACTTTTTACTCAAAACGGGGATCACAAGCAGTCCCAGCACGGATCCGATCGCGCCAATCACGGAAAACAGGCTTTGCGCCGTGCTTTCGCCAAGCACATCGGTGAAGTAGTAAACCGCCGTGCCGCTTGTCAGATACCAGCCGGCGTTGGAGATCATCGCAAAGATCATAAATACAACCAGCTGATCGTTGGAGCCGATTACTTTAAACATCTTTTTAAAACTGAATTTTTCCGTGTTGTAAACCACATGCCGTTCTTTGGTGGAGGCAACGCAGATCACTGCAAAGGTAACCAGCAGTATGCCGCAGATGATTGCCCAGCGTGAAAATCCGGATTCGCTGTAGCCGTCTTCCGTCTTTTCCATACCGCTTGAAAGCAGCGGCAAAACGATGGGGGTCATAACCGTTATAACACCCTGGCCGAAGCCGCTGAATGTTCTTGCAACGGTGGCAACCAGATTTCTGTCTTTCGGGTCATTTGTAAAACTCGGCACCATGGACCAGTACGGAATATCCGCCATTGTGTTCGTCATGCCCCACAGCACATACATAAAACCTATGTAAACATACAGTTTTGTGCCGCTCATGCCGAAAGATGTGAATAAAAGCGAAAGCACAATTGCGTTTGACGCCGTGCCAATCAGGATCCACGGGCGGTATTTGCCCATCTTTGTTTTGGTGCTGTCCACGATTGTGCCCATGATCGGATCGTTGATGCCGTCCCATATTCTTGCAAGGGGCGTCAGAATCAGCAAAAACGCTTCTTTCAGCCCCAGCACACTGGACAGATAATAGGAAAGATACGAGTAGAAAAGTCCGTAAGAAAGATCAAGACCGATCGCGCCTACGCCGTACCCGATCTTTTCCCTCCAGGTGGTTTTGTAATCAGCCATGTTTGTTTTTTCGGCTCCTTTCATAATCAGTTATCGCCTATAGTCAGCATATAGAATTATAACATATTAACAGACTGAACACAACAAAACAACTGCCGCATCAAATATTACAATTTAGTTACAAAATCCGCCCCGCTGATTTTTGCCTTGACAACTGTACTTTATCCTATTATAATTAAGTCAATAGGTGGAAAATCAATTGAAATCCCATGAATTCCAATTAAATCCCACAAAAAATTCTCAAAAAAGGAGGAGAGCGCATGAATTTGCTGTTTGCAGGCACATTAGATAATTTTAAATTAGACAGTAAAGGCAGGCTCTCCGTGCCCACAAAATGGCGTGAACGCCTCGGCAGGGAATTTTATGTGGTTGCCGTAACCGTAAAAGGGTGCCATTGCTTAACGCTTTATCCCACCGAAGAGTTTGAAAAGGTATATGAAAGCACCCAGATCGGTTCTGAAAACAACAGATACAATACTTCCAAGGAATTGCTCAGCAAAACCGAAGAGGCGTCTCTGGATTCCCAGGGCAGATTTACACTTAATCAGCGTTTAAAAGAAATGGCAATGCTTTCCAATGACAGCGATGTCATCTATGAGGGCAACGGCCGCTCAATCGAGATATGGAGCCCTGCGCAGTATGAAAAAATGCATAATACGTTTGACCCGAATATCGGTATTTATGATCTGATGGACAGAGCAAACCATGCAGACGGCGCCCCGGTTTCCGATCAGGGCTGAGAAGATAAAGAAGACGGATATGGAATTTGTTCATAAAAGCGTACTGTTTGATGAGTCCATCAAGGCTCTGGAACTGAATAAAAACAAACTGATCGTGGACGGCACTGCCGGCGGCGGCGGTCACGCAAGGGAGATCGCCAAACAGGCGGGCAGGCTGATTGCCGTGGATCAGGATCCGGACGCCGTCAAAGTCCTGGGCGAAAGGCTTGCGGAATTTCCGAATGTTACCATTGTTCACGATAATTTTTCAAATATCAAAACGATTCTTTCTTCGCTTGGCATAAACGGTATGGACGGCTTTTTGCTGGATCTCGGCGTCAGTTCGTTTCAGCTTGATAACGGAGACCGCGGCTTTTCCTTTCATCAGGATGCGCCGCTGGATATGCGTATGTCAAAAAGCGGTATCTCCGCTTACGATGTGGTCAATACTTATGATGAACATACGCTTGCCGATGTCATTTACCGCTACGGCGAGGAAAAATACAGCCGCTCCATCGCCAAAAACATTGTGCGCAGGCGGCAGGAGAAACCGATCCGAACCACGTTTGAACTCGTAGATGTGATTCGGGCGTCTATGCCGGCGAAAGAACTGAAAAAAGGGCATCCAGCCAGAAAAACATTTCAGGCGATCCGCATTGAGGTAAACGGCGAACTGGAAAAACTGAAAACAGCGCTGAACGATGCTTTTGCATGCTTAAACCCCGGCGGCATTATTGCCGTTATCTCCTTTCATTCACTGGAGGACCGGATCGTGAAAGATGCTTTTGCCGAGTGGACGCGCGGCTGCACCTGCCCCAAGGAATTTCCGGTGTGCGTGTGCGGCAATAAGCCGAAAGGCGAACTTCTATTTAAGTCAAAAACGCCGTCAGAGCAGGAAATTAAGGAAAATCCGCGTGCGCGTTCCTCAAGGCTCAGAGCGTTTAAGAAATACTGAACGTTCCGTTCGGGAATTTTAAAAAGGAGGAAAAATAAATGGTCAACAACAGCGATTTCAGAAGATATTCGTATGACGGCGATGCCGCTTATGCGCTGAAAGCGTTTAACAGAACTCGTTCCTCCGCCGCGCCGGAGGTGCGCAGACCGGCAAGGAAAAAACTGACTTTAAGCCCCAATACGGAGAGAAAAAGCAAGGCGCAGCTTGTTAAAGAGCAGCGGGCGGCGCGCGTGCGCGTTGCGGAGATCACGATCGTGGTCTCTTTGGTGCTTGCCATGCTTTCTGCCGTTTTGTTTACGTACGTGCAGAAAAATGAACTCACAAAAAGCATTGCCGGTATTCAGCAGGAGATCTCCGTTGCAAAAAGTGATAATGTAAGCCTGAATGCGGAGCTGGAAGCGCTTGTTTCCGTTTCGCAGATAGACAGTTATGCCCTTGAAAAACTCGGCATGACGCGGCTTCAGTCTAATCAGATCAGGTATATTGACACTTCTGAGTATGAGGCGCAGCATGCTGAGCAGGAAACACAGCAGCAGAGCGAAACGCAGCAGGACGGTGCGGAATAAAAGCCGCGCTTTGGCAGTATTATATTGAGAGCCGTATTTTTTCGGCTCTCATAAAATTATTTTATATAATATATAACTTAAGTGAAATGCCGCCGGCTTTCACTTAAAGAAAGGCGGAGCGGATATGACTTCATTCAGAAAAGTGTTCAAGTCAAGAGCGCTGATCCTGTTTTTGGTGATCGCGCTGTTGTTCGTAACGGATATCGGCCGCCTTTTTTATATTCAGGTTGTTAAAGGCGAGGAATATGCCGATAAGGCGCAGAGCCAGCAGCTTTCCGATACGGAGATCGAAGCCAACCGCGGCACGATCTATGACAGCGAAGGAAATATCCTTGCCCAGTCCGCAACAGTATGGACGGTGTTTTTGGATCCTTCCAATATCACAGACGATAACCGCCAGACGATCGTGGATTACCTTGCCTCCGCTTTTGAGTATGATGACGAACAAAAGCAGGAACTTCTGGAAAAGAGCAAGGCGGACGGCAAATATCAGGTTGTTGAGAAAAATGTTGAAAACAGGCTGAAAGAAGAGATTGCCGCGTTTGTGTCAGATAACAAACTTTCCCTGTGCATCGGCTTTGAAGAGGGCACACGCAGGTATTATCCTTACGGAAAACTTGCCTCGTCCGTGATCGGCTTTACAGGCGCAGATAATCAGGGCCTTGCCGGTATAGAATCTTACTATAACGAACAGCTTACCGGCACAAACGGCAGGGTCATCACCGCAAAAGACGCAAAGTCCAATTCAATCTCAAACGATTATGAAACATCCTATGACGCGCAGGACGGCTATTCCCTGAAACTTACGATCAATACAACGATCCAGTATTATCTGGAAAAAGAGCTGGAAAGAACGCTCAACGAGTATTCCGCAAAAGGGTGCTACGGCGTTGTGATGGACTGCAATACGGGCGCAGTGCTCGCCATGGCGTCCCTGCCGGATTATGACTGCAACGATCCTTATAAGATCACTTACGAAGAGTATCAGAAAGAACTGGATTCCATACAGGACGAAACACAAAAAACGGAAAAGCAAAGCGAATATATTCAAAGGCAGTGGAGAAATTTCATCGTTTCCGATACATACGTGCCAGGCTCGGTATTCAAAACCTTTATGGCGTCCGCCGTGCTGGAGGAGGGCGTTGCCACCCTGGATACGAAATATACCTGCACCGGCTCAATCAAAGTGGATAAACACATCATGCACTGCCACTATCATCCCGGCCATGGCACGCAAACTCTTACACAGGGCCTTGAAAACTCCTGCAATCCGTTCTTTATCACGCTCGGCCAAAAACTTGGCGTGCACAACTATTACAAATATTTCAACGGATTCGGTTTTACCGAAAAAACCGGAATCGATGTTCCCGGCGAGGCAAGCCCGCAGTATTATAAAGAGGATGAATACGGTATTGTAGAACTTTCTTCCGCTTCTTTCGGGCAGACGAACAGCCTTACACCCATACAGGTGTGCACCGGGCTTTGCGCAATCGCAAACGGGGGCAAATTGCTTACGCCTTATGTGGTATCTGAAATTACGGATGAAAACGGCAATACCGTTTCAAAAACACAGCCCAATGTGGTAAGGCAAGTCATCAGCGAAGATATTTCCAAAAAAGTATGCCAGATGATGCAGTCCGTTGTGGATAACGGCACAGGTAAAAACGGCTACGTAGCAGGCTACCGCGTAGGCGGCAAAACGGGTACTTCCACAAAACTCGGCGAATCAAAACCCGGTGAAAAAGATAAATATATCGTTTCTTTTGCAGCCATCGCGCCTGCGGATGATCCGCAGATCGCCATGCTCATCATCTGCGACGAGCCGAATGTGGATCTCGGCGGCGGCGCAATCTGCGCGCCCATCGCCGCAACTGTGATTGAGGAGAGTATGGCGGAACTCGGTATAGAGCCTGTTTATACCGATGAAGAAAAGAAAGATCTTTCCGTATCTACACCCGCCGTGATCGGCAAATCCGCAAAAGAGGCGGAAAACACCATCAAAAACGCCGGCCTTGAAGTGAAGGTTGTTGGAGACGGAGACAAAGTGCTCAACCAGTCTCCGGCATCCGGCGCAACGATTCCGTCCGGCGGCACCGTGGTGATCTATACGGAGGACACCGAAAAGCAAACGGTGAAAGTACCGGATTTCGCAGGGCTGACGGTTGCGCAGGCAAACCGGCTTGCAGCTTCAAACAACATTAATCTGGAGATATCCGGCAATACGGCAAATGATGCGCTTGTTGTGGCATACAAGCAAAGCGAAGATGCCGGAAAAGAGGTAGAAATCGGAACGGTTGTAACCGTAAGTTTCAAATCAACGCAGGCTGTTTTGGACTGAGAATAAAATGGGGGACTACTGATGAAATTATCCGAAATCTTAAAGGGAATACCTGTTAAAAATGAATACACAGACCGCGAGATTACCAATGTAACACAGGATTCCAGATCCGTGGGTGAAGGATGCCTGTTTGTTTGCATCAAAGGCAACACGTTTGACGGCCATACGGCCGCGCGGGACGCACTTCAAAAGGGCGCTGCCGCTGTGCTGGTGGAACGGGATCTTGGTTTAGACGGCGAGATCGTTACTGAAAATACAAGAACCGTTTATTCCGCTGTCTGCGCCAACTTTTTCGGCAATCCGGCAGAGAAGCTGAAACTGGTTGGCATTACCGGCACGAACGGCAAAACCACCACCACGTTTCTGATTAAACAGATTCTGGAAAGTGCCGGTAAAAAAACAGGCCTGATCGGCACGGTTCAGAATATGGTGGGCAGCGAGATCTATCCCGCAAAATTCACAACGCCCGATCCCTATGAACTGCAAAAACTGTTTTCCCTGATGGTGCGGGAGGGCTGCGAATACTGCGTTATGGAAGTATCCTCCCAGGCGCTTGCGCAGGGCAGAGTAAACGGACTCACTTTTGACGTTGCCGCTTTCTCCAATCTGACGCAGGATCATCTGGATTATCATAAAACTTTTGAAAATTATTTTGAGGCAAAACGGATCCTCTTTAAAAACTGTAAAAAAGCGGTTACCAATGCGGATGATCCGCACGGGCTTTCCATTGTCGCCAATCTTCCGTGCAGTGTGGTAACCTACGCCGTAAATACAAATGACGCTGACTTTGTGGCAAAAAATGTAAAATTCAAGGCAAACGGTGTGGAATATGATCTTGTCTGCGATTATATCGGCAGAGTGCATTGCCCTATACCCGGCAGATTTTCCGTATATAATTCCCTCTGCGCGGCGGCAGTTGCCGTAACCCTTGGCGTCGATTTCGGCACCGTTTTAAATGCGGTTTCAAAATCTTCCGGCGTAAAGGGCAGAATTGAGGTCGTTCCTACCCCCGGCACAGACTATACCGTAATTATCGATTATGCCCATTCTCCGGACGGATTGGAAAATATTATCTCTTCTCTTCGCGAGATCGCCAAAGGGCGCATCGTAACCGTGTTCGGCTGCGGCGGAGACCGAGATAAAACAAAACGCCCCAAAATGGGCAAGATCGCGGCGGAACTTTCGGATTTCTGCGTTGTTACTTCGGATAATCCGCGTTCGGAAGATCCCCATGCCATCATTGAGGATATCCTTGTTGGCATGAAAGGCGTGTCCACGCCCTATGTGGTTGTGGAAAACCGTAAAGAGGCAATACACTGGGCAATGGAGCATGCGCGCCGGGATGATATTATTCTTCTTGCCGGAAAAGGGCATGAAACTTACCAAATACTGCCAACCGGCACAATCCATTTTGATGAGCGCGAGGCAGTTGCTCAAATTTTACAGGAATTCAATAAAAATAAGGAATAATAAAGGTGGGAGATCAAATGTGCATAACAGCCGCAGCGGCAATCAGCGCTGTGATCGGCTTTGCCGTAACAGCCGCCCTTGGATTCGTCGTGATTCCTTGGCTTCACAAACTGAAATTCGGGCAGACAATACTGGATATCGGCCCCAAATGGCATAAGAAAAAGCAGGGCACACCCAATATGGGCGGGCTTATGTTCATTGCCGGCATCTTCTGCGCCTTCATTATTTCGGCGGTTTTGTTTACCGCTTTGGGCGGAAATCTGGAAACCGAATATTCCGCTATTCTTACCGGCCGCGAAAAAACGCTGCTGATCGCCGGGCTGATGCTTGCGCTCGGCTGCGGAATCGTTGGTTTCGCGGATGATTTCACCAAGATCAAATTAAAAAGAAACGAGGGCCTGACGCCGAAACAGAAAACGATCGGTCAGTTGGTTATGACGATCGGTTACGTGGCTACGCTTTGGATCTCCAAAAATACGATCTGGTATTTCCCGTTTATCGGAACGGTTGATTTTTCCAAAAACTTTTTCACGGGAATCATTTTCTGGGCGCTTTCCATTGTGATCGTCTACGGCTGTGTAAACAGCGTAAACCTTACGGATGGTATAGACGGCCTTTGCCCATCCGTTACGCTGACGGTGGCAGCCGCGTTTACCGTGATCGCCTTTATTGAAAATTTTGCAGGTTTGGGCATCCTTTCCACTGCTCTGCTCGGCGCCATGTGCGGCTTCCTTTGCTGGAACTGGAACCCCGCAAAGGTGTTTATGGGGGATACGGGTTCGCTCTTTCTCGGCGGTCTTGTTGTTTCACTGGGGTTTGCAATCAAAAGCCCGTTCTTGCTTTTGCCGATCGGTATCATTTATGTTTGTGAAACGCTCAGTGATATTATTCAGATCGGTTATTTCAAGATCACCCACGGCAAGCGTGTGTTCAAAATGGCGCCCATCCATCACCATTTTGAAATGTGCGGGTGGAAAGAAAAGAAAATCTGCATTGTATTCTCACTTGTCAATATTGCAGGCTGCGCCATCGGCGTTTTGCTCTACGTTTTCGGCAACACTGCCGCCTGATCCTGTGCGCCGGTGCACGCCTGTTTATAAAAAGTATTTATTTTGTTTATCCTTAATTTTATATTTTTTCATATCTTACAACTATAATTTCAGAAAGGAAGACAGCCATGCCGGAAAGACTTACCCCTCCGATACGCTATCCGGATCCGGATGACCGCGGCAGAAAAGCACGCCGCGGTAAAAGAGCACAGCAGCCGCAGGGCGGGGAGAAGATCGTCAGACCGAAAAAGGGTCTTGGCTTTAAAGATATAAGTAAATCCGATATCTTTGTTACCGGCGCGTTTGACGTTCCGTTTTTTGCGCTCACCATCATCATTCTTGCTGTTGGGCTGGTCATGCTGTTTTCGGCGTCTTATCCTTATTCCTATTTTGAATCCGGCAATTCCTATCACTATTTTATCAGGCAGCTGATCTTTGCGGTGCTTGGCATAGCCGCAATGCTGTTCATTTCCAAACTGAATTATAAGATCTTTAAAGCCGCAGCGCCCATACTCCTCGGCGTAACCATATTTTTGCTTGTGCTTGTTTTGTTTTATCACACAAGCGTATCCTCTGAGGCGGGCGAGGATTTTAGACGGTATATTCCCGTTGGCGGGCTGTTTACCTTTCAGCCGTCCGATATTGCAAAATTTACACTCATCACCACCCTTGCGGCTTATATCAGTATCTATTCCAAATATATAGGCACGTTTAAATACGGCATTCTGATCCCTGCCGCCATTATTGCCGTTTACTGCGTTTTGATCATGGCGGAAAATCATGTGTCAGGCACAATCATCGTCGGCATTATCGGACTTTCCCTGATGTTTGCCGGCGGCGCGGATAAAAGGCTGTTTATCGTTGGCTGCGGCCTTGTGGTCGCGCTTTGCATCGTGGTGTTTACCTTTCCGCAGATCCTGCCGGAGTATGTGCAGGAAAAACTCCGCGCGTTTACAGACAAAAGTTATGATCCGCTCGGCGCGCGCTGGCAAACCAATAATTCGCTTTACGCAATCGGCTCCGGCGGATTTTTCGGCGTCGGCCTCGGAAATTCCAAACAGAAATATCTGTATGTTTCCGAACCGCAGAACGATTTTATTTTTTCCATCGTGTGCGAAGAACTCGGCTTTATCGGCGCGGCGGTCATCATTCTTCTTTTTGCCGCGCTTGTGATCCGGGCGTTTAAGATTGCCGTATCCATCAACGATAAATTCGCGTCGCTCTTGGTTATCGGCATCGCCACCCAGCTTGGTGTGCAGGTGGCGCTCAATATTCTGGTTGTAACGGATTTTATTCCGAATACAGGTATCTCTCTTCCGTTTTTCAGTTACGGCGGCACCGCTTTGCTCATGATTCTTGGTGAGATGGGCGTTGTGCTCGGCGTCTCCAGAAGAGCCAATCAAAAAAAGGCCGATATTCAGTCGGTCGAATAGGAGCAGTAATGAAGATTTTATTTGCAACAGGCGGCACTGCCGGCCATATTAATCCGGCGCTTGCCGTGGCGTCTTATATTCGCAAACATTATGCAGATGCGCAGATCCTTTTTGTGGGCACATCAGATCATATGGAATCCCGCCTGGTTCCGAATGCGGGCTTCGAATTTAAAACCGTGGATATTTCAGGCTTTCGAAGATCCATGTCCCCGTCTGCAATCGTATATAATCTGAAAACCGTTTTCAGAATCTTTAAATCCAAAGGGCAAAGCAAAAAGATCATCCGTGATTTTCAGCCCGATGTCTGCGTCGGTTTCGGAGGTTATGTTTCCGGCCCTGTCATTGAAGAGGCTGCGGAACTGAAGATCCCTACCTGCATTCATGAGCAGAACGCATTTCCCGGTATCACAAACAAAACGCTTGCCAAAAAGGCGGATGCTGTTTTGGTAACCGTGGAGGACGCCGTTTCCAGGCTGGAATCCAAAAATCCGCCGGTCATCACCGGTCTGCCCGTAAGGGGCGAACTCTTGAATGCAGACCGCGATTTTGCCCGCGCGCAGCTTGGGATAGACAACAGACCGCTTGTCCTTTCCTTCGGCGGCTCTTTAGGCGCCGAACCGATCAATGAGGCGATGTATGCGATTCTTTTAAACAGCGCTGAAAACGGCAAATACCATCACATTCATTCCGTTGGTACCAACGGCGGCGGTTATCTAGAAAAATTTGAAAAAGCCGGATTCAAAAACGGCAGAAAAGGCACTGTAGAAGTCAGGCAGTATATAGATAATATGGATATTTGTATGGCTGCTGCGGATCTTGTGATCAGCAGGGCAGGCGCGTCAACCCTTTCAGAGATCGAGGCGCTCGGCAAGGCTTCTGTATTAATCCCCAGCCCCTATGTTGCTGAAAACCACCAGTATCACAACGCTATGGCGCTTGTAAAAAGAAACGCCGCAAGAATCATAGAGGAGAATGAACTGACTGCTGAGCGCCTGCAAAGCGTGATGGATGAAGTGCTTTCCAATAAAGAGGAACTGGCTGAGATCGGTAAGAACGCCAAAAAGATGGCTGTAACCGATTCGGCAGAGCGAATCGCGCAGATCATCGTATCCCTTTGCCGCAAATAATTTAGCAAAGCGCCGCTGTTTGCATAGAATGATACAGAATATGCAGGCAGGTGGCTAACTTGGAAAAACTTATTATTACAGGCAATCAGCCGCTGGGCGGAGAGATCTCCGTTCACGGTTCAAAAAATGCGGTGCTGCCGATCCTTGCGGCAACATTGCTCATTAAGGGAGAAACGGTTCTACATAATGTTCCCGACCTCAGTGATGTAACCGCGTCCATTGAAATCCTCAGGCATCTGGGCGCTGAGGTTCAGCGTGAAAAACACACGCTTATTATAAATACATCCAATATTATCAATAATGACATTCCCGAGGAAATGATGCGTGAGATGCGTTCTTCCATCATCTTTCTCGGCTCGCTTGTTACGCGGTGCAAAGAAGCGCTGCTGTGCCCGCCCGGCGGTTGCGATATAGGTGTAAGGCCGATTGATCTGCACCTGAGTTCCCTGAAAAAAATGGGCGCGCAGATCAGCGAAAACGGCAGCTGCATACACTGCCGCGCGCAGCGGCTTCACGGCGCAAAGATCTTTTTGTCATTTCCAAGCGTTGGGGCAACGGAAAATATTATGATTTCTTCCGTCCTTGCAAAAGGTAAAACAACGATCATCAACGCGGCAAGAGAACCGGAGATCAGTGATCTGGCGTCATTTTTGAATGCCTGCGGCGCCAAAATCTTCGGCGCAGGGGAAAGCACGGTGGAGATTGAGGGCGTAGACGAACTTTTTCCCAATGCCCATACCGTGATCCCGGATCGGATCGTTGCGGCCACTTATATGTGCGCAGGTGCGCTTCAGGCAAAGGAACTTGTTGTGAAAAACGTGCGCGCGGCGCATCTTGTTCCGGTCATTCCCGTTTTCAGCGAGATGGGGTGCAGAATCTATTTATCCGGCACTGATCTTAAAATCATCTCTCCCAAAAGGCTGAAACGCGTTAAAAATATAAAAACAATGCCGTATCCCGGGTTTCCTACGGATTGCCAGAGCGTTTTTATGGCTGCGCTTTCCAAAGCAAAAGGAACTTCGGTTTTTAATGAAAGCGTGTTTGACGGCAGATATAAGCATATCAGCGAACTTCGCCGATTCGGCGCGGATATCACGGTGAATGACAGAATCGCCGTTGTAAACGGCGTGCGCGATCTTTTTGGCGCAAATGTGTATTCCACCGATCTCCGCGGCGGCGCGTCTCTTGTTTTGGCTGCGCTTGCCGCTGTGGGCACATCCTCAGTCGGCAATGTATGCCATATAGACAGGGGCTATGAACATATAGAAAAGAATCTCAGAAAAATAGGAGCGGTTATAGAGAGAAAAGAATATGAAAGATAATAAAAAACGAAAACGCAGTGTTTCTGAAAAAAGTTATCATGCAAGAGCGCCGCTTGATGATCTGGAGCCTCCGAAAGTATATAGGGCAGACAGCCATCTCGGCGGCGATTCGATGCGCCCAACAAAAAACCAGACGCGGCGCAGACAAAATAAAAAAAGAAAATTAAAAAACAATGTCAGAAGAGCGCTGCTCGCATTTTGCCTGCTTGTGGTTCTGCTGGCATTCGGCGTTACGCTGTCTCTTACGGTTTTCTTTAAAACAGAAACGGTAACCGCGCAGGGGAGCGGTATTTATGCAGAGCAGGAGATTGTGGACGCGTCGGGTATCAATTCCGGAAACAATCTGTTTTTGATCAGTGAAGAAGAAATAGCAGACAGCATCACACGCAGACTGCCGTATATCGGCACCGTAACGATCAACAGGGAACTTCCCAATACCTTGCATATCCATGTAACGGATACGATCGCGTCCTATGCCATAGAAAATGCAGATGGCACGTATATCCTGCTGGATGCGCAGTTTAAGGTGTTGGAAAACGCAGCGGCGCAAAACCCGGCGGATACCATATTGATCAGCAGCGCGGAGATCAGCAGCGCCAATCCGGGCACAACCATTGCATTCAGCGATACTGCTGTTCAGCAGCGGTTGAATGAAATTGCAGCCGGCATCAGCAAAACGGGTATGGCGCAGGCAACGGAGATCTATACAAAAGGCGTAAACAGCAACTATATTGTATATATGGGCCGCATCACATTTGAATTGGGTACGCTGGATAATCTGGAAGATAAGATCATCAGAGGGCTTGCATCCTGCGAACAATTAGATAAAGACGGCTCAAATATGAAAGGAAATTTAAATCTTACCGTTGACAAGCAATCTTACTTTACACCTGAATAAGGTTACAAATTATGTAAAGGAGATCACTTTACAAAAATAGAACAAATTTTCGCAAAAAATCAAGTTTTGTTTATACTGCACAAATTATTGCGCAAATATTTTATAAAATTTGAAAGAAATATTGTTCATAAATAGAAAAAAATATTGCAAAATGATTACAATATTGTTACAATAAGAGAGTACAGACAACTCAGAGTCTAACTATACTACATACAAGGAGAATAAAAAATGGGAAGATATGAAATAGACACGGAAGATACAAAAGTTGTTTCCATTAAAGTAGTCGGCGTCGGCGGCGGCGGCGGAAACGCCGTAAACCGCATGGTGCATTGTAATATTCAGGATGTAGAGTTTATTGCCATAAACAGTGATAAACCGGCTCTTGCTAAGTCGCAGGCTTCTCAGAAGATTCTGATCGGCGAAAAGGCAACGAAAGGCCGCGGTGCCGGCGCAAAACCTGAGGTTGGCAAAAAAGCCGCTGATGAAAGCAGAGAGGCAATTACAGACGCACTTACAGGCGCTGAAATGGTATTCATCACTGCCGGTATGGGCGGCGGCACAGGCACCGGCGCGGCTCCCGTTGTTGCGCAGGTTGCGAAAGATCTTGGTATACTTACAGTCGGCGTTGTTACAACTCCGTTTGCTTTTGAAGGTAAAAGACGTATGGATCAGGCGCAGGTCGGCATAGACGAGCTTGCGCAGTATGTGGATTCCATTATGGTTATCCCAAATGAGAATCTGAAATTCGTTACAGATGAAAGAATCACACTTCTCAATGCGTTTGAGATTGCAAACGATGTTCTTCGCCAGGCTGTTCAGTCTATTTCTGATCTTGTAAATGCTACCGGTCTTGTAAACTGTGACTTTGCCGACGTAACGGAAATCATGAAAGACGCCGGTTACGCGCATATGGGCGTTGGCAGAGCGAAAGGCAAGGATAAGGCAGAGGTTGCTGCGCAGGCAGCTATTTCCAGCCCGCTGCTTAATACTTCCATTGACGGCGCTCGCGGCGTTCTTCTCAATATCACTGCTTCTTCCGATATCGGTCTGGAAGAGATTGATGTGGCATCCACCATTGTTAAAAATGCTGTTCATCCGGATTGTGAGATCATCTGGGGTGCAAATGTGGATGAGTCGCTTGAGGACGAAATGATTATCACCGTTGTTGCAACCAGATTCGGCGATAAGGGACCCGGCGCTCCAATCAAATCCACAACGGCAAACATTGAGGTTGCGCCTCCGGAAGCACAGCCGGCAAGCTCTTTCACGGCAAATGATTCGGATACGTTCAACGATATCGTAAGCCTGTTCAATAAGAAATAAGCAGATTATGAAAAGCCTTTGCAATATGCAAAGGCTTTTGTATATGCTTTTTGTTTTCTTTTTATCAATGTGCATATTTTCTCTTTAAAATGTTCAAAACTGTGTTGAAGATATTGATATAAAGTATTATTACTTTACAAGATTAAGTTTTTATAAGAATTAAAAACCGTTTTTCAACATTATCAACAAGGTTTTCAACAAAGAATTTAACAAAAAATTCCTGTAAAGATTTCTGGCTTTACAAAAAACGCCCCCTGAATATACAATTGCTGTATACTCAGGGGGCGCTCTTTTTTGTATACTATGCGTTTTTTATGAATGCTTTTTCGTTGCTTACCATTCGGATTTTGTATAGGATCTGATAATGTTAGTAATCAGGTTATCCCGTTTAAATCCCTTGCCTTTTCCGCCGTTTTTCTGATCTTGTATTTTACCGGCGCGGATGGTTACAAATTCGGATCTGTCAATAATCTTTTCAATCGGCGGAATCTCATCAAAATTATAAGCTTCATCGGGCGATGCATCGGTAAGCTTGGTTGCAAGCCTTGTATTGGAAAACTTTTTAACCGCCGTCATGGCAAGAATGATGATCCGGTTATCCTCAGGCAAAGTCAACTTTTTCGCGTTTCTGATATCAATTTCGTAGATAAAGAAATACGCCTTTCCGTTTGCTATATCGCCTTCAGGGTGATGTGTGTGTGTAAACTCAAAGCCTAATACGGCATCTTTGATCTTGGCTTTCTGTTTCATACCTGCCATATCCCAAATGCCGATCGGCTCGTTAAAGGCGAACACGGTCAGCGGTTTTTCTTTTCCGTCCGCATAAAAGATGACCTCCCGGTCTCCTAAAGTGCTGGCTGCAAGCAGATATAGCTTTGTGCAGTTTTTCGGCAGTTCAATCGTCTGGCCGCGTGCAACCATTACGTCCTTATCCGCAGCCGGATCCGGCATTCTGAATGTGATGCCGCCCTTTGTTACGGATGCCGGGCAGAGTTCTGCCGGCAGGGAGCAGCCGCCGCCCTGCAGGATCACGTTTCTCATGTTCTCGTTTGGCGTGAATCCCTTGGCGTTGCATTCGATCTCCATCTTCTTAAAACTTTCACGCGGCTTCTTTTCCGCTTTTTCAAGTTGTATCCTGAATGTTTTTACCTCAAACGGGTTTAAGGAGAACGTAAGCGTTTTGGCGGCAAACCGGGCAGTTCCGATCTCTTTTTCGTTGGCAAGCGTTTCCACGGCGTTTTCTATTTTTTTGTAAAATTTCAGTTTTACATTTTTACGCGCCTGCCCGCTGCCCTCGTTGACACGAATGATCATTCCGTTTTGATCCTGCGCAGCCTTAACGGCTCTGACGATGCAGTTTGCGTCATTTACTGTCATAAAGGAAAAACTGTCCGTCAGGTCGCCTTCGCGCCTTGCGCCGGTCTGAAACGCCGTAAGCGGCTTGTTAAAGCATTCGCTTTGCAGCTGTGTTGCGTTTTCATATCCGCCCTCATGGCTGAAAATTCCAAAACTGAATCGGTTTCTGCCAAGGTCCTGCAGATCCTGGCGCGTTTCTTTTGTGAACGCCCCTGCAGGGGTGTGCAGGCAGGTAAGGCGGAGCGTGTTGGAACTTGGCTTATCCCAGCCGTATTTGCAGTCCGAAAAAACGGAAACGCCGTATTTCCCGTTTCCGGCAGTAATATCTGCCCATTTCTGCGCCGGAACTTCATAAAGGGTTTCGGTGTTGTTTTCGCGTTTGATTACGCCGAGTCCAAGATCGTAAGAGGCGTATCGGTTATAACAGCTGAATGGAAATACGGCTTTGAGCATGGTGCGCCTGGAGCGCCAGTCCACGCTGTTGAATACGCGTATGTATTCGCCGCCGCTTTCCAGAAACACTGTCTGCGCAATGGAGGAGTGATCCAGTTCTCTTGTAACTTTTATGGCAACTCTTGCCGGGCCGTTTTCAACGATCTCAAATTCGGGCGAGTTGGCGTAGAATAATGGTTCTCGGTCAATGTCTTTCTTTCGTATTTCCCACGCGGGGTAGGAGAGTGCACCCGTATCTTTCAGGCACGCCATTTTGATGGGCGCGTCAAGCAACTTGATCCGGTTTTTTTTGTCAATGATAGAGGCGATATCGCCGTTCTTGTTAAAGATCAGCTGATATTTTTCGTTTTCCAAAACGTGTTCGCTGACTTTCAGATCCGTTTTTATGCTGCATGCGCTGTCAGCCGGAACCACATCATAGACTTTCAGCCCCATTGCCTCCACTTCGGCAAGAAAAACAATGTCAAACTCCTTGCCCGATTTGTTTACGATCTGGCTCGGTGTTTCCTTGCCGTCCTTATCCAGCACTTTTATAAAGGTGCAGTTGTGGGTCATTCGGATGTGCGCCGAAACGGCTGCTTTTCTCCTGTGCGCCACTGCGTTGCTTACGATCACGGCGCATTCCATTACCCATTTTGTGTCCAGTTCGTTGGCAAGCGCCCCCGCCGCCGCGCAGTATTCGCTTTTAAATTCGCTGAGGGAAAGAAAATAATCGCTTTGGCTGTCTGCGCAAACGTCCATATTGCCCGTTCCGGTGATGTCATCGTGAAACTGGTGCTGGATCACTCTTTCCCACGCGCGGTTCAAATTGTCCAGCGGATAGTTGTATACACCGGCGCACTGTGCCGCTGTGCAGAGTCTTTCCGTTTCGTCGGCAAGCGTTTCGTTTTGCGCGTTAAGCCGTTTGTTCATTGCGCGCGAAGTGTATGCTCCGGCGCCGTGAGAGGTCATCAGCAGTTCGCCGTCCCAACGGGGCAGCTTCTTTTTCTCTTCTTCCGGTAACTTTTCAAGATCGTTGAAAAATTCGTCCGTGGATGCGGAAACCACTTCAAAATCCGAGTCGCCATTTTTTGCCACGCTTTCTTCAACCGCCTGCACGCTCTCTTCCGTTGGTGATCCGCCCCAGTCACCGGTGCCGTAAAGATGCATTGTCTGCGGCAGTCCGCCCTCAAAAGCATTTCTGGAGATCTTGTTGATCACGGAAAGATCGCCCCGGATGTCACCCTCAAATTTATATCTGTATGATTTTGCGTCAAGGCAGGCAAAGACCTCACTGCCGTCTATGCCTTTCCAGATGCCTGTGTCAAACGGCACACCGTATGCGGATCCCCAGCTCAGTTTCTGGGTGGAAAATCCTTTCAGCCCGGCATGCTTTATGATGCTTGGCAACTGTTTGCCGAAACCGAAACAGTCCGGCAGAAAAATATCTGAACTCTCTTTTCCGAATTTTTCCTTAAAATATCCGTTCCCAAGCAGAATGTTTCTGAACAGCGCCTCCGGAGAGGGGATATTGACGTCTCCGTTTTCGTATTCGGAGCCGGAAACGCACCATTTTCCCTCATTGATCAGTTTTTTTATGTATTCAAAATGCAGCGGATAGTATTCTTCCGCCAGTCTGTAGCGGAAAGCGCCTTCAAAATTAAATCTGTAGTGGGGGTATTTTTCAATCAGGTGAATATTTTTTTCCAGCGTATCGGGCAGGAATTCGTCAATTGTTTTTGCCAGATTCCAGCGCCATACTGTGTCCAGATGTGCCGTTGCGGCAACATAAACCTTTTTCTTTTCCATTTGTAATCCTTATTTCTCTATGATTTCATACGTGAATTCATATTTTTTCTGGAGTTCTTTTACTTTATCTTCATTGTCCTCAATAAAGGTTTCCGAATAGATGGATTTGCCGTCTACGGAATAGTCTTTCACGATCTGGTTTAAAGCCTCCCATGCTTCGTCTGCCTTGTCGTATCCGTCCTCAAATTTTATTAAAAATTCTCTGTGCTTTGGTAATCTTACTTTCATAGTGATTTCTCCTGATTTATTTTAGTTTTATTATTTTCATTATATAGTTTATCTGATTTGATATCAAGATAAATTTGATTTTATTACGGATAAAAGCGCTTTTTCAAAATCCCTGTTCTGTTCTTTTGTCCGCTTTGCCGGGCCTTTCAGGCGTTTTCCGGCGCGTCTTGCCGCCTTTGCGGCATGTCTGCTCATAAGAAGTGAATCAATGTTCCGTTCATTGATGATCATGCCGTTTTGCGTGATCGGTATTGCGTTTTTTGCAAGTGCCATCGCTGCAAGGCCGTAATCCTGCGTGATTACAATGTCTCCGCGCCGGGCGTCATTTACAAGTGCAAAATCTGCGCTGTCCGCCCCTTTGGATACGGTTACCACTTCTGCTTCAAATGCATGCATATCGTGGCTGGTATCGCAGTAGATCACAGCATTTATGCCAAATGTCCGCGCTGTCTTCACGGCAATGCCCGTCACGGGGCATCCGTCGCCGTCTATTAAGATCTTCATGATTTGCCGCCGTCCTTTTAAAAAGGAACACACCGATTCGGTGTGTTCCTTGCTGTTGTCTTCTGCTTCGCTTTTGCTTGGATCCGTTATGCCCTTTGGCTAAGTCTGATCGGCAGACGTTTCTTCCTTGGGCTCGTTCGGGTCTACAAGAATATTGTTGTTCATAAAATCACTTTTCTTTTCCAGTTCGTTGTTTACAAAGTCAAATCCGTATTCTTCATAAACCGTCGGCTCGTCTGAAAACAGATTCGTGCCGATTCCGAGCCGGTTGCCTTTGATCTCAACGCCCATGCTTGCCAAAATGGTGGGAAACATATCAAAGTTGCTGTACTGCCTGTTTTTGAACCGCTCTGCCGGCGTATTTGAAACATTCGGCGCCGGGTTGAGGATCAGGTTAAACTGTGTGCGCAGATAGTTCGGGTCAAAATCTTCAAAGAAATCCGTGTCCATGCTCAGGTGATCGCCGATAAGCACAACCGTTGTGTTTTCGTAAAACGGCTGCTGCTGGATCCAGCGCACGAATTTCACCGTTTCAGAACTGCTGTATGCAATTACGTTTGCATACTGGTCGCTGTACGGTGTAGGCGCGTTCTTGCTCAGATAGCCGTGCGGGCGGTGTGTGTCCGCCGTTTCCATGGTAAAGTTAAAGGGCTTTCCGGTGTTGTAAAGCCTGGTAATCTCTTCTTTGGCAAACTCATAAAGTTTATCGTCTTCAAAGCCCCACCACTGTTTGTAATCCTGGGGTATGAATCCGTTTTCCTTTGCGTAATTGTAGTCAAAAACCGTGTAGCCGCCGTGCAATTGGTATAGATACTTTACGCCGCCGAACGTAGAGTCTGCGCCCAGCATGATCGTCTGCTCATATCCCTGATCGCGCAGCATATCCCCAAAGGTGTAAGCGCCGGGTAAAAAGTTGTCTGCGGAGCCGTATGCGTTTGCCTCGGCAGGCACTTTCATCGGCAGTCCTGTCATCATGTTTACCATGGAGGCAACCGACCATTGTGTGCCGGTTCCCTGAAGCGGGCCGCCAAATTTTCTGTCCGTGTTTGAAAAAACATAGCCTTCTTTTGCCAAATCCACCAGATCAGGAATCAGGTTCTGCTCCATATATCCGCCCAGATCTTCGGAAAGGTAACTGTTTTCCATGGATTCAAGATATATGTGTATAATGTTTCTCTTTTCTTTCGGGAAAACGATTTTTGTATCCCGCGGGTCTGCAAAATTATCGCCTATAAAATCGGAATCCGCAACATAGGCGTTATAGAGCGCTTTAAGGTCAAATTCATGTATGCCGTAAGCAAGCCCGCCGGCAAGCATGGCAATGCTGAGGATCAGGCTCACGATCCTGTGAAACAGATCATTGAACACCGTGATCTTCTTCCTGATCCCGTGGTAAACGATGCTGAAATCTGCGTAAACGAACAGGCTGAATACCGCCGTGCAAAGCATTGTCTGAAAAACAGGGCGCTCAAAAACATCCAGATACACACCCGGGTCAGCGCCGCTGGTGGGGGAGAACAAATTAATGATCAGCTGGTCCGCGGTTACGTCACCAAAAGAATCCTTTCCCCAGATTGTGCCGAAAAACGCCGCGCATCCCAGCATAAATAAAAAGCAGGATAAGATCTTAATGAATCTTGTGCCGTGCGTTTTTTTTCTTTTTCCGTCCTCAAACGTCAGAAAGCGGTTTACAAAGGCAAACAGCAATAGCCAAACGATTCCAACCACTACGGAAAGCGCAAAATACTTCAGGAAATTTTCCGCATCGTAAGCCGAGGTGTCCAGAAAATGCTGGTATTTAAATACATATTTTAAAAGCGCAATGGATATCAGGTTTATAACAAAAACATTTCGAATTGCCGAATGCAGAATAGTTCCAAAACTTCTTTTTCGGCAAAAGAAGAGTATTTCCGCCGCGGTAATGATCAGCGCGGCAACGGTTCCGCAAAGAATAAACATAAGGGGTCTCCTTTTACATATTTGTTTGTATTGTAACACAAAAGCCGTTTTCCTGCAACCTTTATTACAAGAAAACGGCTTTTGCTTAAAAATCATTTTATTTATGCGTTTACGGTTTCGGTTTCAAAGATCTGATCCCAGTTTTTGTAATATTCCGCCTGTTTCATCAATTTCCTTGCCTGAATATAATTGTATGCTTTTTTGTTGAAACGATCCAGTTCTTTAGAAGCCTCTTTGATCGCTCTGTCTTTTTTCAGCATTTCCTCGCGCGTATCTTCATGCATCGCGCTTGCGGTGTTGAATTTATCCATAAATGTTAGAAAAAGTGTTAGAAAAACGCAAAAAATAATAGAGCCAAACATCAAAATTTGGCTCTATTGCAATGGTTGCGGGGGCAGGACTCGAACCTGCGACCTCCGGGTTATGAGCCCGACGAGCTTCCAACTGCTCTACCCCGCGATATAGACCCGCTCGTTTACGGTAAAAATATAATATATCATTTCAGCAAAAAATGCAAGTGTTTTTTTATATTTTTTTCAAACAATATTAACGGCGGTGGTATTGTGAAAGAAATTTTTGATCATTCCGCACAGATCGCGGCAAAAATTGTGGAAAACGGGGGAGAGATCTCCCGTGCGGAAGAATGTGTGCTCCGGATCTGCAAAAGCGCGGGCGCAAAAAACATTCACGTGTTTATCATACCTTCCCTAATCTTTGCCTCGGCTGAATTCGGAGAAAAAAGATACACGGCGTTTAAACGGATTTATAAGACGGATCTGAACCTCGGCGCACTGGAGCAGGCAAACAGTGAATCCCGCGCGCTTTGCGCATCCGAAACAGCCCATGCGGTGGACTGTGCCTATCCGCCCCTACTGAGATATCTTGCTACGGTGCTTGCAACCGGCGCATTCTGCGTCTATTTCGGCGGCACATTGGCAGACGCTTTCTTTTCCGGCTTGATCGGTATAATCATCGGCATTCTGCCCTCGTCAAACATTAAGCTGAATATTTTTTCAAAAACACTGTTAGATTCCACGGTCTGCGGCGTGCTTGCGTTTTTGCCGCAAACGGCGGGCCTGTCCGTTCATCCGGATAAGATTATGACAGGCACCATCATGCTGCTGATCCCCGGAATGAGTGTGGGCAATGCCATGAAAGATCTGATGAGCGGTGATCTGATTGCCGGTATTCTGGAGATTACAGAGGCTTTTGTAACCGCTTTTGCCATTGTGCTCGGTTTTGCCGGAGCACTGCTTTTGTTCAATGGCGGATGATCTTATGCTGAAAGCTGTACTTTGCGTGTTGGGAACAGCAGGCTTCTGCGTGATCCTGCATGTTTCAAAATCCAAATTTGCCATTGCGGTCTTTGGCGGGGCGGTCTCCGCGTTTACCGCCGCGCTGTTTGAATATGCCGGCGCGGGAATTTTTAAATCCACCCTGATTGCTATGGTTGCGCTGTGCGCATTCAGCGAGGTTGCCGCAAGGGTTGTGAAAACACCGGCGTCGGTCATTATGATCCCCGGCTCCATTCCGCTGCTGCCCGGCGGAAGTCTCTATTATATGATGAGTTTTCTTGTGCACTTTAATTCGGAAATGTTTTATTACTATGCGCGCGAAACGGCCCTTACAGGGCTTGGAATTGCCCTTGGCGCAGTGATCGTTTCCATAGCGGTAAAAATAATAACCGCTGTGAAAGGCGGTTAGTCATGGCGGGTGTCGTCGTCATAACATTCGCAGAATCTTGCCGCAAAAGACGGCTCTTCGCCTCCTGCGTATAGGTGTGAAACATCGCCGAATCCAAGGCAGCGGAACTGCACAGTGCCTTTTCTTCTTTCTTCGGTCACGATCGTGGTAACGGAGGAGGGGAGCGCAACAAAATTGTGCCACAGAATCATGGGCGAGAGACTGAATATCCTGCTGAGTATTACGCACTCCACCGCAAAGTGGCAGAATAAAACGATCGTTTTTCGGTTTGGCTGAACGGCTCTGTAAAGTCTGCCATCCCGCTCATAACCGTGCTGCGAAAGAAAACGGTCTGTTTTACCGCAAACGTAATCATATTCTTTTTTAACGTTCAGCGTGCGTATTTGCGGCGTGGTATACCAGTTTTCAAAATCATAGTATTCGTCTTTAGCAGTCCATTTTTCGGGCAATCTGTCCCAGCAGCTTACTATGCCTTTCGGCGTCAGGATCTTTCCTTTAAACTCATGCAGCCAGTCCAGTTCCTGCGCCTGCATGCCTGTTGCCTGCAAAGTATATGCCGCCGTGTCTTTTGCGCGGCCAAGGGGCGATACATAAATCTCGTCTATTTTGATTTGTGAAAGCCGTTTTGCGAGCAGCGCCGCCTCCTTTTTTCCTTTTTCCGTTATGGTGTCATGTATGTAATCCGGCTCGGCGTGTCTTGCTATTATGATCTTCATGGGGATTACCGCCTTTCAGAAATTTCGTTTCATCCATCATATCATATTGATAGCGGTTTTTCAAATTGTGGCATATTCAACAAAAAAATCGTTTAATTTGGTCTGTTTTTATAGACTTTTTCATATTCTTATGTTAAACTTTAAAAGAAAATTCATTTAAGGGGGAATATTGTGAGCGCTGCAAACAGTGAAAAAGAAGTGCGCTATGTTGGCGTTAAGGAAAACCTTGCATATGGTTTTGCAAACGCCGGTCAGGTGTTCGGCTATAATCTTGTTGCCGGCGGCTATCTTTCGCTCTTCTTTACCAAAGTTTTCGGCATTCCGGAGGAAGCTGTAGCCGTTATGATCTTTGTGCTCGGTATTTGGGATACGATCAACGATCCGCTTATGGGGTCATTGATCGATAAAACAAGAACCCGGTTCGGAAAGCTTCGGCCGTATCTGATGATCGTGCCGATACCGCTTTCGATTGCAACGATTATGCTTTTTGCCGGGCCTGAGATTCTGGCAGATGCAAAAAGCACAACGGTCAAGATTGTTTATATGTATATTTCCTATTTCATTTGGGAATTCTTCTATACCATCGGCGATGTGCCGTTCTGGGGGCTCAGCACGGCGATTTCGCCGTCTACTGCGGACCGCACCCGCGCGATCTCTTCGGCAAGGTTTATTTCCGGCATCCTCGGCGGGCTTTCCACTACGCTTCTTCCCGTTATGATGGATTTTACCAACAACGGCGTGTGGAATCTTACGCTTTCCCACGATTTCCTGATCCTTGCGCTGATCGCCGGCACGGTTGGTATGGGTCTGTTCTCGCTTGCCGGGTATAAAACAAAAGAACGCGTTGTTCAGACGATCAAAGAGCCGTCCGTGCTGGATGGATTTAAAGTCATGTTTAAAAACAAGCCGCTCATGCTTATCATTATCGGCAATGTGCTCGGCACGCTCACGGGCCTTGCAGGCGTTTTTCAGACCTACTATTATTCCGAGGTGCTGAATCTGAGTTCCGCAGTGCTGTGGATCAATCTTCCCGGCACGATCTTCGGATTTCTTACATATCTTCTGATTCCGAAACTGAAAACAAAACTGGATAATCGCCAGATCGTTATGCTCAATGTGATCTGCCGCTTTGTTGTCAGCACGCTGGTGTTCTTTGCCGGACTTGGATTTTACCGCACCAATATCGTTGTGATCTCCATTTTACTCATGATCCAGAATTTTATCTTCAGCTTTTTCAACACGATCAACAGTGTTATTCCCACGGAAATGATCGGCGATACGGTCGATTATATGGAGTGGAAAACCGGGGAAAGAAATGAAGGCGTAAGCTTCTCCGTGCTCACTTTTGTCGGCAAACTCACGGGATCGGTTTCCACCTCTATAGGTACGGCGCTTTTGCCGGTTATCGGTCTTTCGTTTACCACAAATGCGCAGGGCATGCAGGTTGCCGTAAAGGGCGAGAATACAGATCTTTATATCTGGGCGCTGTTTACGATCGTTCCCTATGTGCTCGGTCTTCTAACGCTTATCCCTTACGCGTTTTATAATCTGACAGGCAAACGCCTTGCCCTGATCCGCTCTGAAATGGCAGAAAGGCGCAGCAAGCTTGCCGCCGAAGTCAGCACAGGAGGTGTTCAGGATGAATGACGTTTGCCCAAAGTGCGGCGCGAAGATCAGCAAATTCTATTTTAAGCAGAATTGCCCCAAATGCGGCGTAAATCTTATGTATTACAAACTGGACGAACGCTTGGAGCAGGATGCCGAAAACGCGGAACAAGAGGTTCGCGACCTCTGGCTGTTTATCAGAAAACTTGATAAGGCGCATGTAATAGAAAAGTATTGCAAAAAGCACGGCAAACCGATGCCGTGGGAAAACGCTTGATTTTTTGTTGACAAATCTATCCGCCTGTGGTAATATCTATTTACTTTGTGAGGGAGTAGTCGGCGCGCTTTGCGCGTGGCAAGTCAACATACTGGCGTTATAGCCTGGCTTTTCTTAAATGGCAAGACTCATATACGGTTTTTCTGTATATGGGTCTTTTTTTATTGCTGCCGGCATATAATGTTGCGCCGAGAAGGAGAATGTTATGGGTGTTTTAGAAGTTTTTTTGATTGGGATCGGTCTTTCTATGGATGCGTTTGCTGTGGCGGTCTGCCGCGGCCTGAAAATGCAAAAGCTCAATTTTGGGCAAACGGCGCTCATCGCTCTTTTCTTCGGCGGTTTCCAGGCGCTGATGCCCCTGATCGGCTGGTTCCTCGGCACGCAGTTTGAATCCTACATAACCGCTGTGGATCATTGGATTGCATTTGTCCTGCTTGCCATCATAGGCGGCAAAATGATCTATGATTCCTTCAAAAAAGAAGAGGACGACAGCAGTGAAAAATCCGTTCTGAATATTAAGGAACTGCTGGTTATGGCAATCGCAACCAGTATAGACGCGCTTGCCGTGGGTATCACGTTTGCTTTTTTGAATGTCAATATCTGGAGTTCGGTTTCCATTATCGGCGTCACTACGTTCGTGCTTTCCGCCATCGGCGTTTTGATCGGCCATAAATTCGGCGCGAAATATAAGAATAAGGCGGAACTTGCCGGCGGCGTGATCCTTGTTTTGATAGGTCTTAAAATACTGCTTGAGCATCTGGGAGTTATTAATTTTTAATTTGAGCATAATAAAAGCGGCTGTTTGAAACAGCCGCTCAGACTGTCGATAAAGTCGGCAGGAACGTGCAAATCGGAATTTAAAAATAGATTTTGTTTTCTTGCACATTAATGGCAATCATAAAATCGTTTCCAAAAGACAGAACTTAGAAAAGAATTAAAACCGCACAGTTGTGCGGTTTTTTTGCGTTTTCTGCCTTTTGCTCGGGGGAAGTACCCATGTACGTCCTCCCTCGCAAAATGCAAAATCCTGCTCGCTTTCTCGCAGCCTAATCAGCGTGTAGGATTGCTCATTTTTCTATATTTACACCTTTTTCTACACGCTGAGCGGCTGTTTGAAACAGCCGCTTTTTTTAAGCTTTTATTTCTTTTTTGCCCAGTCCGATCAGCCTTACGATGATCGGGCTTAAAATGATGTTTACAAGCATTTCAAAGATAAAATTGAACCCCACAAGCGTGGTGATCATATAGGTTCCTGCGGATTCCATGCCAAGCCCTGCCGCCCAGCCTTCAATCGTGGGCATAAAGAAGAGCGCGCATCCAAGCAGGAATACGCCTGTGTTGCCGATGGGGCAGGCAATCGCTGCGCATACCGTTGCAAGCGTTTTGTTTTTCTTTTCAAGCAGTTTGTAAACCGCGCCTGCCAGCAGACCCGCCGCGGCGCCTTTTGCAAGCACCGTGATGATGGTGCCCGGCACATTGACTGCAAGAAATGCGCTTGCGTCCCCGGATGCCAACACCGTAACGCCGAATGCAATGCCGAGCCATACGCCTGCGCCGATTCCGTAAAGCGCTGTGCCCACAACGATGGGAATCAGCACAAGGGAAACGGAAAACGGGCCGAATTTGATAAAACTTCCAAGCAGCTGCAAAACAACTACTATGGCGGTGAACAATGCAACGCCAACCAATTTCTTTGTGTTTTTGTTCATATTCAATTTCCTTTCTGCTACTGCTCCAAATTCACGGCTGCAAACACAAACAGCCGCGTACCCGGGGCCCCTTTGCCCCTGCGGATGCAATGCGCCTATATTATAGTATGGTGCCGTTTCGTTTGCAACCTGTTTTTCATATTTTTTGAAAAAGTTAATATAAATTTAAGGACAGCCCCCTTATGTATAATTTCACCAAAAAAATTCTTATTTTTTATACAAAAGTTAAAAAATATTGCCCTAATAGTTAAAATTAACAGAAAAAATTGACAAGTAATAAAAATTATTATACAATGTAAACAAATATTTTGAAAATCGGGCGTTTTACGCCTGTAATAAAAGAGGTTGTTTTATGAAGATTTATGATGCGCAAAACATAAGAAATATTGTCCTTGCCGGTCATGCCTCTAAGGGCAAGACCACGTTGGCGGAGGCACTGCTCAGTGCAGCAGGCGCAACGGAACGGCTCGGCAAGGTGGAAGACGGCACTGCCGTAATGGATTACGATGCTGAGGAAAAGAAAAGAAAGATCTCTGTATCCTGTGCGGTTGCGCCTGTTGAGTATAAAGGCAAAAAGATCAATATTCTGGATACCCCCGGCCTTTTTGACTTTGCGGAGGGCGCCGCGGAAGGCATCCGCGCGGCGGAGACGGCACTCATCGTTGTGTCCGCGCGTTCCGGTCTTGCCGTGGGCGCGGAAAAGGCATTCAAAAACGCGGGATCCCGCCGTATGGCAAGGATCTTCGTTACAACCAAGATGGATGATGAAAGGGCGGATTTCTATAAAGTATTTAATGCCATGGCGGCAAAATTCGGCACAAGCGTCTGCCCGGTAGTGATTCCCGTGCTGCAAAACGGCAAGGTTGCCGCTTATTATAATATGATAGACGGTAAAGCATATGCTTACGATGGCTTCAAATCCGCCGTTGTAGAGGTCAGCCATGATGACGCCGCCAGGTTCGATGCGATCCATGAAGTGTTCAACGAGGCGGTTGCCGGCACAGATGAAGAAATTATGGAAAAATATTTTGCCGGTGAGGAACTGACTAAGGAAGACCGCTTAAAAGGTCTGCGCATCGGCGTTGCGGACGGCTCGATCATTCCCGTTTTTGCTCTCAGCGGCATCAGCGGCGCTGCATGTGATATGCTGCTGGATTTCATTGCGGATGTCTGCCCGGCTCCGAAATCCGAATACGCAATCAGCGGTGATGAGCCGGTTGAGCTTTCACCGGATCCGAACGGTCCGCTTGCCGCCGTTTGCTTTAAGACCGTTGCCGATCCGTTTATCGGCAAACTCTCTTTCTTTAAAGTGCTCAGCGGAAAGATCACCCCGAACAGCGCGGCGTATAACGAGCGCACCGGAAAAGAGGAACGCATGGGCAAGATTGTAACCATGTTCGGCGCAAAACAGATCGATTGCCCGGAGATTCCGGCAGGCGATATCGGCGCCGTGGTGAAACTTTCCGGTTTCAATACGGGCGATACGCTCTGTTCTGCCGATAAAGTGATCCGCGCAGACGGCGTTGCCACTCCGAATCCTACATATTCCATGGCGGTCAAAGCCGTCAAAAAAGGCGATGAGGAAAAGATCGCCTCCGGCTTTTCCAGGCTTTGTGAAGAAGATCCAAGTCTGGAATTTTCCGTAAACAATGAAACACACGAACAGATTATAAAAGGTCTTGGCGAGCAGCAGATCGATGTTGCCGTTGCAAAACTGAGATCAAAGTTCTCAGTGGATGTGGAGCTTTCCGCGCCCAAGATCGCGTATCGCGAAACCATTACCAAAAAAGTTTCCGCGCAGGGGCGCCACAAAAAGCAGAGCGGCGGCCACGGACAGTTCGGCGATGTGTTTATTGAATTTGAGCCGAGCACGTGCGATAAACTTGAATTTGCGGAACGAATCGTCGGCGGCTCGGTTCCCAAAAACTTTTTCCCTGCTGTTGAAAAGGGCCTGAATGAGTGTATGGAAAAGGGCGTCCTGGCCGGCTATCCGATGGTTGGCATCAAAGCCACTTTGTATGACGGTTCCTATCATCCGGTAGATTCCAGTGAAATGAGCTTTAAAATGGCGGCGTCCCTGGCGTTTAAAGAAGGCGTTTCCAAAGCCGGCCCGATCCTTCTTGAGCCGATCATGACGGTGAAAGTGACCTGTAATGACGATGCTATGGGCGATGTGATCGGCGATATCAACAAGCGCCGCGGCAGAGTGTTGGGTATGACGCCGAGCGGAGACGGTATGCAGGAGATCCTTTCCGAGATCCCGCAGGCGGAAATGGCAACGTTTTCCACCGCAATGCGCCAGATCACGCAGGGCAGGGGTTCGTTTGAATCCGAATTCGCAAGATATGAAAGGTGCCCGGAGCATATTGCGCAAAAGATCATTTCGGAAAGCGAAAATAATTAACTGGCTAAAGGGCGGCGTTTTACCGCCCTTTTGTTTTAATTTCAGTCGCACTACGAATACTAAATACAGAATTTTTTGAAAGGCGTTTTTATGAAAAAGATCTTAACTGAAATCAAAAAATATTCCATTATCCTTATCATCGTGTGCGCCGTGCTCGGCGCGCTGCTGGTCGCGTTTCCGGATCGGATGCTTGCCTATACTTCGCTGTTTATCGGCGGCGCGTTTATTGCGTGCGGCGTTTTTGCCGTTATCAGTTATCTGGTCAAAAAGCGGTATACTTTTACGCTTACCCTCGGCATTATCGCCGTTGTGTCCGGTCTGATTATCTGCCTTGCCTATAAGCAGATCATTTCCGTCATCGTCTTTTTGATGGGCATATTCCTGCTGGTGGGCGGCCTTGTAAATCTTGTCAATTCTTTTTACGTTGCGTCTGCCATGCCGCATTCCTGGATTGTAACCACTGTTTTGTCGGTCGCGTCCGTAGCGCTCGGCATCGTCAGCATGACGGATCCTTTTGATACGCAGAACACATTGGTGCAGTTCCTTGGTATCGGGCTGATCCTTTTTGCCGTTTTAGATCTGATCGCGTATATTCAGGTGCGCGATATTGCGCATAAGGTCAAGAAAAAAATACAGGATCAGCGTGATGCGAACGGTTCCATCGAAGTGGATTACCGGGAAGTGGATGATAACTGATTCTAATTTTGAAACCGCTGATTTCCTGTCAGCGGTCTTCTGTTTTTAAATATTTAAATTATATTGTTTATTCATGCTTGAAGTGGTAATGGCGAGGTGCTATAATGAACTGAATTCATTTGAAAACGATTTTGATTTGCGGAGGGCGGTTTATGAACATAAAAGAAAAATACAATGCATGGCTTGCGTTTGCGGATGAGAAAACAAAGCAAGAACTCGTGTCCGTTTCCGGTGATGAAAAAGAACTGGAAGACCGGTTTTATAAAGATCTTGCTTTCGGCACCGGCGGCTTGCGGGGCATCATGGGCGCCGGTTCAAACAGAATGAATGTTTACACGGTCGGCAGGGCAACGCTGGGGCTTGCAAACTATCTTATGGATCATTTTCCGGCAGGGGCGTCCGTTGCCATTGCGTATGACACACGCAACAATTCTTCTGCTTTTTCCCTTGCCGCAGCGCGTATTCTTGCGGCAAACGGCATTCGGGTGTACAGATATAAATACTGTGTTCCCGTGCCTGTGCTTTCATTTACTACCAGGCGCCTTGGTTGCAGCGCGGGTATCATGATCACGGCGTCACACAATCCAAAAGAATATAACGGGTATAAAGTGTATGATGAAACCGGCTGCCAGATCTGCACGGAGGCGGCGGCTGCGCTTCTTTCTTATATAGAAAAGGAAGAATATTCCGCTGTTTCCAAACTGCTTTCCGGCGCGCCTGATGATCGGATCACAGAGATCGGCGATGAGATACTTGCCGATTATTACAAAGCCGTCGGCAGCCAGTCGCTCTATACGGAGCCGTCAGATCTCAAAATCGTTTATACGCCTCTGCACGGCACGGGGAATGTGCCGGTCAGGCATATGCTCGGCGGTTTTGATGTTCATGTGGTGAAAGAGCAGGAGTTGCCGGATGGTAATTTTTCCACCGTCAGAAGTCCGAATCCTGAGGAAAAGGACGCTTTGAATATCGCCATAGAATATGCCAAAGAGATCGGCGCGGATCTTGTTCTCGGTACGGATCCGGATTGCGACAGAGTTGGCATCGCCGTGCGGGACACAAATGGGGAATATGTGCTCTTTACCGGCAATCAGACAGGCGCGCTTCTTGTGCAGTTTGTGCTCACCATGAAAAAAGATTCGCTCAGTGAAAAATCCACGCTTGTAAAAACGATCGTTACCTCTGAACTCGGCGCCAACATCGCGCGTAAATTCGGGCTTCATGTGGATGAAACGCTCACGGGATTTAAGTATATCGGCGATAAAATCAATCAGTATGAAAAAGACGGCAGCCGCGAATTTGTGATCGGGTATGAGGAATCCTACGGCTATTTAGTCGGCACTTATGCAAGGGATAAGGACGGCGTTGTCTCCTCCATGCTCATCTGTCAGATGGCAGCGTGGTATAAGGCGCAGGGCAAAACGCTTATAGACGGCTTAAACGATATTTATGCCGAGTACGGCTATTTCCTTGATGCGCTTGATCCGTTCGTTCTTAAAGGTAAAGACGGCGCGGAAAAAATTCAAACGCTTATGGATCTTTTCCGCAGGGACGGTCTTCATATTTTTGAGGGCGCGGATCGGGTAATCGATTATTCCAAAGGTGTAGATGATCTTCCG
>HF991822.1:59312-141163 GCA_000431535.1 Clostridium sp. CAG:678
CGATCGAAAACGTGCTGAAATTCGTTTGGGCAGACGGCTCTTGGGTTGCAGTGCGCCCGAGCGGCACGGAACCCAAGATCAAAATCTATTACAGCGTTCGTGAGGAAAACAGAAAACAGGCGCACAAACGTTTGGAAAAGATCAGAGCGCAGATTATAGAAGGCTGAGGTACGAAATATGAAAACGATACAGAATTATGTGGAAACGGTTCTTCAGCCGAAACTGCAGGGAGACGGCGGCTGGATCGAATTTGTTTCTTTTGAAAACGGTGTTCTGACCGTGATCTTCCGCGGCGAATGTTCTAAATGCCTGATCCTTGACCGCTGCGTTTCGTGGATAGAAAGCGAGATCAAACGGGATCTGAAAAAAGAAGTAAAAGTTACGGCAATCCGCAAAAAGCCGTATTTTCAGGATGTGTAAGGAGGGGAAAGAATGGCTCATATCAAAGTAGTAAGAAGATCCATGCGCCCGGAGGAGTGGACGGATCTGCGTTTTGGCTGGCTCAAGCGCCATATCTACTCTTCTAAGTGGGAGATCAAAAATCTGATGATCCGCGATGCCCGCCAGATCTCTGAAATGGAATATGAATATTATCCGGAGGGTTACCGCCCGCTGCGTAAAGGCGATCTGTATTTCACGCCGGACGGCACCGCTTTTATAAAAGCGGATGTGGAGGTGCCCGTGGAACTTCAGGGCAGGGAACTCTGGTTTTCGCTTAAGACCGCAGCGGAGATCTGCGTTCAGGTAAACGGCAAATATGTCGGCGGCGTGGATCCCAACCGCGAAAGAATGCTGCTTTCCCCGTATGTGGATGATACCAAAACGCTCCATTTTGAAATGACAGGATATAACAGAAGCAAGCCGGATGACGAGCGAAATCCGGAAAGCCTGTCCGTCAGAGGCTGCCGCCAGATTTTTGAAGGCGCTTATCTCTGCACGGTGGATCATGCGGTTCAGGATCTGGTCTATGATTTTGAACTCTTGCTTGATATTGCAAAAAGTGAGCGTTTTAACGAGGACTACAGAAATTTTCTGAATAAAGAACTTAACAACGCAATGAATCTGATCGATTTTGACGGCGATGAACTCACGGGCGTTGCCGATGCGCAGAAGTATATTAATGACGTCATCTACGCAAACGATACGTACAAGGGCGCAGGGGACGTGGCGCTGATCGCCCACTCGCATCTGGATATCGCGTACTATTGGCGCCGTATCCATGCCGTGCAGAAAAATCTGCGCACCGTTTTGATCCAGTTAAGACTGATGGATCGGTATCCCGATTTTAAGTATACGCATACGCAGCCGTATGTTTATGAAACGCTGGAAAAGTATTATCCCGATGTTTTTGCAGAACTGAAAGAAAAGGTGCAAACCGGTCAGTTTGAGCCGGTCGGCGCCATGTATGTGGAGCCGGACTGTAATATCCCAAGCGCAGAAAGCCTGATCCGGCAGTGCCTTTACGGTCAGCTTACCTATAAACGCATGTTCGGCAAAACCGTAAATAACGCATGGCTGCCCGATGTGTTCGGCAACAGCTGGATTTTGCCGCAGATCTTAAAAAAGAGCGGCGTGGAGTATTTTGTGTCAAACAAAATGTCCACATGGAATGATACAAACCGTTTTCCGCATAACAATTTCATTTGGCGCGGTATAGACGGCACAGAAGTATACGCCTGCGTGCCGCCCACGCATTTTATTACCTGGAATATGCCCAGCCAGATTCAGGAAAACTGGGAGGCATATATTGATAAGGACAGCGGCGGGCAAACGATGAATATGTTTGGCTACGGCGACGGCGGCTCCGGCTGCACGGAAGAAATGATTGAACTGATGCACCGGTTTGATAAACTTTCCGTTATGCCGAAATGCACCCATATGGGCGGCGCGGGATTTCTTGAAAAAAATCTTAAGGATAACCCCAATCTGGAAATATGGGACGGCGAATTGTATCTTGAAATGCACCGCGGCACTTTTACAACAAAGAGCGATCTGAAAGCCGCAAACCGCCGTCTGGAGTTCAAGTTCAGAACGGCGGAGATGCTCGGCGTTCTGAACGGGGAGGATCATACGCAGGAGATCACGGCACTTTATAAAAAATTCCTTGTAAATCAGTTTCACGATATCCTGCCCGGCTCGCATATCCACCCGGTTTATGAAGATGCCATGGCGGATTACGCAGAGATCGAAACCGCGCTGGACGCACTGATCGGCACGGGTTCCAAGTATTTCAACACGCTTAACTTCAAGCGTGACGCGCTTACGTTTGTTCCGAATAAAAAGGGCACTTCCACCAGAAAATTTGAAAAGGGCAACTGGCTTTTTCCGAATCTTCCCGCGCTTTCGGGCGCTCATCTGCGCAGCACGTATTTTAACGGCGAGTGGATCACCGTCGGCGGTGAAAAGATTGAAACGCCGTATTATTCGGCGAAACTGAATGAGGACGGTTCTTTTGCGTCTTTGTATGATAAAGAACTTTGCCGCGAGTGGGTCAGCGGAGATTTTAATAAAGTAAAGATCTTTGCGGATTGCCCGGGAAATTATGACGCGTGGGATATCCTGCCGAATTACCGGGATAAGGAGATCGCTCCCGAGGTCTCCATGCCGCTTTCCCTGCTTGAAAAAGACGGCGAGGCCGCCTCTTTTGCAGCAACACTGAAAACGGAAAAATCCACCTGGACGGTGATCGTTCGGTTCTTTAGGCGCAGCAGGGGAATCGAAGTGGAGCATGTTGTGGACTGGAATGAAAAGCATAAACTTGCAAAAGCGGAATTTCAGTGCAATGTGCTTGCAAGAAAGGCGCTTTGCGATGCGTCCGCCGGCTTTATTGAGCGGGATACGCATAAAAATACTTCCTGGCAGCAGGCGCGCTTTGAGGTGTGCCAGCATAAATGGTGCGATCTTTCTGAAACGGGCGGCGGCATAGCCGTTATTAATGAAAACAAATACGGCGTCGGCTTTGATCAGAATCTGATCAGCCTTTCCCTACTAAGATCCACCATCCGCCCGGATGTCACTTCCGATATGGGGCACCATAATTTCTGCTATCTGATCGTGCCGCATGCCGGAAACGCCGTTGCGGCGCAGATTAATGCGCTTTCTCTGCAATATAATGTTCCGCTGATCAGGTCAGACGCGCAGTGCAGCCTGCCCTCCTTTGAGCCGCTGTATCTTCAGGCGCTCAAATACAGCGAGGACGGCTCCATGATCGTCGCCAGGCTTTCAGAACAGAACGGCGAACGCGGCAGGATCAAACTGGAACAAAAAGTCCGTCTCCTGAATATGCTGGAGGAAACGCAGCAGGAAACGGATGTGATCGAATATTCGCCGTTTGAGATCATTACAATAGGATTTGAAAAATAATGGAAACGTATCAGATCATTCTTATTCTTGTGGTTGTGGCTGCCGTAGGGATCCTGATTTTGCCTGCGTTCAACAGGTGGCAGTTCAAACGCCTGCCGTATGACCAGCAGGTGCTCACCATTATGCGCCAGGCAAAGGGCCTGATCTATTGGAAAAATATATCCCACGGCAGAATAGGCAGCCTGTTTTATGTGAAAAATAAAAGAAAAATACTTGTTTACCCTTGGCTTTTGGATGAAAACGGCAGAATGGTCATTCAAAAAGAAAACCCGTTTGATCTTTGGGATTATCCGGAGGATCATCCCCCTCTGAATGAGGATGAGATCAAACAGGCAAGGGAAGAACTGCAAAAGTATTCAGACAAATCTGCGGTAAAGATCGTCTTTCACGACCCATTTGAAAACGGGAACGCACAGCAGCAGCCAAAGCAGTGAAAACGGCAGGCAGATCTGCCCCAGCAGATTCAGCGGCACATTTTCATAGTTCCAAACATTCATGCCAAGCGTGATATTGAAAATGCAGCCGAAAATGAATTCAACAGCAGTGATAAACACAGTACCCAAAAGGCACTTCGCCAAAAGAGGTGCCTTTTTCATTTCCCTTTGAATGAATGCCAGAAACATCAGAATAATTCCGCCGGCAAGGAACATGCTGTAATGCGTTCTGCCACGCCACAGGATTTCTATGGTGCAGTATCCCTGCCCGCCAAGCAAAAACATAAAAGAATAGTAAAATAAATTTCTCATATTTGTATTGTTTGTGCGTTTGTGGTAAAATAATCAAAGACGGCGGAGGTAAAATTATGCAGATCTCAGATAAGGCAAAAATCATATTAAATGCGCTGCACCGCGGCGGGTATTCGGCGTATGTGGTGGGCGGCTGCGTGCGTGATTATTTTCTCGGAATCCGCAATTCTGATACGGATATTGCCACTTCGGCGCTGCCGCAGCAAACGGAAAAGATATTGACCGCGCAGAATATAAAAGTGGTGGGAACCGGGCTGAAACACGGCACCGTAACCGCCGTTATGGATAAAACGCCGTTTGAGATCACCACGTTTCGTGCGGATGGGGAGTATAAGGACAGCCGTCATCCTCAGCACGTTTCATTTGTTTCGGATATTAAAGAGGATCTGAAACGCCGGGATTTTACCGTAAACGCCATGGCATATAATGATGAAACCGGCATTATTGATCTTTTCGGCGGCAGGGAAGATATAGAAAATAAGCGTATTCGTGCCGTCGGCAATGCGGATACACGGTTTAAAGAGGACGCGCTTCGCATTATGCGCGCCCTGCGTTTTTCCTCCGTGCTCGGTTTTGAAATAGAAAAAGAAACCAAGCAAGCGGTTTTTGAAAATATGCGTCTTTTGAAAAACATCTCCGCGGAAAGGATCTTTTCGGAACTGTTAAAACTGCTCTGCGGCAAAAATGTTTTGCCGGTGCTTTCGGAATACAGGCAGGTCATCGGCGTGATCATTCCCCAACTGATCCCAACTTTTGACTGCGCCCAGAATACGCCGTGGCATACGCTTACCGTTTATGAGCATATTATTCATTCCGTGAATTTCGCGCCTGCAGATCCTGTGATCCGTCTTACGATGCTGCTGCATGATATCGGCAAGCCGGCAGTGAAAACAACGGATGAAAACGGCAGGGATCATTTTAAAACGCATGCTGCCGCGGGTGCGGAAATTGCCGCAAACGTACTGAAAAGCCTTAAAGTATCAAACGAAATTTTCAATAAGGTTACCACACTGATCCGGTATCACCAGTCCGTTGAAAATGTAAACGATATCCAGATCAAACATTGGTTTCATGAGATCGGGCAGGAAGACACGCTTTCTCTTTTTGACGTTCGTATTGCAGATCTGAAAGCACATAATTTGAATAAGCCGGAAGTTATAAGGGAGATCGAGGTGCTTTCATCCTTAAAAAAGGAAGCGGAGTCATTCATTGAAAAAGGTGAGCCTTACCGGGTTTCCGATCTTGCCGTAAACGGAAATGATCTGCTCTCCCTCGGTTACCGCGGTAAAGAGATCGGTGATACGCTTTCTAAGATCCTGCAACTGGTTATGGACGGAAAACTCAAAAATACAAAGCCGGATATTCTGGATTATCTTAAATAAACCGTATTACAGTTGTGTATTTTTGTTTGACAACTCTTTTGAAAAGTGTTATAAGTAATATTGCGTGTAGCGATAAAAGCACAGCAAAGCGTATAATGCCATACGGCGTTATACGCTATTTTTATTATGGAGGAGATTATAAAAAAAATGCCAAAAACAAAATTTCAGGGAGCTGTTTTCGGTCTGTTGATGTCTTACATAATGGCGTTCGGTATGGAGGTGTATAACACTGCGATTAATATGGGTTTTTTAACAAGCAGCGGCAGTTTCAGCAGCATGACGAATATGGTGTTTTGGAACGCTTTTAAAGAAACGCTTTATATGGGCGCAATCGTCTTTGTGCTCTCCGGCTTGTTCGGAAATAAGATCGGTGAAAAATTCGCAAACAAATATTGTGATCCGCAAAAAGATAATCCGTATTTTTGCCGCATCATGCGCCAGGCGGGAACGGTTGCAATTATGTGCCCAACGATGAGCTTGGTTGCGTCTGTATTGTTCAGCATCATCTTGGGCGGCGCCGGTTGGTTAGAACTGCCCGCAATTTGGGTCGGCACCATGATCAAGAATTTCCCCATTGCGTTTTTCTGGAATATGTTTGCCGCAACCGGGCTGACACGCTTGATTTTCGGCTTGATTTTCAGAAAAAACAGAAAGAGATAAAAGAAAACCGCGCGCCGAACGAAAAACGGCAGACGCGGTCTTTTCATTAAATACAATTTGTGATCACTGCGGGGTTATTGGTTCAGGTGCTTTTTCAGCACCATATTAATGTATTGAGAAAGGGAACGGTCATCCGCTTCTGCCAGCCTTTTGATCTCTGCCAGAATGTCTTCATCAATTGTTATGCTGATCTTTTCTTTTAACGGTTTCACATATCTCACCTCAGCATTTTTTGCATCGGTTTGAAAGCAGCTTGTATAAAACGGCTGCATGGGCACAGCAGATGGAAAGTAAGTTTAAAGATCAGGATTTATATATATATTGAAAACAGATAAAAAGCCGTTGTTGATTTGTATATGCCAAGTGTGTTTAATGCTGTAATATTATTTTGGTAAAGTTTGTAAATTCTTTTTGACACCTGTTGACAAATTTAAAATAAAGATTATAATAGTATTAGCACTCAAAAGAGCAGAGTGCTAATTTTTTTAAAATACAGGGTGATCAAATGAGAAAGAAACAGTTTAAAGCGGAATCTAAAAAACTTCTTGATATGATGATCAATTCCATTTATACCAATAAGGAAATCTTTATCCGCGAATTGATTTCAAATGCGTCAGACGCGATTGATAAACTTTATTTTAAATCTCTTACCGATACAACGGTCGGTATGAATAAGGATGATTTTGAGATCTTTATCTCAGCAGATAAGGAAAGCAGAACGCTGACCATTTCGGATAACGGCATCGGCATGACCGCCGATGAACTGGAATCCAACCTCGGCACGATCGCAAAATCCGGTTCGCTCAATTTTAAGAATGATAATGAAGAGGCTAAGGAGAATGATATTGAGGTCATCGGTCAATTCGGCGTTGGTTTTTATTCTTCCTTTATGGTTGCAAAAAAAGTAGAGGTCATCTCCAGGGCTTACGGCGAGGATACCGCCCACAAATGGGTGTCTGAAGGCGCGGATGGCTATACCATTGCGGCGTGTGAAAAAGAGCGGCCCGGCACCGTAATCACGCTTTATCTGAAAGACGATACGGAAAATGAGGATTATTCGCATTTCCTTGAGCAGTATACCATTACGGAGCTTGTTAAGAAATACAGCGATTATATCCGCTATCCGATTAAAATGGAAACCACACATTCTGTGCCCGACCCGGATAAAGAGGGCGAATATAAGGAAGAAACAGCGGTTGAAACGCTCAATTCCATGGTGCCGCTCTGGCGCAAGAATAAAAATGAGATCACGCCTGAAGAATACAATGCTTTCTATAAAAACAAATTCTTTGATTACCATGATCCGCTGGATGTGATCCATTTCAAATCAGAGGGCACGGCTACATTTGATTCCATTCTCTATATCCCGTCCGCTCCTCCCATGGATTATTATTCCAAAGAGTTTGAAAAGGGGCTTGCCCTTTATACCAACGGCGTTATGATCATGGAAAAATGCGCGGATCTTGTGCCGGATTATTTCAGTTTTGTAAAAGGTATTGTAGATTCCGCCGATCTCAATCTGAATATCAGCCGTGAAACACTGCAGCAGGATTATCAGGTTAGGATCATAGCAAAGGCAATCGATAAAAAGATCAAATCCGAACTCAAAAAGATGCTCGCGAAAGACCGTGAAAAGTATGAAAAGTTCTTTGATACGTTCGGCGTGCAGATCAAATGGGGCGTGTATGCCGATTACGGCGCGGAAAAAGACGGCCTGAAAGATCTTATGATGTTTCGTTCCGTAAAAGACAATAAATACGTTACCTTAAAGGAATATATTGACGCTATGCCGGAAGGGCAGGAAAAGATTTATTATGCCTGCGGCGAAACGCCGGAAAAGATCGCTCTGCTTCCGCAGACGGAGGCAGTGAAATCCAAGGGTTATGACGTGCTTTGCTTTACGGATGATGTGGATGAATTTGCCGTTCAGATGCTGATGGAATATGACGGCAAACAGTTTGCCAATATCTGTAAGGACGATCTGAACCTCTCTTCCGAAGAGGAAAAGAAAGCTCTGGATGAAAAGAACAGCGGCGCAAAAGATATGCTGGATGAAATGAAAGGCTATCTTGGCGATGAGGTTTCCGCCGTCAAATTCTCCGATTCTCTCGGCTCCCACGCCGTTTGCCTTTCCAGCGAGGGCTATGTTTCGCTGGATATGGCAAAGATCTTAAACCGCATGCCCGGCGGCAACCAGGGTGTAAAGGCACAGCTTGTGCTGGAGATCAATTCTAATCACCAGATCGCGGAAAAACTCTTCAAATTCTTTGCAGAAGATAAAGAAAAACTGCAGAAGTATACCAAGATCCTTTATAACGAGGCACGCCTTGTAAGCGGCCTTGAAGTGGAGAATCCAACGGAATTTGCTGATATGGTGTCCGAACTCCTGTAAAATATAAATTTTTGAGCGGCTGATCTCGGTCAGCCGCTTTTTCTGTGCTGTTTTAATAAAAACAAGGGAAAATCTTTGTCTATTCCGCTTGATGAAAAATATATTTTAATATGATAAAATAAAAATAGCCATAGTATGCCTAACTTTGGCAAATTCTTCAACGGAGGGATCATTATGAAGTATAATGTTATCACGATCAGCCGTGAATTCGGCAGCGGAGGAAGATATATAGGCGAGGAACTTTCCAAAAAACTCGGCTGGGAATACTATGATAAGGAGATCATCACCAAGGTGGCGGAAAAAACAGGCTTTGCCGAGGAATTTGTGGAGCAGGCGGGGGAGCATTCCCCGTTTAAAAGCATCTTTTCTTACAGCTTTGTAAGCAGGGACAGCGGTGGAACATCGCTGGAGGATTATGTTTACTCCGCTCAAAGAAAGATCATTCTTGAACTTGCCGACAAAGGCCCCTGCATCATCGTTGGCAGGTGTGCGGATTATATCCTTAAGGATCGAAAAGACTGCCTGAATGTCTTTATCCACGGCGATGAGGAAAGCAAGATCCAGCGCATCATGAAGTATAAGAATGCGGATATCAAACAGGCGCGCAAACTGATGAAAGATATTGATAAGCGCCGCCGTATCAATTATAACTATTACACAGACCGCCAGTGGGGCAGGGCGCAGAATTTTGATATCAGTCTCAACAGCACTTCGCTCGGCACAGATAACTGCGTGAAGATCATTTATGACGCCGTAACAAATCTGGATTGGTTCGTTGCAGATTCCGCAAAATAGAACAGAAAGAAAAGGTATGCGATTTCTTGCATACCTTTTCTTTTATCTTGTTTTATTACGTTTTTTGCTTTAATATTCAATCTCGCCGGTAAACACAAGGTTGCAGTCGCCTGTGAGGGTAATCTTTTCATCCGTGTAATTCACGATCAAATCACCGCCCCTGAGTTTAACGGTGATATCTTTGCCCTTATCGCACTTGCCCTCAAGCACTGCCGCAACCGCCGCCGCGCAGGCGCCGGTTCCGCAGGCAAGCGTTTCGCCGTTTCCGCGTTCCCAAACACGCATTTTCAGCGTTCTTCTGTTTACCACGCGCACGAATTCCGTGTTTATCCTTTCAGGGAAAATTTCAGCGTTTTCAATCTGCGGCCCTGTTTTTTCAATGTCTACTTTATCCACATTGTCCACAAAGATCACACAGTGCGGATTGCCCACGGAAACACAGGTCATGCTGTATTCTTTTCCGCCGATCTCGGCGTTTCTTGCAATAATATTCTCGCCGTCCAACAGGGCAGGGATCTCGCCCGGCTTAAGATAGGCTTTGCCCATATCCACCGTTACGGAAGAAACTTTGCCGTTTCTTGTAAACAGTTCAAGGCTCCGGATTCCGCTTGCCGTCTCCACGGTTATGTTTTCTTTCTGCACAATACCGTTATCATACAGGTATTTGCCCACACAGCGTATGGAGTTGCCAGCCATTTCGCCCTCGGAACCGTCGCGGTTAAAGATGCGCATCTTTGCGTCAGCTTTTTCAGAACGCTCAATCAAAACAATGCCGTCGCCGCCGATGCTCCTGTGCCTGTCCGTAAATTCTATCGCAAAACTTTCGGGGCAGGTAATAACACTTTCCGTGTTGTTAAAGAAAATATAGTCGTCGCTTGTGCCCTGCATTTTGCTGAATTTCAGCAGGCTCTTTTCCTTGCGCATATGGTTGATATCCACAAGTTCCGTGTTCATTTGGTTGTATCGGCTTGCAATTATATCAGCAAGCGCGTTTGCCGTGTCCAGCGAGGTCAGCGTGGCGATTCCAAGCTGGTTTGCGCGGTTAAAGAGTTTTATGTAATCGGCAATGCTCTTTTTGTCGCTCTTGCCGGTGTAAACGATATAATCAAGCTGCCCGCTTTCCACAAGTTCCATGATGGAGTTGTCCTCGCTCAGCTTGTTTACCGTTTCTACTTCTATTCCTAAGCTGGCAATTGCTTTTCCGGTTTGCGGCGTTGCCCATATCTTTATGCCCAGATCATCCAGCTTTTTCGCAAGATTTACGATTTCATACCGGTCTTTTTTCGTAACGGTAATCAGCACGCCGTGGCGCGATTCCTTGCGGGATTCAATTTTAAATCCTGCGGAGATCAGCCCTTTGAACAGCGCTTCATTCAGATTTTTGCCAACACCCAGCACTTCACCCGTTGATTTCATTTCCGGGCCGAGCTGACTGTTTACATTATTCAGTTTCTCAAAACTGAATACAGGCACTTTAACGGCAAAATAGGGCGGTGTCTTATAAAGTCCCGTGCCGTAGCCGAGGCTGTCCAGAGACGCGCCAACCATGATCTTTGTTGCAAGTTCTACCATCGGCACGCCCGTTACCTTGCTGATGTAAGGAATCGTTCGGGATGCGCGCGGGTTGACTTCTATCACATACAATTCATTCTGATAGATCAGATACTGAATATTGACAAGCCCTTTCGTGCCGAGCGACAGAGCCAGTTTTTCCGAAACATCGCAGATCTTGTGCAACATTTTGTCGTTCAGATTATAAGGCGGATAAACGGCAATGGAGTCGCCGCTGTGTACGCCTGCGCGCTCAATGTGCTCCATAATGCCCGGAATCAGCACTTTTTCACCGTCTGAAATGCAGTCCACTTCCAGTTCCGTGCCCATCATATACTTGTCCACCAGCACCGGGTTTTCAATGCCTTGGGAAAGAATGATGTTCATGTACTGCTCTACATCTTCATCGGTATAAGCGATGGTCATATTCTGACCGCCGATAACGTAGCTTGGCCGGAGCAGAACCGGATAGCCGAGCTGCCTGCCTGCGTCCAGTGCGCCTTGAAGCGTGGTAACCGATGTGCCTTTTGGCCTGAAGATGCCGAATCGTTCCAGCAGTTTGTCAAATTTATCCCTGTCCTCTGCAACGTCGATGCCTTCGGCGGAGGTGCCAAGGATACGAATGCCGTTATCGTCCAGATATTTCGTCAGTTTGATCGCGGTCTGCCCGCCAAAGGCAACCACTACGCCAACGGGTTTTTCCACGCGGATCACGTTCATAACGTCTTCGGGCGTCAGCGGTTCAAAATACAGCCTGTCGCCTGTGTCAAAGTCGGTGGAAACCGTTTCCGGGTTGTTGTTGATCAAAATCACTTCGTAGCCAAGTTCTTTTAACGTCCAAACGCAGTGCACGGAGGAATAGTCAAATTCAATGCCCTGACCGATACGGATCGGGCCGGAACCAAGAACGATGATTCTTTCTTTTTCCCCGCGCTGCAGTTCACGGCTTTCGCAGTGCTCGTCATACGTGGAATAAAAATACGGCGTTTCCGCGGCAAATTCAGCGCCGCAGGTGTCTACCATCTTATAAACAGCGTGCTTATGGTAGGCAAGGGGAGAGCCGCTGATCCGTTCCAGCGCAGCGTCGGTATAGCCGTATTTCTTGCCCTGCATATACTGCTCTAAACTCAGCGGCTGGTTTGCAATGCGCGTTTCGTAATCCGCAAGGTTTTTGAGCTTGTATAAAAACCATTCGTCGATCATCGTGATCTGATGTATTTCTTCAACCGAAACGCCGTTTTTCAGCGCGCGGAAAACGGCAAAAAGCCGCAGATCGTCCTGATTGTAAAGCGTTTTTCTAAGATCCGTTCCGTCAAGCTGTTTGTTGTTGAGCGTGTCCAAACCGATCTCCGCGCCGCGCACGGCTTTCATGATTGCCATCTCAAAGGAGGGGGCAATGCTCATGACTTCGCCGGTTGCTTTCATCTGCGTGCCGAGTTTGCGCGAGGCGTTTATGAATTTGTCAAACGGCCATTTGGGCACTTTTACCACTACATAATCCAGCGTTGGCTCAAAGCAGGCGCAGGTCTTGCCTGTAATATCGTTTTTTATCTCATCCAGCGTGTAGCCGAGCGCGATTTTGGTGGTCACTTTTGCAATCGGGTAGCCCGTTGCCTTTGATGCCAGAGCAGAGGAGCGGGAAACACGCGGATTGACTTCAATTACGCTGTATTCAAAACTTTCGGGATTCAGCGCAAACTGGCAGTTGCAGCCGCCCTCAATGCCGAGTTCTGTTATGATATCCAGTGATGCCGTTCTGAGCATCTGAAACTCCTTGTCGCCAAGCGTTACCGCAGGGGCAATAACAATGCTGTCGCCGGTGTGTACGCCAACGGGGTCAAAGTTTTCCATAGAGCAGACGGCTATCACATTTCCGGCGCCGTCCCGCATCACTTCAAATTCTATCTCTTTCCAGCCGGCTATGTATTTTTCCACCAGCACCTGCGTTATGGGGCTGAGCATCAGGCCGTGCTTGGCAACGTCTTCCAGTTCTTTTTCATTATATGCCACGCCGCCGCCTGCGCCGCCAAGGGTGAAAGCCGGGCGGATGATCACCGGGTAGCCGATTTCCGCCGCAATCCGTTTTGCGGTCTCCACATCATTTGCTATGTCGGACGGCACTACCGGCTGGTTGATCTTGACCATCGTGTCTCTAAAGAGTTGCCGGTCCTCCGCCTTGTCTATTGCCTCAGCGTTCGTGCCAAGCAGACGAACGCCCATTTTATCCAAAAAGCCGTCTTTTGCAAGCTGCATGGAAATCGTAAGCCCTGTTTGGCCGCCGAGTCCGCCTAAAATGCTGTCCGGCCTTTCCTTTTCAATGATGCGCTTTACGGTTTCTTCGGTCAGCGGTTCCAGATAGATGTGGTCTGCAAGGGCGCTGTCCGTCATGATCGTTGCCGGGTTAGAGTTCACCAGCACAACTTCTATGCCCTCATCTTTCAGCACGCGGCACGCCTGTGCGCCTGCGTAGTCGAATTCCGCTGCCTGGCCGATCACGATCGGACCGGATCCAATCACCAGAACTTTTTTGATGTCTTTATTCAGAGGCATTATTCGTTACCTCCCATCATGTTTATAAATCTGTCAAACAAAAACCTTGTGTCATGCGGTCCGCTGCACGCTTCCGGGTGAAACTGAACGGAAAACGCATGTTTTCCCGGGTAATCGATGCCCTCATTCGTGCCGTCGTTGGCGTTGACAAAGCGGATCACACCACCGCATTTTTCAACCTCTTCATTGAGAACAGCATAACCGTGGTTTTGAGAGGAAATGTATGTTCTGCCCGTTTTCAGATCTTTTACAGGCTGGTTTACACCTCTGTGGCCGTATTTCAGTTTGGTTGTTTTCGCACCCATAGCAAGCGCAAGCAGCTGATGACCGAGGCAGATTCCAAAGACCGGCTTTTTGCCGATCAGTTTTCTGAGTTCCTCAATGCAGGCTGTGTTTTCCTCCGGATCCCCGGGACCGTTGGAGAGCATAATCCCGTCCGGGTTCAGTTTCAAAACATCCTCAGCCTTGGTGTCATAGGGCATAACGGCAACATTGCAGCCGCGCTTTATCAGTTCCCGCGCAATATTTTCTTTTTTGCCGTAATCCAGCAAAACCACATTGTATTCCGGCTTGTCTGCCGCAAGGGGAACAGGCCTTTTGCAGGATACGGATTCCACTGCGTTATCCACTTTGTAGGTTTTTACCTTTTCCGCGTCAAAATCCCTTGGGTCAGAACAGATCATCGCATTCATTACGCCGCTTTCGCGTATCGTTTTGGCGATCTCCCTGGTGTCCACGTCATAAACGCCCGGAATGTTGTTTTCTTTTAAATAGGCATCCAGCGTTCTGTTGCATCTGAAATTGGACGGCGCATCGCACTTTTCACGCACAATATAAGCCGTAACGTAAGATCTGCCGCTTTCCGCGTCCCCGTCAATAAAGCCGTAGTTGCCGATCAGCGGAAACGTCTGCAAAACGATCTGGCCGTAATAACTCGGGTCTGTCAGCGTTTCGATATAGCCGCACATACCGGTCGTAAATACCAGTTCTCCCGTTACGTCGCCGCCTGCGCCAAAACGCTTTCCCTCAAATATTCTGCCGTTTTCCAGGCAAATGTAAACTTTTTCGTTGTCCATACATTCGTTTCCTTTACTTGTTTGCGCCAAGTAACTTTACAAGCACCGCCTTTTGCGCGTGCAGCCTGTTTTCTGCCTCGTCAAAGATCTCATCCGCATGCGCCTCAAAAACTTCGGCTGTGATCTCCTCACCCCGGTGTGCCGGCAGGCAGTGCAGCACCATGGCGTCTTTCTTGGCAGCCGCCATAACCGCGTCATTGATCTGGTAATTCTTAAAGATCTTTTCACGCTCTGCTTTTTCGTCTTCCTGACCCATGGACGCCCAAACATCCGTATAAAGGATATCTGCGTCTTTTGCGCATTCCGCAATATCCGGCGAGCAGGTAAACTTGCCGTTTTCCGCCGCCCATTTCATGATCTGTTCATCCGGCTCATATCCATTCGGGCAGGCAACCGCGCATTCCATTCCCATCGTGACCGCGCCAACGATCAGGCTGTTTGCCATGTTGTTGCCGTCGCCGATAAAGCAGAATTTCAAGCCGTCAAATGTTTTTTTGTATTCACGAATCGTCATCAGGTCTGCAAGCACCTGGCAGGGATGGCAGTAATCGGTAAGGCCGTTTATGATCGGGATAGAGCCGTATTTTGCCAGATCTTCTACTTCCTGCTGCGCAAAGGTGCGGATCATAATGCCGTCCAGATAGCGGGATAATACTCTTGCCGTGTCCTGCACGGGTTCGCCTCTGCCGATCTGCAGATCCCTGTTGGAAAGGAAAAGCGCCTGACCGCCAAGCTGGTACATGCCCGTTTCAAAAGACACTCTTGTTCGCGTAGAACTCTTCTGAAAGATCATTCCAAGCGTTTTTCCTTTTAAAAGGTGGTGCTCAATGCCGTGCTTTGTTTCATATTTAAGCTGGTCGGCAAGGTTCAGTATGTCCAGTATTTCGTGGTGGTCAAGATCCTGTAATTTAAGCAAGTGTTTCATCTTCTATTACCTCCTTAAGAATGGCAAGTCCTTTGTCTGTTTCTTCCTTTGTTATGCTGAGGGCGGGAAGAAGTCTGATCTTTGTTTTGGCGGTCAGCACAAGAAGCCCTTTTTCCAGGCATTTATTTGCAATGTCCGCCGCTTTTTTATCCGTTTCTATTCCAAGCATCAGCCCCATGCCGGAAACGGATTTCACACCTTTGATCTCTTTCAGTTTCTTTACGATGTAATCGCTCTTTTCGGAAACTTCCTGCAAAAAGGCGTTGTTTATTCTTTTTATAATGCTGATCGCTCCGGCTGCTGCAATCGGGTTCCCGCCAAAGGTGGATCCGTGTGATCCGGGAGTTACCGTGTTTTCCAGTTTGCTGCCAAACAATACGGCGCCCATCGGCAGTCCGCCGGCAAGCCCTTTCGCTGTGGAGACGATATCCGGCTCTATTCCGTAGTGCATATAGGAAAAATATTTTCCCGTTCTGCCGTTGCCGGTCTGCACTTCGTCAACGCACATCAGAATGTCTTTTTCTTTTGCGATCCGGCTGATCTCCTCGATGAAATCACGGCTTAAATTCAGCACGCCGCCTTCGCCCTGCACGCATTCAAACATGATCGCGCAAACGTCATCCGTAATCATATTGTCCAGCGCCTCAATATCATTTGCCGGGCAGTATTTAAATCCGGGTGTAAACGGGCCGAATACCGTGTGAAATTCATCCTGCCCGGTTGCGGAAAGCGTGGTAACCGTTCTGCCGTGAAAGGAATTTTTCAGCGTAATGATCGTTTTGCGCCCTTCGCCGTATTTGTCAAAACTGTATTTGCGGGCAAATTTGATCATGCCCTCGTTTGCCTCCGCACCGCTGTTGCAGAAAAAGACTTTTTTCATCCCCGTCTTTTCGCAAAGCAGCTCGGCAAGTTCGGCGCATGGTTGTGTATAATATAGATTGGAAGTGTGCTGAATCCTGTCCAGCTGGGCAATGACAGCCTGTTTCCACTCGTCATCCGCAATGCCGAAAGCCGTAACGCCGATTCCGGAGCCGAAATCAATATATTCTTTTCCGTTTTCGTCATATATGGTGGAGCCTTTGCCTTTAGTAAGCACAACATTGAATCTGCCGTATGCGTGGGAAACGTATTTGTTATCCGTATCTTTAATATTCATAAAATGATCACCTGCTTCTGAACATCGTTCCCATACCTTCATCGGTCAGCATCTCCATCAGTATGGAGTGGGGAACACGTCCGTCAATAATAAATGCTCTTTTCACGCCCTCGCGTATTGCCTGGGTCATGGAATCGATCTTTGGGATCATCCCGCCGGAGATGATCCCGTCCGCAATCAGCGCCGGAACATCGGATATGTATACTCTGTGGATCAAAGAATCCTCGTCGTCCTTATCCCGCAGAAGCCCTGCAACATCCGTCATGGAGATCAGTGCCTCCGCCTTTAGTTTTCCGGCAACCGCCGCGGCAACCGTGTCTGCATTTATGTTGTAGCAGTTGCCTTTTTCATCATAGCCAATCGTGGAGATCACAGGTATAAAACTGTGCGAAAGCGCCTCCTCCACCACGTCCATGTTCATATCCGTGATCTCGCCAACGTAGCCGTGGTTCTCGTCCAGCGGACGGCATTTGATCATGCTACCGTCCATTCCGGAAAGGCCGATCGCGTGCCCGCCCAGATTTCCAATCTGGCATACAAGATCTTTGTTCACCTTGCCGGCAAGCACCATCTGCACCACGTTTGCCGTTTCTTTGTCCGTAACGCGCAGTCCGCCGATAAATTCGCTCTTTATGTTCATCTTTTCAAGCGTTTTGCTGATCTCCGGCCCGCCGCCGTGCACCAAAACCACCCGGATGCCGATCGTTGTCAGCAGCACAATATCGTGCATAACGGATTCTTTCAGTTCCCGATTGATCATTGCGTTGCCGCCGTATTTCACAACAACCGTCTTTTTTCTGTAAAGCTGAATGTTCGGCAAAGCCCTTGCCAGCACTTCGGCTTTCATAGCGTTTGTAATATCCATTTTGTTCCTCCGTGTCATATAAACGTGCCGTTTCCGTATCAGGTGCGGTAATCGCCGTTGATCTTCACATAGTCATACGTCAGGTCGCAGCCCCATGCCTTTGCGCTGCTTTCTCCCGCGTTCAGATCTATGATAACGTAGATTTCGTCGCTTTTCAGAATGTTCGCCGCCTTTTCCTCGGAAAAGTCTACGCCTGCGCCGTTTCTGCAAACCGCCACACAGCCGAATTCGCTCTGGATGTCCACATCCACTTTGCTGATATCAAATTCTGCGGGCGCATAGCCGATCGCGCAAAGAATGCGCCCCCAGTTGGCGTCTTCGCCGAATACGGCGCACTTAAATAAAGTGGAGCCGATCACGCTTTTTGCAATCGTGATCGCCGTGTCCTGATCCGGGCAGCCTTTGCATTCGCATTCGATCATTTTGGTGGCGCCTTCGCCGTCTTTTGCCAGCATTTTGGTCAGGTGCATCATCACTTCGTAAAGCGCCGCTTTAAAGGTTTCGTAGTCCGCGCCTGGTTCTGTGATCTGTGCGTTTCCGGCAAGGCCGTTTGCCATTACGGCAACCATGTCATTGGTGGAAGTATCGCCGTCTATGGAAAGGCAGTTATAGGTTACTTTTACCACATCGTCAAGCGCCGCCTTAAGCATTTCTGCGCTGATCTGAATGTCTGTCGTTATAAAATTCAGCGTGGTTGCCATATTGGGGTGGATCATGCCGGATCCTTTTGCCATGCCGCCGATCCGGCATGTTTTTCCGCCGGCATTAAATTCAACGGCGTATTCTTTCTTTATGGTGTCTGTTGTCATGATTGCGGTTGCCGCCGCCTCATTGCCTGTATAGGAAAGGCCGGAAACAAGCGGCTTGATTCCTTTTTCTATCGGTTCTATCGGAAGAATCTGCCCGATAACGCCGGTGGACGCCACAATTATTTCTTCCGGCTTGATCCCAAGTTCGCCGGCGGCAAGCGCGCACATTTTTTCTGCTTTTTCCACGCCGTCCGCGTTGCAGGTGTTGGCGTTCTTGGAGTTTACGATCACGGCTTTCGCGCGGTTTCCTGTTTTTTCCAAATTGTGTTTGGTTACCAGAATCGGAGCGCCTTTCACTTTGTTGGTGGTGTAAACTGCTGCGCAAACACACTGCGTGTCGGAAACGATCATTCCAAGATCGTTTTTGTGCGGCACAGCCGGGTTTTGATTATCCGCCGCCGGCTTTTTTATACCGCAGTATACACCGTTTGCTTTAAATCCTTTCGGCGCGCAAACGCCGCCTTCTGTCTTTGTCAGTTCCATATTCAGTCCCCCAAAATAAGAGATTTATCTTCTTCCAGGCCGCAGGCAATGTTCATGCACTGCACAGCCGCGCCGGACGCGCCTTTTCCAAGGTTATCAAATCTTGCCGTAATTACAAATCTTTCTTCGTTCCCGTTCAGTTCGATCTCCAGATCATCTCTGCCGTCAAACAAATTCGCGCCGATCATATTTTTTGAGTATCCTTCCGGGCGCACTTTGATCAGCTTTTCGTTTTTGTAATGTTCGGCAAGGATCTCTCTTACGTCCGCCGGTTTCAGCCCTCCAAGCAGCAGATCCGCATGAAGCGGAACACTTACCACCATCCCGCATTTGTAATCACAGATCATGGGGGAGAAGACCGGATAGCGCTCGATCCCCGTTATGGCTTTCATTTCTTTTAAATGCTTGTGCTGTTGGGTAAGGGCATACTGACGCGGTGCGTCAAGTTCCGGATCTCTTTGCGTGTCTTCATACTGCGCAATGGCGCTTTTTCCGCCGCCGCTGTAGCCGGAAACGGCAAAACAGGTGAGGGGATAGTCTTTTGCGATCACGCCGTGTGCCACCAGCGGATAAATGATAGAAATGAATCCGCTTGCATAGCATCCCGGGTTTGCGATCAGTCTGTTTGTCCTGATCTTTTCCTTGAACTCCGGTGAAAGTTCCGGAAAACCGTATGCCCAGCCGGGTTCCGTTCTGTGCGCGGTGGATGCGTCAATGATCTTTGTGTGCATATTTTCTTTGTCCAAAAGGTTTACGGCGTCTCGTGCCGCGTTGTCCGGCAGGCAAAGAAACGTGATATCACTGTCGTTTATGTATTTGCTGATTTCGGCAGTGTCTTTGCGCTTGTCCTGCGCAATTTCAAGCAGTTTTATATCGTCTCTTTCAAGCAGTCGCTTTCGGATGCGCAATCCTGTAGTGCCTGCCTGGCCGTCAATGAATACTTTAATCATTTTATGCATATCTCCGTGTATTAAAATTATAATCTTTTTATATTATACACTCGCTTTTATCAAAGTCAATAGAAATTGAAAAAATATAATAAATATACATGAATAATGAATAAATATACAAATATATCTTTTGCTTTGCTCCGGTAAAAGATGTGCAAACCGTTTTTTTTGCACACCTTGTGCTGTTCATTTTTTATTTGCGCTTCTTCAATCCTGTGTGCGGTGGCATACTTCCAACGTAGAATTTATAAAAAATTAATAATTTCTAATACAGAATTTTATAGCGGCATTTATCCAATATAATTCAATTTATAAGGGGTGAGGGTATGAAAACACGCAAAAAAGCATACGGTAATTGTAATATTGTTGGGAGAAACATTGAACGGCTCAGAAAAGAAAGAGGGATTAAGCAAAAGAATTTTATTTCTAAGATCCAGGTTATGGGGCTGGATATCAATCCCACAAGTTATTCCAAACTGGAAGGGCAGTTAAGGATTGCAACGGATAAAGAAATCTATGTGATCGCCAAAGTACTTGGCGTGCCTTTGGAAGAATTATTTCGTAACTGTTGCGAATAAATATAGTTATATTAAAACAAAAAATAAAACCGATCTGAAGTGCGTCAAATCGGTTTCTGTTTTTGTGGTTTTTGCCGCGTTTTGCCCGCGTCTGCGGGCTTTTTTTACGGCTTTTTTATGGTCAGGTTCGTGATCGGCGTAATGCCTAAAAAGGCGAGGTGCTTTTTCATTTCCTCAATCTGCTCTTTCATGGCAAAAAATTTCGGCGTGTGTGCGTCAAGCCCCAGAATCACTTCGTTGCCGGTTTCAGCTGCGATCTTCCAGAAGTCATCTCTCGGATAGGTGCGCTTGTCCACAAATCCCAAAAAATTAAATTCAAGCGGGATAGCAAGCGCCTTGGCGCCCGCACAGAGCTTTTGCATTTCCTTTTTATATTTCTTCTCGTCTCCGGTAAAATTCAGTATATCGGGGTGGGCAAGGTAAGTGAATGCCCCCGTCCTCAAGCCTTCCAGACATTGAGAAACATATTCTTTCAGCACATTTTCGTTATCCGTCGGCAAAGCGTTATAATGCCCCTGATTATCATATTCGTTATGGATGTAATGCTGCCCCAGAATCAGATAATCAATGTCAAAACCCTTAAGATAATTCAACTCCTTCCTGAAAAGATCGGGGTAGTATTCCAGCTCAAAACCAAGGTGTATCTTGATTTTATCTTTATATTTGTTTTTAAGAAAGCGTATGCTTTTAACATAATCTTCCGCGTCTTCCGGAAACATTCTGAATCCGGAATAATAGCCGCATTCCTGCGGAAAAAGCATGGGCGCGTGATCAGAGAATCCAATCTCGTCAAACCCATTTTTAATGGCGCTTAAAACATATTCTTCGTCCTCGCCGGTCGCGTGCCGGCATCTCTTTGTATGCGTGTGAAAATTCTTCATATTAAAATTATACCACTTTTTTGCAAAAATTCAACGTCATTCCCTTGACAAGTTCCCTCAAGTTTCGTATAATACCATTTGCAGTGCTGATTGTGCTGCCCATGGCCCGGTAGTTCAGCTGGTTAGAACGCCTGCCTGTCACGCAGGAGGTCGACGGTTCAAGTCCGTTCCGGGTCGCCATTCGGGCTGATATGGCTCAGGCGGTAGAGCGCATCCTTGGTAAGGATGAGGTCGGCGGTTCAAGTCCGCCTATCAGCTCCATAACAAAATCCCCGGTTTTCCGCATATTTCCGCGGTTTCCGGGGATTTTTTTGTATTTTGATCAATTTGTTTATAACAAAAACTGCGCTTATTAAAAGCGCAGTTTTTATATCATAACCGATTTGTTTTATCAATCATACAAGACCCTGTGCAAGCATGGCATCTGCCACCTTAATGAATCCGGCAATGTTCGCGCCGGCAACAAGGTTGCCCTCAACGCCGTATTCTTTTGCAGCCTCGCAGCTCTTGGTATAGATGTTTTCCATAATGCTCTTAAGTTCTTTGTCCACATCCTCAAAACTCCAAGGATGGCGGGAACTGTTCTGGCACATTTCCAGTGCGGATGTTGCAACGCCGCCTGCGTTTGTAGCCTTTGCCGGTCCGAACAGAACTCCGTTTTCATGGAATTGCGCGATTGCGCCGGGAGTGGACGGCATATTTGCGCCTTCACATACAGCAATTACGCCGTTGGCAATCAGAGTCTTTGCAGCATCCTCATCCAATTCGTTCTGTGTAGCGCAGGGAAGGGCAATATCGCATTTTACTGTCCATACACCGCTGCATCCCTCGTAATATTCAGCTTCCGGATGGAACGTAACATATTCCTTGATCCTCTTTCTTTCCACTTCTTTCAGCTCTTTTATAAGATCAAGATCAATGCCGCGTTTGTCAATGATATATCCGTCAGAATCGCTCATGGTGATTACTTTTGCGCCAAGCTGTGTGGCTTTTTCGCAGGCGTAGATCGCTACGTTGCCGGATCCGGAGATCGCAACCGTCTTGCCGCTGAAAGAACTGTCATGGTCATTCAGCATTGCTTCTGTGTAATAGCAGAGTCCGTAACCGGTTGCCTCCGTTCTTACCAGAGATCCGCCGTAGTTGAGCCCTTTGCCGGTAAGCACGCCGTTGTTAACATTCATAATTCTCTTGTACTGGCCAAACAAAAAGCCGATTTCCCTTGCGCCAACGCCGATGTCACCGGCAGGCACGTCCGTATCCGCGCCGATATGTCTGTAAAGTTCCGTCATAAAACTCTGGCAGAAACGCATAACTTCCATATCGCTCTTGCCTTTCGGGTCAAAATCTGAGCCGCCTTTTGCGCCGCCGATCGGAAGTCCGGTCAGGCTGTTCTTAAAGATCTGCTCAAAACCAAGGAATTTTATGATACCTTCGTATACGGAGGGGTGAAAACGAAGTCCGCCCTTGTAAGGACCGATCGCACTGTTGAACTGGATTCTGTAGCCACGGTTTACCTGCACTTTACCGTTATCATCGATCCAGGGAACTCTGAATTTGATAATTCTTTCCGGCTCTACTATTGTTTCAAAAACACCCTTTTCTATGTATTCCGGGTGTCTGTCCGCCACTGTGTCAAGAGATTCCAGCACTTCATATACGGCCTGGTGAAATTCGGGCTCATTCGGATTGCGTTTTTTTACTCTTTCCATAAGCCCTGCAAGATATTCATTGTTGATGCTCATAGTCATTCTCCTTCTCAAAATTTTAATACCCAAATATTTTATCATTATTGTTTTTTGTTTACAATTCACAACATTTAAAAAAAATAAGCGCCGGGTATAAAAAATATTATACAATTTAGATAAGAATATCCTCCGATTTAGTGAGCGGAAATTCACTTTTAAAAGAAAATTTGCCAAAAGAAATAATTGAAGAATTTACAGAGAGTTATTGCATTATATACCAATTTGTAATATAATAGTTTCATCAGCTGCAGCATATTTTAGAAAAGAGGTCGTTATCATGAGATTAACAAAAGGCGCGTCAGCCGCCACTCAAAAATATATGGCGGACGGTATCCGCTATGTATGCGAAAATTTTAAAAGGCGCTCTCCCGGCTCGCACAGCGAAAGAAAAGCGCAGAAGTACCTGAAGAAAGAGCTTGAAAAATGGGCGGATAAAGTGGAAATGGAGGATTTCTCGGTTCATCCTGCGGCATTTATGGGCTGGATCCCTGCGGCGGCAGTGATAGGCATGCTCGCAGTATTATTTTATTGGCTTACATATACGGGTGCCGTATCCGGTTCTGGGCTTGCCGTTGTTTCCACCGTGCTTGTTCTTTTGGCACTTGCATGCCTTGTGGTTGAATTTTTGATGTACCGTGAATTTGTTGACTTTCTTTTCCCAAGAAAAGTTTCCAGAAACGTCATGGCACGCCGCGCACCGAAAGGCGAAGTGAAAAGAAGAATCATTTTCGGCGGGCACACGGATGCCGCGAATGAATGGACGTATTCTCTGCACGGCGGTATTAAGAGCCTTGCTCCGGTCATGGGCGGCTCAATCGGCGGTCTTATCGCGGTAGTTATTTTTGATGTTGTTTGGATGATCTATTCTTTTACCGGCGGCAATTACGAAAGCAAATTCTGGCTCGTTTGCGGTATTATTCAGCTGATTCTTGTTCCGTTCTTTATTGCGATTTGCTTCTTTATTAACTGGAAGGTTGTTGTGGATGGCGCAAACGATAACCTTTCCGCTGATTTCATCGCTATGGGCGTAATCAAAGAAATGGCGGAAAATGATGTCAGATTTGAAAACACGGAAGTCTGCGCGCTTCTTTCCGGTTCGGAAGAAGCGGGTATCCGCGGCGCGCTTGCATACGCGAAAGCGCATAAAGAAGAACTTCAAAATGTGGAAACCGTTTTTATTGCCATGGATACCATGCGGGAGATCGAACAGCTCCAAATCTATACGCAGGGCTGCACAGGCACGCAGAAAAACTCAAATGCCGTTGCTGAGATTATTTACGAGGCGGGCGAAAACTGCGGCATAGAGATGAAAGAAACGGAACTTTATCCAGGCGCGATCGATGCAGAGGCATTCAGTCGTTTGGGTCTGCTGGCATCCGGTTTCTGCGGCGTAAACCATGATCCCAAAACGTACTATCATACCCGTTTGGATACGGCGGATAATATCAGTGAGGAATGTATCAACCTTTCCCTTGATATCTGCTTGGAGGCCGCAAGGCTTTATGATGAAAAGGGCGGCATTGATGCGTTCAGGGAAGAAGGCAAAAAGAGATTTAAAAGAGGCCATAATAATTAATTTGCACTTGAATTGTAAAAAAGCTGCGGTTTCCTTTCCGCAGCTTTTTCTTTGTAATCATTATATACCGTATGTTTTGGTAATCGAATCTTCAAACAGCGGAATCAGCGGCGGAGAAAATGTAAACAGAATAAAGATTCCGCCCACTGCAAGCAACAGAATAAAGAAAATCACTTCGCTTGCCGCGCTCTTGTATTTCATGTTTTTCATCAGTGTGTAACTGATCAGAAACGCGGCGGCAACTCCGGCAAAAAAGGATAGGATATCTGCTGTCATACTATCGTTTCCGGTTGCGCCGGTGTAGGTATAATGAATAAACAGGATGATCAGCATCCCGCTGATCACGCCGCAGAATTTTGAAAGAAACAGATTGAGTTTTTGCCCTTTCAGTATAAAATATTCCGCCGCTGTCCAGATCAAAAACGGCGTGAAGATCAGTTTTAAGTGTTCCCAAACACTTTCATTTACCGGGCAGAAAATCCCTACGATCACATTTTCGCCGCTCCATTCATAGAAAAAATGTGAAAGCGTGCCCAGTATGCAGCAAAATGCAAATCCAAACAGTTCCGTTTTAAATAATTTGTTTTTCATTTGATCACCGTAAATATTTTATGCGTGATTATTTAAAATTATATGTGGGTTTGTGGTTGACAATTCTGTTATTTTTTGTTATATTATTAAAGCACCTAATCGGTGTTGAACTTGACAGTGTGTGTTATAGTTACAGTTTTGCAGATGTACTCAAGCTGGTGACGAGGCGCCCCTGCTAAGGGCGTAGGGTGGGCAACCGCCGCGAGAGTTCGAATCTCTCCATCTGCGCCAAAAAAAGAACAAGCACTTTTGTGCTTGTTCTTTTTTTAATATAATAGAAGAGATTCGAAAAGGGCAATGCGAAGCATAGAAACAGTCCTGTGGACTGTTTTGGTGCCCGGGTGCGTGCCGCCGAGCGCGGAAGCGAGGCGGGCGAATCTCTCCATCTGCGCCAAAATAAGCCATCACATAAGTGGTGGCTTATTTTTTTTGAAAAAAGTTTGAGTTGCGCAAAGCGTTTGATATTCGTACCGTTCGTCAGGCTGAGGATGGCAGCGTTGCCAAGGTTGCCGCTTATCTCAGAAAACAGTATGACAGCAGTTATAAAATTCAGGCTGCTCAGACATCAAATCTTCTTTCCTATTATGTATATTTATTCTGTTCGGGCAGATAATAAACAAAATGCTGTTGGAGTGATTTGATTTGATCTCGCTGTGGGAAGATACAACCAAAATGCCGTCTTTTCCTAAACTGGATCAGGATATCAAAACGGATGTTTTGATCATTGGCGGAGGTATGGCGGGTGTTTTGTGCGCGTATATGCTGAATGCCGCCGGTGTGGATTATGTCCTTGCAGAGGCGGAGTCTGTAGGTATGGGTATCACGAAAAACACAACCGCAAAAATAACGGCGCAGCACGGGCTGATCTATAAAAAATTGATCAAAGAATTCGGCATTCAAAAGGCAAAGCAGTATCTGGATTTGAATCTTCGCGCCGTGGAAACATTCAGAACATTATGTGAAGATACGGATTGCGGTTTTGAAAACCGAAATGCTTATGTTTATTCGGTCAGCAGCAGGGAAGAGATCGTGGAAGAGATAAACGCCTTAAAACAGCTTGGCTACAGCGCGGATTTTATCAGCAATACGCCTTTGCCGTTTGCCGTTTCCGGAGCAGTTCGCTTTAAAGATCAGGCGCAGTTTTCACCTCTTGAATTTATTTCAAAACTATCTAAGGGGCTTACTATTTATGAACATACTAAGATCACGCAGTTGATCGGCACAAAAGCGCTGACTTACGGCGGAACGATTGATGCGAAAAAAATTATCGTTGCAACGCATTTTCCTTTTATCAATAAGCACGGCGCTTATTTCATGAAAATGTATCAGCAGCGTTCCTATGTGATCGCGGTAGAAAATGCGCAGAATGTCGGCGGCATGTATATCAACGCTGCAGAAGGCGGCCTTTCTTTCCGCAACTGCAAAGATCTGCTTTTTATCGGCGGGGCAGAACACCGAACCGGCAAGCAATCCACCGCCTGGAATGAACTTCGTGATTTTGCCAGAAAAAATTATCCCGGCTCCAATGAAAAATATCATTGGGCAACGCAGGACTGTATGACCCTTGACGGCGCGCCGTATATCGGCAACTATTCTTCCGCAACGCCGGATATGTACGTTGCAACCGGTTTTAATAAATGGGGGATGACGTCTGCAATGGTTGCGGCTCAGATTCTTTGTGATCTGATAACGGGGCGGAAAAAAGATTCGTTTAACGTATTTTCTCCGTCCAGAACGATTCTTCGCCCGCAGCTTGCCGTCAATGCGTTTGAGGCTGTTGTCCATCTTGTAAATTTTAAACCGAAACGCTGTCCGCATCTTGGCTGCGCTTTAAATTGGAATCCGTATGAACGCTCCTGGGACTGCCCTTGCCACGGTTCTCGTTTTGATGCAACCGGTAAACTCATAGATAATCCGGCAACCGGGGACAAAAAAATTTGACTTTCTTTCTGCCTTGACGAACAAGTCTGTTCATGTTAAGATTTATCTGAGCATTTTTATTTAATATGATTTTTTTAGATTATGAACAGATTTACTCCATTTATAAAACAGTTGAAACGATTTTTGCTGTAGAAGTTTTCGGAGGAAAACAATGATCTTATATTTTTCAGGAACGGGAAACAGCCGTTTTGCCGCTGAAGTGATTGAAAACAGAATCCATGACACGTGCATCAACGCGTTTGATTATATCAAAAACGGCAGAAAAGGCGATTTTCATTCCGCCGCTGCATATGTTTTTGTCAGCCCTACATATTCGTGGAGATTACCTCGGCTGTTTGAAAAATTCTTAAAAAGCAGTCGCTTTTCAGGCTGCAAAAAGGCATATTTTGTGATGACCTGCGGCAGTGAAATCGGCAATTCCGAACCCTATTTAAAAAAACTGTGCAGTGCATGCGGCTTTGAATTTATGGGTGTTCAGCAGGTAATCATGCCGGAAAACTATATAGCCATGTTTTCCGTTCCGGATAAACAGACGGCGGACGGGATCATCAGAAACGCCGTGCCGTCTTTGGCGCACGCAGCAGAGCTGATCCTGCAGATGCAGCCGTTTGACGCGCATAAAGTTTCACTTGCGGACAGAGTAAAAAGCGGCTTTGTGAATAATCTTTTTTATAAATTCATCGTTTCCGCCCGGGATTTTAAGGTGAAAGAAAATTGCATTGCCTGCGGCAAATGTGTGTCTGCCTGCCCTTTGAACAATATAAAAATAAATGATTCAAAGCCGGTTTGGGGCAACGATTGCACACATTGTATGGCGTGCATCAGTCTGTGTCCCGTGCGCGCCATTGAGTACGGCAGTGCGTCGCAAAACCGTAACCGCTTTTATAACACATATCATCCCAACGATATGGTAAAATAATCACTGATAAAAAGAGCACCCGAAACCCAAGGGCTTCAGGTGCTCTTTTTCTGTTGCTAATCTTCTATTGCGGCAGATGCAGTGTTTGCCGCTTTTATTTTTTGGTAGGTTTCCTTGCTGAATTTCGGCTTTCTGTCATAGGTAAACAGCCCGTTTTGCTCCTGTTCCACATCATATAACTGCGTGTAGCAAAAGCCAAGTATTTTAGGGTTTTCCGTAATTGCCGATGTCAGACCGGCATACCGCTCGGCAAATTCTTCCTGTGTGCGTACATCTTCGCCGTATCCCCATGATTTTATGCTCGTGTCCGCCTCCCATTTTATGCCGCCGTATTCGCTTAGGAATACCGGCTCTCCGCCGTATTTCTGTCTGCCGGGGTTGTCGTTCAAAACATGCTCATACAATACGCCGTCTTTCAGCCGGTCATAAGATTTTTTAAATTCATCGGGTCGGAAACGGTAATCGTGCACATCATAAATATCTGTTTTAACGTGAAAATTGCCGCTCGTGTCAATACAGGGACGTGTGGTATCGGCAAGTTTTGTTATTTCGTAAACGGTTTTGATCAGTTCGTCCTTTTGCCTTCTGCCGCGGTAATTCCACGTTTCGTTAAACGGGCACCAGCCAATGACAGACGGGTGATTAAAATCTCGTTTTACTGCCTCCAGCCACTGCGGCAGAAACTCAGCCAGCGCGTTCGGGTTGGAATAATCCAGCCCCCAGCTTGCGTATTCGCCCCAAACGATATAGCCGTATAGGTCACAAAAATACAGAAAACGCGGGTCAAAAACCTTTTGGTGCAGTCTGGCGCCGTTAAAGCCTAAGGAGAGGGAAAGTTCAATATCCCGTTTCAGTTCCTCGTCATTTTGCGCTGTGTAGACGCCTTTTCTGTAATAGCCCTGATCAAGCACAAGCCGTTGAAACACGCATTTTTCGTTCATCAAAAATCGTGTTCCGTCCAGCCGCACGTTTCTCAGTCCGAAATAACTGAATACCACATCTTCTCCGAATGTGAATACAAGGTGATAAAGGTTTCCGTTTCCGCATTCCCAAAGATGTTTCTCGCAAAGCGGCAGGCTTGCAAAAATATTTCCTGCCGCGCCGCTGATCGTTGCGCTGCCAACTTCTTTGCCGTCGTAAAATGCCTGAATACAGAGGTTGGCTTTGCCGCTGAGTTCAAAGGAAATATCCGCTTTGCCGTTTTCGGCATCCGGATAGATCTGGAAATTCTGAATATGCGCTTTTGGCATGAATTCCAGATATACGTTTCCCCATATGCCGGTTGTGCGCGTGTAACTGCATGCGTAACTTTTTTTGCGGTCGCTCTGCTTTCCGGCAGGAACAAGCGGGTCTTTCACATTGTCCTCGCAAAGAATAAAGATTTCATTTTCGCCCTCTCGGATCAGTTCGGTAATGTCAAACCGGAAAGAAGTGTAGCCGCCTTTGTGGCGCCCCGCCGTTTTTCCGTTTATCAGAACGGTTGTCAGATAATCCGCGGCGCCGATGTTCAGAAAAACAAGATCTTTTTTCGTATGTATATTGATTTGTTTTCTGTACCAAACGGCGTTCACAAAATTCGTGTAACCGATTCCGGAAAGTTCGCTTTCCAAGCAAAACGGAACGTTGATTTTATGGGTGTATTCTGCTTTTTTATATATCTTTTTTGCGGCAGTATCCTCTTTGGAAAATTTAAAGCCCGCCTTTGCTTTTTTGAAACCGAAATCCCATTGCCCGTTTAGGCTCTGCCAGTTTTTTCGCGCAAACTGCGGATTCGGGTGGTCTGTAAACAGTTCCATAGCAGCCTCCGTTTTATAATTCTGATTTCATTATATATCGAAAAATACTTGCGGTCAAACCTTTTTATCATTCATTTAACATGATAATTTTATTGAAATTTCATTGTGTATATTGTAAAATGAGTATGTATTTTAGAACAGCGGGTGAGAAATGTGAAAGAACGCAAACTCAGCGGCTTCGAAACGCTCGGAATTGAACTTGGATCAACAAGAATCAAAGCGGTTTTGATCGATGAAAACTGCCGGCCGATCGCGTCCGGAGCACACAACTGGGAAAACAAACTGGAAAACAGTTACTGGTCATACAGTTTGGATGACGTCTGGCAGGGGCTTCGGTCAGCGTATACGGATCTGAATCATGACGTGTGCAAAACATACGGAGAGAAGATACATACCCTTTCTGCCATCGGCTTTTCCGCTATGATGCATGGTTATTTGGCGTTTGATCAAAGCGGCGGGCAGCTTGCGGAATTCAGAACGTGGAGAAACACAACCACAGCGCAGGCGGCGGAAAAATTAACGCGGCTTTTCGGATTCAATATTCCGCAACGCTGGAGTATTGCCCATCTTTATCAGGCGGTTTTAAACGGTGAGGCGCATGTTCGGAATATTGCGCACATCACAACGCTTGCAGGTTATGTGCACTATATGCTCACAGGCGTAAATGCCGTGGGGATCGGCGAAGCCTCCGGCATGTTCCCGATAGACAGCGCCAGCCTGGATTATGACGAAAAGATGCTGGCTGCATTTTCCGCTTTGCCGGAAATTAAAAAGTATTCTTGGAATATAAAAGATATCCTTCCAAAAGTGCTTACGGCAGGCGAGCAGGCAGGCCGCCTGACTCAACAGGGCGCCGCGCTTCTGGATGAAAGCGGCATGCTGCAGCCGGGCGCATTGCTCTGCCCGCCGGAGGGTGATGCAGGCACCGGCATGGTGGCAACCAACAGCGTCAGGGAAAAAACAGGCAATGTCTCCGCCGGCACTTCAATCTTTTCCATGGTTGTTCTGCAAAAACCGCTTTCCGAGGTGCATGAAGAGATTGATTTGGTCACAACGCCGTCCGGCAGACCCGTTGCTATGGTGCATTGCAATAATTGTTGTACGGATCTGGATCATTGGGTCAATCTTTTTTATGAGCTTCTGCAATGCAGCGGGTCGGACCTTACAAAACCTGCCCTTTATGACCTGCTTTATCAGAAAGCGCTGGAGGGCAAACCGGATTGCGGCGGGATCGTCAATTACAATTATTTTTCAGGTGAGCCGGTTGCGCACACCAATCAGGGTGTTCCGCTGATGTTCCGTTCTGCGGATTCCGCATTAACGATTGCTGATTTTTTCCGCGCGCAGATCTATTCCGCACTTTCCACTCTTAAGATCGGTATGGAGATTCTGGAAAAAGAAGGCGTTCAGATCGATTGCATCAACGGCCACGGCGGGCTGTTTAAAACGCCCGTTGTCGGTCAGCGGCTGCTTGCCGGGGCACTGAACACGCCGGTTGCCGTCACCAAAACAGCAGGCGAGGGCGGCGCGTGGGGCATTGCCGTTCTGGCAAAGTACGCGGCGGACACAAAAGGCTGTTCTTTGGAAGATTATTTGGATCGGTATGTTTTCGCAACGGACGAAAGCACTGTGGAGCAGCCGGTTCAGAGTGATGTGGATGGCTTTAACGAATATATGAAAAAGTATAAAAAAGGGCTTGCCGCGGAGATTGCGGCAGCCGGAATCAAATTTTAAACGGATTGGAGAGTTTTTTATGGCAGTTCAAGAGTATGAGTTTTGGTTTGTGGTGGGCACACAGTTCCTTTACGGAGAGGATATTTTTGAAACGATCAACTCCCATGCCGGGGAGATGTGCGCCGAGTGGAGCAAAAAGATGCCCTGCCGCATCGTTGCAAAGCCTTGCGTGAAAACTTCAAAGGAGATTCTGGATCTGTTCCGCGCGGCGAATGCGGATGACCGCTGTGCCGGCGTGATCACGTGGATGCATACGTTTTCGCCGTCCAAAGCATGGATCGCAGGCTTCAATGCGCTTCAAAAGCCGTATCTTCATGTCAATACGCAGTATAACCGCGATATCCCATGGCAGGATATCGATATGGATTTTATGAATCTGAACCAGTCTGCCCATGGAGACAGGGAACACGGTTATATCGCTGCCAGAATGCGGCTCAGAAGAAAAGTGATTGCGGGCTATTGGAAAGACGAAACGTTTCAAAAGAAAATGGAAACGTGGATCAGAGCCGCAGTCGGCGCTGCGGAAAGCAAAAAGGTGCATGTTCTTCGTATATCGGATAATATGCGCAACGTAGCCGTAACGGACGGCGATAAGGTTGAGGCGCAGATCAAACTCGGCTGGCAGGTAGACCACTACGGCGTCGGCGATATCATCCGGGAAGTGGAAGCCGTTACCGAGGAGGAGATCGACGCCCAGATGGCGGAATATGAAAAGCATTATATCATGGATACGGAAAATATTGAGGCCGTTCGCTATCAGGCACGTGAGGAAGTAGCCATCAAAAAATTTATGGACCGCTATGCTTTCAACGCTTTCCATACAAATTTTGAGGATCTGCAGGGTCTTCGCCAGCTGCCCGGTCTTGCCGCGCAGGATCTCATGCGGCAGGGCTATGGTTTTGGCGCGGAGGGAGACTGGAAAGTCGCCGCGCTGCTGCGTGTGATGACCTCTATGGCAGAGGGCCTTGACGGCGGTACCGTCTTTATGGAAGATTATACATATCATTTTGAACCGGGCAACGAGATGCTTTTGGGTTCTCACATGCTGGAAGTCAGCCCGCAGTGCGCCGCGGAAACGCCGAAGATTCAGGTGCACCCCCTTGGTATCGGAGACAGGGAAGACCCGGCGCGCCTTGTGTTTAAGGCTAAAACGGGCAAGGGAATCGTGGTTACCCTTGTGGATATGGGCGACAGATTACGAATGATCTGCAACGATGTGGAATGCAAAGAGCAGGTAAATGATATGCCGAAACTGCCGGTAGCAGGCGTTTTGTGGAAACCGCTGCCGAATCTTCAGACTTCCGCCGAAGCGTGGATCTATGCCGGCGGCGCGCATCACAGCGTTCTTTCCTACAGCCTTACCGCGGAAAATATGCGTGATTTTGCCAATATTATGGGAATCGAATTTATCCATATCGGCAACGAAACGGAGATAAACGAATTTAAAAAAGAGCTTTTCTATAACGATATTGCGTATAAGCTCGGAATGTAAGGTGCACCATGCTTGAAGAATTAAAAGAAAAAGTTTTCAGGGCAAATTTAAAACTGGTTGAATACGGGCTTGTTGTTCTCACCTGGGGAAATGTTTCAGAAATTGACAGAGATAAAGGTCTGTTTGTTATCAAACCATCCGGCGTTCCGTATGAAAAAATGACCGCGGAGGATATGGTGGTTATGGATCTAAACGGAAACCGGGTGGAGGGCAGGCTGAATCCTTCATCAGACACGCCCACGCATCTGGAACTTTACAAACATTTCCCGGATATCGGCGGTATCGTGCATACCCACTCAAACTGGGCGTGTTCCTGGGCGCAGGCAGGGCGGGATGTTCCCGCCTACGGCACCACCCATGCGGATTTTGCCAACGGCGCCGTACCGTGCGCAAGGGGGCTTACCCAAGAAGAAGTAGAGTCCGCCTATGAGCAAAATACAGGTAAAGTCATTATAGAGGAGTTCGGCAAGCGGGGCATATCTGCAAAGGAGATTCCCGCCGTGCTTGTTCACCGCCACGGTCCGTTTACTTGGGGCAGCGATGCGTTCAAGGCAGTGGAAAATGCGCTGATCCTTGAAGAGGTGTGCAAAATGGCGTCGCGAACGGAGCAGATTGCCGCCATGGATCCCGCTTCCAATATTGGGATAGAACAGTATCTTTTGGATAAACACTATCAGCGCAAACACGGCAAAAACGCGTATTACGGTCAGTCTAAGTGATCTGCGATCTGTAAAGAATTTGCTTTAATTTTTTATAAAAAAACTCCGCCGGATTTCCGGCGGAGTTGCTTTTTTGTAATTACTTTTGATTTCAGAGAATTATCTCTTCAGATCATCCCATGCAACGCCGTTGATGTGGAAGATCTCATCAAAGTCATATTTATTGTTTTCATCTTTTCTGTGGCTCGGATACCATACCTGTGCAAAGAACGGATTTGTTTTTGCAATGGAATCATAATCCCATGCCTTTTGCGGAATATAGCATTCGGGGCACCAGTGACCGCCAAGCAGAATGAGCGCCGGGCTGGCTTCAAATTCAGCGCCGCAGTGGCCGCATTTCCATTTCAGTTTGGTAGCCATATCGCCTTTGGTCATGGAGTCAGACAGGCATTCGCCGCCTCTGAACTTCGCAGCCTGTTTCATATCTTCGATGTCAAGCTCGGATTCCGGCTTGCTTTCATCATAACCATGGTCAAGCTTGTATTTCTCAGCCGCGCTGTTGTCTTTGTCAAACTGCATGATCTTGAAGTCTTCCCACTTGGATGGGATCTTCTTGTATTCTTCCATAGAGCCGTAGTAAGCGCTCATACGGTTATGATCGTTTGTTTTAACCCAGTCCAGCGTACCGAATCCGGGAGTCTCTGCAATTTTCTTCATAAACGGTTTTGCGCAGGCAGCAACCAGACCCTTCGGAAGATATCTCGGAATCTTGAAGTAGAATTCAACGTGGTCCGCAAGGCGGTTGAAATAATCCTGAATCGGAAGATTCTCTCTGAAGTGCAGGAAATCTTCCAGTTTATCGCCGTCAGCATAGAACTGGCCGTGGAAGTTCTTGGTAATGAACCAGTTGGGGTCAAACAGTTTCTCCGGGCCGGCAAGGCCAAGCGTGCCGAGAAGCAGGCATTCAAACTCATAGTTGGAAATTCTGTATTCTTTACCGGAGCCGATGTTGAAGAAGTGGTTCCAGAAGTCCTTGCCTAGGTGGCCGGCAGTGTCTTCCGTAACCAGATTGCACATCAGTCTGCCGGAATCCTCAACCGTGCACCATTCCAGCACGCCGTTGATCGGAACATGGAACATGATCGGATCCATATTCTTAAGAATGTTGGGGTAAAGAATACCGCTCTGGCGCATAACTACCCAGTTTTTGATACCGCTTTCAACGAAAGTGCGCTCTGCAACCGTTTTGGAAACCGCGTAATGGTCGTAAATGGAGATCTTGATCGGATCGCCGCAGCGGCCCCAGTGGATCGGATAGTTACGGCCGCCGGTCTCAGCAACGGTGCCTATGTAACAAACTTTGATATCATCTTTGTTCGGCTGGGCAAGAACGGCTTTGCATATATTCTGCGCGGCGCCGATATTTGTTTTCTGTGTTCTGTAAGGCTTCCAGTCCGCAGCAGGGGATACCATGCCGCCAACGTGCAGCACATAATCAGAGCCGGTAACGCCCTCAAGAATCGCATCGTATTCCAGGAGATCGCCCCAGATTACTTTTAAGTTCGGCTTGGAAAGCAGCGGCTGTAAAAGCTCTTCATTTTTTTTGCTTTTTCTTGCAAGCATTTTAATATTGATCTGATCGGGCTTTTTCAGCATTTCCTGAACGGCTGCCCAACCCATATTACCGGTACCGCCGGTAATAAACACGGTTTTCTTTGCCATTTGATTTCCTCCTTAAGAAAAGTGCAAATTTAACATTTCATATTATAAACTATTTCTAAACAAATTACAACACAATCAATAAAAAATCTTTATAATTTGTTTATATTTTTTGTAATTTAACTTTTTTAAGCGCGCAAGAAAATATTGTTGACTTTTGCCGCTTGTTGCTGTATTATATTTGTTACACACATCATATTAAATATGTCTTATCAAGAGTGGGGTAGGGACGGGCCCGTTGATACCACAGCAACCTGCATTCGCAAGGTGCTAAATCCCGCGGATTTTCCGAGTGATGAGCAATTCGGCGCACTCATTCGGGTGCGCTGTTTTTTGTATAGGCTTGATAGGGCTTGCAGGAGGATAAATTTTATGTCTAAAACATTATTTACAAGCGAATCCGTTACAAAAGGCCATCCGGATAAGATCTGTGATCGCATTTCGGATGCGATTCTGGATGCAATGCTTGCACAGGATCCGCAAAGCCGTGTTGCTTGCGAAACATTCTGCACAACCGGTCAGGTTCATGTTATGGGGGAGATCACTTCAAACGCGCAGGTGGATATTCCCGCTATCATCAGAAAAACCGTCTGCGAAATCGGCTATGACAGCGGTGAAAAAGGCTTTGACGGCAATACTTGCGGCGTTTGCGTATCGCTCGATAAGCAAAGCCCGGATATCGCCCTCGGCGTAGACAGATCTTTTGAACTGAAGCATGATGAGGAAGATCAGTATAACCTGAACGGAGCAGGGGATCAGGGCATGATGTTCGGCTATGCCTGCAACGAAACAAAGGAACTGATGCCGATGCCGATCAGCTTGGCGCACAAACTTGCCGTAAAGCTTACCGAAGTTCGTGAAAGCGGCGAACTGCCGTATCTTTATCCTGACGGAAAAACGCAGGTTACTGTTGAATATGAGGACGGCAAGCCGGTCAAGGTTACCACCGTTGTTGTTTCCAGCCAGCACAGCGCCGATGTTGCTCTGGAAACTTTAAGAAACGATATAATTGAAAAGGTGATCAAAACCACCGTCCCTGCTGAACTTATGGATGCGGATACTGTGTTCTTTGTAAACCCGACCGGCAGATTTGTTGTCGGCGGCCCGCAGGGAGACAGTGGCCTTACCGGCAGAAAGATCATTGTGGATACATACGGCGGCTACGCGCGCCACGGCGGCGGCGCGTTCAGCGGTAAAGATCCTACGAAAGTAGACCGCAGCGCGGCTTACGCAGCCAGATGGGTGGCGAAGAATATTGTTGCGGCAGGTCTTGCCGATAAATGCGAGATCCAGCTTGCTTACGCGATCGGCGTTGCAAAGCCTGTTTCCGTTATGGTGGATACGTTCGGCACCGGCAAAAAATCAGACGAGGAGATTGCAGAGATAGTTAATAAAGTATTTGACCTGCGCCCGTCCGCGATTATAGACAGGCTTGATCTCAGAAAGCCGATCTATGAGCCGCTTTCCGCCTACGGCCATATGGGCAGGGAGGATCTTGGCGTCTCCTGGGAAAAGACGGATATGGTAAACGAAATAAAAAAATATATGTAATATAATTTCCAAAGCAATTTGAATGCCCTGCGGTTACAAGCCGCAGGGCATTTTTGTATGAATCAGTAGTTTTCAAGAAAGGTGTGTGCAACGCCGTGCGATTTATAGCCCGGCATGGTATCAAGGCACACGGCATGAATACTTTTGAAAATGCTGTTTTCAATATTCGGGTTCGTCTTTTTCAGGTCTTTGATCAGGTCTTTGATCTCCTGGCGTTTGCTCATCAGGTTTTCATTGCCGTTGTTTTGATATTGCTCCGTAAACCGGCAGGCGCACTGAATAAATGCAAGGCCGTTGTATCTGCACCAGGCTTTTATGGAATCTTCGTGCACGCAATACATCGGGCGGATCAGTTCCATGCCGGCAAAATTCGTGCTGTGCAGTTTCGGCAGCATCGCCTGTAACTGAGAGCCGTAAAACATACCGATCAGCGTTGTTTCAATCACATCGCTGAAATGGTGCCCAAGCGCAATTTTATTGCAGCCGAGTTCCTGCGCCTTCGCATACAGGTGGCCGCGCCGCATTCTGGCGCAAAGGTAGCATGGGTTTCCGCCCGCGTTGTTAGCAACGTCAAATATATTGCTTTCGAAAACGGTGATCGGTATATGCAAAAGCGCCGCGTTATCCTCAATCCTGCGCCGGTTTTCCTCGTTATATCCAGGGTCCATCACCAGAAAAACAAGTTCAAATGGGATCTCGCTGTGCTTTTGCAGATGCTGCATCAGTTTTGCCATCAGCATGGAATCCTTGCCGCCCGAAATGCAGACGGCAATTTTATCCTTTTCCTGTATCAGTTCATATTGCTTTACCGCCCTTATAAAAGGATTCCATATCTCTTTGCGAAATCTTTTTATAATGCTTCTTTCAATCAGCTGATACGGTTCCAGTTCTCTTGGCATCAATAGGTTTCCTCTTTCAGTTCAAGCAGTTCTTTTTCGGTTACGTAAGCGGAAAGCGCGCCGACTTCGGTAACGGCTTTGCCGCCGGTAATATTGCCGAATTCTATGCAGTCCTTAAGCGGTCTGTCATAAAACAGCCCGTAGCACAGCCCGGCAAGAAACGCGTCTCCCGCGCCTGTGCTGTCTTTGTTTTTGAATTTTTCCACGCTTTTTACAAAGAAAAGATCCTCGCCGTCTATGCCGATGCATCCGTCTTTGTCCACCTTAACGATCACCTTTTGAAAATATTTTTTCAGTGCATAAGCGGCGTCTTTTTCGTTTGCCGCGCCGGTGATGCGCAGCGCCTCTTTGCGGTTTGGCGTATAGATATCGGCGGTTTCAAGCAGATCGGCGTATTTTGCCGCGCTCATCTCTTCATCCCATCCCATATCCAGCACCATGATCGTGCCTTCTGCTTTCAGTTTTTTATATACGTCAATAAATCCGCCGGGCTGCATCAGGCAGATCTTTGCGCCGTGCGCCATAGCATAAAATGTTTCTTTTGCCTTTTCGCTCGGTTCAATGCTGCCTTTTCCGTATGTAATAAAACTTCTGTCGTCTTTCAGAATGATGGCGGAGGTAATATTCAAAGGAATCTGATCCCCATCGTAAAGGTTCATCGGTTCCACGTGATTTTTTCTGTACTCCCTTGCGGCAAAATCGGAAAACATATCGTTTCCAAGCTCAGTTGCAATCTTTGCTTCAATGCCGAGTCTGCCGATGTTGATCAGTGTTGCTGGCAGACCGCCGCCAAGCTGGCAGGAAAATCGGTCAGTATAAATCTCCTCGCCCACATCCGGTATTTTCGGCATGTTTTCATATAGCAGGTCAACATTGGTTGCGCCTGCGCCGGCAATAAACGCCATTAGTTCCACTCTCCTATATAGTCTTTATTGTGCTCCAGATATTTATCCGTAAGCGCTTTTGCAAGGCTGTAACTGTTTACCAGCGGATGCAGGGTCAAAGCCTCTATCGCTTTTTCACGTGATTTGTTTCGGATCGCCTCGCTTGCCAGGCGTTCATAGTTTTTCACACGCCGGATCAATTCAAGGTTCTGTTCGTCCACCTTGCCAAAACGGTGGGGTACTGCGCCGTTTTTATCAATATCGCAGGTGATCTCCACAACGTCATCCTCGAGCAGTCCTTCTATCGCGCCGCCGTTCGGCACGCAAAGAATCATGCTGCTTGTTTTGCCGCTCAGCGCGATCTCAATAAATTTCAGCGCAACACCGGCGTAGCCGCCGTCATCTTTACCGAACATGTCAAATTTCCAAGGCTCTTTGCGTTTGATGCCGGTCTCGCTTGCCATATAGTTGTTTTCACGTTCCCCATACCAGTGTTCAAAGATTTTCAGCGCCGTTTCAAAATTGTTTTCAATGTCTATCTTTTCCAGTTCCGCCGTCATATGTTTGTTGATCTCGGCAATCTGCTCGCCGCGCGTTTTTTCTGCTTTCAAAATGTTGGCAAGCGCCTTTTCCCGATAATAAAAATAGTATAGATATTCATTTAATACGGCGTTCCTGTTTTTCAGCAGGTCTTTTTCAAAATATCGCAGGTCCGTCTTTTCATACGCCTCGTCATTTTCAATGATTTCGTTCATCATCTCTTTACCGCCGATCTTTATGGAGGTAAAGTAAGAAAGGTGGTTCAGACCGTAGATCTCACCCTCGGCGCTGCCTTCCTTTGCACCGTAAAGTTTTTCAAAACTGCGCAGCATACCGCTCGGCGCGTCGCAGATACCATATGTAAAGTCATATCCCATGTCACGCAGCGTTTGAGAAACTACGCCGGCAGGATTTGTAAAGTTAAATACTTTACAGCCTTTTTTCGCATGCTTTTTGATCAGTTCGCAGTATTCGGCAAGCGCGCTGATGCTCCGCATGGCAAAGGAAATGCCGGCAGCGCCGGTTGTTTCCTGCCCCAAAACGCCCATATTTAGCGCGATCCGTTCGTCCTTTACACGCATATCGTCGCCGCCCACGCGGATGGTGGTGATCACGTAATCCGCGTCTTTTACCGCGTATTCTGCGTCTGTTGTGATCTCAAAATTAAGCGGGGGGCATATAAGTCCGGCTGTCTTTTTCGCCATAACGCCGTAAATATTCAGCTTTTTCTCGTCATTATCCATAAAAACGAGCCGGTCGATCTTTAATTCCTCTGCGCGGGAGGCTATGCTCTTCGCCAAAAAAATACTCCGCACGCCACCGCCGCCGATTACCGCTATTTTCATTGCAAAATCCCCCATATTCAGTATTTCCAACAGGATTTCATTAAAAGTTTAATGAAATTCATAATTTCATTAATGATTAAAGATAGTTTAATAAAATAGATTATTTGATTCAATATAATTATTTAGTTTGTAACAATTTTGTAATTGACTTGCCGTGCCGATTCATATATAATGTTTAAAACGAAAGGTGCGGTTTTATGAGAACTCTTATTAAAAACGCCTTGGTTTACACAGGCAATATTTTTAAAAAATCAGATGTTTTAATTGAAGATTCCGTAATTCACAGCCTTGGTGTTTCCATTCCTGCAAATGGTGTTGATCGTGTTTTTGATTTTCATTTCAAATACTTTTTAATTCCGGGTTTAGTTGATGTTCATGTTCATCTTCGTGAGCCCGGTTTTTCTTATAAAGAGACGATCAAAACCGGCACAAAGGCAGCCGCAAAAGCAGGGTACACCGCAGTCTGCCCGATGCCGAATCTGGATCCCGTGCCGGACTGCCTTGAAAATCTGCAAAAAGAGCTGGATATCATTAAACATGACGCAGTGATTGATGTTTTTCCGTTTGCCTCTATCACAAAGGGCAGAAAAGGCAGGGGAGAATGTGTGGATTTCAGCGCGCTTAAGGATAAAGTGATCGGTTTTTCGGACGACGGTACCGGCGTGCAGGACGAGCCTGTTATGCGAAAAGCAATGGAGGAATGCGCAAAGGCGGGCTCCGTAATTTCCGCACACTGTGAGGTCAACGCGCTGCTGCGCGGCGGCTATATTCATGACGGCCGTTATTGCAGAGCGCACGGTCATAAAGGCATCTGCAGCGAAAGCGAATGGAAAGAGATCGAGCGCGACTGCCGCCTTGCGGAAGAGACGGGATGCCGTTTTCATGTGTGCCATATCTCTACAAAAGAGAGCGTGCAAATCATCCGGGAGGCAAAAGCGCGCGGCGTGAAAGTTACCTGTGAAACAGCACCGCACTATTTAACGCTTTGCGAGGATGACCTTCAGGAGGACGGCTGTTTTAAAATGAATCCGCCGCTCAGATCGGCAGAAGATAAAGCGGCGCTGCTTGCCGGCATAAAAGACGGCACGATCGATGTGATCGCAACGGATCATGCCCCCCACGCCGCCGAAGAAAAAGCAAGAGGGCTTGAAAAGAGCGCCATGGGCATAACCGGGCTTGAGACCGCTTTTCCGGTTCTTTATACCAAACTTGTGAAAACCGGATTTATTCCGCTTGAAAAACTGGTAAATCTTATGGCGGTGCGCCCAAGGGAGATTTTCGGCATAGAGGGCGGCAGGATCGAACCGGGCGCCCCCGCGGATCTTTGCGCATACTGCCTTGATGAGAAATTTACGGTTGATCCGTCCGGCTTTGAAAGCATGGGCAGATCAACGCCTTTTGAAGGCTGGGAACTTTATTCCCAAAATAAACTGACAATGCTGAGAGGAGAGATCGTTTATGAAACCGTTTAACAAAAAAATCGTGCTGGAAAACGGCGCTGAATTTTACGGCTACGGCTTCGGCGCGGATAAGGAAGCGGTCAATGAGATCGTTTTCAATACTTCCATGGTGGGGTATCAGGAGATCATGTCTGACCCGTCTTATACAGACCAAATGGTGTGCATGACCTATCCGCTTATCGGTAACTACGGTATGACGGATGAGGATTATGAAACAAAAGTGCCCACAATGGGCGGCATGATCGTTAGGGAGTATAATGATCTTCCCTCCAATTTCCGCTACACTAAAACGCTTTCGGAAGTGCTGGATGAATACTCCATTCCCGCGATTTCCGGCGTGGATACAAGAAAAATAACCAGAATCATCCGTGATGAGGGCAGCCAGAAAGTGCTGATCACAAATGCGGATACACCACATGAGCAGGCAATGGAAAGGCTTGCCGCCTATGCAATTCCGCACGATATGGTAGCGCGCGTATCCTGCAAAAAGCGCTGGTATTCCCGTACGCCCAATCATAAGTATGACGTGGTTGCCATCGATTGCGGCATCAAACTCAATATCGTCAGAAAACTCAATGAAAAAGGCTGCAACGTTACCGTTGTGCCTTATAACACCTCTGCTGAGGAGATCATGAAGATGCGTCCGGACGGGCTGTTTCTCTCCAACGGGCCCGGAAATCCGGAAGATGTTGTTCCGGTTATCAACGTTGTGAAAGAACTGAAAGGTAAACTGCCGATCTTCGGCATCTGCCTCGGCCACCAGATGATCTCTCTTGCGCTCGGCGCGAAAACCTTTAAAATGAAATTCGGCCACAGGGGCGGAAACCACCCCGTTATGAATCTGCAAACCGGCAAAATAGAGATCACTTCACAAAACCATTCTTATGCCGTGGATGTGGATTCCCTGCAGGGCACGGAATTGAAACTCACCCATAAAAATCTGCTGGATCATACGGCGGAGGGCGTGGAGAGCGCCCAAAACAGGCTGTTCTCCGTTCAGTACCACCCGGAGAGCGCGCCCGGCCCGCAGGACAGCGAATATCTTTTTGATAAATTTATCTCACTGATGAAAAAGGAGGCTGAGTAATATGCCGAAACGCACCGATATACATAAGATCCTTGTGATTGGATCCGGCCCGATCGTAATTGGCCAGGCTGCGGAATTTGACTATTCCGGTACTCAGGCTTGCCTTTCCCTGAAAGAAGAGGGGTATGAGGTCGTTCTCATAAACTCCAACCCCGCTACGATTATGACGGATACCCAGATTGCAGATAAGGTTTATATGGAGCCGCTGACCCTGGAGTATGTTGCCAGAATCATCCGCCATGAGCGCCCGGATGCGATCCTGCCCTCCCTCGGCGGCCAGACCGGTCTGAACCTTGCCGTGCAGCTTGCCAAAAAAGGCGTTTTAAAAGAATGTGATGTGGAGATTCTCGGCACGCGCTTTGAGGCAATCGAAAGAGCGGAGGACAGGGAACTGTTCAAGGAACTCTGTGAAAGCCTCGGCGAGCCGGTCCTTCCGTCCGATATCTGTGATAATCTGGAAGACGGATTAAAAATTGCCAAAGAGATCGGCTATCCGGTTGTTTTGCGCCCTGCGTTTACGCTTGGCGGCACCGGCGGCGGTTTCGCGGACGATGAGGAAGAGTGCCGCCTGATGCTCAAAAACGCGCTTGCGCTCTCTCCCGTGCATCAGGTGCTTGTGGAAAAAAGCATTAAAGGCTATAAAGAGATCGAATATGAAGTGATGCGAGATGCCAACGATACGGCTATCACCATCTGTAATATGGAAAATATTGATCCCGTCGGGATCCATACGGGCGATTCCATTGTGGTATGCCCGTCGCAGACCTTAACCAATAAAGAATACCAGATGCTGCGTGATTCTGCGCTGCGCATTATCCGCGAACTGAAAATCGAGGGCGGCTGCAATGTGCAGTTCGCGCTGGATCCCCATTCGTTCCAGTATTACCTGATCGAAGTCAATCCAAGGGTTTCGCGTTCTTCCGCGCTTGCGTCAAAAGCATCCGGTTATCCGATTGCAAGAGTTTCGGCAAAGATCGCCGTAGGTCTTCATCTGGATGAGATCCCGATTGCGAATACCCCGGCTTCGTTTGAACCTACGCTGGATTATGTTGTAACCAAAATCGCGCGTTTTCCGTTTGATAAGTTCACAGACGCCAACAACAGCCTGAACACCCAGATGAAAGCCACGGGAGAGGTTATGGCAATCGGCAGAACCATTGAGGAGAGCATCCTGAAAGCCGTGCGCTCCCTTGAAACCGGCGTCTGCCATATCTACAATAAAAAGTTTGACGGCTGGTCTGCCGAAAAACTGCTTGATTATATCAAGATCGGCACGGACGACAGATTATACGCCATTGCCCAGCTGATCCGCCTGAACGTGGACCCGGTGCTGATCTATAACGCCACAAAGATAGATATGCTCTTTATTGAGAAGATCAAGAATATTGTTGAGTTTGAAAGTGTGATCAAGCAAAACAAGGGCAGCATTGAAGTGCTGAAAGACGCCAAAAAAATGGGCGTTTCAGATCAATATATCGGCATGTGCTGGGGCATGAGCGAAGGCGACGTGTTCAAACTGCGCAAGGAAAATAAGATCTTCCCGGTTTATAAGATGATCGATACCTGCGCATCGGAATTTGATTCCTATGTTCCGTATTTCTATTCCACGTATGAGGAGGAAAACGAGAGCATTGTTTCAGATAAGAAAAAAATTGTGGTTCTCGGTTCCGGCCCCATCCGAATCGGGCAGGGCGTCGAATTTGATTATTCAACGGTTCACGCCATTTGGTCTATTCGGGATGCCGGCTATGAGGCAATCATCATCAACAACAACCCTGAAACGGTCTCCACGGATTATACCACGTCGGACAAGTTGTATTTTGAGCCGCTTACCGTGGAAGACGTTATGAATGTTATTGAGCTGGAGCATCCGCTCGGTATTGTCGTTTCCCTCGGCGGTCAGACGGCAATCAATCTTGCGCCGCCGCTGGATGCGCTCGGTGTGCCGATCATCGGTACGGATGTTCAGGCGATCGACCGCGCGGAAAACAGGGATTCGTTTGAAAAAGTAATGAATGAGCTCGGTATTCCGCAGCCGAAAGGTCTTGCCGTTACAGATATTGAGGAGGGCGTTCGTGTTGCCGAAAGAATCGGATATCCCGTTCTGGTGCGCCCCTCATTCGTGCTCGGCGGCAGAGCCATGCAGATTGTTGCCAATGAGGAGAGTTTGCGCCATTATCTGCAAACAGCCGTTGAGATCAATACGGAGCAGCCTGTTTTGGTGGATAAATATATTATGGGCAAGGAACTGGAAGTGGACGCCATCTGCGATGGTAAAGACGTGTTTATTCCCGGCATCATGGAGCACGTGGAAAGAACCGGCGTGCACAGCGGCGACTCTATATCCATCTATCCCACTTTCTCCGTCTCTCAGGCAGTAAAAGATAAGATTATTGATTATACTGTAAAACTCGGAAAGGCTATCAACATCGTCGGCCTTTATAACATCCAGTTTATTGCGGATTCGAACGATGATGTTTACGTTATAGAAGTGAATCCGCGTTCCTCCAGAACGGTGCCGTTCCTTTCCAAGGCAACCTCCATTCCGATGGCGGATATCGCCACCAGGGTGATCCTCGGCCACAGCCTGAAAGACCAGGGCATTACTGAGGTATACCCTGCAGAAAAGAAACGCTGGTATGTAAAGGCGCCTGCGTTCTCTTTCTCCAAACTGAAGGGCATGGATACGTATCTTTCGCCTGAAATGAAATCAACCGGCGAGGCGATCGGTTATGATAAATCTCTGACCCGCGCCCTCTATAAAGCCATTCAGGCAAGCGGCATGAATGTTTCCAATTACGGCACGGTGCTTGTTACCATAGCGGATAATGATAAGGAAGCCGCGCTTCCGCTTATCAAGCGTTTTTATGACCTCGGCTTTAATATTGAGGCAACGGAGGGCACGGCGAAGTTCCTGAAGAAACACGGTATTCGCACACGTGTGCGCGCCAAACTTACGGAGGATGACAGCGATGAGATCCTTAAGGCGCTGCGGCAGGGGCATATCTCCTATGTGATCAACACCATAGATATCAGCCATGGGGACAGCCATTCGGACGGTTCAGAGATCCGCCGCGCGGCTGTTGAAAACAATGTTACAATGTTTACGTCTCTGGATACGGTCAAAGTTCTGCTCGATGTGCTGGAGGAGATCACACTTGGCGTATCCACGATAGACGCGGAGTAAACGGCTATGTATAAAAACAGTGCTTATAAAATCTTGTCAAACATACCGCTTACCGCGGATGTGTATGAAATGCGGCTGGAGGGCGATACGCAGTATCTTACTGCGCCCGGTCAGTTCATCAATATCAAACTGAACGGCAGATTCCTTCGCCGCCCCATATCGGTCTGCGATTATAGTGAAAACGAGATCGTGATCATTTATAAAGTTGTTGGCGGCGGAACTGCGCAGATGGCAGGTCTTGCAGCCGGTGAAACGCTGGACTGCCTGACCGGTCTCGGAAACGGCTACGATATCTCAAAGTCGAAAAAACCGCTCGTGATCGGCGGCGGTGTGGGTGTGCCTCCTCTTTATCATCTTACGAAATGCCTTTTAAAGGACGGGCAGAGCCCCACGGTTGTGCTCGGTTTCAATAAGAAAGAAGAGAGCTTTTATGAAGAGGAGTTCAAGGCGCTCGGCGTTCCGGTCATTATTGCCACGGCAGACGGCTCTTACGGCGTAAAAGGCTTTGTAACGGATGCTATGCCGCAAGATTATGATTATTTTTACACCTGCGGTCCCATGCCTATGTTTAAGGCAATCGAAAGTAAAGTTCAAACTTCCGGGCAGTACAGTTTTGAGGAGCGTATGGGCTGCGGTTTCGGCGCGTGCATGGGCTGCTCGTGCAAAACAAAGTACGGCAGCAAACGCATCTGCAAGGACGGCCCCGTCCTTTACAGGGAGGAGATAATATGGTAGATCTTTCCGTTGATCTTTGCGGCATGCATATGGAGAATCCCGTTGTGCCCGCCAGCGGCACGTTTGGGTTCGGCAAAGAATTTAAGGATTTTTATGATATCAATATGCTCGGCTCGTTTTCCTTTAAGGGCACAACAAAAGAGCCGCGTTTCGGCAATCCCACGCCGCGTATCGCGGAATGCACAGAGGGCATGATCAATGCCGTTGGCCTGCAAAACCCCGGCGTTCATCATGTGATCGAGCATGAACTGCCGGAAATGAAGCAGTATTTTCACAAGAAAGTGATTGCCAATGTCAGCGGCTTTTCGGTAGAGGAGTATGCCTACACCTGCGCTCTGCTGGATCAGGAGGAGCAGGTCGGTATTCTGGAAGTCAATGTCAGCTGCCCGAATGTACACGGCGGCGGTATGAGCTTCGGCACGGATCCGCAGTGCGCAGCAGAGGTAACTAAGACTGTGAAAGCGGTCACCTCCAAACCGGTATTTATTAAACTTTCCCCGAATGTTACAGATATTGTTTCCATTGCAAAAGCGTGCGAGGATGCCGGTGCAGACGGCATCTGCCTGATCAATACACTGCTTGGCATGCGGGTGGATATCAAAAGAAGATCTGCTGTGATCGCAAACAAAATGGGCGGCTTTTCCGGCAGAGCGGTCTTTCCCGTTGCCGTCAGAATGGTGTATCAGGTTGCAAAGGCGTGCCGGATCCCGGTCATGGGCTGCGGCGGCGTTGCTTCGGCACAGGATGTTGTGGAAATGATGATGGCAGGCGCAACCGCCGTTCAGGTGGGCGCGGCAAATCTGATTGATCCGTATGTCTGCAAAAAGATCATAGAAGAACTGCCGAAAGTCTGTGAAGACCTCGGCATTGAAAAAATCAGCGATATTATAGGAGTGGTGGATTAATGGGAAAAGATGTAATTATTGCCTGTGATTTCAACAGCAAAAAAGCAACCTTCGATTTTCTGGATCAGTTTACAGAAGAAAAACCGTTTGTAAAGATCGGCATGGAACTTTTTTATGCGGAGGGCCCTTCTATTGTGCGTGATATCAAGGCAAGAGGGCACAAGATCTTTTTGGATCTGAAACTGCATGATATTCCGAACACCGTTAAAAAGGCAATGCGCGTTTTGCGCGATCTGGATGTGGATATGACGAATCTGCACGCTGCCGGCACCATCGAAATGATGAAAGCCGCCATCGAAGGCCTTACCCGTGCGGACGGCACAAGACCGATCCTGATTGCGGTTACCCAGCTGACTTCCACCAGCGAGGAGAGAATGCAGAATGAGCTCCTGATTCAGGCGTCCATCAACGATACGATCGTAAAATATGCGGAAAATGCGAAAACGGCAGGGCTTGACGGCGTTGTCTGCTCTCCGCTCGAATCCGGCATGGTCAAAATTGCCTGCGGCGCGGATTTTCTTACGGTTACGCCCGGCGTTCGGTTTGCAGACGGAGAAGTGGGGGATCAGGTGCGCGTTACAACGCCTGAAAAAGCAAAAGAGATCGGTTCCGATTATATTGTAGTGGGCAGACCCATTACACAGGCAGAGGATCCCGTTGCCGCTTACCGCCGCTGTGTAAAAGAATTTGTCGGCTGAGGGGCTTAAGAAATAACGTTCTGAAAGGAAGGGCATTATGGTAGAGTATAAAAAAGAGTTTATTCAGTTTCTTGAAAACGCCGGCGTTTTGAAGTTCGGCGATTTTACCGCCAAAAGCGGCAGAAAGATTCCGTATTTCATCAATGCCGGCGATATCAAGACCGGTGAGCAGATCAAAAAACTCGGCGAGTTTTACGCAAAGGCGTATCTTGATAAACTAGGCAAAAAAAAGGCGGTCCTTTACGGCCCGGCTTATAAAGGTATTCCGATTGCCGTGTCCGTCTCCGTTGCGCTTGCAAACCACGGCATGGATCTTCCGTTCTTCTTTAACAGAAAAGAAGAAAAGGATCACGGTGAAGGCGGCGTGTTCGTTGGCTATACGCCAAAATCCGGCGAGGATATCGTGATCGTGGAGGATGTTGTAACTGCCGGCACCGCCATCCGGGAAAGCATGTCAATCCTCTCTAAACTGAACGGAACCAAAGTGGACGCCGTTTTTGTTATGGTGGACCGCAAGGAAAAAGGGCAAACGGAAAAGTCCGCAATTGCGGAAGTCGGGGAGGAATACGGTTTTCCGGTGTATTCTATTGTGGATGTTTATGATATTATCGAATATCTTGAAGCGGATGAAAGCAACCGTGAGCACGTGGAGCGCATAAAGAAATATCTGGAAACTTACGGCGCGAAAAACTGACGGGAAAGGACAGATTAAATGCGGCATTTACTTGATACAACCGATCTTTCGGTGGAAGAGATCAATACTATCATCGCGCTTGCGGATGATATTATTGCAGATAAAAAGAAATACGCCAAAGTCTGCGAAGGCAAAAAACTTGCCACCTTGTTTTTTGAGCCAAGCACAAGAACCCGGCTTTCGTTTGAGGCGGCAATGCTGGAACTCGGCGGCAGCGTGCTCGGCTTTTCAGAGGCAAATTCCTCTTCCGCGTCAAAAGGGGAGACTGTGGAGGATACAATACGCGTGGTCTCCTGCTATGCGGATATCATCGCCATGCGCCATCCGGTGGAGGGCGCGCCGAAAGTGGCGTCCTATACTTCGCTCGTTCCTGTGATCAACGCGGGCGACGGAGGGCACAGCCACCCCACGCAGACGATGACCGATCTTTTAACCATTCACAGGGAAAAGGGTTCTTTTGAAAATCTTACCATCGGCCTTTGCGGAGATCTGAAATTCGGCAGAACGGTGCATAGCCTTGTAAAAGCGGTGAGCAGGTATCGGAATATCAGATTTGTGCTTATCTCTCCAAAAGAACTTTCCATGCCGGATTATATTAAATCTGATTATCTGGATGCAAACGGCATTCCGTATATGGAAGTGGAAAAAATGGAGGATGTTATGTCGGATCTGGATATCCTTTATATGACCCGTGTGCAGCGGGAAAGATTCTTTTCCGAAGATGAATATCTGAAACATAAGGATGCTTTTATTCTGGATCTTAACAAACTGAAAAACGCCAAAAAAGATCTTACGATCATGCACCCGCTTCCAAGGGTGAACGAGATCGCGCGCGAGGTGGATTCAGATCCGCGCGCAAAATATTTTGAGCAGGCAATGAACGGAAAATATATCCGAATGGCGCTGATCATAACGCTGCTCAGATGGGCGGGTGAACTGGAATGAAAATTGATAAGATCGAAAACGGCTATGTGCTGGATCATATTTCCGCAGGCAGCGGCATGAAAGTCTATGAAGCGCTCGGGCTCGCAAATCAGAAATGCCAGGTGGCAATCATTCAGAATGCAAAGAGCGAAAAACTCGGCGTTAAGGATATTATTAAAGTTAATGAACTGATCGATCTGGATCTGGATGTGCTTGCGTTTATTGATAAAAACATAACTGTGAATATCATAAAAGACGGTATTGCAAGCAAAAAAACGCTTACACCGCCAAAACGGATCGTCAATGTGGCAAAATGCCCGAATCCACGCTGTATTTCCAATGTGGAGGAGGGTGTGAACTACGAGTTCGCCCTTACGGATGATAAGGGCACATACCGCTGTATCTATTGCGAAACCAAAATCAAATAAATCTAAATATATAATAAAAAAGGTCTCCAATCAAAAGCGGAGACCTTTTTGCTTTTATTTTTTCATGCTAATTAAAGCGCGCCGTTTTCCTGAAGTTTGGCGTAGCACTCGCTGCAGTAAACCGGGCGGTCGTCTTTCGGCTCAAACGGAACCTGGCATGCGGCGCCGCAGTTGGCGCATACAGCGTCGTGCATCACGCGGGATGCCTTGATTGCCGCTTTTTTTGCCGCTCTGCATTCCTTGCATCTAACAGGTTCGTTCTCAAAGCCTTTTTCGGCATAGAATTCCTGCTCGCCGGCAGTAAAAACAAATTCTTTGCCGCAGTCTTTGCAAACTAATGTTTTGTCTTCATACATGATTTTACCTCTCAAAAATAGATTTGCCGTTTTGCGGCAGGCACGGGATGTGATTCAGAAGGAAACTTCTTTCAGTTTCTTTCTTATACGCTGCAAAGCATTATCTATCGCCTTGGGGCTTTTATGCAGCCTTTTGGCGATTTCGTTGTAACTGCAACCAACCAAAAATAATCTCAATACGCCGTTTTCCAATTTTGAGAGACTTTTATCAAGCTGCTGTAATAACAATGAAACGCTTTCCCCCGCAAGGAAAGAATCTTCGGCGCTTAAAGAATTTCGTTTCCCGTCAACAAATTCCTTTTCAAACGGAACAACATCCTTTTTCGGAATATCTTTTTGCCTGTTCACTTTGCGAAGCGCCGTTTGCATGGAGTTATATACACACGTATATGCGTAGGAAAGAAAAGGAATTCCGCGCCTTGGATTATAAGATTTGATCGCGGCAAGCAGACCGATCATACCCTCCTGCATCAGATCTTCCTGTTCAATTGCGGCATTCGTCCAGCCGGATGCCGTTTTCACTGCAATATACTTGTATTTCTTGATAATGAAGTCTGCTGCCTCACTATCTCCTTCTTTGGCAAGTTTAAGAATATCCGTTTCATTCAGATTACTAAATTTTTCCATAATATCCTCCGACTTACCTGATTCTATAATATAACAATCCTTTTCTAATGTCAAGCAAAGTGCGTAAAATACTTTTTAATGCGGAATTATACATTAAATCGGAATTCTACAATATCTCCGTCCTGCATTATATAATCCTTGCCTTCGCTTCGGATCAGCCCTTTTTCCTTGCAGGCGTTCATAGATCCGTTTGCCATCAGGTCGTCAAAGGAAACAACCTCGGCGCGAATGAAACCGCGCTCAAAATCGCTGTGGATCTTTCCTGCCGCCTGGGGCGCTTTCGTGCCTTTTTTGATCGTCCAGGCGCGCACTTCTTTTTTGCCGGCAGTAAGAAATGAGATCAACCCAAGCAGGCTGTAACTTTTTTGGATCAGCCTGTCCAGTCCGCTCTTTTCCAAACCGAGATCGGCAAGAAACATCTTTTTGTCTTCTTCGTCAAGCGTGGCAATCTCCGCCTCTGTTTCTGCGCATATGGCAAGTGTTTCAGCGCCTTCTTCCGCGGCGATCGCCTGAACGGTGTTGTAATTTCTGTTGCTGTCAATGCCGTTCGCAAAGTCTTCGTCACTCATATTGCAGGCATAAATGACCGGTTTGATCGTAAGCAGGGAAACTTCTTTCAGATACTCGCGCTCATCGTCTGAGATCTCACAGCTCCTGGCAGTTTTGCCGCCTTCCATTTCGCTGTAAAGCCTTTCTAAAAAGTCCGCTTCAGGCGCAATGGTCTTATCGCCTTTCATCGCTTTTTTTCTGCTGTCTATTCTGCGGCTGAGTATATCCAGATCAGAGAGAATCAGTTCCAGATTGATCGTTTCAATGTCTCGTTTCGGGTCAATGCTTCCGTCCACGTGCGTAATATCGTCATTTTCAAAACAGCGCACAACGTGAATGATCGCGTCCACTTCCCGGATATGGCTCAAAAATTTATTTCCGAGTCCCTCGCCCTTGCTTGCGCCTTTAACAAGGCCGGCAATATCAACAAATTCTATAGATGCCGGTGTGAATTTATCCGGCTGATACATTTCGGCAAGTTTATCCAGTCTTTCGTCCGGAACGCTTACCATGCCCACATTTGGTTCTATGGTGCAAAAAGGGTAGTTCGCGCTCTGTGCGCCTGCGTTTGTGATCGCGTTAAACAGCGTGCTTTTTCCAACATTCGGCAGCCCCACGATTCCGAGTTTCATAGTCGGTTCTCCTTAGTCTTTCAATTTTAATCATTATATAGTATATAACACGCAAAATGATTTGGCAAGAATTAATTGCCGGATAAAAGCGGTTTTCACTTTTTTGCGATATTTTTCGCGCAGGGCTTTCAGGTAAAAATATAGCCTTGACTTTGCGGCATAAAAATACTAAAATATCTATAAATATTTTAGATGTGATATAACGGAGGGATTGTAATGGAATTAAACGGCTCGCAGATCGTTCTGGAAGTTTTAAAGGAACAGGGCGTTGATACGGTTTTCGGCTATCCCGGAGGCACGATTCTCAATATCTTTGATGAGTTATATAAATACGGAGATACCTTTAAGCATATCCTTACCGCCCACGAGCAGGGTGCGTCCCATGCGGCGGACGGTTACGCAAGGGCAACCGGCAAGGTCGGCGTATGCTTTGCAACTTCCGGCCCCGGATCTACCAATCTTGTTACCGGCATCGCAACTGCGTATATGGATTCTATTCCAATGGTTGCCATTACCTGTAATGTGGGTACATCCATGATCGGCAGGGATTCTTTCCAGGAAGTGGATATCAAGGGCATTACAATGCCGATAACAAAGCATAATTTTATGGTGCGCAATGTGGAAGAACTTGCGGATACCATCAGAAATGCGTTTCGGATCGCTATCAGCGGCAGAAAAGGACCCGTACTTGTGGATATTCCAAAGGATATTACTTCAGCAAAATGCGAGTACTATCCTGCGCCCAAACAGCAGCCGGATGCATTCGTTCACCCGAAAAACAAGTGTATAGACCGCGCTGTGGAACTGCTTAAAAACAGCAAAAAGCCGCTCATTTATCTTGGCGGCGGCGCCATTTCATCCAACAGCAGCAAAGAGATCAGGGAATTCGCCGAAAAACTGGACTGCCCTGTGGTTTCTTCCCTTATGGGTCTCGGTGCATTTGATCACAGCCATGAACTTTATGTTGGCCTGATCGGTATGCACGGCAGGTTTGAATCCAATAAGGCTGCCGCGCAGTGTGATGTGCTGATCGCCTGCGGCGCCAGATTTTCGGACAGAGTTGCCGGCAACAGACTGAAATTTGCTCCGAAAGCGGATGTTATACATATTGATATTGATCCGGCGGAAATGGATAAAAATGTTTATTCAGACTGCCATTTAAGAGGCGATCTGAAAGAAGTTCTGCCGCTTTTGACCAAGGCGCTGAATCAGAATGACCATTCAGACTGGAAAGAGGAGATCAACAGCTGGAAACGTCCGTTTGTGCAGAATCAGATCGGGGATTATGTAAATCCGCAGAAACTCATCGAGTTCGTTGATGAAAATACGCCGGATGATGCGATCGTGGTTACCGATGTTGGTCAGCACCAGCTGTGGGCTGCGCAGTTCTATAAATTCCGTCAGCCGCGTACAATGCTTACAAGCGGCGGTCTTGGAACTATGGGCTATTCCATGGGCGCTGCCATGGGCGCCGCATTCGGCTGCCCGCAAAAGAAAGTAGTTCTTTTTGCCGGCGACGGCGGTTTCCATATGAATTTGAACGAACTTGCAACTATGGCGTCCTATAATATACCGGTCGTTATGTTTATTATGAACAATAAGGTGCTCGGTATGGTGCGCCAGTGGCAGAAACTGTTTTACGGAAACCGGTTTGCGGATACGGATCCGAACAGAAAAACGGATTTCGTAAAAGTGGCAGAGGCGTTCGGGATCAAAGGTCTCCGGTTGGAAAATAATGACCAGATCGAAAGCGTTGTAAAAGAAGCGCTCGAATATCAGGGGCCGATCCTTGTTGACTGCCGTATTTCTCCGGATTCAAACGTGCTTCCGATGATCCCGCCCGGCGGCTCATCAGATGATATTATTATGAATTTTAATTGATGCGGAGGGAGTTTAAATGATCGAAAAACTTACTTTTTCCGTTCTTGTGGATAACCAGAGCGGTGTTTTGCAGCGTGTGGCAAGCCTTTTCAGCCGAAGGGGATATAATATCAATTCGCTGACGGTTAGTGAAACGGAAGACCCTGCGTTTTCCAGAATGACGGTTGTGTCTGAAGCGGATCAAGATATGGCGCGCCAGATCGAGATGCAGCTTTTAAAACTGGAAATCGTTAAAAAAGTAGAACTTTTAACGGATCAGAACTCCGTTTCCTCTGAACTTCTGCTCATTAAAGTGCGGGCAAAAGGGATTGAAAAGAAAAACGCCCTGCTTGAGATCAACAGAAAATACGGCGCAAGAATCGTGGATGTTACGCTGGAAAGTTTCACACTGGAACTTACGGGCAGACCGGATACGATCGATGAGTTTATCGGCGCCGTTTCCGATTTCGGAATCATTGAAATGGCAAGAACAGGTGAAACCTCGCTGGAAAGAGGTTCGGAATCCTTTTCCGAAGATCTTTAATGCAATCGGCTTACGCCGTGCCCTTATATAGGGAAAATCAATCAGAAAACAGGTGATGCAAATGGGAATGACAATGACGCAAAAGATCCTTGCAGACCATGCGGGTCTCGCAAGCGTTACTGCCGGTCAGCTGATCAACGCAAAACTGGATATGGTGCTCGGCAATGACGTTACTTCACCCGTAGCGATCAATGTTATGGAAAAATACGGCAAGGATAAAATTTTTGATAAAACAAGGATCTCTCTTGTTATGGATCACTTTACTCCAAACAAGGATATCCAGTCTGCGCAAAACTGCAAGCAGGTCCGGGAGTTCGCCTCCCGCCACGGGATCCTGCATTATTATGATGTCGGCAAAATGGGGATTGAGCATGCCCTTCTGCCGGAGCAGGGAATCGTTACCTGCGGCGACTGCGTTATCGGCGCGGACAGCCATACCTGCACATACGGCGCGCTCGGCGCTTTCTCAACGGGTGTTGGTTCCACGGATATGGCCGCCGGCATGATCAGCGGCATGGCGTGGTTTAAAGTGCCATCCGCAATAAAAGTAATCATAACGGGGGAAAAGCCGGAATATATCTGCGGTAAGGATGTTATTTTGAATATCATCGGCAGGATCGGTGTGGACGGCGCACTGTATAAGAGCCTGGAATTCACCGGCGACGGCATTAAAAATCTTTCCATGGATGACCGCCTTACGATTTCCAACATGGCAATCGAGTGCGGCGCCAAAAACGGCATCTTCCCGGTGGATGATGTTACGCTTGCTTATGTAAAGGGAAGAGCAGAACGCCCCTATAAGATCTATGAGGCGGATGAAGATGCTGAATATGAAAGCACAATTACGGTTGATCTCAGCACACTGCGCCCGACGGTTGCGTTCCCGCATCTTCCGGAAAATACCAAAACAATAGACGAAGTGCCGGAGATTAAGATCGATCAGGTCGTTATTGGCTCCTGCACAAACGGCAGAATGGAAGATATGCGCATGGCGGCTTCTATTCTGAAAGGCAAAAAAGTGGCAGACGGCGTTCGTGTAATCGTAATCCCCGCCACACAACAGATCTATTTAGACTGCATTAAAGAGGGCATCACAGAGATCTTTATTGAGGCCGGCGCGATCGTTTCCACGCCCACCTGCGGTCCCTGCCTCGGCGGTCACATGGGCATCCTTGCCAAAGGGGAGCGGGCAGTCTCCACTTCAAACAGAAACTTTGTAGGCAGAATGGGTCATACACAGTCAGAGGTATATCTGGCGTCTCCGGCAGTTGCCGCCGCTTCTGCGGTTGCAGGATATATTGCAGACCCCGCCAAGATCTAAGGAGGATAGCGTGATGGATAAAGCAAAGGGCACAGTTCATAAATTCGGCGATAACGTGGATACAGACGTTATTATTCCCGCGCGTTACCTGAACAAGAGCGATGACGCGTGGCTTGCTTCCCATTGTATGGAAGATATAGATAACGAGTTTGTTCATCAGGTTAAGCCTGGCGATATTATGGTTGCCGGCGCAAACTTCGGCTGCGGCTCGTCCAGGGAACATGCCCCCATTGCCATTAAGGCAAGCGGCATTTCCTGCGTGATCGCCTCTACGTTTGCCCGCATTTTTTATAGAAATGCAATCAATATCGGGCTTGCTATTCTGGAATGTGACGAGGCGTCTAAAGAGATTCAAAACGGTGATGTTGTGGAAGTGGATTTCAATACCGGCGTGATCACTGATGTTACCCTCGGAAAAACATTTCAGGCGCAGCCGTTTCCGGAATTTATTCAAAATATAATCGCAAAGGGCGGTTTGCTGAATTCTATAGGATGATCAGAGGTTTTTTACGGCATGACACTTTTAATTGATGACGAATTACTTCAAAAATGCGGCGGAGGATCGTCAGAATATTGGTTTTCCTACGGCGACTATACCATTAAAAATATTTCCGAACTGGATGAGATGGATAAACCCGATGATGTCGGTCAGACGGCTTATTTTGTTTCTCTCGGTTTGATACCGTTCGTTTCGGTCAGCAACGAAGAGGTGATGCGCGCGTTCGTAAAACAGCGCGGTTCCGCCAAACTCAACGGCATACTTCAAAAAGTGCATTCAGATGATTTTATTGAAACGTTCTGGAAGTATTTTAACGCTTATCCGGAACTGAAAGAAGGGCTTGTGGAGTTCGGCGATCAGTTCATTGTGCATAAACTGATTGAATGGTGCAAAGAAAACAATATAAATTATGAACTCAGCGAGAATATTCAAAACATATCGGTTCATTAAAAAAACGGCGCTTTATAACAAGCGCCGTCAGCGTGTAGAAAAAGGTGTAAATATAGAAAAATGAGCAGTCCTACACGCTGAGGAGACTTCGAGAAATCGAGCAGGATTTAGCCTTTTGCGAGGGAGGACGTACATAGGTACCCCTTATCGGGGTCCCCAAAAAGTTTTACAACTTTTTGGGGAGAGGAGGCACAGCGGAACGAATAAGACCTGCCGCTTGAGGCAGGGCGAATGATATGCAGCTTGTGCCGACGAGGCAGAAAGCGCAAAAAACCGCACAATTGTGCGGTTTTATTCTTTTCTAAGTTCTGTCCTATGGAAACGATTTTATGATTGACATTTATGTGCAAGAAAACAAAATCTATTTTCAATTTCCGATTTGCACGTTCCTGCCGACTTTATCGACAGTCTGAGGGCGCTTTATAACAAGCGCCGTTTTTTATGCTGTTGCGTTTCCCGGTTATGAAAACATGCTCAGAGCGCGGTTGTTTTTATTTGCATATCCCTATTTTATATGTTATACTTTTAAAAGGATTTAGATTTGTTCGGGGGTCTTGCTTTGGCGGGTCATGAAAACTTAAAAACCATTAAAGAAGCTGTGGAAAAAAACGGCATATATTCCGGCCTTACAAGCGGCACTTCCATGGAACCGCTGATTCATAATCAGAAAGATACCATTATCGTTGTCAGACCGCAGGGCAGGCTTAAAAAATATGATATTCCCGTGTATATTTCCGAATCGGGGAAGTATATTATGCACCGTGTGGTCAAAGTGTGCAGTGATCATTATGTGATTGTGGGTGATAATCTGCTTACAAAAGAGTATGTTACGGATGACAGGATCATCGGTGTTTTAAGAGGCTTTTATAAAAACGGCAAAAAGTATATAGATCTTGAAAACAACCGTTTCTATAAACTGTATTCCAGAATCTGGGTCGCGTTTTTGCCGCTCCGTCCCCTGTATTGTTATCCGAAACGCGCGTTCAACAAGATAAAAAGAATGTTAAAGCGAGGTAGAAACGGTTGAATGATACTGTAACGAACCGAAAAATAAAAAAGAGCGATCTTACCGCGCTGAAATGGCTGATGAAAATCGGCAAAAAGCAGTTGTGGCGCATAGCAGTGATCATGGCTGCAAATATTGTTTGGGCAAGCCTTTCCGTGGTTTTTGCGAATTTTTCAAAAAATGTGATAGACGGCGCTGTGGAATACCGGGATATCCACTATGTGATCCGCTATGCCGTCGCGCTGTTTTGCATCATTATGCTGCAGCTCCTGCTCAGTTTGTTCAGCAACAGCATGTCAGAGCGATGCCGCGGCAGGCTGGATATTGATTACAGAAAATATATCCTGAATGAGATCATGAAAAAAGATTATTCCAAGATCACTTCTTATCATACAGGAGAACTCCAGAACAGATTGTTTAACGATATTACCGTGGTGACGGACGGTATCACCACCATTGTGCCGAATTCCACTTTTTATATTGTAAAACTGCTTTGCGCGTTCATCTATCTTGTTGTGATCAGCAGGATCTTTGCTCTTGTTTTCCTCGCCGGTGGCATTTTTGTGCTGATCTGCATGAGCATTTTCAGAAAACCGCTGAAAAAGTTGCATAAACAAGTGCAGGAAACAGAGGGCGCCACGCGTTCTTTCTTTCAGGAATCCATTATCAATCTGCTTGTGGTGAAATCGTTTTCCGCAGAAAAGCGCATATCCGAGGAGGCGGATGTGCTTCAGGAAAAAAACTATAAGGCAAGAATGAAACGCAGGTTTATGAATATTGCCTCCAACGCCGGTATCTCAACCGTTTTTAATATCGGTTACGTGTTTGCGCTGGCATACGGCGCACTCGGTCTGCTTGGTATCGGCGGAATCAGTATGACTTACGGCACGGTTACTGCCATGCTGCAACTGGTTAACCAGGTGCAGGGCCCGTTTGCGAGCCTTTCGTCGATCTTCCCCAAAATATATACGGTGGTCGCCTCTGCCGAACGGCTTATGGAGATCGCGAATCTGCCGGATGAACGGGAGACCAACGAAAAAGATATAGATGTTAAAGCTACATACGACCAGCTTCGCTCGATTTCGTTTAAGGATATCACATTCAAATATGACCGTGATCTAATTCTGGATGATACGTCTTTAACCGTTCAGAAAGGTGATTTTATTGCGATCACCGGTATCTCCGGTATCGGCAAAAGCACACTGCTCAAACTTCTGCTCGGCGTTTTAAATGTGCAAAGCGGCAGCATTTCACTGGAACTGAGCGGCGGCAGCCTTCCGGTCGATAAGCATACAAGGCGGCTGTTTTCCTATGTTCCGCAGGGCAATATGCTGCTTTCCGGCACGATACGGGATAATTTAACATTTATCCATCCCGACGTTACCGAGGAGGAGATCCAAAACGCCATCCATATTTCCTGCGCGGACAAATTTATTCAGGAACTGCCGCAGGGGATCGATACCGTTATAGGGGAAAAAGGGCTTGGCCTTTCAGAAGGGCAGATCCAGCGCCTTGCCATTGCAAGATCCATGCTCAGTGAATCCCCGGTGCTCCTTTTGGATGAGGCAACTTCCGCTCTGGATGAAGAAACTGAAAGGGCGTTTCTTACCAATCTAAAAAAGATGAAAAACGTTACCTGCATTATCGTCAGCCATAAAAAAGCTGCCCTGCAGATTTGCAATAAACATGTGCGCATCGAAAACGCCAAAATTATCAGCGAGGTGAATGAATATGCTGACTGAATTCGGAAAAAACATCCATAAAGAAAGTCCGCTTGCTGAGTATCCGCGCCCGCAGTTTGTCAGAAACAGCTACATAAATTTAAACGGCGTCTGGAAATGTGCGTTTACGGACAGTCATGATCTTCCAAAGCGCTTTTCAACGGATATTCTTGTGCCGTTTTCTCCCGAAACGCCGTTATCCGGCGTCGGCAGGGTCTTAAAGCCGTCTGAATATCTGCATTATGAAAAATCGTTTACTCTTCCGTCAGATTTCAATCAAGGCAGAGTGTTTCTTCATTTCGGCGCCGTGGACCAGATTGCGGATGTCTATATCAACGGCACGCTTGCCGGCTCCCACACCGGCGGTTATACGCCGTTTTCCTTTGAAATTACCGATCAGATCCGAGAGGGTGAAAACAGGATCCATGTTACCGTTCGGGATTATTCGGACACACGCGAGTATTCTCGCGGCAAGCAAAAGTTTCATCGCGGGCAGATCTGGTACAGCCCGCAGAGCGGCATCTGGCAAACGGTTTGGCTGGAAAGCACACCTAAAGAATATCTGCACAGCGTTCGCATCACGCCAGAATATGATTCGGAACAGGTGCGTTTTGATTTTGATGCGGACTGCGAAGTCCTGACCGCTGTTTATGAGGGCGATACGCTGATTGCCGAAACAACGGGAAATGTGGTTAAACTTCCCAATTTTAAATCTTGGTCGCCGGAAAGTCCGTTTTTATATAATGTGGTTTTCACCTGCGGCAAAGACAGGGTCAAATCCTATTTCGGCATGCGTAAGTTCTCAACAGGCAAGGATGAAAACGGCATTGAACGCCTGTTTTTGAATAATAAGCCTTATTTTCATAACGGCCTTTTGGATCAGGGCTATTATCCGGATGGATTTTTGACTCCGCCGTCCAACGAGGCTTTGGAATTTGACGTTAAAACCGTTAAGAACATGGGTTTTAATATGCTCAGAAAACATATCAAGATCGAACCGCTGCTCTGGTATCATTACTGCGATGTGAACGGCATTCTCGTTTGGCAGGATATGGTAAACGGCGGCGGCAAGTACGGTCTGGAGATCAATGTGCTTCCCTTTATCGGCATCAACTTGGATGATACAAATTATAAAACATTCAAGCGCACAGACGCGTCCCAGCGCGAAAGTTATTACCGGGAACTGAAAGAAATGATTGATACGCTTTATAACTGCCCCTGCATTGCGCTTTGGGTGCCGTTTAACGAGGGCTGGGGCCAGTTTGACAGCGCTAAGGCTTACCGGTATATTAAAGAACTGGATCCGACCAGAACGGTCGATTCCGCGTCCGGCTGGCATGACCGCGGTGTTACGGATGTGATCTCCAAACACATCTATTTCACGCCGATCAAAGTGAAAAAAGGCGAAAAACCCTATGTGCTTTCCGAGTTCGGCGGCTTTTCGCACCGTGTAAAAGGGCATACATTTAACGATAAAATGTTTGGCTATAAAATATATGGCACACCGGAGAGCCTTGCCAAAGCCTATAAAAAGACCTTTGAAAAAGTTATTATTCCACAGATCAAAACAGGGCTTTCGGCAACGGTTTATACGCAGTTGACGGATGTAGAAGATGAACTCAACGGACTGCTTACTTATGACAGAAAAGTGCAGAAGATCCCTGCCGCTTTTTTAAGAAAAATCAATGAAAGGGTAAAATTATAATGAATCAGTTGGCATTAAAGGACGGCGTAAAGGCCGTAATCAAAACCAATCGGGGAGATATGGAATTCGTCCTTTTCCCTCAAGTTGCGCCCAAAGCCGTAGAGAATTTTGTAACGCACTCCAAAAACGGCTATTATAACGGGCAGATCTTTCACAGGGTCATTCAGGATTTTATGATTCAAGGCGGCGATCCAACCGGTACGGGTATGGGCGGCGAATCTGTTTTCGGCAAAAATTTTGAAGATGAATTCAGTTTGGATGCGCGCAATTATTACGGTGCGCTTTCCATGGCAAATGCCGGGCCAAACACAAACGGCAGTCAGTTTTTCATTGTGCAGGCAAAAAGCGTGCCGGAAAATCTGCTTTCACAGATGGAGCAGTTAACGGAAAACGGTTTTCCGCAGGAGGTAATCGAAAATTATAAAACGGTTGGCGGCACGCCGTGGCTTGATTTCCACCACACGGTTTTCGGGCAGCTCATAAACGGCGCTGATGTTCTGGATTCCATTGCCGCTGTAAAATGCGGCGCAAACGATAAACCGTTGGATGATGTAATCATCAATGAAATCGTTGTAACAGAATAATCGTTCTTACTTATCACGAAAGCGGCTGAAAATCAGCCGCTTTTTATTTTTTGTATAGTAATATTTGACAATTTATGCAACCAACGGAATTTATAATGATATCGGTGGTGGCGTTGACTGTAATTTATGTAGACGTATTGCTTGTGGTGAATTTTTTTATCACGTTTCTGCTGTTGTTGATTACGCAGAAACTGGCAAAGGAGAATTCCAAACTTGTTCGTCTTGTGCTGGCGTCTTTTGCAGGCGCGGCGTATTCTTTGGTGATCCTTTTTGACGAACTGGACTTTGCCGTATCCCTGCTCGGCAAATTGGCGGCAGCTTGTTTGATTGTTCTGATCGCATTTCGGCGTTCCGGTTTGAAATGTTTTGCCAAAAACACGGCAATCTTCTTTTTTGTAAATTTTGTTTTTGCCGGTATCATGGTCGGGCTGTGGATGATCTTCAAGCCCGCCGGCATCGTTATAAACAATTCAACCGTTTATTTTGATGTTTCGGCAACCGTGCTTCTCATTTCCGCATTTATCGCTTATGTGATCAGTGCAGTGATTATCCGCATCTACAATAACAAAACCGCTAAGAATGAGCTGTATCAGCTTACGGTTTATTACGGCGGGCAAAAATGCTCTTTTTTTGCTTTTGCGGACAGCGGCAATAACCTGCGCGAACCGTTTTCTGATTATCCCGTTATCGTTGCGGATGAAAATCTTTTTAAAGATGTTCCGTGCAGCAGAGTTATCCCCGTTTCAACGGTAAACGGGGAGGGAATATTAAAGGCGTTTAAGCCGGAAAAGGTGGTGATTTCAACGTCGCGCGGCAGCGGCGAATTAAGCAGAGTGTATATCGCGCTCAGCAAAAATGTGAAAAAAGGGGAGTATCAGGGAATCATCAATCCTAAATCAGTATCAGAGGTGCAATATGCTTCAAAAAATTAAACTTTTTCTCTTAAGAATTCAAAACAGGCTTTTTAAAAAGAATTGTTATTACATAAACGGCCCGGAAACTTTGCCGCCTCCGCTCACAAAGGAGGAGGAAGAAACGGTTATGCGCGAACTCAGAGCCGGCAACGATGCGCACAGGGAACTGCTTATTACCCATAACCTCAGGCTGGTGGTATATATTGCAAAAAAATTCGAGGGCTGCGCAACTTCAACGGAAGATCTTGTTTCTATCGGCACGATCGGTCTGATGAAAGCGGTCAAAACCTTTGACCCTCAGAAGAATATCAAACTTGCCACTTACGCCTCTCGGTGCATTGAAAATGAGATTCTGATGCATCTTCGAAAAGTCAGCAGCGCAAAATTTGAAATGAGTTTTGATGAGCCGCTCAGCATAGACTGGGACGGAAACGAACTCACCCTGCGCGATGTCCTCGGCAGTGAGCCGGATGAGATCTCCAATGATATCGAGTATAATGACGAAAAAGAACTGCTTTTAAAAATCATCCTCGCTCTGCCGGAAAAAGAGCGGGATCTCATGAAAAAGCGGTTCGGCATTCTCGGCGAAAAGGAACATACACAAAAAGAACTGGCAGATCTTATGGGCATTTCGCAAAGTTATATTTCGCGTCTGGAGAAACGGATCATTTTAAAGATCAAAAACCAGATCATGAAAGAATACGCATAATATGTAGGCGGTGGTTCTGCCGCACCGCTAAGCGTTATTCCTCAACAACGTTTCTTCTGAAGAGCAGGCTGATACACCAGATCGCCGCAAGGCCAACCAGGCAGTAAATGATGCGCGCGATCACGCTTTCCTGCCCGCCGCATATCCATGCAACAAGGTCAAATTTAAAAAGACCTATAAGACCCCAGTTGAGTCCGCCTATTATGTTAAGGATCAATGCTATTCTGTTGATAATCGTCATTTTCTCATCTCCAATTAAAAAAGTCGTTAGTATGTTGCCCGTACTAACGACTTTTTATTCATTTATTTTGTTTTGCGTCTTTTTAAATTTTTGTTAAAAGAATTTCTGCTTTTCCGTCCATTTCATATTTTCCGAATCCGGCGGGAACAAAATAACTGTCGCCCTTTTTAAACGCTCTGCCGTTGATACTGCCGCTGCCGTTGATCACCAGCAGATGGTGAAAACTGTTTTCATCGGCAAACAACTCTATCCTGCTTTCGCAGTCATATCTGTAAACGGTAAACAGATCACAGCTTGTAAGCAGTTGCTTTGTGCCGCCGCTTACGGGTTGGGTTTCGCCCTGTGGCTTCGTGCCGTATTTCGGCGGCTCCGTAACCGTAACGTCCACCGCTTTATCAATATGCAGTTCTCTTGGTTTTCCGTCTTTTCCAAGCCTTCCGTAATCGTATACCCTGTATGTGGAGTTGCTGTTTTGCTGAATCTCCGCAATCAGTGTACCCTTGCCGATGGCGTGTACCGTGCCTGCCTCAATAAAAAACAGATCGCCTTTGTGCACTTTTACTCTGTTCAATACGTCAAGCAGTGTGTTGTTTTCAATGGCGGTTCTGAATGCTTCTTTGGAGATCCGGTGTTTGAAACCATAGATCAGTTCCGCGCCCTCCTCAGCGTCCAGCACATACCAGATCTCCGTTTTTCCGAATTCATGTTCCACTCTTTTGGCGTATTCGTTATCGGGATGAACTTGAATGGAAAGATTATCTTTTGCGTCGATCATTTTGATCAAAACCGGAAAATATTCAAATTTTTCGCTGTTTTTACCAAGCACTTTGGCGCTGCCTTCGGCGTTAAGCACTTCCTTGAGCGTTTTTTGATCATAAGCGCCGCCGTCGATCGTGTTCATTCCGTCCTTGTGGCAGGCAAGCATCCAGCCCTCGGCAACGGGATCAAGATCCGTGTTCATCTGGAATTCATCACGCAGGCGCGTGCCGCCCCAAATATAATCTTTAAATATGGGTTCTAATTTCAGTATATCCATATCCGTTTCCTCTTTGTGTCGATTATAAAGTATCTTTATAATATCAAAATTTTACTTCACATTCAAGGCTTAATAGTGTAAAATATAGTTCAGTGTTTGAAAGGAAGTGAAGTCATGGCTTGTCTTACGATGCAAAATTTAACCCTCTCGTTCGGGGAACATACTTTATTTGAAAATATTTCCTTTGAGATGGGCGAAAAGGATAAAGTCGGCCTTGTCGGTGCAAACGGCGCCGGTAAAACTTCGCTGTTCAAAGTTCTCACCGGGGAATACAGCCCGTCATCCGGCGGCGCTTTTATAGGAAAAAACATCAAACTCGGTTATATGGAGCAACACACCTGTTCCGATAATAAAACCGTTTATGACGAACTTGTATCCGTCTTTGCCGATTTGATCGAGATGGAAAAAGAACTGGAAGAAATTTCTTTAAAACTGACCGAGCATCCGTCCAAGGAACTCATTGCGCGGCAGGATTTTCTGAACGAGCAGTTTTTAAGAAACGGCGGCGCAACCTATAAAAGCCTTACCCGCTCCGCGCTTATGGGTTTGGGATTTGATGAAAGCGATTTTTCAAAGCCGACCTCTACGCTGTCCGGCGGGCAGAGGTCAAAACTGATCCTTTCAAAACTTTTGCTTTCGCGCGCGGATCTTTTATTGCTGGATGAGCCAACCAATCATCTGGATATCCGTTCCGTGGAATGGCTGGAGAGCTTTCTTTCTTCCTTTTCCGGCGCGTTTATCGTGATCTCGCACGACCGATATTTTCTGGATAAAGTTACCAATAAAACGATAGAACTGGATTGTAAGAAACTTCGTTCCTACAAAGGCAATTATTCGGAATTTTTGGTAAAAAAAGAGGCGGAGCAAAAGGCGGTTGCGGAAAAATATGAAAATGATCTGAAAGAGATTGAGCGTCTGGAAGGCATTATCGAGCAGCAGCGCCGCTGGAACCGGGAAAAGAATATCAAAACGGCGGAAAGCAAAGAAAAGGTGATCGAAAGAATCAAAGCGCAGCTTGTTGTGCCAGATGCGGCGCAGCAAAAGATTCGGTTTGATTTTACCCCAAAATGCGTGTCCGGCGAGGAAGTGCTGCGTGTTCAGGATCTTTCCAAATCGTTTGGCGGCAAAAAGATCTTTGAAAACGCGTCTTTTGAGATCCGGCGCGGCGAACGCGTTTTTCTTGTTGGAGATAACGGCTGCGGCAAGACTACGCTTTTAAAGATCATTATGGGCGATTATACGCAGGATTCGGGCAGCTTCCGGTTCGGCGCCAATCTGTTTACCGGCTATTTTGATCAGGTGCAGGAAAAACTGGATCTAAATAAGACCGCTTTGGAAGAGGTGTGGTCTGCATTTCCTGCGATGACGGAAACAAACGTAAGAAACGCGCTTGCCGCTTTTCTGTTTCGCGGCGATGAAGTGTATAAACGCCTTTCTGACTGCTCCGGCGGCGAGCGGGCAAGAGTAGCGCTTTTAAAACTGATGCTGGGTAAATATAATTTCCTGTTGCTGGACGAGCCTACCAATCACCTGGATGCGTATTCAAGGGAAGAACTTGAAAATACATTGATCCGGTATACGGGCACGATGCTGATCGTTTCACATGACCGTTATTTTATCAATAAACTTGCCACAACCGTGTTGGAGCTCACTGAAAACGGCATCCGAAAATATATCGGCAATTATAACGATTATACAGAGGCGAAACTGCGCACACAAACCGCAGAGGTAAAGGAGAAGCATACCGCTGCGCCGAAGACCAATGATTATAAACAGCGCAAGGAACTGGCAAGCAGGCAGAGAAAATTGAAAACAGCCGTTTCCCGCCTGGAAAGCAGGATAGAGGATCTGGAAGAAGAGATTGCGCTGATTGAGGAAAAACTCAATTCCAACCCGCCCTACGAACAGTTTCTTGTTATTAATGAAGAACTGGAGAATAAAACTGCTGAAAGAGACGCTCTTTTTGAGGAGTGGACCGAAAGATCGGAAGAATTGACAAGTATTACCGATTAAATTATAATGGTGAAGTACTATAATATTATATAAAGTGTTAAGTTGAGGTTTATGGCTGTATCAGTAGTAATCGGCGGCGGTGCGGCAGGTCTTATGGCTGCCGCTGCCTGCGCAACGCGCGGTAAAGATACCCTTGTGGTGGAAAAAATGCCCGTCTGCGCAAAAAAAGTTTGCATCACCGGTAAAGGCAGATGCAATGTAACGAATGCCTGTTTCGATCTGCCGGAACTGATTTCAAATGTTCCGCGCAATCCGCGTTTTTTGTATTCCGCGTTTTCCAATTTTATGCCGTATGACACTATGTCTTTTTTTGAAGATCTTGGTGTGCCGCTCAAAGTGGAAAGAGGCAACCGCGTGTTTCCCGTGTCTGATCACGCAAAGGATATCGCAAACGCGCTGATAAAGCATGCCGCGGATATGGGCGTCAGATTCATTCATACCGGCGCAAAGGCTTTTGCTTTTGATCAAGATCGGATCAGCGCGGTCATTTTGTCTGACGGCAGCAGGATCGAATGTGAAAGTGTGGCGCTCTGCACCGGTGGTATGAGTTATCCTGCCACCGGCTCAACGGGGGACGGCTATGCGCTTGCCAAAAGTGCCGGCCATACGGTTACCGATATCACTCCCGCACTTGTTTCTCTTAAAAGTAATGATGATTTCGTGCCCGAGCTTCAGGGGCTGAGTTTAAGGAATGTTGCAGTAAAACTTTTGAAAAACGGTAAAGCCTTTTATTCCGATTTCGGTGAGATGCTGTTTACGCATTACGGTTTGAGCGGCCCGGTTATTTTGTCCGCGTCCAGTCACATGGATAAGCCCGAAAACGGCGGGTATAAAATCATTATAGATTTAAAGCCCGCGCTTGATTATGAAACGCTTGATAAACGCATTCAGCGGGATTTTGCGGAATTTAAAAATAAGGATATTATAAATTCGCTTTCAAAACTTCTGCCTAAAAAACTGATTCCCGTAGCGGTGTCTCTTTGGGGCGTTCCCAACCATAAAAAGGTAAATGAAATTACGCGGGAGGAAAGGAAAAAACTGGTTCACCTGCTGAAAAATATGGAAGTAAATATTTCGGGATTTTATTCTATTGATTCCGCAATAATAACAAGGGGCGGTGTCTGCGTTCGGGAGATCGATCCGAAAACGATGCGCTCCAAAATCATTAAAAATCTTTATTTTGCCGGGGAAATCATAGACGTTGATGCCTATACCGGCGGATTTAATCTGCAGATCGCTTTTTCAACAGGCAGATTGTGCGGAGAAAATATGTAAGGATAGAAAGGTTGTTTTACTTTGATTAATGTTGCCATTGACGGCCCCGCCGGTGCGGGGAAAAGCACCGTTGCGCGCGGCGCGGCAAAAGAACTCGGTTACATTTATGTGGATACCGGCGCTCTTTACAGAACTGTTGCTCTTGCCGCTCAAAGAAAAAATATACTTGGCGATGAAGAAAAAATTGCCGGTATGCTTTCCTCTATAACCGTTGAGCTTAAATTTGATGATAACGGCGAGCAAAAGGTGTATCTCAACAGCGAGGATGTTTCTTCCCTTATCAGGACACCGGAAATCTCCATGGCTGCGTCCTCCGTGTCTCAGATACCGGCTGTCAGGGAATTTTTGCTGGAACTGCAGCGTTCCATTGCGCGTAATAATAATGTGATTATGGACGGCAGGGATATCGGCACAGTCGTATTGCCGAACGCCGATGTTAAGATCTTCCTGTTTGCCTCGCCGGAATGCCGGGCAGAAAGAAGATATAAGGAACTGATAGAAAAAGGCGAAGACGTCCGTTATGAGGATGTTTTAAAAGATGTAAATGACCGTGATTATCAGGACAGCCACAGAAAGATCGCGCCTTTAAAGCCAACCGAGGAATCCGTTATGGCGGATACAACAGGCAAAGCGCTTCCTGAAAGTATAGAAATGGTAGTTTCCGTTATTAAGGAGAAGATAAATGGTTAGTTTCGATTACAGCAAAGTAAAGCATTATAAATTCTACGGTTTTGTTAAAAAAGTTTTCGGTCCTCTGTTCAAGCTCATTTATAAACTTGAGTTTAAGGGGCTTGAAAACGTTCCGTCTGAGGCAGACGGAAGATACATAGTTGCCATCAATCATACGTGTGCGTTTGATCCGGTGTTTGTTTCCATGCCAAAGAATGTGCCGCCGCTTCATTTTATGGCAAAGGTGGAATTGTTTAAAAACCCTGTAGTCGGCTGGGTTATCAAGCACCTGTACGGCTTTCCCGTTAAAAGGGGAAAGGGCGATACCTCCGCCATTGAATACGGCGAAAAGATTATTGAAGAGGGCCATGTGATGGCGATCTGCCCGGAGGGCAAAAGGGTAAAGGATAAAAACGGCGTGCCGCAGAAAGCAAAATCCGGCGTTGCCATTATTGCAAAAGCCACAAATGCATCTGTTTTGCCTGTTGCAATCTACTGCAACGGCCCAATAAAAGCCGGCAAAAAGGTAGTGGTTTCTTACGGCAAAATGCTTTCCCTGCATGAAATGGGGCTGGATAAGGAAGAGATCACCCCGCATGACATCAAAAACGCGGCAAATACGGTTATGGATCATATCGTTGCACTGTGGGAGGCGGAACAGCATGCGGCAGATTAAACTTGCCAAAACAGCAGGCTTTTGCTTTGGAGTGGACAGAGCAGTAAACCTTGTCTATAAATTGGTTGAGGACGGCGAAAAAGTCTGCACCCTCGGCCCCATCATACATAATCAGCAGCTTGTGGAAGATCTGCAGTCCAAAGGCGTAAACGATATTTCCACACCTGAAGAATGCCAAAGCGGCTATAAGATCGTGATCCGCACACACGGCATTGAAAAAGAAACCTTGGGCGATATCCGGTCCAAAGGTCTTGCCTATATAGACGCTACCTGCCCGTTCGTGCTTAAGATCCACCGAATCGTCAGCAAGGCGCAGCCGGGCACGGTCACATTGATCGCCGGTGATTCCAATCACCCCGAAGTCAAAGGAATCCGCTCTTTCTGCGTTGGCGGCACCTATGTGTTTAAGAACAGTGCAGAACTTGCCGAGATTATTGAAAAATATAAAATTCCGTGTGAAAAATCGGTGATTTGCGTTTCTCAAACCACTTTTAGCACGGAAGAATGGAAAAAATGCGAGAAAATTCTTAAAAAGGTATGTACAAACTGCGAAATTTTTGATACAATATGCAGTGCAACGTCTGAAAGACAGGCAGAAGCGCTCGCGCTTGCCAAAGAGTGCGACGCCATGCTCGTTATCGGAGGTCGCCATTCATCCAATACTTGCAAGTTGAAAGATGTTTGTTCGGAATATGCACCCACTTTCTTGATAGAGACTGCTGCGGAGCTTGCCGATATGGATTTTTCGCGTTTCAATGTAGTTGGAGTTACTGCCGGGGCGTCTACACCCTCGGTAATTATCAAGGAGGTACTTAAAACCATGTCCGAAGAAATTAAAGAAAAGGAAGTTGAAGCAACACAAACTGTTGCGGAGACAGCAGAAGCCGCTGATAAAGCCGATAAGGCTGCTGTCGAAGCATCTGCTGATGGTGAAACCTTCGCAGAGATGCTCGAACAATCTTTCAGCGAAAACGACACCGGCAAAATCGTTAAAGGTGTTGTGGAAAACATTACGCCCACAGAAGTATTTGTGGATGTTCCCGGAAGAAAGCAGACCGGCGTTATCGCCCGTGAAGATCTTTCTGCCGAGCCGTTTGATAAGTGCGAGGATATCGTTTCCAAGGGCGATGTTCTGGATCTGATCATTCTGAAAACCAATGATCAGGACGGAGTTCTCAAACTCTCCAAGAAACTTACGGACAGTTTCAAGGGTTGGGAAGATATCGTTAAGGCAAAAGAGGACGACGAGATTCTGGAAGGCTATATCACCGCAGTTGTTCGCGGCGGCGTTCTTGCAACCGTTAAAGGCACGCGTGTGTTCATTCCGGCGTCTCTTTCCGGCGTTCCCAAGAATGAGGATCTCAATATCCTGAAGGGCACTACCGCAAGATTCAAGATCATTGATATCAATGAGCAGAGAAGACGTGCAGTCGGCTCTATCCGTGCCGTACTCAGCGAGGAACGCAGAAAGGCGCGCGAAGAGGCTTGGGCCAAACTGGAAGAGGGAATGGAACTTACAGGTACAGTTAAATCCCTTACCAATTACGGTGCTTTTGTTGATATCGGCGGCATAGACGGCATGATCCATATCAGCGAACTTTCCTGGACTCGTATCAAGCATCCGTCAGAGGTAGTCAATGTTGGCGATCAGGTTGAAGTTTACATAAAAGCGCTTGATCAGGAAAAGAAAAAGATCTCTCTCGGATTTAAGAAGATAGAAGATAACCCATGGGAGATTCTTAAGAGAGATTATCCTGTTGGCACGGTGATTAAAAATGCCAAGATTGTTGGAATCACTTCTTTCGGTGCGTTCGCCACGGTGATTCCCGGCATTGAGGGATTGATCCATATCAGCGAGATCAGCTGGAGCAGAATCAAGACCCCTGCCGATGTGCTGAAGGTAGGCGATGAGGTAGACGTTCTGATCACAAATATTGATTTTGATAAGAAGAGAGTCAGCCTTTCTATGAAACAATTGATTGAAAGACCGGAAGAAGGTATCCCCGCTCTTCAGTCTGACGATGCAGACGAAGTTTCCGAAGAACCTGCTGAGGATACAGTCGCAGAAGAGACTGTTGCAGAAACTACGGATGATACCGCTGCCGAGGCAGCAGTGGAAGAAACTGCCGCAGAGGAATAAAAAGTTAAGCCCGCCGTTTCGGCGGGCTTTTGTTATTCATCATTTTATACTGCTGATTAAGGAGTTTGTATGAAAGCCTTGTGTATCTGTGCCAGTCCTCGTCATAACGGAAGTTGTTCTTTTATTCTGGATTGTTTTATAAATGGCTTTATAACAGAAGAAAATACTGCTGAAAAGGTTTGTATTTCTGATGTGGATATACAGTATTGCCGCGGTTGCAAAAAATGTTATGAAAACGGAATCTGTATTCAAAAGGACGGTGTTTTGAATCTGGTGAAGAAGATGCTGGATTCAGATATCGTTGTTATCGCGGCTCCTTCCTATTGGGCGGATGTGCCCGGGCAGTTAAAAACGTTTTTTGACAGAAATACACCTTTTGGAGATACCAATCCAAATCGCATTGTAAAAGCAAAAAAACAAGTGCTTGGTGTATCCATTGTCGTCAGAGCAGGCAACTCCGAAAAGGAAAATGAGATCATACTTGATTTTATTGAGCACTATTACGGGCATATGGGAATCGCCCCGATACAGCGCTTTTCAATAAGAAATACAGACTCTCTTGATGATCTGATCACAAAGCAGAAACGCAATCTTGAAGAGATCTGTGCGTTTGCAGCCTCGTTAGGTAAGAATGATAAAGGAGAAACGATATGAGCGATTGGAATGCTGAAAGTTATTTGAAGTTTAAAAAGGAAAGAACGCAGCCTTGTATTGATCTTGCGGCAAGAGTGCGTTCTGCTGCGCCGAAAACCGTTGCAGATCTCGGATGCGGACCGGGAAACAGTACGGCGGTGCTGAAATCTCTTTTCCCCGGCGCAGTGATTACCGGGTTTGACAATTCTGAAAATATGATCCGCAATGCAAAAGAAAACTGCCCGGATCTTCAGTTTGAACTGCGTTCAGTATGGGATCTTGAACAAAATTATGATCTGATCTTTTCCAATGCCTGCCTGCAGTGGGTACCGGATCATGAAAAACTGATTCCGTTTCTGTTTGCAAAACTCAATTCCGGCGGATTGCTTGCCGTTCAGATGCCGATGAATGCCGAAGAGCCGCTTTTTAAAATCATCAAAGAAACAGCGGAAACTTCCGAATTTGATTTCAGCAGCGTTTATTTTGAAAAGAATGATATCCTGAAACCGGAAGCGTATTATGATCTGTTGAGCCGGCATACAGACTGCTTTACGATCTGGGAAACCGTTTATTATCATACCATGAAAGATCATTCTCAGCTGATCGACTGGGTGCGCTCCACTCGTTTAAGGCCGTATTTATCCGTTTTGAACGAACAGGAGCAACAACGCTTTGAGCAGGAAATTCTTGAACGGGCAATTAAAGCCTATCCGCCAACGGAAAACGGCAGCATTATTTTCCGTTTCAGGCGTTTGTTCTTTGTTGCACAGAAGTAGCCGCATAAAAAATGCCCTTGCGCTTATTTTGTCGCAAGGGCATTGCTCATTTTAGTCTTGATACTCGCTGAACAGGGAATCGATCAGGTTGTTGTATATCTTAACGGGATCTGCATAGAACTGATCCTTTATCATTTCTGCCTGCGCGGCTGTGGCCGCCCGCAAAGAAAGCGTCATAAAATCTTTTCCGCAGTCCTTAAAATGCATCGTAACCACATAATCTTCGCCGTCTTTTTCTATTTCCACTTCGTTTTCTTTTTTATAAAGTTCTTTAACGGCAAGTTTGGCGGCAAGTTCCACGCTTCTTTTACGCATGGAGTACGGCAGTTCATTTTCAATCAGCTCTACGATCTTTTCACAGTTGCTGGCAGGTTTCAGAAAACCGCGGTCATCAATGACGGCAAGGCCTTTATCCTTTATTTTTTGCAGCGCGCTTGTTGCCTCAAAGTAATTGGCAAATTCTCCCTCCGCCATTGTTCTGATCAAAACATCCTCAGTGAGCCGTTCTTTGGCATTTACAATAACGTAGCAGATCATTAAATATATATCCATGGTTGAGTGAAGCACACCGTCTGAAGAGCCGTAGGGCAGTGCGTCAAAGTTTAAATTTTCCTGATCTTTATCGCTCATAAAATCACCTCGTTTGAAAAATATATTAACATAATCTTTCCTCACTTGCAAACAATTTTGATTTATACTATAATAACAGCGTAATTTACCGCGCCTTTTACCTACTATAAAAATGCGCGTAAAAATATTTTGAAAGAGGTTGTTAAAATGAAAGAAGTAACAAAAAATACTATTATTGGTGATATTCTGGATATCTGCCCGGATGCTGCGCCGCTTTTTCTGGAGATCGGCATGCACTGCCTTGGCTGCCCTGCGTCAAGAGGGGAGACGATTGAACAGGCATGCGCCGTTCACGGCAATGATCCGGACGAACTCGTTAAAAAGGTAAATGAACTTTTAAATAAGTAAACGATGATTGATCTTTCTTTAAGACTAAAAGCCGTTGCCGACCTTGTTCGCCGGGATTCCTATCTTGCGGATATAGGTTGCGACCACGGCTTTTTGCCTGTATATTTGTTGCAGTGCGGCAAAATCAAAGGCGCCGTGGCGTCCGATATCAACAAGGGGCCGCTGGAGCGCTGCCGCGCGCTTGTGGAGCAGTATGATCTTTCGGCGCAGATCCAATGCGTTTTGTCTGACGGATTATCCAAAATCAGGTTTTCTGAGTTGCAGGATATTGCCGTTTGCGGAATGGGCGGGGAACTCATTGCGTCTATTTTAGAGCAATGCCCGTATTCAAAAACACCCGGTGTGCATTACATATTTAATCCGATGACGCACCCTGAAAAACTGCGTGCCTACCTTTGTAACAACGGCTATGAGATCGGCAGTGACCTGATCGTGAGGGATGGAAACCATGCCTATTCCGTGCTGGATGCGTATTATACAGGCGCAAAAAAAGATTATCCGCCTGCCTATTATTTTCTGGGAAATATCCGTGATTTTTCAGATAAAAATTATTTTAAAAGTCTTTTGCATTATCTGAAAAACAAGCAGAAAGGCGGAGCGGATTATACGCAGGTCATTCAGGAGATAGAGGCAAGATTATGATTACAGTTCAAGAGATTTATGATTATATCGATCATGAGGTTGCGCCTTTTGATACGCAGGAGGCATGGGATAATGCCGGTTTGATCACCGGTTCCGCGGATTCTGAAGTCAGCAGGGTCGTTATGAGCCTGGACGTTACAAAAGCCGCTGTTCAAAAAGCAGTGCAATGCAAAGCACAGCTGATCCTATCCCACCATCCGCTCATCTTTCAGGCGGTAAAACGGCTTGATCCGGATTCCGCACTTTATATGTGCGCGCAAAACAACATATCGGTTATCTCCGCCCACACAAATTTTGACAGGGCGCAAAACGGTATCAATACCAACCTTTGCAGAATTCTGGAACTTGAAAACGTAAAGCCGGTTGACGGCACTTTTATTGTGACCGGCGAATTGCAAAAGGAAATGTCGGCAGCGGCGTTTGCCCGTTTTGTGTCCGGTAGGCTGCATGTAAGCGGACTCCGGTATACGGGTTCGAGTAGGCCAATCAAAACGGTTGCGGTCGGCGGCGGCGCCTGCGAGGAGTATCTGCCGCAGGCAATGCGGTTTGCCGATTGTTTCGTTACCGGAGATACGAAATATCATGTGATGCTGGAGGCGGCGGAACACGATTTCTGCATGATCGGCGCAGGTCACTTTGAAACGGAATCCATGGCGTTTTTGATGCTCAAAGAGAGAATCTCTGAAAAATTCCCGGATGTGGAATTTATTTCCGCTGAGCAGCAGAATCCGGTTTTGGCGGTGTTGTAATGGCGCTTGACGGAATTTTTTTATATCATCTGAAAAATGAGGTTTCAGCATTCGCTGTGGGGGCACGGATCGAAAAAATCCACCAGCCTTCAAAAGAAGAACTTTTATTCTCTCTTCGTTCGCGTGAAGGCGCCAAAAAACTGCTTTTATCCTGCCGGGCGGATACGGCAGGTATCTATTTTACCGATTACCCGCCGGAAAATCCTTCTAAGCCGCCGATGCTCTGCATGCTGCTCAGAAAACATCTTTCCGGCGCAAAGATCCTGTCTCTTGAACAGGACGGGCTGGAACGAATCATCAGGATAAAACTGCAGGCGGTCAATGAACTCGGCGATCTGGTCGGCTTTACCCTTGTTGTGGAGATCATGGGCAGGTACAGCAATATTATTTTGGTGGACGGCAATGGAATCATTATGGATGCGTTAAAGCGCGTGGATGAGGGCAAATCGCATGTAAGAACGGTTATGCCCGGCGAGCCATACGCTGCCCCCCCGGCGCAGGATAAACTGAATCTGCTTGAAGTCAGCCCGGATCAGATCAAAGCCAGGATATCCCTGTCGCACCGCGCGCCGGCAAAGGCGTTTCAGGATGCCGTTATGGGCGTTTCTCCCATCGTTTGCCGGGAATATGAAAACGGCGTTTCTGTGGAAAAGATCAGGGAATATGCGCTTTCGCCGCATCCGGTTGCGATGATTACCGATAAACCGATCGATTTTACGTTTATGCCGGTAACGCAGTATGGCGATCTTGCCGAGATCAGAGCCTTTGATACGTTTTCTCAGACGCTGGATTATTTTTATCATGAACGCGTTACGATAGACAGGATTCGCCAGCGTTCGGGTGAACTGTTCAAAACGATTAGCACCCTTCAGGAAAGAGCGGTCAGGAAAGCGCTGAACCGGCAAAAAGAGCTGGAGGATTGCGCTGATAAAGAGGAGTATAAGATCTTCGGCGATCTTATCACTGCGGAGCAGTACGCTCTGAAAAAAGGCAGCGCAGTTTATGAAGTCAATAATTTTTATGATCATAATTCGGTTATAAAGATACCGGCAGATCCTGCGCTTACGCCGGTTCAGAATGCGCAGAAGTATTATAAAGAGTACAGAAAAAAGCAAACTGCTGAATCCAAACTTACCGGCTTTATTCGGGATGCGCTTTCAGAGGCGAAATACCTTGAATCCGTATCGGATGCACTTTCGCGCGCTGTTTCAGACAGCGAGATCACGGCAATCAAAAATGAACTGGTGGAAACGGGATTTCTGAAACGCAGGCAGCAGCCCGATCGGAAAAACAAAAAAGCGCTGAAACCTCTTGAATATGAAAGTTCGGATGGCTTTTTGATATTTGTGGGAAGAAATAATGTGATGAATGACCGCCTTACGCTGAAAACCGCATCCAATCGAGATCTTTGGTTTCATGTAAAGGATACGGCCGGTTCACACGTGATTGTTAAAAATGACGGCAGGGAGTTTACAGACTGTGTGATCCGAGAGGCAGCAATGCTTGCTGTTCTCAACAGCAAAGCGCACGCTTCTTCCAATGTTGCCGTTGATTATACAGAGGTCAAAAATGTAAAAAAACCAAACGGCGCCAAACCCGGCATGGTGATTTATGAAACTTATAAAACGGAATATGTAACACCAAATGAAGCGGAACTGGAAAGGATAAGAAAAATTGTATAATATAGCGGTGATTCTTGCTGCCGGAAACGGCACAAGGATGGGAATCGAAAAAAGTAAACTGCTGCTGGAGATCGGCGGAAAGACGGTAATCGAAAGAACAGTGGAAACGTTTGAGAATATGGCGGAGGTCGATGAGATCATTGTCGTTTGCCGCGAATGTGATTTTGAGATGTTTTCGAATCTTCTTCCCGATGAAAACGTAACTTTCGTTATCGGCGGGGAAAGCAGGCAGCAAAGTGTGAAAAACGCCGTGGACACCATTGATGAGTGCGATTACATTTTGATCCATGACGGCGCACGGCCGCTTGTACGGGAAGACACGATCATCAGAACATTGGATAAAGCGCAGACGGACAGAGCCGCCGCGGCGGGCGTATATGTAAAGGACACTGTAAAGCTCGTGGATGATGATCTGAATGTGGTCGGCACGCCGGATAGAAAATACCTCGTTTCCATTCAGACGCCGCAGATCTTTGATTTTACTTTATATAAGCAGGCGCTCGATAAGGCAACGGAGCAGGGAAAAGAGTATACGGATGACTGCCAGCTTGTTGAACATTTCGGCGCGAAAGTCAGCGTTGTGATCGGCGAATATGACAATATTAAGATCACTACAAAAAGCGATGTTCCGCTTGCGGAAAGTTTGCTGAAAGCACGTGCGGAGGGCAGATATGAATAAGATTAGAATCGGGCACGGTTATGATGTGCACCGTTTGCAGAAAGGCAGAAAATGCATCATCGGCGGTGTAGATATCCCCAGTGATTTAGGCCTTTTAGGCCATTCGGATGCAGATGTGCTGCTGCATGCCGTGGCGGACGCGCTTCTCGGGGCAGCGGCGCTGGGCGATATCGGAACACATTTTCCGGATACTTCGCCGGAATTTGAAGGGGCGGACAGCCTTGTTCTGCTCCGAAAAACCGTTGCGTTAATCAAGGAAAAAGGATGTTCAGTCTCAAATATTGATGCTACCGTTATAGCACAGACGCCGAAACTGGCGCCGTATATCTTGCAGATGCGTCAGAATATCGCGGCCGCTTGCGGCGTAGAAATTGACTGCGTGTCCGTTAAGGCAACTACGGAAGAAAAGCTGGGCTTTACCGGTAATATGCAGGGCATAAGCGCCCACTGTGTTTGCCTTATTGAAAAAGAATAATATTTAAATTTATGTGCCGCATATCCATTGTGCGGCACTTTTTTGCAGATTTTTGCTTGCTGTTTAAAGCAAAAATTTCATATCTGTAAGTTTTTTATAATTATTTTTTGAAATATTTGTAAACACTATTGACAAATCGGAAAAAGTTGCTAAAATAGTATTAGCACTCAGGGATAGAGAGTGCTAATCGAGGAAACAATATTTTACAGAGGTGAAATTGATTATGACTATCAAACCACTTGCAGACAAAGTTTTGCTTGCCCCTATGGAGGCAGAGGAAACAACAGCGTCAGGGCTTTTCATTGCTGCGTCCGCGCAGGAAAAACCTGAATTTATGAGCGTTGCCGCAGTCGGACCGGGAACAGAAAAATACCCCATGACTGTTTCCGTTGGCGATAAGGTTATTATCACCAAGTACAGCGGTACAAATGTTAAGGTAGACGGCAAAGAGTATACGATCGCATCCGTGAAAGATATACTTGCTGTTGTGGAGTAATCACGGCTAAAGGAGGAATCATTTTATGGCAAAAGATATAATTTTCGGCGAGGAGGCGCGCAAAGCGCTCCAGAGCGGTATTGATAAGCTTGCAAATACCGTAAAGATCACACTCGGCCCCAAGGGCAGAAATGTAGTTCTTGATAAAAAATATGGCTCACCGCTCATCACAAATGACGGCGTTACGATCGCAAAAGAGATTGAACTTGACGATCCTTTTGAAAATATGGGCGCGCAGCTTGTTAAGGAAGTTTCTTCCAAAACGAATGATGACGCAGGCGACGGCACAACTACAGCAACCCTGCTTGCGCAGGCGCTCGTTCGCGAAGGCATGAAGAATGTTGCCGCGGGCGCAAATCCTATGGTTGTTAAAAACGGTATCAAAGCAGCTGTTGACGCTGCCGTTGATGCGGTCAAAGGCAACTCGCGCCAGGTAAAGGGTTCGGACGATATCGCAAGAGTTGCAACGGTATCTGCCGCGGATCCGGAGATCGGCAAACTGGTTGCCGATGCCATGGAAAAGGTTACGGCAGACGGTGTAATCACGGTTGAGGAATCCAAGACGGCGGATACGGTTTGTGAGGTCGTTGAAGGCATGCAGTTTGACCGCGGCTATATCAGCCCTTATATGGTAACTGATACGGATAAAATGGAAGCCGTTATTGACGATGCGCTTATCCTGATTACGGATAAGAAGATCTCTACCGTTCAGGATATTCTTCCTCTTCTGGAGGCTGTTCTTAAGAGCGGTCAGAAACTCGTTATCATTGCGGAGGATGTTGAGGGCGAAGCGTTGCAGACCATTCTTCTGAATAAACTTCGCGGCACCTTCACCTGTGTATGTGTAAAGGCTCCCGGATTCGGCGATAGAAGAAAAGATATGCTTCAGGATATCGCAATCCTTACCGGCGGTCAGGTAATCACATCTGATCTCGGCATTGAACTGAAAGATGCCACTATGGATATGCTCGGCAAAGCGCGTCAGGTAAAGGTAACAAAAGAAAATACCATTATTGTTGACGGCGCCGGCAACAGTGATGATATCAAATCCCGCGTTCATCAGATCAGGCAGGCGATCGAAGCCTCTACTTCCGATTTTGACCGTGAAAAACTTCAGGAGCGTCTTGCTAAAATGGCAGGCGGTGTAGCCGTTATCAAAGTCGGCGCTGCAACTGAAACGGAAATGAAAGAAAAGAAGCTCCGTATTGAAGATGCGCTTGCCGCTACAAAAGCAGCAGTTGAAGAGGGCATCGTTGCAGGCGGCGGTGTTGCGCTGATCAATGCAATTCCCGCTGTTGAAAAACTTCTGGATACAGATGATGCGGATTACAAGACCGGTGTTTCCATCGTTTTGAAAGCGCTGGAAGAACCTGTTCGCCAGATTGCTGCAAACGCAGGCATGGAAGGTTCCGTTATTCTGGATAAGATCAAGAATTCGGATAAAACCGGCTACGGTTATAATTTTGCTACCAACGAATATTGCGATATGATTGATAGTGGTATCGTTGATCCTACCAAGGTAACACGTTCCGCAATTCAGAACGCATCTTCTGTTGCTGCAATGGTTCTGACTACAGAATCACTTGTAACCGATATTAAAGATCCTAAGGCGGATGCCGCAAATGCTGCCGCTATGGCTGCAGCACAGGGCGGTATGTATTAATAATACCCAAAAGCCTCCCGAAAAGGGAGGTTTTTTTGGTTTTGCGTGTGCATTGGTTTCAAAAATCTGAAAGAGAATTTTTTTGCCGTTCGCTCTTTGCACTAATCTTCAAGCACTTTTGATTTTGTTGATTTTTGATAAAAAATCGACAGATAATGATTGAATTTATATTTTATTATGATATAATTATTTAAGAAAATATTTTTACACTTTGTTCTCTTTGTGCTGTTTAGATCGGCAAATTTTGTTTTTGGTTTAATTTTGGCTATATAAAGTTGTCTTTATATATAATAAAATTGTGGAAAGGATGTTTTAAATGAAAACAAAAAAAGCAGTCGCTGTGCTTATGTCTGCGCTCATAATCCTTTCGTCCTTAGCAGTCGGCGGTTTTACTGCCTCAGCGTCAACCTATTCGGTTGAACAGCTTGAGACGCTTTGCGAAACGTATGAGCAAAAGATGAACGGCAGCGCATATACAAATATGCAGGCTGCTTACGATGCGTGGTATGATGCCCAGGCATATCTGGTTGGCGTTCAGGCAGGTATGGCTGATCCCCAGGATGTGGATACTTATTATACCGCGCTTGAAACGGCTATCAATAATATGGAACCATGGCAGGCGGTTTCCACGCAGGATGTGCAGCCTACATTCAACAATGAGGCAACCGGAACTGCATATGACGGCTATATGCATGACGGATTTGACTACACAACGAATCTGCTGTATTTTGCTGCGTGCCCAAGTTATTCTACAAATGATACAAATGCGGATGTAATCATCGATATGTATTATCCGAATGCGGTTATGATGTATGACGGTATTGAATCGCATACACCTACCATGCCGATTATGGCGCTTGCTTCCAAAAGCACCAGCAGCGCCAGATATATCTATCAGTTATATCCTGCAGAATCCGCTGAGAGCAATGCCGACAATCCGTATTTCAGGCTCACTGAGAACTGGCACGGCGTAAGCACTGACGGCGTAGATCATACTGCCTGCTGGCAGTGGACCATGGATGAAGCCAATGTAAACGGAACGCCTCAGGGGTTCGCCGGAGCATCCAGCACGGATAATCGTTTGGGGCTTTATAGAAGCGGCGCGTCATTTTGGGCTGATCCAAGCGTCGCTGCAATGGCAAACGGTATGCAGTTTGTCGGCAGTATGGATTCCGGCACCTATTCTGCTGCTTATAATCTGGATTGGTACAGACTGACAGGGGACGGCGCTGATGATTCTAAAATTTTCAGCAATACAAGCGCAACGATTTATGTGGTAAATTATAAGGCTTTGCTTGATGCCATTGACGGCGCAGGCCTTGAGAATATCACCTCTTACAGTTATTCCGGCGCAACGGCACTGATCAGTGCGGTTCAGAC
>HF991822.1:141208-197883 GCA_000431535.1 Clostridium sp. CAG:678
AACGGTTATGATTATGCGTCTGATACGGCAGGTGCCGTCAGCAACTGCGCGGCTGCGATCCAGAGCGCTGTGAATGCCGTTAATACGGCAAAATCATCGCTCGGCACAATGAATGTTGCAAGTTATATGACGCTTGCCGGTCATTATGCAGACTATACAGCAGCGTACTCCGCAGGGCAGGGTAATTACACGGAAGATTCTTGGGGTGCGTTTCAAGATGCTTATGAAGCGGCGTCCAGCCTTCTTACCTCTGTTGTAAATCAGACGGCGTACATGACTTCTGCGTCTTCAGATGCACTTGTAAATGCATATACGAATCTTAAAGAAAATGTTGTTCCCGACGTAACCTATACCTATTATTTCGCGAACGGCAGCAGCACAACGGTTTACGCGCCTGCCGGCACAGAACCTGCGGCGCCGCAGAATACGGCAACGACTGCAGCTGTTTCCAATAATAACGGCACACATACAACGATCTCTTACAGCTGGCCGCAGTGGCAGGAGGGTACCACGGATTACAGAGAAGTACCTTCAGAAAACACGGTTTCCTGCTCTATGGCAGTTATAGAAGAGGCAGTTGAGCCTACCCGTGCACAAGCGGGCAAAACTGCGGTTGAGCAGTGCCCCGTTTGCGGCTATACTACCGGCGGTGAAACGATTGATCCGCTCGGCGTTCTGATCACGGTTGAGCAAAACGAGCTTGGTTCAACAACGCTCAACAGCGCGCCGACAACCGGTGATGCACAGAAAGTGGCATATGGTGAGAATTATACGATCACTGCCGTTGCGGCAGATGACGCTGAATTTGTGGGCTGGCAGGTAAACGGCAAACTGATTTCCACAAACCCGTCTTACACAACAGCTGCGTATGCGGATCTGACTTATGTTCCTGTTTTTGCCGAAAAAGTGGATGACTTTACCGTAACATTTGTAGATCAGTTTAATATGGTTCTTGCAACCTATACAAATTCAGAACTTGCAAGTTTGGAAGAAATGCCGGATACCTATGATTATCTCGGTTATGACTTCACCGGCTGGAGCATGACGCTGGACGATATTAAGGCGCTTGATGAAAACGCTGTTGTAACCGCTTATTATGAAAAGAGCGATTCTATGACGTTTACCGTGAATGCGCCCGGATGCGTCATTACAACCGGCGGCAATACGTATTACGACATTGCAGAAGTAGGCTTTGACGCGTCTGTAACCGTTGCCCCGCAAAGCGGCAGTGCAACTTCTTGGACGGTAAACGGAAATGTGGCTGCATACGGTGCGGAATATACATTCTTTGTAACGGCGGATGTTGAGGTTGCCTTCTCGGGTGATGATGTTACCGCTCTGCCAACCGTTGCCGCTGTTGATGTTACACCTACGGAAAACGGTCAGGTAAGATTCCTTGCAACAAGAAATGTTCCGGAAGGTTATACGCTTCTGGAGTCCGGCTTTGTATACGGCAAGGATTTTGAAAATCCTGAATCTGCGCTCGTTCTTGAAAACGCGAACAACGGCATCTGCTATATCTATAAAAACAGCAATATGGCAAATGACGGGCAGTTTGCTCTTACGTTCGGCATCACTTCACATACCGGCACCGCTTATGCGCGCGCCTATGTGATTGCCGCAGACAGCACAGGAAACACACAAGTTTACTATGCGGATGTGCAGCATTTCGACTACGGCGCATAAAATGCAATAATCAACTTTTAAAAGGGAGTGCAACGCTCCCTTTTATTTTTATTTCAAATTTTGTTGACAAATTTTTTTGTTTATATTATAATCTTAGCAATACATGAGAAACACGCAGACGGGAACAAAAATCGTCCTTCGCCTTTTTTCAGAGAATTGCCGGTCGGTGCAAGGCATAAAAAGAAAGAGCGTAATATCCTCCCCGAGTGGCCGCGTTGAATTTGCAGTAAACGCGGACGGCAGCATCCGTTAGAATTGCAGCGAATGATCGTTCGCGTAAGTGCATCATGATGATGAATTAGAGTGGTACCACGGTATTTATATCGCCTCTTTGCTTTGCAAAGGGGCGTTTTTTAATGCGCTTTCGCATGTATACATTTCTGAGAGGAGCAATGCTTTATGCAAAACTGTGTTGAGATTCGCTGGCACGGCAGGGGAGGCCAGGGCGCAAAGACCGCCGCGCTGCTTCTTGCCGATGTTGCGTTTAAGACGGGTAAGTATGTTCAGGGTTTTCCGGAATACGGGCCTGAAAGAATGGGCGCGCCGATCACGGCGTATAACCGAATCAGTACGGATCCGATTCGGGTGCACTCCAATATTTATGATCCGGATTTTGTTGTTGTGGTAGACGAAGGGCTTCTGGATACCGTGCATGTAACAGACGGGCTTTCTGAAAACGGCGCAATCCTGATCAATACCGCAAAAGATAAATCGGAGATTTCCGAAAAACTCCACGGATACAAGGGCGCGGTTTACACGATCGATGCCAAAAAGGTTTCCAAAGCCTGCCTCGGCAGGTATTTTCCGAATACGCCTATGCTTGCAGGCATTGTAAAGGTTTCCGGCGTTATGGAATGGGATGATTTTTATAATGAGATGCGTGCGTCCTTTATGCACAAATTCTCTTCTAAGCCGGAAGTCATAGATGGAAATATGAATGCGCTGAAGATGGCGTTTGACGAAGTTAGGTAAGGAGGTTGGCGTTTCATGAAATCAGATGTAAATAAATTAGGTCTTGAATGTAAGTGGCAGGATCTGACCGAAGGTATGCAGATCTACGGCGAGTCTACTTCGCTTGCCTTTCATACCGGGGAGTGGACTTCCGTTAAACCTCAGCTTAACGAGTCGTTATGTGTGCATTGCCTGATGTGTGTTCCCGTCTGCCCGGACAGTGTAATTCCTGTGATTGACGGCAAAAGAGGGCCTTTTGATTATGACCATTGCAAAGGCTGCGGTATTTGTGTAAAAGCGTGCCATACAGGCGCGATCACCATGAAAGGAGTGAAGTGAGATGGCAAGGAAAGACAGATTAAGCGGAAACGAGGCGGTTGCCGAGGCGCTCCGCCAGATCAATCCGGATGTTATGGCGGCTTTCCCGATCACCCCATCCACGGAAATTCCGCAGTATTTTTCAAAACTTGTTGCGAACGGGCAGGTCGATTCTGAATTTGTCCCGGTAGAATCCGAACACTCCGCTATGTCCGCCGTAATCGGCGCGGAGGCGGCTGGCGCGCGTTCCGTTACGGCCACTTCTTCCGCCGGCATGGCGCTGATGTGGGAAGAACTCTATCTTGCAGCGTCCAACCGACTGCCCTGCGTTTTAACGCTTGTAAACAGAGCCCTTTCCGGCCCGATCAATATTAACTGTGATCACAGCGATTCCATGGGTGCGCGTGACGCCGGCTGGATCCAGATTTATGCTGAGAATAATCAGGAAGTTTATGATAACCTGGTTATGGCATACAGAATCGGCGAACACAAGGATGTACGCCTTCCCGTTATGATCTGCCAGGATGGTTTTATCACTTCGCATGCCGTTGAAAATATCGAACTGCTTGAGGATCAGGCGGTCAGAGATTTTGTTGGCGATTATAATCCGGAGAACTACCTTTTAAATCCGGAATGCCCCATGGCGGTTGGCCCTTACAGCGTTACAAATTATTATTTTGAGGCAAAGAGGGCACAGGCAGAGGCGCTCAAACATGCAAAACAGGTAACGCTTGATGTTGCCGCCGAGTATGAAAAGATCAGCGGCAGAAAATACGGCCTTTTTGAAGAGTATAAAATGGATGATGCGGAATTTGCCGTTGTCATCATCGGTTCTGCCGCCGGTACTACGAAAGAGGCTGTTGATCAGCTCAGAAGTCAGGGCAAAAAAGTGGGCGTATTAAAAATTCGCCTGTTTCGTCCTTTCCCGGCAAGCGAAATTGCCCAAAGTCTGAAAAAGTGTAAGGCCGTTGCGGTTATGGACAGAACGGAAAGCTTTAACGATAACTGCGGCCCGCTCGGCGCAGAAGTTACCACCGCGCTTTACAGAGCAAATGCAGATACACTTATACTGAACTATGTATATGGCCTTGGCGGAAGGGATGTGCGTGTCTGCGATATGACCGAAATTTATGAAGAACTTGAAAAAACTGCCCCAAAAGGCGTTGTTGAAGAACCTTACCGCTATATGGGCGTAAGAGAATAAGGGGGGGCGGCGATCATGTATAATTTTAAAGAATTTGTAGGCAGGGAAGACCGCCTTGCAGGCGGCCACAGAATGTGCGCCGGCTGCGGCGGCACCATTGCCGTAAGGAACGTATTAAAAGCGATCAAACCGGGCGATAAAGCCGTTGTGGGCAACGCTACGGGCTGCCTTGAAGTTTCTTCGTTTCTGTATCCTTATACTTCTTATAAAGACAGCTATATCCATAACGCGTTTGAAAACGCAGGGGCAACCATGGCGGGTGTTGAAAGCGCCTACAATGTATTAAAGCGCAAAGGCAAGCTGAACGATACATATAAGTTTATCACGTTCGGCGGCGACGGCGGCACATATGATATCGGGTTTCAGTCTCTTTCCGGCGCAATGGAAAGGGGTCATGATATGGTTTATGTTTGCTATGATAACGGCGCGTATATGAATACCGGTATTCAGCGTTCTTCGGCAACGCCGATGTTTGCGGACACCACTACAACGCCTGTTGGCAAAGTTTCAAACGGCAAGCCGCAGTACAGAAAAGATCTTGCCGCAATCATCGCAGAGCATCAGGTGCCTTATGTTGCGCAGACCACGTTCTTTCAGAATTTCAGGGATCTTCATATTAAGGCTGAAAAAGCGATTTATACAAAAGGTCCGGCGTTTCTGAACATTATGGCGCCGTGTCCGCGCGGCTGGCGTTATAACACCTGGGATATCATGGAGATCTGCCGCCTTGCGGTTGAAACGCGCTACTGGCCTTTGTTTGAGGTAAAGGACGGCGTATGGACGCTCAATTACGAGCCCAGAAAATATGTGCCCATCGAGGAATGGCTCGTAAAGCAGGGCAGATTCAAGCACATGTTCAAGCCTGAAAATGAGTGGATGATCGAAGCGTTCCAGAAAGAGGTAGACCGCCGCTGGGATGAACTTCTCAACCGCTGCACCCGCCATATGGGCGCATAAAAATGATCCTCCGATCACTCGGAGGATTCAGACTGTCGATAAAGTCGGCTGAACCGCGCGACATATGCTTTACATATTCAAAACGGCAAAAATAACAAACCGTAGAATAGCAACTTAATTGTAAACAAATAAATACGTTTGAAAACAGTTAAATGCCGCATGAAACAAGTGTTCTTGCGGCATTTGCGCTTTCCGCCTTTCGCTCGGGGGCAGTACCGTTGTACGGCACCCGCTCGCGAAAAACGAAATTCAGCCCGATTTCTCGAAGTCTTCTCAGCGTGTAGGACTGCACATTTTTCTGAATTTACACCTTTTTCTACACGCTGGATTCTCCGATCGCTCGGAGGATTTTTCTTTTCTCAGCTTTACACTTTTTCGATAATATGTTATGCTTGAATTAGTTTACTAAATGTTTTTTTTGAGGAGCAGCCGAATGGAAAGAAGACTCGTTGAAACAATAAAAGTATCAACAGAAATCATGTTCCACAATTTTTACGTTACGCTTGTAACATGCGATATGGACTATGTATTATGCGATTTGCCTATATGGAAGCATTGTTATCATACGCTTCATTCGTGTGATCAGTGGTACATAAATCCTTTGGATTATGAAGAGCCGCCGTTTCATGAGGACGGGCTTAACAGTCTGGATTATCTCGGCACAAAAGTTTTATCTCGGCAGGAACTGCTTGATTATTTTGAAAAAGTAAGATCCAAGATCATGCGTTATCTGGATAGCCTTAACGATTCCGATTTATATGAAAATCCGGCAGGTTATAAGCATAACAGGCTGGAATGTATAATAGGGCAGATGCGGCATTTCTACGCACATCTCGGCAATATAAACGCCACAACGATTATTGAGACCGGCAAATGGCCAAGGGTGGTCGGTATGTCGGGCCTTGAAAAAGGGCTTGATAAAAACGATCTTTATGAGGAGTAATTATGCCGAATACGATTGGGGGTTGCTGAAATCGGATTCACCTATTTGTCAGATATATAAATGTTGTTTTTTTAATCACCTTATTTTCGAAAAAGAGTAAAACAGGCTCGTAAAAAACGCTCCCGGCAGTGCTTTTTCAACTGCCGGGAGCGTTTTTCATTTTTTCTTAGGTTGCACTTATTGATGTCTTACCTATATACATGTTACATTTGGAATCTTCTTACGTATTCTTCAATACAGGTTTGAATGATTTCTTCCGCCGCCTCCCGGTTTTGAAATTCGTTGACGATTGTTCGTTTATCATTTTCAAGAATTTTATAAACTTCAAAGAAATGCCTGATCTCATCAAATCTGTGTTTCGGCAGTTCGCTGATGTCCGTATAGCAGTTATAGTTCGGGTCGTTCACGGGCACGGCAATGATCTTTTCGTCCTTGCTGCCGCCGTCTTCCATAATGAGAACGCCGATCGGTGAGCATTCCACGATCGTCATCGGCTGTATTTTTTCACTGCATAAAACAAGTACGTCAAGCGGATCGTTGTCGCTGGCATATGTTCTGGGAATAAAACCGTAGTTCGCCGGGTAGTGCGTGGAAGTGAACAAAACTCTGTCCAGTTTCAGCATACCGGTTTCTTTATCCAGTTCATACTTGTTCTTGCCGCCTTTTGGTATTTCGATTACGGCGTAGAATCTGTTCTTCTTGATCCTTTTGGGGCTTATGTTATGCCATATGTTCATAGGAACGCCTCCTTTGGTATTTGTACCCCCATTCTAACATTAAATTCAATAAAAAACAATATGTTATAGATTATTATTGAAACGAAAGAAAATTTGCATTATAATATGCACTGATAAAAAAACAGAGGTGCCGTTATGAAGCAGAAAAGCCGCATCGCAACAATTCAATATGCTTTTAAGAAATCTTTGCCCGTATTGTTCGGCTATCTTTTTCTGGGTTCGGCATTCGGAATCATGCTTTATAATGCAGGATATAACTGGGTCTGGGCGGCATGTATTTCCTTGGTGGTTTTCGCCGGTTCAGGGCAGTTCCTTCTGGTATCCCTGCTTACTTCCGCCGCAAGTATACCAACGGTTGCTGTGATGACCTTGTTTATTAATTCGCGCCATATGTTTTACGGCTTGTCCCTTATTGACAAGTTCAAGGCAGGCGGATGGCGTTATCCGTTTATGATCTTTACCCTTACAGATGAAACCTATTCGGTCAATGTTTCTATTCAATCTGTTCCGGATCGGGTGGATGAGCCGAAAGCCAGATTCCTGATCGGCGAACTGGATCATCTTTACTGGATTGCCGGGTCTGTGCTTGGGTCTCTGCTCGGGCAGAGTCTGCCGATCGATTTTACCGGGATAGACTTTTCCATGACCGCGCTTTTCACCGTTATTTTTGTAGATCTGATCATCGATATAAAAAGCAGAATGTGCGGCGCAGTGGGTTTGTTCAGCGCCTTTATCTGCCTGATGATCTTCGGGGCGGATCAGTTTCTTCTTCCCGCCCTGATTTTAACGGTTATACTGCTTGTTGTGGCAAGACCGTTTTTAATTAAGAAGGGGGTAGAAAAATAATGCCTCTTTCTGTTAAAGATACGCTGATCATTATCGCCGTTGCCGCCGTCTGCACCTTTGCCACCCGCCTTGTGCCGTTTGTTTTGTTCAGCGGCAAGAAAGAACCGCCTAAATTTGTTCGCTATTTGGGTTCTGTTCTGCCGGTGGCAATCATAGGCGTTCTGATTGTTTATGGCATTGGCGATGTTCGTGATACCGGGTTTATGCAGCTTTTGCCGAAACTGATCGCGGTTGCCGCCACGGCTCTTGTGCATTTATGGAAACGAAATACACTGCTTAGTATTGCCGTGGGCACGATCGGTTATATGCTGCTGATTCATTTTGTGTTTTAGAACGCTTGACCGACGGCAAGAATTATTATAAAATATTTTTATACTTTTATAAAATAATTTATGGGTAAGGAGTAAAGCGTATGCCTTTTGTAAATGTAAACACAAACACAAAGATCACAAAAGCACAGGAAATTGCCGTAAAGTCTGAAATGGGAAAGGCGATTGAAAACCTCGGCAAAACGGAAAACTGGCTTATGGTAGGATTTAACCCGGAAATGCCTTTGTATTTTCAGGGCAGCGATGCGCCTGCCGCTTTTGTGGATATATCCGTTTTCGGCAAATCAAGCGACGCACAGTGCGAGCAGATGACCGCCGCTGTTTGCGATATTGTGGAAAAGGAACTCGGCATTTCCGCGTCAAGAACCTATGTTAAGTATTCCGGCACTGCCCAGTGGGGCTGGAACCGCTCCAATTTTTAATGGTGGCAGTCATGACGCTTCAGGAAATAATTGACCAAAGCAATCGTATCGTTTTCTTTGGAGGCGCCGGGGTTTCTACGGAAAGCGGTATTCCGGATTTTCGCTCTGTAGACGGACTGTATCATCAAAAATATGACTATCCGCCGGAGGAGATCTTATCCCATACTTTTTTTGAGAAACATACGGCTTATTTTTATAAATTTTACCGTGATAAAATGCTTTGTCTGAATGCTGAACCAAATGCGGCGCACCGCAAACTGGCACAGCTTGAAAAAGCAGGAAAACTTTTGGCTGTTGTTACCCAAAATATAGACGGACTGCATCAAAAGGCCGGCAGTAAAAATGTTTTTGAGCTTCACGGCACTACGCTGCAGAATCACTGCACTTCCTGCGGAAAATTCTTTACTGCGGAATATATAAAAGATTCCGCGGATATTGCACGCTGTGACAGCTGCGGAGGCGTCATAAAACCGGATGTGGTCCTTTATGAGGAAAGCCTGGATACGGATACAATCAACGGCGCGGTTGCCGCTATCTCTTCAGCAGACTGCCTGATCGTAGCCGGCACAAGTCTTGTGGTTTATCCGGCCGCCGGGTTCATTCGGTATTTTAAAGGCAAGCATTTTGTTCTGATCAATAAAACGCCGACGCCTGCCGATTCTCTGGCGGAGCTTGTTATACATGATAGTGTCGGCAAAGTGCTTTCCCAGATCCGGGTTAAGGAGTGAACTTATGAAAAAATTTTTATCCTTTTTTTGCGTGGCTGCTGTGATTTGCTGTATCTTCTCCGGCTGTTCCACACAATCTGCAAAAGACGCCGGATTTTCCCTTGCATATACATATGACTCTCATTATTCTAATATAGACGAAGGGGTTATACAGGTTTATGATGATCTTTGCGCGGCTGTTTCGCAGGGGGAGACTTCCATTTCCGTAAATAATGAATCCTACAGTGATGCAAGCAGACTGTTTTATATCTGCTTTCCGCTTTCCTCACTTGTCAGCGATATCAATCTGAATTCAGACGGCAGTTTGCGGATCACGTATAAAGAAACACAGTCTCAGCATAAAGAACTGGTTGAGCAGTTTACGGATAAAGTGTATGCGATATTATCTGATTGCGGCTATCCGGATATAAAAGGTAACGCGCTTTTGCTGAATCTTTACAGTTATGTTGCGGAAAATGTGCAGCAGGATCTGGATCATTCCACCGCCTATGACGGCATTATTAGCGGCGCCGGCTCTTCTTCGGCGTATGAGGCAATGTTTCGCTATCTTGTTCAGCAAGCGGGTTTTTCCGCGTCAAGGGTATATGGTGTTTCCTATGACGGAACCCATTTTCTGACCGAAGTGGATGTGGATGGGGAACTCTATTATTTCGATCCGTGTGCTGAAAATACGTATTCCGCCGGAAAAGGGCTTTCGTATTTTGGTCTGGGGTATATCGGTCTGCAGCAAATGGGTCTTGGCAGCGAAGTGTATTATTCGGATGACGCGTCGATTCCGTTTCAGCAGGATTCCGGCAGATTTGACGACCTGTTTCAGACGGTTTCCTATCAGTATGAAAACGGAACTTTGACAGCTGCGAAAAAAAGCGGCAGTATTGTGGAAATTGCACTATAAAACGCTTTACAATATGCCGATGAACACTTGTTCATTGTTTAAAATGCACAAAATTAAATGTAAATAATTTATTAACAAACATTGTTTCACGTTGACATTTAGATCGTCTTGAATATAATGTAGTTGCAATGCGAAAAGGCATTGTAAATACTGTATTTGGAGGCGAATGAATATGTTCAAACTTCTCATGAAGTGTGCCCGCATTCTCGCTGCCGGTGAAATGGCTTATTTCGAAAAATAAGTTGCCGGCTCCAATTTGTAGACTACGCCCTGAAGCAAAAGCTTCAGGGTTTTTTGTTTATTTCAGTTAATTAAAATGTATTCTTTTTGTTTGGTTGACTCGTAGCGGCGAAATACTTTACATTTTTATGATTTTAAGCAAAATCTTGTTGCTTATTTTTATGAAATATGTTAAAGTTGTATATAGTGTGCGGCTAAATCGCCGCAGATTTTTAAGAGGGGTGATTAAATGGCAGGAACAAATGCCGGAATTAAAGAAAAAGTCGGAGGTCTTATAAATAACGTCCGATATTACTGGAATGAACCGCCCAAGGGCAGGTATATGACTTTTAAAGAGATTGTGTCCTATGCCGGCGGTGGTATCGGCTGCTACTTCATCATTTTGTTTGGTACGCAGCTTTCTGTTTCAACCACAAATATGATCGTTGGAGGCGCTATCGGTATAGGACCCACCGATATGTATATACTCTACATCATTTCCACACTTGCAGGCATACCGCTTACCGGCATCCGTGCAAATATGGTAGATAACACGCGAGGGCGCGGAGGCAAATACAGGCCGTACCTGATATCCATAGGCATTCCTACCATCATTTGCGCGCTTGCCTATGTGTATTTCCCGTACAGCAGCCTTGAAACACTGGTCACAGGTCAGCTCTTTGGCCGCGACGCGTATTATGTTGCAAAATGTGCGGTTGTTTTGGTGTTTAACCTGCTGCTGAGTTTCTTTTACTCTTTCTTTAATGACGCTTATACGAACCTTATCCACGTTCTTTCTCCGAATACGCAGGAAAGAACGGATGTTCTGGCTATTAAATCCGTTGTTTATTCACTTGCTCCGTCCATTTCAAATATCGTTTTGCCGATCATTGCACAGGTATTTGCGAATGATGATCTTTATGATATCAATGTTTACAGGATCGCATACCCGATCTTCGCGGCAGTCGGCGCGATTGGTACCGTGATCGTTTATGCAAACACTCAGGAAAAGATCGTTCAGGCAAAAACGCATACCATCCAGATCGGATTCTGGGATGCTTTAAAGGAAGTTGCCAAAAATAAATATTTCTGGATCATATCCCTTGCCGGATGGCTCGGATTCCTTGAAGGCGCATACGGCAATATTCTTACATGGTCTTATACATACGGCCACACTGCAAGCGGTTCTGAGTTTGCGTTGATTCAGACTCTGACCGGCAATGCTTCGCTTTGGGGCATGTTGCTCGCCCCGCTTTGCATCAGAAAATGGGGCAAGAAAAAAGTTTTGATCGGTATCAATATACTGAATGTTTTGTTTATTCTTGCCATGGGACTGAATATGGACAGCATTTGGTGGCTGTTTATCTGTGTTTACTTTAACTGGCTTGTAGGCGCGTTTGAGCAGATCACCACACCTGCGATTCAGGCAGATATTCGCGATTATCAGCAATACAGATCCGGTGAACGTATAGATGGCATGTTTGCCGCTGTTACCACGATCGGGGGTATTATCACCCTGTTTACTTCCGGCGTTCTTCCGGCGGTTCAGGAAATGTACGGAATTAAGGACGGAAACGGTTACGAAAGTCCTTATGATATCTTGGATGTTACCACGGGTCAGCCCGGGCTGCTTCATCGTATGATGCTTGCTTTGATTATCATGGCTGCCGTAGGCGCATTCCTGAATATGGTACCGTATCTGTTCTATGATTTCACGGAGAAAAAGCAAAAATCCGTTATTCGCGTTCTTCAGGTACGTTCTCTTTTTGAGGATTACGGAAATAACGCTCTTGATAATCATCAGATCGTTGAAGCGATCGATATGGTGGAAGAGGCAAGAAAAATGGCGGTTGCCGAACCGAAAACGGTCAGCAAAGATATCTATCGCCAAGTGAAAGAAGTATATCGCGCAAGGCTGAAGAGCGATACCTATAATAACGCGCTGAAAGAGATCAAAGAAAAGTATTTCCGCGATCTTCAAAATGCGACCGGTGACGCGCAGCGTAAAATGCTGAAAAAAGACTATAAGGCAAAGATCAGCGAATACAAAACTGCAGCAAAAAAAGAATATAAAGAGGCATACAAAGCCGCCAAGAAAGAATATAGAGACGCTCTGGACTTCAACGAAGAGATCGATATTTCCAAGTTTGTATGTAAAGAACTGGATAAATTTGATTCCGATCTTTTTAAGCATGAGATCGAAGTTTATCAAAATATATACGATGCCGGAATCGAAGGTATCGTAGACGTTTCTTTTGCAGATCTTAAGTCGGATCTTGCAAAGGCAAAGGCACTTCCAAAGAATACGGAAGAAGAAAAAGAATTCCGCAAATTTGAAGTGGAACTTGCTAAAAAGAAGATCTCGGCGAAAAAGGCGTTTGAAAAATATTATGGTTCCATCAATGATTTCGTTGAGCCTGATATGGCGGATCTGACTGCTATTTTTGATGAGGAAGACGCTATTGAAAAGAAGATCTTTGATCTTGTTCAGCAGAAGTCTGACGCGAAAAAAGCGGACAATAAAGAGGAGTTGATCCGCATTAAGGCAGAGATCAAGGATCTGAATGCGCAGCTTAAGGAAATCCGTAAAAAAGAAAAGAGCAAAATGGATGAATTTGCGCAGTTCAACCGCGCCGCAAAGCCGTATATTGACGCAAGAAAACTTCTTCTTCAGAAAGAAAATTACAGCCACTTTGAAGAAATTGCCGATCTTTATGAGGAGGCAAAGATCAATGCGGATGCCGAAGATCGTGAAAAGGAAGAACTTGCTGCGCTTAAGAGAAAAGAGCAGGAGGCGGAACTTGAGGCAAGAAAGGCTGAAAAGGCACGTAAAAAAGCTCTTAAGTCAGAGAAAAAATCAAACAAGAAAAACGATAAATAATAATTTTATAAAATCAGGTATGTGTTTTCATACCTGATTTTTTTTATCCTGCAATAAACATAAACCGCACTTCGGCATAGGATGTAGTATGACTTGAAATGGGGTTTTAACATATGTTTTACTATATCAAAATCGGCAGTATCACAAATGCGCAGCGGGCAAGATCCGCCCTGCACGCGCAATCGCTAAAAGCGCAGATCAAGCGGCTTGAAGATCCAAAACCCGGCGACGGGTGCGGTTACGTTCTTATGGTTGAGGATGCGGATAAGGCTGTATCCGTCCTAAATAGGGCAGGCATCCGTGTTTTGGGGGTTGAGAGCGTATGATCTATTTTGATAACGGCGCAACCTCTTATCCGAAACCGAGAATGGTAATGCAAAGCGCATTTAACGCAATCCGTAATTTCAGCTTTAATTCCGGAAGAGGAGGATATAGGCAGTCAGTTAAGGCGGCGGAAAAAATATTTTCCGTTCGTGAAAAAACAGGCGCTATGTTCGGCTTTGCGCCGCAAAATATAGTGTTCACTAAAAACTGCACCGAGGCATTAAACGCCGCAATCAAAGGCTCTGTAAAGAGAGGGGATCATGTCATTATCTCGTCCCTTGAGCACAATGCAGTGTGGCGCGTAGTCAGCAAACTGAAAAACGATGGGATTATTGACTTGGATATTGCAGACTATAATGAGGACGATACCGTGTGCGTAAATAATTTTGTTTCTCGTGTCAAACCAAATACCAGCCTCATCGTTTGCATGTCTGCATCAAATGTTTTCGGCGTTGTTTTTCCCATTGCGAAAATCGGGGAACAGGCGAGAAAGCATAATATACGTTTTATTGTTGACGGCGCGCAGTCGGCAGGCATCATGCCGCTGCATTCTGAAACGGATCATTTTGATATTCTGTGCGCGCCGGGGCACAAATGCCTGCTCGGGCAGATGGGAACGGGCTTTATGGCGGTTCGCGAGGGGGTTAAGCTGAATCCCTTTATGGAGGGCGGAACCGGAAGCAATTCGCTTGACGCGCAGCAGCCAGATTTTATGCCGGATCGTTTTGAATCGGGAACATTAAATAACAGCGGCATAATTTCACTTGGTGCCGGTATAGATTTTATTCACGAAAAAGGCATGCGGAATATCTATAATCATGAAATGAGAGCAGCCCGGCTTCTGTATGACGGGCTGGATCAGGATCCGAATGCAATATTATATACGCCAAGACCGCTCAACGGTAAATCTGCGCCCATTGTTTCCTTTAATTATAAAGATTATTCAAGCGAAAAAGTTGCCGCTTTTCTTGCCGGAAACGATATTGCGGTTCGTGCCGGCTACCATTGCTCGCCGCTTGCGCATGAATTTTTCGGCACGTTGGATAGAGGCACAGTCCGTCTCTGCCCGTCTCTTTTTAACACGCAAAAAGATTGTGAAGTTTTTTTAAACACTTTAAAAAAACTTTGATTTGCACTTTATTATTAATAAAGATTATGCTAAAATATAAATAATTAAAAAAAGAAACGGATGTAGTCAAATGCAGGAAAGTATTTCTGAATTTTTCAACAGAATATTCAGCGTTTTCTCCACGTTCAGATTTGCTGATTTTTTAGATATTGTGCTTGTTTCGATCATGATCTATCTTTGTGTCCGCATCATTAGGGAAACAAGGGCAATGCAGCTTGTAAAGGGCATCATGTTCGTTGCCATAATCTATCTTATTGTAAATCTTCTGGGCATGGAGGCCTCCACAAATATCTTTAGAATGATTTTCAACAATATTATTCTGATCGTGTTTGTTTTGTTTGCCCCGGAGATCAGAAAGATCTTGGAACAGGTCGGTAAAGGCACTGCAAGAAAGAATTTTAAAACGATCATTCACCCCGGCGTTGCCGTTGAATTAACAGAGATCCAGAATGCCATTGAATGCACGATCAAAGCCTGCTCCAATATGAGCGATACAAGAACGGGCGCCCTGATCGTGTTTGAAAATAACACTCTGTTAGGCAATGTGATTGACAGCGGTACCGTCCTCAACGCAAAGGCGTCAAGGGAACTGATCGAAAATATCTTTTATCCCAAAACACCCCTGCACGACGGCGCTATGGTCATCCGTAACGGAGAAATCATTGCCGCCGGATGTATCCTGCCGCTTACCAAAAAGCCGCTTAAATCCAAGTTTGGCACAAGGCACAGAGCCGCGGTCGGATTGTCTGAAGAAAGCGACGCAATTGTTGTGGTCGTTTCGGAAGAAACAGGTGCAATATCTGTAGCGCGCGGCGGTGTTCTCTCTAACGATATTTCTGACGGCGAATTAAGAGATATCCTGATGAGCACATTTATTCCGAGCGGTTCATCTTCTGATGACAAGATTATAACTAAACTTGTAAGGAGGGTGAAAAAATAATGCCTTCCGAAAACAAGAAATCAAGAAAAGGCAAGTTTTCATTACGAAAACTGATTTATAATGACAAATATTTGATTGTGCTGTCCATCATTGCCGCAATTACCATATGGATCGCAACATCCATTAATCTGAGCCCGGAAACCACCAAGTCCGTAACGGTTCCCGTAACGGTTGATTTTTCCGGCACACTTGCAGAGCAGCTCGGTATCCAGTATTTTGATTCAACGGATATCACGGTTGATGTAACCGTATCCTGCCAGCGTTATCTTGCCAGAGATATAACGGCGGACGATATTTCCGCGTCTCTGCGCACGGATACCGTAACTTCTGCCGGTTACCAGTCTGTTCAGATATTGGTTGCCGCGCGCGGGAATGACGAGTTTACGATCGAGAGTTATTATCCCACATCCATTGCCGGGCTTTACGATGTCTATCAGGAGCAGAGTTTCCCGGTTGAACTGAAATATTCCAACACGGATTTTTGCGCGGATGGTTATGTGGCGGGCACAACCACGCTGAGCGAGGATACTATCCTTGTGGGTGGACCAAGAACCTATGTTTCCCAGGTGGACAGGGTAGAGGCTACTATCAGTTTGGACAGCGGCCTTACGGAATCTCAGCTTGTGGATCTTGCCCCCGTTGCACTGGATGCAAACGGCAACCAGCTTGACTATATCACGTTTGAAAACACGGTCAGCGCGAATGTGCCGATCCTCAAAGTGGAAAATCTATCACCGCAGGTAAATCTTGTAAATGCGCCTGTGAACGTGCAGAATATCGTGGATATTCAATATTCAGTCAGCAGGGTGCAGGCAGGCGTTTTAGACAGTGAAGGCGATGCCGTGCTTGATCTTGGAGACATTGATTTTTCAACAATCCGTTCCGGAGAAAATGAATTTACGTTTAATCTTTCCAATCTGAACGGTGTTGTCGTGCTGGACGGAACGGAAGAGATTATCGTTACTGTAACTGTGCCGGATAATTTTGAAACGCGCGATATCCGCGTTTCTGCCTCTGATGTAACCGTGAATGCGCCGGACGGCTTTACGGCGCAGGCGGTCAGTCTGCCGGATGCAACGATTACCGTTGTCGGCAGCCCGGAGGCGCTGGAAAATCTGACAACTGCAAATCTTGTGCTGAGTTGTGATCTAAGGCGTGAATCCGATAAACTGAATGAAGGCACAGCTGAATATGCGCTGTCCGTTTCCGTTACCGATGCGCCTGATGTATGGATATACGGCAGTTACAGCGTCAGAATCAATGTTACGGCGTCGTAATTGTAATTGAATCAAGCATAAACAAAAACCCTTTTGCTTACGCAAAAGGGTTTTTAATCTGAATAAAACAGTGATTTGGTTTGATTTTTACTGTACCTGTATACAGAAAGAACAATACCGAGTGCAAGATAGATACTCAAACTGGAGGAGCCGCCGGATGAAAACAACGGCAGCGTTATACCGATACAGGGCAAAAGGGAAAGTTCCATTCCTACGTTTACAAATACCTGTGCAAGCAGCATGATCCCCACGCCCATACACATCAAGTATCCTACATTGTCTCTTGCCTTGAGTCCGGCGGAAAAGACCCGGATGATCAACAGTGCCAGTAAAAGGATCACTGCCATGGCGCCAACAAAACCAAGTTCTTCGCCGGCAACGGATAATACAAAATCGTTCTGGTTTTCCGGCACTCTTCCTGTTTGCGTCATTCTGCCGTTAAGAAATCCCTGCCCAAACCAGCCGCCGCTTCCGATGGCAATCTTGGCGTTGTTTTGCTGGTACATAACGTCTTCATAATGTTCAGGATAAAACAGGGCAACGATCCTTTGCCTTTGTATTCCGGAAATCAGATTCGTTTTCCACGCAACCATAAATCCCACGATAATGGCACAGAAACCGGCAATAAAATAACCGATGTTTATTTTTGCCATAAACAGCATGCCGATAAACAGGATCAGAAAGATCAGCGCGGAACCTGCGTCTCCGGTCAGGATAACAAGCCCTATCGGTATCAGCCCGTGGATGACGAGCGGAATGATCGTTTTCAGCTTGTTTATTTTTTCCTTTACCATATCTAAATGATAAGAAAAGGAAATGATAAAACCAACTTTCATGATCTCGGAGGACTGTATCGTAAAAGAACCGATACGCAGCCAGCTTCTTGCTGTGTCTCTGGCGGACGGCGCCTCACCGAAAATGAAAGTAACGATCATCAGTATAACGCAGGCAGCCGCTATAAACGGCCAGAGTTTGCTGATGAACTCGTAGTTTATTACGGATAGCACGATGGCGATCACAACACCGCCCGAAACGGTGATCAGCATTGCAAGCAGTTCCCTTGAAATCAGCTCGCCGTCACTCAAAGAAGAATAGGTTGCGCTGTATACAAGCGAAAGCCCGTATGCGGAGGCGGTAAGCGCAGTTATGATCGTAAATATATCAAGGCCTGAGAAAAAATCAAACGCGTTTGTTTTTTTCTGCAGCGTGTTCAATGCTTCACCTCCGTGGATAACAAGATTAAGTCTATTATATTCTTATTAATTATTAAATGCAAGCAAATTTAATAAGTGTTGAAATAATTTATTTTTATGATATAATAAATTCACACAAAGGAAAAATATTCAGTTTTGGGAGAGTTCATATGTTATCTGATATAGAGATCGCGCGCCGCGCAAATATGAAAAGGATCACTGAGGTTGCCAAAACAGCAGGTATAAAGGAAGAGGAGATCGAACAGTACGGAAGTTATAAAGCCAAGCTTTCCGATTCGCTCCTGAACAGAATTGAAACAGAGCAGGACGGCAAACTTATCCTTGTTACCGCCGTGAATCCCACGCCGGCAGGGGAGGGCAAAACCACCGTTACAATAGGTTTGGGAGACGGTATGCGTAAAATCGGCAAAAATGCCGTTATTGCCCTGCGTGAGCCGTCATTGGGTCCTGTTTTCGGCATCAAGGGCGGTGCCGCCGGCGGCGGTTACAGCCAGGTTGTGCCGATGGAAGAGATCAATCTTCATTTTACCGGTGATATGCATGCGATCACAAGTGCGAATAATCTGATGTGCGCGATCTTGGATAACCATATCCAGCAGGGAAATGAACTTTGTATTGATCCCAGAAAAATATTGGTTAAGCGTTGCTTGGATATGAATGATCGCGCCCTCAGAAATATCGTGTGCGGACTTGGCGGCGCTGTAAACGGTGTGCCGCGGGAGGATCATTTCATTATTACTGTAGCGTCTGAAGTGATGGCAATCCTTTGCCTTGCATCTGATCTGTTTGATTTGAAAGAACGCCTCGGCAATATTTTGATTGCCTATACGTATGACGGCAAGCCGGTCTACTGCCGCGATATTCAGGCAAACGGCGCAATGACTGTTCTTTTAAAAGACGCGATCAAGCCGAATTTGGTTCAAACGCTTGAAAATAATCCCGCAATCATGCATGGCGGTCCGTTTGCGAATATTGCCCATGGCTGTAACAGCGTGCGCGCAACAAAAGCCGCTCTGAAACTTGGGGATTACTGCATTACTGAGGCAGGGTTCGGGTCTGATCTCGGCGCAGAAAAGTTTTTGGATATCAAATGCCGGCTTGCCGGGTTTAAACCAAACTGTGTTGTGCTTGTTTCTACGGTTCGCTCTATGAAGTATAACGGCGGCGTCGCCAAAGAAGATCTTACAAAAGAAAATATGGACGCGCTGAAAAAAGGCTCCGTAAATTTAGGCGCACATATAGATAATCTTAAAAAATTCGGTGTAAAAGTTGTTGTGGCAATCAACCATTTCTATGCAGATACCGATGCGGAGATTCAGTTTATTAAGGATTACTGCGCGGAAAAAGGCGCTGATGTTGCCGTTACCAAATGTTTTGCAGAAGGTTCTGATGGCGCTGTTGATCTTGCTCAAAAAGTGGTAAAAGCCTGCGAAGGGGAAAGCCATTATCATCCGCTTTACCCCCTTGATCTTTCCATTGAGGAAAAGATCGAAACGATTGCAAAAGAGATCTACGGTGCGGACGGCGTGGATTATTCCGCGTCAGCTAAAAAAAGCATTGCTGAATTTGAGAAACTCGGCGCTGGGCAGATGCCGGTCTGCATTGCGAAAACGCAGTACAGCCTTTCCGATAACGCAAAACTGCTTGGCAGGCCAAGCGGTTTTATACTTCATATCGAATCGGTTGAGCTTTCAAACGGCGCCGGTTTTGTGGTTTGCAGAACCGGATCGGTTATGACGATGCCCGGCCTTTCCAAACAGCCGGCAGCTTACAGCATTGATATTGATGAAAACGGTAATACGATAGGTCTGTTTTGATATGCGTTCTTTTCTTTCTCACAACAGGCAGGAAACCGTGAATTTCGCAAAAGGTTTCGCGGCGGATCTCCCAAAAGGCACAGTCATTGCGTTTTTAGGTGATCTCGGCGCCGGGAAAACAGCTTTTGTTTCCGGTCTCGTTGAAGGGCTTGGCATAGACTGCGATGTCTCTTCTCCCACTTTTGCCATTTGTAACCAGTATATCGGTGATTCCGCGTCGCTGTATCATTTTGATATGTACCGTGTAGACGGATGGGACGATCTTTATTCAACCGGCTTTTTTGACTGCCTGGATTCCGGAGCCTATATTGCCGTGGAGTGGGCGGAAAATGTTTTTGGCGCGCTCCCGGATGATGCAATCATAATCGATATTTCCAAAATTTCAGAAAATGTCAGGGAATTTAAAATCTATAAAAAAGGTGAAATGGAGTAATGCTGTTACTGTCCGTTGATTCTTCCGCTGTAACGGCGTCTGCTGCGCTTACAAACGGAGATCATGTAATTAAAAGTGAATTTATAAATAACGGCCTAACGCACAGTGAAACGCTTCTGCCGCTTATTGAGAGCGTAATGCAGGGGCGCTCGTTTTCTGATCTGGACGCCATTGCCGTAACAGCAGGCCCAGGTTCGTTTACCGGTGTTCGTATCGGCGTTGCCACCGTTAAGGGCATTGCATTTCCATACAATACACCTTGTATCAGCGTTTCCACGCTGGAGGCAATCGCCTATAATTTTACGGATGAAAATGCCGTGATCTGCGCTGTGATGGATGCGCGCCGAATGCAGTTTTATAATGCGCTGTTTCGTTCGGAAAACGGTAAAATCACGCGGCTTTGTAAGGACAGAGCGATCGCCGCAGCCGATCTTGCAGAGGAATTAAAGCAATATGAAAGAGTGATTGTTGCAGGGGATGGCGCTGCATTGTTTTACTCGGCTTTGCATACGGATCACTGCGAACTTGCGCAGCGTGATAAAGTGTACCAGAATGGATTGGGTGTTGCAGCCGCGGCGCAAAATAAAGAAAAAATTTCCGCGTCCGCTTTGATGCCGGTCTATTTAAGACCAAGCCAGGCGGAACGGGAACTGAAATTAAAAAGAAAAGATTGAGGAGAAAGAGTATGCTTGCTTTAGGTTCGGATCATGCGGGTTTCCCGCTCAAGGTAGAGATCATGAAATATCTGGATTCCATTGGTGTGGTCTATCAGGATTTTGGCTGTTATTCAGCGGAACGGTACGATTATGCCATTGCCGCGCAAAAAGCCTGTGATGCCGTTGTCAGCGGCAAGTGCGAAAAAGCGTTGCTGTTTTGCGGTACAGGTATCGGGATCTCCATGGCTGCCAATAAAGTAAAAGGAATACGTGCCGCAGCCTGCTCGGATTATTTCAGCGCAAAATACACACGTGCGCATAATGATGCGAACTGCCTTTGCCTTGGAGCGCGCGTAGTCGGTGCAGGTCTTGCCGAGGAGCTTGTGGATGTGTTCCTGCATACGGAGTTTGAAGGCGGCAGGCATCAAACCAGAATTGATCAGATCGCGGATATAGAATGCGGAAAAAAACTTTATTGATAACAAACTGTCTTCGCCTTTGGCGGAGACCTTTTTATCTTAGGTGCTCATGACGAACAAAGATATATTTAAAATCGCGCTTGCACAGTCTGCTGAAGACTGTAACTGCTCTCCCGCTGATTTTCTTAAATCAGAAAATATCGTTGTTATTTCAAGAAAAAATCCAAAAGCCAGAAGTTATGTTCCGCTGCCGTTGGCGTGCGATCTGGTCACTTATGGCGGAAATATCGTTGCGCAGGTCAGTGAAAGTCTGAAAGATCCGGTAACGGACTTTCTAAAAAATAAGGATTTTCATCTTTTTGAAACACCCCAACTCCATCTTTTGGATGATTTCTTATCTGAATACGGACTCAAGACGTGTTATATGGGTGAATATTTTTTGCCTGATTTAAACAGATTCAGAATACTGGAATGCAGATTTCCAACTAAACTATTAAAAAGGGAAGATCTTAAAGCGTTGTATCTTCCTGAATGGAGCAACGCGCTTTCCAGAAAAGAAAATAAGCATCTGGATGTAATGGCGGTGGGCGCGTATGACGGTGATCAGCTGATTGGCCTTGCCGGCTGTTCGAAGGATTGTAAAGAAATGTATCAGATCGGTGTAGATGTTCTTCCTCAATACCGGCGAAAAGGAATTGCCGCCGCGCTGACAAGCCGCCTCGCGTCAGAGATTTTTAAATTAGGAAAAATACCGTTTTACTGTGCTGCGTGGTCAAACATTATATCCATGAGAAATGCCGTAAACTGCGGGTTTAAGCCTGCATGGGCAGAACTCACGGCAAGAGAAACGGAATTTGTTGACGAACAGAAAACTACATAAAAAAAGCCGCCATATGGCGGCTTTTTTTAGCTCCATTTTAATGCTTTAATTGAGAACCCAAGTGAAGTGTCCAGTTTGTTTTTCTGTATAACGGCAACAAGTGTTGTAGCCTTGCAGCCGGAATCAATTCCGTCTACATTGGCAATCACTTTATAATAGTTGTTATTGCCAAGATCCTGTATCTGTGTAATATTGACTCTGTGAGTCGGGCTCTCATACGAACTGCCCGTAACGGTAAATGTATCACTGGTGCTGTTATATGTGATCGGTGCCGGATTGGCAACGTCGGTACCGCTTGATGTGCAGGAATTGCATTTTGTTTTAAAAGATACAACCGTTCTTGCAAAGTAATTGAAAAGGTCAATCACAACCGTGCCGCTTGCAAAATTGTTGGTATCTAAATTTTCTCTCTGGAGCATCCAGCACGCAACATGCGTTGCAATCTCTATCGGCACATTCTGGTTGCTTTCGTAACTGGCTGTATAGAGATACGGTACTTCCAGCATATTGGTAACAGTCTTTACATCTTTATCACTGAATTTGACCGTGTTGCCGCTGTCCGAAGTGGTGGGAACTTTGTCTTCATTCATCGGCAGAGTTGTAAGTTCCGCACTCGTTGTTCCCGAGCCGTTTCCCGTATTATTGCTGACATCTTCTCTGTCCGTTACTCTGTCAGGACCGGAACTCGGTTCCGTATTCTCGCCGGAGCCGCCGTTCTGCTTGTCTTCTGCAGGCATATTCTGCGGATTATCGATCACTTCGCCGGTCTTATTGCCTTCGGCGTCAAGGACATATGCTTTCCCGTCCTCATAAAGAACGGCAACGGTATTGCCGTTTTCATCCTGCTCAAAACCGTATTCCGAAATGCTGTCAGAAAGACCGCCGGCTGTGTCCGCGGTTTCCGCCTCATCACTGCATGCTGCAAAGCATCCGGCAAGCAAACAAATACATAAAAATATTGCGCTGAATTTTTTTATCATTCACTGACACCCTCAAACGAAGTATTTTTATCTATTATAACTATTTTTTTTTAGAAAGTAAATATTATTTTGAATATAGAACACAAGAGTTTACGAATAATTTACAATAAATACACATTTAATTGTATAATATAGGTAGGTGATGTTATGAAAAAATCCGTTCAGGCGGCTGTTGGTGGAGTTTGCGCCGCACTTTCTGTTGCCGTTATGCTTTGTTCCGGCATTTTTTATGTGTTTACCTATGCTGTTCCCATGATACTCGGACTGGTTATGATGCTTCTTAAAAGAACATTTTCATCCTCGTGTGCTTGGTGCGTATATATTGCCGTGAGTATACTATCAATCATTTTGGTTCCGGATAAAGAATCGGTTTTAATGTACACCCTGTTTTTTGGTTATTATCCGATTATCAAAAGCAATATTGATAAAATTAAGTTTAAACTGATTAGAAATATTGTTAAATTACTGATTTTTAATCTGGCTGTCGCCGCCGTTGAATGTATTGCGTATTTCATTTTTGGAATCCCGTTTTTTGAGGACGGAAACTTCTCTGCCGCCATGATCATCCTTTTCACTGTTCTTATGAATGTTACGTTTGTGCTGTATGAATTCCTGCTCAAAAATTTTATGATCCTTTACGAAAGAAAATTGGAAAAAAGAATCCAGAAAATCTTTAAATAAAAAGCCGCCCTGCAAGGGCGGCTTTTTGCTGTTATGTGATCTGGTCACTGAAAACATCTTTTAAGCAGGATATACTATAAACACAAACAAAAGAAAGGATGATAAAAATGTCAGTATTAAAAGTAAATTTGAATAATTTTGAAACCGTAAAAAACAGTGAGAAAACAGTTCTGCTTGATTTTTACGCCGACTGGTGCGGCCCGTGCAGAATGGTATCGCCGATCGTGGATGAGATCGCAGAGGAAAATCCACAATATCTTGTAGGCAAGATCAACGTGGATGAAGAAACAAAACTCGCGGCAGATTTCGGGGTGGGCAGCATCCCTACGCTGATCGTTATGAAAAACGGAAGGATTGTGCAGGAATCCGTTGGCGCAAGACCAAAAGAGCAGATCCTCAAAATGTTAGAGGGCTAATTTCCTCAGTTTCTCTTTATCGGTTATTGTGATCCCTTTCCGGGAAACGGAAACGATCCCTTCGTTTGAAAAGTATTTCAGCATACGCGAAACAACCTCACGGGCAGATCCAATGTATTTTGCAATCTGCTCGTGCGTGAGTTCTATGGTGTTTTTACCGGTTCTTGCATGCTCGTCCAGCAAAAATATGGCAAGTCGCTTGTCCATACTCATAAAAAGGATTTGCTGCAATACCCACATAACGTCTGAAAAACGGCTGACCGTTGTTTCAAGGGAAAAAATCTTTAACTGCGGATTTTTATCTGCAACTTTGGAAAACGCGCCGGCGCTGATTACGCAGCACTCGCTGTTTTCCTCGGCGTCAATTGTAACGTCAAACGTGATCGCTTCGATCACGCAGGATGCGGAAAGCATGCACATATCGCCCGGATACAGCCTGTAAAGCGTAACCTCTTTTCCGCTTTCTGAGGTCATGTAGACGCGCAGACAGCCCGTCCTGACCAGTATGACTCCGGAACATTCCGCGCCGTCATGAATCATCGTGCCTTTCGGATAGGTAAGCGCACGGGTGTTGGCGCTTAAATATTCTCTGTCCTGTTCGGGAAGTTCACTCCCAAAAGGGAATTTTTCCTTGAGCACAGGTTCAAATATAGATTCTTTCATAGTTTCTCCGTAATACAAAACGCGCCGATTCGGCGCGTCTGTTTTTATTTGCAGGAATTGCCGGAGCAATCTCCGTGCGCGCAGTGGTGTTCGTGATTGTGCTCCGCGATGTGATGATCACAGTGAATTTGAGGATTGTATTTCAGTTCGCTTTTTAAAAATGCCTGTGCAGCGGCGTCCGCGCTGCCGCTTACTCCGCCGTATAGCTGGATTCCGGCGTCCGCCAGTGCGTTTTGCGCACCGGCTCCGATCCCGCCGCAGATCAACGCCTTCACTCTTAGGGCTTTTAAAAACACGGCAAGCGCACCGTGGCCAGTACCGTTTGTGTCTACAACCTCGCTGTTCAGAATCTTTCCGTCTTCCATTTCAAAGATCTTGAACTGCTGCGTCTTTCCAAAATGCTGAAAGATATTTCCGCTTTCATCGTAAGTTACTGCGATTTTCATGTTGCGCCTCCAAAAACTTTATACAAAAAATATACTCTCAATTTTATTTTTTGTCAACTTTGCGGCGTACTGTGTGATCAAATCACGGAAATACGGTGAAAATATGTGTATAATAGAATTCAGAAAAGGAGGTATGGGTATGGAACATGTTTATGATATGATCATCATCGGCGGCGGTCCAGCCGGATATACCGCAGCGCTTTATGCTGCACGCGCCGGTCTGGATGTTGCCGTTGTTGAAAAAGCAGGTGCAGGCGGCCAGATGGCGCTTACGGATGTGATTGATAATTATCCCGGCTTTGAGCAGGGTGTTGACGGATTTACACTTGGCATGAATATGCAAAAACAGGCGGAGCGGTTCGGTGCAAAAACGGTTTTTGGCGAGGTATCGTCTGTTGATTTAACAAAAAAGATCAAAGAGATCCGCACTGCCTCTGCGCATATGTATGCAAAAGCCGTTGTGCTTTCAACCGGGGCGGACCCGCGCGAACTCGGTCTGGAAAACGAGCATGCGTATATCGGAAAAGGCGTGCACTACTGCGCACATTGTGACGGCAGATTTTATAAAGACAAAACCGTGATCGTGGTTGGCGGAGGAAATACGGCAGTTGCTGATGCGCTCTATCTTTCCAGGCTTGCCAAAAAGGTGTATCTTGTTCACCGCAGAGATCAGTTAAGAGCGGAAAAGATCCTTTCCGATCCGCTTTTTAAAGCGGATAATGTTGAGATCTTGTGGAACAGTGTGCCTTCCGGTCTGGTTGGAGACGGCAGAATTTCCGGCGCAGTGATCAGAAATGTGCTCAGCGGCGCTCAGTTTGAACTGCCTGCTGACGGGATTTTTGTCAGTATCGGAAGAACGCCGTCTACTGCGTTTTTGAAAGGGCAGATTGCTTTGGATGAAAGCGGCTATATCAAAGCGGATGAAACAACTGTAACGAGTGTACCGGGCGTTTTTGCCGTAGGCGATGTGCGCACAAAACCACTGCGTCAGGTCGTTACCGCGGTAAGTGATGGTGCGGTTGCAGTCCATTTTGCAGAAGAATATCTTGCGTCTGTAAAAGTATAAAAATTGTATTTCATCCATTAAAGAAATTTATTTATAAAAAAACGGTCTGAGCAAATAACTCAGACCGTTTCTTTAAATATAAACTCTTTCCAGCCTTGGGTTTACCATAAGAGGGGAGAGATCCACGCTTGCCGTGTCTCCCGCTTTTACGTCGGAATCCGTAATATCTACCGCCGTGTGAGAAAGCCCGATCTCACCGATCACATGAAACATTCTTCCGTTTATCCGCATATACATCTGTTTCTTTTTTACAAATTGCTTGGCGGCGGAAAGTACGTAGTGCAGATCAGCTGTCTCCCGTTCTTTCTCAAGACCGAATCCGTCATAATGCCCGATCGGCACAATCGCGATCTTCGTTTCTCTCTTCGTTTTAAAAAGTCCGTTATAACCGATGGCGTAACCTGCCGGAACGGTCTTAACGTCTACCACTTCCGCTTCCAGCCTGCCGAGGCGGTGCAGGGGCGTTTTGGCTTTGGTGATCACTCTGCCGGTAAATGCCGAGCCGATCCTTACTGCGTCCATAGAAACACCGTCAACATTCAGCAGAGCGGGGGAGTTGGCGCAGTGTGCCATTCCGGTTTCAAAGCCTGCGTTTTTTATCTGCGTAATGCAGTCTTTAAACACGGCAAGCTGGGCTTTCGTCAGTTCAGCGTTTCGAAACGCGCTTGAAAAATGCGTGTAAATGCCGGTAAATTTCAGGTGAGGCATTTTATAACATTCTATCGCCTTGGAGATTTCGCTGGGCATAAAACCATATCTGCCCATGCCGGTGTCTATTTTTAAATGGCATTTTACCGTAGTGTCAAGTTCATCGGCAACCTTCTCCATTACCCGGCATGCCGCTCGGGAACCGATCGTGGCAATACAGCCGCTCCCCGCAATCTGCCTGGCTTCGCTTTCAATACAGGTGGATCGCATCACAAGAAGGCTGTCTTTTTCATCCAAGATCTCTTTTAAAACGGGAATATCCGTAACTTCGGTAACGGCAAAAAATGTTATTCCGTTTTCTTTCAGAACGGATGTAAATTCTCTGATTCCAAAACCGTAACCGTTTCCTTTTACAACGCCGATCACGGGCACGCCGGCTTTTTGCTTAATAAATTCTATATTTTCTTTCAGTTTCTCTTTTTCAATTACGTATCTGCTCATCTTAATTTCTTCTTTAACTCCATGGCAAGGTTGTAAAGTCTGTAAACCGGTTTGTTGATCACATAGTCAAATTCGCCAATAAATTCTTTCATATATCCGCCAAAACCGTGTTTGAATCTCCAAAGCCCGTAGTGTGGATTCTCAGGGTTCTGGCAGTCACCGCTGATCCCGCCGAAATCGTATACTGCGCATCCGCATTCAAGGCCCCATTTCATCATTGCCCATTGCAGTGCGTAGTTAGGATATACATTTCTGTGTGCGTTGGAGGATGCGCCGTACTGGTACTTCATTACGTTTTTGCCCCATTTTATGGCAATGGTGCCCGCAATTGCCTGCCCATCATAATACGCCATATACAGCCTTGCATCCTCTCCCATGCAGTTGAGGATCTTTTCAAAATACCATTTCGGCCGGGTAGAAAAGCCGTCTCTTTCGCCGGTCTCCTGCATGATTCTTACAAAGTCGGCCAGTGCTTCTGTTCCCATAACCTTTACTTCCACACCCTTTTTCGGTGCTTTGCGGATTCTGTTTCTGTAGTCCGGCTTAAATGTAAGCATCAGCTCCTCTTCATTCATGCCGTTGTAATCAAAGCAGTAAACAAAACGCGGCTGCACGTTTTCAAAATCCAAACATCCCGGGTTAAGTTCAGCAAAGCCTTTATTGATTAGATGCTTTTTGTACGCCGTGTGTGCAACGGTGATCTCCGGGTCTATTTTTATGCAGTAGGCTTTGTACTCTTTTGCAAGCGCAAGCAGCCCGTCAAATAGTTTGTCAAACGTATCAAAATCATCTTCATCCGCAACAAAGCCGCGGCAAACGTAAAACAGCGCGTTTTTGATTACCGGCACAAACCGGATCAGGACCGCTGCGGAGCCTTTGATATTGCCGCTGTCGTCTTTCAGCATGATCGCTTCCCATTTCCACGCTGATTTTACCTTTGCCCATTTGGAAGAGTGCTGAAACAGCCCCTTTGGGTGGCGTTGGATGAAATTTTCATATTCCTCAAGATTCTCTTTGGTAACTCTTTCTATCATATATTTACCTCCGTTTTGCAGCCGCACACAACTATAAGTTTTCAGAAAATTTTTTCAATTCGAATTATAGCACAGATTCATCAAACTTGTCTATAATATCTTGCCTGTTTTGTTGACTTTTCTTATAAAATCATATATTATGTAAATAAACTTATTTTCTAATTTTTACTAAGCAGTGGGAGAAATTTATGGAAAAGCAGATTTGGGAAGATCCGAAAGTGATCAAAGTAAATAAAGAGGATGGCCATGTGATTGCCATGCCATACGATGATGTGGATTCCGCTTTGTCCGGCGAGGAGAGCAGATATAAGCTTTCCCTAAACGGAATGTGGAAATTTTATTGGCAGAGGGGTCTTGAAAACCAGCCGCAGAATTTTGAGGATCCCGGTTTCAATGATGCCGAGTGGGGAGAGATAAAGGTGCCCTCCGTCTGGCAAACAGAGGGCTATTCTGTGCCGTATTATTACGCAAGCACGTTTCCGCGCGCGATCAGCAGAAGCAAACACCGTATCCCGAAAATAGACCATAAAATGCAGGAAATCGGCTTTTACCGAAAAACATTTGCTTTGGATAAAGAGTGGAAAGAAAGAGAGATCTTTATTCACTTCGGCGCGTGCAAAGCCGGTCTTGAAGTGTATGTTAACGGCAATTATGTGGGCTATTCCCAAGGCTCTATGACGCCGCATGAATTTAATATCACCAAATTTGTGAAAACTGGCGAAGAAAATATTGTTTGCGCCAAGGTGTACCGGTATACGGACGGCACGTATCTTGAAGATCAGGATATGTGGTGGCTCTGCGGCATTTACAGAGAGGTCTATATTTTTGCAGAAAGTCCTGCGGCAATCCGAGACTTCTTTTTCAGAACCAAGTTTGATAATTTCTATAAGGATGCCGTTGCGTCTCTTGATATTCACATTGAAAATTATGCTGCTTTAAACGGCAGCGCCACCTGCAAAGCGTATCTGATTTCCGATACGGGCAGGGAGATTGAGATCGGCGAGGAAACGCAGAAACTCGGCCATACCACAACGGATTTTTCCATGAAAGCGGAAGTGAAAAATCCAAAGAAATGGTCTGCCGAAACGCCGAGTCTTTATACGCTTGTCATTATTTTGAGCATAGATGAAAACGTTTATGCCGTAAAAACTTATGAAGTCGGTTTCAAGCAGGTGGAGATCAAAGGGGAAAAGATCTATTTTAACGGCATGCCGCTCATGATCCGGGGTGTAAACCGCCATGACTTTGATCCGGATCACGGCTGGGCTGTTCCCCGTGAGCGGTACACGCAGGATCTGGATATTATGAAACAGAATAATATCAATTCCATACGTACTTCGCATTACCCCGACGATCCTTATTTTTACAAAATGTGCAATGAATACGGCTTCTATGTAATGGATGAATGCGAAGTGGAGAGCCATGGCGTGCGGCGCAAAGGCGTGCCGGGCAGTAATCCGATGTGGACGGATGCCGTTGTGGACAGAATGCAGCGCATGGTTCTTAGGGACAGAAATAACCCCTGTGTGTTTATGTGGAGCCTTGGTAACGAAGCCGGCGACGGCGATAATTTTGCCAAAATGAAAGCAGCGGCTCTGGAACTGGACGATACAAGGCAGTTTCATTATGAAGGCGATTTTGATCTTACCAAAAGCGATGTTATTTCAAGAATGTATCCAACTGCGGATATTATGGAAAAACTCGGCAACAAGCAGGAAATTAAGATCACGCTTTATGACAATATTGCCAATCAGCTTGCGGCAGACAGTAAACCGATCAAGCCTGAAATGTATGAGGGCAAGCCGATCCTGCTGTGCGAATATGCCCATTCCATGGAAAATTCCCTTGGTAATTTCCAGGAATATATGGATGATTTTGAAAAGTACGATAATATGTGCGGCGGATTTATATGGGATTTTGTTGATCAGACGCTGCACCGCGTAAGCGACGACGGCAAGGATATGTGGCTTTACGGCGATGATTTCGCAAAGCAGGAGCCGAGAAAAACGATTGATATTCCGAATACTACCGCCCTTGCCGGATCCAATACATACTTTTGCGCAAACGGTATTATCGCTGCGGACAGAACGGTCCATCCGCAGATTCATGAGGTTAAAAAAGTTTACGCGGAGATCAAAACAGAGGCGTTTGATATCAATAAAGGCACTTTCCGTGTAAAGAATAAATATTTGTTTACAAACATTTCCGCCTTTACCTGCCGTTGGAGCGTAGAGGCAGAAGGCGAGATACTGGCAAGCGGCGAACTGGAGAAATTTGAGTGCGATCCGCTTTCTGAAACGTATATCACAATTCCTTATGATATTACCACTTTCCCGGATGATAAAGAAGTTGTGCTCACCGTTTCTTTCTACACAAGAAAGAAAACACCGGGCAGAAAATCCAATTTTGAGGTTGCCTGGGATCAGTTTATTTTGAATCCTATACCGCAGCCTGCCGCGCCCGAATCCAAAGGCGATCTCACGTTTGATAAAAAGGGCAATTCGGTCAATATCGTTGGGGATGGTTATGCCGTGAAGATTGAGAACGGCAGGATCACCAGCATTTCGATCGATGGAAGAGAAAAACTCAAAGGCCCGATGGAGCCGTATTATTTCCGCGCTCTGACGGATAACGACATTGATTCTCTGAATTTCGTGCCGGCTCTGATTCCGCTTCATCCGTATTATAGGTGGAGAACAGCAAGCCACAAGGCAAAAGCCATCCGAACCGTGGCCAATATCGGGGATGATAACTGCGTTGAAGTGCATATTGCTTGGAGCACGCCGCTTTTAAAAGACGCTGTATCCACTTACAAGATCTATCCGGATAAGCGCATTTATGTTTATCACAGCGCTGTTCCGAAAGCGCCTATGGTAAAATTCGGCACGCGCGTTACGCTGGACGGCAAGAATGAATATGTTAACTGGTACGGCCGCGGCCCGCAGGCAACGTATTGCGACAGAAAGACCGGCGCTAAGATCAGTTGCTACAAATCCACCGTAACGGATCTGGAACACCGCTATATGCGCCCGCAGGAAAACGCAAACCGAACTGATGTTCGTTATTTCACGATTACAGACAGAAATGGAATCGGTTTCCGATTTACCTCGTATTATGATAATTTTATCAATTTCAGCGCGCATCATTATACGATAGAGCAGCTGGAAAAGGCAACGCATGTGCACACGATTCCGTATAATTCTGAGATCACGGCGCTGAATATAGATCATATGCAGCTTGGCGTGGGCGGTGATCTGCCCGGTCAGGCGTTTGTCAGAGAGCCTTATAAAATGAAAAAAGGCGTGAAACAGAGTTACAGTTTCATGATGGAACCGGTGAATCCAAGAAAGAATAATTCGTGAAACGGCCTTTTGCGGTTATCGGGTTTTCCTCTGCGCTGACTCTGATCATTCTGAATTTTCTCAGCATAAAATGGGCGCTTGCGGCTTTTGTTGCCGTAAGCGTTCTTTTCGTGATTTTTCTTGCAAATCAAACCATAAGAAAGGCGGCGGTGCTGCCGGTCTCTATGCTCAGCGCCGCGCTTGCCTGCCTGATTTTTATTGTCAGTTATTATAACGTTTTTCTTCCGCAGACAGCGCTTTCGGAGCAAACGGTTAACGCTGAGATCTATATCGTTGACGTTGCGGAAAAAACTGAAAACGGCTATTCCTATACCGTTAAAACCAGAAGTTTGGATTTGCCGGATGCGCCTCAGAATATAAAACTCACCGTTTATTCCGATTCGCGCATTGATGCGCAGAGTTATGAGATTCTAAACACAAAGATCAGCTTGTTTTCAACAGGAAGCAATGCGTTTGAATCACGCGGCACTTTTGATGACGGCATCTTTTTGAGCGGTTATCTCAGAACTTACCGCAGTTTAGGCACCAAAATCGGCGGTATAACAAGGGTAAATCAAAGTTTTATTGAACTTCGTGATCAGTTAAGCAGTCGGTTTAGCACACTGGTAGGCGGAGATGAGGGCGCTCTGTCTTTGGCTGTGCTGACAGGGAATACCGCTTCTCTTAGCGACGCGGCATACAATAATTTTAAGGCGTGCGGTGCAACGCACCTGATGGCGGTCTCCGGTTTCAACCTTGCCGTGCTGACGGGTATGCTGTATAAGATCCTGCGGCGAATGCTGGTTCCCAAGGTGCCTCTGATCCTTGTTTGCAGCGCAAGCGTGTGGTTTTATGTTTTGCTTGCCGGCTTTTCTTCCTCTATGATCCGGGCGGCAGTTATGATGCTTGTGTTTTTGCTTTCCAAACTTTTTAACGAAAGAACGGATAGTCTGAATTCTCTCGGTTTTGCAGCGTTTCTGATCTGCCTTGATCCGTATGCCGTAACCGATGCGGGTGCTTTGCTAACGTTTACGGCAGTTTTGGGACTGATTACGGTCAATCCGTTTTTGATTTCAAAAGTCAGATGCAAAAACAAAATAATCAAAAACGTTTTGCAAACGATTTGTTCTTCCGTCAGCGTGTTTGTCACCACGTTTCCCGTGATGTATTTTATGTTCGGCGAAGTCAGTATTGCAGGAATCTTTTTAAATGTTGTTCTGATCCCGCTTTCGGAAGTGCTGATGATCACTGCCGTATTTTTCAGCGCGTTTTCTTCGTTTGGTGTGATACGTTCTGTAACGGTGTTTATTCTAAAGACGGTTTCAGGCGCAATGCTTGGAATCACGGAATATTTTGCCCGTTTTTCTTTCAGCAAAGTTACGATTTCCTCTCAGTTTTTTGCTTTACTGATCTTTTGTGTTTTTGTTCTGTTTGCCGTAGCATTTTTGATCAAAGGCTTTTCAGGCAGCCGCGTGTTTAAACCGTGTGCCGCCCTTTCCTGTGTGTTCGCTCTGCTCATCTCTGTTTTCAGTGTGGGCTACAGCAGCAATCATACTTTTCTGCACGTTTTGCACGGCGAATATTCTAATGCCGTGATCGTGTATAATCAGGATTACGCATTGGTTTTGGGCTTGAAAGAATATAACCAGTATTATACTGCGCAGAAGATTATAGATTCAAACGATCTTAATACGGCTATGATCATAGATTACGGAGGGGAATACTCTTTCGCACTGGCTCAAGAAAGCGGCTGCCTTAATTTTGTTACAGAAAATAAGGAAAAAACGGAGTCTCTAAACTGTAATTTTATAATTGCCGGGCAGTTTACAAATACGCTTTGGAATGGTCTGACTGTTTCCTATACCGGGCAAAACGGGCAGCAAACCGTTTTACTGAATATTGAAAATACTTCTTTTGAATTTACGGAGTATGACCTTGCCAACGCTGAAAAATATGATATAATTTACACAGTGAATGATAAAGGCTATAGCAGAAAAGGGGTGAACCGGTGGGCAGGATAGATGAAAAGGAACTGAAAATGCAGTTGAAAAATGACAACCTTTCCAAAGCCTATTTTATCTATGGCGAGGAAAGTTACCTTAAGGAATATTATGTGTCCAAGATCAGAGCAAAACTGGTTTCCGGTTCGTTTGAAGAATTCAATCTTCATCGTTTTGACGGCAAACAGGTTCCTGTGGATGATATTTTAAAAGATGCGGATCTGCTACCCATGATGGGTGGCTGTAATTTGGTTCTTGCCTGTGATTATCCGTTTGATAAAAGCGAGAATGACTGCAAAGAAATCAAGGAATACCTAACGGATATTCCCGAAACAACCGTGCTCGTTTTCTGGTATAATTCCCTTGAACCGGACGTGAAAAAAAGCGCCCGCTGGAAAGGTGTAGAGGCCGCTTTTGCAAAATACGGCTCCAGTATTTCGTTTTCCAGAAAAAGTGAAACAGATCTGGTTAAACTGCTGGTTTCCGGCTGCCGAAAAAGGGGAGCGGAGCTTTCTCAAAACAATGCGCGTTATCTTATATCCGTTTCCGGCTGTGATATAAAAACCCTGCTGAATGAAGTGCAGAAACTTTCCGCGTTTGCAAACGGTGCACAGATCACAAAAGAGATGATCGATAAACTTGCCGTGAAATGTCTGCAGGCAAGAATTTATGATCTTTCAAACGCCGTTGTGCGCGGCAACTACGATAAGGCATATGCTGTTTTGGATTCGCTTTTTGCCGCGAAAGAAGATCCGGTAAAGGTACTTTCAGCGATATCCGGCTGCTTTGTGGATATGTACAGAGTGAAATGCGCAAAAACAGCCGGAATGCCTTTTGATGACGTGGCGTCCTATTTTAATTACAGGGGCAGGGAATTTGCGCTGAAAAACGCTTCCAGAGACAGTGCTGCGCTTTCATTTGATCAGCTCAGAAGATCGCTCGATGTGATCATGCTTGCCGATAACGGCTTAAAGAGCACTTCCGCCGATTCCAGGCTGATTCTGGAGGAGATGCTTGTAAAATTGCTTTTGATCTCCAAAGAGGTGCGTTATGATTAAGATCCGCGAAGCGGTCATTGTTGAGGGAAAATATGATAAGATCAAACTTTCCAATTTTCTTGATGCTCTGATTGTTGAAACCAACGGTTTCGGTATTTATAAGGATAAAGAGCGGCTTGCTTTTATTCGCCGCCTTGCAAAAGAGCGCGGCATCATTCTGCTTACCGATTCGGATCATTCCGGTTTTCAGATCAGAAATTACATTGCAAACGGTATCCCGAAAGACAGGATCAAACATCTTTACATACCGGATATCTATGGCAGGGAAAAAAGAAAAAAAGAGCCTTCCAAAGAGGGAAAACTCGGTGTGGAAGGTATTTCGGACGATATTTTGATTAAACTGTTTCAAAGTATAGGCGTGGAATGCAGATCGGTTTTGCCGAAAGACCGGATCACGAATTATGACCTGTTTGCCGCCGGTGTTTCCGGCAGTGCAAATGCCTCTCAAAAAAGAAAAAAACTCCTGAGGTCGCTGGATCTGCCGGAGTTTCTTTCCGTAAATTCTCTTTTGATTTATTTGAACAGCAAAATGACAAAAGATGAGTTTGAAGATTATATGATGACGATTTGACTCCTCTGTTCCTCTCCGCGGGGCAGGGGATTTTTATATGCCAGGCTGTACAAATCCGTGTATCGGCACTGTTTTTGGAAATATGCAAGATTCGTTTCGTCGCAGTCGGATAATTTGGTTATGATGGGCTTATCTGTTCTTTTCTTGATCTCGGACAGAAGTTCTCTCCCGCATTGATTAAATCCCAAAACACGAATAACAGGCACTTCGTAACCGATGCCCTCCATACCCAGATATGCGCGAAAGGCGATCCTTCTGATCCGGGACAGTGTATACCGCTTGGATTTTACGAGAAACAGAAATTCTTCAAAACTCGACGCCCTGCCGGCAGCGTCATACAGTCTGTTCTCCAGCCCTTCGTTTACATCGGCTATTTTAGAAAAATCCTCTTTTGTCATACTTCTCAGTCTGTATAGAAAAGCGGATTCACAGTTTTTTATATTTGCCGTTTCGTCTGCGGAAAGAGTTTTCCGGATCTGAGAGGCGCTGTAAGCAACATCATCGCTGTCATGCCCTTTCCCGATCCGTTTAACCGCAAAGCAGGGAAGTTTGGTTTCCTTAATATATTCGCAGGCAAGAATGTTGTTGGGGCTGTCCAAAAGATCGCTTTGAATCACGTTCTTTCTTGCCGCGGGGTAAGAGATGCCCGCTTTCATTTCGGCTTTGATCTTTTCCTGGGTATTTTTGTCTTTCAGCATTTCTGCCATCTTTTTTAGTTCGGCTATATTATTGTTTTCCGCGCCGAAGGCAAGTTCATCCACTACTCCTAAACTTTCGGCAAGCATAACGGCGCTTTTGGCAAAACCCTCTGCGGAAAGCAAAGCCTGCTCCGCAGGCAGTTCAATCACAAGATCCGCGCCGTTTTGCAGCGCTGCCTTTGCCCTTGTAAATTTATTGTAAACGGCAAAATCACCGCGCTGCACAAAATTGCCGCTCATGATGCATATTATTCTTTTATCGTTTCCGCTTTCTCTTGTCTTTTCAAAAAGATATTTGTGCCCTGCGTGAAACGGATTAAATTCGCAAATTACACCTGTGTTCATGAAAATACCAGCCATCTGTTCTTTTTCTTATGCTTACAATTCGTATTTAATTGTGAAACGCATGTTTACGTCAAAAAATTCAGGTTTGCCCTTGACTTTTTTATGTTAACTATTTATTATTATATTAATAATATTAATTAATTTCAATAGCGGAGGATACAATTATGAAAATTCTTGTTATCAACTGCGGCAGTTCTTCACTGAAATTCCAGCTGATAAATATGGAGGATGAATCCGTAATCTGTAAAGGCACCATAGAAAGAATCGGTCTGCCGATACAGGGCGGTGAAAAAAATATCATTTATCGCGTGGGTAAGGACGAGTTGGTTTTTGACCGCGAAGTTCCGTCTCATATCGATGCTTTTAATACCGTAATGGAGCTGATGACGCAAAGTGATCTGAAAGTGCTTGATTCCCTTGAGGAAATCGATGCAGTTGGTCATCGTGTTGTTCAGGGCGGTGAAAAATATACAAAAAGCGTTTTGTTTGATGAAAATGTTGTTGCGGACGTGAAAAAAATGATCCCGCTTGCACCTTTGCACAATCCTGCCAATCTTCAGGGGTATGAGGCGTGCCTTTCTCTTCTCGGGCCGGATGTTCCGCAGGTAGCCGTTTTTGATACCGCGTTTCACAGCACAATGCCGCCAATGGCATATATGTATGCTCTGCCTTATGAGTATTTTGAAAAATACGGTATCCGCCGCTATGGATTTCACGGCACATCGCACAAATATGTAAGCGACCGCTGCGCTAAGAAAATGGGCGTAAATATTGAAAAACTGAAAATGATCACCTGCCATCTCGGCAACGGTTCATCTATTGCTGCTATAAAATTCGGCAAGGTATTTGATACTTCGATGGGCTTTACTCCGCTGGACGGCTTTATGATGGGCACACGCTCCGGCGGTATTGATCCCTCCGTTGTAATCTTCCTTGAGCAGAAACTCAGTCTTACCCCAACGCAGGTGGAGGAAGTTTTGAATAAACAGTCCGGTGTTAGCGGTATTTCCGGCGGTTATTCCGATGACCGTGATATCGTTGCCAAGCAGAACGAGGGCGATGAACGAGCGATCCTTGCGCATGAAATGCAGGCGTATCAGATCGCAAAATACATCGGCTCCTATGTTGCCGCTATGAACGGCGTGGATGCCATCGTCTTTACCGGCGGTATCGGTGAAAACGGATTCTGGCTTCGTTCTAAAGTTTGTTCTTATCTTACTTATCTCGGTGTAAATATCAATCAGTCCATCAATCAAAAAGCCGTGAAAGGCAATGAGGCTGAACTCACTTTGCCCGGGGATAAAGTAAGAGTATTTGTTCTTGCAACGAATGAGGAACTTATGATTGCAAGAGATACTAAAGAAATCGTTGAAAATTTAAAATAATGAAAAGGAGGAGTTTTGAATGCCGGAAATCAAATATGAGATCACGGAGCACATTGGCGTTATTTCCGAAACAGCCAGAGGCTGGACAAGAGAAGTAAATATGATTTCTTGGAACGGCCGCGATCCCAAGATCGATGTAAGAGACTGGTCACCCGATCATTCTAAAATGAGCAAGGGCTTGACTTTTACAAAAGAAGAGATCATGGAACTGAAAAAGCTTGTAGATAAGCTTTAATCCGTGCGTTTTAAGGGCAACTTAGTCTCATTAGGTTGCCCTTGAAATTTTGTTTAAGAGGATTCAATATCATTGATATTTTATAATAGATACAGAAATAGAAACAGAGGACATAAAAATGGAATGGACATCTTTAAATGATTTAAGAGAGAAATATCTCTCGTTTTTTGAAAGCAAGGAGCATCTCAGGCTCCCGAGTTTCTCACTCGTGCCGGATCATGATAAAAGCCTTCTGCTGATCAATTCCGGTATGGCGCCGATGAAAAAATATTTTACGGGCGAGATCAATCCGCCCGCAAAGCGCGTTACAACATGCCAGAAATGCATCCGCACGCCGGATATTGAAAGAGTTGGCAAAACCGCGCGCCACGGCACATATTTTGAGATGCTGGGCAATTTCAGTTTCGGCGATTACTTTAAGCACGAAGCCACTGCATGGGCTTGGGAGTTCTGCACGAAAGTGCTTGAGATGCCGGTGGAAAAACTCTGGGTCACGATCTATGAAAACGATGATGAGGCGTTTGATATCTGGACTAATGAAGTAGGCGTTGATCCGTCCCATATCGTTCGGCTCGGTAAGGAAGATAATTTCTGGGAACATGGTCAGGGACCGTGCGGCCCGTGCAGTGAGATCTATTTTGACCGCGGTGAAAAATACGGCTGCGGTAAACCTACCTGCGGCCCCGGCTGCGATTGCGACAGATATACGGAGTTTTGGAATATTGTTTTCAGCCAGTTCAATAATGACGGAAACGGCAATTATACGGATCTTGTTCAGAAGAACATAGATACGGGTATGGGTCTTGAGCGCCTTGCTTGTATACTGCAGGGTGTGGATAACCTGTTTGAAGTGGATACCGTGCAGAATATTATGAAGAAAATTTCTGAAATTGCCGGTGTGCATTATCATGACGACGAAAAGAACGATGTATCCCTTCGTGTAATTACCGATCATATCCGTTCATCCGTATTTATGATCGGCGATGGTGTCATTCCGTCTAATTCCGGCAGGGGCTATGTTTTAAGAAGACTGATCCGCCGTGCCTGCCGTCATGGCAGACTGCTCGGCGTTACCGATCCGTTCCTCTATAAAGTGGTGGACACTGTAATTGACGAAAACGTCTGTGAATATGATTATCTGGAAAGCAAACGGGAGATCATCCGTAAGGTCATTGAGGCGGAAGAAAAGTCATTCGGCAAAACGATTGATTCCGGTCTGGCTCTGCTGGAAGAATATATTGATAAAATGGATGGCAATGTTTTTTCCGGGGAGGATGCTTTTAAACTCAATGATACGTATGGTTTTCCGCTGGATTTAACCAAAGATATACTGGAAGAGCGCGGTATCACCGTTGACGAAGATAAATTCAATGCTCTCCTCGCCAATCAGAAATCCACTGCGCGTGCCGCAAGAAAAGATGCGGGTGCGGATGCCTGGAAGAATGAATCCGTTAAGATCGACTGCGCTAAAACAGAGTTTACGGGCTATACGGATTTTGAATCGGAAAGCAAAGTGCTTGCCCTTGTAAATGCAAAAGGTGAACTTTGTGATATGCTCGGCGCAGGAGACGAAGGCACCGTTGTGCTGGATAGAACACCATTTTATGCCGTTTCCGGCGGACAGGTTGGAGACAGCGGTGTGATCAAGCAGGGCGATAACGTCTTTTTGGTTGCGGATACCGCCAAAAATGCAGACGGTATTTATCTCCATTCCGGCAATGTGTCTAAAGGCATTATCAGTGTGGGCGACACCGTGACTGCCTCTCTCAATGCAAAGCGCAGAGAGGCGATCATGAAAAATCATACTGCCGCGCATTTGCTGCAGGCGGCCCTGCGCCAGGTGCTCGGAACACATGTTGAGCAGGCAGGTCAGCTCGTAAATGAGCATGAAGTCAGATTTGATTTTACGCATTTTAATCCGATGACGGCGGACGAGATCAGCAAAGTGGAATACCTTGTGAATGATTTTATTATGAAAGCCGTTCCTGTAGAGATGAAAGAAATGCCGATCGAAGAGGCGAAAAAACTCGGCGCTATGATGCTGTTCGGCGAAAAGTACGGAGACCGTGTCAGAGTGGTTACGGCAGGCGATTTTTCCGTTGAGTTCTGCGGCGGCACGCATGTTTCCAACAGCGGCCAGATCGGCCTTTTCAAGATCGTTTCTGAATCCTCCGTTGCAGCGGGTGTAAGGCGTATTCAGGCAGTTACAGGCTTAGGTCTTTTAAAATATTTGAATACAAGCGAAGCTGTGCTCAAAGCCGTATGTGCCGTTCTTAAAACCGGTGAGAATGAAATTGAAGACAGAATCACTTGTGTTGTGAATGAACTGCACGAAAAAGATAGAAGTATACAAAAACTGAATGTAGAGATCTCCAAACTAAAGAGTGCCGATGTCTTTTCCAAACCGATCGATCTGAATGGAATTGAGCTTTATGTTGGCAGGATAGACGGATCTACTCCGGATGCGCTTCGTAAGATGGGCGATGAACTTAAGGATAAAGGCGAGAATACAGTTGGTGTTATTGCCGGATCCGTAGGTGAAAAGGCGTCTATCGTTGCCGTTTGCGCAAATGGCGCTGTTGCAAAAGGCGTCAAGGCAGGCGATCTTGTGCGTGAAGTTGCAAAACTTGCCGGCGGCGGTGGCGGCGGCAGACCGGATTCTGCTATGGCAGGTGCGAAAGATCTTTCCAAACTGGATGAAGCGCTTTCCAAAGTGGCTGACATCGTTTCCGGCTTGATAAAATAAGAGGTGTTAAAAATGTGCTTGTTTTGTGAAATTATAAACGGAAATATCCCGGGAAATAAAGTGTATGAGGATGAGATGATCTATGCATTTAAAGATATCAATCCCGTTGCGCCCGTACATGTTCTGATCGTTCCGAAAGTGCATATTGACAGTGTGAATGCGCTGGATTCCGAGAATGTTAAGTATGTTGCGCATATTTTTGAAAAGATCCCGGAAATTGCACGATCCCAGGGAATAGAAAGTTATAGAATCATTAATAACTGCGGCAAAGATGCCGGCCAGTCTGTGATGCATCTGCATTTTCATTTGATCGGCGGTATGGAACTCGGAGAAAAAATATTATGAGCGGGGAATATTACACGTTAAAGATCGCAGGTCTTGAAAGAAAACTGAAAAAGTTCCCGGTCAGTGATCAATTAGATATTGCCGCTTTCATCCTGTTTGGCGATGTTGAATTGACGGAGCATTGCGCCGCGCAATTGCTTAAACGCGTTCCGGAATTTGATTATATTCTTACGCCGGAGGCGAAAAGCATACCGCTTGCGTATGAGATGAGCAGACGAAGCGGGAAAAAGTATATCGTTATCCGAAAAAGCGTTAAAGTATATATGGATCATCCGGTTGAGATCAAAGAAAGTTCTATAACCACTAAGGGTACACAAAGCCTTTATTTGGGGCATGAGGACGGAGATTTGCTCAAAGGTAAAAGAGTTCTTATCGTAGATGATGTGATCTCAACAGGCGAGTCGCTTGCGGCATGTAAAAAGGTTGCCGAAGCATTTGGCGCTGAAATCGTGGGTTGCTGCGCGCCGCTTGCCGAAGGTGACGCCGCAGAACGCAACGATATCATTTTTCTTGAGAAACTTCCGCTCTTTTTTAAAGAATAATTACACATTTTCAGAAAAAATCGGTGAATGATTAAGCCCTCAAAGGTCATAATACTTTTGAGGGCCGCTTGTTATATACGGCTTTCTATCCTGTATAAACAAAGAGCAGAAGGTGTATATATATGAGCGTGCATGAAAATCCGCGTGCGCAGGACAGTAAAAAAGTTGCAATCGTAGGCGTAGGCATGGTTGGCATGAGTTTTGCTTATGCCATGCTGAACCAGAATATCTGTGATGAACTTTGCCTGATCGATATCAATAAAGAACGGGCGGAGGGGGAGGCGATGGATCTTTCCCACGGTCTGCCGTTTGCGCCGAGCAGTATGAAAATTTATTCCGGCGACTATACGGACTGCACGGATATGGATATGATCGTGATCTGTGCCGGTGTTCCTCAGCTTGAGGGGGAAACCAGAAGAGATTTGCTGCAAAAAAACTATAAAGTTTTTAAAACAATCGTAAAACCGATTGTGGAAAACGGATTTAACGGTGTATTTCTCGTTGCGAGCAATCCTGTGGATGTCATGACAAAAGCGGTGCTTGATCTTTCCGGATTTCCGCCTGAACGGGTTATCGGTTCAGGCACTTCGCTTGATACGGCAAGACTTCGCTATATGATCGGTGATTATTTTAAAGTAAATCCAAGAAATATTCATGCGTATGTCATGGGCGAGCACGGCGATTCGGAATTCGTTGCCTGGAGCAGCGCCATGATTTCCGTTTTACCCATAAAAGAGTTGGATTCTCATACAGATCAGATTATGAATGAGCTGGATGAGATTGCAGTGAATGTACGTGATTCTGCATACAAGATTATTAAAGCGAAAAAAGCAACTTATTACGGTATCGGAATGGTTCTGGCGCGGCTCACAAGAGCCATTCTCAATGATGAGAATTCCATTTTTACGATCTCTGCATATCTGAACGGGGAGTATTCGGAAAGCGGCTTTTATATCGGTGTTCCCGCGCTTATCAACAGAAACGGTGTTCGTAAGATTCTTGAGATACCTCTTGATGAAAGTGAGAAAAAACGATTCAAGGATTCTGCTAAGGTTATAAAAGAAATGCTGGATGAGATCGGACGTTAAAAACTGCTGTGTGCGCGGAGAAATCCGCACGTTTAAATGATGTTTTATTGTAATATTGAAATTAGTAATAAGTAAACTGCGTTTTCTACCGTGGGTCGGTTGAGTAAACCGCTAAGCGGCAGTATCATTAATGGCGTGGTTTACTTGGTCTTGCGCATAAACCGCAAATATTTTCCCGTGGAGGGATCGGTTTGGACAATATAAAATTCGGAAAATTTATTAAACAGTTACGCTCTGAAAATCATATGACGCAAAAACAGCTTGCTGAAAAACTGTTTATTACGGATAAGGCGGTTTCAAAATGGGAGCGCGGACTCAGTATGCCCGATATTTCACTGCTGGAAAGCATTGCACAGATTTTTGGAGTTACTGTCTCTGAATTGTTGCAGGGTGAACGGGAAACAGGTTCCGAAAGCGGTGATGAGCCGGATACATATTCTGATAAACCGTCGGCAGATCCGTATACGCATACTTATCCGGGCGAGATACAGGGCGCTTATCATGTGGACAGCGTATATCGCCAACATCTTTCCGATTTGGCGCAAAAAGAGCAGGAAATGTCTGTGCGAAATCAGAAACTTTCAAAATGCCTTACTATACTTTCTTTTGCATCCATTGCGGTTGCGGCCGTTTTGCTTTTACTCCAGATCGTTTATTATTATCTGCATATAACGAAGGGCATTGAATATCCGTTTGCCTATGAAGACACGATAGTAAACGAGTTGTTTGTGCTTTGTACCGCTTTCGGTTTAGGGTATAGACTGCGAAAAAACAAACAGTGGATTGTGTTTTTTATCGGCTTTTTTATTATGCTCACGGTATTTAATGTGGTTACGGTCTTTACTGCCGGGTTTGAATCGGTAAAAGTGGATCTTTCTCCGGGCTATTCAAACTGCGCAATCGTGAAACGAGAGGATAAAACAGGCAAGATCGTTATGTACCGGCCTGCATACGGCATTTTTTGCCAAGAACATGAAGTGATCACAGAATCTTCTACCCGGCTGCAAAACACACAGTGGATCAATCAAGATGTCTGCCTCGTTACCTATGCTGAAGATTTCGGAACGGTAAACGGCTATGCCGCAACGTATGGAGACCGCTCAGAAAGCGGAATCTCATATTATTCGGTTACAAACGCAGTTACGGGCACATGGGGGAGTGCGGGCAGTAATTCCGAATCTGTGCGTTTCGTTTCTGATCTCAATGGAATCAAAATCACGTATAACGGTAACGACTATACATATTTCGGTTCAAATATTAAACAGTACGGCACAACGGCTCTGATTCTGCGCGGCACGCATTCTGATGAATTTATCCTTGCGCTCAACGAGGATTGCGTTGTGGACAGTGTTTCCGGCATTATAGAAAACGGAGGCACGGTCTCGCTCTGCAAGATCGGCGAAGATGCATCTCCTGTTACTATGTTTTGCGAAACGGCAAAAAGCGATCATTTGGAGCAGTTTAATGTTGTTTCCCTTGATGCTGGCGAATATGAAGTGTATAACGGAATCCTTTATTACAGTGTAGATGGGGAAACTACTTTGAATGCACCTGCCGAAATTAACGGAGACAAACTTTGCGAGAACGGCGTTTTGATTGGTGCAGATCTTACGTACTTTACCGTTCGTGAAGAGAAAGGTGCACGTATCTATTTTAAATCAAAGGATTCGGATAACTGGCAAAACACGGTTGTTCAGCTACAGGGTTATTTTGAGATCGGTTCCATGGGATTTTTGGATTTGAATCATATTTATATGCTGGCGTTTTCGGATTTTGCCATGACAGACGCTTTCGGTTCCATTAAATATACTTCAAACGGCGGAAAAACATGGAACGACCGCTTTTACGGAATTGGCGAAAACGATTATATCCACTTTAAAATAGACAGCCAATGCCTTTATACGGATGAAAACACGGCGTTTTTAACTATGCCGAGCGGAACCGGAGAGAAAAGCGATCTGTATATGTCTACAGACGGCGGCAGAACGTTTTCCCTTTTAACGTTCAGCACAGCAGGTGCGTATGATTTTTATACGATTCCAAAGTATGAACACGGTCAGCTTACCGTTGTGAATACAATGGGATCGGATGCGGATAATACATCACTTTCCAAAACATTTGTTTCCACGGATAACGGCAGAACATGGGCGGAAAAATAATATCCCAAATAAGAATTACAGAAGAAAAAAACAGGGCGAAAGCCCTGTTTTTTTGTTTTATTGATTGTTTTCCAGAAGATATGTACCGCTTGCAAGCACGGCAATGGCATATTTCCCGAACTTGTAAAACTGTTTTACGCTCTCTTCAAACGTAAGATAATCCGAAACTGTAAGATCGTTGCCGTCTATCTTTCTTACCTTATTTGTAGAGGAGCAAACATAAATATCGCCGTCTCCAACCGAAATATGCGTTGGCTTTACAAAGGTGGTTGCGTCTTTGCCGCCGATTCTAAGATCCACCTGCATATTTTGGCAGGAATATCGTATTGCGCAGTATTCGGCAGGGCAGATACACCAAAAATATTTACCGTCCAGAGCAAGAGAATTTACAGTCTCATCATGATATTTAAAATATCCGCTCCAGGTCAATTCTCCGTCTCTGTCAAAGATGCCGGCTTCACCGTTCGGGTAAAGCACAAGCACGCGTCTGTCATATAAAATTGCCGCATTGCACTGCACAAAATTCGGTATTACCTTGCTGATCTGTTCATATGACGAACCGAATTTCTTAAACAAATAGGCGTTTTTGGTTAAGACCTCTTTGGTTTTGTTTTCAAAATCCACAACGCTGTATCGCGCCTTGAACTGATTTGTGTTCAAAATGGGCCTTTTTTCTACGATAACCGCCTTGTTTTCGTCATACTTCATAACGTCAACAATTTCTTTCGTGCTTATTCTGATCAAGATCAAACCTCCGATGAAGTAAGATACCCAAGAGTCATAAGACTGTCCGTAAGGTGCACGTTTTCAACCAGCACCTCCGGATGCGCCATGCCGATGTCATAATTGCTGAAGTTCCAGAAACTCTTGATTCCCAGATTGATCAGCAGATCGGTGAGTTCACGCATATCGTTGGAAGGAATACAGATCACTGCGCACATCGGCTTATTGTCTATACAGAAATTTTCAATATAGTCAATGTTTCGAACAGGGATGCCTTTGATCATCTTTCCGCATATTGCTTCATTTTTATCAAAGATACCGATTACTTTGAATCCGCTGTTTACGCTGAATATTTTATTGCAAACCGCTTTGCCCAAATTGCCTGCGCCGATCAGTATGGTTTTGCGTTCTTTTTCAACACCCAATATCTCACCGATTTTTGTGTGAAGTTCAGGCACGTTGTAGCCATAGCCCTGCTGACCAAAACCGCCGAAACAGTTAAAGTCGTGGCGGATCTGAGAGGCAGTAAGCCCCATTCTGTTTGCAAGTTCCTTTGAACTGATCCTGACTATGCCGTTTTCTTTCAGGCTCTGCAAAAATCTGTAATATCGCGGAAGTCTCTTGATAACGGATATAGAAATTTCGTCTTTTCTTTCCATTAATTTTACCTCATTACGCGTTTTCGGTCATTTTCGTGATCGTATCCATTACATAATTGCCGAATTCTTCACAGGTGCAGCCGGTATCCCTGCCGGTAATTGTATATTTCTTCTCTTCAAACATGCATTTATCCAGTGCTTTTTCAAGCGCGTCTGCTTTATCCTGATAGCCAATGTGTGAAAGAAGCATTACGGACGCCCTAAGCATGCTGCACGGGTCTGCATATTGACCTCTGCCCTCGGAAATCATTCTCGGCGCAGAGCCGTGAATCGCCTCAAACATCGCATATTTTTTGCCGATATTTGCAGAACCGGCTGTTCCCACGCCGCCCTGGAATTCCGCAGCCTCATCCGTAATGATATCGCCGTAAAGGTTGGGCAGAACAAATACTTTAAAATCTTTTCTTCTGTTCGGATCAATCAGTTTTGCAGTCGTGATATCTACGTACCAGTCATCTGTAACAATATCCGGATATTCCTCGCCGATCTTTTTGGCGGTGTTCAGGAATTTGCCGTCCGTGGTTTTAATGATGTTTGCTTTTGTGATGATGGAGACTTTGCCTTTATTGTTCTTCCTTGCATATTCGTAAGCCAGGCGCGCGATTCTTTCGCATCCTTCCTGCGTAGCCACGGTGAAATCTACGGCAAGATCGTCTGTAATATTTACACCATAGGATCCAACAGCGTAGCCGCCCTCTGTGTTTTCACGGAAGAAAGTCCAGTCAATCCCTTCTTCGGGAACGCGAACAGGGCGCATATTTGCAAAAAGATCCAGTTCTTTTCTCATCGCAACGTTTGCCGATTCCACATTTGGCCAGCCGTCGCCCTGCCTTGGTGTAGTTGTTGGGCCTTTAAGGATCACGTGGCAGGCTTTCAGTTCTTCCAAAACGTCATCCGGAATGGCTTTCAGGCACTTTGCGCGGTTTTCAATCGTCAGCCCGTCGATCTCTTTAAACTTCACTTTTCCTGACGCCACTTCGTCTTTCAGCAGAAAGGCAAGCACCCTTTCACTTTCTTTTGTAATGATCGGGCCAATCCCGTCACCGCCGCAAATTCCGATCACGATTGTGTCCAGAGTTTGATAATCGATAAACGCATTGTCTTGTTTGATTCTTTTTGCCCTTTCCAGCTGCCCCTCCATCAGGTGTCTGAACTGTTCAACAGCGTTATCAATGGCAATTTTTTCGTTGTTCTCCATAATGGATGATCCTCCTCAGATTATTTGTTATTCTCTCTTGTGTAATCCAAAAGTCCGCCGCAAAGCAGCATTGCGATCTGGCGGTCGGAAAGATGAGATGCGTCAAGCGCATATTCTTCATTCTTCGTTTTATTAACAAGAACGATCTGCTCTTTATTTTTAAGTCTCTCTCTGATATCAGGCAGAGAAAGTTCGTCCAGCTGGTCGATTCTGTCATAATCGCTTTCATTTTTAAATGTAAACGGAAGTATGCCGGCGTTTACAAGGTTTGCAACATGTATTCTGGCAAAGCTCTTTGTAATCACTGCCTTTACGCCAAGATAGAGCGGAACGAGTGCTGCGTGCTCACGGCTGGAACCCTGACCGTAGTTGGAACCGCCGATGATGACGCCTTTTCCTTCTTTTTTCATTCTTTCAGGGAATGTTTCGTCACAAACGGCAAAGCAGTACTGTGAAAGATGCGGAATGTTGGAACGGTAGGGGAGTATCTTTGCCCCGGCAGGCATGATGTGGTCGGTCGTAATATTGTCTCCCACCTTGAGCATCGCTTTTGCGTTGATCTCACTCGGCAGCGGTTCGGTTTTTGGGAACGGCTTAATATTCGGCCCACGAAGAACTTCTACATTCTTGGCTTCCTCTTCGTTTGCAGGCGGTTCGATCATATTGTCGTTGACGATGAAGTGATCCGGCATGCTGATCTGCGGCGCGTCGCCGAGTTCTCTCGGATCAGTAAGGTAACCAGTCAGCGCAGACGCAGCGGCAACTTCAGGCGATACAAGATAGATGCCTGCGTCCTTCGTTCCGCTTCTGCCCTCAAAGTTTCTGTTGAATGTGCGAAGTGAGATGCCGCCGGAATTCGGGCTCTGTCCCATTCCAATACAAGGGCCGCATGCGGATTCCAGGATTCTTGCGCCTGCGTTGATCATATCGGAAAGTGCGCCGTTAAGCGCCAGCATGTTCAGCACTTGTTTGGATCCCGGTGCAATGCAGAGGGAAACTGTTGGGCAAACTGTTTTGCCTTTCAGTATAGCGGCAACTTTCATCATATCCACATAAGAAGAGTTTGTGCAGGAGCCGATCGCAACCTGATCAATCTTGATCTTTCCGATCTCTTCTGTTGTTTTTACATTATCGGGCATATGGGGGCAGGCGGCCATCGGCTCAAGCGAGCAGAGGTCAATATCTATGACTTCATCATAAACAGCATCTGTGTCCGGCAGGATCTCCGTCCAGTCCTTTTCTCTGCCCTGTGCCTTAAGAAACGCAAGCGTGATCTCATCAGACGGGAATATAGATGTGGTTGCGCCGAGTTCCGCGCCCATGTTCGTGATTGTTGCACGTTCGGGAACGGAGAGTGTTTTCACACCGTCTCCGCCGTATTCAATGATTTTTCCCACTCCGCCTTTCACGCTCATTCTTCTGAGCACTTCCAAAATAATATCCTTAGCGGAAACCCAGGGCTTAAGATAGCCGTGAAGATTGATTCTTGTCATTTTCGGCATAGGGATATAATACGTGCCGCCGCCCATGGCAACCGCAACATCCAGGCCGCCGGCGCCCATGGCAAGCATGCAGATACCGCCGCCGGTAGGCGTATGGCTGTCTGATCCGATCAGTGTTTTGCCGGGGATGCCGAATCTTTCAAGATGCACCTGATGGCAGATTCCGTTGCCGGGGCGTGAAAAATAAATGCCGTGTTTTTTTGTAACGGTCTGTATGTAACGGTGATCATCCGCGTTTTCAAACCCGGTTTGAAGTGTATTGTGGTCAATATAAGCCACACTTTTTTCCGTTTTAACTCTGTCCACACCCATGGCTTCGAATTCAAGGTAAGCCATTGTGCCTGTGGCGTCCTGTGTAAGTGTTTGGTCTATTTTAAGACCGATCTCCTTGCCGGGAATCATTTCTCCCTCCACAAGATGCGCTTTGATCAGTTTTTGTGCTAATGTAAGTCCCATATATGCACCCTCCTGTAATTAGTTATCAATTTTTTTGTCAATCTATTTTATAATATTGCTCATATTGTGTCAATCATTTTCAAAAAAATTTCATAAATTCTATACTAAATATTATTATTTTTAATTATTGAAACAATGTTTATTGTGTTTTATTGAAATATTCTCCGATTTATGATAAAATATATTAAATTTGCAGGGCATAATAACTACAAAGGAGTGTTATTATGCCTGAAGAACAAAATGAAAATGCACAGCAAAACAGCTCTTCACAGTCTGATTTTGAAACCGGTTCCATTACCGTTAAGAAAAACGGTCATTTTATTCATTGCCTAACAATTATCGGTCAGATCGAAGGGCATTATATTCTGCCCAGCCAAAATAAAACAACCAAATATGAACATGTGATCCCGCAGCTTGTTGCCATTGAAGAAAGCGCAGAAATCGAGGGGCTTTTGATCATACTGAATACAGTCGGCGGCGATGTGGAGGCAGGCCTTGCCATAGCGGAGCTTTTATCCACCATGAAAACGCCCACTGCGTCTCTTGTGCTTGGCGGCGGTCATTCTATCGGTGTGCCGCTTGCGGTTTCTTGTCAAAAAAGTTTTATTGTTCCGAGCGCCACGATGACCGTTCATCCCGTAAGAATGAACGGGCTTGTTCTCGGCGTGCCGCAAACGCTGTCTTATTTTGAGAAAATGCAGGACAGAATTGTAAATTTTGTGGAGAATAACTCAAAAATATCCGCACAGGATTTCAGAGCTCTCATGATGAAAACGGGTGAACTCGTTATGGATGTGGGCACCGTGCTTGACGGTGAAGGCGCCGTTCAATGCGGTCTTGTGGACGAGCTTGGTGGGCTTTCAGATGCTTTAGGCTATCTGAATGATACCATTGAAAGAGAGGGCGCTGAATGATTTGGTCTGTGGTAAGTGATAACGATATCTTTTTTAATTTTCAGAATGCAGCAGCAGTCGTTCGCAAGGGGCGTTCCAGCAATCCTTATGATTATATAAGGTGCGGGTTCAGCTTAGACAATGCAGCGATGTTCGGAGGTAAGAATATTGTCGATTATAACAGCGATATTTCAGGCAATAGGCCAAGTGTTGACCTATCTTTTTCCCTTGTCTGAAAGCGGCCATTCCGCTATATTTCATGATTTTGCCGGAAGGTATACCAATAATTGCTCTGAATTAACAGGGCTTATACATATCGGGATTGCAGTCGGGATCCTCATTGCTTTTTACAAAGTGTTTCTCAAACTCGTTTTTGAGTTTTTTTCAACAGGAAAAGAAATCTTTACCAAAAACTTTGATATCAAAAAAACGAATAATTCAAGAAAATTTATGTACTACACATTTATTCCGTACATATTTATGCTGATCTATCTGATCCCGGTCGGCGGGGGCAGAAATATTTATTCTCTTCTTGATTCCTATTCGTATGACGGAAACCTTATTTCAGAGGGCATTTGTTTTTTAATCAATGCCGTGCTGTTACTGCTTGCGTCTATAAAACTTGCAAAAAATGAAAAAGGCGTGCAGCTATCCGCGCCGGCAGTTCTCGTAACTTCCGTGCTCATGTTTTTTGCGATTCCCGTCTCCGGTCTCTCCGTTTGCGCGGTGGTCGTTTCCGTGCTCGCTCTTTTCGGAATCAACAAAAAGATCGCTTTCCGGTATTTTATCAGTCTGAGCGTTCCCATTCTACTGGTGCGCGGGATCATAGAGATCGCTCTGTGCGTGACTTATATCAATATCGTTACGGGTATTATCGGTGTGATTATCGCAATTGCGTTTTCTTTTTTCATTTCAAAACTTTCGTTGTATTTACTTAAAAACAATTTTTATAAATTCTTTTCCTATTACGGCTTTGCGGTCGGCGGGTTAAGTGTTATTATCGGAATTATTGAAGTTGCTATCAGCAGCAGATAAGAGGAAATTATGGCGGCAAAAAAATCAACAAACAAAAAAACAGGCAGAACCGTAAAAAAAACGCAGGATAAGCGCAGGCAAAATGCCGATATCAACAGAATATCCGGCGTTCTGCTTTTTGCACTTTCTTTACTTTTCCTGTTTATTGCCATCATAAAAGGGCAGGGCGCATGGCTGTTTATACATAATGTATATGTGGGTCTTTTCGGCATGTTTGCGGCGTGCGTTTTTCCTGTGCTCACTATGGTGATCACTGTTTTGTATTCCCTTAAAGAACAGGATCCGAAATTGATGGCAGTGAAAGGCGCGGAAAGCGTGATCATGGTACTTCTGATCTCATCCTGCATCCATATTTTTCAAAATCAGCCGGGGGAAGTCTTTTCCCAGTCTGTTTTGGATTCGTATAATTTGGCACCGTCTTCTTTTAACGGCGGGCTTTTCGGTGCTGTGATCGGCTGGCTTTTGCTGACATTCGGCAAAGCGCCTGCAGTGATTGTCGATATTCTTTTAATTTTCGTTGATTTTATGTTTTTAAGCGGAATTACCATTATTCAGTTTCTGCGCGGTGCAGTCAAGCCTGCCAAGGCTACTTATGAGAAAGTGCAGCCGGTTATTGAAGAAAAGATCGAACAGAGAAAGCGAAACCGGGCGAGCATTGATGTTCCGCTGGATGGTGAAACGCCTGTAAAACCGGACGAATCAAAAAAGGAAAAAAGCAAAAAAGCCGGCGGCACAGAGCAAATGGAAGAGGTTGTTGCAACCCAGCAGATCATTGACGAGATCAACGCCGCAAACGCTAAGAATAAGGCAGAACGTGAAAAGAAAAAAGCGAAATCTATTGACGAGATCGTTGAGCACGCTTCGGCAGAGGGCTCAAGTTCAAATCACGCTGAGAATACAGAAGCAAAGTTTGAGGTAACAAAAGAGCAGATGAAAGCCTCGGTTGAGGATTATACGATCCCGCCGGTCAGCCTGCTCAATCTCGGCGAACATGCGTCAACAAAAGATGTCAGCGGCGAACTGAAAAGCAATGCGCAAAGGCTGATTGAAACACTGCACTCTTTTAACGTTGATGCTACGATTACGGATATCAGCCGCGGCCCGACCGTTACACGGTACGAACTGAAACCCGCTGCTGGAATCAGAATCTCTAAAATCACCAATCTTGCGGACGATATTGCTTTAAATCTTGCTGCAACGCATGTAAGAATAGAAGCGCCTATTCCCGGCAAAGCCGCAGTCGGTATTGAGATTCCGAACACCGTTAAAAATATGGTGTATATGCGCGAACTGATCGATACGCCGGAGTTCGGACAGCAGCGTTCCAAACTTTCTGCCGGGTTAGGCAAGGATATTGCCGGTAACTGTGTGTATTGCGATATTGCCAAAATGCCGCATCTTCTTATAGCGGGTACAACGGGTTCAGGTAAGTCCGTATGCATGAATTCAATCATCGTTTCCATACTTTACAGAGCAAAACCGGATGAAGTAAAGTTTCTGATGATAGATCCGAAACAGGTTGAATTTTCAAGGTATGCCGGTATTCCGCATCTTCTTGTTCCGGTTGTTACGGATGCCAAAAAAGCCTCCGGTGCGCTCGGCTGGGCGGTTTCGGAAATGCTTCAGCGCTATAATAAATTTTCTGAGACCGGTGTTCGTGATATAGACGGCTATAACAAGTATGTGTCAAAGCATGAGGATATGGAGCCGATGCCGAAGATCTGCATTTTTATAGATGAGCTTGCCGATCTAATGATGGCTGCTCCGAAAGAGGTGGAGGATTCCATATGCCGCCTTGCGCAGATGGCGCGTGCCGCGGGTATGCATCTTGTTATCGCAACGCAAAGGCCATCCGTTGATGTAATTACCGGTCTGATCAAAGCAAATATATCTTCCCGTATTGCGTTAACAGTTTCTTCGCAGGTTGATTCCAGAACCATACTGGACGCAGGCGGCGCGGAAAAACTTCTTGGAAACGGGGATATGCTGTATAACCCCATAGGTGCAAGCAAACCGGTGCGCGTGCAGGGCTGTTTTATTGATGATGAAGAGATCGAGTCGCTTTGCGATTATATCAAGAAACAAGGCGAATCTGAATATGATGAAAACATTCAGAAAGAGATTGAGGAGAAAGCCGTTAAAGATAAAAAGAATCCGTTTGAAGGGGAAGAGGCAGACGAAAACTATGATCCGCTGTTTGAAAAAGCGGCAGAGGTCGTAATCGAGACGGGGACGGCGTCCACTTCCTTTTTGCAGCGTAAACTCTCCGTTGGTTATGCGCGTGGGGCAAAGATCATTGATCAGCTCCAGGATTACGGCGTGATTGGGCCGCCGGACGGCAGCAAACCCCGTAAAGTCCTTATGAATCAGCAGATGTGGCTGGAAAAGCGCGCTTATGACAGCGGCAGGCAGTTTACCGCTGAAAATACAGAGCAGATGTCGTTTGATGATCAGGAGCGTTCAGAAAACGATTTTGCTGACCAGTCAGCGGCTGATTTTGGAGAAGATATTATTGATAATCAAACGGATTAAGGTTTGAAACGGAGATTTTGTTTATGAGCGGATCTGATAAGCAAAAACGTTCAAACGGCAATAAGCAGAGCGATATTCTGGTAGGAGTAGCGCTTTTACTGCTTGCTGCCGTCTTTCTTTATGTAGGGTTTTCTCAGCCAAAGGTTTCTAATGACTATACGGTAACACCGAGCGAAACACAGGTCTATTCCCCGGAATTTGACAGCACTGCCCTCAGTAACAGCAGTACGGCGCAGGCGTCCTCTTCGGAGTCTTATGGCGCGCAGGAAGTTACGGATATTGCCGTTCACTTTCCGATCAATCTGAATACGTGCACAAGAGATGAATTAATGGCGATTGACGGCATCGGAGAGACTCGTGCAGATTCTATTCTTGCTTATCGTGAACAGCTCGGCGGATACACAAGTGTGGAGCAGTTAAAAGAGATCAGCGGAATCGGTGATACGCTTTACGCAAAGATCGCCCCTTACGTTACGGTATGAGCGTTATTCAGGAAATATCTGCCGTTTTTAGATCCGCTTTATTTACAAAAAGATGTGCGATCTGCGGTAAAACTATAGAATTTGACGAAATATTTTGCCATGAGTGTGCGTCAGCAAAGCACATAGAACTCCCTGTCTGCCTAAAATGCGGCTGTGAAAAAGCAGACTGTATTTGTAAAAAAGAACACCACAAACCGGAATATAAAGCCGTTGTAGCGCCGTATTATTACCGAGATTCTATTGCACAAGGGATTCTAAATTGTAAAATGCATGATCTGCCGCATCTCACAAAAGCGCAGGGAGCGGAGATCGCAAAAACGGTAAACTCGCTGTATGAATTGGTGAAATTTGATTGTGTTACTTACATTCCGATGCGAAATTATGACGAGAAGTACAGGGGCTTTAATCAGTCTGCATTGCTGGCTAAAGAGGTCAGCAGAATTTGCGGGCTGGATTGCGCCGGCCTTCTGGTAAAAAAACGAAAAACAAAAATGCAAAAACGCCAGGGTGCCGAAAGCCGATATGTCAATATGTACAACGCGTTTGATCTTGCAAAAAATGCAGAGGTTGCCGGCAAAACCATTTTGCTGATTGATGATGTAAAAACCACCGGCGCCACGCTTTCTTCCGCGGCGCTGACATTGAAAGCATATGGCGCAAAAGCCGTATATTGCGCTGTGTTTGCGATCGTAAAATAAGGAAACGACGATGACTTCTAAAGCACTGATCGAATACTGCTTAAAAAAAGCAGGCGCGTATCTGGATTATCCTTTCGGGCCGCAGCTTGCAGCTGTGCGCGTAGGCAAAACAAAAGAGAAAAAAGGCAGAATTTTCGCGCAGTTTTTTGTGTTAAACGGCACGGATGTTGTTACTTTTAACTGCGATGTATTATCAGTCCAATTCTTTCGCGGCAAATATCCCGATGCCGTGCAGCGCGCTTGGCATGTGCCGGACGCGCAGCAGAACTATGCGTTTACCGTTGCTGTTTCTTCTCTTAAAGACGAGATTTTGTTTGATATGGCGGATTGTGCGTATAATGCCGCAGTAAATAAACTGCCGAAATACATAAGAAATGTCTTGGATGTGTGTAAAGAAGGCAGATAGGCAAAAGAAAAAGCAGTGCATTTGCACTGCTTATGTGGAGCGGCTGATGGGAGTCGAACCCACCTGTCGAGCTTGGGAAGCTCGCATTCTACCGATGAACTACAGCCGCGTCTGTTTTGGTGCGGGTAACAGGACTTGAACCTGCACGGTCGCCCACAAGATCCTAAATCTTGCGTGTCTGCCAATTCCACCATACCCGCATTTTTACTTATTTTATCATTATTTCTTAATGAAATCAATATATAAAAGGAGTATTTTATGAAAAAATCGGTAAAAATATTTTTAAGAATCCTTGTTGCCCTACTGGTGATCGTGATTCTTGTGGGCGCAACGGCGGGTATTTATTATGCCGCGTCTAAATCGTGCACGCTGACCGTTAAGGTCAGAACGGATGAACAACTGCAGGAGATCAGCGGCTGGGGGACATCAGACTGCTGGTGGGCAGACGATATTTCGGACGAAGAGACAAGAAACCAGATCGCTAACCTGCTGTTTTCTGAAGACGGGCTGAATCTGGATACTTACCGTTATTGCCTTTACGGTGGATATGACCCTGATAATAACGTTGTTACCAACGCATGGCGTTTAGGTGAAAGTTTTTATGTCTATAATGAAGAAACCGGTCAGTACGAGTATGACTGGAGCCGGGACGCCAATTCGCAGGCAATGCTGCAGGCGGCGCTTGACAGAGGGGTGGATACGGTGGTGCTTTTTGCAAATTCGCCGCATTATTCCATGTGCAAAAACGGCCGTTCCAGCGGATCGGACAGCGGCAGTAAAACAAATATAGATCCAAGCCGCTATGCGGATTACGCAGATTATTTTCTTACGATTACCGAGCATTTTATTGACGAAGGCGTTCCGGTAAAATACATATCGCCAATCAATGAACCACAGTGGGGCTGGGGCGGTGAAGCGCCCGCGCAGGAAGGCTGCCA
>HF991822.1:197911-254374 GCA_000431535.1 Clostridium sp. CAG:678
CTATGAGGCGGAAGAGGCTGTAGCGCTCCTTAAGGTCTTTGCGCAGAAGATCGTGGAGAGAGGGCTGGACGTAAAACTCTATGCTCTGGAAAGCGGCAACATTGGCGATACAGCGAAAAATTATTATAATTTAATGATGGCAGATGAAGACATCAGCAAGGTCTTGGGCGCATACAGTTTTCATTCTTATTTTAATGATAATGATAAGGTAAAGAAAGACAGGTTCGGAAACTGGATTCAGGAAAGTGTTTCTGTCAGAAGCGATATGAGCGAATGGTGTGAACTGCCGTCTACGCATGACGCGTCTGATCCTTTGACAGCTGTAATTATGGCGCGGGTGATCTCCAATGACATCGGCTGTCTGAATGTAAACGGCTGGAGCAACTGGGTTGCGATGAATGAAACAGGCGTCAATCCGGAGGATGGAAAAGACTATTCAGATGGGCTTCTTGTGGCCGATCCACAGAACACTTCAGACTTTTACACGTCTTACCGTTATTATGGATATATGCAGTACAGCCGCTTTATTCCCGCCGGTTCCAAAGTGCTTGGCTGCTCAGACGGCGTATATACTGTAGCAACCTATAAGGATGACGAGGGTACGCATTTCAGGGAACTTGTCAATGAAACAGCCTATCTCACGCCGGAAGGCAATGTAGTGGTGGTTGTTGTTAATGAGGGCGATTCAAGAGACCTGAAAATCAACCTGGAGGGCTATTCCAATCTAACCGTTTACACAACTGATTCGGAAAAAATGTGCGAAGAGGTTTACAGCGGCGCACCGCAGGAGAGTTATACATGCGCGCAAAATTCTGTTTCCACGTATATTTTCAGTAAATAAAAGGGTGATATCATGAGAAAATGTATAGAGATCAATCAAGGCTGGTATTTTTCAAAAGATTCTTCCGCTTTTCCGGATGCACTTCCAAACGGCTGGGAGCAAGTGGATCTGCCCCATACTTGGAACGGCAAAGACGGACAGGACGGCGGAAATGATTATTACCGCGGAAAATGTTATTATGCAAAAGAATTGCTGCGTTCTGATTTCAGCGGCGGCGAGGAATATTATCTGCAGTTTGATGCCGTTAACTCAAGCGCGGAAGTCTATTTTAACGGTAAAAAACAGATCACGCATCACGGCGGTTATTCTGCCTTTCGAGTAAAGATCGAAAAGAATGACATAAAGGATAAAAATTTGCTTGTTGTTTCTGCTGATAACAGCCCTAATGATTTTGTATATCCGCAAAATGCCGATTTTACGTTTTACGGCGGAATTTACCGCAGTGTAAAGATCATTGTTGTGCCAAAAGTGCATTTCAGTCTGGATTATTTCGGCGCGCCCGGAATTGCCGTTACCCCGAAAGTAAACGGCAGCAGCGCAGATATCCTTGTAAAAGCCTATACAAACAGTCAGGCAGAGGTGTTTTTTGAGATCTTGGATCATTCCGGAAATACGGTTTGCAGCCAAACAGTTTCGGGAAAAGATCCGGAATGCAGTTTTCACATGGATTCCGTTCACCTGTGGGATGGCGTTCAGGATCCTTATCTGTACACCGCATCGGCGAGTATTGTGCAAAAGGATCATAACGGCGATAAGATAACTGCAAAATTCGGTTGCAGATCTTTCTCCTTTGATCCGGATAAAGGCTTTTTCCTAAACGGCCGTTCCTATCCGCTCCGGGGTGTTTCAAGGCATCAGGACAGACCTGATATCGGTAATGCGCTGAAATATGAGCATCACAAGGAAGATATTGAACTGATCTGCGAAATGGGCGCCAATACGGTGAGACTGGCTCATTACCAGCATGCGCAGGAGTTTTATGATCTTTGTGATGCGCATGGACTGATCGTTTGGGCAGAAATTCCGTATATATCCCGCCATATGCCAAACGGCAGGCAAAACACCGTTTCTCAAATGACGGAACTGATCTGCCAGAACTATAATCATCCCTGCATCGTTACATGGGGGCTTTCGAACGAGATCACCATGGGCGGCGCAGCAGATAAAGATCTTTTGGATAATCACAGAGTATTGAATGATCTTGTTCATAAGATGGATAAAACAAGGCCAACTACAATGGCAGTGGTTACGATGTGTGATCCGTCAGAAGAGATCACCAAGATCTCCGATATTCTTTCTTATAACCATTATTTTGGCTGGTACGGCGGAAATGTGAATATGTACGGCCCCTGGTTTGATGAATACCATAAAAAATACCCTGATCGTGTGATCGGTATCAGCGAATACGGATGCGAGGCGCTGGACTGGCACACTTCCAATCCGGAACAGGGTGATTATACCGAAGAATATCAGGCGTTTTATCACGAGGAACTGATCAAACAGATATCCAAACGCCCGTATCTTTGGTCAACACATGTTTGGAATATGTTTGATTTTGCCGCTGACGCCCGCGCAGAAGGCGGCGAGAACGGTATGAATCATAAAGGCCTTGTTACGTTTGACAGAAAATATAAAAAAGATTCCTTTTACGCCTATAAAGCATGGCTGTCTGATAAACCGTTTGTGCACATCTGCTCAAAACGGTATACGGATAGGGTAGAGGATGAAACACTCATCACAGTGTATTCCAACCTGCCGTATGTTGAACTTTATGCAAATGGAGAGTGTATCGAAAAGCAGGATAAAGGTGAATTTCCATTTTTTAAATTTAAGGTAAAAAATGTTGGCGAGACAAAATTGCTTGCCAAATGCGGCGAATATACGGATGAGAGCTTAATCAGGAAAGTAGATGTATTTAATGAAAAATACAGAATGAAAGAAGAGGGCGCGGTGATCAACTGGTTTGAGATCACAACGCCGCCCGGCAGATATTCTGTGAATGACACGATAGGGGATATTATATCCACTTTCCGCGGCAAGATCTTTGCCGTTAGGCTTTTGCTTATGATTTCCAAGGCGTTTTCAGCCGGCAAAGATAAGAAAAAGCAAAAGGACGGCGCCAGCATAGCCGGATTTAAGATCAATAAAACCATGCTTGGTATCGCGAAAGGCTTTACGCTGAAACGCGCGCTTATGATGATGGGCGGTAAGTTTTCTAAAGAAGATATTTTAAAAATCAATTCGATGCTGAATAAGATCAAAAAGAAATAAAAAAAGACCCGTTCGGATCACGGTTCATGTTCCGAACGGGTCTTTGTATGTGTTTTATTTCCATTTTTGGATCACTGCAGGATCGTTAAAAATCTCATTCAATCTATTGATCATAGGAACGCAATCGCCATAGTCAAGCGAACGGTGGTCAATTGCACATGTCAGCGGCAAAATGGAGCGGATCTCAATCTTCTCATTGCCGTTTTCATCTGTAACCACCCAAGGCTTTCTTTGCACTGCGCCTATACAAAATGCAGTGGTCTGCGGAGGAATGATTTCAAGAAGATAACAGGTGCCTTTGTGGGTTCTGCCGATTGATCCAATATTGGAGATGGTGGTAGTTCCTTGCTCAATATCATACTTTGTCAGTCTGTCCTTCTTTGAAATAGAATAATATTTCTTTTTTTCTCTGCCGCTTAATGTTTTAACTTTGTGTTTTCCAGGCATTTTTGAGCCGTAGAGTCTGCGAATCGTTTGCTTAACCTTTCCTTTTTTTAGACCTTTTATTGTGTTATCCATTGACACTTCAAACATTACTTCGTTAAGGTCAGTGTTATTTGCACGGCGAATTGTGTCATTTAAAGCGTCAGTCATTTCAGAAAGTGACTTGTTTTCCATATTGTGCATATTGACAGTCATCATTTCTCCGTTATGAAGGATCATCGGCATAGAGATATCAATATTATCATGGTAATATAAAGTACCGCGCACAAGTTTTCTGTTAAATTCCAGTGTACAGTTCATTTTTGGCGCTGCTTTAAGACCTTCGCAGATAATTTTAAGCACAACTGTATTTATGCTTATCTTTTTACTCTTGTCCGTAACGCCTTCATTCAGTTTTTTAATCTCTTTCAGCAAGTCAGTAACATCAGCGTCATAACTCATCGTTGCATGGGGAATTTCTTCCCAGCTTTGAGAAGTCATGTTGGAAACAATCTTTCTTGCGATCCCGAAATGTTCTGTTTTGTAAATTGCCATTATTTTACTCCTAACCCTTAATTATTGTTAAATCAAAAACAACAAAACTTATTATAACATAAATGATCAATCATAGCAATACAATCTTTTACAGAAATATAAATTTGTTAAAAACGCTGCTGATTTAATCAAAGGCTTTTTCATGAAAACGGTTTTCAAATTCCGCTTCAAGCATAGGTCTGAATTTCGGGTGAGCAATTTTAATAAGTTCTCTTGCTCTTTCCTTAAGCGTTCTGCCTTTAAGGTATGCGATTCCGTATTCTGTAACAACACAGTGAACATCGTTTCTGGTTGTTGTAATTGCCGAATATTTGGTTATCTTTGGCACGATTTTAGAAACTGTGTCATTTTTCGTGGTAGAAGTCATAGCGATGATTGATCTTCCGTTTTTGCTGTGGGCTGCGCCGCGAATAAAATCTACCTGACCGCCGACTGCGGAGACCTGTGATAACCCAATCGTGTCCGCAACTACCTGACCTAAAAGGTCGATCTGTAAGCATGAATTTATTGATACTACGTTATCATTCATAGCAATAACATAGGGGTCATTCACATAATCAATGGGGTGCATTTCAACTGCCGGATTATCATTTATATAATCAAATAGTATTTTGGAGCCGAATGCAGCGCCAAGCACGGTCTTACCCTTATGTAACTGCTTTCTTTTATTGTTTATAACGCCCGATTCAAGAAGTTTAACAACGCCGTCGCCAACAAGTTCACTGTGAAGCCCTAAATCTTTTTTATCTCCGAGTTCTTCACAGATAGCATCCGGAATTCCGCCTATGCCGAGTTGGAGGCAGTCGCCGTTGTTTATCAGAGAGGAACAATTTTTACCTATCTTTCTTTCAATATCCGTAATTTCAACAGATTTTACTTCCGGAAGCGGTTCGTCTATCTCAACAAAATATGTAAAGTCTCTAACGTTTTTAGTGCTGTCACCTAAAGTTCGGGGAACATATTTATTTACTTGGGCTATAACCACCTCAGTGTAATCTGTTGTGCCCTTTGTGTAATCAACGGTGGTACCGAATGACACGTTACCGTGAGAATCGGGAGGGGAGACCATACAAACTGAAACACGCGGCCTGATAAAATCTCTTATAACTTCGGGAATTTCACTGAAGTTTATCGGAGTAAAATCTGCCACACCGCTTGCTATGTGCATTCTGTTACTATTTGAAGCAAACAGGCAGTTCAATGTAAAATGCCCTTCCATTTCCGGTCTGCACCAGGGAGAACTGCCGAGTGAAAGCATATTTACTATTTTTACATCGTGAAATCTTTTATAATTTTCAATTAAAGCCCTTTCAATTCCAAAAGGTTCACCGCAGGCAAAACCGGTAACAACTGTGTCACCGTCTTTAATACTTGTGATTGCTTCTTCAGCGCTGACTAATTTGCTTTTGTAAATTTCTTCCCAACTTCGGGAAACAGTATTGTAAACATCCTTTTGAACATCCACAGAATGTTCTGCTTTGTAATTCCCCATTGTTTTACTCCTAACCAATCATTATTGGATTGCCTTGTTTTATAAACAAAAGCAACGCAGATATTATATCATGGTTAGATTATAAAAACAATATAATTTTACAATAATAAAAATTTGTTTAAATTAGTGTCCGTTAATCAAAGGCTTTTTCATGAAACCTTTTTTCAAATTCCTCAGAAAGCCAGTCTCTGAAATTGGGGTGCGCAACTTTAATGAGCGCCCTTGCTCTTTCCTTTAAAGTTCTGCCTTTAAGGTAAGCAATGCCGTATTCGGTTACAACGCAGTTCACATCATTTCTTGTTGTGGTTACTGCAGAATTTTCCGTGATCGTGGGCACAATCTTGGATATCGTATCATGCTTGGCTGTAGAGGGCATGGCTATGATCGACCTGCCGCCCTTGCTCATGGTAGCGCCGCGAACAAAATCAACCTGCCCGCCAACACCAGAAAACTGTGTCAGCCCAATTGTGTCGGCAACAACCTGACCCATTAGGTCTATCTGTATGCAGGAGTTGATCGAAACCACATTATCATTTTTCGCAATATTTGGCGGATAATTGACATAGTCGATAGGGTACATTTCTATATCTTTGTTATTATTCATGTAATCAAATAATTTTGTAGTGCCGAACGCGAAGCCAAGTATTGTTTTCCCTTTGTGCGTTTGCTTTTTAGAATTGTTGATAACGCCGCTTTTAAGCAGGTCTACAACGCCGTCTCCAACCATTTCAGAGTGCAGGCCAAGATCTTTTTTGCTTTTCAGTTCTTCGCATATTGCATTTGGAATCCCGCCGATACCAAGCTGCAGGCAGTCCCCGTCATGAATCAGAGAAGCGCAGTTGCGTCCGATTGCTTTTTCTACATCGGTAAGCTCCACGGAAGGCACTTCCGGCAGCGGGTGATCGCATTCCACAAAATAATCAAATTCACTGATATGCTTTCTTGCCTTGCCGTATGAGCGCGGCACATATTTATTGACCTGTGCAATCTTAAGCTCACAGTGAGACATGGTTGGCTCAATGTAATCTATATTTGTTCCTAAAGAAACATATCCGTCTTCGTCCGGCGGGCAAACGGAATATAAACCCACTCTCGGTTTGATGATTTCTTTCAGCACCATAGGTATTTCATAAAAATGGCAGGTCGTAAAATCAGCAATCCCGCTTGAAATTGCTTTTCTGTTGCTTGCCGAAGCAAAAAAACTGTTGTATTTTATATGACCTTTCATTTCATCACGCACCCAGGGCGTGTCCCCAATGATCAGCATATTTATAATCTCAACATTTTTGTAATTCAGATAATTTTTTTCTATGGCGCGCTCTATTCCCAGCGGTTCGCAGCAACCGAATGCAGTCACCACTTTATCTCCGTCTTTGATCAAACCGGCGGCGTCTTCGGCGGTTATAACTTTGCTTTGGTAGAGTTCTTTGTTGTCCATAAATTGCCTCCGTTATTCATAGAACATAGTATGGTGGTTAATTCCGGTAATATTTTAAAACAGAATTTATATTCTTTCAACCTTATTATTCTATATTTAATAAACAATTTTCAAATTTTCTTCCGCTTCTGCAACTTTGAGCATTACGGCGCATTCTATTCTTTTTCTGTGCAGTTCGCAGCCGAATTCATATATGCCGGAAACACTGCCCGTAGAATGGTAAGCGTTTGCAGCGCAGCCGCCGCTACAGTACAGTTTTGCAAAGCAGTCCTTGCATTCTTTGTGAGAATAAACATTGCAGTTTTCAAACTGCGAAAGAACCTGCTTGTTTTTTACGCCGTGCCAGATATCGCCGAGCAGAAATTTATCATCCCCCACAAACTGATGGCAGGGGTATAATTCACCGTCCGGCGTAACTGCCATATACTCCGTGCCGACCCCGCAGCCGGAAACCCGTTTCACGATGCACGGGCCTGCGTCAAGATCTATCATATAATGATAAAATGTAAAGCCACTGCCGTTTCTGTATCTTCTGAGCATCTCGTTTGCAAGGATCTCATACTGTTCTTTTAATACCGGCAGATCGCTTTCTTTCAGCGCATAATCCTCCTCCGGGGCGCAGACAACAGGTTCTATGGAAAGTTCTTTAAATCCCAGGTCCGCCATATGGATCACGTCTTTGGAAAAGTCTGTGTTATAATGCGTATAAGTGCCGCGCATGTAGTAGTCTTTTTGGTTTCTGGATTCGGCAAATTTTTTAAATTTATCAATGATCAGGTCGTAAGAACCGGTGTTTTTTCTCGTAATTCTGAGGCGGTCATGCGTTTCTTTTCTGCCGTCAAGGGATAATACAACATTTCCCATTTCCTTGTTGCAGAAATCCATGATTTCATCATTTAGAAGCACACCGTTGGTTGTAACGGTAAATCGGAATTTCTTGTTGTATTCCTTTTCGCGGCTTCGCCCGTACGCAACCAGTTTTTTGCAAACTTCCCAGTTCAGGAGCGGTTCGCCGCCGAAAAAATCCACTTCAAGATTATGCCTTGTTCCGCTCTGCTCAATCAGAAAATCAAGCGCTCTTTTGCCGGTCTCAAAACTCATCAGACCTTTCGGTCCGTCATATTCGCCTTTACCGGCAAAGCAGTATTTGCAGGCAAGGTTGCAGTCGTGCGCCACATGAAGGCAGATTGCTTTTAATACGCCCTGTCTCTTTTTAAATTCAGCCGCGGTCATTTCAAAAGTGTCTTCTGCAAACAGACGGCCTTCTTTTTTTAAGTCTTCTATGTCCAGAAAGCAAAGGTCAATATCTTCCGGTGTAACGTCATCTTTCTCTTTATATTTATCTAATATGAAAGTTTTGATGTTTTCTTTGCTCTCCGTTTCATATCTTGTGATGATATCATATGCCACTTCGTCCACAGAGTGCACGCAGCCGCTGTTTTGATCTATGATAATATTATAGCCGTTCATTTTGTAGGCATGAATCATAAAGAAATCTCCTCAAAGAAAAGCGGCGGTAATTTTACCGCCGCGCTGATTGGATGCACGATTATTTTTTCAGCTGCTCGCACTTCTGATTTGCAACGGAGCAAGATGTTTTGCTTGCAGACTGGCAGGATGTCTGGCATTCGCCGCAGCCGCCTTTTTTAGCAGATTCGCAAAGATTGCGTGAGCTTAACGTGTTGATTCTTTTCATATTTCAAAACCTCGTTTCTTTTTTATTTACTCTATTTTATATTATTGCTCCTGTTTTGTCAATATAAAGCGGGGAAGTAATTTGCCGGTGCTTTTTATATTGACGCCGTTTGCGACCAGAGCCATAATATAGTTTATGGATTCCTGCGTAATTTTCTCATTCGGAAAAAGGATCGGTATACCGGGCGGATAGGCATATACAAATTCAGCTGATCGTTTGCCGGCGCTCCTTTCAAATTCAGTTTGTGTGGTTTTGTGATTTGAAACAGCAAAAGAATAGATTTTATCTGAAATGAGCGGGCGGGAAAGGGGAGGTTTGCGTGCTGCGGGAATCGTCCTGTCCACTTTAAGCAGAGCGGTGGAAAGTTTGTTGAATGCAGATTCTTCATCGCCGATGGTTGCCATTAGAATAATATGCCGCAACTGAGCCGACTCACATTCTATGTTATATTCGTTTCGCAGTTTCTCAGCAAGTTCGTTTCCGTTAATAGCGCAGCCGGCAACAGACAGGTTGATCTTGCTTGGGTCGTCAGATACAAGAAAGGTAAGATGATTTAATTTTGTGTTTTCATAAAATTGTTTTAATGCTTTTTCAAAGCAGAAAAAATCTTTCCTGTTGTTTTCAAGGTATTCCGTGCAGACCGAAATGCTGTTCATTAAAACATAACTTGGTGAGCTTGTTTCAAAAATATCAAGGTAATGCCTAAATTTAAAAGCCCATTCTTCTTTGTAAATATTTGCAACAGCCGTTTGCGTCAGCGCAGGCAGGGTCTTATGCAGGCTGGATATCACAATATCTCCCTGCGGATAGTTTCCAAAACGGCAAAACGGCAGATGCGCACCGTGCGCCGCATCAATCAGAACAGGAATGCTGCTTTCTATACCGCTTATATACCCCTCATAGGTGGGGCTGGTTATAATAATCAGCTTAACTTCCGGGTGCTTTGCTGTAATTCTGTCTATTTCCTCCTGCCTGAGTCTTGTGTAGATTCCGTTTCTGCAATCAAATTCAGGATTCGCAATCAGCACATTGAGTTTTCGAAGCGAACAGGCATTATAAACGCTTTTGTGGCAGTTTGCAGCAACGATTACCGTGTCACCCTCGTTCGTCATAGCAAACACTGCGGATAAAATTCCAACGGTAGATCCGTTGACGAGCAATGCGGATGATTTGCTATTGTAAAGACAGCTTAATTTTTCTTCTGTTTCTCTGATCAAACCGTTCGGATCGTGCAGATCATCATAACCGGCAATTTCTGTAATATCGATATCTGCACCGCAAATGCCGAATTTTTTGTTTCTTTTGTGTCCCGGCATATGAAAAGGGTACTTGTTCAGTTTTTTCAGTTCATCATTAAGCATCGGCGAACTCCTTGTTTTTCTTTCTGTATTGGTTGTAAGCCAGCGTTACGGGCATTGCGATCAGCGCAAAGAGAACGGGTACGGTTTCAATTAAGGCGTTTTGCTTAAAAATAATAAGTAAGATAAGATCGGTAAGCAGAATAACTCCGATTATCATGGTCAGTACAGCGTTAAAAACATTCTTTTTAAATCCGGACAGGTATGTGATAAATACGGCAACACCGGTACAAACGGAAAAAATGAGCGATCCTGCGCAGTGCAAAAAATACTGCGTTTTCAGAGAATAGTCAAATTTAAAAATTAAAGTTAACCCCATTCCAATAAGAGCGGATACAGCAAATATGATATGGAAACTTGTTATCCTGCCAAATGTTTTTGCAAGGGAAAAGATATTTATGTAAAGCGCAATGTAAACCAGCGTGCCCCAGATAAAAAATAAAACGGGATGAGAAAGCCCCGTTTTGGATAGAGCACCCTCATTACTGGTTAGATCATTCAGGCTCATATAAAATATAGTATACACAGCAGCACACAAACTAATTGCTGTATTTGCAATAAACTTCATATTATCCTCGAAAATATTGTATTAATCGGATAAATTATATAATAATTGGATTGACTTTTCAAGTTACTTGTGGTAATATACCGTTGTTGCGATTCAGTAATACATAGAAACAAAAGTTGATTTTTTATTAAAACGGCTTGAATATTCTATGGATAATGCTGTTCAATCCAAATGATAATAACAGTCTTCTGTTATTATAAATCAGCGGAATAAGTTGAAAAGTAAGTTTTAACTGAAAGTAAACTCCGCCTCGGTCGTCCTCGCCGTGTAAAATGTAGAGGACAAAACTGAATATGCGGAAGTGGCGGAATCGGCAGACGCGCTAGATTCAGGTTCTAGTGAATGCAAATTCATGAGGGTTCAAGTCCCTTCTTCCGCACCATTAAAAAAGGATGAACTATATTGGGTTCATCCTTTTTTACTCTAATTAATTTTCAAATATCTGTTCAGCTTCTTCTAAGTTTAATGTTACAGTATCTCTATTTTTCAAATCAATTTTCAATTTAGATTCATATAGATTTTCAAGAGCATCTTTATATACTATAGAAAAATCCAATATTAATTCACTAAATGCATGTTCTGTATCTATAAATAGAGATTTATACTCGGCTGGCTTTACAAAAGTTATTGGTTTATAAGGTAATTCATATTTAATATTTTCGTGTTTTAAGTATAACGGAACCAGAATGTTATTAGCTAGATTTGAAATCGTCATATCAATAGAAATTGCTGTTATAGGATTAGCAGTAGTGACTAATTTATGCTTACACTCTATTGATGGATATGGCTTATTTATATTCCTTAATTCTTCACTCTTATTTATCTGTTGCATGGTATTAGAATAATGTATTCCTAATAAAGATACAAGAGCTGGCAGCAAAGTAATCAGTCCTGTAATTATTGAGTTAATAATACTTTTCCATTCTTCATTTAGTGATATAGACATTATATATAGAATTGGTAATGGAATAACAATAAGTAATACTAAAAATAAAACACCTGATTTTAAACTATGTCTATCACTATATTCAATCCACATTATTCTAGCATCAATAGTTATTGCTAAAAACTCGTATATTGTCATTGCAATGGCACCAATAAAAATTACAGCAATTGCTAATGCAGTGAAAATATTGTTGTTTAGTATGTATTGTAAAATTGCAAATATAATAAAAGATATAACACATATTATCGACATTATTATTGCATTTTTAAAATACTTTTTTTGCTTTTTCTTAAGTTTTTCCATTAGATAATTCTCCTTATTTATTTTGCAATAATATTTTATTATGACTATTTATAATTTGCAAGTATATAGAAAAAGGATTTACAACATCTTGAATCATAACCACCAGTTCAACTGGTGGTTTTGATTCGTTCCCTCAACCTTTTGAAAAGTCATTTCATGGTTAAAAAATATGGTGTTTGATTGTAACTTATAACGGAAAGTTTTTCATGATTTTGAATTCTTTTTATACAATATTGACAAAGAGATCGTTTGCTTGTATAATTACTTTTAACACCCAGTGTTAAAAGTGTTGGGCAGGTGATCTGTTTGCCAGAACAAAATATACTTAAGGATATCAGACTAAAAAATCTTTCGGATATTTTTCAAGTTCTGAGAAAAAGCGGCCCTTGCAGTTTGGCTCAGTTGACAGAGCAGACTGACGGCGGGCTGACAACCGTAAAAAAATGCGTTATGCAGGCAATGGAGTTCGGAATGGTGCTGGAAGGCGACACGGCTGATTCTACCGGAGGGCGTAAAGCAAAACTGTATGAACTGAATCATGATTATCAGTATTTTTTATTTATAATTGTTGATAACAACGATCTGATCTGTAAGATCTGCGATTTTGGATTTCATATTAAAAAAGAGTTCACGCGCACTTTTATATTACATCATCTCTTGGATAGTGTTTATGGCTTGATTGATGATGCGTTGGCTGAATATGAAATCTCAACGGTTTGCCTTGCCTTGCCCTGTGTTTTGCATGACGGTATTGTTATGGACTGGTATTATAATCCGTCCGTGGTCGGGCTGAATATTAAAAAAGAGATAGAGCAAAAATACGATATAAATGTTATTGTTCAAAACGATATGAAACTCACGGCGATCGGAGAATGTGCTTGTGCCGGCAAAAATATAGTAAATATTGCAACCGTTCAGTTCGGGCATAACGGTATAGGCGTTGGGGAAACCGTAAACGGCGAACTGCTGACCGGAAGTGCCGGATTTGCCGGTGAGGTCGGTTACACGGAAGATATTAGAAAAAGCATCATGGGTATTTCTTTTCCCGCCAAGATTGTCAGGAATATCATTATTTATCTTAACCCGCAGTTGATCGTATTTTACAGATCTCAGCGCCAGAATCAGTTTGAAAAAATATTTGACACTGCTGTTCGGAAACTGCCGAAGTATGCATTACCGGAATTCAAAGTGTCAGATGAATATTCAGAAAGCATAGTCCGCGGATTTATTTCTCTTATAAATAAAAACGGCTATTTTATAAAACCAGGGGTAAAAATATGAAAAGTTTGTTTAAAAAGAAATCAACAAGGGAAATCCTTGCTTTTTCGTTGCTGCCTTTTGGTATCAGCACGATTTACAGCATTGTGGGCACAGCGCTGAACATGTATTTTACCGATGTGCTTGGGCTTTCTCTTTCCATGACAGGTATTATGCTGGCGGTAACAAAAGTATGGGATGCTGTTAATGATCCTTTAATGGGCATGCTGGTGGATAAAACCAATACACGCTGGGGTAAATGCAGACCGTATGTGTTCTGGATGTCAGGACCCATGATTTTGGTAACAGCCTTGCTTTTTGCTCCGGTAGATTTCGGGCAAACAGGTAATTTTATCTACGCCATTATTGCTTACATACTTTATTATACGATTTATACTGCGCTGGATATCCCGAATAAAGGCCTTGCGCCGCTTGTTTTTCCGGAAGATAAACTGCGAGTAAAAGCGCTGTCTTGGAGCAATATTCTCGGCTCCCTCGGTTCTGTTTTGCCTTCACTTCTGTTCTTCACCGTTGCCGGTCTTTGGGGCAGGGAAAATCAAAAGCAGGGCTACTTCTTTTCTGCGCTTATCTTTGCAACGCTTGGCGCGGTACCGATGTTCTTTTCCGCATTTGGTTTTAAGGAAAAGATCAAAATTCCACCTAAAAAAGAAAAATATATCGATGGTCTTAAAATCGTTTTTAAAGATAAAAAGTATATTGTTCTAACCATTGCAATGTTCTTTTCGTCTATTGTAAACATCGGCTCCATGTTTTTGCCTTATTTTGCAAAATGGAACTGTATCGGTGTGCTTCCGATAGATCAACTGTGCGATTGGATCAATCAGACTTTCGGTATTTCTTTGCAACTCACAAGTGAAGGGCTTTTAACACCGTTACTTCAGATCGGAAGCGGTATATCCTATATGCTTTCCATGGCGCTTATTCCGCTGTTCCTCAAAAAGATGGACAAAAAAACGCTTTGGATCGGCACATCCATCATCGGTATCGCAGCGGATATTATCTGCTTTATTGTTGGCATTTGGATTGTTCCATACAACACGTTTGCCGGTGCAGTGGTATATATGATTCTTCGTTTCTTTACAAATTTCCCGGTTGGAATTATGACCGTTCTGACCACTGCCATGTTTTCTGATGTTGTGGAAGATCTTGAAATGCGTACCGGCAAACGCCTTGAAGGAACGGTTTTCTCGTTCCAAAGCCTGATCAGCCAGATTTCTGTGGCAATATTCAATGCACTTCTGTTAAATGTTGTTGACGCATTTGGATATAACGTGGATAAAATGAATGCGCTGACCAACAATCTGACACAGCCACTGATCCAAAGCCCAACGCAGTCTTTTGTATCCGGCGGTGTGGATTATACATTGCTTCTGAACGTTATTTTCTTTCTGTTAACGGCATTCGGCGCAATCGGTCTTCTGCTACAAACAATCCCGATGTTTTTCTATAAGTTTGATGAAAAAGCACAGGCGGGTAAACTGAAAGCCTTTAGGGAAGAAAAGGAAAGACGTGAAAATGAAGAACTGAATGCATTAGCAGCGGAAAACGAAAAAAGCGCAAGTGATGCAAAATGAGTAAAAAGAAAAAAATAACAACGGCAATTCTTATTGTTTTTGCTATTCTGATTGTTGCGGGGGTGATTATTTTGTCCGTATTGTATTCCTCTTCAAGCAGATCCATGATCAATAAAACAGAGATACAGGAGTTTCAGACGGATTCAGCAGATTTTAAGGTTGCTGTAATTTCAGATACGCAGCTGCCGCCTACTGAAAAACAACTTGCAGAAGATGATACGTATTTAATCAACCTAAAAAAAGCGCTTACGGTTATGAAAAACAATCAAGTGGATATGATCTTGTTTGCCGGAGATATCGGCGATCTTGGCACTGCATTTGCTTTTCAGACATATGAGGACGCGATTGATGAAGTGTTTGGCAGTGATCGGCCGATCATCCAAAATATTATGGGCAACCACGACTACTGGAGCAAAAACGTGTTTACTTACCGCCCGCACAAGGCGGCCTACGAGCGCGTTACGGGTTCATCGCCATGGACGCATTATGTGGTCAACGGCTATCATTTTATAGGCGCTTCTCCTGATACCGGAAGTATGCAAAACGGCTATAAATATACTTTGAAATGGCTGGACAGCGAACTGCAGAAAGCGGCTGCGGATTCGAACGGAAAACCGATTTTCGTCATGACCCATAATCAGCCGGAAAATACCAGTTACGGCAGCGAAGATTGGGGCGATAAGAATCTGGACAGCGTGTTTTCCAAATACCCGAATGTGATTGATTTCAGCGGCCATGTTCATTATTCGCTGTTGGATGAACGATCAATCTGGCAGGGCGCTTACACAGTGATCAATACGCAGTCCCTGTCTTATACAGAGCTTGAAGAAGGCAAGGAAAACGGAACCGTTCCCCCCGATGCCGAAGCTACACCGATGGGATATATTATGGATTTCACGGCAGATTCCATCACGATTCACCGTGTGAATTTTGCTGACGGTGATTTTGGAAAAGAAGAACAAGCCGATAAAGTCTGGAGTTTTTCATTGCCTTATGTGAATGACGGCAAATATTCGTTTGAAAACAGGAAAGCGGTGAACACAGCGCCGGAATTTACGGATACGATCGGCAGCGCAAGCATCAGTGAAGATAAAGTGATCTTATCTTTTCCGGCGGCAAGTGACGATGATTTTGTCCATTCCTATAAAGTGGTCATGGATGATCGGGAAACAAAATATTATTTCAGTGATTTCTATAACGGAATAGACGATATGAATCAAACCGTTGATCTGGAATTGCAGCTGCCTGCAAAAGGCAACCACCATTTTAAGATTTATGCTGTAGACAGTTGGGATGAAGAAAGCAAAAACTGTGTGGAAATCGATCTGGATATTCAGTAGCCGGATTCATAAATTTAAACCATGTTCAATACTTTTCAGATATAAGAGAGGGTAAATATGAAATATATGATTCGCAGAGATCTGCATACGGATTTCAATATTTTTGAGGAAAATAAGCTTGCTGAAAGAAGTTATTTTATACCGTTTTCCAATGAACGGGCATTGTGTGATACGGATTATAAAACGGAGCGCTATCATTCAGACAGGATATCTGTACTCAGCGGCGAGTGGGATTTTGCATATTTTAAAAAGCTGAGCGAAGTGCCTGCTGATTTTGACACGGATAATATTGCTTTTGACAGGATCACTGTGCCGTCTACATGGCAGAGAACCGGATACGATCAGATCGCATACATAAATACAAGGTATCCGTTTCCAAAAAGGCCGCCGCACATACCTGATGATGTTGCAACAGGCATATACAGAAAATGTACGGAAATATCGGATCCTGAAAAAAACTATATTCTTACCTTTTTGGGTGTAGCGGGCGCACTGTCTGTTTATGTAAACGGCAAATATGTCGGCTATAGCGAAGGCTCGCACAATACGGCGGAATTTGATGTTTCAAATTACATTTGTGCCGGGAATAACGAGATCGTGGCAGTTGTGTATAAATGGAGCAACGGCACTTACTTGGAATGCCAGGATATGTTCCGCGAAAACGGCATATTCCGCGATGTGTATTTGATACAGCGTGAAACGGATTACATTCATGATTTTCTGTTCAGAACTTCTAAAAACGCTGACGGAACATATGATCTGAAGGTCTCTGTGCGCGGCAGTTTTTCTCCGGACGCAGAGATAGAGATCACGGCAAAAGATTTGTTTGATACGCATGTTGATAAAAACGGCAAAGCAGAATTGCACTCTCTTTCGGTGAAAGAATGGTCTGCGGAAACGCCGAATGTATATGAAGTGCATATCTTACTTAAAAACGGTTCCAATGTAACAGAGGCAATACGCACTTATATCGGTTTCAAGACGATCCGAATTGACGGCAATGTTTTTCTTTTCAACAATCAGCCGATAAAACTGCTTGGCGTCAATCATCACGATACGCACATGACAAAGGGATATGCCATGTCTGTGGCGGATCTTGAGCAAGATGTGCGTTTGATGAAAGCGTATAACTGCAACGCGGTGCGCACTTCCCATTACCCGCCTGATCCGGTCTTTTTAACAATGTGTGACCATTACGGCCTTTATGTTGTGGACGAGGCGGATATTGAAACACACGGCTTTTATGCAGTGCCTTTCAGTACCTATAATCCCAACAGACTCAGCAATGATATTAGTTGGGCGTCGCATTATCTGGACAGAGTGAAAAGAATGTATGGGAGAGATAAAAATCACCCCAGCATTACCATGTGGAGCCTTGGCAATGAATCCGGCGGTTATAAATGCCAAGATGTGTGTTATGCGTATCTGAAAAAAGAAGATCCCGGTATTCCGGTTCATTATGAGGGCGTAACACGCAGCAGCAAATGGGCGTATGACGTAGTGTCCAGAATGTATGCCACGCCGACTCTGATGAGAAAGATTCTTAATGGCACTGCAGGAAAGAAGTATAGGGATAAACCGTTCTTTCAGTGCGAATATGCCCATGCTATGGGGAACGGCCCCGGCGGTCTTGAGGAATATGTGCAGTTATTTTATTCCTCAGATCAGTTTATGGGCGGCTGCATATGGGAATGGGCAGATCACAGTGTATATGATGAAAACGCTAAGTATAAGTGGACTTACGGCGGTGATCACAATGAGCCGATACATGATGGTAATTTCTGTGTTGACGGTTTGTTTTATCCGGATCGCAAACCATCCAGCGGCGCGGAAGAAATGAAGATCTGTTACCGCCCGATCAGAGCCGCTTATATCGATGAAGATATTTTTGAAATTAAAAATATAAGGTATTTTAAAGATAGTGCGGACATTGCTATTCATTTTAATATCTCTGTAAACGGTGAGATCCGGCAGAGGGGAACAGTGAAAAGCGTTCTTAATGCCGGCAGTTCGAAACGAATTAAAATCAATTCTTCTTATTTTAAACAGCATGATCAGGATGTGTTTGTTAACTTTATTTATACGGATAAGAATACCGGCATGGAAATTGCCCGCGAGCAATTGATCGTTTCGGCTGCTCAGCTGAAAAAAGCGGATTATTCTGCAAGACCGGCAGCTATTTCTGAGGTCGGCAACATCATATCCGTAACTTATGACGGCGGAAAAGCAATCTTTGATAAAAAGAAAGGTCTTGTACGCTACAGCAAAAAGAATACGGAATACTTGAATGAAACGCCTTTAGATAAGGCGCATGGTTTTGTGCCGCATATTTACAGGGGAAAGCTGGATAATGATCAGTATATGGTCATTTTCTGGAAGATCCTTGGGCTGGACAGCGCAGCCGCGAAACTGGTATCATGCTGTGTAAAGCATAAAAACGGAATCAAATATGTAAGCACGGTCTATGATTTTGTTACAAGGGGTTTGTTTGTGCTTGCACGGTCTGAGGTCAGTTATTTCTTTGATCAAAACGGCAAGATAACAATCAGCGCTTCCCTTAAAAAGGTGTGCCCGCTGACAGATCAGCTTCCTCGTTTCGGTGTTCATGCTGAGTTAAAAAAAGAGTTTGAGAATGTTGTATACTATGGCAGAGGTCCGCTGGAGAATTATTCGGATTTCAAGGAGCATGCCCCGATTGGCATTTACAAAACAAGCGTATCAGACATGGCACATAAATATATCAAACCGCAGGATTCCGGAAACAGAGGCGATGTGCGCTACAGTATTCTTACAGATCATAAAAATACTGGTCTCCGATTTACTGCGCTTCAAAAATACATCAATTTTAATGCCAATCACTTTACGCTTGAACAGTTAAAAAGGGCTAAGCATATTGAAGATCTGCCGGATTGCAACACAACTTTTCTGGCCGTTGACGGATATGTTCGCGGCACGGGTTCCGGCAGCTGCGGACCAATTCCCGCTAAAGAGCACTGGATTGATTTTGGTTACTTTAAACCGCTTTGCTATTCTTTTGAAGTAGAGCCTTTTAACCAGAAAAACGAGGAGTAATCGCCATGAAAAGAAAGATTATTATATCGGTTATCATCATAGTTCTGTGTGCTGCCTTGTTGATCTCATCCACAGCGTTTGCCGGCAGCGGATATGCGGATCTGCCCGCTCCCGCAGGTGCTCAGAACGTTGCAGTTACACAGTATGAAAGTGCTGAGAACGCAAAGGGCGTTTCCAATGCCAATGCATATAAAGCAGTTGATTCAGACACGGATACTGCGTGGCGTTCTTCTGCCAAAACGGACGCGCTGATCCTTACTTTTAAACAAGAACAATCTTTTAATACAATCGTTTTGCGTGAAAAAGGCTGGAACATCAAAAAATTCAATCTTTCTTATTATGTTGATGAGCCGGGCAATGAACACTGGGAAAAGTTTTATGAACAGGACTCCGTCAACGATTACAGATATTGTGCTTTTGAGACCGTTACTGCAAAACAGCTCAAACTGGAGATTACGGAATCAGACAGCATTTTCAAAATAAGAGAGTTTGAAGTATATAACATTGCGAAAAAAGAACGCTCTGATTTTCGTGTTTCCGACTATGTTGTTACGCCGCAGCTTGCAAGCGGAGAGATCTTTGATCCGCAGTCCAGCAATTATTTGTCTCCGGAATACTGTGATGTTGTAAATCAGATTCATGTTATTGCCTCTGCAAAATGGAATGACCGGGGCGAATTGGTTATTCCGGACGGATTAACGGGTGCTGAATTAAAGGATTCCGTGCAGAGACTTCGGAATTATTACGGCGAAAAAGATGTGGAAATTTTTGCAACCGTATTCTTTAACGCGTGTGACCCGAATATCGTAATGACACAGTATAAAGACGCTGTTGTTACCAATACTGTTGATTTTCTTTTGGAATACGGCTTTGACGGTGTAAGTTATGACTGGGAGTATCCGAACAAAGAGCAGTGGGATATGTTCAGCGACCACATTGTTGCTTTGAAAACGGCGCTTTCGGAATATGATCTGAAGATTTCCTGTGCTGTGTGCCCTTGGAATTTTTACATGCGGGAAGATGCGATTCAGGCTTTGGATCAGATTGAGATTATGAGCTATGATCTGTTTGATGAAAACGGCAATCATAGTTCATTTGCCGGCGGAGCAGTTCAGCCCGTTCAGTATTTTCTTGAAAAAGGTTTTCGGCCGGAACAGATCAATTTGGGATTGCCTTTTTATGCCCGCCCTGATGATGGCGGTGGCATATGGATCAATTATGATGATCCGGGATATACCCCGTCGGACAGATTTCAGAATTATTCAAACGGCATGTGGTTTTCCGGAACGCAGATGACGTTTGATAAAACGGCATACGCCATCGAAAATGATCTTGGCGGTATGATGATCTTTACTGCCACGGAGGATATTCCGTACAGTGAAGACAACAGCCTCTTAAAATCACTAAAATATGCCATTTCCAGCCGAACAACAATTGATGATAAGCAGGAGGATACAAGAGATGAAATACAATAAAAAATTAAATCCTTATATTATTTCATTTTTGGTCTCTGCTGTGTTGTCTGCTGCCGCAGTCCTGGCAATAAAATATTATATTCCATTTTCTAATGAAACTGCCGGATCTTATGCGGTTGTAACGATTTTCGGCGATTCAATCAAAGTGTTTCTAATTAAAATTTTATCTGTTGTTGCCTGTGCTTTGGCGCTGATTACGTTTCTACTTAGAAGCAGAAAAAGAACAGCTCACAAAGTATTCTTCCCAAGTTTTACGATTGTTTTTTCCGTAATATGGCTTCTCCTCCCGCTGTTGTCTTCCTATACAATCAGCAGGTATACCGGCAGCCTGATCACGCAAACGGTTACCGGGATCGCGATCATCGCAAACGCAGTGTTTTTTATGCTCAGTGTATTTTTTGCAGGAATAGCGGCGATGGATCTTATTTATTGTATCGTTCTGCTACAAAACAGGGAACAGCGCGCAGGTTGCTCGGCAATGCTTCTTTGCGGTGTTCTTTTCGGAATTGCCGTGTCTGTGTTTGCTTCGTCAGCCTTGCAGTCTGCTGTTGGTTTAAATTACGTCTTTGTCATATTTGGCGCAGTGGCGCTGATCGTTGGGATTTTCAGTCTATTCCTTGCTACCAAAGGTAATAAGGAAATGATAAAGGAATAGACAGATCAAAAATTTCTTTAAAAGTTAAACAAAAAAGCAGCACACTTTTAAGTGTACTGCTTTTTTGTTACCCTGCTTGCTTAAATTTTATCTGTTCAGTTTTAGAAAAGTTAAATTGATTTCGCCGTCTCTTGCATCTGCTGACCCGGAATAAGTTAGTGAAAACGTGGTTTCACTGGTTGCATTTATAATAAAATGTGCTGATCCTGTCGCACTGGATCCGTTTGTTGCCGTTGCAAAATAAACACCGTATTCCAGATGAGCGGTTCCATTGTAGAACGGGGTTACCTGCATATAATTTGCTGTTGCAAAGATTGCTGAAACTTTATAGGATACAAGGTAATATCCCGGTTGTAAAGTTATCACGTTTTCTGAAGTTTGCTGAATATTTCCAGTCGTATCAATAACATCCGGAAAGATCTGTATCTGTGTGTTCAGTGTCAGAGGCAACTGATATGCTGCGTAGGATGCAAAAGCGTTTAATGCCGGAGCACCTGTTGGCCCCGTTTCTCCTGTAGGGCCTGTGGGTCCTGTTGGACCGATTGCTCCATTTGTACCCGAAACACCGGTAGCACCTGTGGCGCCGGTTGCGCCCGTAGGGCCGGTTACGCCGTCTGTTCCCTTTGCCCCGGTCGCCCCCGTTGCGCCTGTTGGTCCAGTTGCCCCGGTAGGTCCGGTTATGCCTTGCGGCCCTGTTGCTCCGGTTATGCCCTGCATTCCCGTTACGCCTGTCGCTCCTGTAGCGCCTGTTGGGCCTGTAATGCCCTGCGGACCTGTTGCACCGGTAGCCCCTGTTTCTCCCATGGGGCCTGTAGCCCCCGTGTCTCCTTTAACTGTTTCTATACATACACACGGTTTATTATTGCACGGATTGCATCCGAAATGATAAGTTTTCATATCGCACAAACTTTCTTTTGCTGTACTTGGTATCTTTTATATTCTATAGTATTCAAAACCGGAAATATCTGTTAATTTATTAAATTTGAAATAAACGCCGATATTTTTATTAAAATATTTACAATCTGTTCATTTTTATTTTTGCGTATTTTGTTTGTTTTTACGATATTTTACCATATTTATTGACAGTAAGTGTTTGTTATTATTATAATATACATCATCTTAAAATTGTTATATGGGTGTCAGTATGAAGAGCCTGCTTGTTTATTTAAAAAACTATAAAAAAGAATCTTTTTTTGCGCCGCTTTTTAAAATGCTGGAGGCAATTTTTGAACTGATCGTTCCGCTGGTTGTTTCATCCGTAATTGATAACGGTATTTTAAGAAACGATTACAGAAAAGTGCTTTACGATGTGGGCATCATGGTAGTGCTTGCTGTTGTAGGCATGTCTGTTTCTGTAACCGCGCAGTATTTTGCTGCAAAAGCTGCTGCCGGTTTTGGAAGAGAATTGCGCTCAGATTTGTTTAAGAAGATACAGTCTCTTTCTTTTTCTGAACTGGACAGCGCCGGAACGTCAACGCTTGTAACCATTATGACGAATGATACGGCACAGGTGCAAAACGGCGTTAATATGGTGCTCCGTTTATTCTTACGGAGCCCGTTTATCGTTTTCGGCGCGCTGGTTATGGCCTTTACCATTGACGTGCAATGCGCACTGATCTTTTTGGTTACAATACCGATTTTGACCGTTGTTATCGTTGCAATCATGAGATATACGATGCCGCGTTACCGATCTATTCAGTTCCACTTAGATGAACTTACGCTGAAAACGCGCGAAAATCTGTCCGGCGCAAGAGTAATACGCGCTTTCACTCGTGAGGCGGAAGAAACGGAAAGTTTTTTTGAGAAAAACAAAGCACTTTCACATCTTCAAAAGGCAGTCGGCAGAATCTCTGCTCTTATGAATCCGCTTACGTATGTGATCATCAATGTTGCTATCATCGTTTTGATTTATGAAGGCGGCGTTCGGGTAGATGCCGGGGATCTTTCACAGGGGCAGGTTGTTGCTCTTTACAATTATATGAGCCAGATCCTTGTTGAACTTATAAAACTTGCAAATCTCATCGTTACGGTTACAAGAAGTTTTGCCTGTGCGTCAAGAATTGAAAACGTGTTTAAACTCCGAAATTCTCTTCAGCACAGCGATAACACAGTGAAAGCAAATGATTATGCAGTTTGCTTTGATCATGTTTCCCTTAAATACAATGGCTCTTCTGAAGAGTCCTTAAAAGATATTGATTTTAGGGCAAATAAAGGAGATATTATCGGTATCATCGGTGGCACGGGCAGTGGTAAAACAAGCATGGTTTCCCTGATTCCTCACTTTTATGACGCAACAGAGGGCACGGTTTATGTAAACGGTGTTGATGTGAAAGCGCAGGAGGATCATGTTCTCAGAAATAAAATAGGATTTGTGCTTCAAAAAGCTGCACTCTTTAAAGGTACGGTGCGGGATAATCTTTTGTGGGGCAATAAAAATGCAACAGATGATGAAATGCGTGCTGCTCTTAAAGACGCCCAGGTGCTTGATACCATAAACGAAAAAGGCGGACTGGATGCGGAAATTAAGCAAAACGGCGCCAATTTTTCTGGCGGTCAGAAACAGCGGCTTTCCGTTGCAAGGGCGCTGGTGCGCAAACCGGAAATACTGATTCTGGACGACAGTTCTTCCGCGCTGGATTTTGCAACTGAGGCTGCAATGAGAAAAGCCATTTTGAATCTAAGTTATAAGCCAACTGTTTTTATTGTCAGTCAAAGGGCGTCTTCCGTTATGTTTGCCGATCAGATCATCGTTTTGGATGACGGCGAATGCGTTGGCTGCGGCACACATGCTGATCTTCTGAATAACTGCGAAGTGTACAGAGAAATCTATGAATCGCAGTTCCAAAAGGAGGCAGCCGCAAAATGACAAAAACAATCATAAAAAAAGTGCTCAGTTATATTGGCAGATATAAGTTTATTCTCATCATCTCAATCTTCTGCGCTGCCGGCTCCTCTTTGCTTACTCTGTATGTACCCATTCTTATCGGCCGCGCGATCGATTATATTGTCGGCCCGGGTAATGTTGATTTTGATTCCATGATCAGCCTGTTTATAAAGATTGCTGTGATCGTTGCGGTAACTGCGCTTTTGCAATGGCTGATGAATGTTCTCAACAACAGGATCACATTTAATGTTGTGCGCGATATGCGCAATAAGGCATTTAAAAAACTACAGGTATTGCCGTTCCAGTTCCTTGACAGCCATTCAAACGGAGAAATCGTCAGCCGCGTGATTACGGATGCGGATCAGTTTGCAGACGGTCTGCTGATGGGGTTCACGCAGCTTTTTACGGGAATCGTAACCATTATCGGCACGCTCGGATTTATGATCTATATTAATTTCTGGATCGCGCTTTTGGTGGTTGTGTTGACGCCAATGTCCTTTCTGCTGGCAAATTTTATTGCCAAAAAAACATATAAGATGTTCAGAAAGCAGAGCGAGGCAAGGGGAGAGCAAACCGCTTTTGTGGACGAAATGATCACCAATCAGAAAGTTACGGAAGCATACGGGCATAAAACAGAAAATCAGGAAAATTTTGATAAAACCAATAAGAATGTTGCACTGTACTATTTTAAAGCAACTTTTTATTCCTCTTTTGCGAATCCGGGAACGCGGTTTGTAAATAATATCGTTTACGCAGCGGTTACTCTTTTTGGCGCCATTCTTGCCATAAGAGGGAATATAACCGTTGGCATACTTTCCAGTTTTCTTGCATACGCAACGCAGTATACCAAGCCTTTTAACGAGATCAGCGGCGTTGTTACTGAACTGCAAAACGCAGTTGCCTGTGCCGGCAGACTGATTCATCTAATCGAGGAAGAAGAGGTCGAGCCGGATACAGATCAGAAAAAGACGCTCAGCAACGCCAAAGGAAAGATTGAAGTGCAGCATGTTGACTTCAGTTATTCAGAGGATAAAAAACTTATTGAAGATCTGAATATCAGCGTAAAGCCCGGAATGCGCATTGCAATCGTGGGCCCCACAGGATGCGGTAAAACCACGATTATAAATCTTCTCATGAAGTTTTATAATGTGAAAGGCGGGGTGATTTATGCGGATGATATTCCGTATTCTGAGATCAATGTGAGATCGCTGCGATCTTCGTTTGGTATGGTGCTTCAGGATACTTGGCTGAAGTCCGGCACGATTCTGGAGAATATCACGATGGGCAAACCTGACGCCACGCTGGAAGAGGCAATAGATGCCGCTAAGAAATCGCACGCGCATTCGTTTATCAGACGTCTGCCGGACGGATACAGCACCGTGATCGGCTCTGACGGCGGTAATCTTTCTCAGGGTCAAAAACAGCTTTTATGTATTACCAGGCTGATGCTGGTGAATCCGCCGATGCTGATCCTGGATGAGGCAACATCAAGCATTGATACACGAACAGAGATCAGGATCCAGAAAGCCTTTGATGTTCTGATGAAAGGTAAAACCACTTTTATCGTTGCGCACAGACTTTCAACAATAAGGAATGCGGATCTGATCCTGGTTATGAACAGCGGTAAAGTTATCGAACAGGGCAAACATGATGAATTGCTTGCTAAGCACGGCTTTTATTATCACCTTTATAACAGCCAGTTTGCAGGTTTTGAAAATAAATGATTAAAGGAGTAAACTATGGAAAAGTTAGGCGAAATACTTGATGCGATTGACGGGGTAGTTTGGGGCCCGGTAATGCTTGTTTTTCTGGTTGGTACCGGAATATTCCTCACCTTTAAGCTGAATTTTCTGCCTTGGCGTAATCTGCCGAAAGCGCTGAAAATGGTTTTCAGCCCGGAATCCAGAAAAACGGATAAAGGGAAAGGGGATATCTCTCCTTTTTCAGCGCTGATGACTGCTCTTGCCGGCACAATCGGAACCGGTAATATCGTTGGTGTAGCAACCGCTATGATAACTGGCGGTCCCGGTGCGCTTGTGTGGATGTGGATCGCGGCAGCGTTTGGCATTTCCACGAAATACGCTGAATGTGCGCTTGCTATAAAATACAGAGAGACCAATTCAAAAGGCGAGATGTGCGGCGGCCCTATGTATACGATCAAAAATGCGTTTAAGCATAAAAAAATTGCGCTGATTCTTGCAGGTGCGTTTGCAGTATTTACCGTGCTCGCGTCTTTCGGAATCGGTAATATGTCTCAGGCAAATTCCATTTCTGCCTCGTTGACGCAAACATTTTCCATTCCTTCCTGGATCACCGGTATTGTGCTTGCCGTTTTGACCGGTATCATCATTTTCGGCGGTATCAAATCCATTTCCAAAGTATCTTCCGTTTTGGTGCCGGTTATGGCGGTCTTTTACATAATTTCCGGTTTGGTTGTTATTATTGCCAATTATAAAAATATTCCTGCCGGTCTTGGCACCATATGGTCTATGGCTTTCGGAGGAAAAGCTGTTGCCGGAGGTCTTGCCGGCACGCTCACGGTTTCCGTTATGCAGAGCATTCGCTACGGTGTTTCAAGAGGCGTTTTTTCTAATGAAGCCGGTCTTGGCTCTGCGGCGATAACGGCGTCTTCCGTTACAACGGACAGCCATGTGAATCAGGGTTATATCAACATGTGCGGCACGTTTATTGATACAATTGTTGTTTGCTCGATTACCGGCCTTGTTATTGCCTCTTCCGGCCTTTTGGGATCAACGGATGCAAACGGGGTACTTCTTGACGGTGCGGATCTCACCCTTGCCTGCTTTGAAAGTGTTTTAGGCAAGCCCGGTGCAGTGGTCGTTTCCATCGGCATTCTTCTGTTTGCGTGGTCCACCATACTCGGTTGGGAATACCAGGGCGAAAAGGCGCTGGAATACCTCTTTAAAAACAGAGCGATCTGCTATATTTACAGGATCGTGTTTGCCGTTATGGTGTTTTTCGGTTCGGTTGCAGCTCTTGATGTGGCATGGTCTTTCAGTGATATTGCGAACGGACTTATGGCAGTGCCAAACCTGATTTCGCTGATTGTTTTATCCGGGGTTCTGCGCAAGGATACGATCTCACACCATAAACTGACTAAACAAAGCAAACAAAAGTAACGCTCTTATTTTTAATATTGACTTTTTATTACAAACATTATAAAATATTACGTAGTATTTTTGATAAGAGGTGTCACGATGGCAACTTGCCCCAACTGCGGAAAGAAGATTCCATGGTGGAATATTAAGGCGGAATGCAAATATTGCGGCGTTTCCATTCCCAACTATAATTGGATGGAACGCCTGGAAGAGGATAATCAAAAAGCAGAAGCGGCTTTCACCGTGTTCTACAGAACGATGAACCGAGTCCGTTATTCTCTTTTCGGCACAAAACTCAGGATCGTCAGATTTATACTTACATTCCTGCCCGCTGTTGCGTTTATTATTCCTTGGTCGGCTGTCAACAGCGCCGGCGAGAATTTTCAGCTTACACTGTTTTCTTTTACAGGTGCAAAATCCGCGCTGGATATCTTTCTTCAGTTCTTTAATAATTTTTCGCTGATTTGGGAAAATCTGAAGTTTGAAAACTTCTTCGGCCCAACAACATTCCTTGTTGTAGGTACGGTTTTTTATTTCCTTGCCGCTTTGTTTATTGTTATTGCGTTTTTTATGAACATTATCAAGTGCAAAAAGCCGAAAACCAAGTCTGCGATCACGTTTGATATTATCACGATTGCGTTTTCCATAGTGGCTGTTTCTTTGTTTTCATCTGCTGCCGGAATCGGCGCGGACGCTAAGGCGTTTTCGGTTGGTGAATTTGCCGTATATGACGTAAGCGGAGGATTTTTCTGGGGTTATATCATCGCGCTTGTGCTGTTTCTTGTTGCTTTGGGCATCAATATTGCGGTTGTTATCGCTCCTGCAAAATCAGATGAAACGCTTGAGCAGGAACGCCTTGCAAAGGCGGAAGCCAAGGCTGCCAAAGAACGCGAGAACGAGCTGAAAAAAGAGAAAGAACGCGAAGAGGCTGCAAAAGCGCACGAAGAAGAACAAAAACGTATTATTGAAGAGGCAAAACGTAAAGTTGCGGAGAAAAAGGCCCGGGATGAGGCTAAGAAGAAAAAGAAAAAATAAAGTTCTTGTTTAATTTTGGTAAAAGCGTCGTTTTACGGCGCTTTTTTATTGATTTCATACCGTATAAATGGTATACTTTTTATATTACATGAAAGCGGTGATTCCTATTTCCTACGATATGCTTTTCAGTCCTATGAAGATAGGCAGCCTCGAAATAAAAAACAGAGTTGTGATGGCGCCCATGCTTATGGGATTCGGCACCTTTAACGGTGATGCTACTGATCAAATGATCGATTATTATGAAGAACGTGCCAAGGGTGGTACGGGTTTGATCATTACGGAGATTACAAGGGTAAATGACCTCACCGGTGCGTCTTCCTTTGGTCAGCTTTCCGCTTCTAAAGACCGTAATATTCCGTCTATCAAACGTTTGGCAGACAGAATACATAAATACGGTGCAAAACTTTTTGTGGAACTTCACCATCCGGGAAGGCAGAATGTCAATCTTATGATCAATACCGTCCCGATTTCCGTTGCCATGGATAAGATCCTGCCCGGCAATGCTTATTCAAAACTTTTGTATGGCAAAATCGTTCCGCTCGGAAAGAAAATGGTTGAAAAGGATCTGTTTTTTAAAACCGTTGCACCCAGTAAAACAGAAAAAAGCAAATTTTCTGAAAGTGCAAATAAGGCATTGACTGTAAAACAGATCAAAAAGATCATATCCCAGTTTGGAGATGCCGCGCTGAGAGTGAAAAAAGCCGGATGCGACGGTGTTGAACTGCATGCAAGCCATGGCTATCTGATTCAGCAGTTTCTTTCGCCCGCAACCAATCACCGAACCGATCAATACGGCGGATCTCTTGAAAACAGGATGCGGTTTTTAAATGAGATTATAGATGATGTGCGTGCGAAATGCGGGCGCGATTTTCCATTAATCGTTCGCCTTACTGTTGATGAAATGTATGACCGGATTGGTCAGAAAAGCAGAGGATACGGGCTGAATGAAGGCTTGAAAATGGCAAAAATGCTGGACGAAAAGGGCATAGATGCCATTGATGTTTCCTCCGGTGCGTACGATACTTTCAACTATTGGCTGGAACCGGCAACTTTTGAATGCGGCTGGCGTAAAAATTTAGCGCAGGAAGTCAAAAAAGTTGTTAGCGTTCCCGTTATCGCGGCAAATCTGATTCGTTCACCGAAACAGGCTGAAGAACAGTTAGAGGCAGGGATTCAGGATTTTGTTTCCCTTGGCCGCCCGCATATTGCAGATCCGCACTGGGTGCAAAAGGTGCAAAACGGAAAAGAAAAAGAAATCAAACGATGCATTTGCTGTTTGTATTGCTTTGAGAGCATGATGAACGGTGCCTATACCGGTACGCATGGTCATTGCTCTGTCAATCCGTTTGTTGGCAGGGAAAAGGAAAAACTGAAACAAAACGGAAACGGAAGAAAAGTATTGATCATTGGTGCAGGCGTTGCGGGTTTATGTGCTGCAGAACTTCTTGCGCGGCGCGGTTTCAGCGTTACTGTTCTCGAGAAAGAAAATTCAGCCGGCGGTCAGATTAATCTTGCGGATAAACCGCCGCATAAGGCAAAACTGCACTGGTGTGTTGAGGATCTTGAAACAAATTGCCTTTCAAACGGTGTGGATATTCAATACGGTGTAAATGCAGATCAGAATGTTATAGATTCTTATTCTCCTGAATATATTATTTTTGCTACAGGCGCAAATGCGGTTCATCCCAAAGCCTTTTCCGGTGATCATGTTGTAACAGTTACCGATGTTTTGAACGGGACCGTCCAATACAGCGGCAAAAAAATCTGTGTTATCGGTTCCGGTATGACCGGTCTGGAGACTTCGGAACTGCTTGTGGAACAGGGAAATCAAGTTTCTGTTATTGAAATGGCAGATCAGATCGCACCCGGCGCGTGGTTTCAGCAGCTTGATGACGCTATGCCGAAACTTGTGCAGGCAGATACGCAGTTTTATACTTCCACAAAACTTGCGGATATTCTTCCGAGCGGAATCGCGGTTGAAGATACAAAAACCGGGGAAAAATACACAATAGAATGTGACGGCGTTGTGCTTTCCATGGGTGTAAGGCCGGATAATACACTTTACAATGAACTGAAAGACAGGTATAATAATGTTTATGCGATCGGTGACTGCTTAAAATCCGGCAGGATCTATAACGCCACTGAGGACGCATATCATCTTGCAATAACTTTATAGGAGAAATCGTATGAACAGCGAAAAAAATGACATTCAAAATGCGGAAAATAAAAAAAGATCCGGCGTAGGAGAGATCATTATGCGCCTGATCCATGGTTCAATTATTGGTTTGGGTGCTGTTTTGCCCGGAATTTCCGGAGGCGTTTTATGTGTTGTTTTCGGCGTGTATAAGCCGATTATGGAACTGCTATCTCATCCCTTCAAAGCAATCAAGAAATATGCCAAACTGCTTATACCTATCGTAATCGGCATCGGAATCGGTTTTTTGGCCATATCCAAACTTCTCGGATTTCTGCTGAATAAATATCCGGATCCCTCGGTTTGCTTATTTGTTGGGCTGATCGCGGGAATGCTTCCTTCTTTGTTTAGAGAGGCGGGCGAAAAGGGCAGAAGTAAAGGCTCTTTCATCTCACTCGGTATATGTTTCGTTGTTGTGCTTGCCCTGCTTCTCGGATTAAATGCCATTCATGTAACCATTGTTCCGAATTTCGGGTGGTATCTGTTCTGCGGTTTCTGCATTGCACTCAGCGTTATCGCGCCCGGTATGAGCTTTTCTACACTGTTAATGCCGCTTGGTCTGTATACGCCGCTTGTGGAAGGCATCGGCAATCTGGATTTCAGTGTCCTGATACCGGCGGGTATCGGTGCTTTGATTACAGTTATTTTGCTTGCCAAGGCTATAGATACGCTGATGAACCGGCATTACAGTATCGTGTTCCACGGAATTATCGGAATCGTTATCGCTGCAACAATCGTGATTATACCGTTTAAAAGTTTTACAGTCGGCATCAAGGAAGCGGTGATTAATATTGTCTGCATAGCAGCCGGTATTATTATTGCGCTTGTGCTTGATAAATTTAACAGCAAAGTAAATGTTCCTGAAAAATAAATTTTGCCTTCGCTTTAGCGAAGGCTTTTTTATGGGTTGACAAATACCCTAATGGGGTATATAATAAGGATACCCCATGAGGGTATAGAGGGAGGAACTATGAAAGATTGTAATTGTACGCATAAAACCAAAGAACGCGGCGAAACTGAATATAAATCTCTTATCAATCGGCTGAACCGCATAGAAGGTCAGATACGGGGTATTAAAAGAATGGTTGAAAATAATGCTTATTGCACAGATATTATCAACCAGGCAGTTGCCGCTTCTTCGGCGCTGAATGCATTTAACCGCGAACTGCTTTCAAACCATATTAAGACCTGCGTGGAACAGGATATAAAAGACGGAAAGTATGAAACGGTTGACGATCTGATCTCTACTTTGCAAAAATTGTTAAAATAAAAGAAGGGATACTATGGCAAAATATGATGTTACCGGCATGACCTGCGCCGCATGCTCGGCACGGGTGGAAAAAGCGGTCTCCTCACTGGATGATGTCCGTTCCTGTTCTGTGAATCTGCTTACCAATTCCATGATTGTGGAAGGAACAGCAACAGATGCGGAAATCGTGAAAGCTGTGGAAGATGCCGGTTACGGTGCATCCCGTCAGGGGGCCAATCCGGATCATGCAAAAGAAAAAACAGATGCGTTAAAAGACAGTGAAACACCAAAAATGCTCAAACGCCTTGTAGCGAGCGTTGTTTTGCTTTTACCGCTCATGTATGTGTCCATGGGGCATATGATGTGGGGCTGGCCTGTTCCGGCATTTTTAGATGGAAATATAATGGGCATAGCGCTGTTTCAGTTGTTGTTTACCATTGCGGTAATGATCATAAATAAACGGTTTTTCATCAGCGGATTTAAAGGGCTTTTGCACCGTGCCCCGAATATGGATACGCTCGTGGCACTCGGCAGCGGCGCCGCATTCGTTTACAGCACGGTTGTTATGTTCATTATGAGTTATGAGATCACAATGGGCAACACTGCAGCGGCGCACGAATATATGCACGGAAATCTGTATTTTGAGTCTTCAGCCATGATTTTAACACTGATTACTGTTGGTAAAACACTTGAGACGTATTCCAAAGGCAGAACAACTGATGCGTTAAAGAGCCTTATGAAACTTGCGCCGGATACAGCTGTCCTTTTAAAGGATGGTAAAGAAGTCAGAGTCAGTGTGGATGATGTTCAGGTTGGCGATATTTTTGTTGTCCGCGCTGGAGAGAGCATACCGGTGGACGGCGTTATCTTAAAAGGGGAGAGCGCTGTGGATGAATCTGCCTTGACCGGTGAAAGTATTCCAGTTGACCGAACGGTGGGAGACAGCGTTTCTGCCGCCACGATTAATCAGTCCGGGTTTATAGAGTGCAAGGCAACTTCTGTTGGTGAAGATACCGCACTTTCCAAGATCATCCAAATGGTGTCTGATGCCTCTGCAACAAAGGCACCGATCGCTAAAATTGCGGATAAAGTTTCCGGTGTATTTGTGCCTGCCGTTATTGCAATCAGCCTAATCACCATGATCGGATGGATGATTGCAGGGCAGAGTGCCGGATTTATACTTTCAAGAGGAATCTCTGTACTGGTTATCAGTTGCCCGTGTGCACTGGGGCTGGCAACGCCTGTTGCCATTATGGTCGGCAGCGGGAAAGGTGCAAAAAACGGCATATTATTCAAAACTGCGGAAAGTTTGGAAGTGTGCGGAAAAACGGATATTGTCTGCCTGGATAAAACGGGAACGGTCACAGAAGGTGATCCTTCAGTTACGGATATTCTTTCCGACAACACGGATAAACTGTTAAAATTTGCTTATGCTCTGGAAAGCAAAAGTGAGCATCCACTTTCCAAAGCGGTTATTTCTTACTGCATTGATAACCATATTGATCTTCTGGAATGCGAAAACGCGGCAACTGTTGCCGGAAACGGGCTCCATGGAACCGTAAACGGTTATGAGGTCTATGGCGGAAATGATAAATATATTTCTGAATTCTGCGAGATTCCGGAAAACTATATTTCTAAAGCAACCGAGCTTTCCGAAAATGGCAAAACGCCACTGTATTTTGCCGTAAACGGTGAATTTGCAGGACTGATCGCGGTTGCGGATACGGTTAAGAAAACAAGCCGGCAAGCTGTGGCAGATCTTAAGAAAATGGGCATAACACCGGTTATGATAACAGGAGATAATGAACGGACGGCAAATGCCATCGCACATGAAGTCGGTATTGATCATGTGATCGCAAAAGTGTTGCCGGATGGTAAAGAGGAAAAAGCACGCGTGTTGTCCGAATTAGGAAATGTTGCCATGGTAGGGGACGGCATTAATGACGCACCGGCGCTTACAAGGGCAGCAACCGGCATCGCGATCGGTGCGGGCACGGACGTTGCAATTGACGCAGCAGACGTTGTTCTCATGAAAAGCGATCCGCATGACATTTCAAAAGCAGTTTCCCTTTCACGGCGAGTGATTCTGAATATTAAGGAAAACCTGTTCTGGGCATTTATTTATAACGTGATCGGTATACCGATCGCCGCAGGTGTGCTTGAACCGGCGTTCGGCATTACTCTGAATCCTATGATCGCAGCTGCTGCGATGAGTCTTTCCAGCTTTTGTGTGGTCATGAATGCTTTAAGGCTGAATCTTGTGAATATAGATAAAGCTGTATATAAAAAATCTAAAAAAGGAGAAATAGATATGAGTATTTTTAACAAAGACAAAAAACCTTACATTGAGATCGAGGGTATGATGTGCCAAAACTGTGAGCGCCATGTAACGGAAGCGCTTGAGAAAATCGGCGTTACGGTTAAGGCGGACCACAGCGCCGGCAAAGCGTATATTCAAAGCGGTGATGCAGAGGATGACGTTTTGAAAGCAGCTGTGGAAGGCGCCGGATATAAATATATTAAAACAGTCAGATAAATCATAACCACCAGTTAAACTGGTGGTTTGCACAGGCCCTAAAAGGGCCGCCTACTGGCTCGCCGACTGAAAGTCGGCACTGAAGTTTGACAGCGCATTACTATCTCAAGCAGCCGCTCTCGTGCGGCTGTTTTCCTTTTGCTTACTTATTCTTGTTACCCGTGAACGGGTCTACATACTCTCTGAGTGAGATTTGGTCATTCGCCAAATCTTCCTCAAGCTGATTTTGTATGTACTTCTCTATCACTTTCTTATTTCGACCGACTGTATCTACATAGTATCCTCTGCACCAAAATGCCGGTTGCCGTACTTATACTTTAAATTCGCGTGTCGGTCGAAAATCATCAGTGTGCTTTTTCCCTTGAGATATCCCATGAATTGTGCTACACTTATGTACGGCGGGATACTTACCAAAAGGTGTATGTGATCCTTGCACGCTTCTGCCTCGATGATCTCCACACCTTTTTGTTCACACAATTTTCGGATTATCTCCCCAATATCTTTTTTGATTTTACCGTAGATTGCTTTTCTGCGATATTTTGGTGCAAAAACTATATGGTACTGACATCTGTATGTTGAGTGCGATAATGTTTTTATTTCATTGTTTCCGTTCTTTTTTATCATGTTTTAAACCTCCTGTATTTTAGTAACGCGGCTGCCAAACCGTTTCTATTATACTTGGAGGTTTTCTTTTCGCCAACACGCCCGGCTTGCATTAAGCTCGCCGGTTTTATTTTTACTAAAGCTTTTTATTTCCCCCGGTTGAACCGGGGGTTTATTCTTTGCTGAAGAGCAATAAAAAACCGGAACACTTTTTAGTGTTCCGGTTTGTTATTGCCTTTACTTTTTAGTTTTTCTTTCAGCGGTGCGGCAAAACTTCTGATGAGCAGAAATATGCCGGCTGCAAACAGTAAAACCGGAATGAGCAGCATTGGGTTAAAAGAATCTGAGAAAAATTCAAATACCTTGGCAGGTTTCAGAGAACCTGCAATCAAATATACAGAACCCGTGGTCAGACCGATCAACACTGCGCCGAAAATGAAATCCGTGATGTTCATTTTAAGATTTTGCAGAACGCCGGCAAAGCCCAGTCCGATCACACCGGGAATCACAATAAACAGAATTCCGATAAAGGTCATGGCAGAGCCAGCAGCATCACCGCTTAGCACCGATTCTTCCGGATAACCCGGATTATAGCGTATGTCTCTGGTGCTGCCTACTGACGGCACAGCGCTTGTTGCCATTTGTGAACGTAGTATATAGCCCTGCCCGTCTACTTCATATTTGTAGATCAAAGCATAGGTTGCGGCATGTTCGGTTCTTTTTGCCGCGTCATAGTAAGCGTCCCGGTATAGTTCATAATCTACCAGCGTACCCTCAGTTGTTTCCCAGTTTTTTGTGTTTTTGTTTTCAAGTGAAAGATCCCTTATGCCCGCGATCAGCAGGATCAAGCCGATAATCAATGCGGCTGAACACATCAGAATCGGAATCAGTTTTACTTTTTGAATTGTCATATTCTGCTGCCTCTTAAAGAACTGTAAAAGATTTTGAAAATTGAGAAATATCTTCATTTCCGTCTTCTGTTACCAGGCAAACGTCTTCTATTCGGATTCCAAACAGATCGGGAATATAGATGCCCGGTTCGATTGAAGTGATATTTCCGGGAACAAAGATGTCTTTGCTGCGCGGCGAAGCGTTAAACCCTTCATGAATGTCCAGCCCAACACCGTGCCCGAGCGAATGGCGGAAATATCTGCCCATATTTTTAGATTCCAGCACGTCATATGCCGCCTGATATACGTCTACGCACGCCGTGTTTGGTTTCAGCGCATGGATTCCTGCAAGATTTGCTCGTAAAACAAGATCATACATTTCTTTCATTTCGTCACTGGCTGCGCCCACGGCGAATGTTCTTGTCATATCGGAATGATAGCCTTTATATGTTGCGCCGAAATCGATCAGCACAAAATCGCCTTTCTGAATCTTTCTGTCGTCCGGCACTCCGTGCGGCAGGGAAGTGTGCGCGCCTGTAAGCAGAATGGTATCGAACGAAACGCCGTCAGATCCGTTTTGCAGCATAATATAATCAAAATAAGCTTGCAGTTCTTTTTCTGTTTTCCCCGGGCGGATATGGTTCAGAAGTTCGGCAAGGCTTTTTTCAGCAATTTCATTTGCCTTTTTCATATACCGGATTTCTTCCGGTTCTTTTACATTTCGGATGCGCATTAAGGCGTCTCCGATCCCGATGAATATACAGCCTGTCTTTTCCTTATAAAGATTGTAACGCTTATAGGATATGGTCTCGTCCTCAAACGCGATCTTTCTTATATTTGCATGTTTGCATATTTCAGCAATATGATCGGCAAACGGAACCTCCGGCTCCTGAACGATAAGACCGGTTTTTTTGGCATAATTCTGCGCGGTTTCTGTATATCTGGAATCAACAATATGGTATCCGCAGCCGTTTTTCAAAATCAAAACGATGCCTTCGCTTGGGGCAAAACCACAAAAATAGTGCATGTTGCTTTCGTTAAACAGAAGGAGTGCGTCTGCTCCCTTTTCTTCAATCAGTTTTAATGCTTTTTCTGTCCTCATATAAATCACCAAAATTAATTGTAAAATAAATTGCGCAAACTGTCAAATTATTATTGACTTTAAATTTTGGTTATGGTAGTTTTATTTCATTAAATAGCGGAAAGGTTTTAAAAAATGGAAAAATATCTTATTAACCCTTATCAGAAAATGAGCAAGATCAATAAAGACATTTACGGCCATTTTTCCGAGCATCTCGGCAGATGTATCTACGAAGGCATTTATGTGGGCGAAGATTCCAAAATTCCGAACGTAAACGGTATGCGCTGTGATGTGGTAAATGCGCTGAAAGAAATGGGCATTCCCGTGCTCCGCTGGCCGGGCGGCTGCTTTGCGGACGAATATCACTGGAAAGACGGTATCGGTGATAAAGCGAAAAGAAAGCGGATGGTCAACACCCACTGGGGCGGTGTGGTAGAGGACAATTCTTTCGGCACACATGAATTTTTTGAACTGTGCCGCCAACTTGGCTGTGATGCATATATCAACGGAAACGTAGGTTCCGGCACGGTCGCGGAAATGAATGAATGGATCGAGTATATGACCTTTGACGGAGATTCGCCTATGGCGCGCCTGCGCGCAGAAAATGGGCACAAGGAACCGTGGAGGCTGAAATATTTCGGCGTTGGCAATGAAAGCTGGGGCTGCGGCGGCAGTATGCAGGCGCAGTATTACAGCGATCTTTTCAGAAGATATAACACCTATGTGCGTGATTATGATCCGAATCATAAGATCTTGCGCGTTGCCTGCGGCCCGAACGCGGAAGATTATAACTGGACAGATGTTCTGATGAAAAATGCCGGCAACAAAGCAAACGGTATCTCTTTGCATTATTATACTGTGCCGACGGGTAACTGGGATCAAAAAGGTTCCTCTACCAATTTTGATGCTGAGGAATACTTTTCAACCGTTGCGAAAGCGTATAAGATGGACAGCATTATTTCACGTCACTGCAGCATTATGGATAAGTATGATCCTGAAAAACGCGTGGGTCTTGTTGTGGACGAGTGGGGCACTTGGTATGATGTGGAGCCGGGCACGAACCCCGGTTTCCTGTATCAGCTCAGCACCATGCGCGATGCGGTTGTTGCCGCGCTCACTTTAAATATTTTTAACAAGCATGCAGATAGGGTCAGAATGGCAAATATAGCGCAGACCGTTAACGTTTTGCAGTCTGTTGCACTGACGGACGGGGAAGATATGGTTCTGACACCCACGTATTATGTGTTTAAAATGTTTAAAGCGCATCAGAATAATACGCTTCTTGGTTCCTATATCACTACGCCTCAAAGAACGCTTAACAGCGAAACAGTGCCGCAGTTGGTGGAATCTGCATCCGTAGACGAAAACGGTGCGATCTGTTCCACGATTGTAAATTCCTGCCCGGAACATTCTGCCCGGATAGACTGCGAAATTGCGCACAGTGCTGTTCATTCTGTTGATGCAACGATCCTTTCAGGCGATATCCATGACGGAAATACGTTTGAAAGCAAAGACTGTGTTGCAGAAAAGAAATTCACAAACTTTACGGTCTGCAAAAACGGATTTCAGGCTGAACTTCCGCCCTGCAGCGTTGTAAAATTTGTGATTAGATAATGGAACATCTCTGTAAAAAATGCCTTTTGTATGAGGCGGGGGAAAAAGCGTCTTTAAAAGGAATACAGGATTATCTTAAAACAGTGGATGATTCGCTGAAAGTCAGTCAGGATGTGTATCGGAAACGGCTGTCTTTCTGCCGGGAATGTGAGGAACTGATCTCCGGCATGTGCCGAAAATGCGGCTGTTACTGCGAATTGCGCGCCGCGTTTAAGAATAAGGCCTGCGCGGATTATGACCACAGAAAATGGAATAAAGTGTAACCTAAACACGCGACTGAACTTTTGTTTCAGTTGCGTGTTTATTTTTTATGTTTACGGTCAATATTTCAGGTATGAAACATTTCATGATCAAAAAATACGATATGACTTTTATGTATATCCCCGTGCTTATCCTAAGTATTTTGTCTGTTATTCTGTATATTGTTCGGTTGTTTCATGCGGCAGCAGCAAATGATCTCTTTTTTACTTGCACCACCGCATTGCTCTGCTTTTTTATCGTATCCAGAGTAAATGCAAAAGCGTGGAAAGCCGTTTTGATTCTTCTGGCAATATTCTTTTCCGCCGTCTATTTTATATTGGGGGATTCGCTGTTTTCTTTTGCGGCTGAAAAATTTGCGTCTGCTTGTGCATCATTTGGCTTTTTTGATTTTCTTTTTAATACGGCGGGTATTTTTGATTTTGAAACGCTGGTTTACCAAACTTCATACGGCGGCGCACGTTTGATCGGCAACGAGCTTGTATGCGGCGTTGTAAATATTGTAAAGGCAGATCCGCAGACGGATCTGATCCGGTATCTATCCGGGCGCTGTATTTTTCTGTTTGCTTTGCTCGGTATCCTGCTTTCGGAAAAGAAAAATTTTAAAGCAAATCTGCTGATCGGTGCTCTAATGCTGATCAGCGGGAATCCGGCGCCGGCGTTGATTCTTTTGCTGTTTACTTCGCCGCCTTTATATTTTCTTGCTCTGCTGATCAATTTTTGCGCATTTATTGTTTCTGTTCTTTTTGAGATCAAAGGCGCTTTTGTTGTAAGCCCCTCGGTTTTTGAGATCGTTTATCACTCGCAGAATCTTGTAAACTTTCTTGCCGTTGGCGCAGTGTTTTGCGCTGTTTCTTATTTTGCCGCACGTATTGTAAAGGAAAGAAAAAAATGATATACTGATTTCGGTGATGAAATTGGACATAAGGCAGAAATTATTCGCCGCGGCGGATCCGAAATACAAAGCGTTTCATAAAAAACTGATACCGGATGTGCAGGAAGATAAGATCATCGGCGTCAGAATACCGCAGCTCAGAAAACTGGGCAAAAAACTGGAAAGCGATGACTTTGCCTGGGATTATTATGAAGAGGTTATGTTGCACGGCTTTTATATCGGCTATAAAAAAATGGAATATTCCGAAAGATTATCTCTGTTAGACGGGTTTGTGCCCAGAATTGATAATTGGGCGGTTTGCGATTGTGTCTGCGCGTCCCTGAAATTTATTGAAAAAAAGCGAACGGAATTTTTGCAATATTTAAAAAAGTATATGGATTCGGAAAAGGAATACGAACTGCGCTTTGCCGCTGTTATCCTGATGGATTATTATCTGACGGATGATTATATAGATTTCTCACTAAACTGGCTAAAGAGTGTAAAAAGTGAGTATTATTACGTTCAGATGGCGGTTGCCTGGGCGCTTTGCACGGCCTTTACGAAATATCAGGATAAGGTGATGCCTGTGCTGGAATCCAAAACTTTGCCCAAAGACGTGCAGAACAGAACCATTTCTAAAATTAGGGACAGTTTCAGGGTGGATCGGAACACAAAAGAATATCTTAAAACATTAAGGGCGTAGTATGCGCCCTTTTCTTGTTTGTGTAGAAAGATTCATTGCTGGTGCGCACCGAACGCAGCTAATATTACAATTTTGTAATGGAGTTCACCTTTTGTATATGCTATTATAGATAAGGAGGTATCGGTATGGATATTTTTCTGCTTGAAGATGACAATGCAATCGGAATCGGCCTTTCCTATTCGCTTAAAAATGAGGGTTATTCCGTAACGATTGCAAAAACAGTAAAAGAGGCGCTGGAGATCATCCGGAATAAAACCTTTACACTGTATATTCTTGATCTTACGCTGCCGGATGGCAGCGGTTATGATGTTTGCACGCAAATCAAAAAACAGGGTGATCTGCCTGTGATCTTTCTCACCGCTTATGATGATGAAGTTAACGTGATTATGGGTCTTGAACTCGGCGCCGATGATTATATTTCAAAACCGTTTCGGGTCAAGGAACTTCTGGCGCGTATCAAGACCGTGCTGCGCCGCTATAATAAAGACACGGCCGACGGCATTGTTAATATAGGCAACATTAGAATCAATACAAATGAGGCAAAAGTCTATAAAGATTCTAAAGAAGTGATCTTAACCGCTATGGAATACAGATTGCTGTTGATCTTTATCAATAACCGCGGCATTGTGCTTTCCCGGCAGAAACTGCTGGAGGATATCTGGGATGTTGCCGGCGATTTTGTAAACGATAATACGCTCACCGTGTATATTAAAAGACTGAGAGATAAGATTGAGGAGGATCCCGCGTCTCCCAACATTATAAAAACCGTAAGGGGACTCGGGTATATATTGGAAAAATGAAAAATAAAGAATTCAGACTCATGCTGATGATATCGGCGTTCGCAACGGTACTATGCTTTTTGATCTGTCTGTTTATCAGCACAGCATGCGCGTTCATTAGCCTTGCGCTTGGCATCATCCTATCCGTTGTGTTTTATGTTTTTACAAAGCAGAGATATCGTAAGATAGAAGAACTCAATGATTATCTTTCCGCAGTCTGCTCCGGCAATTACGAACTTGCTGTCAATGACAATGCCGAGGGCGAGCTTTCTATTCTGAAAAACAATTTATATAAAGTGATGATCCTGTTGCGCACAGCAAGTGAGGATGCGAAAAAAGATAAACTTTATCTTGCGGATTCGCTTGCAGATATCTCACATCAGCTGAAAACGCCGCTCACCTCTATGATGATCATTACTGAGGTTTTGCAGGATGAAAAAGATGAAGAAAAGCGCGCCGGATTTATCAGAATCATTGAAGAACAGCTGGAAAAGATGAAATGGCTGATCACCACGCTTTTGAAATTATCAAAACTGGATGCGGATACAGCGGATTTTAATATGAAATCTCTGAATTGCGCAGATATTATTGATCGCAGCATCAAGCCGTTTCTGGTACAGGCGGAGATCAGAAAAATTAAGATCAGCAAACATGTGAATCCCTTTATCTTTACGGGTGATGAAAACTGGAGCGTTGAGGCGCTTGAAAACATCATTAAAAATTGCTTAGAACACACTTCTGACGGCGGAACGCTCAATATAAACACAAATTCCACAACGATCTATAACGAGATTGAAATCAGCGATAACGGCAGCGGTATTGCAAAAGAGGATCTTCCGCATATTTTTGAGCGGTTTTATCACGGCAAAAATTCCTCGGCAGAAAGCGTCGGCATCGGGCTTGCGCTTTCCAAAGCCGTATTTTCAAAAGAAAACGCAAATATAGATGTAAAAAGCAAAGAGGGGATCGGAACGAAGTTTACGATACGTTTTTATAAGTTTGTAGTGTAATATTACGAAACTGTTATAAAAAAGTCATTTTGCTGTAAGGTTCAAATGGTATTCTTTTGATCGTAGAAAGGAGATAGATGAAATGAAAATTCTTGAAACGCAAAATCTATGCAAAACTTACGGCAAAGGTGACGTTATGGTTCGAGCGCTGGATAATGTTTCCTTTTCCGTGGAAAAGGGCGAGTTTGTAGCAATCGTCGGGCCGTCCGGCTCCGGAAAATCCACACTGCTGCACATTCTGGGCGGTGTGGATACCGCAACTTCAGGCTCGGTCATTATTGATAAGACCGATATCTCAACCCTGGATGAAACGGCGCTTGCTATTTTCAGACGCAGGCAAATCGGACTGATCTATCAGTTTTATAATTTGATCCCGATCCTGACGGTGGAGGAAAATCTTACTCTCCCGCTTTTGCTGGACGGCAGAAAACCAGATCAGGCAAAAGTGAACAATATCATTCAGAAACTCGGACTTTCCAACAGAATGAATCATCTGCCGAATCAGCTGTCAGGCGGTCAGCAGCAAAGAGTAGCAATCGGCAGAGCACTCATCAATAATCCGGCTCTTTTGCTGGCGGACGAACCTACCGGTAATCTGGACAGTGAAAACAGCCGCGAGATCATTTCCTTGCTCAGAAGCTTCAATAAAGAATTCAATCAGACCGTTATTATAATCACGCATGATGAGCGTATTGCGCTTTCTGCAGACAGGATCATCGCGATTGAAGACGGCAGAATCACAAGAGATGAGGTGAGGATGGGTTGAGCATCATACAGAAACTCACCCTTGCGCATCTTAAAAAGAACAAGGGCAGAACAGTGGTTACGATCCTGGGCATCTGCGTGTCCGTTGCCATGATCACAGCGGTGTTTGTCAGCATTGCTTCCTTTATGAACTATATAGCTGATGTTACTTACTATTCCGGCGGGCACTGGGACGCGCAGGTCGTAAACGTAACAACAGATGAACTAAGTAAACTTGAATCGCAAAATACGGTTTCAAAAGTAGGGGAGATCGCCCAGCTTGGTTCGGAATCTTCCGGTTTCATGATTGATTACGGCGTTTCCCCGCGCACTTCCGTTGGGTCTGTTTATGCTGCGGATTCCGTTGGTCTCAGCCAGACGGTAACTACAGAGATTGACGGCGCTATGCCGAAAAATTATGACGAGATCCTTGTTGAAAAGGAATTTATTGAAAGTAATGAACTGGACTGGCAGGTTGGAGACACAGTAACCATTCCTGTGGGCACACGGCAGTACGAAAGCGAAGGTTCTGTTCTGGATGTTACCGGGAATTATGTTGCGGGAGAGTCCTTTACTATAAACGATATCAAAGAATACAGGATCGCCGGGATTGTAGACAATAATTTCCCCACCCGTGGCTATAAGATCCTGCGCCTTGCGGAGCCGGAAGAACTGAACGGCGCAACTGCGTACATTCAACTTACCGATGTAAATATGAAATCAACAGCCGATATTCAGCAGATCATGACCGCCTGCGGTATCGATTCTTCAAGATACAGAATAAATCAAGAATATTTGGGTGGGAATTTCTCGTTTGCGGCAGACGGTGCCTTCGCGTTGACTATCATTCCGATGTGCCTTGTTATTCTTGCGGTTATTATGATTGCAAGCATCGCGCTTATTTATAACGCGTTCGGTATGTCTCTTTCGGAAAGAACCAGATATCTCGGTATGTTGGCGTCTGTTGGCGCAACGAAATCTCAAAAGAGTTCTTCCGTTTATTTTGAAGGCTTTTTGCTTGGCCTTGTGGGCATTCCCGTTGGGATCGGAGCCGGGATTCTCGGTATTTTTATCACGCTTAAGGCGGTTGGAAAAAGAATACAGGAATCCGGTATGATCAATGGCGGAGAGAATATTGAAATGAATGTGGTTGTACCTTTATGGATCATCCTCGGCATCATCCTTGTAAGTGCGCTTACAATCTTTATTTCCGCTATGATTCCGGCAAAAAAAGCGTCTTCCGTTACACCGATAGACGCTTTAAGGCAGACGAATGAAATCAAACTTGAATCTAAAAAATTAAGATCCTCCAAACTGATCCGCCTGATTTTCGGCTACGAGGGAGAACTTGCAAATAAAAACCTAAAACGCAACGGCAGAAAATCAAGAGTGATAACGGCAAGCATTGCTCTGTCCATCATTCTGTTCTTAAGCGTTAATTCTTTTTGCAATATGTTTGTAAAAGCGAATGATTTGCAAAACGATATGCCGTATCAGGTAACGGTTACCGCCGGCGGTGAAGAGGATTATAACAAACTTGTTGAAGAAACGCAGAATATAAACGGTGTAAACGCCGTGTACAGCACGACAAGCAGTATTCTCTTTTACGGCGGCGATACACCGCAGGATAACTTGTATACGAATCAGGATGTTGCTAATAAAGAGAATCTAACTTCATCTTACAGCAAATTGTTTGAAGATACCTGCGCCTATATGAATTTTATTAATGATGAGGATTTTAATGCCCTGTGTGAAGAAAACGGCATTGATTATCATCCGTATTATTCCGTGGTTAACGGAAATGATTCTCAAGTCAAAGCGCTGCTGATGAATAATGTTTCTCATGATAATTCAACCGGCAAGGTATTTACGGATAACATAATCGGAAAAGCGTTCTATTATGACGCTACAGATGAAAATGGCAACGTTCTGCCGAATTCCGAAAATAAAAACATAAAAGCAGTCGTTACTGATTTTGTGGATTATGATGCAGATAATTATCTTTGTAATCTGAACGACGCCACTATGATCAGTCTCTATATACCGCTAAGTATGTATATTTCCTATTGCAATAATGCTTATTTCAGTAACTATGGGGAGCCGCCGATTCTGCAAATGGGCATTGAAACAGACGATGCAGAGCAAACCTGTGATGAGATCGGCAAGATCATTGATCAGAATTCCATGAGCGGCATTACGTATATCAATCTGACGGAATCCATGGAAACGATGAATACCGTAATTTTTGTTCTTCAGGTATTCACTTACGGATTTGTTGCGCTGATCACACTGATTGCCGTAGCCAATATTATTAACACCGTATCAACCGGAATCGATCTCAGAAGAAAAGAGTTTGCCATGTATAAATCCGTTGGCATTACACCGGCAGGGTTCAATAAAATGATTTGCCTTGAAAGTCTGTTTTACGGGCTGAAAGCACTTCTATTTGGTATTCCCATCAGTATTTTGATCTCTTTTGGAATGTATATTTGTCTTCAGTCAAGCAATATTCCGTTTACGATCAACATCCCTCTTTTCTTACTCGTTGTAGCGGCAGTATTTCTGATTGTTGGTGCCTCCATGTTTTATGCTGTGTCAAAACTGAAACACGATTCAATCGTAGAAACTCTGAAAGAAGATATCTGCTGATGAGAAAAGGGCAGCCGCCTTTTGGCGGTTGCCCAATTTTTTGTTACTTTAATTTCTTTTCCAACATTCTGGAAACTTTATATACATCACCGCAGCCCAGCGTGATCACAAGATCTCCGTCCTTGCAGTGCTCGGCAAGGTAATCGGCAATATCTTCCAGTTTATCAATCTGAACCGCGCCCGGTATTTTGGAGGAAAGATCCGTTGCTTTTATACCGATCGTATTTACCTCGCGGCTGCCCATGATTTCAGAGATCACGCATCGATCCGCAATTTTTAATACTCTTGCAAAATCATCTAAAAATTTGGCCGTCCTTGTATAAGTAAACGGCTGGTGAACCGCCCATACGCGTTTGTAATTCATTTTTTTTGCGGCTTTGAGCGTTACCTCTATCTCTTTGGGGTGGTGCGCATAGTCGTCTGCAAGGGTGATCCCTTTAAAGGTGCCGCGCAGTTCAAACCTTCTGCCGGCGCCGTGAAATTCGTAAAGGGACTGCTTGATTTTTTCAAGATCTGCGCCGCTCTCCACGCAAGCAATAAAAGCGGCAAGCGAGTTCAGCACATTGTGTTCGCCCGGAACGGTCAGCACGATATGTGTGATATAAGTTTCGCCTTTATAAATATCGTACTCAATATGAAACCCACCGGGTACATCTATATTTTTTGCCGTGTAATCATTGCCGTCTTGGATGCCGAAAGAAATCAGTTTCTTTCCGGTTATGCCTTTAAGCATATCCACGGTGTTTTCGTCATCACCGTTATAAATAATGGTTCGGGTTGTGTTTTCGCAGAATTTGCGGAAAGATTTTTTTATATTATCAAGATTTCCGAAGAAATCCAGATGATCCTCATCCACGTTCAAAACAACCGCCATATCCGGATTCATGTGCAGAAATGTGTTGTTGAATTCACAGGATTCACAAACAAAATTCTGGCTTTTACCAACTCTGCCGTATGCATCAATTCTCGGCAGTTTGCCGCCGATTACAGCGCTCGGATCCAAACCGGCGTCCAGCAAAGCCTCTGTGATCATACTGGTGGTCGTTGTTTTTCCGTGTGTTCCGCAAACGCCGATACAGTTGCTGAATACCCTGCTGACCGCGCCTAAAAGTTCTGCACGCTCAAAACAAGGGAAATTCGCTTTTGCGTATTCCAGCTCTTCATTTCCGGCAAGTATGGCGTTCGTATAGATCACAAGCTGCGTATCCGGGCTGATGTTTTCTTTTTTCTGCCCAAGAAATACTTTGGCGCCTTCTTTTTCAACGCGGCGAAAGGTTTCCGTATCGTTATTATCCGATCCCGAAACGTGATATCCCAGGGATATGAGGATTTCAGCAAGGGGGCACATTCCTGCGCCGCCGATACCGATAAAATGCACATTCTTAACTTCTTTCAGCAATTCGTCTATCGTTTTCAAGGGGAATATCCTCCGTTACTAAATTTATAATATTATACAACTATTATAACAAAAAATAAACACCTAAACGCAATGAACATCAAAATATTTTAAGCATACTATGGATTGTGGGAGTGATTATATGAAACTCGTTTCATTTGCCGTGCCCTATACACAGGATAAAAGAATGATCTACGCTGCCGAATATCTTGAAAAGCACGGTTTTAAATATACGGAAGACGCCGAAAACTGTGATTTTGTTTTGCTTCCCGTTCCGGTAAAAAAGGAAATGATCGATTCCGTGAAAGGAAAAATCGTTTTTTACGGAAAAGGAGATTACAAAAACGGTTTTGATTATATGAAAAACGAAACCTATGTGCAAAAAAACGCATTTCTTACTGCGGAGGGCGCTGTTGCCTGCTTAGAGCAGAATACGGATTATTCGCTTACCGGAAGCAAAATACTGCTCATCGGATACGGCAGAATCGCAAAGGCACTCCATAAGATCCTTTGCTCTTACGGATCGAACATCACGGTCTGTTCAAGAAGTTCGCTTTCTGCCGCGGAAGTTCAGTTTAACGGCGCCAAACATATTTCTTTTTCGGAACTGAAAAATCCTGCTGATTATGATATTGTAATCAATACGGTTCCGCATATCGTCTTAACAAAAGACGAATTAGCTGCGCAAAAAAAAGGCGTTTTGATACTTGACCTCGCTTCATTCCCCGGCGGCGTTGATACGCTTGTTGCAAACAGCCTTAAAATAAAACTGATCAACGGCAAAGGCATGCCGTCCAAATACACGCAGAAAACGGCGGGAGAAATCATCGCAGAGGCTGTAATGAATATGATTGAGGGGGAAAAACTTTGAAAATAGGATATGCTTTAACCGGGTCTTTCTGCACCTTCTCTAAATCCCTGAATGCGCTCAGAGAACTTGTTGACGCAGGATATGATGTTTATCCCATTATGAGCGAAACCGCATATAGTACGGACACAAGATTCGGTGACGCCGCAGATTTTCAGAAAGAAATAGAGGAGATCACCGGCAAGCCGATCATTCATAAAATTGAGCAGGCAGAGCCGATTGGCCCTAAAAAAATGTTTGATATTTTGTGTATTGTGCCCTGCACGGGCAACACGCTTGCAAAGCTTGCAAACGGTATTGCCGATACGGCAGTTACAATGGCGGCAAAGAGCCATTTAAGAAATTCACGCCCGGTGATCATCGGCGTTTCAACGAATGATGCGCTTGGCGCTGCGGCAAAGAACATCGGCAATCTGATGAATTATAAAAATTATTACTTCATTCCGTTCGGAATGGATGACTGCATTCATAAAACAAAATCCATGGTATGCGATTTTTCACTTGTGGCGGATACTGTACGTAAAGTTGCAAACGGAGAAGAAATTTTGAAAAAAATATTCTGAAATTATTGACATTTCCTCATAATTTGATATATTTATTTCAATAACGCTAAATGCGTTAAATCGGGTTACAAAGAGGAAGTGCATAATTGGAAAAAATCATTGATCTTAAGGGTATTACCGTAAAGTACGGAGAAAATGTGATTCTTGACAAACTGAATCTGTCAATCAATAAAAAAGAGTTCATAACGCTGCTTGGGCCTTCCGGTTGTGGCAAAACAACCACACTTCGCTGTATCGCGGGTTTTGTTGAGCCGAATGAAGGGGAGATCGTATTTGAGGGGAAAGTGATCAACAATATTCCGCCTCATAAAAGAAAGGTTAACACGATCTTTCAGCGTTATGCTCTTTTTTCGCATTTAAATGTGTTTGAAAACGTGGCTTTTGGCCCGGAAATTCAGAAGATGAGCAAGGCAGAAATCAGAAAAACTGTTGCCGAAATGCTTGAACTTGTCAATCTGAAAGGGTTTGAGAAACGGTCGATAGACAGCCTTTCGGGCGGGCAGCAGCAGCGTGTTGCCATTGCAAGGGCACTTGCGAACAGACCGCATGTGCTTTTGCTGGACGAGCCTTTGGGCGCTTTGGATCTAAAACTCAGAAAAGACATGCAAAAGGAACTGAAAGCCATTCAAAAAAGGCTTGGCATCACGTTTATCTATGTTACGCACGATCAGGAAGAGGCGCTCTCCATGAGCGATAGGGTTGTTGTTATGGATAAAGGAAAGATCCAGCAAATCGGAACACCGGAAGATATCTACAACGAACCTGTCAACGCCTTTGTGGCGGATTTTATCGGTGAATCCAATATTGTTGACGCCATTATGATCAAGGATTATTACGTAAAAATCTCCGGCGTTACGTTTGACTGTGTAGACAAAGGTTTTGCGCCAAACGAGCGTGTGGAAGCTGTGATCCGTCCCGAGGACATCACAATTAAAAAAGTCGGCGAAAAAGATACGCTGCCGGGCGTAGTAACGGATGTTGTTTTCAAAGGCACTTTCTTTGAAACTTTTGTAGATGTCGGCGGCTTTATCTGGCTTGTTCAAACAACGGAATATCATAAGGTTGGTGAAACGATCGGCATGTATATAGATGCCGATTCCATTCACGTTATGAAACGCAGCGAATACAGCGGTGAATTCGGCGACTACTCATTCTTCTCAGACGAGTTTGACCATATAAACGACGCTGATTATGAATGGGAGGACGCAGATGAAAAATAGTCTTTCCAAAAAGATCATAGATAAACCGTATATCCTTTGGTCTGTTTTATTTATCATTGTGCCGCTTTTGATGGTCATCTATTATGCTTTTACAGATACAACCGGCGCGTTTTCACTGGAAAGTATCAAGGCAATACCGGAATATACTTCCACGATTCTGCTTTCCATTCTGTATGGCTTCGCCGCCACGGCGATTTGCCTTGTGGTTGCTTATCCGTTTGCTTATTTCCTTTCTAAACTTAAATTCAGCACCCAAAGCATGATGGTGCTTCTTGTTATGCTGCCGATGTGGATGAATTTCCTGATCAGGACTTATTCCTGGATGACAATATTGGGCGATACAGGCATTATCAATACGTTTTTAAATGCGCTGGGGCTGAACAGTCTCCAGCTGATCAATACAGGCGGAGCCGTGATTTTGGGCATGGTGTATAATTTTCTGCCCTATATGATCCTGCCCATTTATTCCGTGCTTTCTAAAATGGATAATTCTCTAATTGAGGCTGCACAGGATCTTGGCTCCAACCGGTTTCAGATTCTGAAAAAAGTGGTGATGCCGCTGTCTTTGCCGGGCGTGTTAAGCGGCATCACCATGGTATTCGTGCCCTGTGTATCCACTTTTTATATCACCCAAAAACTCGGCGGCGGTCAGATTGTTCTGATCGGCGATATCATTGAAACGCAGTTTCAGTCTGCAAATAACTATCATCTTGGCGCAAGTCTTTCACTTGTGCTGATGATTTTGATACTCATTTGTCTCGGCGTCATGAATTATCTGGGTGCAGACAGCGATTCGGAAGGGGGAGTAGTAATATGAAAAAAGCAAAACTTTCTCCAATGTCAAAATTTTATATGGTTCTGGTTTTCATATTTCTTTACGCTCCGATAGCAGTTATGGCTGTTTTCTCCTTTAACGAAAGCGCAAGCACATATGAATTTACAGATTTTTCCCTGAAATGGTGGAAAGAAATGTTCTCCAATTCTGCGGCAATGGATGCGCTGAAAAACACCATTATACTTGCGGTTGTTTCCTGTATTATTTCTACTGTTATCGGTACGCTGGCTGCTGTAGGCATTTATAATTACAGAAGCAAACGCATCAAAAGTGTTATTATGACCGTAACGAATATTCCCATGATGAATCCGGAGATCGTTACCGGTATTTCCATGATGCTGCTATTCGTTTTTGTGGGTGCTATGCTAAACCGCAGCGAATCACTCAATTTCTGGTCTTTGCTGATCGCGCACGTCACTTTCTGCCTGCCATATGTTATCTTGAATGTTCTGCCGAAACTCAGGCAGTTTGATATTAATATTTATGAGGCGGCAGTTGATCTTGGCTGCAAACCGGTCAGGGCGTTTTTCAAAGTCGTTCTGCCCAATATTATGAGCGGAATCATAACTGGTCTTGTCATGAGCTTTACGCTTTCGCTGGATGATTTCATCATATCCTATTTTACAAACGGGCCGAGTTTTCAAACGCTGCCCATCTATATTTTTTCGCTTACGAAAAAACGCGTAAAGCCGGATATGTATGCGCTTTCCATGCTGATGTTTGTTGTGATTCTTGTGTTGCTTATTCTGCTGAATATTGCGCAGAACCGGTCAGAAAAGGGTAAGAGTGAGCGGAAATGAAAAAGATCTTAACCCTTATACTTTGCCTTGTGCTTTGCTGGGCACCTGTTTCCGTTTGTGCTTTTGCCGCGGAGGATGACGAGATCTTTACCGAGGAGCAGATAGCGTACTATGAAAACCTCGGCTTGCAGGGCACTACGGTGAACGTGTACAACTGGGGAGAATATATCTCTGACGGTTCTGAAGGATCTATGGACGTTGTTTCGGAATTTGAGCGGCTGACGGGTGCAACAGTCAACTACACGAATTTTGAATCCAACGAAAATATGTATTCAAAACTCGCCGGCGGCGGTGTGTCATATGATGTGATTGTGCCGAGTGATTATATGATTGAGCGCCTGATTGATGAAAATATGCTGCTGGAGATCGATTGGAACAATGTTCCCAACCGTTCATTAATTGCGCCGCAATATCAGAATCTGTTTTATGATCCGGATCAGAAATATTCTCTTTGCTATAATGTGGGTACAACGGCACTGATATATAATACACAATTGGTTGACGAAGTTCCCACCAGCTGGAATGTGCTTTGGGATGAACAGTATAAAGGCAAAGTTTTGATGTTTAATAATTCCAGAGACGCTTTTGCAATTGCGCAGGCGCTGCTTGGTCAGGATTTCAATACCACGAATGAAAGCGACTGGAACGCTGCCGCCGAACTCCTTGCTGAGCAGAGAGATAAAGTAAACCCCGTTTATGTAATGGATGAAGTGTTTAATCTTATGGAGAGCGGCGAATACGCGTTTGCCACGTATTATGCCGGGGATTATGCTCTGATGAATGAAAATAACCCCGATCTGGCATACGCTTTTCCGGAAGAAGGCGTAAACATTTTTTATGACGCGTTTTGCATACCAACCTGTACGCAGAATAAGCGCGGTGCGGAGGCGTTTATCAACTTTATGCATGAGCCGCAGGTAGCGCTTGAAAACGCGGAATATATTTATTATGCATCTCCCAATCTTTCTGTTATCAATAATGAGGAGCATTCTCTTCATGGCAATGAAGCAGTCTATCCTGCTGAAATGCCGAAAGGGCAGTATTTTGGCAATCTGCCGCAGAATATTCTTGAACTGCAGGCAGATCTGTGGACGAAAGTAAAGAGCGGCAGACTTTCCACAAGCAGCGCTGCGGATGAAAAGAAGATCTATATTGAATTTGCTGCGGTGCTGGGCATTGCTGTTCTTTGCGTTGCCGCAAAACTGATTTATGACGCCAAAAAGAAAAAATTTGAAGATTTAAGTGATGTTTATGGAAAAAACGATTATCGTTCATGATGAAAGCAGTTTAATGGAAGCGTCAACCGCGGCAGGTTCTCCGGAATGCTTTATATTTGATCTTGACGGCACGCTTGTGAATACGATTCAGGATCTTGGGCTTGCGTGTGACTATCTTCTGAAAGAGCATGGAATCAAGCCGAAATGGAGTATGGACGATTATAAGGCGTTTGTGGGAAACGGTGCAAAACTGCTTGTTCAAAGAGCGTTTGAAAATAAACTGAGCACGGAAGAACTGGAATCCGCCTATGCGAGGTTTAAAGTTGTTTACGATAAAATTAAATTTGACCATGCACATGTTTATCCGGAAATGGCGGAAGTGGTTCGCGCCCTCAAGAATGCAGGCAAAAAACTGGTTGTCTGCACAAATAAGCCGGATCTTTCCGCCAAGGGCATGGTGTTTGAACTCTTTGGCAGAAATGTTTTTGATGTTGTGCAGGGCGCGCTGGACAGCAAACCAAAAAAGCCGGACCCACAGGTTCCCGCTGAGATTCTGAAAGAACTTTATATCCAGGCAGAGAATGCTGTGTGGATCGGAGACAGCAATGTTGATATTGAGTCTGCGCATAATTTGGGCTGCCTTGGAATCGGCGTTACATGGGGTTTCAGACCCGCTCAGAACCTGCTCTCTGCCGGTGCGGATATTATCATAAACAATCCGGAAGATATTTTGAAAATTTTTAAAATTGATATTGACAACATATGATTAATCTGTTATAATCTCTATCGTTGTGAGCGAGAGTGGCGGAATCGGCAGACGCGCACGTTTGAGGGGCGTGTGGGGCGACTCGTACGGGTTCAAGTCCCGTCTCTCGCACCATTAAACGGCTATTTCCATTTGGATTTAGCCGTTTCTTTTTTATCAAAACAGCAAAGAAACGTCTCTTAGGAGGAAAGTATGAAAATTGTAACGCCTTCTTTTTATAATGATTTTAAATGCATAGCGGGGGACTGCCCGGATTCCTGCTGCCAGGGCTGGGATGTGGATGCAGACAGCGATTCACTTGTTTATTATAAAGCCATGAAAAACAGTTTTAAAAGCAGGATCGATTCTGTTTTAAGTAAAGATGAATACGGAAATACTGTTTTTCGGCTTACGGAGAATAAGAGGTGCCCGTTTCTGAACCGGGATAATCTTTGCGATATGCATATTGCACTTGGGCAGGAGCACACCCCTTATACCTGCCGTACTTTCCCAAGATTTATTAATGATTTTGGTTCTGTAAGGGAAATGGGCTTATCCTTTTCCTGCCCGGTCGCAAGCGATATAATGTGGAATTTAAAAGAAGATTTTGATTTTGTGGAAACCGTAAATTCCGATCCGCCTGTGCTGAATGACATTGATGCCGAACTCTATTTCCTGCTGTTAAAAGCAAGGAAAAAAGCGTATGAGATCGTAAAAAATAAAGCACTTCCGCTGAAGGACAGAATGACGCAGCTTTTAAAATTTGGTTTTGAACTTCAAAAAGATTTGGGCGATTATCCCGAAGGTAAACCTGCTGTGTCTTTTAAAGAGGTCTTTGAGAACCCGGAAGTCATTAATCCGGAGTGGGTAAAAAAAGTTGAGCAAGGCGTTTTCAATCAATCTGTCATTAACACAAAAAGTTGCGAAAATATAGCAGTATATATGATATTTCGATATTTTTTGCAGGCAATATATGACCGGGATGCATTGTCTAAAATCAAAGCCGCAGCAGTCGGCGTGCTGATCCCGGCATTTTTCGGAAATGATGCCTGGACGATCCACCTTTGGAGCAAGGAAACGGAGCACAGCGATATTAATATGGAGCGGTATAAACATATTCTGCGCACGGATGGTACGCTTGCCGTTCATAATCTTATAGAATATTTCTTATGATTTGTGGCTGTTTCAAAACGAAACAGCCTTTTTCTGTATTCTTTGTTAAATTTTGCAGGTTTAAAAAGTACAGGTAATGAAAGTAGGTATCTACCGGCAGCACTCTTAAAATGAAATGCAGGTAAACTTAAAAAAAGATCCGGCAGTTCGCTGCCGGATCTTAAATTTTATAATTTGGACGCTTTGTATGCAACGCCTAACAGGCCTGCATTGTTTCCAAGTTCTGTGTTTACGATTTTTACGTTTTTAAAGTTTGTCATGAGTTCTTTATATATCTTTCTGTCTATCAGATCAATAATATATTCTTCACTCATGATTCCGCCGCTGAGAACAATCAGAGACGGATTAAAAACGCAGATCAGGCTTTTCAGACCGATGATGATTTCATCAATCCAGATATCAACTACATGGCGGATTTCTCTGTTTTCAATGTTTTCTTTCTGGAAGATCTGAAATCCGTTAAGTTCTTTGCCTGCTACTTTTTCAACTGCCTGCGTCAGCGCTTTTGCCGAAGCATACTGCTCAAAACAGCCCTCACCGCCGCAAGTGCACGGCCTGCCGCCTGCGTGCGTTATAATGTGCCCGAATTCGCCGGCGGAGGAATGAGAACCTTTATACAGTTCATTATTAATATATATTGCGCCGCCGATGCCGGTTCCGAACGTAAGACAGATAAAATCACTGCATCCCTTAGCGGCGCCGAAAAGCGCTTCGCCGACTGCGGCGGCATTCACGTCATTTTCAACGTATGTTGGAATTCCAGTCTTGCTTTCCACCATTTTCTTAACCATCATTCCAGTATAATAGGGAATATTATCTGTGGCATATACCACGATGCCGTTTTCGGAATCTACCTGACCGGCTGTGCTGATTGCAATTCGGTCAATATCCTCAAAGTCGTCAATAATATCAAGTACTTTGTTGATGATATACTGACCGCCTTTCGCAGCCTCCGTAGGCACAGACTGGATTTCAGTAAGCACGTATTTTTCGTTGCAGACGGCATATTTGATGTTCGTGCCGCCAATGTCAAAAGCAAGTATCCTCATAAAAACACTCCTGTTATTTATAGTTAGATTATAACAGCGGATATTTTTAATTGCAATAACTTATTGAAAAAAAAGGATTATTATGATATTATATCTAATAATAAAAAGTAGAAATTTGCGGATTAAAGGATTTTTAATATGGCAAACGATTATCATGATGAACATCTGGACAGCCCGCTTGTGGTGCATAAAGTAACAGATGCTTCCTATCACGAAACAGAAAACAATGTGGATGTTAACGCAACCCATATAGAAGAAGAGACGGCAACGCTGGAACGCCATCGTTTTAAAAAAGAGAAAAAAAGCAGCAAATGGCCTATTATTCTCACGTTTCTTGTTGTGGTTATTGCCGTTTTCTGTTATCTGTATTTCAGCGGTTCTCTTGCCGGTATCGGTCTTGGAACTGCGCAAACAACTACGGAGCCGGAAACGCAAGCATATACCTTGCCGGAAAACCCGTATGAAGGGATCATCACAGTAAAAGGCACCTATATCTTCTTTGAGGGCGAAGAGGTGGACGGAATAGAAGGGCTTGAAAGCGAAGTGCGTTATCTCGATTCCGGCGCAAGTTTTGTTATCCAGGATGAAGACGCGGATTCCACATTCCTTTATGAGGAAGTGCTGCCGCTTTTGCAGCAGTACGGCATACAGACGGAAGTGCGCTACGTTGTTTCAAGCGGTCTTACCAGCAGATATGAAACCACTTCCGGCGCTGCGCAAAGCACGTCTCAGGCACAATAATCTATGGATTTTAAGTTTATTGATTATGCAGGCATCAGCAATGATCTGAAAACAAAATTAAGTGACCTTGCCGTTTCGGACGAGGTCGCTTTTTTGCGCCTTGCAGAGGAATATGCGAACGGCAATGTTAAAAAGATCAGAAAATGCAGCGATCTTCTTCGTCTTGCGATTGCCTTGAAAGCATTTGAATATACCTATAAATGGTATAAAGAAAAAGGAATTCCGGACAGCATCTTTTTTGATACTGTAAGCGACCTTGGTATATGGTGCAGGGAAAATAATAATAACGGTCTGAAAAATTATCCATGGATCAAACACCATGTTTCGTTTGAACTTTTTAAGATCGGAA
>HF991822.1:254432-258037 GCA_000431535.1 Clostridium sp. CAG:678
AAAATCCCACAATGCACTATTCTAAATTGCCGTTTCATTATGGGGATACAGTGATCAATGTCCATATTCCTGCCTGCGGCAAGCTGGATACGCAGGAATGCAGAAGATCGCTCTCTCAGGCCGTTTCCTTTTTCAGCCGCTATTTTCCCGAACTGAAATGGGCTTATTTTCTTTGTGAAAGCTGGCTTGTTTACGGCAACAATCACGCATTTATGGCGCAAAACAGCAACATACTGCAATTCACCAACCTGTTTACCGTTCATTATTCAATCCACTACGAAAATCAGACGTATGAAAGACTGTTCGGGCTGGATCGCGTTCCGCTGTTCAGATCACAGATCCGCAAACTTCCGGAAGAGACAAGTTTGCAAAAAAGCGCAAAAGAATACAGATTAAGCGGCCGCCGTTTTGGAATCGGCATCGCCACAATAAAAAAGCAGACGGTTTTACCGTCCGCAGATTTTTGCTGATTCATTCTTGAAATTCGTTTTGCAGTTTTTTGTATTGCTCAACCGCAAGTTGATCGCATCTTTCGTTATACGGGTGGCCGTTGTGCCCCTTAACCCATGTAAAGGTGGTTTTATGCTGCGCAAGGAGCGGTATAAGCTGTTCCCAAAGATCAACGTTGAGCGCAGGTTTTTTATCCGCTTTTTTCCAGCCGTTCTTTTTCCAGGAATACATCCATCCTTTATTGATGGCGTCACACACATATTTTGAATCGGTTACCACTTCCACTTCGCACGGCTCTTTTAAAGCGCAAAGCCCTCTGATTACGGCAGTCAGTTCCATTCGGTTGTTGGTGGTGCTTTTTTCTGCGCCGCATATTTCTTTTTCCGCACTGCCGTACACCAGAACCACCCCCCAGCCGCCGCTGCCGGGATTGCCGCTGCACGCGCCGTCCGTATACAGTTTTACTTTTTTCATAGGATCCACTTTCTTAAAGTATTTTTCATTTTGGAATATTTTATCATTCATTTTGGTAATAATCAATATAGATTCCAAGAATGACTTGAATTATTTATTCTGTTCTTGACAAGTTTGGCATTATATTTTATTATATATCTAACTTTTTTGACCGGAAAAAATCTAAAATTAAAGGAGATTGTTATCTTTTATGGCAAAACAAAATACAGCCGCTGCGAAGAGCGCTGAGGGAAAACGGAATTCCGCAAAGCGCACCTATACTTATCGCAGGGTTACAAAAAAGCCGCAGACTTCGGGCAGAAGATCAAGAAATGCGGAAAACATTAAGATTGCATTTTTAGGCGGCATGAATGAGATCGGCAAAAATATGACCGTTTACGAATATGCCGGTGATATGTTTATCGTTGACTGCGGCCTTGCATTTCCGGGCGCTGAACTGCTTGGCGTGGATTCGGTTATTCCGGATTTTACATTTGTTGAGGAAAACGCGGATAAGATCAAAGGGCTGCTGATCACACACGGTCACGAAGATCATATCGGAGGCATTCCGTATCTGTTGAAAAAAATCAATGTTCCGATCTATTCAACCAGACTAACGATCGGTCTGATCAAAGGAAAACTGAAGGAACACGGCCTTTTGGACAAGGCAAAGCTTCGCGAAATCAGCCCGTCTGATAAAATTAAACTCGGAAAATTTACGGTTGAGTTCATTCACGTGAACCATTCCATCCCTGATGCGGTCGGCCTTGCCATTTCCTGTGCGGCGGGAACGATCATCCATACCGGCGACTTTAAGATCGATACCACACCGGTAGACGGCGACATGATCAATCTGCCGCGCTTTGCAGAATACGGCACAAAGGGCGTTTTGGCGCTTTTACAGGATTCAACCAATGCTGAAAGACCGGGTTATACAATGAGCGAGAAAAAGGTTGGCGAATCTTTCTTAAACCTTTTCAGAAAAGCCGGAAAGCGCAGAATTGTTGTGGCTACTTTTGCATCCAATATCCACAGAGTGCAGCAGATTATTGATGTTGCCAAGCATTTGAAGCGCAAGGTAGCCGTTGTTGGCAGAAGCCTTGAAAATCTTGTGCAGGTTGGAGAGGAACTCGGTTATCTTAATGTGCCTGACAATATTTTGATCAGTATTGATGAGATCAAAAATTACACGGATGATAAACTTGTAATTATTACAACCGGTTCTCAGGGCGAGCCGATGAGCGCGCTCACCAAGATTGCAAACGGCGAGCACAAGAAAGTTACCGCATCGCCGAATGATTACGTTATTATATCCGCAACGCCGATACCCGGTAATGAAAAAATGGTTGGCAATGTTGTAAACGAACTGATGAAACGCGGCGTGGAAGTTATTTATGAAAAAATGTACGAAGTGCACGTATCCGGTCATGCCTGCCAGGAAGAACTCAAGCTCATGATGGGTATTGTTAATCCAAAATTCTTTATTCCGGTGCATGGCGAGCAAAAGCACTTAAGAAAACACGCCCAGCTTGCAGAAGCCATGGGAATCAATAAGAAAAATATTTTTGTTGGCGATATCGGTAATTATATTGAGATTTCAGAAAAAGGAATCAAGCAGCTTGAAAACGTTCCGAGCGGCGCGGTTTATGTGGATGGTTACGGCGTAGGCGATGTCGGCAACATCGTTTTAAATGACAGAAAACATCTTTCGGCAGACGGCATTATAATCATTGTTGCAACGATTGATTCCGAAACGGGAGATATTTTATGCGGGCCGGATATCGTCAGCCGCGGTTTTGTTTATGTTCGTGAAAGCGAAGAACTGATCAATTCGGCAAGGGATCTTGCCTGCCGTGTAATAGATGAAACGTACAACAGCCGTTATCACGACTGGAACAGTGTGAAAACAAGTCTGAAAGAAGAGGTCTCACGTATGATGTACGAAAAGACCAAGAGAAATCCGATGATCCTGCCGATCATCATGGAGATATAAAGAAAGGTACGGCTTATGAAAGTAATTTTAAAACAGGATGTTAAAAATCTGGGTAAAAAGGGTGAACTTGTAAATGCTTCGGACGGATATGCAAGAAATTATCTTTTTCCCCGCGGTTTGGCAACCGAGGCAAATGCAAGCGCAATGAATGATTTTAATAATAAAGAGAACGCAAAAAAATATCATAAACAGCAGGAGATTGATGCCGCAAAGGCAGATGCCGCTAAACTGGATGGCAAAACTTTTAAACTGACCGCCAAGGCCGGTGCTAACGGTAAATTATTCGGTTCAGTTACGGCTAAGGACGTTAGTGCCGTAATCAAAACCGATCTTGGGCTGGATATAGACAAGCGCAAGATCAGTGTTGAGGATATCAAACAGTTTGGCACTTATGAGGCAGAGATCAAAGTATATCAGGGCATAAGCGCAAAAATTTATGTTCAGGTTTCTGAGGCCTGAATAAAGGAACGGTTGATAAAAAATGCCAACAAACAATTCAGGCGCCGCCGCTATGCCATACAGCTTAGAGGCGGAACAGGCGGTATTAGGATCCATTCTGATTGATCCGGAATGCATGGAAGATGTTGTTTCAATCGTGAAACAGGATTATTTCTATCTTCCGCAGCACAAGGCTATATTTTCTTCCATGATGGCAATGTTTACAGGATCTAAGGCAAAAATCGATCCTGTTGTTATTGCCGACGCTCTT
>HF991822.1:258062-290388 GCA_000431535.1 Clostridium sp. CAG:678
ACGCTCTTGCAAAAGAAGGGCTTTATGACGCTGCCGGCGGCAGGGAATACCTTTTAACACTAAGAGACAGCGTTCCTTCCACTGCAAATGTAAAAACGTATGCAAAGATCGTGGAAGAGCAGTATTATCTGCGCAGTCTCATAACTGTATCGCAAAACATTATAGAAACGGCTGTATCCAACAATTCAAACGCATCTGATCTGCTGGAGTATGCCGAGCAGAAGATCTATGATATCAGGCAAGGTTCCAAGGATGATGATCCGAAAAAACTTTCCGATGTTATTGTAAATGACGTGTACGACCGTTTACATAAGATCACTGGCGAGGAAAAAGAAAAATATCAGGCGGTTCCATCCGGTTTCAGCCTGCTGGACAGATATATTACCGGTCTCGGAAAATCTGATCTGATTCTGATCGGCGCCCGTCCTGCAATGGGTAAAACTTCTTTTGCGCTTAATTTGGCGCAAAACGTTTCCATGATTGCAAGAAAAAAGTGTGTGTTTTTCAGCTTAGAAATGTCCAGAGAGCAGCTTGCAGAAAGATTGCTTTCCGCAAGAGCGGGCATACCCAGCCAGAAAATACGCCGCGGTGAACTTACAGATGATGAATGGGTTCGTCTCGGAAATGCCGCCGGTGAATTTGAGGAGGCGGAACTGTATCTGGATGATTCATCCAGCATTACCGTACCCGAAATCAAAGCAAAGGTACGCCGTATGAAGAATGTGGAAGCCATTATTATTGACTATCTCGGTCTTCTTCAATCGGCTGTGCGAAAAGAAAACCGCGTTCAGGAAGTTTCTGATATAACCAGAAACCTGAAAATGATGGCTAAGGATCTGAATATTCCCGTAATATGCTGCGCCCAGCTTTCCAGAGGCACTGAAGGCAGAAATAAGAGCCACCGGCCGCAGCTGGCCGATCTTAGAGAATCCGGCTCTATTGAGCAGGATGCGGATATTGTATTATTTCTTTACAGACCGGATTATTACAGCGGTGAGCTCAGCGATGATCAGCGCGATCAGGTGGATGAAAATGCCACGGAACTGATTGTGGCAAAAAACAGACATGGCGCAACGGGAACGGTTGAGATGACCTTTGATAAGGAATTCACCAGATTCCGGTGCGTGGAAAAAGACTACGGCAATGATAACTGAAATTCTTGATACAGTAAAAAAATATGATATGCTGTCTAAAGGGGATTCGGTGCTGATTGCGCTTTCCGGCGGCGCCGATTCCATTTTGCTTGCGCATTTTTTGCTGCAGATTAAAGAGGAATATGCGCTGGATCTGACCGCTGCGCATGTGGAGCACGGAATTCGCGGCGAAGAGAGTATGGAGGACGCCGCATTTTGTGAAGAATTTTGCAAAAAAAACGGCATACCATTTAAGATTCTGCACATTGATGCACCGAAAGAGGCAAAACACTTTAAAATGGGCGTTGAGGAATACAGCCGAAAGGCGAGGTATGCGTTTTTTGATACGATTGACTGCGATAAGATCGCCACAGCGCATAATTTATCAGATAGTATAGAAACCCTGCTTTTCAGAATGGCACGCGGCACTTCGTTAAAAGGCATGTGTGGCATCCCGCCCAAAAGAGGAAAGATCATAAGACCGCTTATCGGGCTTTCTTCTTCTGAAATCCGGGCGTATTTGAATAGAAACAAGATTCCTTTTCGAATCGACAGCACAAATCATGATGACGGCTATTCGCGCAATTATATCCGAAATCAGATCTTACCGCTAATGAATAATCTGAATGCGCAGTTTGAAAAGCATACTTCCCGCTTGCTGGAAAGCATTCAGCGGGATGAGGATTTTCTTGAAAAGCATACAGACCGTATTTATAATGGTCTGTTTTCAGATCATAAACTTATTATCGATAGATTTAACAAACTTTCAGCAAGCGAAAAATACAGGGTCATAGCAAGATGGCTGAATGAAAATCACCTGCCTGTCAATGATAACGTTATATCGGGTGTGGTAGCGCTCAGCGTTTCCCATTCTCGTTTTCAGATCTGCGGAAACGTCTATGCTGTTTCCGCTGCCGGCTCAATCAGAATTGCCGATATCCATGAAAATAACGGTGAAATTTGCTTTAAAGTCTCAGAAAACGTGATTTCTGTAAAAGAATTCTTAAATAAATGTGAATTTCATAACAAACCGTTTGATTTTTATTGCGACTGTGATAAAATAGTTGGCAATGTGGTTGTGAGAAGCCGGAAAGCAGGGGATGAAATCTCCATTCAAGGCAGAAACTGCACAAAAAATTTAAAAAAATATTTTAACGAGCTGCACATTCCGCCCGAAATTCGAAAGAGTATACCCGTCATTGCGGACGATAATGGCATTATCGGTATAGCGGGCTATGCGGTTTCACAAAGAACGGCTGTGGACAGCAATACCAAAAATATTTTAATTTTGTATATCCGCACGGAGGATAAGGCTTAATGAACAATATGTCCAAAAACTGGAAATCGGCAATCTTTTATATTTTAATTCCTGTTTTGCTGGTTGTTTTTGCTTTTATGATCGCTAACCAGCAAAACGGCACGGAAATGAAATACAGCCAGATCGTCAATCTGTTTAAAACGGATCAAGTCGCTGAATTTGAACTTGACCTGACTTCAGGCGCACTTACGTATAAAACGTTTGATAAGCCGGAAGAAGAGCAGGAGTATAAAGTGCCCAGCGTTACGTATTTTCTGGACGATATCAGAGACAGCATTGATGAGTATAACGAGGCGCATCCCGATTCTCAGATCGTTTACAACTACAAACAGAGCAGTTCAAGAAACTGGCTGTTTAATCTTTTGCCGTATGTTTTGATCATTGTGGGCGGCTCTCTTCTCGTTTGGTTTATGATGAAGAAGATGGGCGATACCATGAATAATGAGACCAACAGAACACTCGGTTTCGGCAGGGTGAAAACAAAATCCGTTGAAAACAAGGATAAAAAGACTTTTGCCGATGTAGCCGGGTGCGATGAAGAAAAGGCAGAACTGGAAGAACTCGTAGAATTTCTGAAAGATCCGCAGAAGTTTACGGACCTGGGTGCAAGGATACCGAAAGGTGTTTTGCTTGTCGGCCCTCCGGGTACCGGTAAAACGCTTCTTGCCAAAGCTGTTGCCGGCGAGGCAAATGCGCCGTTTTTGTCTATTTCAGGATCAGACTTTGTGGAAATGTACGTCGGCGTAGGCGCCAGCCGTGTAAGAGATCTGTTTTCTCAGGCAATCAAAAAAGCGCCTGCAATTGTGTTTATTGATGAGATTGACGCAGTCGGCAGACACAGAGGCGCCGGCACGGGCGGCGGAAATGATGAAAGAGAGCAAACGCTCAATCAGCTGCTTGTTGAAATGGACGGTTTCGGCACCAACAGCGGCGTTATTGTAATTGCCGCAACGAACCGGCCGGATGTTCTTGACCCCGCTCTATTAAGACCGGGCAGATTTGACAGACAGATTACTGTTAACCGACCTGACACACAGGGTAGGGAAGACATCCTGAAAGTCCATTCCAGAAACAAACCTTTGGGTCCGGATGTCAACCTGAAAGAAATTGCGCAGCTAACGATCGGCTTTACCGGCGCGGATCTGGAAAACCTTTTGAATGAGGCTGCGCTGCTTGCAGCAAGAAGGCATAAAAAGGCAATTACGAACGCAGAAATTCAGGATGCAACCACACGTGTTGAAATGGGAACGGAAAAGAAATCCCACAAATACTCTGAAAAGGCGAAAAAGCTGACTGCCTACCACGAGGCAGGGCACGCCGTTGCGTCTTTTTATCTTGAAAACCATGATCCGGTCAAAGAGATTTCCATCATCCCGCGCGGCATGGGTGCCGGTGGTTACACCATGTATCAGCCTCAGGAAGAGAATTACACTTCAAAAAGCGAGATGCTGGACAGTTTGGTATCCATGATGGGCGGCCGTGTTGCCGAGGCGATTGCGCTTGATGATATTTCTACAGGCGCTTCCAATGATCTGCAGCGCGCAACACAGATCTGCCGCGATATGGTTGCGAAATACGGCATGAGTGAGGAACTCGGCCCTGTTGTTTACACAGATGAAAATAATGAGGTATTTCTCGGCAAAGATTACGGCCATGTAAATAATTACAGCGAAGAAACCTCTGCAAGAATCGATGAACAGATCGAAAAACTGATGCGTCAGGCGTATGACAGAACATATAGCATACTCAAGGAGCATTATGATAAACTGGATCTGGTTGCCAAAACTCTTATGGCTCGCGAAAAGATCAATGCAGAAGAGTTTGATGCACTGATGAAGACAGGTAAACTTCCTGAAACAGAAACGGAAAAATCCGAGCCTGATACGAATGAGCAGCCTGTTAATGGCGGTGAAACGGCGGAAGAAACCTATTCTGTTTCTGAAACGCAGGTTTCGGATGGTGCAGATTCCGTAGTTTCTTTATCGGATTCCGGTCTATCTGACACAGATAAAAAAGAAGCATCGGAAGATGGTAGCGATAATAATTAAAGATTTCTTACAAAGAATAAGATGTGTTCGTCACATCTTATTTTTTTATGTTGAATTTGCTGTATAAATGTATCATAAAGCGTTTTCATTCCATGATATTGTTACATTTATTACAAAATCTTGACAAATCCACAATATCTTGTATAATATTTCTGTATAAATTGTACGGAGGTTACTATGGCCAAAAAGAATGATTATACAAATGAAAGTATACGGTCTTTAAAAGGCGCGGACAGAGTCAGAAAAAGACCGGCGGTAATCTTTGGATCGAATGATATCGAGGGATGCGAGCATTCTATTTTTGAAATCATGAGCAACTCGATCGATGAGGCCAGAGAAGGCCGCGGAAACAAGATCGTTGTAACCAGATTTCGAGATTGCTCAGTGGAAGTGCAGGACTTCGGCGCAGGTATTCCTGTTGACTATAACAAAGCCGAAAAGGAAGAAAACTGGAAACTTTTGTTCTGTGAACTGTACGCGGGCGGTAAATACGGGGACGGCGCTGACAATTATGAATTCTCGCTCGGTCTGAACGGTCTCGGTCTCTGCGCAACGCAGTATGCATCCGAATATATGGATGCTGAGATTCACAGAGACGGCTTTTCGTATACTTTGCATTTTGAGCGCGGCAAAAATATCGGCGGACTTAAAAAAGAACCGTATTCAAAGAAAGATACCGGCACAAGAATAAAATGGAAACCGGATCTGAAAGTTTTTACGGATATCTGTGTGCCGCTGGAATATTTTCAGGATACGCTTAAACGCCAGGCGATTGTAAATGACGGTATTACGTTTATACTGAAAAATGAAACGGCAAACGGCTTTGAAACGTTCGAATATTGCTATAAGAACGGCATTAAAGATTATGTTGCAGAGCTTGCAGACGGAAAGGCCTTTACTACCCCGCAGTATTGGGAATGTGAAAGGGTTGGTAAGGACAGAGAGGATCTTAGTGAATATAAACTGATCATCAAGGCGGCGCTTTGCTTTTCTTTAAAGACCCAATGCAAGGAATATTATCATAACTCCAGCTTTCTGGAGCACGGCGGCGCGCCGGACAAGGCGTTTAAAAGCGCCTTTGTAAACCAGATCAATGCTTATTTGAAAGCAAATAATAAGTACACAAAAACGGACAGCCAGATCAATATTCAGGATATTGAGGATATTCTTATATTTGTTGTATCTTCTTTCTCAACGCAAACTTCTTACGAAAACCAGACGAAAAAATCCATTACGAATAAATTTATCCAGGAAGCAATGACGGATTTTTTCAGAAAACAGCTTGAAGTTTACTTTATTGAGAATAAAATGGATGCGGATAAGATCGCCGATCAGGTCTTGATCAATATGAGAAGCCGCGTTAAGGCGGAAAATACCCGAAAAAGCCTGAAAAGCACTTTGCAAACGAAGATTGATATGACAAACCGCGTGCAGAAATTTGTGGACTGCCGCTCTAAGAACGTGGAAGAAAGAGAACTGTTTATCGTAGAGGGCGATTCTGCGCTTGGCGCCTGTAAGCAAGCAAGGGACGCCAACTTTCAGGCTATCATGCCGATTCGCGGTAAAATACTGAACTGCCTTAAAAGCGAATACAGCAAGATATTTAAAAACGATATTATTACTGATCTTATTAAGGTACTGGGGTGCGGCGTGGAGGTTCGTTCAAAGGCGTCTAAAGAATTATCCGCCTTTGATATCAACAATCTGCGCTGGAACAAGATCCTGATCTGTACAGATGCGGATGTGGACGGATTTCAGATCAGAACGCTTGTTTTAACGATGATCTACAGACTGATGCCGCAGCTGATTGAGCAGGGTAAGGTGTATATTGACGAATCACCGCTTTATGAAGTAACTTGCAAAGATCAGACCTATTTTGCCTATAATGAAATGGAAATGGGCGAGATTGAAAAAGAACTGAAAGGTAAAAAATATACCGTTCAGCGTTCAAAAGGTCTGGGTCAAAACGAGGCGGATATGATGTCTTTAACAACCATGAATCCTGCCACGCGAAGACTTATACTGGTAACGCCGGATGACGCGGAAAAAACTTCGCAGATTTTCGATCTTCTTCTCGGTGATAATCTGGAAGGAAGAAAACAGTATATTACCGATTACGGATATATGTATCTGGACACAGCAGACGTTAGTTGATATATTAAGGTGAAAACATGCCAAGAAAAAGAAAAGAATCCAAAAAGGAAACGGAATCCAAACTGAACGAGAATGTGCATATCGAAAACGCCGGCACCGTTAAAAGTGAAGTGATTACGGAAACCCTGAAAACCAATTACATGCCGTATGCCATGAGCGTTATTCTCTCCCGTGCGATTCCGGAAATAGACGGTTTAAAACCATCGCACAGAAAACTGCTTTACACGATGTATCTTATGGGTCTTCTGAACGGAAAAACGATCAAAAGCGCCAACATCGTGGGCAGAACCATGCAGCTTAATCCGCACGGTGACGCGTCCATCTATGAGACAATGGTGCGCCTTTCGCGCGGTAACGAATCCCTGCTTTATCCCTATGTGGAATCAAAGGGAAACTTCGGCAAGGCGTATTCCAAAAATATGATGTATGCCGCTTCGCGTTATACAGAGGCAAAGCTGGCTCCGATATGCAGTGAGCTTTTTTGCGATATAGATAAAGACACAGTTGATTTTGTGGATAATTACGATAATACCATGAAAGAACCGCGGCTTTTGCCCGTAACTTTTCCAACGGTGCTTTGTAATGTTACAACGGGAATTGCGGTTGGTATGGCGTCTTCCATTGCGTCTTTCAATATTCGGGAAGTTTGTGAAACAACGATCGCGCTTATGAAAAATAAAGCGCATGTTATTTCAGATACACTGATTGCGCCTGATTTTGTCGGCGGCGGTTACGTACTTTACGATAAGGACGAACTGGACAAGATTTATGAAACCGGTAAAGGTTCCGTAAAAGTCCGCGCAAAGTACAGTTATGACAAGTCTTACAATTGTATTGATATAACCGAAATACCGCCCACAACCACTTCCGAAGCGGTCATTGACAAGATCGTTGAATTGGCAAAAGCCAATAAAGTGAAAGAAATATCGGATATCCGGGATGAAACAGACCTGAAAGGCCTGAAGATCACGATTGATCTGAAAAGGGGCACGGATCCCGATAAACTGATGCAGCGGCTGTATAAACTGACTCCGCTGGAAGATACGTTTTCCTGCAACTTCAATGTTCTGATCGACGGCAAACCGGGCGTTCGCGGTGTCAGAGAGCTTTTAAACGAATGGATTCGATTTAGGCTGAACTGTATTACAAGACGCGTAAATTTCAGCCTTGCCAAAAAGAGAAAGCAGCTGCACCTTTTAAAGGGCCTTTCCAAAATACTGCTTGATATTGATAAAGCAATCAAGATCGTTCGTGAGACAGAAAATGAATCCGATGTGGTTCCGAATTTGATGATTGGTTTCGGCATTGACGAAACACAGGCGGAATATGTGGCAGAGATCAAACTCCGCCATTTAAACCGGGAATATATTTTAAAACGCATTGATGATATTGAGGCGCTTGAAAATGAGATTGCGGAATTAGAAGAAGTTCTTTCCAGTGAAAAGAAAAAGAAACAGATCATTATTTCCGAACTGCAAAATGTAATAAAGAAATATGATACAGGCAGAAAATCGGAAATTTTGTATGAAATACCTGAAGATATCGAAACGGAGGAACCGGAAGTAGCGGATTATCCTGTGACGGTATTTCTGACCCACGGCGGTTACCTTAAAAAGATCAAAACCGCGAACCTCAGAATGAGCGGTGAACAGAAAGTGAAAGAGGGAGACGCTGTTTCGCGCAGTGTTGAATGCTCAAATAAAGACGAACTCCTTGTATTTACTTCCAAGCATCAGGTCTATAAAGCAAAGCTGGATGATTTTCCGGATACAAAAGCGTCTGTTTTAGGCGAATATTTGCCCGGAAAGCTGGAGATGGAAGAAGGGGAGACTGCGCTTTATACAGCGGTAATCAGAAAATATCAGGGTTATATGATTTTTGTGTTTGAAAATGGTAAGCTTGCCAAAGTAGATCTTTCCGCCTATGAAACGAAAACAAACAGAAAAAAACTGATCAACGCGTTTTCGGATAAGTCGCCCCTTGCCGCTGCCGTTTACCTTGAAGAGGATGCAGATATCGTGATCACTTCCCAGGCAGGCAGAAATCTGCTGATCAACACGGCTGTGATCCTGCCGAAAACAACGAAAAGCACGCAAGGTATCCAGGCGATGACTTTAAAGAAAAAGAGCGATAAAGTGATATCGCTGCATTTATATAAAGAGGGAGAATTTGAAAAAGAGTGGCGTTTCCGTCCTAAAAACCTGCCTGCGGCAGGCGCCTTATTAAGCGCGGCTGATGTGGGAGAGCAGTTATCGTTCTGAGAATATGTAAATACCGCTTTTGCAAGCGGCAGACGGTAAAAGCAAACGCGAAATTTCTACCGTCATTGATAGTATTAAATGAAACGCAAATAAAATTCAAGTTAATTAATGGCAAAAAACTCTTGCATAATATGAAAGTATGTGCTATAATCCATTAGTATTAAATATCAACGGAGGATTATTTCATGCTTTGGTATCATTATGTTTTCGGCGTGGTTCTTATCATCGTTTCTATAATTATTATTGCAGTTGTTCTTTTGCAGGAAGGCCGTTCTCAGAATCTTTCCGGTGCCATTGCCGGCGGTGCTGAAACCTTTTTAGGCAAATCAAAAGGCCGCACGATAGAGGCAAAACTTGAAAAAATTACAAAGTGGCTGATCGTTGCTTTCTTTGTTCTTGTTCTTGCCGCATTCCTGATTTTCCTGTTTATTGGCTGATGATTATACTTGTGGAATAACCTTGCGTTTCGCAGGGTTATTTTTTTTGGGTGAGTAAATGAAGTACGTAATTTTTGATCTGGAATGGAATAATGCCTTTGATTATAAGGAACAAAAAGGTTTAAACGAAATCATTGAAATCGGCGCGGTAAAGCTGGATGAAGATCTAAATATTGCAGATACTTATACACAGTTGATTAAGCCGAAACTTTCCAAAAAACTTTCAAAGCGCTTTGTGGATCTTACAAGCATAACCAAAGAAGAAATCAGTGAAATGGGGATTCCGTTTGAGCGTGCCATGCTTGCGTTTTCGCAATGGGTCGGCAATGAGGAAACCGTTTTCATGAGCTGGTCAAACAGTGATCTGTATGTTTTGGTATCAAACTTCAAACGATTTTTGGGTAAAACCAGCGTAATGTTTATGAAAAAGTATATGGATGTTCAAAAATACTGCCAGTCTTTTCTGGAAAACAGTAAGGATCAGATCAGTCTAACACATTGTGCAGAGCAGTTTGATATTCGTATTGAAGAGGAAAACCTCCATCGCGCGCTTGAAGATTGTTATGCGGAGGCAGCCTGTTTCAAAAAAGTTTTCTGTAAAGAAAAAGCGGAATCTATGATCAGTTTGTGTGACGAGGATTTTTTCGGCAGGCTTGCTTTTAAATCTTATCTCATCACTAAGCCGGTCTCTAAGGAATATAATTTTTTTAAAGAACGCTTTACCTGCCCTGACTGCGGCGGTGATATGGCCAGAATAAGCGATGTGCAGGTTGTCAATAATTCTTTTAAAACCGTTTTGCTGTGCAAGCACTGCCAAAAGAAATTCTGGGGATTTATCAGAGTGAAACGCCTTTATGACGGAGTCAGCACCGCCAAAAGGATCACGGAAATGAGCAAAAATAAGGCGAAAAAATATTAACAAAAAATTCTTTATTTAATAATAAATATATAGTATAATTAAATTTGGATATAATCAGGTTATTGTCTTTTGGGCGCACCAATCTGTAAAGGGGGCTAAGATATGGCAGGTAAATATGATGATTTGCTTGAATCTTTTATGAATAATTCCGCCAAGGTTTATGACGAAGATAAAAAGAAGCAAACCACCCAGGCAAATAAAAAACCTGCGGCTTATATTGAAAGTGAAAACACCTCAAAGCAGCATGTAAAAAGAACAAGAACCAAAAAAAGCAGTGCTAAAAATGCGCCTAAAAAGAAAAAATCACCAAAAAGCAAGGCGCCTGCTTCATTGCCTTTGCGCATTTTACTGGGCTTTGTGTTGGTTGTTGCCGTTGTATTTATCGTTTGCTTTTCCGTTATTTCAATTTACGGATACAGTTTTGTTCACGGCGATCCCGTATTTAATCTTACTGAGGAAAAATATTCGCAAAACCAGACTTCTTTTATTTACGGATATGACAGCGAAGGCAACGAGGTTGAACTGACCAGACTGCACGGCGAGGAAAACCGTATTTGGGTCGATCTTGAAAATATGAGCCCGCATATGAAAGACGCGTTTATCGCCATTGAAGACGAACGCTTTATGAAACACCACGGAGTGGACTGGATCAGAACCATCGGCGTTATCGTGAAACCGTCCAACCACGGGCAGGGCGGATCAACCATCACCCAGCAGTTGATCAAGAATTTAACGGATGAAAAGGATGTTACGATCGAACGTAAGTTCAACGAGATCCTTTCCGCGCTGAATCTTGAAAAGAACTATTCAAAGGATGAGATCATTGAGGCATATCTAAATACGATCTACCTTTCCGAAGGCTGTTATGGTGTAAAAACTGCTGCGGAAACCTATTTCGGAAAAGATGTTGCGGATCTCAATATCGCTGAATGTGCAAGTATTACCGCAATCACCCAGTACCCGAGCCGCTTTGACCCACTCCGCCATCCCGATAACAACCGTGATAGGCAGCTCACCATACTGGACAGAATGCTTAAACAGGGCTTTATCACGCAGGAAGAATATGATGAGGCTGTTGCATACGAAATGGTATTCACAAACAGTGAAAATTATCAGGGAAGTCAGGTTTCGGATTCCAACAGCGGTTCAAATGAAAACAAGATCGATTCCTATTATGTGGACTACGTAATCAAAACGGTTCAGGATGACCTTCAGAAAATGGGTTATACTGAGCGAAAAGCCCGCTCACTTTTGTACGGCGGCGGCCTGAAGATCTATACGGCGATGGATCCTGATGTGCAGGCGGCACTCGAAGACGTATACGAAAATTACCGTAGGATGCCGGATGAAACTGTTCAGGGCGCGATGGCTGTTATGAATTACGAAGGCAGGGTGCTCGGACTTGTCGGAGGAACCGGTGAATATTCCGGATCTCTTGAATTAAACCGCGCGTTTCAGTCTTTCAGACAGCCCGGTTCTTCCATAAAACCGCTCTCGGTTTACGGACCGGCATTCGAAAAGAGCCTGAATGATGACAGTGTGGATATTTACTGGTCTACGCTTGTTGAGGACAGACCTTTGAAAGTGATTGACGGGGATCCGTGGCCCACGAACGAAGGCGGCGGATATTCGGGAAGAAAATTAACGATTCAACACGGTATCGCGAATTCTTTAAATACGATCTCTGCCAGAACGCTGGATACGATTGGCGTGGATTATGCGTATGACTATATTACAAATCGGTTCCATATTTCGTCCATGAGCGCAGCGGACTGCGATTACGCTCCGCTTGCAACCGGTTCGCTCACGCAAGGCGTTTCGGTTCTGGAAATGACGGCTGCTTACGCATCATTCGGAAACGGCGGCGCTTATTATCAGCCTTATTGCTATTATAAAATTGAGGACAGCCAAGGCAATGTTTTGATAGAAACAGATGCCGCGTCCACAAAAGAACAGGCGCTTTCCGAGAGCACCGGCTGGCTGATGAATAAGATCCTTCAAACGGTTATGACTTCCGGCACCGGCCGGTATTATAAGATCTCCGGCGTAGAATGTTTCGGAAAGACCGGTACAACCACAGATTCCAAAGACCGTTGGTTTGTTGGCGGAACACCGGAATATGTAGCCGCGGTTTGGTACGGTTATGATACTCCGAAAGAGATTGTTTACAGGCTTTCCTATAACCCGGCGGGTACGATCTGGGAAACGGTTATGAATGAGATCTATGATGCTAAGGGCAAAAATGTAACGGAATTTCCGGAATATGACGGTATCGTTCAGCGCTCCTATGATTCTTCAACCGGCCTTCTTACGAGTTATTCCAGCGGTAATACCGGCTGGTATGATGTAAACAATCTGCCCGGTTATACCTCCGGCGGCAGAAGATCAAGCAGTTCTTCAAACAGTTCGGATCAATCTTCCGATGAATCTGCTGAAACAACAGCATCTTCCGATAGCGCCGGAACTGCAGCGCAGGAATCAAATGAATAGAATTTATCAGATTATAACGGCGTCATCCGTGATGCCGTTATAATTTTGCAGAGGTGTTTTCATTTTTATGATCATGATGTCAGTGGATTACGGTGATGTTCGTACAGGAGTCGCATTTTGCGATAAAAGCGAGGTTCTTGCATCGCCATACGGTGTTATCCATGAATCCTATCAGCCGAAATTGGTGCAGAAACTGGCGGAGATTGCGGCGGAAAAGGGTGCGCAAAAGATCATTGTTGGGCTGCCTGTAAATATGGACGGCAGCTACGGTTTTAGATGTGATGCCTGCCGTGAATTAGGCAAGATGTTACAAGAAGCAAGCGGTATAGAAGTAGATTATCAGGATGAACGCCTGACAACTGTGATTGCACATGACTTTTTGTCTGCAAACAATGTGAAAGGCAAAAAAAGAAAAGAAAAAGTGGATGCAGTTTCTGCCGTCCTTATCTTGCAGTCCTACATAGATAAGAATAAATAGTGCCGAATTACCGTAGAATGTTACGGTGATGATTTGGAATTCTTTATAAACAATTTTAAGATCAGGATAGATTTTTCTTTTATTTTTATACTTTGTTTGAGCCTCATATTCGGTTATAAAAATACAGGGTTGTTGATTTTGTTTTGCTTTCTGCACGAATCAGCGCATCTTTTTGCGTTGATAGCAGTTGGCGGAAAACCACAGTGCCTAACCGTATCTTTTTTCGGAATTGCTCTCAAATATGAATCTGATCTTTCAATAGGCAGCGAACTGGCGGTTATTCTTGCCGGCCCTTTGCTGAATATTATTTTATATGTTTTTATACAGGATGATATCAATCTGTTTCTTGCCGTTTTGAATCTTTTGCCGGTTTATCCGCTGGACGGCGGCAGGGTCGTTAAGCTGCTTTTTCCGCGTGCCGTTAAATATGTCAGTTTATTGTTTTTGACGGCGTTACTGGCTGTTTCTGTTTATATTTTATTCAGATATTCCATATTTTCTTTGTTTTTGGTCTGTTTATATTTGATATTGTTTATTATGAGGTCGTTATGAAAAAAAAGATTGAAAAAATTCTTCAGTTTGTTCAGAAACCCGCCAGGTACTGCGGCGGCGAACTGAACAGTGTTATTAAAGATCCAAAGAAAGTGGATCTTCGTTACGCATTCTGCTTTCCGGATCTGTATGAGATCGGCATGAGCCATCTGGGCATGAAGATTCTTTATTCCCTTGTGAACAGCAGGGAAGACGCATGGTGTGAACGCGTATTTGCGCCGGATGCCGATATGGAAGAACAGATGCGAAAAAACGATGTTAAACTTTTCGCACTGGAAAGCGAAGACGACGTAAAAGAGTTTGATATTGTGGGCTTTACGCTGATGTATGAGCTTTGCTATACCAACGTGCTCAATATGCTGGATCTTGCCGGTATTCCGCTCTTATCCAAGGATAGAACCGATCTGACGCCCATTATTGCCTGTGGCGGACCCTGCGCATGCAATCCGGAACCGATTGCGGATTTTGTGGATCTTGTTTTTCTTGGAGACGGTGAAGAAAGCACAATGCAGGTTCTTGATCTGCTGAAAGAATGCAAGAAAAACGGAAATAGTAAACATGAATTTTTGCTGAAAGCAAAAGATATCCGCGGCGTATATGTGCCCTCATTTTATGAAGATATTTATCATGATGACGGCACTTTAAAAGAACTGAAACCGCTTTTCGGCGCGCCGGAAAAAATTAAAAAAGCGGTTGTTTCTGATATGGACAACTGTTTTTACCCTGATAATTTTGTTGTTCCTTTTATCAATATCGTGCACGATAGAGCAGTGGAAGAGATTTTTAGGGGCTGCATCAGAGGCTGCCGGTTTTGCCAGGCAGGATTTACATACCGGCCGATTCGGGAAAAAAGTGTGGAAACGATCAACAAGCAGTCCAAAGCACTGATCGAATCAACCGGTTACGACGAGCTTTCTCTTTGTTCGCTGTCTACGTCTGATCACAGCTGTGTAAACGAAATGCTGAGCTCTTTGATTGACTGGACGGTTAAGGACAAGATTAATCTGTCCCTGCCGTCTCTCAGGGTTGATAATTTTTCCGATGAACTGGTTGATAAGCTGAATAAAGTGCGCAAAAGCGGTCTTACTTTTGCGCCGGAGGCCGGAACACAGCGGCTTAGAGACGTAATTAATAAAAATGTAACGGAAGAAGAAGTGCTATCCACTTGTAGAAAGGCGTTTGATAACGGCTGGACTTCCGTTAAACTGTACTTTATGATGGGTCTTCCCACAGAAACGATGGAAGATATTGAAGGCATAGCGGATCTTGCAATGCAGGTTGTTCACGCGTTTTATAATAATCCCAACCGCCAAAAAGGAACCGGCGTGCAGGTTTCTGTAAGCTGTGCATCTTTTATTCCGAAGCCGTTTACACCGTTTCAGTGGGAACCGGAAGATTCTATGCATAGCCTGAAAGCAAAACAGGCGCATCTGCTGGAATCCATTCCAAGCAAAAAATTAAAGGTATCCTATCACGAAACCCCTACCTCTTTGCTTGAGGGTGTTTTGGCAAGGGGAGACAGACGGCTGTGTAAGGTGCTTTATGACGCATATAAGTTTGGCTGTAAATTTGATTCGTGGGATGACCGCTTTAACTTTGACGCCTGGATGAAAGCCTTTGCGCAAAACGGCATCGATCCGTATTTCTATACACAGAGAAGAAGGGCGTTTTCAGAACTTTTACCATGGGATCATCTTGACTTTGGCGTTACAAAAAAATTTTTGGAAAATGAAAACAAGAAAGCCCATGAAAATAAAACAACACCGCATTGCAGAATAAGATGCGCCGGATGCGGTGCAAATATGCTGAACGGAGGGCGTTGCGATGCGCGAGGTTAGATTGCTGTTTTCGAAAACAGACAGATGTAAATACATAAGCCATCTGGATATTAACAGATGTATGTCCCGCGCTCTCACAAGAGCCAAGATCCCGCTTTGGTACACGGAGGGATTCAATCCGCATCCGTATATGAGTTTTTCCCTGCCGCTGCCGCTCGGCGTTGAGAGCATGTGTGAAAGTCTTGAAATTCGAATCATCGGCGAGATCACAAACGAAGAGATTAAAAACAGACTGAACGCCGTTTTGCCCGACGGTATCAGGATTCTGGATGTTTATGAGGATTTCAGAGATTGCAGTCAGATCGCTTTTTCCGATTATGTTTTCAAATATGAATTTCAAAATAACGAAGAAGCTGTAAAGAAAATCAATACAGTTCTGCAAAGGGACTCGATTACGGCTTTAAAAAGAGGCAAACAAGGGCACAAAAAAGTTTTGAAAGAAGTAAATATCAAACCGCTTATAGATCAATACGGCATTTCCGAGCGCGGTGAAAATGTTGTGCTGAATGCACGGCTTGCCGCAGGGCAAAAACAAAATCTGAGCCCTGAACTGTTTTCACAAACGATTCTTAACCTTGCCGGTCTGGAATTTGAATGGAAAAATATTGCCAGATTGTCGCTTTTAGACGCAAATTATAATAATTTCAGATAAAAAAGGCTTGCATTTTCACAACTTTTATGATATAGTATCTAAGCATTTGTTCCGTTGCTGTCCCGCAACGCGTTAAATGCTCATGCATAATAAGCATTTAAGCGGGTGGTCCTCTTTCGTTGATTCGTTACGAACATCCGGAAATAATAAGGAGGAATTTATAATGGATGCACTTAAAATTATTGCAGAGAGCAGCATGAAAAAAGAAGTTCCCTCATTTTCTATCGGTGATACCGTAAGAGTCGGTGTTCGTATCCGTGAGGGAAAAACAGAAAGAATTCAGATGTTTGAGGGCACTGTTATTGCCGTTAAAGGTTCTGGCGTTTCTAAAACGTTTACAGTTCGCCGCGTTTCCTACGGTGTTGGTGTAGAGCGTGTATTCCCGCTTCATTCCGCCAACGTTGACAGCATTACGGTTGTTCGTAAAGGTAAAGTTCGCAGAGCCAAACTGTATTATCTTCGTAACCGTGTCGGCAAGGCTGCTAAAGTTAAGGAAGATATCTGACATCTCAAACCGCCTCACGCAGGCGGTTTTTGTTATAATAGGAATTTTGCAAACCAGATTAATATACTGAAATTACTAAACATAGGGGTGTTCATTTATGCCCGATTTTCAAAAACAGCACGTGCAGTGGTTCCCCGGCCACATGGCAAAAACAAGAAGGCTGATCCGAGAGAGTCTGAAACTGGTGGACGGCGTTATAGAGATTGTGGATGCGCGAATACCACGATCCAGTTCCAACCCAGAATTGGCGCAGCTTATCGGGAAAAAGCCCAAGATCGTGCTTTTGAATAAGTGCGATATGGCGGATCCGGCGGTCACGGATCTTTGGATCAAATATTATTCCGAAAATAGCATTACGGCGATTTCCGTGGACTGTAAAACCGGAAAAGGTCTAAATCAGTTTCAAGGCGCTTGCTCAAAAGCGCTCTCATCTGTAGTAGAACGAAACAAAGAAAAGGGTATGGCCGGAAAAGCCTTGCGTTTTATGGTGGTCGGCATACCGAACACAGGCAAATCTTCGTTCATCAACAGAATGGCAGGAAAATATAAAGCGGTTGTTGCAGACAGAGCCGGCGTTACCAAAAGCAACCAGTGGTTTTCTGCAGGAAACGGCATAGAGCTTCTGGATACACCGGGTGTGCTTTGGCCTAAGTTTGAAGACAGGGAAGTTGGAGACAAACTGGCTTTTATCGGATCTGTAAAAGATGAAGTCACGGATATGGAAACCATTGCCTGCCGGCTTTTGGAAACGCTTGCCAAAACCAGGCCGGAAATGATTGCCCAAAGATACAAAATCAGCGGCTTTGAAGAGAAACAGAGTTGGGAAATTCTTGAAATGATCGGCAGAAAAAGAGGCTTTTTAATCAAAGGCGGGGAAATTGATACTCTGCGTGCCGCTACTGCCGTATGTGATGAATTCAGAGGAGGAAAGCTCGGCAAAATCAGCCTGGAGCTGCCGTAAAAATGGACTGGCTATTCTATGAAGAACAGAAATATAACAATGGATATCAGGTAATCTGCGGTGTGGATGAAGCCGGCAGAGGGCCGCTCGCAGGACCTGTTTATGCGGCCGCAGTTGTTTTAAAAAGAGGACAGGTCATTGAAGGCGTGAACGATTCCAAAAAACTTTCCGAAAAAAAAAGAGAGGCATTGTTTGAACGGATCGTTTCGCAGTGCGCCGATTATTCAATCGGCTGCGCAAGCGCTGCTGAGATTGATGAGATCAATATTTTGCAGGCAACGTTTCTGGCTATGAAAAGAGCGGTGGAAGGGCTTTCCGTTCAGCCGGACTGCGCACTTGTAGACGGAAATCAGGCACCGCCGCTCAGCTGTGATGTTTTTACAATCGTAAAAGGGGATGCTAAATCCGAATCCATTGCGGCAGCGTCGATTCTTGCCAAAGTTTCCAGAGACAGATATATGCTGGAAATGGCAGAAAAATTTCCGCAGTACGGTTTTGAAAAACACAAAGGCTACGGCACGAAACTGCATTATGAAAGAATTGAACAATACGGGATCTGTGAAATTCACAGAAGATCCTTTTTAAAAAAGGTGCTGAATCAATGAATGCTTTGGGAAAACTTGCGGAAATGAAAGCAGCGGAATTTTTGGAAAAGAAAAAGTATTCACTTGTGGATTTCAATTTTTCCTGCCGGTTCGGCGAGATAGATCTGATCGTTAAAAATAAAAAATACCTCTGCTTCGTTGAAGTGAAAATGAGAAATGCAAACAGCATTGCCTCCCCAATGGAATTTGTAGACCGCGCTAAGCAGAATAAGATTTCCGCCTGTGCAAAGGTGTATCTTTCTTCTCATAAGACGGATCTTCAGCCTCGGTTTGACGTTGTAGAAGTGTTTTGCGAAAATAATAAAATTAAATCTTTTAAACACCTTGAAAATGCGTTTCAATTATATTAAAATATTTTAAAGATTTTATTAGGAGGTTCATCATGCTTTACACTTCCACAAGGGATAATTCCGTAAAAGTGAGTGCCGCGCATGCAATTGCACAGGGTATCAGTGAAGAGGGCGGCCTTTTTGTGCCCTGTGAATTTCCGCATTTCTCTGTAGATAAAATAAAAGAAATGGCATCCATGTGTTATATTGACAGGGCAAAGACCGTGTTGCGTGAATTTTTAGATGATTTTTCAGAAGAAGAACTGGATTATTGCGTAAGCGGCGCTTATGCTGCCGGAAAATTTTCATCCGATGCTGTTGCGCCGACGGTAAATATCCACGGTAATGAAAATGTGCTGGAACTCTGGCACGGGCCCACCTGTGCTTTTAAAGATATGGCGCTGCAGCTCCTGCCGTATCTTATGACCGTATCCGCTAAAAAAACGGCAGATGGCAAAACCATTGTAATCCTTGTTGCAACCTCCGGTGATACCGGTAAAGCCGCGCTTGAAGGATTTAAAGATGTTGATCATACGAAGATCCTTGTATTTTATCCGGAAAACGGTGTATCTCCAATGCAGAAACTTCAAATGGTTACGCAAGAAGGCTCCAATGTTTCCGTCTGCGCCGTAAAAGGCAATTTTGACGATGCCCAAAGCGCCGTTAAAGCAATCTTCACAAATGATGAAATTAAAGAAAAACTTGCGCAGAAAAATATGATGTTTTCATCTGCAAATTCCATCAACTGGGGCAGACTTGTTCCGCAAATCGTTTATTATTTTTCCGCTTATTGTGATCTTTTGAACAGTGGTTCAATCCACGCCGGCGATGAAATGAATGTGGTAGTACCCACAGGTAATTTTGGAAACATTCTTGCCTGCTATTACGCGAAGAGAATGGGATTGCCTGTTAAGAAACTGGTCTGTGCGTCCAACTCAAATAATGTTTTAACGGACTTTCTGACAACGGGAACTTATGATAAAAACCGTGCGTTTTATACAACAACATCTCCAAGCATGGATATACTGATCTCTTCCAATCTTGAAAGACTGCTCTACCACTTAAGCGGCAATGATGATGCGCTTATCAACGATCTGATGCGCCGGCTCTCAGAAAACGGTGTTTATACGGTTTCTGAATCCCTGCTGGCGGAGATTCAGAAACACTTTTCTGCCGGATTTGCCGAGGAATCGGAAGTAAATGAAACAATCAAAGCATATTTTGATCAGTTTGGTTATCTCTGTGATACGCACACTGCCGTTGCGCTTAAAGTTTATGGCGATTATGTAAAGAATACGGGCGACGATATTCCAACCGTGATCGATTCAACTGCCTCTCCGTACAAATTCTCAAGAAGCGTTCTCAGTGCCGTAACAGGCGGTAATCTGCCCGATGCTGATGAATTTGAAATGGTAAATGAACTCTATAAAACAACAGGATCCGCGGTGCCCGCGCCGCTTGTATCTTTAAAAGATAAAGAAGTGCGTTTTGATCATGTTTGCACAAAAGAAGATATGGGAGAAATGGTTTTCAAACTTCTGGGAATATAGATTTCCGTAAATATCGGCAAGATTTTATATGCAACACTTTTTCTTCGTGTTTTTACAATAAAAAACGGCTCAGTTCAGAGCCGTTTTTGTTGATTTAGCCGTTGCAGTTTTCGTTGCATTGAAATGTTTCACATTTTGTTTCCGTTGTTGTTTTTGCCATGCTGCTGCCAACTGTGATATGACCGGCAGTGCAGCTGTTGTCGCTGTTATGGTGAACACAATTTTTTACTTCACAGCAAATTCCTTTAATTTCGTCCATCGTTTTCACACTCCCTTCAATGCTATCTTTGCCAATGAAATCCGTTTTATTCTTTTTTTAATTTTACTGAAAGGTTTAAATACTATGTCGCTTTTTGCCATTGCAGACACACATCTTTCTTTTGGAACCGATAAACCCATGGATACCTTTGAAGGGTGGGAAAACTACACCGAAAGACTTAAAAAAAACTGGAACAATGTTGTAAGCCCGAACGATGATGTTGTGATTGCCGGAGATATAAGCTGGGCTATGGATTTCAGCGAATTGGCTGCTGATTTTGATTTTTTGGAAAGTCTGAACGGAAATAAGATCCTTTTAAAAGGGAATCACGATTACTGGTGGAATACGCTCTCTAAAATGAACAGATTTTTAGAAGAAAACCATTACCGATCCATTCGTTATTTGTATAATAACGCTTATACCTGCGGCACGTGTTCTGTCTGCGGTTCGCGCGGCTGGATCTATGACAGTGAGGAGGAACAGGATCAGCGGATCCTGTTAAGAGAAACTGCAAGAATAAAGCGCAGTATTGAATGCGCGGAAACGGAGAATATTGTTTTATTTCTGCATTATCCGCCGGTGTCTCAAAATATTCAGTGTAAAGAAATAACGGATCTGATAAAGGAATACGGTATAAAAAAATGCTATTTCGGGCACCTTCACGGAGAAGCCGCAAAATATGCATTTGAGGGCAGCCTGAACGGTGTAGATTATAAACTGATCTCTTGCGACAGATTAAAATTCACACCTTATTTAATTTTAAAATACTGATTTTTCTTGAAAAAGGCGTATCAATATGCTATAATGCCTATTCAGTGATAATTTATTATTAATATATTAAGAAACAGGAGAGTTTAAAATGGCGCTTAAATCATCAAATAAGGTTGACACCAACACTTATGAACTTGAAGTTACAGTAGACAGCGAAACTTTCAAAAAAGCCTGCACACAGGCATATCTTAAGGACAAAAAGAACATTCAGCTTCCCGGTTTCCGTAAGGGAAAGGCTCCGCAGGCAATGATCGAAAAGATGTATGGCGAAGGCACGTTTTATGAAGACGCGCTGGATATTGTTTATCCAACCGCCGTTTCTGAGGCGTTTACCGAAGCAGGCCTTGAAGTTGTGGACGCTCCTTATGATCTGGAGATCCCTGTTATCAGCAAAGCAGACGGTGTAGAAATGAAAATGAAAGTTACTACTTACCCGGAGGTAAAATTAGGGGATTATAAAGGTCTTAAAGTCAAAAAAGAAAATACAGAGGCTACAGACGAGGACGTAGATAATGAACTCAAGAGCCTGCAGGAGAGAAATTCCCGCCTTGTTGTTGCGGACGACAGAGCCGCACAGACAGGTGATACGGTTTCCCTGGATTTTGAAGGTTTTGTAGACGGAGAGGCATTTGACGGCGGAAAAGGTGAAAATTATCCGCTTGAGCTTGGTTCCGGTTCCTTTATTCCCGGTTTTGAAGATCAGGTATGCGGCCATAAGATCGATGAGGAATTTGATGTAAATGTTAAATTCCCGGATGAATATGCAGAGCAGCTTGCCGGTAAAGACGCTGTTTTCAAATGCAAGATTCATGAGATCAAAGCAAAAGAACTGCCGGAATTAGATGATGACTTTGCACAGTCTGTTTCGGAAGATCTGAATACTTTAGACGAACTGAAAGCGGACCTGAAAAAGCAGATCTCTGAGAAGAAAGAGGCAGATGCAAAGAGCAAGATGGAAAATGATCTTCTGGAACAGATCTGCGAAAATATGGAGGCAGAGATCCCGCAGTGCATGTTTGATAAGAGGCAGGACGATATGCTCAAGGATTATGAGTACAGACTTCAGGCGCAGGGCCTGGATCTTGACACATATCTGAAGTATATCGGTCAGGACAGAGATTCCTTTAAAGCAACCTTTAAAGTAGGTGCTGAAAAGCAGGTAAAAGTATCTGTTGCGCTGCGCGCGATCATTGAGGCTGAAAAGATTGAGGCAACAGAGGAAGAAATCACCGCGGAAGCGGAAAAGATCGGCAAGCAGTATGGTATGGACGCGGATCAGGTGAAAAAGGTTCTTGCAGACGACCAGCTTTCCGAAGATGTGAAGAGAAACAAAGCTGTTGATCTTGTGATCAATTCCGCTGTTGTAGAATAAATTTGAATAATTTTAAATTTGCTAATTATAATTATTTAAAGGAAAGTGATTTAAATGGCATTGGTACCTTATGTTATTGAGCAAACCGGTAACGGCGAACGCTCTATGGACATTTTTTCAAGACTTCTGAATGACAGAATCATTGTTCTTTCGGATGAAGTCAATTCACAGACTGCGTCTCTCGTTGTAGCGCAGCTGCTGTTCCTGGAAGGGCAAGATAATGAAAAGGACATTAACCTTTACATTAATTCCCCCGGCGGATCCGTAACAGACGGTATGGCGATCTATGACACTATGCAGTATATTAAATGTGATGTTTCCACCATCTGCATCGGCATGGCTGCGTCAATGGGCGCGTTTCTGCTTTCCAGCGGCGCAAAAGGCAAAAGAATCTGCCTGCCGAATGCCGAAGTTATGATTCATCAGCCGTTAGGTCAGGCACAGGGTCAGGCAACAGAGATTGAAATCTCTGCAAAACATATTTTGAGAACCAAAGAAAAATTAAATACGATTCTTGCCGCTAACTGCGGAAAATCCGTTGAAGAGATCGCAAGGGATACAGAAAGAGATAACTGGCTTACTGCGCAGGAAGCTCTGGAATATGGACTTGTTGATAAAGTTTTCGATAAAAGATAATTCTTTAGACCGGAGTAGATTTGAATGTCTAATGATAAAAACAACATGAACCGCGTTGCAAGATGCTCTTTCTGCGGGAAGTCGGAAGCCATGGTGCACAGGCTGATTGAAGGCCCGAATGTTTATATCTGCGATGAATGTGTTGGCCTTTGCAATGACCTGCTTGCAAAATCTGCTGATCTTGCCAAACAGGCGCAGGCGCACCGTTCGCAGGAAAACGATATGGTCTTGCCCACGCCGCAGCAGATCAAAGAAAAACTTGATGAATACGTTGTTGGCCAGGATGAAGCAAAAAAGACGCTTTCCGTTGCGGTTTACAATCATTATAAAAGAATTTATTCAGGTGCTGGTTCTGATGATGTTGAACTCCAAAAGAGCAATATATTGTTGTTGGGGCCAACCGGTGTTGGCAAAACAATGCTTGCCCAAACACTTGCCAAAATACTGAATGTTCCGTTTGCCATTGCGGATGCCACTACACTTACGGAGGCCGGATATGTTGGCGAAGATGTTGAAAACATTCTTTTACGGCTGATTCAAGCTGCTGATTTTGATGTGGAAAAAGCGCAGCGCGGTATCATTTATGTGGATGAGATCGATAAGATCTCCCGCAAATCGGAAAACCGTTCCATCACAAGAGACGTGAGCGGCGAGGGCGTTCAGCAGGCACTTCTGAAAATTTTGGAGGGAACGGTTTCAAACGTACCTCCCGGAGGCGGAAGAAAACATCCTCAGCAGGAATTTATACAGATTGATACAACCAATATACTGTTCATCTGCGGCGGTGCATTTGACGGCATTGAAAAAATAATCGAAAAACGCATCGGTTCAAAAGTTATGGGATTCGGCGCGGATATTGAAAAAGAAAAGTATGACGAGAACGAAGTGCTCCATAAAGTGATTCAGCATGATCTTGTCAAATACGGACTGATTCCCGAACTGATCGGCAGAATACCGGTTATCACCGTGCTGGATAATCTTGACCGTGAGGCTTTGGTTAAAATCATGACAGAGCCCAAGAATTCAATTGTAAAGCAGTATACCAAGATGTTTGCGCTGGACGGCGTTACGCTTGAATTCAGAGATGATGCCTTAACAGCCGTTGCGGATATCACTCTGGAAAGAAAAACTGGTGCCAGGGGGCTGAGAAGCGTGCTTGAGGGTGTGCTGAAAGATCTTATGTTTGCGATTCCTAGCGATGCAACAGTGGAAAAGGTGATTATAACCGAAGATTGTGTCAGAAATGCGGCTGAGCCGATTATTCTGCGCAACACGAATAAAACACAAAAATCTCTTCGCGCTTCAGATCTGAAAAACGCATAAATATAAAAGGCAGGTAAAACACTTGCCTTTTATTTATTTCTATTATATAATACTAACATCTTTTAAGGTGATCATATGAGTGAAAATTTAACGAATAACAATTATATAGATATACCGGTAGTTCCGCTCAGAGGGCTTGTTGTTTTTCCTGAAATGATGCTTCATTTTGACGTTGGAAGAAAAAAGAGCGTAAACGCGATCAAAAATGCTATGCGCGCCTCAAATCAAGTCTTTTTGGTTGCGCAGCGCGACCCATCCGTTGACGAACCCGGAATTGAGGACTTGTATGAAGTCGGTGTGATCTGCCATATTAAGCAAACGATCCGCATCCCGAATTCAGATAATTTAAGGGTAGTTGTTGAGGGAAACCAAAGAGCACATCTGATGGAACTGACGCAAACCCGGCCTTATCTTTCCGGTTCCTTATTCCCGATTCCGGAAGAAACGCCGCTGGATGACAATGAGGAAAGAGCATACAGCAGGGCAGTTAAGAAAGAATTTGAAAAATATGCGTCCTACATACCGAAAATATCAAACGATGTTAAGGTAAAAGTCCTTTCCATAAATGATTGCGGTAAACTTTGCGATTTCATTTGCTCAAACAGCTTTTTTGAGTATGAAGAAAAACAGACCATATTGGAAACGCTTCCGATTACCGAGCGCTTAATGAAACTCTTTATTTTATTGAATAAAGAAAACGCAACACTTGAGATCGAAAGCGAGATCCACGAAAAGGTGCAGGAAAATATTGACCGGAATCAGCGTGAATACTATCTTCGCGAAGAAATGCGCGTGATCGGTGAGGCGCTCGGCGAAACAGATAATCCTGCCGAAGAAGCGGACGAATATAAAGAAAAAATCGAAAAGTTGCAGTGTTCCGACGAGATCAAAAACAAACTGCTTTCAGAGTGCAATAAGCTGATGAAGATGCCGCAGGGCTCACATGAGGGCACTGTTGTCAGAAATTATCTGGATAAATGCCTTGAGATCCCATTTGGTAAATTCACTAAAGACACCATTAATCTAAATTCTGCCGCAAAGCTTTTAAATAAAGAGCATTATTCTTTGGATAAAGTGAAAGAAAGAATTATAGAATCCCTTGCCGTGTTCAAAAGGAATCCAGAGTTTTCCGGTCAGATTCTCTGCCTTGCCGGCCCTCCCGGAGTTGGTAAGACTTCCATCGTCAAAAGCCTTGCCAAAAGCATGGGCAGAAAATATGAAAGGATCGCCTTGGGCGGTATTCATGATGAGGCCGAGATCCGCGGACACAGGCGCACTTATATAGGCGCTATGCCGGGGCGCATTATTGAGGCGGTCATCAAAAGCGGCTATATGAACCCCGTCATTCTGCTGGATGAGATTGATAAAGTCGGCAACGATTATAAAGGTGATCCCGCATCTGCTTTACTTGAGGCACTGGATCCTGAACAGAATTTCAGCTTTAACGATCATTATATCGATTTTCCGATTGATCTGAGCAAAGTGCTTTTCGTTACAACCGCGAATGACACTTCTACGATTCCTGCGCCGCTTTTGGACAGAATGGAAGTAATAGAACTCAATTCTTATACAGCGCTTGAAAAATTCCATATTGCCAAAGAACATCTCATAAAAAAAGAGATGAAGAAACATAACCTGACTGCCAGAGAGTTTAAGATAACTGACGATGCGATTTATACGATTATTGAATGCTATACAAGCGAGGCAGGCGTCAGAAATCTGGAAAAGCGCATTGCATCTTTGTGCCGAAAAGCTTCTGTTGAACTGGAAAGCGGCGCAAAATCTTTCAGAGTAGCACCTAAGAATATTGAAAAATATTTGGGACCAAAGCGATTTTCTCAGGATAAGATTCCCGAAGAAGATACGGTAGGCACCGTAAACGGACTGGCATGGACAAGCGTTGGCGGAACACTTCTGCCGATAGAAGTATCCGCGCTGGACGGTACGGGCAAGATTGTGCTTACGGGTAACCTTGGCGATGTTATGCAGGAAAGCGCAAAAACGGCAGTATCCTATGTTCGAGCACACGCCGATATATTCGGAATCGATTCGGATTTTTATAAAACCAAGGATATACATATCCACGCTCCCGAAGCGGCAATACCCAAGGACGGCCCGTCTGCCGGACTTGCAATCACTACCGCGCTGGTTTCGGAACTTACAGGCATATCGATCCGCCGCGATGTAGCCATGACAGGGGAGATCAGCCTGAAAGGAAAAGCGCTTCCTATCGGCGGCCTTAAGGAAAAAAGCATGGCTGCGTATAAGGCGGGATGCTCCACAGTGATCATTCCTAAAGAGAATGTAAAAGATCTGGCGGAGATTTCCGACGAAGTAAAAAATTCCGTTACGTTCGAACCGGTAAAAACATTTAAAGAAGTTTTGGCGATTGCGCTGAAATATATGCCTGTGCCATCCGCGCACGGCAGCGTTAACAATATTTTAAAGGAAACCGATCCAAGAAGAGGATCCGTGGCACAATAATCATGAATTTTAACAATGCAGAATTTGACAGAGCGTTCGGCATTTCCGCGCAATTGCCTGCATCTGATAAAGCGGAAATCGTTTTTGCCGGCCGTTCCAATGTGGGAAAAAGCTCGCTTTTAAACAGATTATTCGGAAGAAAAAATCTTGCAAGGGTCAGTTCCGTTCCCGGAAAAACAATTACAATCAATTTCTATACTGTGGACGGGTACCGCTTTGTGGATCTTCCGGGGTACGGATACGCCAAAATATCCAAAGCAGAAAAAGACAGATTTGCCAAGCTTATGGAGGGATATTTCACAAGTTCACGCAATATTTCTTTGGTTGTTTTGCTGATTGATATGCGGCGTCCGCCCACGGCGGATGATCTCAATATGATTTCTTTCCTGAAAGCGAATCATATTGAATTTATTACTGTTCTTACTAAAGCGGATAAGCTCAATAAAACGGCGTATAAAGAACGCTATGCGGCAGCTCCAGCGGAGATCGGCTGCGATTGCTGTGTGATTCCGTTTTCCGCGTTAAACGGAACAGGTCTTGATGAAATTAAAGATGTGATTCAAAAACATTTGGAACCATAGGAGGAGAAAATGGCAAAAATACCTTTTTTAACGAAGCAGAAAGCGCAGGAGATCATTCAAAAATATCCGACTCCGTTTCATATTTACGATGAAAACGGCATCAGAAAAAACGCTGAAAATCTGAAAAAAGCCTTTTCTTGGAATAAAGGATACAAGGAGTTTTTTGCTGTTAAAGCAACGCCCAATCCGTTTCTGATCAATATTTTGCGTGAATACGGCTGCGGATGCGACTGCTCCTCTAAAACGGAACTTATGCTTGCCAAAGCGATCGGAGCAGTAGGGGAGGATATTATGTTTTCCTCTAATGATACACCCACAGAGGAATTCAAATACTGTAACGATCTTGGCGGCATCATCAATTTAGACGATATTACCCACATCGAAAAAGTGGAACAGGCATGCGGGCAGCTTCCGAAAAAAATGAGCTGCCGTTATAATCCGGGCGGTGTCTTTAAGATCAGCAACGGCATTATGGATAACCCCGGCGACGCAAAATACGGCATGACGCATGAGCAGATTTTTGATGCATTTAAGATTCTGAAAGAAAAAGGTGTAGAAGAATTCGGAATTCATTCTTTTCTCTGCTCAAACACCGTCACAAATGAATATTACCCAATGCTTGCCAAAGTACTTTTCGAACTTGCCGTAGAACTGAAACAGAAACTCGGTGTAAATATCAAGTTCATCAATCTTTCCGGCGGTGTCGGCATTCCGTATCTTCCGGATCAGGAGCCAAACGATATTTTTGCAATCGGCGAGGGCGTCCATAAGGTGTATGACGAGGTGCTTGTGCCCGCAGGAATGGACGATATTTCGATCTATACTGAACTTGGCAGATTCATGATGGGCCCTTACGGCGCATTGGTAACAACTGCAATCAACAAAAAACATATTTATAAAGAGTATGTTGGCGTTGATGCGTGCGCAGTCAATTTAATGCGTCCTGCAATGTACGGAGCGTATCATCATATCACGGTTTTAGGAAAAGAACAGGAACCTTGTAATCAAAAGTATGATGTTACGGGCTCTCTTTGCGAAAACAACGATAAATTCGCGATAGACAGAATGCTGCCTGAAATTGAAACAGGGGATATTCTTTATATTCATGATACAGGCGCGCACGGGTTTTCCATGGGGTATAACTATAACGGCAAACTCAAATCCGCTGAATTGCTGCTCAAGTCAGACGGTTCTGTTCAATTGATCAGAAGAGCGGAAACGCCAAAAGATTACTTTGCAACGTTTGATTGCTTTGATTTTTATGATGATCTGATCAAAGGCTGATCCATATATTCAAAACAGATACTTTACACCGCTTGATTACCAAAAGTGCCGTAATCAAGCGGTTTTTTTGATACTGTAAACTTTTATGTAAACGCAAGTTGCGTTCCTGCAAACCAAAGTGTATTGTGCTCTGCTCTTCGTTTTGCTATCCTGAGATCACATCGGAAAAGCACGATGGATCAAATTTAAGGAGAAATGAAATGTCAATTTACAAAAAAGAATACTTTGGTATTGCAAGAAAAATAGTATCGAATATGACTTCTGAAAGCTGGGAACAGATCCCGCATACCGCATTCAGCTATGAAGCAGACGTCACGGAAATGATGAAGTATTATTATCGATTGAATGAAAAGATTTCCGATCCGGCGGAAAAAATCACAGTAAATACACTTGTTTTGAAGATCATATGCGAGGGTCTGAAGGCTGCGCCCAAAATGAATACAACGCTTGATTTTAGCAGAAAATTTGTGCGCGGAACATTAAATTATCATGATAATATAGACATTTCCATGCCGATGATCTTAAAGACCGGCGAGATGATGACGGTTAATTTGCATGATATGGGAAACAAATCTTTGCCTGAAATGGCAAACGCGATAGCGAATACTGTAAAACGCGCCGATCACAGCGATATGAATGAAGTGATGTTTGAAGTTTCCATGGACAACACTTTAAAAGGATTGAAAAAAGGAAAGATTATGCAAACCTTATGCCGGCTTTTCGGCTCAAAAACACCTGGTAAACACAAAGTAAAAACATTGACTGGTAAGCACAAAAAAGAATATTACGGTATTCCAAAAGAACAGAGACTTACTAAGCATGACATTGAACAGGGCACAACGACCATATCCAATCTCGGATCTGTTTACAGAGGGCAGAAAGGGCAGTGTTTCCTGCTCGAGATCATCCCGCCGCAGACGACTGCTTTTGCCGTAAATGCGATTCAGGACCGCGCAGTAGTGATCAAGGATAAAAACGGTTGCAAAAAGATAGAAATCAGGCAGGTTCTGCCGATTACGGTAGCCATTGATCACCGTGCGCTTGATTACGGCGACTGTGTGCCGTTTTTTCAAAAACTGGATCAGATTTTTGAAGAGCCGCAGATCATCCTAAACTGGGCGGGCATAGCAGCGGACCAATCCGTTATAAACCATGAAAAAGAAATAAAATTCGAAAAGCCATTTGAAGACAGCGCGATTGCCGTCTGAGTAAAAAGAATAGGCAGACACGTCATCCCGAATGTATTATACGTTCGGGATATTTTTACTCTGCATTACAAAATGAGACTACATATTATTCGGATTCATTCATAAATTTCACTTTACTATCAGACTTTAATGTGTTAAAATATATTAAATTTGATTTTGAGGTGATCATATGGCGCTCAGCAGAGACAATAAAAATCTTAATTTTTTATTTGAATCCATTTTACAGCTTGAAAATATAGACGAATGCTATGATTTTTTCGAGGATCTTTGCACCGTCCAGGAACTGAAAACACTGAGCCAGCGTCTTTCTGTTGCGAAAATGCTTTCCGAAAAGAGCGTTTATACGGATATTGTAACGCAGACCGGTGCCTCCACCGCAACGATCAGCAGGGTTAACCGAAGCCTGCAGTACGGTTGCGACGGATATGATCGCGTATTTGCACGTTTAAAGGAAAAAGAACAGAAAGAAAATGAGCAGTTATAATCATTTTGCGTTCGTATATGACGATCTGACGGAAAACGTGGAGTATGAAAAAAGGTTTCACTATATGATGTCTTTTTTCAAGGAATATAATATTCAAAATGGTGCGCGTATACTTGATCTCGCATGCGGAACCGGCAGCTTTTCTTTGCTTTTTGCCAATGCGGGATATCGCGTTACCGGCATGGATGCAAGTCAGCAAATGCTTACGGTTGCAGATTCAAAATGCGGCGGCAGAGCAAATTTTCTGAAAGGCGATATGTGCTCTTTTCGGCTTTCAGAAATGTATGACGGTTGCATATGCTGCATGGATTCCATAAATCATTTGTCTGATCTTGAACAGGTTGAACACGCTTTCAGATGCGTAGGCAGTTCCCTGAAAAAAGACGGATTGTTTATTTTTGATGTCAACACAATCTATAAACACAACAACATCCTTTCGGATCATGCTTTTGTTTTTGATGAGGAAAACTATTTTTTGGCATGGGATAATGAAGGCATCTCTGACGGAGAGGTCAGAATTTTTCTGGATTTGTTTGTTAAACAGGGTGCGGATTATAAAAGGTTTTCAGAAAGTTTTACAGAGAAAGCATATTCTGTAAAGGCTCTTACAGCAGCTTTAAAACCGTATTTTTCCTCAATCGAGGTCTTTGATGATCTGAGCCGAAAAAGTCCTCAAAAAACCTCTGAAAGGCTTTATTTTGTATGCAGGAGTAAATAATGGGAAAAATTGTAAGATATATCACAAAAGACGGCTCCGCTTTTATCATTGCTGCGGATTCAACGGATGCCGTATATAAAATGGAAAGAATACACAAGCCTTCAGCCGCCGTTACTGCCGGCATGGGCAGGCTGATGACGGCAGCATCCCTTATGGGTGTTATGCTTAAGGACAAAGATGATTCTGTTACCCTGCGGTTTAACGGAAACGGCCCGGCAGGATGCGTTATTGCCGTTTCTGATTGGCAGGGAAACTGCAGAATAAGTGTTGAAAATCCAATCGTAGAACTTCCATTAAACAGCAAAGGCAAACTGGATGTAAGCGGCGCGCTCGGAAATTCCGGTTATCTTTACGTTGTTAAAGACATAGGATTAAAAGAGCCCTTTATTGGAACCACACAGATCGTGAGCGGAGAAGTGGCAGAGGATATTACAAATTATTTTGCCGTATCGGAGCAGACGCCAAGCGTATGTTCCCTGGGTGTGCTGATCAATCCGGATCTCACGGTAAACTGCGCAGGCGGTTTTTTGATCCAGCTTTTGCCAGGATGCCCGGAGAATATTATTGACGTCCTCGAAAAAAACATATCGGTACTGCCGCCCGTAACGCAAATGCTCAGCAGTAAAATGACTGTTGATGAAATGGCTGTAAAAGCAATGGGTGGTCTGGATCTGGATAAACTGGATGAAACGGAGTTTACCTATAAGTGCAACTGTTCCCGCCAAAAAGCGCAGGCTGCAATGCTGGCGGCCGGGAAAAAAGAACTGGAGGATATGCTCAAGGACGGAAAGCCGGCCGTGGTGGAGTGCCATTTTTGTGACAAAAGATACGAATTCGATCTTGAAGACATAAAAAGCCTAATAAAAAAACTTGCTTAAATTTTAAAAAAAGTGTTGACTTTTTAATCAAGATATAGTATCATAATCACCGTTGCACACGGCAACACTCGGGAGTATAGCTCAGCTGGGAGAGCATC
>HF991823.1 GCA_000431535.1 Clostridium sp. CAG:678
GGGTTGATCTCCGCGATCTTTTTCTGCTCATCGATATTATCACGGGTTACGGTTTGAATTTGACAAACCCAAAATAAGCGGGCATATAACGGGAATCATTTGCCCGTTATATGCCAAATTTAAAACTTTTTTATGATGTTAGATAAAAATTATCTTCATAAATTGTCAACGGCTTTAGTATTGATTTTAGTTCTGCAACACTAGGTTTTATTCCTGATTTTAGAAATCTATTTAGAATAAGTATTAGGTTGTTTGGTATAATAAACGTCTGATTAAAAAATGGCAAGTGATTTTCAATAAAATCCCTATTATTTACATAAGCAGCGAATCCCATTGCACTGTAATAATCATAAATATCATCACTTATAAGCATATTTAAAATATCTTTAGTACATTTCAAATTATCATTTACTTTAATATCGCAAAATAATTCATATAGTATCAAATTATATTCTGCCATCTGGTGTTTGATATCAGAATTATTACATAATTTTAATGCGGATTTTTGTATTTCTAACGCTTCCTTATTTGCACCTGAATGATATTTTGATACTGCAATATTATTCAAAATATAACAGTTTTT
>HF991824.1:0-17793 GCA_000431535.1 Clostridium sp. CAG:678
CACCGACCCTACCACTCCTACAGACCCCACTGACCCAGCCAACCCCGAACAGCCGGGCAAGCCTTCTGAGCAAACAGAAAGCCCCCAGACCGGGGACAGCAGCAATATGATGCTGTGGATTGGTCTTCTGGCTGCATCCGGAGCCGGCGTCTATGGCATGACGCTTTACAGCAGAAAGAAAAAGGAACAGAATATCTAACATTTTACGGCCGCCATCAGACAGATGGCGGCTGTTTTAGAAGGAAGGTGGGACTATCAAACGAATTGCGATTTTGGAACTATCAGACCAGGATAACGTTGCTTTAGAGGAAATTTCAAAGATTTTGGAGCGTCATCCTGATTTGAAGCTGATTGAAATGGTAGTTGAACCGACATTGATTTTTAACCACCTCATAATTGACACAGGAAAAAGAAAGGTATACTATAATCAGCAGGAGGTATTACTGACAACAAAAGAGTATGAACTACTTTACCGACTGGCCTTGTATGAAGGGCGGGTGTTGTCATACAGGCAGCTTTATGAGGCTGTATGGGGAGAAGATCCAATGGGAAATGAAGCCAATGCGGTAAGCTGTCATGTATACGGCCTGCGCAGAAAATTTCGTGAGATAGCACTCAGCTTACCTTCTGCTATCCGTTGTGTTCGAGAAGTTGGCTTTTGTTTTGAGGATATTACGGAATAAATAGGGGAAACGACCTGATAGCAGGTCGTTTCCCCTATTTATTTGAGCCATAAAGTCTTTTCTTACGGTGCAGTATTCAAAGGGCGGTAAAATTTGACATTATACAGCATTTTGTTGTTTGTTCTTGTCTACTATGACCACCGCACCGATGGAAGCAAAAAAGGCTGTTATTTTAATGTCAATACGCCGAAAACTCCGGCTGGAAAGAGAAAAGTGCCAATGCTCAGTTTTGTGAAAGAGGCAATCATAATGGAAAAGGAAAGGCAGGAGCTGCTCGATCTTCATTGTATCGCTACCATTGACGGATACACAGATTTTATCTTTATCAATCGCTTCGGAAATCCGCAACATCAGGGAACGCTCAATAAAGCAATCCGCCGCATAATCCGTGACTGTAATGATGAGCAGTTTTTGAAGAACGATAATCCCGAAGTGCTGCTTCCGCATTTTAGCTGCCATTCATTAAGACATACATTTACAACGAGAATGTGCGAAGCGGGCGTAAATGTTAAGGTCATTCAAGACACGCTTGGTCATAAGGATATTTCAACAACGCTCAATATCTATACCGATGTGACGAAAGAGCTTAGGCAGTCTGAGTTTGAAGGTCTTGACTCGTATTTCAAAAGCGAGTATAATAAAGTGTCCAACGAATAAGTGGCATTTCTTGAACGAGGATAAAAGCTTCTACACCATTTACACCAATTTATACTCCAATCCACCGAAAAACTACACGAATTTATAGGGATATGGCGATTCGGGAAGAAACCCCGTTTAGACCTGTTATGAGATATGAGGAGGTTTAGGAGAGATTGAAAAGATGGTTGCTTTCGTCCCGACAATGAAACCGCTTGATAAATAGGCTCAATATTTATCAGTTTTTTGGATGTTTGTTGTAGAAAAGGATAGGCGAAAGTATGCAAAAAATAAAGGATTTTTGCAACAAGCATAAAAAAATGTGCATAGCCGTTAGTGCAATATTGGTTTTGATTCTTTTAGCTGCTGTCATTGTAGCTGTTGTTTTGCATGTTCCATCTAAAGAAACAGATACCGCTAAACTGAATTCAATTTCGCAGACTTCCGGGGTGTCTGATCCTCAGAATGGAGAAGATGCGACTTCGGCAGAAAACAATTCCGCCGGCGCTACAGAAGTGAATAGCGCCGCGGTAAGCGGTACGGGCAGCAGTGCTGTCAGCGGAGCAAACATGGCAAGCAGCGGCGGCAATGCAAACGCCGACAGTTCGGGTAATCAAGGTTCTGCATCTGCCGGCGGCGCCGGTTCTTCCCAGTCGTCAGCAGGTTCCGGATCCGGCAGGCCCGCGTCGGGAGGTTCTTCAAGCGGCAGCGCCGGAACTTCACATCAGCATAACTGGAAAGACCATGTTGTAACGGTTACGGTTGAAGATGAACCCGCGCAGACTAAAAAGGTTACGACATACAAAATGTATTACTGGGACAGCAAAACCTGGAAAACTTCTGAGGATCCCGATGATTTTAAAGATTGGGAAAAACAAAAGATAGTATGGATGAAAACATACCGCTATGAAAATAATATGCCGCCGGAACTGTTCAAGGGCTATGATAAAAACGGTAATCCGCAGTATACTAATGATCATTCTATTATTACTTCCTATAAAACTGTACCTGCGGTAACGCATGAGGAACAGCGCGTTGATTATCAGTATTGCACTGTCTGCGGTATGAAAAAATAACCAAGCAGCAACTGTTTTTGCAATACTTAGAATCGGGCCCTTATGCACCCGCAGTGAAACCTGTTTGACAATAAAAAATATCACACCTGCGCGGCTACAGCAGGAAAAATGTAAATCCTTTATGGGCTCAACTCTAATCAAAGTGCGCAACGGTCGATTATCGAAAGAGCAGTGCTTAAATAATAGATAAAGCAGCCGGCGACAGGTATTTGATTCAAACTCAAGGAGTAAATATAATGAAAAAAAAGCATACGGTGTATATCAGCAGACCGGTCTTGATTTCTATAGTGGCTTTTGTTCTGCCTATGTGCTTGCTGATCGTTTTTTTCAGCCTTTCTTCCGGTTTGCCGGATAGAGTTCCCACGCATTTTACAAACGGAGTCGGTATAGACGGCTGGGGCGCTAAATCTGAATTATATCCTCTTCCGATTATTCCAGCCGTCCTCGGTGCAATCACAATTCCCCTTGCTGTGGTGTTTGACAAAAAAGAGATCCCGTTTTTTTCTTATTTCGCAAGCGGAGTTTCCCTTTTTGTAACGGTTCTTATGGCGCTTGTTATTGCCATGTTTCTGAAAGCAGCCGGCGTTTAACCACAGTAAGAAATATAATTTATGAATCGTAAGCAATGCAATTCCGCAATTGCGCGGTTAATTAGGAGATGTATTTATTATGAGATCAGATTTAATCAAAAAGGGGCCAGGCAGGGCTTCACACCGCTCTTTGTTAAGAGCGCTCGGCATTGACGAACTGGAAATGAAACGGCCGTTTATAGCCGTTGTCAATTCAAAAAGCGATTATATTCCGGGTCATATGCATCTGGATAAGATCGCAGAGCAGGTAAAAGCCGGTATCCGCAATGCCGGCGGCGTTCCGTTTGAGTTTAACACCATCGGCGTTTGCGACGGTATTGCCATGAACCACAAAGGCATGAAATACAGCCTTTGCTCACGCGAACTGATCGCGGATTCCATAGAGGTCATGCTCACTGCGCACCCGCTTGACGCTGTTGTTTTTATTCCCAACTGCGATAAGATCGTGCCCGGTATGCTTCTTGCGGCATGCCGCCTGAATCTGCCGAGCATCTTTATTTCCGGCGGCCCGATGCTTCCGGGCAAGAGCACGGAAACCAACACGGGTATCGGTCTTTCCGAAATGTTTGAATATTCCGGCAAATACTTTGCAGGTAATATGAGTCTGGAAAATCTGGAAAGCTGTGCGTTTTCCGCCTGCCCCACATGCGGTTCCTGCAGCGGTATGTATACGGCAAATTCCATGAACTGCCTTACGGAAACGATTGGTATGTCGCTCCCCGGCTCCGGTACGATCCCGGCAGTGATGAGCGCCCGTCTGCGCCTTGCCAAGGAAACAGGCGAGCGGGTAATGGAACTTCTGAAAGAAGATATCAAACCCAGCGATATTATTACTGAAAAATCGATTGAAAACGCGATCCGCACGGATATGGCGATCGGCTGTTCTACAAATACGATCCTGCATTTGACGGCGATCGCGCATGCGGCTGGTCACGATATCAACCTGAAAGAACTGGACGAGTACGGCAGAAAAACGCCGCAGATCTGCAAACTCAACCCGGCGTCCTCCGTGTTTATCACGGATCTGAATGAGGTAGGCGGTATGCAGGCGGTTATGAAAGAACTTGCCGGCGGCGGTCTGATCAATACGGACGCGCTTACCGTAAGCGGCACCGTGGCAGACCGAATCGCAAAAGCGCCGGATGCGGACGGCAAAATTATCCGCAAGCTGGATGATCCGTTCTCTAAGGACGGCGGTATTGCCGTGCTTTGGGGCAACCTTGCAGAGGAAGGCTCTGTAGTTAAGAAAGGCGCTGTTCTGCCTGAAATGATGCAGCATAAAGGCCCTGCAAAGTGCTTCAACAGCGAGGAAGAGGCGATTGAGGCAATCAACGGCGGCAAGATCAAAGCCGGCGACGTGGTTGTAATTCGGTACGAAGGCCCCAAAGGCGGTCCGGGTATGAGAGAGATGCTTTCCCCGACTTCCGCCATTATCGGCATGGGTCTCGGCAATTCTGTAGCCCTCCTGACGGACGGCAGATTCAGCGGCGCAACAAGGGGCGCCTGCATCGGCCATATCAGCCCGGAGGCGGCAGCCGGCGGCAATATTGCGCTGGTTGAAGATGGCGATGAGATCGAGATCGATATCCCCGCAAGAGTTCTCAGAGTAAATGTTTCAGATGAGGAACTGGAAAAGAGAAGAGCAAACTGGCATCCGCCCGTTCAGGAGCTTACAGGTTATATCAAGAGATATGCCCAGCACGTAACGAGCGGCGCGAAAGGAGCCGTTTTTGACGATTGATCGCGTTGCGGCTTATGCCGTATAAGCAGATCCAATCCATCAGTTTAAGGTAGGTACAGCCATGCGTGACGATGTAGCCATATCGGTTCAAAATGTAACCATGTCTTTCAACCTGAATAAGGAAAAGGTTGATAATCTTAAGGAGTACGTGATCAAACTTATTACCCATAAACTTGAGTTTAAGAAATTTCACGCGCTCCAGAATATCAGTTTTGATGTAAAAAAAGGGGAGCATCTTGCCATTCTCGGTTTTAACGGAGCGGGCAAGAGCACGCTGCTCAAAACCATTGTCGGCGTTTATAAACCCACTTCCGGAAAGATTGAGAAACAGGGCGTTATCGCTCCGCTGCTTGAACTCGGCGCGGGCTTTGACCCTAACTACTCCGGCAAGGAAAATATATTCCTTTACGGCGCCATTCTCGGCTATTCCAGGGAATATATCCAGTCCAAATATGATGAGATCGTTGAATTTTCTGAACTCGGCAATTTCATAAATGTGCCGCTCAAAAACTATTCGTCCGGTATGCGCGCCCGTCTCGGCTTTTCCATTGCAACGGCAGTGGAGCCGGATGTGCTGATTCTGGATGAGGTTCTTTCCGTGGGCGACGCCAAATTCCGAACAAAGAGCCTTAAAAAAGTGCAGTCCATGTTTGAAAAGGGCGTTACCGTGCTGTTTGTATCGCACAGTATCGATCAGGTTAAGGCAATTTGTGACACCGCGATCCTGCTGAATCACGGCAAGATCATCGCCCAGGGCGATGTGAATGAGGTATCTGCCATCTATGATGAAATGACCAGCGGCGTTCGGGACAGCAAAGCAAAAGCCATGCAGGAGGAAAAAGAGATCCTCAAAAAAGTAGCGGCGGCAAAGCCCGTTGCAGAAGATAAATCGGATTCTGCCGCCCGGAATGCGGAGCAGTAATACTGTTATGAATCGTATTGTTGATGAAATTCAGAAACTCCGTTACACACATTCGCGTGAAATTTCCGAAAACGGCGGTTGGCAGGAAACGGTAAACCGTGTGAAATCCGTAATAGAAACAAAAGCGGATCCGTCGCTTGTGTCGGCGGATCCGCAAAAGTTTTCCCTTGAAAGTGAAAAACTGCCCCCAAACCGGTTTTACACAGATATACATTCCGCGCATTTTGAATGTTTCTTAAAAAAAGGCGATCTGGATTATCTTGTTGTCTTTTTTTCAGGTGCAAGATCCCGCGCAGGCGGAAAACTTGCGCCTTATCCTACGTTTTCCAGCTGGTCATGGTATAAGGATCTGAATGTTTCTGTTCTCTGCATAGACGATCCTATGTATAAAACCTATCCTGAAATGGTCATCGGCTGGTATTACGGCAATGATCGGGAAGATTACAGATCGTATACCGCCTTGCTGATCAGAAAGATCGCGTCCCTATTGGGCGTGCCGGATAACCATATTGTTTTATACGGCAGATCGGGCGGCGGTACGGCGGCAATAGCCGTTTCCGATTATATATCCGGTTCATCCGTCTGCTCCATCAATGCGCAGATTGCGCTCAATGCGTATTCCTATTATGCCGATCAGTTTGCAAAACACCCGGAAATCGATATCTATACGTCAAAGGATTTTCAAAAAAGAAATGATTTTGCCGGCATTATCAAAAGGCATCCGGAAAATACGTATTTGATGATCACAAATATTTTTTCCAAATCAGATGCAGAGAGAAGTATTCCTTATTACAGAAAGCATTTCAACGCGCCGCTGAAATACGGCATTTCCTCTGATGCGAATTTCCATTCGTGGCTCTATTCCGCATGGGGCGTTTCCGATGCGCATAATTCTTTTGACAGTGTTTCGCTGTTCAAAATGATTTTAGAGATCCTTCTTGCGTTCTCAAACGGCGCGTCAGATACAGAGGTCAATATTTTAGCCCGATTCGCAAACGAGTATTGGTTTGAGCGTTACAATCATATCATCAAGCGAGACCGCTATGAAAAAGATATCCAAAAACTGGAAAAGCAGATAGCCGAACTGGATTCGGAAAATTCCCTGCTTGAAGAACAGGTGCGTATCTTAAAGCGAAAATTGCGCAACAGATTTTTAAGGCGGGTCAAGCTGTTCATTAAAAAGCGGATTTGTAAAAAGAAAAGGATCTGAACGTGTTGTTCAGATCCTTTTCTTAACGCTGTTTTGATCAGCCTTCGTATTCGTCCTCGTTTTCCCAGTTGTGCCAGATCGCCTGCACATCGTCGTTTTCTTCAAACATTTCGATCATGCGGTTCATCTTCATCATGTCGTCCTCGCTTTCCAAGCGTGTATAGGTTGCGGGAACGTATGCCGCTTCGCTGGAAACAATATTGTATCCTTTTGCCTCAAGATCATCCCGGATGGCGCCAACGTCATTCGGCTCTGTGCGAATCTCAAACACATCCGCATCGTCTGTTATAAAATCCGTTGCGCCGGCGTCCAGCGCGTCCAGCATAAGCGCGTCCTCGTCAACATCCTCTTTTTCAATCAGAATCACACCCTGCCTGCTGAATAGGAACATAACGGAGCCGGAGGTACCCATGTTTCCGCCGGCTTTGTCAAAGCAGTGCCTTACTTCGGCCGCAGTGCGGTTTCTGTTGTCCGTCAGCGCTTCAACGATAACGGCAACGCCGCTCGGGCCGTAGCCCTCGTAAATGATCTCTTCATAGTCTGCGCCGCCGTTGTCACCGGATGCTTTTTTAAGCATTCTTTCAATATTGTCGTTCGGCACATTGTTTTGTTTTGCTTTCGCAATCACGTCTTTCAGTTTGGTATTTACATTCGGGTCCGGTCCGCCGTTCTTGACCGCAACGGCAAGTTCACGCCCGATCTTGGTAAAGATCTTTGCTCTTGCGGCGTCATTTGCGCCTTTTTTTCTTTTGATTGTACTCCATTTTGAATGGCCGCTCATGAAAACAACTCCTCACTGTCTAATTCTTAAAACCGCAAATCATTTTACCATATAAGTGTATTTCTTGCAAGGGTTATTTAAAATACTGCACGCCGTTTTCAAACCTGGATTCATTCGCAAAGCGCGCGCAGATGCCGCTGCCCTTTTTGGTTTCCAGTTTCAGCCCAAGCGCTTTGTGCCCATAGGGTATGCGCATTTTAAAAGATATGGTCTTTCCGCTGAGCAGGGCGTTTTTATTATATTCCTCAAACGGGATTTCTTTGATTTTTCCGTTTTCATCCGCAAAAACCGCCGCAAAGTAATCAAAAGTAAGCGGCGGCGCAAAGCCATAGTTTGTCAGGGCGAAAAGCAGTTCGTTTTCCAAAATATAAAGGTCTTTCACGGCAATGTGATACCCAAGGTGAAATTGCAAAATATCAAAAACGGACCGTTTCACGCTTTCCTTATCTTTGTTTTGAAACAGCGCCGGATTTGCGGAAATACCCAGCTGAACGCAGTCCGCGTAACTGAGCATTTCATGTTTCCAGTTTTGCATGCTGTAGAATTTTCCCTCGTCTTCCCGGTAATTATGCTCCAGGGAAAAGGTGGTCAGCGAGTATGCCGCCACCTGCTTTAAAACTTCTGTACCGCTGAAATGATCGCAGTGGCCGGCGCTTTTTTTGTCGTCCATATAGGCGCGGCCCCATGGCATCTCGCCGTCATTCACTGTGAAACGCGCCCGGTTGATCACTTCAGCATACCGTTTTTTCTGCGCGCTTTTTACAAATGCCCATTTGTGTGCCGTGTTGCCGGTGATGTAATCGTCGTGGATTCCCACCATCGTGTGGTATTCCAGCGGCACTTTTTTCAGCATTTTGTATGTTCTTACCTGGTTGTAGATGCCCTGCGGCGTGATGCGGCAAACATCCGCGATCACATCTTTTATATACCGTCTTTTAAAATTCCTGTAAGAGTGCCCCTCGCCCCAGTAGCCGATGACGCCCGTCTGCATGCAGAAAAGCACATCGCGGATCAGTTCTTCATTTTCCCGAAACCATTTGCCGATCTGGTTCAGATGCGTTTTTGTTGTTTCATAGGGCGCGTCCGCCTGTGATTCTGTGGAATAGGCGAACCGCAGCAAGATTCGGATTCCGCTTTTTCTGAACAATTCAAACAATCTTTTCATTTGCGCAAAAGCAAGATCATCCAGCAGCTTTGCGGCGTAATCGCAAAGATATATATATACCTGAAATACGGTTGGCGAATCCGGTTCGTATTTTCGGATCAGTCGTTTTGCCCTTTCAAACGGATCTTCGTTTTCGCCCGGGTAGGCTCTTAAATGCTCTCCGAGCGTTATGTATGTTTCTCCCCGAAGTCCGCGGTTTGGGTTTTTCAGCAGAAATTCCGCGCCGTCAGCGGAGATTTCCGGCATCATGATCCCTTCCTCTTCTTCATAAAGTTCCTTGTTTTCCATACTTTATCCCTTTCTCTTTGGTTGGTTTTCAGTTTATCATATTCTTGGGGGAATTTCAATAAAGCAAACTCTAAAAGGCACACCCGGAAATAAGATGATTGTTTTTCTTGATTTTAAGGCGGAAATTCGATAGATTTGTAGAAAAGGATTTATTATAATAAAATCAGGTATATTTGCGGCAAATTCATTTAGGGGTACGTATTATGAAACTTAAAGAAATCAGTGTAAAGAAAATCATTGCCGGTGTAAAAGCGCATTGGAATACGCCGGCGGAGGTTTCTCCCAAACAGCCGCGCCGTACCGGCTTGCTGTTTGGAAACTCGTTCGCAAGTTCAAGTCTTGCTGATTGCATAAAAAAAGCAGGATACCAATCAGTATCCTGCTTTTCTTGGTCGGAGTGACTTTGGTTGCCACTCATGATCAAAACCTCCGCCGGAGGTTTCTCCCAAACAGCCGCGCCGTACCGGCTTGCTGTTTGGAAACTCGTTCGCAAGTTCAAGTCTTGCTGATTGCATAAAAAAAGCAGGATACCAATCAGTGTCCTGCTTTTCTTGGTCGGAGTGACAAGACTTGAACTTGCGACCCCCAGACCCCCAGTCTGGTGCGCTACCACCTGCGCTACACCCCGTACTTGATTTGCTTTAATAATATAACATAACATTTAAAATAAATCAACAAAAATATTTAAAAATCTTAAAAAATATGTTATATTCATATCAAATCAATACCCGATACGGTGATGGTTATGAAAAACTACAAACGCACGCTTTTGCAAAAACTGCGGCTCTTGCTGTTTCACAAGGATGAGCGGGTGACACAGGGCGCTGTATACAGCGAGGTAAGGCGGTTCGATTTTTCGTCTTATTACCCGCTTGAAAATTATGTTCAAAAGGTCGGTGTGCCGCAGGAAAATGTTTATGATATCCGTTCTTTCGGTGCAGTGCCGGAGAATGAAGATCTTGACTGCGCGCATGCCATCAACGCTGCAATCGACGCAGCGGAGCAGACCGGCGGCACTGTTTTGATCCGTGGCGGAAAGTTTACTTCCGGAGCAGTGTATTTATAAAGCGGCATAACGCTTTTTATTGCCGCGGGATCGTCCGTTCATGCGCACAAAGATGGCAATGGCTATCCGGAAAAAGCGTTTGTTTATGCGGAAGACGCGGAAAATATCACGATCACAGGCGGCGGAACACTCAACGGGGAAGGGAATTTTTTCGGCAGAAAGCCAATCGCCGGCGCAAATAGGACAAAGCCGGATACCTATGTGGATGTTGTGAAGATGAGGTCGGATTACAGAAAGCAGCTGCGTTTTGCCCATGCGTGCAAATATGGCAGTGTGCTGGTGCTCAAAAACTGTAAAAACATAAAGGTTCACGATCTTGTGATTGAAAACAGCGCGTACTGGACTTTTCGCCTGGATCAGTGCAACGGTGTGCATATCAGCAATTTTGTGATCTATAATAACAGAAATGTTGCGAACGCGGACGGCATTGATATGGTAGGCACAAGCAACGTGGTGATCGATCACTGCTTTATATCCACCGCCGATGACGGCATCGTGATCAAAAATGCCGTGTGGGAGGGGAGCAATACCCCGATGCGCAATATCTCGGTAAAAGACTGCGAGATCATTTCGCGCACAAATTCCATAAAAGTGGGAACGGAAACTACGCGCGACATCAGCCATATTCTTATAGAAAACTGCCGCCTGTTTATGACGGATCTTTATCCCGGAACCGTCAGCGCTATTGCGCTGGAGGCGGTTGACGGGACGAAACTTTCGGATGTGAACATCAAAAACATATATGCCGAGCGCTGTTCCTGCCCTCTGTTTATCCGCCTTGGAAACAGAAATCGCGCGGCAAAGGTGAATGCGCAGAGCGCGCGTGCGGTTGAGTTTGGTCAAAAAGCGGAAAAAGGCGGTTCTGCTGATAAAAAACGATATGATATGAAAAGCGAGATAACCGATATTACGGTGGATGGGCTTACCGCCGTGGAGACGGAGATTCCAATCATGATCTGCGGCTTTCGTCAGAAAGGCAAAGTAAAGCGTGTGAAAAATGTAACGCTTAAAAATATAGATATCTCTGTGACCAAAAGACCTTTTCTTTTGGATAAACGGCTGTTTATCCCCGAATACGCGTCCGAATATCCGGAAGCAAACCGATTCAGAAATCTGCCTTCCTACGGCTTATTTATCCGCCATGCACAGAATGTGCAGATTTCAGATCTGGTCATTCGCAATCCGGTTTCAGGCAAAAAAGAGCGCTACATCCGGGATTTGAAATAACCTGCTTTAGCCGCATTTCTGCCATAGTTTTTAGCAATGGCATGTTATGCAAATTAGGTATTTGAATTTTATTCCTATTCCGTGTAAAATGAAACTGAGCGCGGTTTTGATTGATCACAGTTTGTTTAATAAAAGAGATTTCAGAGGTGATTTCCGTGAAAAAAGCTACAAAAAATATGACTTTATCCGCAATGTTTCTTGCCCTCGGGCTGGTTCTTCCGTTTCTTACGGGGCAGATTCCGCAGATCGGCAGCATGCTTCTGCCGATGCACATTCCCGTTATGCTCTGCGGGCTGATCTGCGGCTGGCAGTACGGCGCGGTAGTCGGTTTTATTATGCCCTTGCTGCGTTCGGCACTTTTCGGCGCGCCCGTTATGTTTCCGGCAGCGACTGCCATGGCGTTTGAACTGATGACTTACGGCTTGGTTGCCGGTCTGATGTATGGCCTTTCCCGTTGGCAGTGCATTGTTGCGCTTTACAGAAGTTTGATCGTTGCCATGCTTGCAGGCAGAGCGGTGTGGGGCGTTGTTCAGGTCATTCAGCTCGGTTTTTCGGGCAGCGAATTTACCTGGGCGGCATTCATGTCCGGCGCGTTTCTGAACGCTGTGCCCGGCATCGTTATTCAACTTATCCTGATTCCCGCAATTATGGCGGCGCTCAACCGCACGGGTCTTGTGCCGTATAAAAAGAGAAATCGCAAATCCGGTGAAATGGAAAGCAATCTATGAATCTTGAAACTGCAAAACAGGAAGTTGTAAACCGGATCTTATCTGCGCAGGGCGCTCATGCGCCGTATATTGTTGCTGTGGACGGAAGATGCGCCGCCGGGAAAACCACATTTGCCAACGAAGTGGCAAAGATCACCGGCTCGGCGGTTGTCCATATGGATGATTTCTTTTTGCAGCCTTATCAGCGCACGCAGCAGCGCCTCGCCACACCGGGAGAAAATGTGGATTGGGAACGATTTAAAAGCGAAGTCCTTTTGCCGCTGAGCAGGGGGGAGACTGCGTATTTCCGCCCGTTTGACTGTCATACGCTCGGCTTTCTCAGGGAGATTTCCGCGGATCCGCAAAACGGTGTGATCGTGGAGGGAACTTACAGCTTGCACAAAGCGCTGTTTGATTTCTATTCTTTCCGCGTGTTTCTCCATGTGTCTCCCGGAGAGCAGCTGCAAAGGATCCGCAAACGAAACGGCGAATCCGGCGCAAAAGTGTTTGCTGAAAAATGGGTTCCGCTGGAAGAGACTTATTTTTCGGCGTATGATCTGAAAAACAGATGTGATTTTGTTGTAAATACGGATTAAAAAATGAAAAGCACCGCAGATCTTTTGCAAGGTCTTCGGTGCTTTTTGCTGTTTTCTCAGATCATTTCCAAAGGTTTTTGTAGATCTGGATGATATCTTTTCTGGTTACTTTTTTGATCGTGTTTGCCGGCGAGCCGGAATCGATTGCGTCATCCGTCATTTTGTCGATCGCCTCAAAAAATTTGCCTTTGTCAATACCGTATTCTTCCAAACTCGGGATCTCACAGGTTTTGCAAAGTTCGCAGCAGGCGTTCAAAAATGCCTCTGCGGCAGTTCTGTCATCATCCGCATGGTGCGCCACATTGATTGCTCTTGCAAGGTCTGCAAATCTGGAATATGCGCCGTCGATTGCAAATCTAAAGCACTCTTTGATCAGCATGGCGTTTGAGATGCCGTGCGGCACATGAAAGAGCGCGCCGATCGGGCGGCTCATCCCATGTATGATCGTAACGGAGGCGTTGTTGAACGCAACGCCGGCCTCAAGCGCCGCCAGGCTCATTTCTTCGCGTGCTTTTATGTTTTTCGGTTCCGCATAGCAAACAGGCAGATTCTTAAATATTCTTTTGACTGCGCTGATCGCAAGATCATCCGTAAGCGGCTGCGCTTTTCTGGAAGTGTATGCCTCAGCAGCGTGGCAGAGTGCGTCCAGCCCGGTTGCCGCTGTAATGGACGGCGGAGCCGTAAGCGTGAATTTTGGGTCGTCTATTGCAATGTCCGGCATCAAAACAGGCCCTTTCAGCAGCATTTTTATATCCCGTTTTGTGTTTGTTATGATCGTAAACTGCGTTGCTTCAGATCCCGTTCCGCTTGTGGTGGGTATTGCAACGGTTGGCGGCGTGGGTATGGATATGATCTTGCCGTAATAATCGTCGATCTCTCCGCCGTTGGTGGCAACTGCGCCGATTGCCTTCATAGCGTCGATCGGTGATCCGCCGCCGAGGGCAATCAAAAAATCACATTTCTCGTCTCTGTACTGCTGAATGCCCATGTCAATAATCGTATCTGTCGGTTCTGCGTTTACGCCGTCAAATACCGAATATCCGATATTCAGATCGTCCAGCAGTTCCTCAACTGGTCTTACATTGCCGGAACGCACCATAAATCTGTCCGTCACGATCAGCGCTTTTTTGCCAAGATCCGCAATCAGCGGCTTTGCCTGCGCCAGCGCGTTTTCCCCATAAACGATCTTGCCCGGCATAATAAATTGATTTCCCATTTGCTGCACTTCCTCTTTCCCGCAAAAATTTTAAGTATCTTGAAAACATATATATTTTAATCTAAATAGGGTAAAAGTCAAGTGCGTTTTCGCAGAAAAAAAGATCCGCCGCCGGCAGGGCAGCAGATCTTTTTCATTTTATCATTGAATCAAAGCAGACCGTCCCACGTGTCTACCTCTTTTGCTTTCTTTTCTTCCTCGTCAAACCAGTGCTGGGTCACGGACTTGCTCTCCGTAAAGAAGCGGTAAGCGTCTTTGCCAAGGCAGTGCAGGTCGCCGAAAAAGCTCTGCTTGTGCCCGCTGAACGGAACAAATCCAACCGGAACGGGAATGCCTACGTTAATGCCTACCTGGCCGCCGTCCGTATATCTTGCAAACTGCCTTGCATAGTAGCCGCTCTGGGTATAGATCACGGAGCCGTTCGCGTAAGGGCTGGCGTTCATAATGGCAAGACCTTCGTCAAAATCCTTGCATCTCTTTATGCAAAGCACGGGACCGAAGATCTCGTCCCTGCCGATCGTCATATCTTCCGTTACATGGTCAAAAACTGTGGCGCCGATGAAGTAGCCGTTTTCATAGCCCGCAGGCACTTCGGGATTGCGCCCGTCAACAATGAGTTCAGCGCCCTCGTCAATGCCTTTCTGGATATCTGCAAGCACTTCTTTGTAGTGCTTTTCATACGTGATCGGGCCAAGTCTTGTGTTTTTATCCCACGCAGGGCCGCAGTTTACGGATTTGATCTGGTTTTTCAGTTCCGCAACGAATTTATCGGCAATGGATTCCTCAACAACGCAGCAGGAAAGCGCCATGCACCGCTGACCGGCGCAGCCGAAAGCGGAGTTGATCACGCCGGCAACCGTTCTCTCCAGCGCGCAGTCCTCCATAACCAGCGCATGGTTTTTTGCCTGGCAGAGCGCCTGGCATCTTTTGCCGGCTGCCGCTGCTTTCTGATAGATTTTAAGACCAACAGGCGTGGAGCCAACAAAGGTAATGCCCTTAACATCCGGGTGTTCCAATATCGTGTCAATTTCGTTTCTGGAGCAGGTAACAATGTTGATAACGCCGTCCGGAATTCCCGCCTCTTTATAAAGCGCGCCGATGCGCATTGCGGTTCTCGGTGTTAATGACGCTGCTTTAAGCACCATTGTGTTGCCGCATGCAACGCATACGGGGGTCATCCAGCCAAACGGGATCATTGCCGGGAAGTTTACCGGAACGATGCCTGCAAAAACGCCGAGCGGTTCGCGGTATTTTACCGTGTCAAATCCGGTGGAGGCGTCCATTAGGCTTTCACCCATCATCAGGGAGGGCGCCTGCGTGGCAAGTTCCGTTCCTTCCTGCGCTTTGCCTACGTCGCCTGCGGCTTCGCCCCACGCTTTGCCGTTTTCTTCGCATACCAGCATCGTAAGTTCGTCCATATGCTCAATCAGCAGTTCGCGCACTTTGTAAAGGATCTGCGTTCTCTTTCTTGCCGGGGTGTTTCTCCAGCCGGGATAAGCGGCTTTTGCCGCTTCAATGGCTTCCAGCACTTCTTCGTTCGTGCAGCAGGGCGCCTGACCGGTTACTTCACCGGTGGACGGGTTGTGCAGGTCATACCACTTATCCGTTTTGGATTCCCTGAACTCGCCGTTTACGAAATATTTAAGTCTTTCCATATTTTTACCTCTCAAAAATAATTTCAATCTTTATTCTATCATCCAAAATCACGGATTTCAATTCGTAATGTGCTTAAAGATATTGCCGCCGAATTGTGCAATTTCACATAAATGCCCGAGCGGCGTAGGATAGTAGGGGGGTGTTTTTTTGCGTTCACATAAAAATAAACCGTTTCGCACCGTGGCAATTGCCGGGCAGTGCGCCGCGGCGCAGATTCTTCTTTTCGAGGAACTGACGGGCTCTTTCATCTGCGATTTTCCGGATACGCCGCTTAAAGGGGTCTATTACTATAAGTTCAACGAATACTTACTTACCTGCCTTCCGCCCGGCAGCCCTGCCGACGCGGCGGCGGAATATGACTGCGTAATCTATCTGCTCCATCCGTTCAGGCTGGAAACGGACTTGGTTGACGCGCTTCGCTTTTCCAGAAAAGCCAAAAGATTTGTGTTGCTCATGTGCCGCTGTGCAAATCAGAAAAAGAAGCGCCTGCCGGCAAATCTGAAACTGCTTTCTGGCGCGCTGCGGGCAGAGATCGTGCTGGAAACCTGCCACAGTTCCAAAGGAGTAAACCGGCTGCTGGATTCCATCGGAAAACTGTTTTCCTAAATAAAAAAAGACTGCGCCCGTTTTATTCAGGCACAGTCCCGTTATCCGAGTAAAATGGCTTAGATATCATTCGCCTTACTCTTGTTGCATTACAGGTTTTACCGCAACTCCTACCTGCATGACCAGCAACCGGGGTCAACTATAACGCCATAGCAATATTAATATAACATTTTTCAGCGCAGATTGCAATGTTATTTGAATGCATTTTATGTAAATTTTTTATATTTTGGTCATTTGCCTCCAAATTGCGTGAATTTAAATCGTATTGTTTTACTGCCGTTTGATTTATCTATAATTTTATGCCGTTTATTATTGAAAAGGCTTATGCCTTGTGCTAAAATATAGAAAAATAAGGGCGGTGATAAAATGGCAAATCTGAAACGCGGGCTCATCGTCTCCTGCCAGGCGGTTAAAGGGGAACCCCTTTACGGTCTGCATATGATGGGGCATTTCGCGCGCGCGGCCGTGCTCGGCGGCGCAGTGGGAATCAGAGCCAATTATGTTTCTGATATAGAGGAGATCAAGCAGCAGGTGGATGTGCCTGTGATCGGCATCATTAAGGCGGAATATGACGGCAGCGACGTTTATATCACGCCAACGTTAAAAGAGGTTAAGGCGCTTTTAACAACAGGCTGCGAGGTCATTGCGCTGGACGCAACCAAAAGGGAGCGCCCGGGCGGCGAAAAACTGGCGGATCTTGTTAAGTATATCCGTGAAAATGCCCCCGGTGTGGAAATCATGGCGGATTGCTCTGATTTTGAGGAGGCAAAAGCGGCAGACGAAATGGGATTTGATTATGTGGGCACCACGATGCGCAGTTATACGCCGTATACGGCTGGCGTTTCGATCCCGGATTACGATCTGCTGAAAAAGATGACGGCGGAGTTATCCGCGAAAGTGATCGCGGAGGGCGGCATATGGGAAACTGCCCAGCTTCAGAAAGTGCTGGATTGTGATCCTTACGCGGTTGTGATCGGCAGCGCGATCACCAGACCTATGGATATTACAAAGCGCTTTGCAGGCGTCTTTGAAAAAAATAATTTTTATGATAAACAGGAGAAATAGTGTGAAAAATCACACTATCATCAATTGTAACGACCTCAAAATTTGCCTGCGGCATAATTTTGAGATGTCTAAATTCCCATTATACGCCTTATCCGGCTACAATAGGGCGTTAGGAATTTTTAAATATTATTTGTAGCCGGAAAGGCTATGGGAATAAAAATGCAGGATTTAAAAAAGTTTAAGGGCTTATTTTCCGCCCTGCTCACACCGTTTAATAAAGACGGCAGCATCAAATTCGAATCCATCAAGGATCTTGTTGAGTTCAACATCAAAAACGGTATAGACGGCTTTTATGTGGGCGGCAGCACCGGCGAGGGGCTTCTGCTTACCAATGAGGAAAGAGAGGCCGTTTTCAAATGCGTAAAAGAGGCGGCAGGGGATAGAGTAACCCTTATTGCCCATGTCGGCACGATCTCCACGGATTCCGCAATAGAAATGGCAAAGTGCGCGGAGAATCTGGGCTATGACGCGATTTCCGCCGTTGCGCCGTTTTATTACGGATTTCCGCTTGAGGCGATCCTCGGCTATTATCAGGATATTGCCAACAGCACCTCTCTTCCGA
>HF991824.1:17836-84078 GCA_000431535.1 Clostridium sp. CAG:678
TTCCGAACTCAAGCGGATTTTCTCTTACCAAAGATATCGCAAACGATCTGTTTAAAAATGAAAAATTTATCGGCATCAAGCATACGTCCAGCGATATGTTCGCGCTTCAGAAATTCAAACATCTGGATCGGGATATCGTGGTTTATAACGGCTTTGATGAAACGCTGCTCGCAGGGCTTGCCATGGGCGCGGACGGCGCAATCGGCAGCACCTATAACTTTATGGGCAAAAAGTTTAAAAAGATCATGAATGATTTTCTCAGCGGAGATCTTAAAGCCGCGCAGAAAGGGCAGAACGAGGCGGATGAGATCATTACCGAAATGTGCAAATACGGTGTGTTCCAGTCTGAAAAAGCGATTCTTACCGAACTCGGCGTTGATATGGGCGAGTGCAGAAAACCGTTCCTGCCGATCAGTGCTGAATGCCGCGCCTCTATGAGAAAAATTGCGGAAAAGATTGCTGAAGAATGAGAGCGGATCAGATCTATATCAGAGATCCGTTTGTGCTTGCCGAAAACGGAAAATATTATCTTTACGGCACACGTGCCGCTGATTTCGGCAGAAAAACAGGCGGATTCGACGTTTACGTTTCAGTGGATCTTGCGGAATGGAGCGGCCCTTTTGCCTGCTTTGATTCTGAACGATTCGGCTTAAACCGGGAAGTCAACTGGGCGCCTGAGGTGCATTGCTATCAGGGCAGTTATTATATGTTTGCCTCTTTTACCCGAGAAAACGGCCTTCGCGGCACTTATGCGCTTAAAGCGGACAGTCCGCTCGGCCCGTTTGTTCCCCATTCAAACGGTGCGCTCACGCCGGACGCATGGGAATGCATAGACGGCACATTTTATTGTGAAAACGGCGTGCCGTATCTTGTTTTCTGCCATGAACATACGCAGGCCGTGGACGGAGAGATTTGTTATATGCCGCTTTCATCTGATCTTAAAGAAAGCGCAGGGGAAGCAAAACTGATATTTACTGCATCTTCACCCGAATGGGCGGATCAAAAAGCACCGGGCGAACATTATGTTACGGACGGACCTTTTCTGTACCGCTCAGCAAACGGAAGTCTCCTGATGATTTGGTCCACTTTTATAAAGCATACATATGCGCAGTGCATTGCGCGGTCGGAAAACAGCAGTATCATGGGCAGTTTTGAACATCTGCCGCCCCTCATTACCGAGGACGGCGGCCACGGCATGCTCTTTTGCTCCGGCAGCGATCTGATCCTGACGTTTCATTCGCCGAATCAGACGGGATTGGAACGCCCTCGGTTCGTTAAACTGAAAGACTGCGGCGACACCCTGCGTCTCGTGCCGTAAATAGAGCACAGAATAAAAAACAGAAAAAACGCTTTTGAGATGTATTCTCAAAAGCGTTTTTTTGGTGCGCAATATTTTATCAACTGAATGTGTAATAAAACATATTTGCAATGTTTTCCGGCTGCGCCGCGAATTGGAGCCTGTAGGCGATTCTTTCGGCGTCTGTGTGCGAAGATTTTACATTGTTTACACATTTTACGGAAATGCTTTTTGGATCTATGCGGCATTCCTTATCAAGACGGATTGTTTTCTGCTCTCCGGGAATCAGATCAAACGCGTTGTCAGAAAGGGGCGCGCTTTCTCCTTTAATGTCCACAAAAACAGATCTTGCGTAGGTGCTGCTTTCCAGCGTAAGTTTGTTGCCGGAAACATAAGCCTTAATTTTTGCCCGTTTTAGATTCAGCGTCCGCTCCGGCACAAAAACAGCTGTTGTTTCAAACTGCTTTTTCCCGTCTTTAAAGAGTTCGGCGTATAAAAAACAGTTCTTTTTATCAAAGCCGGCAACCGTTATGCTTGCCGCTTTAAGCGGTTCGCCTGCCTTGGAATGTACATTTTCATTCGTTTCGGAAAGCGTTTTGCCGTCCAGATCCATGATCCTTGCCTTTACGGTATAATCGCCGCTTTCCATTGTGTCGTTCAGCAGATAGATCTCTGCGTCGCTGTGCGTTTCACGAACAGAAAGGGCAATGGGGCTGAAGAACCGTTTCGCTGCGTACATCAGCGGTTTCCATTTGCCGAAATAGTCCACGGAAGACCAGCTCGGGCAGCCCCAGCAGTCGTTGAGCTGCCACCAGAGCGAACCGTTGCATCTGCCTTTGTTGCGCCGGAAATGCTCCGCCGCGTTGCCAACGCACTGGCTCTGGATCAGCCCGGTCAGATAGATCAGATCCTCAAATTTGTCCGGCTCGTTATACCGTTCCAGCAGATAATACTTCATCTTTGCGTTTCCGCTCAGACATTTCTGGTGGTGCAGCATCGTTTTGGAAAACAGGTGCATCTCATCCTTGTCTGCAAACTGCTCTATGCAGTCTGTGGACGGCAGAGATTCCATTCCGTATTCGCTCATAAAGCGGGTATATCTTTTGGTGTAATATTTCAGATTCTTTCCGCCGTGCCAAACGTGCCACATATGTGTGTCGCCGCATTTGTCCGCCGTAATATTCTTTCTGAAGCCGTCTCCAATCGGGGAAGTTTCTATATACGGCGTTTTTCTGTCATACTTTCTGATCTCGGCAGGCAGTATGTCATAAAAGAATTTGCGATACCATTTCACGATCTCGGATTGCTCCGGCAGATACGTAAACATGAATTCGATCTCGTTGTTGCCGCACCAAAGCGCAAGGGAAGGGTGGTGCATGATGCGGCATACGTTGTATTTGATTTCCCCTAAAACATTGCTTAAATATTTTTCCTCATAAAACGGATACATCAGGCAGGCAAACATAAAATCCTGCCAAACCAGAATACCGTTCTCATCGCAAAGGTCATACAGATGATCGCTGCCGTAATATCCGCCGCCCCAGATTCGGATCATGTTGAAATTTGCCGCAACGCAGTCGGCAATGATCTTCTGCTCGGCTTTTTCATCAATTCTGTCCGCCATTGCGTCCGGGGGGATCACATTGGCGCCTTTGGCAAACACCGGCACACCGTTAAGAATGAAACGGAAATTGCGGCCGTATTTGTCCGCTCTGCGATCCAGTTTCAGCGTGCGCAGACCTATGCGTTTTTCAGCGCTGCCGATTCTGATGGTGTAAAGCGGCTGCTTTTCCTTGCCGGAAAGTTCACGCGTCCACCACAGTTCGGGATTTTCGATCCGGATTTCTCCCGTGCCGTTTTTGATCTCAAATGCGCTCTGTTTCCCGTTCGGCGCTGTGATCGCGGCTTTTCCGTCATACGGTATGTCCGTTTTGATCTCCAGCGTTACGCAGCCGTTTTCATGGATTTGAAATACCGTGAAATCACGCACTTCCTCATCAAAGGCAAGGATCTGCGTTTTGCCCAGTATCCCGGATACGGGCAGATTGATGCCCCAGTCCCAGCCAAAATGGCAGGCGGGTTTTCTTATGTAGGGCGCGCCGTCTGTTCCGTTGTTGTTTTTCGGCAGCGGCTTTTCTTTCTGTCTGGTTTTAATGTATGCAACCGGGGAATCAAAATGGATTCGGATCTCGTTTTCCCCTTCTTGTAACACGTTCTTAATATCTTTTTCAAAACGGATATATGCGTTTTCGGATTTTCCGATCAGTTTGCCGTTAATATAGATACGGGCAAGCGTGTCCAGCATATCGCAGGAAAGAACCACGTTTTTGCTCTTGCACATATCGGCGCCGATTGTAAAGGTGCGTTCAAACGTTTTTCCCGTTTCACCAATAAACTGCACATCCTTTTCGTTCGTGCCGTAAAACGGGTCTTGGATCTTTCCGATCTTGAAAAACGCGTTAAAATCCGTTACCGGCGTAGCTGCCTCAACGGATTCGCCCGTTGAATCCAGTGTGATCTTCCATACGCCGTCCAGTGATAATGCTTTCATAATCAATCCCTCTGCTCTGTTTTTAGGCAGTTGCCGCCTGATTTCCGTTTCATTATAGCATAACGGTGTTATCTTATCAACAATTTAAATTTTCTGTTGCATTCTAAAAGTTGTTGCTTTATAATACTTTCTGTCAGTTCGCAAAATCCTGACCAGTTTCGTTTCATTCGCGAAGCTTCTAAAAACAAAACTAAGGAGAAATTGAATCATGAAAAACAAAAAACTGATGTTTATCGTTCAGGCGGCTGTGATCGCCGCAATGTACGCCGCGCTTACCTACGCGCAGAATTTTCTTCTGCCCGGCACAACTTCCGCTGCCGTGCAGTTTCGCGTTTCGGAGGCGCTCAACGTGTTTGCCCTGTTTACGCCGGCGGCAATACCTGGGCTGACGATCGGCTGCGTGCTGTCCAATATCTATAATATCGGATCCGGCCTTCCGCTTGATATGATCTTCGGCTCGCTTGCCACCCTGCTTGCAACGCTTTGCATTTATCTTTTCCGCAAGATTAAGATCGGGTCTTATCCGTTGATTTCCATGCTGATGCCCGCCGTCTTTAACGGCGTGATCGTGGGTTGGGAAATCGAAACCTTTTTTGTGGAGGGCGATTTCATTTTTGCCGATTTTCTTGTTCAGGGCGGCCTGGTTGCGCTCGGCGAACTTGGCGTTATGCTTGTGCTGGGTACGATCCTTTATTACGTTTTCGTTAAGCGCGGGCTGGATAAAAAGTTGTTTTCGCCGGCGATTGCCTGATCTGTTCCAAACTATAAACCTAAAATGATTTTGCAAAAAGAGCGCAGCCTTTACGGCTGTGCTCTTTTTTTGCCTAAAGAATGTTTGAAAGGTTTATTCTGGAATGATCGTATACCTGTTCTATTTCGCTTTTTGCCTCGATCAGCGCCTCGTTCGTGTCCTCTTCGTTCAGATCGTTCAGGTCATTCAGCGTGCCTATGGAAATCTCCGCGCTGTGCAGAATGGCGTGATCCGTGATATAGGTGGCAAGGCGGTCAAAATCCTCCCACTCATCCTCTATCGCCGCGCATTTTTCTTTTTTTGCCGCAAGATCCGTTTCGTCAATGGCAGTGTCAATATGGGTAATAATCTCTTTGCAGTCTTTGTAAACATAGAATTGCTCAAATGCGCAAAGCGAAAGGGCGGCAAGAATGAATACGGCGGAAAACCAAAGTCTTTTCATTTATTTGCCCCTCTTTTCTATCACGTTGATCTTTCCGTTGTCATCAATCGTAAGCAGCATGATATCCGTGATCTGCTTGCCGCTTTGGGTTACAAGCAGTTCAATCTCGCTGTTTTTGATCTTGTTTTCTCCAAAATATTCCGCAACGGGCTTTCCGTCCGTAACAACGGGCACTGCCGTTGATTTTTCATCTACTTCAAGATGAAGCTGGCTCGGCGTTACGGGGCTGTCTTTTGCTTTTGCCAATACAGATACGGTGCCGTTCGTCTCCACAACCGCATCCTGCACTTCGGAAAGATCAAAAAATCCCTTTTCACGCACGGCGTCCATCAGATCATCTATTGTGATCCGCAGCCTTCTCAGCTGTTTTTCGTCCAGCTTTCCGTTTTTGATCACAAAGATCGGTTTGCCCTGAATGATGTTTCTGAAACCGATGCTTTTCATGGAAAGCGCGGAAACTATGATCTCCAGCGATACAAAGATCAAAATCGGAATAATCATATTTGCAAGCGGCATGGCGTTATCTTGCAGCGGAATCACTGCCACCTGCGAAACCAGAATCGTGATCACAAGTTCGTGCGGCGTCATTTCGCCGATCTGCCTTTTTCCCATCACTCTCAGCGCAATGATTACTGCTATATAAATAATCACCGCTCTAATAAAAACAATGCTCATTTCAATCACCGCCATTATTTTTTGCATAAGAACCGCAAATATTGAAAAAATACTTTTAGAAATTTTTTTGGTGATTCTATGGAAAAAATATTTCCGTCCGTAAAGGATAATATGGATAAACTCAACAGCGATTATCAAGACTGTTCTGATTTTTTGCTGCGCGAGTGTATCGTTGGCGGCAGAAACTGTATCGTCTGCGTGCTGGACGGCATGATCAATTCCCTCCAGCTTTCCCAGATGATCATGAGCCCGCTTTTAAATTATAAGTTTGAAACGGACGAGCCCGATGATTTGTTTAAAACGATAAAACTGCGGGTCGTTAATTCGCTGGAAATGAGCGAGGCGGAAACTTTTGACGATGTATATTTTTATCTGTCCTCCGGGTTTGCCGCCGTGTTTATAGACGGCGTTTCCAAATGCCTTGTTATGGGGATTCAGGGCTTTGAAAAGCGAAAAATGGGCGAACCTACAAACGAGGCGGATATCAAAGGCGCAAAAGAGTGCTTTACGGAAACGCTGAATGACAATAAAGCAACGCTTCATCGCAGAATAAAATCTCCCAAACTGAAAATGAAACAGTTCAAGATCGGCTCGGATGTAAAAACCTCCGTGGTTGTTTGCTATATTGAATCCGTTGCGGATATGCGGCTGGTTGCCGATGTGGAAAACCGGGTCCTGTCTGCCCCGGTGGACGATCTTTGCGATTACGGCGAACTTGCCGCCTTTCTGGAAAGCGGTGTAAAATCTCTGTTCACCGCCGTCGGAAATACGGAACGTCCCGATACGCTTTGCTCAAAGCTGAATGAGGGCAGGGTCGCCGTTCTTGTGGACGGTTCGCCGTATGCCGTGTATGTGCCTTATCTGTTTACGGATTCTTTCTCTACGGTGGATGATTATAACAACCGCCCGTTTTACGCCACTTTTAACCGGCTGCTGAAATATTTTTCATTTGTAATATCGGTGATCCTGCCCGGATTTTATGTAGCCGTGGGCACGTATCATCAGGAGCTTTTGCCGTCCTCGCTTATGTATACTATAGCGGCAGCGGAGACGTCTACGCCGTTTTCTTTGATGCAGGAGGCGGTCATGGTTCTGATCCTGTATGAGATCATGCGCGAGGCTGGTCTGCGCCTGCCCAAAACGATCGGACATGCCGTGTCCATCATCGGCGCGCTTGTTATCGGGGATGCGGTCGTCAACGCAGGGCTCGTCGGCGCGCCCATGCTCGTCGTCGTTGCCGTAACGGCAATCGCGTCCTATGTTATCTATCCGCTTTATGAAAGCATTTCCGTTTTGCGGATCCTTTTTATTCTGCTCGGCGGTTTTACGGGTATATACGGCGTGATCCTCGGCGTATGCACGCTTTGCGTAAATATTACGGCGATCGATCCTTACGGCGTGCCGTATTCTTCACCCATTTCTCCGCTGAATAAAAAGAGCATGGTGGATATCTTTTATCGCGCAGACTGGAAAAAACTTTTAAAACGCAATATCAGAGTGCAGAATCTAAGGGGTGCGGATCTCAATCATGATTAAGTATAAAAAGGGCATGATCGCCTCGCGGAATCTGTTTTTTCTGCTGTTTGTCAGCCGCACGATCATCGGCTTCACAGTCAGCAGCGAAGCGCTGAAAAGCCGCTATTCCATGGATCTTGTCTACAGCACTTTTTTTGCGCTGCTTATCACGTTTTTGATCTCCCTGCCTGCCGTGATCTGCGCAGCAAAGGGCAAGAGCGTCATGAACCACAGGTTCCTGCGCGTGCTTTACGGGATTTATTTTATCTTTTCAGGCGCGGTGAATGTTGCAAAATTTGCCGTATTCTCCTCCACGGAACTTAACCAAAACGCCAAGATCGCCGTGCTTGCCGGGTTTATGATCCTTGCCTGCACCTATGCAGCGTCACTCGGGATAGAGGCGGTTTCCCGTTTTGGTTCCATGGTGTTTGTGATCACTCTGATCGGCGCTGTGGGCGTCATGGCAGAGGGCGCAAGCGATTTTTCTTATCTGAATCTTTTTCCCATAACGCAGAATCCGGGCGAAAGCGTTCTCAGAAATATTCTTTTTTCCGTTTGCAGCACCAATGAACTTGTCCTTTTTATAGCCTTAGCGCCTAAAGTAAACGGAAAAACGGCTAAGCCTTTTTATTTTTCGCTATCGGCGGCATATCTCGTCATGATGGTGCTGATCGCGTTTACCATTGGCGTGCTCGGCGATACCGCGTCGCTTTCCGCGTATCCGCTGTTTGAGGTGTCGCAGCTTTCCAAACTCGGCTCCGGCGAACGGCTGGAAGCGATCTTTACTGCGCTGTGGATTTTTGCTGTGTTTTTAAAGATCACGCTGTTTCTTTACTGCGCCGGCGAATCGTTTTCGTTCAAAAAAAAGTGGGTCAAATTTTCGTTCTGCGGCGCTGCCATGTTTGCGCTGAGCGCGTTTTTCCTTTACGGCAGTGTGTTTGACAGCAATCAGGAAAAGATCCTTTACCCCGCTTTTGCGGTATTTGCTTTTGTTTTGCCGCTTTTGTATCTGATATTCGGTAGAAAGAGGAATAAGATTGAAGAAGATAACAGCCATATTTAAATCTGCGTTTTGCGTTTTGCTTGCCGCCGCTGTGTTTTCCGGCTGCGCAGGAAATGAAAATCTGAAAGATCTCAGCGTAGTCGAGGGCATGGGGATTGATCTTAAGAACGGGCAGATCAGCGTGACCGTTCAAACCTTGAATCTTTCCAAAGAAGGCACCGGCGCCGAAGCGCTTTCGGGCAATATCACCATGAACGCAGGGGGAAGCGGCCCCAATATTTCCGCCGCCGTGCAGAAAACGGCTGAAAGTTTGTCCAAGAAACTGTTTTTCGGGCAGAACCAGATCCTTGTGATCGGCAGTGATCTTGCAAAAGAAGATCTGAATGCCTGCTTTGATTATCTGATTCGTAATTCGGATTCCCGGCCGGATCTTGCCGTTTGCATTGCGGCGGAATCCGCAGAACAGGTGCTTTCAAGTAAACTCGGAAATGCCCTCGTGCCTGCGCAGTCTCTGTCTGAATTGCTTTATAACGGTGAATCTGAGGGGTTTGCATCATATGTTACCGTAAGCGAAATGCTCAATTTGTATAAGGACAAAACTTCTGATATCTATCTTCCCGTCATTACCGCAGATGAAGAAAGCGCTGCGGTGTCCGGAATTGCGTTATATAACGGCGGCGCACTTGCCGGCGTGCTGTCGGAAGAACAGATCATGGGCTTTCTGCTGCTTACGGATAAGATTGATTCGGGTTATTTTGAGTTTGAATCCGAAGTATACGGAAAGATCGGAGCGGAAATCTCCGATTCCAAAACCAAAACCAAAGCATCCGCGGAAAACGGCGCAGTTGTTTACAGCGTAGAGATCACCTCCACGCTGTCTGTAGAGGAACTGCAAAACGGCGCCGAAACGATGATATCCGAAAAAGATCTTAAGAATATTGCGGCAGAGGCGGAAAAAGAACTGGAAAACAAGTGCCGTCAGGCGTTTCTCTCCTGTGTTCAAAACGGCAGCGACTGCCTCAGAATCGGGGAGAGCCTTGCCGCCGGCTCACCGTCTGCTTACGATCAGCTCAGCGATCACTGGAAAGATGCGCTTTCTTCCGTAAAACTTGCGGTAAAGAGCAACTGTAAACTCAAAAAGGTCAATGAAAACGCAAGCGGTTACTGATCGCCGCTCTCGCTGTCATTGAAAAGCGTAACCAGTTCTTTTGTGCTGCTGTCCGTGCCTGTGTCTATATTTATGCAGGCTGCGGCAGGCACCGCAAGGGAAAGGGCAAACAGCACCAGAAAAATGATAACGGCTTTCTTCATTTCTTCGCCTCCTTGACTTTATATATTATTTTATAGTATAATAAACTTTGGATTTTTATGACATATGCGTTAAAGATAGATCAAAAGCGTTTTATCTTTTCCCAGCAGGCGTAAAGGAGTGAAACAAATGTCATCAAAATATATTTCACCTATTTCTATGGAAGCCATCTCCAAGTTATGCGGTGAACTGGAAAAAAACAATTCAATACGCCCAAGTGATTTCGAAAGATACCATGTAAAAAGAGGTTTAAGAAACGAGGACGGCACCGGCGTTATGGCGGGCCTGACCCGTATCTGTTCCGTTGAGGGCTATTATATTCTGGATGGTGAAAAGGTAGCTAAAGAGGGTAAACTTTCTTACCGCGGATATGATATAAACAATATCGTTGAAAACTGCGTGGCGGAAAACCGTTTCGGTTTTGAAGAGGTCGTGTGGCTTCTTCTGTTTGGCGAACTGCCCACGCCCGCGCAGCTTACCTCGCTTTATGAGGTGATTGACGTTTGCCGTTTTCTTCCCGATGATTTTATAGAGGATATGATGATCAAAAATCCGTCCAAGGATATTATGAATAAACTTGCCCGCTGTATTCTGGGCCTGTATTCCTATGATGAAAATCCGGACGATATCTCCGTGCAGAACGTTCTGCGCCAGAGCATGCAGCTCATCGCGCAGTTTCCCACCATTCTTACGGTTGCTTATCAGGTTAAGCGCAGGGCGTTTTACGGCAAAACGATGTTTTTGCACCCAATCAAACGCGGGCTTTCCACTGCGCAGTACATACTCCGCCAAACAAGAGCGGATAAAAAGTATACGGATGAAGAGGCAAAACTGCTGGATATTATCCTTATGCTTCACGCAGATCACGGCGGCGGCAACAACTCCACGTTTGCAACAAGAGTGCTGACTTCAAGCGGCACGGACACCTATTCCGCCATTGCGGCAGGCATCGGCTCGCTGAAAGGCCCTCGCCACGGCGGCGCAAATGTTAAAACAACCAATATGATGTATGAGATCATGGCAAATGTTCCGGATTCAACGGATGAATCCCAGGTAAAGGATTACCTTGCCAAGATCCTGCGCAAAGAGGCGGGAGACGGTCTCGGCCTCATCTACGGCATGGGGCATGCCGTATACACCATTTCGGATCCCCGCGCCGTGATCCTTAAGAACAGCGCCAGGGAACTTGCGTATCAGGCAGGGTACGAAAAGGAATTTAAAACACTTGAAAATGTGGAAAAGGTAACGCCGGATCTGCTCCATGAGATTAAAGGTGACGATAAGGAAATCTGCGCAAACGTAGACCTTTATTCCGGTCTTTGCTATAAGGTGCTCGGCATTCCGGAAGATCTGTTTACACCGCTGTTTGCCGGTTCCAGAGTTGTGGGCTGGTGCGCGCATCGCCTGGAAGAACTCACATCCAGCAAACGAATCATCAGACCGGCTTATAAGAGCGTTTCCCAAAGAAGAGAATATACGCCTCTCAACAAAAGAAAGTGAAAAAAACAGGGATTCAAAGTATCGTTCTAACGTTGTGCGCCGCATGTATTTCCGTTGGCGCCGCCGTTATAAGATGTGTTCAGTTATTTTATTATACCGATCCTCAAACGGGTTATGTCACCGGCAGCGGCAAGGAACTCATTTTTGATCTTTATGTTTGCCTTGCTGTCAGTATCGTTCTTTTTGCTTTGGCGGCATGGATCGGAAGGGCGGATGCAGGCGAAGAACTTGTTCCCGGCAGAGGGATGTTTTTGCTGTCTCTTTTCTGCGCGGCAGGCATGTTTTATGATTTCATTTACCAGTGCGTCAACTGCTATCTGTATGTTTCAAAAACATCGTTCCCTGCGGCAAACCGTATTGTTCCGATGGCGCTGTGCGCCGTGTTCGCACTGTTCAGCTGTGCCTATTTTGCAGTGCTGTGCCAGTGTTCACGTTCCAGCCGTTTTGAATTCGGCAGGCTTTGGCTGCTGCGTCTTGCCCCGCTTTGCTGGACTTTTTGCAATGTGCTCGTGGGGCTTACCGAGTACGGCAATATCGTTTTTGACGTGGATTCGGCGCTGAAATATCTTTCCCTGATTTTTGGCATGGTGTTTTTCTTTCTGCTTTTCGCGTCCAGGGAAAGCCAGTTTAAACGTATGGGTGTGCTTGCGTTTTTCGGCTATTCTTACGGTGTGCTGAGTTTTGTTCTGTCCCTTCCCCGCATGATCGCGTTTATCGGCGGAGCGGGGCTTGCGTTTCCGGATTTTTCCGCGCCTGCGTTTTTGTTTACGGGCGTTTTCGCATTTGCCGCCGCTTGGCGTATCTCGTTTAAAAAGAAGGTTTGATCTTGTTTTTTGAAAACCTTAAAACCATCGCCGTTCAGGTATTCATGCTTTATATGATTGCGGGGATCGGCTTTGCCGCAGATAAATTCGGTATCTTTACTCGTGAGGACGCAAAACGCGTGATCAACCTTTTGTTCAATCTGATACTGCCTATTGCGGTCATACGCAGCTTTGCCCATATAGAGTATTCCCCGGAACACGTGCGGGGTCTGTTTATTGCATTTCTGTGTGCCGCCGCAACGCATTTGTTCGGAATGGCTGTTTGTGCGCTTACGTTCAGAAAAAGAAGCCTGCTGGAACGGGGCATCTTTCATTACGGCACCGTGTTTTCCAACGCTGCTTTTCTTGCCCTGCCGCTTGCCCAAAGCGTGATCGGGGATGAGGGCGTGTTTTACTGCTCCGTTTATATCGGGGTGTTCAATATTTTTGCTTTCACTTACGGAATTCATGAGATCAGCGGAAGAAAAGCCGGAATCAGCATAAAAAAGATCTTTTTAAACCCCGGCACGATTTCCGTTATCATCGGTGTGCCGCTGTTCCTTTTAAGAATAAAACTGCCGCATATCATCGATTATCCTATGGAACTTGCCGGCGGTATCAATTCGCCGCTTGCCATGATTATCTTCGGCACCTTTCTTGCAAATGCGAATTTTAAAAATCTTTTTATCAAAAAAGAGCTGTTTTTTGTTTCGTTTTTACGGCTCGTATTCATCCCCGTTGTTATGACCCTGTTTTTCCGGGTGTGCGGCGTTACCGGCGATCTGCTCAGAGCCATGGCAATCTCCGCCTCGGCGCCAACTGCAACAAATACGGCAATGTATGCGGCAAAGTATGAGAACGACGCCGGCCTCGGCTCAGAGATCGCAGCGCAGTCCAGCGTGCTTTCCGTTGTAACGATGCCGGTTGTGGTTGCCATTTCGTCTGTTTTGTAAAATAAATATTACAAATAGGATAATAAATTTATCCTATTTGTAAATTTTGTTTTAATTTATTTTTCATTCGATTTCTTTCGCGCGGATTTTGCGCTATAATGTATCTAAATCAGCTGTTTTAATTTTGTACGCCGGGTATGCCCGCGCCGCGGCGTATTTCGGATTGCGGGCGGAAAGGTTATGATGTTATGAAATTGATAATCTCCATCGTTTCCAATAAAGATGTGGAAAATGTGTTTGAGAATTTAAGCAAAGCCGGTTTTCGCGCCACTAAAATCTCCACGATGGGCCAGTTCCTGGAGGGCGGCCATACAAGCCTTTTTATCGGCGTGGAGGATAGTAAAGTGGACGAAGCTTTTGAAGTTCTTCAGAGTTCCGTTTCCAAAAGGATCGTCAAGCAGCACGGCGTGCAGAGCACTTTAAAAGGCACGCTGTTAAAGCAGCCTGTTGATGTGGAAGAGTTCGGCGGCGTTGCTTTTGTTATAAATGTAGAGGAATTTAAAAAGTTTTAAATATGGTTTTTACATATTTTAAAGGTAATCAAAATGTAAAAGACAGGGTTTCCTCTCTTGTGGAATCTTCCCGGCTCCCGCACGCCATCCTGATCGAAGGAGAGGCGGGGCTTGGAAAAAAAACGCTTGCAAGGGAGATTGCCTGCGCGCTCGTATGCCGCGGCAGCGGTCCAAAACCCTGTTGTTCCTGCGCCCAGTGCAGAAAAGCTTTAAACCGGGTTCATCCCGATATTTTTGAATACTGCGCGCCCGGCGGCGCCAATTCGTTTCATATAGATACCGTGCGGGAGATCATCAACGATTGTTATGTTATTCCGAATGAGGCGGATTATAAGATCTATATTCTTGGAAACGCACACTGCATGAATGCCTCCGCGCAAAACGCGCTGCTTAAGATTTTGGAAGAGCCGCCCGCTTACGCCGTGTTTATTTTAACGGCGGAAAACCGTTCCATGATGCTGGAAACGATCCTTTCCAGAGTTGCAACCGTGTCCGTTCAGGGCGTATCCCCGGACGAGGGCGCCGAATATATTACGGAGCACAACAGCGAAATTTCTTATGATGAGGCGTGCAGCGCCGTTTTAACTTTCGGCGGAAATATAGGCAAAGCGCTGGAAAGCCTTTCCGGCGGCAGGTTTGAGGAAATGCTTTCCCTTGCAGACGGCGTTTGCCGCGGTCTTACTGCCGGAAATGAATATGAACTTTTAAAAACACTCAGCGCGCTTTCTTCCAGCCGGCAGGATACTGCCGCGCTGCTGAATATGCTGAAAACCGTTTTCAGAGACGCGCTTGCCGGCGGCGAACCGCTTTCCGGCAGAAAAGAAAGCGTGAAACTGCTGCAGCGCGCTTTTACAAGAAAAAAACTGCTCGGCCTTTTTACAGCGGCTGAATCCCTTTATGATATGGCGCTGAAAAATGCAAATCAGCAGCTGATGATCACCAAGATCTGCTATACGCTGCGAGAGGCCGCCGGCAGATAAATTGCTTTTTACGGCTGTGCAGGGGTTTTTCTCATGCCTGCATGCGTTATGCGGTTCGTGCCTGTTTGGCTACAGCAGGCACCCGTCATCTTTTATAAATTTGTGGCCAGAAAGGCTATGTGTGTTGTAATGACAGAAATTGTTTCCGTGCGTTTTAAGGATTCGGGAAAAGTATATTATTTTTCTCCGGGTGATTTGAAAATAAAGGCAGGTCAGTTCGTGGTGGTGGAGACTGCAAGGGGCGTGGAGTGCGCCAAGGCGGTTACCTCCAACAGAACGGTGGAGGATCAAACGATCGTTTCTCCCCTGAAATCCGTATTGCGCATTGCGTCGCAAAAGGATCTGGATACCCTTGAAAAAAACAGGATAAAAGAAAAAGAGGCTTATGATATCTGCGCCCGTAAAATAGAAGAACACGGGCTGGATATGAGCCTGTCTGAAGTGGAATATTCGTTTGACGGCTCCAAGATCACATTTTATTTTACCGCAGACGGCAGGGTGGATTTCAGAGAACTTGTGAAAGACCTTGCCTCCACTTTCCGCACCCGTATCGAACTCCGCCAGATCGGCGTGCGCGACGAGGCAAAGATGATCGGCGGTCTCGGCATCTGCGGCAGACCGTTTTGCTGCTCCACGTTTTTAAAGGATTTTCATTCCGTTTCCATAAAAATGGCAAAATCACAGGGATTAAGCCTGTCACCGGGCAAGATCAGCGGCAGCTGCGGCAGACTGATGTGCTGCCTGCAGTATGAGCAGAATTCCTATGATTATCTGGAAAAGATCACGCCGCGCCGCGGCAGTGTTGTGGATTGCAAAGAGGGCAGGGGAACCGTGGTGGATTATTCCCTTGTTACCGGCAAACTCAAAGTGATGCTGGACAGTTCTGTGGAAGGCGCCGCGCCGATTGTGGTGAACCGGGAAGAATGCGTTGTTGTTTCTGAACCCGGCGCCAAGCGCCGCGATTCCGGCAAGAAAACTTCCAAAAACGAAAACAATGGCGAAAACGGAAAAAATTAGTCTTTGCTAACCGCATTTGGCTCTTGCAAAATAGATATTTTGTGTTATATTAGTAATGAAAGTTGAACAAAACGCTTTCGAACAATGAATAGGAGGTGTACTCAGAATGGCATATAAGATTTCAGATGATTGCATTTCTTGCGGCGCTTGCGCAGCTGAATGTCCTGTAAGCGCAATTTCAGAGGGAGACGGAAAGTTTGAAATTGATGCGGATACCTGCATCGAATGCGGCTCTTGTGCAAGTGTTTGCCCTGTTGGCGCTCCGTCACTTGATGAGTAAGATATTGCAGTTCAGGTACATAAATAAAAAATGAAAGCTGTCGGATTCCCCGGCAGCTTTTTTCTTGTGCAATCCGCTTTTCCGCTAAAGGCTACTTTTGTTCTTTTGCAATCTCTTTCAGTTCAAGCCGGGTTCCTTTTACCCGAAACTTGATTTCATAACCCGCGTAAGCGAATCCGTATATCCTGCTTTCATCGTCCTGATACGCGGGGCGCGGATCGTCGGCAAGGATTTTGAGAAGCGCTTTTTGTTTTTCCGCAGGCAGTATTTGCAGTTGGGAAAGATCGCCGCAGATCTCAAGCGCGTGATTTTTGCTTTCCTGTGCAAATCCGCTTTTTGCGTTCGGTATGCAGTCCGTGTAAGCAATATAGGGCTTTATGTCATACACCGGGGAGCTGTCCAGCATATCTGCGCCGCCGATGATCAGTGTGCAGTTTCCGCCGCTTATGCGCATTTCTTTCAGGTTTACACAGGAAAGCGCCAAATCATTCGGCCTGAAAGGAGAGCGGCTGGCGAAAACGCCGATGCGCGTGTTGCCGCCAAGGCGCGGCGGGCGCACGGTTGCGTGCTTTTTCTTCTTTTCATTTTCTGAAAACCCCCAAAGGATCCAAAGATGCGAATACTGCTCTATTCCTTTAAAATAATCTTTTGCGCTGTACGGCGGGTAAAACTCAATCGTTCCTTCAATTTCTTCGATTCTGCCGCTCTGCCTCGGTATGCCGAATTTTTCCTTAAAGTCGGTCCTTACAATGCCGATCGGTTTAATCTCCATGTTTCTCTCCACTGAATCGGATCCCGGTTATGGATCTCGGCTTCAGTTTTATTTCTTCTTCTATTTCCGCAGAGTTCAGCGTGTTGAAATTGCTGTCTGCATCTGTAACGGCAAGCAGGGTGCATTTGCCGACGCCGCTGATCTCAAGAGTCGTTTCTTCACCCTCGTTTACCGCAATAGCGGTGATTCCGCCGTCCGGCGTTTCAAACAAAAATACGCTTGCGCCGTTTTCCTGTTTGCTGTTGCCGAGCACGCGGGAGCCTTTTGGCGCGAATTCGGCAAAATGTTTCATCGCGTAATATCGTTTGCAGATCTTGTAATGCGAGAATCCGTCCGTTGCGCTCAGCAGGCCGTCTGAATAGTCAAGACCATTGCCCCTGTCGCAGATCTGGTTTACGGCAACCCATGCCGACCAGCTTTCCGCGCCCATGTCGCAAAGGTCGCGCCCGATGATCCTTGCCGTGATGAGCGCGCCCCCAATGTCATCCACGTCATGCAGGCACGGCAGTTCACACCATTCGCTCATATCAAATCTCAGGCCTTGGTTTTCGGATACCGTCTGTTTGTAAAATGATTTGCGGATCTCCGTATCGTTGTCCGCATGATAGGAATGCAGCGCAAATACGCCAAGGTGTTTCATGATCTTTTCATCTTTTTTGAAAAGGCGCAGATATTCGTCCGTCAGCCCGCCGATCTCACCGCTTTCCGGCCCGTAAAGGGAGATGCCGTGCAGCCCGCGCTGTTCCAGTTTTTGCGCAAAAATGTGAAAGAGCGCCGCAACCTCCTGCGGTTCATAATGGCATCCCTCCTGCCACACTTCTTTTCCGCCCCATTTCCACTGCGGTTCGTTAATGGGGCTGATGTAGGTAACGGGAATCCCGTCTTTTAAAAAATGCGCTGTTATATCCAAAAAATAATCGGCATATTTTTCATAATTGGAAAACGGCAGATTACAGGTGTGGTGCATCAGGCTGCCGCTTGCCTGCCCGCTGGATGTAAACGAATAATGCGGCGAGTTGGCAAACAGGATCACCGTGTCGATCGTTCCCATTTGCAGGCAGCGCTTGAGAAATCGATAGGCATTGCCGTCTCGGTCAAAATCATAACTGCCTTTAAAATCCTCTTCTTTCTCTTCGTCCTGCGGCACAAAAAAGGATTCGCACCTGCGCCAGGGGTTGGCAACCCGGCAGTTGGTTTCATCCCACCCGGCGCCTATATTATACCGGTATATGTTCAGGCCCAGTCCGTCCCTGCCGTAAAGCAGGGCGCTGATTTCTTTTGCCGTCTTTTCCTGCGCCACGTTTTGGCTCCACCAGCAGGCGGAGGCGCCGTATCCTTTTATGGTTTGCCTTGCGCTTGCGCGGTCGATCGTTATTTTCATCACGTTACTCCTGATCTGCCGTTTGGCTATAGTTTCTTTTCCATATGGATGTGCGGGCAGCCTTCATCCGGATACGTATTTCCATGGGCGGTGAATCCCAAAGTTTTGTAAAAGCCTTCTGCGCGGCACTGGGCGGAGAGTTCGCATTTTTCCGCGCCCAGTTCTTTTGCCTTTTTGCAAAGCGCGTTCATGATGTCGCTGCCAAGCCCGGTCTTTCTGTATTCTTTTAAAACCGCCATTCTGCCGATATGGTAACTGCTGCCGCCGTTTTCGGTAAACATGCGCGCCGTTCCGGCAGGCTTTCCGTCTATAAATAAAACGGCGTGCAGGCTGTTTCGATCCGTTTCGTCAAACTCATCATGAAAGCCCTGTTCTTCCACAAAAACGCGGGTTCTGATCATTTCTGCCTCCTGCGGCAAAACGTTTTCAAACAGTTTTATCTCTTTCATTTTTTACCTCTTTTCGCTTAGTTTTAATATAACATTTCTGTCCGGCGCAATCAATACTAATATTTTCTTGCATTTTAGGAATTTTTGTAGTAAAATTATTTATCATTAAATAAAAAGGAGAAGAAATGATGAAAAAAGTATTAAAGATCATGTCTGTGCTTCTCGCGGTTGCCGTTATCACGGTTTCTTTCGCGGCTTGCTCAGGCGGCAATACCCAGGCAGTAAAAGTAATCAATATCAATCTTTCTGATGAAGAGTATGCGCTGGGCGTGGATAAGAACCAGCCCGAACTTCTTGAAGAGGCGAATGCACTTATTGCCGAGATCAAAGAAAACGGCACTCTGGATGAGATCTGCAATCACTATTTCGGCGACGGCACTCCCGTTGGCGTAGAATCCGCAACGCTGGATACCTCCAAGGATCAGCTTGTTGTTGCTACAAACGCAGAATTTGAGCCTTTTGAGTATAAGGACGGCAATACGTTCTACGGCATTGATATGGAGATCGCAAAACTTCTTGCAGACCGTCTCGGCCAGGAACTTGTTATTCAGGATATGAACTTTGACGCGGTTGTTCTTTCTGTTCAGCAGCAGAAGTGCGATATTGCTATGGCAGGTCTTACCGTATCGGAAGAAAGGGCAAAGCAGGTTAACTTTACAGAGTCTTATTACGAGGCTTCCCAGAGGCTGATCGTAAAAGGCGATGACACAACGTTTGATAACTGCGAAACCAAAGAGGATGTAGACGCGATCCTCAACGGCTTTGATTCCTCCGTTAAGATCGGCGGCCAGAACGGCACAACCGGCCAGTCTTACGTTCAGGGCAGTGAAGATCTCGGTTTCCCGGGTCTTCAGGCTGAATTCGTAGGCTATTCAAACGGCTCTCTTGCTGTTCAGAATCTGATCAACGGCAATGTGGATTACGTTATGATCGACGCTGCTCCGGCAGATGCAATCACGGAGTCTATCAACGCCGTAAACTGATCTTACGTTACAGAAATCTTAACTTAAGCGACCTCGCCCCGCTATGACGGGGCGGGGCTGTTTTAAGTATACAAAGGAATTATTATGCAGAATTTTGATAAAAAATTTGAAGTCTTTCTTCAGAGTTTTATAGACGGCGGCGGATATAATGATGTGCTGACCGGTCTGAAAAATACAATGATCATCGCCGTTGTCGGTCTGATCATCGGCATCATCCTCGGCACGCTGATCGGCGCCGTGCGCGTGGTGCCGAAAAATAACCCGCTTATTAAGGTGCTGGATAAGATTTGCGGATTGTATGTTTCCCTGTTCCGGGGAACGCCAATGGTTGTGCAGCTTCTTGTGTTTTATTATGTTTTAATGCCCCTGTTCGGCTTACATATGAATCCGGTAACGGTTTCCGCCGTTGTGTTCGGTATGAATTCCGGCGCCTATGTTTCGGAAATCATGCGTGCCGGTATCCTTTCCGTTGATCCCGGCCAGATGGAGGGCGGCCGTTCCGTCGGCCTCAGTTACGGCACAACAATGATGAAGATCGTGATCCCGCAGGCGATTAAAAATATTCTTCCCACCCTCGGAAACGAATTTATCTCTCTGATCAAGGAAACTTCCGTTGTAAGTTTTGTTGGCGCAATGGATCTTTATGTTGCGTTCAACAGAATGGGATCCAACAACTATGAATTCATGGTGCCGTATCTGATCATGGCGGTGATCTACATTGTGATCGTATTTGTGATCTCCATGCTGATCAAGCTGATGGAAAGGAGCCTTCGTAAAAGTGATAAAAGTATGTAATCTGAAAAAGAGCTTCGGTAATAATCTTGTGCTTAAGGGCATAGATTATGAGATCCATAAAAATGAAAAGATCGTTGTGATCGGTCCGTCCGGCTCAGGTAAAAGCACTTTTTTAAGATGCCTCAACCTGCTGGAGATCCCCACGGAAGGGGAGATCTGGTTTGACGGGAATCGGATCACGGATAAAAAGACCGATATTAACGAAGTGCGCAAACACATGGGCATGGTCTTTCAGCATTTCAATCTCTTTAATAATAAAACTATTTTGGATAATATCACGCTTGCTCCCGTGCATCATAAACTGATGAGCAGGGAAGAGGCAAACGAAAAAGCGCTTGCTCTTTTAAAGAGGGTAGGGCTTGAAGATAAGGCGGACGCTTATCCGTCCAGCCTTTCCGGCGGCCAGAAACAGAGGGCGGCAATCGTGCGTTCCCTTGCCATGAATCCGAAAGTGATGCTTTTTGACGAGCCGACTTCGGCGCTGGATCCGGAAATGGTGGGCGAGGTCTTGCAGGTTATGAAAGATCTTGCCGATGAGGGCATGACAATGGTTGTTGTTACCCATGAAATGGGGTTCGCAAGGGAAGTGGCGTCCAAAGTTCTCTTTATGGATGACGGAAAAATTCAGGAGGAAAATACCCCCTATGAATTTTTCAATTCGCCGCAAAACCCCAGATTAAAAGACTTTCTTTCCAAAGTTCTTTAACAGATCAAAAAAGGCGCTGCCTGCGTTTCCGCTCAGGCAGTGCCTTTCCTTTTTTTTATTTTTATGTTCTGGATTGTTCTTTTTCTTTCGCCGCAGCGCTTTCGAAAAATTCCAGCATCTCGTCTATGCATTCTCTTGCATAGGACGGGGACGGATCCAGTACGGAAAATACGTGCGGCAGTTTTCTGCCGGAATATTTGCCTTTAAAATCATGCAGTTTGTTTTCCACGCCCACCCGGTCCAGCGTTTTTTTCATTTTATACGCATGGCTGTGCAGAAAATCGCCGGAGGAGGTCACAATGTAAAACGGCGGCATGTTTTTAACTGCAATCCGGTCTGTGTCCATATATTTGTAATACCGGCTGCTTTTGTATTTTTTGCCGAGCAGTTCCGGCAGATTGATGTTCATGGTGATGTTCGGGCTGATCAGGTCTGCAGCCGGAGAAACGGCACCCACAGCCTTAAATTTGAACAGCGGTTCGCTGATGCAGAAATCCTGCCGCAGGATAAAAGACGCGGATATCGCGGCGGCGCAGAAAGCAAGGTGCCCGCCTGCTGAATCTCCGGTCAGAAAACAGGCGTCAAGATCTGCCGGGTAGTTTTGGGCTGCGCGGCTGATCCATTCAAAAGCGGCAAAAATATCTTCAATCTGTTCTTTGAAACCGCTTTTGCCGGATTGCGCAAGGCGGTAGTTCAGATTAAAAACGCAGTATCCGCGCTTTGCGATCGCAAGGCAGTAATTTTTATTGATCTCTTTGCTGCCCGCCATCCAACCGCCGCCGTGAATGTCTATGATCACGGGCAGTTTTTGGCATGCGCCTTCCGGATAGTAGATATCCAGCGTGTGTTCGCTTAGATCATCGGCTAAATAGGGAACGTTGTTTTTTTGATACACCCCGGTTGCCGGCGTCTGTGTGCTAAGTCTTTTGTAGTCGTTTTTTGCGTTTTCTTTCCAAAAAAATTTTAAAACGGGTGTGAAAAAAGCCATTGTGCCACCTCGGATAAAAAATGATAACTATGCTTTGCAGTGCCTGATTTTCTAATTAAGCACCAAATCTGTTTTATATGTTTATGCGATAATTCAAGCCTTAATTCTAACAAAAGGCTGCTTTCCTGCGCCGCAGTTTTCAAGCGGCGTTCAGCACTTGTTCTATAAACGGTTCAACCTCTTTCATTTCCAGCTCCAGCACCATGGCGATCTCGCTGTGAATGATATTTTGTGCTTTTCTGTAATATTTTTCATCAGAAACCGAAAGATTTTTTCCGATCTCTTCCAGTTTGGATTTTTGGTCATGCAGGGTCTTAAGCAGTTTTACAAGTTCTTTTCTGTCTGCCGCATTGATGATTTTTCTGTATTCTTCGCGGCGCATATTCGCGTTGTCGTTCCAAATGGATTCCGCCTCGGGAATGGATCGGATCATATCCATAACCTCTTCCCGGGAAAGCACTTTTTTCATTTTTCCGGTCAGGGCTTCGTTGTCTACCGGCACAAAGATCGTTTCCCTTGCATCAAAAAACGGGGAAAGTATATAATAGATCTTTGTTTCCCTTGCGAATTTTTCTTCTTTGATATCCGTTATTTCACACGCGCCGTTTGCGCCGTAAACGAATACATCGCCTATTTCATACATGATTTCCCTCCTGCTTATTACATAACGTATAAACGTTTTCCAAAATATTGCTTACAATCCTATTATAACACATTTTTCTTAATTTTAACAGAATTATTTTACATAAAGTAGAAAAAATGTTGCCATAAGAATTAATTTATGGCCAAAACTTTTCTGCTTTTTAGGTTGCAAAGAATTCCTATCTTATGCTACAATAAATTTATATTAGATTTCCAGAGGTGCGGTTATATGAAAAAAAGGTTGATTTCGTTTATCTTTTCTGTGTTGATTTTTGCCGCAATAGGTGTGGTTGGGGTTTCCGTGTATGCTGCGGAAAACGAGCCGGCAACCCAAAGCGTGCAGTCCGTGATCGGCGCAAATGACTATCACCTGAATTATAACAGTCAAATGGCGGTGGGCACAAAGCAGCAGCTGCAGGCGCTGATTCATACGGATGCCGAGCCGTCCGCCCCGTCGTTTACTTCTTCCAACCAATCCGTTGCAACCGTATCTTCAAGCGGCGTTGTTACGGCAACCGGAGCCGGTACTGTAAAAATAACGTATTCTCCGGACGGAAATTCCAGTCAAAGTATAAATATTACGGTTAAAAATATGCCGACTTCTGTTTACGTTTCGGCAACAACCAAAACTTTAAATGAGGGGCAGAGTTTTGATCTGAACGCAAGGGTGAATTCCAATGCCTATCCGTGTTCTATCAGATACATGACTTTAAACAGCGATATCGTGTCTGTTTCTTCCTCCGGCAGGGTAACTGCCCGCAAAGAGGGCAAGGCGGTCGTTTTGGCAATCGCGGAAAACAATGTTCGAACCAGCTGCACGGTATATGTTTATTCCACAAGCGGTATTTCTCTGAATAAATCCTCCGCCAAAATCGCAATGGATTATGATAATGTGGAAAAGGTGATCTACGGCACAAGCGTTCGCGGCAGAGACCTTGAGGCTTATGTCATCAACGGAAACGGAAATAACAGCAAAACCATTTTCTGCACCTTCGCGGTTCACGGATTTGAAGATAATTATGCGCACGATGGTAAAGTGCTTGTTGAGTGCGCGAATGATCTGATTGCTTATTTTGCCCAGAATCCCTCCGGCTTAAAGGATTACAGAATTGTGATCGTGCCGTGCGCCAATCCGGACGGAACGATAGACGGCAAAAATAATCTGCGCTCCGGATCTTCCGCGTTCGGCAGATGTACGGCGTCCCACGTGGATATGAACCGGGATTTTATATCCGGTCAGTTTAAAGCGCAGGAGAGCCGTGCGCTTCGCGATCTGATGAAACGGTATAAAATGGATACCTTTATAGATTTTCACGGCTGGCTGAATTCCGTGCTTGGTAACGGCACGCTTGTGGATATCTTCAGAAGCACCAACGGCATTTCCAGGGATCAGACCGGTTCTTACGGCACTTCTCAGGGCTATATTTTCGGCTGGGCAAACGCAAATTTAGGCGCCCGTTCCGCTCTGGTGGAATTTAAGAGTCCTTCAGCCTGCAATTATCTGAATGTTGCAAAGGGCATCCAGCAGGCAGTAGGCAGCAGTTATCATCCTGCGTCTTCCATGCAGGTCAAATATACCAATTCCATCGCGGCGGTTAAAAACGTAACGATGACCTCGAATTCCGAAACCTCCATATCCCTGAAATGGGATTCTGTTTCCGGTGCGCGCGGATATGATATCCAGTTTTATAACGGCAAACAGTGGGAATCCAGATATGTGTTCGGCCCCACCAGCGTCACCGTCAGCAATTTGAATCCGGGCATACGGTATCAGTTCCGTATCCGGGCGTTTACGTATTCAGGCAATGTCAGAACCTATTCCAATTCTTTCTCTTCTGCTTCCTATTTCAGCACCAGACCAAACGCGGTTTCCAATTTCACGGCGTCCGGCAGAAGCAGTGACGGTTCGGGAATCATTCTGAACTGGACGCAGAAACTGAACGCGGACGGATATAATCTTTATCAGCAGAAAAACGGAAGCTGGGTAAAGATTGCCCAACTGGAAGGCTCTATGACGGCGAATTACAGAGTGGCAACAACGCCGGATACATTTTACGCTTTTGCGATTGAGGCGTATAAAGGCGATCCGTCCAACGTCAGCGCCAGAACGCAGTACAGCACGTATTCCGCATCCTCGGCTCCTGAGGGCTTCAGTGTAAATGCCGTTTCCGCAAACACCATCAGCGCGTCATGGAACGGAAAATCCGGCGTGGGCTATTATATCCAGTGGGCAACGGACAGCGCTTTCACCAAAAATGTCAGCACGCAGTATATTCCTGCCGGCAAGAGTTACTGTGAAGTTTCAACCGCACAGTACAGCAAAAATTACTTCGTAAGGATCCGCTCGTGCCGCATATACGGTAATGAGGAGATCGTCGGCGGTTATTCAGAGGCGCTTTCCACCGCAAACAGCCTTTTCAGACCGGAAAATCTGAATGTTTACGCCCGCGGTGGCGGCGGTACGGATCTTTACCTCAAATGGAACCGTGTGGACGATGCCAACGGCTATAATATTTACATTGTTTCGGGCAGCAGTAAAGTTTTAAAAGGAACAACCGCTTCAACAACGTTTACATTTACGGATCTGACCCCGTCGTGGGAATATGATGTTATTGTAGAGGCTTATAACGGCAGCAGAAAGACCCCGAGCGCAGCCTACACCGTGTGCGCCGCACCGGCTCCGCTGAATCACTTTAACGTTTATCTGAGTGATTCGGATTCCGCTGTGGTCACTTGGGATCCTGCATCCTGCCACGGCTATTACATCCAGTGGGCAACGGATCAAAACTTTACGCAGAATCTTGGCGGTACCTATACTTCCAACACCTTAAACAATGTTGATCTTCCCGGCGATATAAAGGATTATTATTTCCGCGCCCGCGCCTGGAAATGGTTTGGAGATACCAGAGTCTGGGGCGATTACAGCGCTGCTGTGTTTGCCGGCGATAAACTGACTGCTCCGGATGGATATAACGTTTATGCCCGCGGAGACGGCGGCACGGATCTTTATCTGGACTGGAACGATGTGGAAGGCGCGGACGGCTACAGAGTCTATATCGTTTCCGGCGGCACCAGCACGCTGAAAGGCAGTGTAACGGAAAGCACATTCGTATTTACGGATCTTGTTCCCGCGTGGGAATATGATGTTATGGTGGTTGCGTATAACGATACAGGTTCTGCGTCCTCCGATTATCATATCTGCGCGGCGCCTGCTTCTGCGGAGCATTTTGAACTGACTCCAGCCGATTCCGGTGCGTTTACGGCGTCCTGGGATGTTGCGGCATGCCATGGGTATTATATCCAGTGGGCAACGGATGAAGATTTCACAGAGAATGTTTCCGGCGAATTCATTACGGGCTCCGGTTCCACCTCCAAAACTTTACTTTTCGAAGATACGAATGCGGATTATTACGTGCGCGTAAGGGTATGGAAATGGTATGAAGGCAGCCGCCTTTACGGCGATTTCTCGGAGCCGCTCAGCACGGCAAACAGCATCGGGAAACCAGCCGGCTATCATGTCTACGCCCGCGGAGACGGCGGCACGGATCTCTATCTGGACTGGAACGATGTTAAAAACGCAGACGGCTACAGAGTGTATATTGTAAATAACAGCACGAAGACTTTAAAAGGCGAAGTTTCGCAAAGCGCATTTGTGTTTACAGATCTTGTTCCCGCATGGGAATATGATGTTGTAGTAGAGGCTTATAATGGGGAAAACACAGCCTCTTCCCAGTTTAGAGTATGTGCGGCGCCTGCGGCAACGCAGAATTTCAAAGTGGTAAGCGTGGACCGCGATACGGCTTTGGCTTCCTGGAGTGTTGCAACGGGTCACGGCTATTACATCCAGTGGGCAACGGACGCGGCGTTCACGGAGAATGTGGGCGGTGCGTTTATCACCGGTTCCGGCTCCACTTCTGCGTCGATAGATCTGGACGGCGATGTTTCCGATTACTATTTCCGTGTTCGGGTATGGAAATGGTATGAAAACAGCCGCCTTTACAGTGATTTCGGCGCGCCCGCGCAAATCGAGCGGTAATCCGTATATCAAGCCTCCTTGTGAAAAGGAGGCTTTTTTCTGCGCGCAAGCATTTTCTGCATGTATAGAAAAAGCCGTGCGGCAAACTGCCGCACGGCTTCGTAAGTTTAGTTTTCTTGTTTATGCTTGTAATACTGTTCTTTTATAAGCTGAAAACTCTCTTCACTGATATCGTGCTCAATCTTGCAGGAATCCTGATATGCGATTTCTTCCGGCGTTCCGAGCTGCATCAGAAATCCGGCGATCACATTGTGCCGTTCATATATCTTTTCCGCAATTTTACGGCCCTTGTCCGTCAGCATGATATCGCCGTTGTCATCAATGGAAACATATCCGTCCTCTCGCAGATTTTTCATATAAACGGAAACGGAAGGCTTTGAGAACCCCATTTTGTTGCTGATGTCAATACAGCGGCAGTACCCTTTTTCATTGTGGATCACCAATATCGTTTCCAGATAGTTTTCAGCACTCTCCTTTATCTGCATAATACACTCACCTCAAATAAGTATATTAGCACAAACCGGTTTACTTTTCAAATCCTTTAAAACAAAACCTTGAATTCAAATTTTTTGCCGCAGTGGGGGCACTGCGCCATGTGTTTTCCTTTTACTTTTTTCATGCGCAAAACACATTTGCACCCCGGGCAGGTGCGAAACACATGGGTCTTTCTGAATTTCCATCGGTTGCCCAGAAGTTTAAATTTCTTTTTGAATATTCCGGTGAATTTAAGCCAATTTTCGTTTTCACGTCTTCTGTTCTCCGTCTTTTTGGAAAATACCCTCAAAAAGGCAAAGATAAAAATACCCCATGCAATCACGGAAAATACGGTATAAAATATGCCGTCTACCGCTCTGCCAAGGATCATGGCAAGCAGGATCGCCGCAAGGTAAAACCACAGCAGCGCTCGGTATAACTGGTCCATGCCGTATCTGCCGTACATAAACCTTTGAAATTTTACAGCAAGGTTTGCAAAAAACTTTTTCATATCATGTTCCTTCTTCGGCTGTTTTGCAAAACGGATTTTGATTTATTCGGCTTTCGGCTCCGAATAAGGTCAGTTAAACTGCTGATCGCCTGTTCGTGAGCCGAAATAATATTCGTAGTTCTCCGCTGTGCTTGTTTCGCCGGAATCGTCGTAATCTTCGCTGTAATCGGTCTGCGGCTGCTGCTGCGGATTGTACCCGTTATTATTTCTGTATCCCCAGTTGCCTGCGCTGAACGCAAGCGTGATCAGATAAAAAATGATGCGAACGATGATGATGAGCAGAATGAACTTGAAGATTCTGGACAAACAGCCGCCGCGGTTTGTTGTGTAAACTCTTCTGCCGTGTGTGTTTTCCTCATCCGTATCGTCAAATTCCGCAAATCCGCCAAACGGATTAACAAATCCGCCCTGTGTGCTCATTCGGATTCTGTCATACGTAGCGCGGTAGGTGTAGTTTTCCGGCGCCATCGCGCACGCTTGCTGGATATGGGAGAGCGAAATCTCACGCCTGCCCGCGCCGTAGTTTGCAAGCGCAGACAGATAATACCACTGCGCGGTTCGGTCCTCAATATTGTTTAGCAGGTTGAGCGCCTGTGTAAACTGGCGGTTATTGATAAACTGCGCGATCGAGGTGTAGTAATCCGGCGCGGAAGACGATCTGCTTCTGCCTTTTTCAGACGCGCCGTACCCGTATGAACCCTGTTTTGCGCCGCCGTTTTTGATCTGGTCAAACGCGGCGTTTATTTCCGCCATTTTTTCAGCGGCATGCTTGTCGTTTGGATTAAGGTCGGGGTGGTATTTTTTTGCAAGTTTTCTGTACGCCTTTGCGCATTCTTCTTCCGATGCGCCGTCAGGCACGCCCAGCACCTTATAAGGATTCGTTATCATATTTCTCCCTTTAAAATTTGATTTTCATTACGTTACCATATAATTATTGATTTTGTGTTAATAACTTGTAACAAATCCGCAAATCCGCTCTTGCAATCTGCTGCGCCGTTTGGTAAGATTAGGGTATATTAACACGATTTGCGGAGGTTGTTCTATGGAGTTTATGCTTTTAACGATCGGCGATTCCATTGATAAAGTGTTTTATAATTTTGACATCGCCGTGTTTAAATTTTTTGCCGATATCCAGTGCTCGTTTCTGACTGTTTTGGCAAAATTCTTCACCTCGTTCGGTGATGAGGCGTTCGTGATTCCCATGGTCATTCTAGGCGTTGTGCTGATGCTTTTCAAAAAAACAAGAAAATACGGATTCGCGCTTGTTTTTGCCATCGCTGTGGGAACAATCGTTACGAATGTGATCGCCAAACCTGCCGTTTTGCGGATCCGGCCGTATAACACGCTTCAGGATTTGGATTTTTACTGGCAGGCGTATCTCGGTGCCGGCGCGCTCAGTGAAGCGGATTATTCTTTCCCCAGCGGCCATACCACGGCTGCGTTTGAGATCGCCGTTTCCATGTTCCTCGTTTTCAGAGCAGACGGAAAAAAGAAGATCGCGTGGGTCTTTCCCGTTCTGGCGGCATGCACCATGGGCAGCCGTGTGTATCTGATGGTGCATTACGCAACGGATGTTTTGGGCGGCATGATTATCGGCACGCTCTCCGGCATTGCCGGCTATTATATTATGAAAGGCCTGATGTATCTTATTGCAAATGTGAAGCCCTTTACCGCGCTGGATAAACTGGATCTTGCCAAGATCAAATTCCTGAAATGGACTTCCGGCAGAGCAGGCGCGGCGGTGGTTGCCGTTGCCGTGGTGGGGATCTTTCTGTATTCCTTTATTCCCGGTCTCAGCGAAGGGGGCGATGTTACACGCTGCGCCTATGATGAAGAGTACGACTGTTATAATGCCGCGCGTGTGGATGACGAAGATTATCCGCCGATAGACGGCAGGGAATATTGTAAGATCCACTGGAAACAGCTTATGGGCGAGGACAGTTGATCCTTGCGTTTTCATGATACGGAATTAAGATTTTGCCTACAGGCGAATCTTAATTCCGTTTTTCTTATTTTTTCATAATATGATACGGGTGATGATTTTGCATACGTTAAGCCTTTGTATGATTGTGAAAAATGAGAAAAAAACACTGCCGCGCTGCCTAAAAAGCGTTTTTGGCATCTTTGATGAGATCATCATAGCGGATACCGGCAGTACGGACGGTACCGTAAAGGCGGCGGAACAGTATACGGATAAGATCTTTTCCTTTCCGTGGTGTGATGATTTTTCTGCTGCGCGCAATTTTGCTTTTTCCAAAGCGGTATGCGACTATGTGATGTGGCTGGATGCGGACGATGTGATCCTGCCTGCGGACAGGGATAAACTCTTGCGCCTGAAAAACAGTCTTGACGGCAGTCAGGATGTTATTATGATGCCCTATCATACGGCGTTTGATGATAACGGCAATCCTTCGTTTTCGTTTTACAGGGAAAGGATTTTTAAACGGGAATGCGGATTTCGGTGGCAGGGCAGGGTGCATGAGGCGGTCGTTTACGGCGGCAATATCGTTTATTCGGATGCCGCCGTAACCCATAAAAGCATAAAAAAGCAGTATTCCGAACGCAATCTGAATATCTATTTAAAGCAGGAAAAACTTGGGGAGCCGTTTTCGCCGCGGGATCAGTTCTATTTCGGCCGCGAACTGTATTATCACAGGCATTATGCGCTGGCATCGGCAGTGCTTACGGAATTTTTGGATCAAGGCGGCGGGTGGGTCGAAAATAATATAGAGGCATGCAAATTTCTGGCGTTCTGCCTGAAAGAAACAAAAGGCAAAGATGCTGCTTTGCGCGCGCTGTTTCGTTCATTCCTTTACGGCGCGCCGCGCGCTGAGATATGCTGTGAGATCGGAAACATTTTTATGGAAAAAGAAAATTTCGAAACCGCCGCGTTCTGGTTTGAGCGGGCACTTGCATCCGATCCGCCTGAACACAGCGGCGCATTTGTTGACAGATCCGCCTACGGCTTTGTGCCCGCGCTTCAGCTCGCGGTTTGTTATGACCGTCTTGGAAATATAGAAAAAGCTAACCGATATAATGAAATAGCGGGCAGTTTCAGACCGAATTCCAAGGAATATCTCTATAATAAAACCTATTTTCAGTCCGTTCTCCGTAACGAAAATTGATTTCTATAATATAATGGTAACGGATACATTCATTTGTATCTATTTGAAAAATTCAGGGTGGATTAAGAGAATATGACTTATTATAAAGGATTTGACAGAGACGCTGTCTGCCCCACCTGCACACAGCACAAAGAGTGCACATGCAGTTTTTGCTGTAAAGGCGCAACGGGTGCAACCGGTCCGACCGGGCCTAAAGGCCCTGCCGGCGGCCCCACCGGCCCCACAGGGTCAACGGGCGCTACCGGCGCTACAGGCCCTATGGGTGTCAGAGGCGCTACAGGTCCAACGGGTGCCACCGGGGCTACCGGCGCAACGGGTGCAACCGGCCCAACCGGTGCGCAGGGTCCGGTAGGGCCACAGGGGCCAATCGGCATTCCCGGCGATTTCGGCGCTACCGGTCCAACAGGTCCCACGGGACCTACCGGCGCAACAGGTGCCACAGGTGCGTCCGGCACAAACGGAGCAACAGGTCCTACAGGCGTTACCGGTGCTACGGGTCCAACCGGACCGACAGGCCCAACAGGTCCTACTGGTCCGACAGGCGCCACGGGCGCTACCGGTCCGTCGGGAACAGATGGCGTAACCGGCCCTACGGGCGCAACAGGCGCCACGGGCGCTACCGGCGTTTCGGGCACAAACGGTGCAACTGGTCCCACCGGTCCTACCGGCGCTACCGGTGCAACAGGCGCTACCGGCCCAACCGGCGCCACAGGCGCAACGGGTGCAACCGGCCCTACGGGCGCAACGCTTGCCTCAAGCGCGGTTACGGCGCATAATTTTGCGGTCCAGAATTCCAGCGCAACAGAGCCTTATTCATTTGCAACAACACCTACCTTATCCGGAACAAAACTTTCCCATGTCAACGGTTCAGCCGATGTGATCATCAATGAGCCCGGCATTTATCAGATAAATTACAACAGTGTTGTTTCTTCAAAGTGTAAAACGGATTTTCCAAGCACGTATACCGTTCGGATCCATCAGAACGGCTCCCCGGTAGACGGCGCAGTCTTTTCGCACAGTTTTTTGGCTCCGAATCAAACGGTTACTGCCGTGATCTCTGTTCCGGTCGTGATCAATTCGGTTCCGGCTGTGATTAACGCGGTTCCCAATATGAACAATTTCAATGCGGAAGAGTCTTCGCTGAATATTCTGTTTATCGGCGGAATCTGAGAAAATCAAATCAATGATGAAGTTTATGCTTTAAAAATAAAAAACAAGTGTTATATTTGTTTTCGCACTTCCGAAAGGGAGTGCGTTTTTTTATTTGCTTGCTTTTTAATGACTTCCGCTATTATTAAAGAATTATAAAAACGTTGTGCAAATTCACGATTTTCAGCTAAAAAGTTTGTGAAAATTAACGAAAATATTTTTTTGATTTTTTTCAAATTTTGTATTGACAAATCCTATGTCTTTATATATAATATACGGGTCTGCGGAAAGGTTTATATTATTATATTATTTGTAATATAAGATTTCCGCAAAGATATGCGATGATGCCGGAGGTGGCGCTTTACCCAGAGCGGGAATTTCGGCGGAGTATGTCCGATTTTAAACCGGGCGAAATTATACTGATTTTCATTCCTTTGTGCAGATAGCTTGCGTATGTCTGCTGATGCGCGAAGGCTGCCCGAATGATATGCTGTCATTCGGTTTTTAAATGGGTGGCCTTGAAACACGCGGGTGGGTGGAATGATAAATCCGGTAAAGTCTCGCACCAATATTTTTCAGGAGGAAAAGTAAATGGCAGCAAGCAAAGTAAAAATCCGCATCAGGCTTAAAGGCTATGACCACAGCCTTGTTGATCAGGCAGCGGAAAAGATCGTTGAAACGGCAAAAGCCACAGGCGCGCAGGTAAGCGGCCCCATTCCGCTTCCTACGGAAAAGGAAGTTATCACGATCTTAAGAGCCGTTCACAAGTATAAGGACAGCCGTGAACAGTTTGAGCAGAGAACACACAAAAGACTCATCGATATCCTCAGACCTTCAAACAAAACCGTTGAAGCGCTGACGAATCTTGAGCTCCCGGCAGGCGTAGATATAGAGATCAAACTTTAATCGCGCTTGACGAGGTCAAGTTGGGAGACCAACCAATAACCAAGGAGGAAAAAGAATGAAAAAAGGTATTATCGGAAAAAAGATCGGCATGACCCAGATCTTCGATGAAAACGGCAAGGTAATTCCCGTTACCGTTATCGAAGCCGGTCCGTGCGTGGTAACCCAGAAGAAGACCGTTGAAAATGACGGCTATGACGCTGTTCAGGTCGGCTTCGGCGATGTTAAGGTAAGCAAACTTAACAAGCCGCTCAAGGGCCACTTCGCAAAGAATGACGTTGCTCCAAAGAAAACGCTTAAGGAGTTCCGCCTTGAAGATTGCTCCGCAGTAAATGTGGGCGATATCATTAAGGCAGATACTTTTGCAGAGGGCGAGATCGTGGATGTAAAAGGCACTTCAAAAGGCCACGGAACTGCAGGCGCCATCAAGCGCTGGAACTTCTCCAGGCTCCGTGAATCACACGGTACCGGCCCGAACGCACGCCACCAGGGTTCGCTCGGCGCGTGCTCAAGCCCCTCAAGAGTATTCAAAGGCAGAAAAATGGCAGGTCATTACGGCCATGAGTCAGTAACCGTTCAGAATCTTAAGGTTGCTAAGGTAGATAACGAAAACAACCTGATCGCTATCAAGGGCGCCGTTCCCGGTCCCAAGGGCGGAATCGTTGTTATCGCAGACGCCGTTAAGGCTTAAGGAAAGGAGAGATTATAATGGCACAGGTTCAGGTTTATAACCAGGAAGGCCGCAAAACCTCAAAACTTGATCTTGCGGATTCCGTTTTTGGCATTGAGCCAAATAAATATGCAATGCATCTTGCTGTTGTAAGTTATCTTGCTGCGCAGCGCCAGGGCACACAGTCCACTCTCACCCGTTCCGAAGTTTCAGGCGGCGGCGCTAAGCCTTGGAGGCAGAAAGGCACAGGCCGTGCCCGTCAGGGTTCCACCAGAAGCCCGCAGTGGACGCACGGCGGCATCGCACTCGGCCCCAAGCCCAGAAAGTACAAGGTTAATGTAAACAAGAAAGTAAAGAGACTGGCTATGAAGTCCGCTCTTTCTTCCAAAGTTGCAGAGTCCGAGATGCTTGTAGTCAATAAGATCGAACTGGAAGAGATCAAAACAAAAGCAGTTGCACAAATGCTTGCAAAACTCAAAACCGGCAAAAAAGTTCTTCTCGTTCTGCCGGAAAACAATGAAACCATTTATAAGAGCGCTCGTAATATTCAGGGCGTTAAGGTTGCAACGGTAAACACACTCAGCGTTTACGATATCCTTAACTGCAACAACCTTGTTGTTCTTAAGGACGCAGCCAAGAAGATAGAGGAGGTATATGCGTAATGAAAACCGCTCACGATATTATCCTGAAGCCTATCATTACAGAAGAGTCTATGACCGGGCTTGTCGTTAAAAAGTATACCTTCAAGGTAGCGAAGGATGCCAATAAGATCCAGATTGCAAAAGCGATCGAAGAAGTGTTCCCCGGAACAAAAGTGGCAAAGGTTAACACAATGAACGTTCGCGGCCATGAGCGCCGTCAGGGCATGAACAAGGGCTACACCCCTTCGTGGAAAAAGGCTATTGTTACACTTACGGAAGATTCCAAAGAGATCGAATTCTTCAACGATATGATGTAACGCAACCCTGCATTTATCTATTACATTATATATTAGAGAAATTTCGAATGATGAGGTATGAAGAGTGCCATCTCTTCGCAAAGTTATTCAGAAAGGAAAAATAATAATGGCTATTAAGAATTATAAGCCGACCACACCTTCCAGAAGGAACATGTCGGTAACAGATTATTCTTCCCTCTCTAAAGTTGCTCCTGAAAGATCCTTGCTCGAGCCCATCAGCAAAAACTCAGGCCGTAACTCTTACGGAAGAATAACCGTCCGTCACCGCGGCGGCGGAAACAGAAGAAAATACCGCGTAATCGATTTCAAAAGGCAGAAGTTTGATATGCCCGCAACTGTTAAAACGATCGAATATGATCCGAACCGTTCCGCGCATATTGCTCTGATTCAGTATGAAGACGGCGTTAAAAGCTATATTATCGCTCCGGAAGGCCTTAAGGTCGGCGCAACTGTTGTTGCCGGTCCGGAGGCGGATATCGTAGCAGGTAACGCGCTTCCGCTTAAAAATATCCCTGTCGGCACAATCATTCACAATGTTGAGCTGTATCCGGGCAGAGGCGCTCAGCTTGCCCGCTCCGCCGGCAACAGCGCGCAGCTTATGGCTCTTGAAGGCGCCTATGCATTGCTCAGGCTTCCTTCCGGCGAGCTTCGCAACGTGCCTGCAGATTGTATGGCAACGATCGGCGTTGTCGGCAATACGGATCATGCAAATGTTAAGATCGGTAAGGCAGGCCGTAAGCGCAACATGGGCTGGAGACCTACCGTCCGCGGCTCTGTTATGAACCCGAACGATCACCCCCACGGCGGTGGTGAAGGTAAGGCTCCGATCGGTCGTCCCGGTCCTGTTACACCTTGGGGCAAACCTGCTCTTGGTTATAAGACACGTAACAGAAAGAAAGCATCCAATAAGATGATCGTAAGACGTCGTAACGGTAAATAAGAGGAAAGGAGAAGATTAGATGAGTAGAAGTACTAAAAAAGGCCCTTACGTAGAAGAAAGCCTTTATAAAAAGGTTGTCGCTCTGAACGAAAAAGGCGATAAGCAGGTTATCAAAACCTGGTCAAGAAGTTCAACTATCTTCCCTGAGTTCGTAGGACACACATTTGCTGTTCATGACGGTAGAAAGCACGTTCCTGTATATGTAACTGAGGATATGGTTGGTCACAAACTCGGTGAGTTCGCTCCCACAAGAACATTCCGCGGCCACGCAGGCTCAAAAACAACGAAGTAATCGAAAGGAGAATTAAACTATGGAAGCAACAGCAAAAGCAACATATGTTCGTATTTCTCCCAGAAAGGTACAGATCGTTCTTGATTTAATCAGAAATCAACCTTGCGACAAGGCTATGGCAATCCTTAAGCACACTCCGAAAGCTGCTACTGAGCCGCTTGCAAAAGTTCTTAAGTCCGCTATGGCAAACGCGGAGAATAACAATAATATGGACGTATCAAGACTTTATGTAAGTTACTGCAATGTCACAGCGGGCCCAACACTGAAAAGGATCCGCCCCAGAGCGCAGGGCAGGGCTTACAGAATCAATAAGAGAACATCACACATCACCATTACCGTTTCGGAAATGGAAGACTGAGCGAGGAGGAAAGTTGAATGGGACAGAAATGTAATCCAACCGGTTTAAGAATCGGCGTTATCAAGAACTGGGACTCCCGCTGGTACGCAAAAAAGGCTGATTTCGGCAACACACTTGTGGAAGATTACAATCTTCGTAAGTATTTGCTTGAAACCCTGAAAAGCGCGGGTGTTCCGAAAGTAGAGATCGAGCGTGATGCAAAGCGCGTAAGGATCAATATCCACTGCGCAAAGCCCGGTATGGTTATCGGCAAGCAGGGCGCGGAGATCGATAAACTCAAAGCTATATGCGCCAAGAAACTCGGCAAGAAGAATGAAGAAGTTTTCATCAATATCATAGAGATCAAGCAGCCCGACCTCAACGCAACGCTGGTTGCCCAGAGCATCGCTACGCAGCTTGAAAAGCGTGTTTCTTTCCGCCGCGCTGTTAAGCAGGCAATCCGAAACACCATGAGATGGGGCGCACGCGGTATCAAGGTTCAGGTATCCGGTCGTATCGGCGGTGCCGAGATCGCGCGTTCCGAAACCTATAAAGAAGGCACGATTCCGCTTCAGACCATCCGTGCAGATATTGATTACGGCACCGCAGAGGCTGCCACAACTTACGGCCGTATCGGCGTAAAAACATGGATCTATCAGGGCGAAGTTCTTCGCGAAAGCAGAAATAAGCCCCAGAGAAGAAATAACTACTCCCGCCGCAGAGATAACAATAGGGACAATAACAGAGGCGGCAGGCGCAGGGAAGGAGGAAATCGTTAATGCTCTTACCAAAGCGTGTTAAGCACCGTAAGCAGCACAGAGGTCGCATGACCGGTGAGGCTACAAGGGGCAATAAGGTAACTTACGGCCAGTTCGGCCTTCAGGCTACAGAGCCTGCATGGATCACAGCGGCGCAGATCGAGGCTGCCCGTATCGCCATGACCCGTTACACAAAGCGTGGCGGTCAGGTATGGATCAAGATTTTCCCCGATAAGCCGATCACGGCAAGACCTGCTGATACCCGTATGGGTAAAGGTAAAGGTAATGTAGACTACTGGGTAGCAGTGGTTAAGCCGGGCAGAGTTATGTTTGAACTCGGCGGCGTTGAAGAGGCTGTAGCTCGCGAGGCTATGCGTCTGGCAGCAAACAAGCTTCCTATCAAATGTAAATTCGTAACTAAAGAAGAGGGAGGAGAGCAGTAATGAAAGCAGCTGAAATAAAGAAGCTCAGCGCCGAGCAGCGCGCGGCAAAGCTTGCGGAGCTTAAAGAAGAGCTCTTTAATCTTCATTTCCAGCAGGCGATCAACCAGCTCGACAACCCCATGAGAATCAAAGCTGTAAGAAAAGATATCGCGCGTATCAAAACCGTTGAGCGCGAGATCGAACTTGCAGACTCAAATTCTTAAGATAGGAGGTAGTTTATTATGAGCGAAAGAAACCTCAGAAAAACAAGAGTTGGTATCGTATCAAGCGATAAGATGGATAAAACCGTTGTTGTTTCCATTAAGGACAGGGTTCGCCATCCGCTTTACGGAAAAATTATTAACCGCACGGTTAAATATAAAGCGCATGATGAGGAAAATGCCTGCGGCGTAGGCGATAAGGTACTCATTATGGAAACACGCCCGCTCAGCAAGGATAAGAGATGGCGCGTTGTGGAAGTTATTGAAAAGGCTAAGTAATCATTACGAATTACATTGCTTTTAGAATAATTTAGTTTTATAAAATAATAACTGCAAGATGCAAAGTGTTATTTTGCAGTACGAAGGAGGAAAATGCTGTGATACAACAGGAAAGCCGTCTTAAAGTTGCAGACAACACCGGCGCGAAAGAGCTTCTTTGCATTCGTGTTCTCGGCGGCTCAGGCAGAAGATATGCTAATATCGGCGATGTGATCGTTGCTTCTGTTAAAAAGGCAGCCCCCAACGGCGTTGTTAAAAAAGGCGAAGTTGTTAAAGCAGTCATCGTTCGTACAACTAAAGGTGTACGTCGTGACGACGGTCAGTACATTCGTTTTGATGAAAATGCTGCCGTAATTATAAAAGAGGATAAAACTCCTCGAGGCACCCGTATTTTCGGACCGGTAGCCAGAGAACTGCGTGATAAGGATTATATGAAGATCCTTTCTCTTGCTCCGGAAGTACTTTAATGGAGGTGCTGAAATATGAGTAAAATGTTTGTTAAAACCGGCGATACCGTAATGGTACTCAGCGGTAAATCCAAAGGCGTTAAAGGCGAAGTCATTGCCGTAAGCCCCAAAGAGGGTAAGGTTATCGTTAAAAAGGTAAACATCGTAACCAAGCATGTTAAGCCCCGTAAAATGGGCGAGCAGGGCGGACTTGTTCCGGTTGAATCTGCGCTTTATGCTTCCAAGGTTCAGCTTGTTTGCCCAAAATGCGGCAAGGCTACCCGTGTAGGTCATAAAAACGGCAAGCGCGTCTGCAAGCAGTGCGCGAACGAATTTTAAGAAAGGGAGGAACATAACCGATGGCTGCAAGATTAAAAGAAGCCTACAAGAGCGAGATCGCTCCGGCTCTTATGAAAAAGTTTGAGTACAAGTCTGTTATGCAAATCCCGAAACTTGACAAGATTGTTCTCAACGTAGGTTGTGGCGAAGCAAGAGACAACTCCAAGGTTGTAGACGCCATAATCAATGATTTAAGCATTATTACCGGTCAGAGACCGATTGTATGCCGCGCTAAGAAGTCTGTTGCAAACTTCAAACTTCGTGAGGGCATGCCGATCGGCGTAAAAGTTACCCTCAGAGGCGATAAGATGTATGAATTCCTTGACAGATTCTTCAATCTTGCGCTTCCCAGAGTTCGTGACTTCAGAGGAATCAACCCCAACTCATTTGACGGCCGCGGCAACTATGCCATGGGTATCAAAGAGCAGTTGATTTTCCCGGAGATCGATTATGATAAGATCGATGCCGTTCGCGGTATGGATATCATTATGGTAACGACTGCCAAAACTGATGAAGAAGGCAGAGAGCTGCTCAAGATGCTGGGCGCTCCGTTTTCAGAGTAAGGAGGGAATATCGTGGCAAAAACATCTATGAAAGTCAAGGCTGCAAAGCCGGCTAAGTATTCAACAAGAGCTTACAACAGATGTAAGATCTGCGGTAGACCTCATGCTTATCTTCGTAAGTATGGCGTATGCCGTATCTGCTTCAGAGAACTCGCTCATAAGGGTGAGATTCCCGGAGTAACAAAATCTTCATGGTAAGAATTGGGAAATTGCTAAATTTATAAGGAGGAAATATCAATGCATATTACAGACCCTATTGCTGATATGCTTACAAGAATTCGTAACGCAAATTCTGCAAAACACGATACAGTAGATATTCCTGCGTCCAAGATGAAGAAAGCAATTGCTCAGATTCTTGTGGATGAAGGTTATATCAAATCCTATAAGGTTATCGAAGATGATAAACAGGGTGTTATCCGTGTAACCCTTAAATACGGAGAAGGTAAATCACAGGTGATCACAGGTCTTCGCAGAGTTTCCAAGCCGGGCCTTCGCATTTATTCAAATGTAGAGGATATGCCCAAGGTTATGAAAGGCCTTGGTGTGGCAATCATTTCCACATCTAAAGGCGTTATGACCGATAAGGAAGCGCGCAAACAGAATGTCGGCGGCGAAGTTCTTGCGTTCGTATGGTAAGGAGGTGCAGTAAGGTATGTCACGTATCGGCTTAAAGCCCATCACGGTTCCGGCTGGAGTTGACGTTGCTGTAAACGGCAATGCCGTAACAGTAAAAGGCCCAAACGGCACGCTTACTATGGATAAGCACCCGAACATCAGCGTAAGCGTTGCGGATGGTGTGATCAACTGCTCTAGACCAAACGATGAAAAAGAAAACAGAGCCCTTCACGGCCTTACTCGCGCTCTGATCGCCAATATGGTAGAGGGCGTTGTAAACGGCTTCAAAAAGGTGCTGGAGGTAAACGGCGTTGGTTACCGTGTTCAGATGCAGGGCAACAACCTCGTTATGAACCTCGGCTATTCACATCAGGTAACAATGACTGCTCCCGAGGGCATCAAGATTGAATGCCCCACTGCCAACCAGATCGTAATATCCGGCGCAGACAAGCAGGCGGTAGGTCAGTTCGCAGCTCAGGTTCGCGAAAAGAGACCGCCCGAGCCGTATAAGGGCAAGGGCATCAAGTATGCTGACGAGCATATCCGCCGCAAAGAGGGCAAAGCAGGTAAGAAATAAGGGAAGGAGTGAATTACTTTGGTTTCAAGACAGGATGCAAATAAAGCAAGAAAAAGGCGTCATCAAAGAGTACGCAGAAAGATTTCCGGCACAGTTGATTGTCCCAGGCTCAATGTATATCGCTCCCTCAGCAATATTTATGTTCAGCTTATCGACGATGTTGCCGGCGTAACGCTTGCGCAGGCTTCAACTGTTGAAAAGGATTTTGCCGCTTACGGCGGTAATGTAGAGGCAGCTAAGGCTGTTGGCAAAACACTGGCGGAAAGAGCCAAGGCAAAGGGCATTGAACAGTGCGTATTTGACCGCGGCGGTTATGTTTATCACGGTCGTGTTGCCGCTGTTGCAGACGGCGCCCGTGAAGGCGGACTTAAGTTCTAAAGAAGGAGGATAATGCTTTATGACAAAGATAGATGTGTCTTCAATGGAACTTGAAGAAAGAGTTGTAAAAATTAACCGCGTATCAAAAACCGTAAAGGGCGGCCGTATCTATAAATTTTCAGCTCTTGTTGTCGTTGGTGACGGCAACGGTCTTGTCGGCTTCGGCGTTGGCAAGTCCGGCGAGGTTCCGGACGCGATCCGTAAGGGTATAGAGGATGCAAAAAAGAATGTTATGAGAGTGGCTTTAAGAGGCACCACGATCCCGCACGAAGTGAAAGGTAAGTACGGCGCGGGCGAAGTGCTCCTTATGCCGGCTCCGCAAGGTACCGGCGTTATCGCCGGCGGCCCCGTTCGTGCCGTTGTTGAAACCGTTGGTATCTCTGATATTCGTACAAAGGCTATAAGGTCAAATAATCCTTATAATGTTGTTAGAGCAACATTGGATGGTCTTTCAAAACTCCGCACTGCAGAGCAGGTAGCAGCAGTTCGCGGCAGATCCGTTAAGAAGATCTTTGAATAAGGAGGGTGGAAAATGGCAGATATTAAAATCACTTTGAAAAAAAGTCTTATCGGCTGCAAAAAGGATCAGATTGCCACGGCCCACTCACTCGGTCTTCGTAAAATCGGCAATGTAACCGTTCAGCCTGATAATGAACAGACCAAGGGAAAGATCAAAAAGATCTCTCATCTTGTAGAAGCTCAGGAAGCATAAGAGGAGGTGCGCATTAAATGAAATTACATGAACTTTCTCCTGCTGAGGGCTCAAAAAAAGCAGTGAAAAGGATCGGCAGAGGCGCAGGCTCTGGTCAGGGCAAAACAGCCGGCAAGGGTCATAAGGGTGCCAAAGCGCGTTCCGGCTACAGCCGCCGCCCAGGTTTTGAAGGCGGTCAGATGCCTCTTCAGAGACGTGTTCCCAAAAGAGGTTTCAATAATATCTTCCGCACAGAGTATGCAGTTGTAAATCTTTCTTCCCTGGAGGAAAGATTTGAGGCAAATGCAACCGTAGACGCAGAAAGTCTTAAAGCGTGCGGCCTGATCAAAAAAGAGCTTGACGGTATCAAAGTTCTCGCAAAGGGCGAACTCACCAAAGCTCTCAATGTTAAAGTAAACGCAGTCAGCGAGGCTGCAAAAGCAAAGATCGAAGCTGCAGGTGGTACGGTGGAGGTGCTGTAAATGATCAAAACCATCGTAAACGCCTGGAAAGTTCCTGAAATCAGAAAAAAACTGCTCTTTACAGCGTTTATCATTCTTGTTTTCAGGATCGGTTCGTTCATACCTGTTCCTTTTCTGGATATTGCCGGCGAGATCGAAGTCGGCAGAGGAAACACCATCTTAACGTATTTGAGCCTTATGACGGGTTCCGCATTCAACTACGGCACGATCTTCGCCATGTCGATCACACCGTATATTAACTCGTCAATCATCATGCAGCTGCTTGCTGTTGCGATTCCCGCTCTGGAAAGACTCCAGAGGGAGGGTGAGGAAGGCAGAAAGAAGATCGCCTCGATCACCCGTGTCGTAACGGTTGTGCTCGGTCTGCTCCAGTCTCTCGCATATTATTTCTTCCTTCGTGCGAATGACTATCTTATGACAGACGCTTCCGGCGCTCAGTTCACCGGTTTCGCAGCTGTATTTCAGGCAATCGTTATCGTTATCGTGCTCACCGCCGGCACAGCCGTTATTATGTGGCTCGGCGAGCAGATCACGATCTCCGGTATCGGAAACGGTATTTCCATCATCCTTTTTGCAGGTATCGTATCAAGATTCCCAACGATCATCAGGCAGTATATCGGTTATCTGGAGACCGGCCGTATGGTTTACAACTTCCTTGTTCCGGCTATCCTGATCGTATTCCTTCTTATGATCGTTTATATCGTATTTATGGATAATGCGGAAAGAAGAATTCCCATTCAGTATGCAAAGCGTGTTGTAGGCCGTAAGATGTATGGCGGTCAGGCCACGAATATGCCGATTAAGGTTAATATGAGCGGTGTGCTTCCAATCATCTTTGCGTCTTCCATTCTTTCTCTTCCCGGTACGGTTCAGATGTTTATCTCCTCTGATAAGTACGAGGGCACTTTCTGGGAGAGTTTCTTTAACGCGTTCCAGAGCGATTCCGGGTGGTATGCGGCAATGTACTTCGTGTTGATCATCTTCTTCGGATATTTCTACAGCACGATCCAGTACAACCCCATCGAAATGGCAAACAATCTGCGTAAAAACAACGGTTCTATTCCGGGTATCCGTCCCGGCAGACCCACTTCGGATTATATATTCAAGGTTTTGATGAGGCTTACACTCATCGGCGTTCTGATGCTTTCCGTTGTTGCGCTTTTGCCGATCATTTGGTCTCTCATCTGCGATGCAGCGATCCCGCCGCTTACAGAAGGCGGTCAGGACGGCGGATTCTCCGTTTCACTCGGCGGTACGTCCATCATCATTATGTGCGGCGTTGCGCTTGAAACGGTTCGTCAGCTTGAATCCCAGATGATGATGCGTCACTATAAAGGATTTCTTGATTAATTGAAAGGGTTGGGTTTATGAATTTAATACTTCTCGGCGCCCCGGGTGCCGGCAAAGGCACACAGGCGGAAAAAATTGTTGAAAAGTATGGTATTCCCGCCGTTTCAACCGGCAACATGATCCGCGCCGCTATTAAGGCTGGCACAGAGATGGGTATGAAGGCGAAATCCTATACGGAATCCGGCCAGCTTGTACCCGATGATGTTGTGATCGGTATTATTAAAGACAGATTAAAAGAAAAAGACTGTGAAAACGGATTTATCCTTGACGGATTTCCGCGCACCATTCCTCAGGCGCAGGCGCTTGAGGATATGGGCGTGCAGATCGATAAGGTGCTTGATATCGAGGTGCCGGATGAAAAAATTTCTGCCAGACTTTCCGGCAGACGTGTCTGCGCCAAGTGCGGCAATTCCTATCACATTCTTTATAAAAAGCCCAAAACAGAGGGCGTGTGCGACGCCTGCGGCGGCGAGCTTGTTCAGAGAAAGGATGACGCTCCCGAAACAGTTGCCGCACGGCTTAAAGAGTATCACGAAATGACGGAGCCTTTAAAGGACTTTTATCGTGATCTCGGCAAGCTTGTAGTTGTTGAAGGTCAGGAGGAGGTTGCGGATACAACCGCCCTTGTCTTCAAAGCGTTGGAGGATTAACATGGTAGTGCTTAAAAGCAGCAGAGAACTGGAGCTTATGAAAGAGGCTTGCCAGATTTCAGCTGAAGCATTAATGGTGGCGGGCGAAGCTGTAAAGCCCGGTGTTTCAACAAAGGAGATCGACAAAATAGCCTATAATCTTATTAAGAAAAGAGGCGCAACGCCGAATTTCCTTGGGCTTTATGATTTTCCTGCCACTGCATGTATTTCCATAAACAATGAAGTGATTCACGGCATCCCGAAAAAAGACCGTATCATCCAGGAAGGCGATATCGTCAGCATAGATCTGGGTGCCGCGAAAAACGGCTATAACGGCGATAATGCTGCCACTTTTGTTGCAGGGACTTGCTCTCCCGAGGCAAAGCGGCTGATCGATACCACCCGCGAGAGCCTTTATAAAGGCATCGAGCAGGCGGTTCCCGGCAACAGGATCGGCGATATAGGTCACGCGGTGCAGGCGTATTGCGAAGAACGCGGATTCAGTGTGGTTCGCGATTTTGTCGGTCACGGCGTGGGAACGAAACTTCATGAGGACCCAAGCGTACCCAACTTCGGACACGAAGGACGTGGTATCAGACTGTTACCCGGAATGACATTGGCAATTGAACCGATGATCAATCAGGGAACCTATAAGGTAAAACAACTTTCAGACGGCTGGACCGTCGTTACCGCGGATGGCAAACTCTCCGCCCATTTTGAACACACGGTGGCGATCACGACTGACGGTCCCGTCATCATGACGAAAGTCTGACAGTTCAATCAATTGTTGGCGATTACGCCGCGATGTGATTCCAGATAAAGCAAAACATCTATATTCGTATAAATACAGCGAGGTAAATTGATGTCTAAGTCAGATATGATTGAAGTTGAAGGTACCGTGGTTGAGGTATTGCCTAACACAACTTTTAAGGTTTCACTTCAGAACAACCACATCGTTTTAGCCCATATCAGCGGGAAACTTCGTATGAACAATATCCGAATCCTTCCTGGTGATAAGGTAACCATCGAGATGTCTCCTTACGATCTCACCAAAGGTCGTATCATATGGCGCTCGAAGTAATTAAAGGAGGATATCCAAATGAAAGTTAGACCTTCTGTTAAGAAAATCTGCGATAAATGCAAAGTTATTAAGCGCAATGGAAAAGTAATGGTCATCTGTGAAAATCCAAAGCACAAACAGCGTCAGGGCTGATCCTGAATTAATAATCGGAGGTAAACAGTAATATGGCACGTATTTCAGGTGTTGACTTACCAAACGATAAGAGAGTAGAAATCGGCCTTACCTATATCTACGGTATCGGCAGAACTACTGCTACTCAGATTATCAACGCAACGGGAATCAATCCGGACACTCGCTGCAGAGATCTGTCCGAAGATGAGGTTTCCAAAATCCGTGATTACATTGATAAGAATGTAAGAGTTGAAGGCGATCTTCGCAGAGACGTCGCTTTTGACATCAAAAGATTGATCGAAATCGGTTGCTATCGCGGCATTCGTCACAGAAAGGGCCTGCCCGTAAGAGGCCAGACCTCCAAAAACAATGCCCGCACAAGAAAAGGTCCTAAAAAGACCATAGCAAACAAGAAGAAATAATTGTAGGAGGAAACAGCAAGTATGGCTAACAAAAAGACCACTGCCACACGTAAACGTCGTGAAAAGAAAAATATTGAGCGTGGTACAGTTCATATTCAGTCAACCTTCAACAACACCATCGTTACAATTGCGGATATGCAGGGCAATGCCGTTTCATGGGCTTCCGCCGGTGAAATGGGCTTTAGGGGTTCCAGAAAATCAACTCCTTTCGCTGCACAGACCGCTGCTGAAACAGCAGCCAAAACCGCTATGGAGCACGGTATGAAAACTGTTGAAGTTTACGTTAAGGGCCCCGGCTCAGGCCGTGAATCCGCGATCAGAGCGCTGGAAACGGTAGGGCTTCAGGTTACTCTTATTAAAGATGTTACTCCTATCCCGCACAATGGCTGCCGTCCGCCTAAGAGACGCCGCGTATAGTATTTAATGGAGGTTACTTGATATGGCAAGATATACAGGACCTGCCTGCAAGCTTTGCCGCCGTGAGGGCAAAAAGCTCTTCCTCAAGGGCGACAGATGCTATACAGGTAAATGCGCAATCGAGCGCCGCTCATATGCGCCCGGCCAGCATGGTCAAAATCGTAAAAAAGCTTCGGAATATGGTATGCAGCTGCGCGCAAAGCAGAGCGCGCGCCGCTATTACGGCATCTCCGAAAGCCAGTTCCACAAATATTTCCTTATGGCTGAAAGAAAAGACGGTGTTACCGGTACAAACCTTCTTCAGCTTTGTGAAAGCCGCCTTGATAATGTTGTTTATGAAAGCGGTTTTGCAAGCTCCAGAGCGCAGGCTCGCCAGCTTGTAAATCATGCTCATTTCGCTGTAAACGGGCACAAGGTAGATATTCCTTCCTATCTCGTATCAGCAGGTGATGTTGTTTCCGTTAAAGAAACAAGCAAAACCACCGATGAGTTCAAGAATCTTGTAGAAAGCAACGGCTCCCGCCCCGTTCCGCAGTGGATGGAAGCAGATAAGGACGCTATGCAGGTCAAGATCCTCAGAGCACCGGAAAGAGAAGAAATCGAAACGCCTGTTGAGGAACACCTCATCGTCGAGTTCTATTCTAAATAATAGTTAATCATTTCTATTATTTTGAAGAAATATTTTTTAGGAGGCTTTTAAATGATTGAAATTGATAAGCCGAATATCGAGATAGTAGATTTATCTACTCAGGGAAGCAGAAGCGTTGGCAGATTTGTGGTGGAGCCCCTTGAAAGAGGTTTCGGCACAACGCTCGGAAACAGCATGAGAAGGGTTCTTCTTTCCTCACTTCCGGGCTACGCGATCACTTCCGTTAAGATTGATGGTGTATTACACGAGTTCTCCACGATCCCCCACGTTAAGGAGGATGTAACGGAGATCGTTCTTAACCTGAAAAACGTTGTTCTTAAGATACATGATGAAAATCAGAAAACGCTTTATATTAAAGCAAGCGGCGAGGGCGAGATCACTGCCGGTGATATTGAACACGGCTCTGATGTAGAGATTCTGAATCCGGATCTTCATATCGCTTATCTTGAGGATGGCGCCGAGGTTGTTATGGAACTGACTGCCAACAGCGGCAGAGGTTACGTTCCGTGTGACCGCAACAAGCAGCTTATGGATCTGCCTATCGGCACCATTGCGATAGATTCTATCTATACGCCTGTTCTTAAGGTCAATTATACAGTTGAGAATACCCGTGTAGGCCAGCAGACGGATCTTGATAAACTCGTTCTTGATGTGGAAACGGACGGCACGATCCCAGCGGACGAAGCTGCGTCGCTTGCCGCTAAGATCCTCAACGACCATCTGAAACTGTTTGTAGACCTCTCTGAAGAAGTCGGCAATCAGGAGATCATGGTGGAAAAGGATGAGGACGGAAAAGAAAAAGTTCTTGAAATGACGATCGAAGAACTTGATCTTTCGGTTCGTTCGTTCAACTGCCTGAAGAGAGCGGGCATCAACACAGTAGAAGATTTGATCGGAAAATCCGAAGAAGATATGATGAAAGTCAGAAACCTTGGGCGCAAGAGCCTGGATGAAGTGGTTCAGAAACTCGCTTCACTCGGCTTCTCGCTCAGTCATGATGACGACTAAAGGAGGGAATTTCTATGCCAGGTACCAGAAAATTGGGCAGACCAACTGATCACAGAAAGGCTATGCTCAGAGGAATGGTTACTCACCTTTTGGAAAACGGCAGGATTGAGACTACCGTTACCAGAGCCAAAGAAGTTCGTGCCATGACCGAGAAAATGATCACTTTCGGCAAGGAAAACACACTCGCGTCAAGAAGACATGTTCTTGCTTATGTAACGAAGGAAGACGTTGTGAAAAAACTTTTTGACGAGATTGCACCTAAGTATGAGGACAGAAACGGCGGCTATTGCCGTATCATCAAAACAGGTCCTCGCCGCGGAGACGCTGCGGAGATGTGTTTCATCGAGCTTGTATAAAATAGTAAGGAGCGTTCATAGAACGCTCCTTTTGTTTTGCCCGTTTTCTTTTTTTAATTATCTATTGAAAAAAAAGTATATATCATGTAAAATATTACAGTATAAAAGGAGGTATCTTTCATGAAAAAAGTGGCTGTCATTATGGGGTCGGACAGCGATTTGCCCGTTGTTACCCCGGCAATCAAACAGTTGAAGGAATTGAATATAGAAACAGAAGTCAGAGTGATGAGCGCGCACAGAACGCCGAAACAAGCGCAGGCATTTGCCGAAAACGCCGCGGATAACGGCTTTGGCGTGATCATTGCCGCCGCGGGTATGGCGGCGCACCTCGGCGGTGTTCTTGCCGCAAGCACCACGCTTCCTGTCATCGGCATTCCGTGCTCTGCCAAAGTGCTGGACGGTATGGACGCTATGCTTGCAACCATTATGATGCCGCCCGGAATTCCGGTGGCGACTGTTGGCGTAAACGCCGCTAAAAACGCAGCGCTGCTTGCGGCGGAGATCCTTGCCGTTGGCGACGAAGCGCTTGCAGCAAAATTAAAGGCAATGCGCAAAGAGATGGCGGACGCCGTAATCGAAAAAGATAAGGCGCTTCAGGAAAAAATCAAAGAAATCTGAGTAGGGAAAGGCAGAAAATATGCAGAAAAGTTTCAGCGATAGTTACGCTGCCGCCGGCGTGGATGTTACGGCGGGCTATGAGTCTGTTGAACTCATTAAATCACATGTGAAAAGAACCGAGATCCCCGGCGTGATCGGCTCTATCGGCGGATTCGGCGGAATGTTTGAATTGGGCGCCTCGGATTATAAAAATCCCGTGCTTGTCAGCGGTACGGACGGCGTCGGCACCAAACTTAAACTCGCTTTTCTTATGGATAAGCATGATACGATCGGGATCGACTGCGTGGCAATGTGCGTAAACGATGTTGCATGCAGCGGCGCGAAACCGCTCTTCTTTTTGGATTATATTGCCTGCGGCAAAAACTATCCGGAAAAAATTGAGCAGATCGTAAAGGGCGTGGCAGACGGCTGTGTTCAGGCAGGCTGCGCGCTTGTGGGCGGCGAAACCGCCGAGCATCCGGGTCTGATGCCGGATGAGGAATATGATCTTGCCGGCTTCACCGTAGGTATCGGCGAGAAAGATCAGCTCGTATCCGGGGAGAATCTCAAAGCGGGCGATGCGCTGATCGGCGTTGCGTCCTCCGGCGTTCATTCAAACGGATTTTCACTTGTTCGAAAAGTTTTTGATATCAATGAAAAAACTATATCCAAAAAATATGATGAACTTGAAAAACCGCTTGGCGAGGAACTTTTAACTCCAACCAGGATCTATGTTAAACCTCTTCTGAAACTTATGGAAAGTGTGCGTGTAAACGCGATTTCTCACATTACCGGCGGCGGATTCTATGAAAATGTGCCCCGTATGCTGAAAGACGGCTTTACCGCCGTGATCGAGAAAGACAAATGCTTTAAAATGCCCGTTTTTGAACTGATTCAGAAAGTCGGCAATATCCCTGAAAGAGATATGTATAATACCTTTAATATGGGTACCGGTCTTGTGATAGCAGTTGATTCCGATAAGGCGGACGAAGCTGTAAGCATACTTGATTCCTGCGGCGAGCAGGCGGCTGTCATCGGCGAGATCAAAGCCGGCGAAAAGGGTGTTGAACTATGCTGAATATTGCCGTTCTTGTTTCCGGCGGCGGAACCAATCTTCAGGCGCTGATTGACGCGCAGAACAGGGGAGAGATCATAAACGGCAGAATCACCTGCGTAATCTCCTCCAAGCCCGGCGTGTATGCGCTGGAACGGGCGGAAAAGGCGAATATTCCATCGGCGGTCATTGCGCGCAGTGAATATCCGGATATTCGTTCCTATACTGCCGCAATCACCAAGGAACTGCTAAACCGAAAGGCGGATCTCGTGGTTTATGCCGGTTTTATGACGATTTTGGATGAACAGATCGTAAAGGCATTTCCCGGGAAAATGATGAATGTGCATCCGGCGCTGATCCCTTCTTTCTGTGGAAAAGGTTTTTACGGCCTTCACGTGCACGAAGCGGCGCTGGAAAAAGGCGTAAAACTCACCGGAGCAACGGTTCACTTCGTTACCGAGGAGTGCGACGGCGGCCCGATCATCCTGCAAAAGGCAGTGCCTGTGTTAAATGGAGATACGCCGGAGAGTCTGCAAAAACGCGTTATGCAGGAATGCGAATGGAAAATACTGCCCGAGGCGGTTTCCCTGTTCTGTCAGGGCAGGATCCGCATCATAGGCAATAAAACAGAAATTATTTAAGGTGAACTTATGGAAATTAAAAATCTTGCAAAACTTCTTTCGGATAATTCCTACCCCGGCAGGGGAATCGTTCTCGGCAAAAGCCCAAACGGCAAACAGGCTGTGATTGCCTATTTTATCATGGGCAGAAGTGAAAACAGCCGAAATAGGGTCTTTGAGGAAAACGACCGCGGCGGCATACGCACCAAGGCATTTGATGAATCTAAAATGACGGATCCCAGCCTGATCATTTATAATCCTGTTTTGAAACTGGACGGAAAAACGATCGTTACAAACGGAGACCAAACCGATACGATCTATGATTATATGAAAGACGGCCATTGTTACCGCCACGCGCTTTTAACCCGAGAATTTGAGCCGGACGCGCCGAATTACACACCAAGAATTTCAGGCGTTGTTAAGCCAAACGGCGATTATGTGCTTTCCATCCTCAAATCCAATATGGGCAAGCCGCAGTGCCTACGGTTCTTCTTCGAGTACCCGGCAGAGGCAGGTCTGGCGCATTTTATTCACACGTATAAGTGTGACGGTGATCCGATCCCCTCTTTTGAGGGCGAACCTGTCCCCGTCAGCGTAGATACAAACGATATAGACGAGTTTACCGCTGTAATCTGGGATCATCTGAATGCAGAGAATAAAGTTTCTCTGTTCACACGATTTATTGATCTGGAGACCAAAACAGAAGAAACAAGGATCGTGAATAAAAATAAGTGATTTTCCGGATCTTTATTTGCAAACTTATCTTAAGAAAGGCAGTTTCAATATGAAAGTACTTGTAGTAGGCGGCGGTGGCCGCGAACACGCGCTGATCCGCAAGATCAAAGAATCCCCCAAGGTAACGGAGATTGCCTGTTGCCCCGGAAACGGCGGAATTTCTTATGACGCAGAGTGTTATCCTGTTTCTGCAACGGATATAGACGGCGTTGTGGAGCTGGCAAAACAGATCCGTTCGGATCTCGTTGTTGTTGCGCCGGATGATCCGCTTGTTATGGGCATGGTGGATGCGCTCAATCAAGCAGGATTCAAAACATTCGGCCCGAACGCAAGGGCGGCAATCATTGAAGGCTCCAAGGTTTTTTCCAAAAATCTGATGCTGAAATACAATATTCCCACCGCGGAATATAAAGTTTTTGACAATCCTGCGGATGTGATCTCATATATTAAAGAGAAAAATGAATTTCCAACGGTAATAAAAGCAGACGGCCTTGCCCTGGGAAAAGGCGTTATCATTCCCGAAAACATGGAAGAGGCTGAAGCGGGCGTTAAGGAGATCATGGAGGATAAGATTTTCGGTGAAAGCGGCAATCACGTTGTTGTGGAGGAATACCTCACAGGTCCCGAGGTTTCCGTGCTGGCGTTTACGGACGGCAAATGTGTTAAACCTATGGTGTCTTCCATGGATCACAAGCGCGCTTTGGATGGAGATAAGGGTCTGAATACCGGCGGAATGGGCACGGTTTCACCTAATCCGTATTATACGCCCGAAGTGGCAGATGAATGTATGAAAAAGATATTTATCCCCACGATAGAGGCAATGAACAAAGAGGGCAGAACCTTTAAAGGCTGTCTCTATTTCGGTCTGATGATCACACCGAAAGGCCCGAAAGTAATAGAATATAACTGCCGGTTCGGTGATCCCGAAACGCAGGTTGTTCTTCCGCGCCTGAAGACGGATATTATAGATATTTTTGAGGCAATCGAGAATGAAACGCTTTCCGATCTGAATATAGAATGGTCGGACGATGCCTGTGCCTGCGTTGTGATTGCCTCCGGCGGCTATCCGAAATCTTATCCGAAAGGGCTGGAGATCACTGGGCTGGCAAACGGTCAGTTGGACGGCGTTACCGTCTATCACGCCGGCACTGCAATGAAAGACGGCAAACTGGTTACTTCCGGAGGCAGAGTGCTCGGCGTAACGGCGCTTGGCTCTGATCTCCAGACGGCGTTGGATAAGGCCTATGCGGCAGTGGATCGGATCTGTTTTGAAAACAAACACTACCGTAAAGATATCGGCAGGCGTGCACTTGCCGCGCTGGAGAAAAATAATAATTAATTGTGAACGAACGGTTAAAAATCCTAAAAAATTACAATTAGTTGTTGACATTTATACAAATAGGAATTATACTATAGGGGTGTAAAAGGGAAGTGCGTACATTTTTCTTTTCGCCCCTTATTATTTTATGTTTTCAGAGGTCTTGAAAATGGCTACAGTTAAGAAAACCAGTAAAAAGAAAAAAATTATTATTGCTGTTGCAGTGGTGCTTGTTGTTGCGATTCTCGGCACCGTGATCGGCGTGGCTGCAGGTTCCAGCGGCAAAACGGCAGTAACCTTAAATACGATCGGCACCGGAGAGATCAATGAAACGGTCAGCGCAACGGGCACGGTTTCCGCCGGTTCCACTAAAGAGTATAAAGTGGGCGCCGTTGCAACCGTTAAAGAAGTTTTCGTGCAAACGGGGGACCAGGTCAAAAAAGGCGATCTCCTTGCCACCTTTGATACATCTTCTCTGGATTCTCAGGTGAGCAGCCTAAACAGCACATACCGGCAGGCAAGAGACTCTTATAAACAGGCGGTCAGCGATCAGAAAACCGCAAAAAACAACTTAGCCGCGCTCAATAAGGAGATCAGCGATCTTGAAAAAGAGGTGCAAAAGCTGGGCGGCGAAACGGCTTATACTACCGTAAGACCGAGTTTTACACTGCCAAGCACAACAACCACAACCCAGCCGGCGGAAGAAGACTCTACACTTCCGTCCGAAACCTCCACTTCCACAACGGAATCCACCACTTCAGAGCCTGTTACATATCCGCCAACGATTGAAGGCGCGATGCAGGCACTTACAGACCTCGTTGAAACAATAAATGCATTGTCTGATGACGTTCAGCAGACCAATGAAATGATGCGCACTGTTATGGAGCAGATTTCAGCGGAGCTGGAAAGCGGCAATTATTCCCCGGATAAGATCGCCGAGGCTGTCGGCGATGCGGTTTCTGATGCGATCCAGCAGGGCATTATAGATGAAACCAAACTCCTGATCGAAAGCGGCGCCGCTGTAGATATGATAGAGGCGGCAGTTTCCAGTGTGGACTGGTCTGCCATAGGCAGATCTTTTGCCGACAGCCCCAGTGTGCAGCTGACTGCGGCAGAGTTGCGCCTTGCCGCGTTTTATGTCCAGAAGCAGCTTTATGAACTCAATGCTTCAGACACCACGGTTTATGCCAAAAAACAGGTTATGGACACCGCCAAGAGTGCGCTGGATTCCGTAAAGGAGGCGTGCTCAGAACTTGAGGCGGGCTGGACTGCCGCTTTTGACGGCACGATTACCGCATGTGATATTTATCCCGGCGAGCAGACGAGTTTGCTTTCCTCCGGCATTACGCTTGAGAATCTGGATACCATGGTGGTTACGCTTTCACTCGGCGAATACGATGTACACAAAGTAAAAGTCGGCATGCCGGCTACAATTACGTCCGCTTACGGCACTTACACTGGCGAAGTCCTTTCCAAGGCGCCGGTTGCAACGGGCGGCTCCTCCGGCTCTGTTTTGGACAGCGTTGGTTCCATTGCCGGTATCAGCGGTCTTTCCAGTCTAACTTCTACCGGTGCCGGCGTTGAAGTGCAGGTTTCTGTTGATAATGCGGACGAAAATATTATCGCCGGCTTTGATGCGGATGTAGAGATTCAGGTCGGCGACTATCAGAATATCATAACCGTTCCCATTGAGTCGATCGTTTTGGAAAAGACCGGCACGTATGTTTATCTTTATAATGCAGAAGACGAAACCGTTACCAAAACGCTGATTGAAACCGGTGCTGTTTCCGATTCCGTATATCAGGTAACAAGCGGCCTTCAGGTTGGTGATCAGATCGTGGCAACACCGTCTTCCGATTATGAGGAAGATACCTTTGAAGTCAGGGTAACCACGGAATAATCGGGGCAGAGTTATGAATATTTCAGAAAGTTTTAAAATTGCCATCAAGTGTATCCGCGCAAACTGGATGCGTTCTTTGCTGACGATGCTTGGTATCATCATCGGTATCAGTTCCGTTATCATGATCATCGGCGCGGGCACGGGCGTTCGTGATTATATCGTTTCTCTTATAGAGGATATGGGCGCAAATGCCGTGATGGTTTCCGTAGATGCAACCCAGGCGCAGGATAATGATTATATTACGCTTGATGATATTGACAATATCAAAGAAAGAGTAAACGGCGTAGATCATTGCTCTCCCATGATGATGGGCTTTGCAAACGCCACGATCGATTCTTCGGCAGAAGAGGCTACCGTTATGATCATCGGCGTAAATTCCGATGTGCAGTTTATGTTTCCGGACGGCGCTAAATACGGCAGATTCTTTACGGAGGAAGAATATAACGCCTCCAGCCCCATCGCGGTGATCGGCACCGCAAGCGCCGATATGGCGTTCGGATATGAAGATGTTGTCGGTCAGTATCTGACCGTTTCCTCCACCGGTTCAACCATGAAGATGCGGATCTGCGGTGTTGCCGATATCGATTCGCTTGTGAGCAGTGTTGGCGGCGGCAGCAGCAGTTTCGGAGAGATGTTCCAGACGGGAGACCGCTTAACGATCGCCCTGTTTGTGCCCTGCACCACGCTTTCCAGGTTGACCGGCACTGCGCCAACCGTTTCTTCAGTATTTGTAATCGGGGAAGAGGATGCAAATAATGACGCAATCGGCAATGCTGCCGTAAACTATCTCAAAGCCGCACACGGCAATTATGCGGATAATCTGTATACCGCGGAAGATATGGCAACCTATGTTGAACTGGTAGATATTATCGTATCCGTGCTCACGGCATTTATTGCCTGCGTCGGCGCAATCTCGCTTATTGTAGGCGGTATCGGCGTTATGAATATCATGCTTGTTTCGGTTACGGAACGAACGCGCGAGATCGGCATACGAAAATCTCTGGGCGCAAAAACCAAAACGATCACGCTGCAGTTCTTAACGGAATCGATCATTCTTTGCCTGATCGGCGGTATTATCGGGCTTGTGATCGGTATTTCAGGCGCCTATCTTGCCTGTTCCATCATTGATATCAAGCCAAATATCAATATCGGCATTATTTCTGTTGCGCTCTTGTTCTCCTGCGGCGTTGGATTATTCTTTGGCATTTATCCTGCAAGAAAAGCCGCTAAAATGAGTCCGATAGACGCATTAAGACGCGAGTAATTTCTATATCTCCTTTCATCGAGGGATCCCTGCTGTATGGCGGGGATCTCTTCATTTAAATCATAAATTTATGTTTACAAAACAGTGTATATATGTTAAAATGATGAAACAAGCGTTTTGCGGGCAAAGGAGGAGTTTGCTTGAGCGATCTTAATGAAGTTTTAGCGCAGTTTAATTTTAAAGGGGAACTGGAAAATTGCGAACTGTTCGGTTCCGGTCATATCAATACCACTTATCTTGCCAAATATAATGATAACGGCAGGGAATGGAAATATGTGGTTCAAAAAGTCAATCCCAATGTTTTCAAAGATATAGATCATCTGATGGATAATATTTTCAGCGTTACTTCTTATCTCAGAAAAGAGATTAAAAAGAACGGCGGCGATGAAAACAGGGAAACGCTCCACTTTATCAAAACCAAAACCGGCAATAAATATTACAGAGATGCTAACGGCAATTGTTACAGGGCTTATGTTTATGTTTCGGATTCCGTAAGTTACAACAGCGTGGACAGCGCCGAGCTGTTTGCGCAAAGCGGCGTTGCTTTCGGAAAATTTCAGCGCCTTTTATCCGATTTCCCGGCAGATACGCTTTATGAAACGATCCCAAACTTTCATAATACACAATTCAGGTATGATCATGAATTTCTGCCTGCTGTAAATGCAGACGCTGCCGGCAGGGTAAACGCGTGCCCGGAAGAGATTGAATTTGTCAATTCCAGAAAAGCCTATTGCAGCCGTTTTGTGGATCTTATAAAGGCTGCAAAACTCCCGCTCAGGGTTACGCATAATGATACAAAACTCAACAATGTTATGTTTGATGCGTTCAGCACAAAAGCCGTCTGTGTTATTGATCTGGATACGGTTATGCCCGGTCTTGCGCTGTATGATTTCGGCGATTCTATTCGTTTCGGCGCCAATACCGCGGAGGAGGACGAGCCTGACCTCGGCAAAGTCGGCATCAATCTGGATTATTTCAGGGCATATGCGATGGGCTTTCTTTCAGAGGCGGGGGAGAGCCTTACCCAGTGTGAAAAGGACAACCTTGCCTTTTCCGCATTGCTGATGACGTTTGAGTGCGGCATGCGTTTTCTGACCGATTATCTCAATGGAGACACTTATTTTAAAACGGCTTATCCGGAGCATAATCTGGTTCGCGCAAGAAATCAGTTTACGCTTGTTGCCGATATGGAAAACCATATGGATGAGATGGAAAACATTATCCGCTCCCTTTGCTGATGTTTATATGTAAGCAAAAAGACCTGCACGGATTTTACCGCGCAGGCCTTTTTATTTGTCCGCTTTTGGCGGATATTTTTTTGTTTCATCTGTTCGATCCATCAGGTAATCTAGGCTCGTATTATAAAAATCCGCCAGGATGATCAAATTTTCCGTTGTGGGCAAGATCTCTCCGGTTTCATATTTCGAAAGCATGCTTTGATTGATCCCGGTTTGCATTTGCACTTTGATTTGTGTGTATTCTTTTAACAGTCGTATCTTTTTTATATTTTTCATTTTATCACCATATTCTTATAATACATATTTTATTCTTGACAGTAATATTTTTTATGAATATAATATAGTTATCAAGAATAAAATATGAAAGAAAAGAATATTATGAAAAAATCGTTCTCTCTTAGCGCGTCCGTTATCCGCAAAAACAGGATATCTTTCTGTATCTGGCTCATGGAAATTTTGCTTCTTTTTATTCTAAGCGCCTTTTTTGTTCCAACAGTGGATGATTTGATCTTTCGTTTTTCCTTTGAGTATCATTCCGTTCGCGAATTTCTTCATTATGTTATTTATTATGGAAACGGCAGGTTGCTTGGTAACGCTTTCGTTCTATTTTTCAGCCGTCACACCGCTTTGTTTTATGCGCTGCAAACTATACTGTTTGCCGTTTTTTCTGTTGTGCTGGAAAAATGTGTTGCGCTGCCGTATTCCCGCCATTATGTTTTTCTCTATTTTATATTTCAGCCGCTGCCGGTTTGGAATTCTACTTTTTCGTGGATGAGCAGTTTTATCAATTATTACTTTCCGCTGATCCTTTTAGCAGTTGTACTCCTTCTGCTTAAAAAGTATTTTCAGGCTCAGATCAAACATGTTAATCTATGGCTGCCGGCGCTGTTTTTTGCCGGCGTGGCAATGCAGTTTTTCAACGAACTTAACGCGGCTGTGAATATTTTGGTTGCATTTTTGTTATGCTTGTTTTTTAAAAAAAGAAAAAGAAAGATGCTTGCGCCTGTTCTCCTTTTTGTTTCAAATCTGGTCGGCTTTGCAGGGACCATGCTCTTTACAAAATGTATTGATTTTACAAAAACGTTTTCCTATCAGAACGCATTTAGGCAGGATACGTTTTCCAATCAAAACTATCGGCAAACGATTTTCAGCGTTGCGCCGGGCGAATACGTTCGCATGCTGTTTTATAATTTCAAGTTTCCGTTTTTTCTGTTCAGCACGTTTATTTTGCTTTATATTTCCGTTTTGGCGCTTGTGCTTTATGTTGCATGCAAAAAGAAGCAGTATTCCTTAAAGTTTAAGACGGGTGTAGCCGCGTCTGTTCTTACTTATGTTCCCCCGTGCCTGTTTTCCATGATTGTCATACATAAATACCCGTTTGATCTGCCGGATCAGGATTCAAAATTTTTGGCGGTCATGATTCTTATGATCCTGTTGTTTTGCGTTTCCTGTTTTATACTGGCAGTGCTGTTTTACACCGTAATATTAAAACACATACCGCACTGCAGTCTTTCTCTGATCAGTTTTTCAGTCGGTGCGGTTTCCTATTTGCCGTTTTTGGTGGTGTATCCCGGCAGTTATCGCTGTTGTATTTGTATGTTGTTTTTCTTTCTTACTGCATATCTTATTGCACTGCGTGATGTAAGCAAAATGTATGGGTTTGATCTGTTCAGGCTGAGCGCTTTTTGCGCCGCGGCGGTATCCGTTGTGATGGTGCTGTATACCTGCCTCTATGCACGGGAAAAGAAAATTTATCATTATAGGGATCAATATTATATGTCGTCCGTTGTTTTGCCTGAAAACAACACTGTGATTGTGATGGGCGGAGGCAGCCAGGAGCCTTGGGACGAAGCGGCGGGTTTTACGCATCAGTTTGTGTCTTTTGAAGAATTTAAGTCCGTTACGGATCTTTCCTGATTAAAAACCTGCATATAAAAACTCCCCGGTTTATAAAAGCCGGGGAGTTTCTTTGCTTAAAGCAGTAAAGTTACATTACTTTTTCAGTTCTCTTTCAAGCCATATGGAGCCGATGTCAAGCGCGTTGTAAAGACCTTCTTTTTCGGTCTTTTTCACAACTTTTTCTTTCGGGCTCAGAGTGGGGTCTGTTTTAAGGATCTGAATCATCACTTTACCTGAAAGGGTTATATCCTTATAGTCTTTTTCAGACTGGATACGAAAACACGCAACATAGGGGTCTGCCATACTGCCAAGATACATATCTTTGCCGCATCTTACCAGCGGTCTGCCCTTGTAGGTAAGCAAAGTGCTTTTCTCTTCTGCCAAAGTAAACCCTCCTTTAAATAGATTTCCGCCGCGGATCAGGTGTTCAGATATGACTTTACCATTTCCGCCAGCAACTCGTCCCTGTCTATTCTGCGGATCAGGCTGCGCGCATTGTTGTGCGTTGTAATATAAGTTGGGTCCTCGGAAAGAATATATCCCACGATCTGATTGATCGGGTTGTATCCCTTTTCTTTCAGTGCGTCAAACACCTGGGTCAGTGTTTCTCTCATAAAGTCCTCATGGTCGTCGCCCAGCTTAAACGTCATCGTTTTATCTGTCACAGTAAAGTCCACCTCCTGTACGGAATATACAAGTCCATTATATACAAATTTTACGATAATTACAACAAAAATTTTAAAATATCTGAAAAATAGGGTATATTTTGGTACTGTGATCGTTAGGAACGCAGGCTGATGCCATGCTTGGAAAGCGCCTTGATCACGCGCTTAACGGCAGCGTCCGCCTCTTCGTCCGTCAGTGTTCTGTCCGCGCTCCTCATCTGAATGTTAAAGGCAACGCTCTTTTTGCCGCTCTCAATCTGTTCGCCTTCGTAAACGTCAAACAGCTTCACGTTTTCCAGCGTTTTGCCAACGGCTTCTTTAATCTCTTTTTCGAGGGTAAGAACCGGAATATCCCTGTCGCACACAAACGCAAGATCTCTCGTTACCGCCGGGAATTTCGGCAGCGGTTTATGTGTCCTCTGCGGCATTCTGTTTGCGTATGCCGTTTCCACATCGATTTCTGCAATATATACTCTTTCGCCGATACCGTAGTTTTCCGCTGCCTCGGGATGCACTTCACCCAGCGTGGCAAGCACTGCGTCTCCGATCTTGAACCGCGCAGTTCTGCCGGGGTGGAATGTTGGGTTGTCGCTGACAGCGATAATATCATATTCCGCTGTGTTTAAAATATCCAGCAGTTTTTCCACAATGCCTTTCAGTTTGTAGTAATCTGCGCCGCTGCCGTAAAGCCCAATCACGGCTTTCTGCTTTTCAACCGGCAGTTTTCCGGGTTCCGTCGGTTCATAAACCGTTCCGATCTCATACAGGCATGCGCTGTCATTTTTGTGATTGTAGTTTCTTGCCAGCACCTCCAGCATGGACGGCAAAACCGTCGTTCTCATAATGCTCGTGTCTTCGCCAAGCGGGTTTTTGATCACAACCGAGTTGCGCAGCGCAGAATCCTTGGGCAGTCTGATCCTGTCATAAGCCTTGGGGCTGATAAAACTGAACGTGGAGATCTCGCTGCATCCGCAGGAGAGCAGGGTTTCGTTGATCAGGCGAACGAACTTCTGGCTGTCCGTCAGCTTTCCGATCGCTACGCCGCTGAGCATTCTGTTCGGAATGTTGTGGTAGCCGTAAAAGCGTGCAACCTCTTCCGAGATATCCGCTATATGCTCAATATCGTTTCGGAAAGACGGCGCAATCACATTGCCGTTCTCGTCAAATGTAAATTCAATCTTTTCCAGAATCTTTTTCTGTTCTTCTTCGCTGAGATCAATTCCGATGAAATCGTTGATCCATTTATAGTCAAACCTCACTTTGACCGGTTCTTTCGGCTTTACATAGCAGTCTACAACGCCGTTTACAACATCGCCGGCGTCCAGTTCCTGCACAAGCTCAAGCGCTCTTTTCAGCGCCCGCATCGTTGCGTCGGGGTCAAGTTCTTTTTCATACCGGCTGGAGGCTTCCGTCCTCATGCCCAGCGCCTTGGCGGTGCGCCTTACCGATATGCCGTTGAAACAGGCGGATTCAAACACAATGGTCGTTGTGTCCTCCATAATGCCGCTGTATTCACCGCCCATAACGCCGGCAACCGCAACGGGCTTGTTCTTATCCGCGATCACAAGCATAGAGTCGTTCAACTCGCGCTCTATGCCGTCCAGCGTTGTGATCTTTTCGCCGTTCCTCGCGTTGCGCACATTCACTTCGTTGCCTTCAAGATAGCGCAGGTCAAACGCGTGCATCGGCTGGCCGTATTCCAGCATTACATAGTTTGTAATATCCACAATGTTGCTGATCGGCCTGACGCCGCTTGCGCGCAGCCTTTCCCTAAGCCAGCGCGGGCTTTCCTTTACTCTTACATTCTCCACCACAGCGCCGGAATATCTGTAGCATTTATCCGGCTCGTAAATCTGCACCTTCAGGTGGTCGTTTACATCTCCGTGACCGGGTTTAACTTCCGGTTCGTGCAGTTGAAACGCCCTGTCAAAAGTTGCCGCAGCCTCGCGCGCAAGGCCGGTAACGGACATGCAGTCGCACCGGTTTGAGGTGATCTCAAATTCAACGCAGGTGTCATTGTAGCCGATCGCGTCGTGAATATCCATTCCGGGTGTGTGGTCGCAGTCCTCGCCCAAAACAAAGATACCGTCTTCCGCAGCATAGGGGAAATCGTTGTGCGTCAGCCCCAGCTCGTCAAAGGAGCAGAGCATGCCGTTGGATTCCACACCGCGCAGTTTGCCTTTTTTGATCTTTTCCAGGCAGTGCTCATGCCGGTTATAAACCGTTGCGCCAGGCAGCGCGGCAGGCACATAATCGCCCACGGAAAGATTCTGCGCGCCGGTAACGATCTGGTAATCCTCGTCTTTGCCCACGTCCACGCTGCAGATCCATAAATGATCCGAATCGGGGTGGCGCTCCAGTGTATTGATCCTGCCTACAACAATGTTTTCCAGTTCGCTGCCCTCTGCGTTGTATTCCTCAACCTTGGAGCCGGAAAGCGTCATCGCGTCGCAGAATTCCTTGTTGGATATATCTTTTGTGTTTACATAATCTTCCAGCCATTTTCTTGATAAAATCATTCTGCTGCACCTCCCTTAAAACTGACTTAAAAATCTCAGGTCGTTTTCAAAAAGCAAACGCATATCGTCAATGTTAAAGCGGAACATAACCAGCCTTTCCAGACCGATGCCGAAAGCAAAACCGCTGTACTCGTCCGGGTTCACACCGCCGTTTTTCAGCACTTTCGGGTGCACCATTCCGCCGCCGAGAATCTCGATCCAGCCTTCGCCCTTGCACATGGGGCAGCCTTTGCCGCCGCATTTAAAGCAGGATACGTCGATTTCGCAGCTCGGCTCCGTAAACGGAAAGTGGTGCGGGCGCAGTCTGATCTTTGTGTTCTCGCCGTACAGTCGTTTTGCAAACGTTTCCAGCGTGCCTTTCAGATCCGCCATGGAAATGCCTTTGTCTACAACAAGGCCCTCGATCTGGTTGAAAAGAGGGGAGTGCGTGGCGTCCACGGCGTCGGAGCGGAATACACGACCGGGCGCGATCATCCTGAACGGCGGTTCGTGGTTCTCCATAAATCTAATCTGCATCGGTGAGGTCTGCGTGCGCAAAACAATGTTGTCGTCAATATAAAATGTGTCCTGCGTGTCACGCGCGGGATGGTCTTTCGGAATGTTCAGCGCCTCAAAATTATAGTAATCATATTCCACTTCCGGGCCTTCGGCAATGTCAAATCCCATGCCCATAAAGATCTCCTTGATCTCGTCCAGCACAATGGAAAGCGGGTGCTTGTGCCCGATCTCCGGCAGTGTCCCCGGCATTGTAACGTCTATTTTTTCGCCAAGCAGCCGTTTTTCCAGTTCGTTTTTCTTGATCTCGGCGCTCTTGAGCGCGATCCGGTTTTCAATATCCGCGCGGATCTCGTTGGCAAGCTGACCGATCACAGGCCTTTCTTCCGGCGAAAGTTTGCCCATCTGTTTTAAGATCGCGGTGAGTTCGCCCTTTTTGCCAAGGTATTTGATTCTGACTTCCTCGATCTGCTGGGCAGACTGCGACGCGTCCAGTGCGCCTGCGGCGGCGCTTCTGATTTCCTCAAGCTGAGTTTTCATCTAATCTTCCTTTCTTGTATTTGATTCGGGAACAAAAAAATACTTGCCCCCGTAACAGGGACAAGTATTGTAAATACCTGCGGTACCACCCTAATTTTTGCAAAGATAGATCCAAGCAAACACTCTTTGAGCCGGTAACGGGGCTCATTTCGTCCGCGCTTAGTTGCGTTGCTTTCAGCGCGGCCGCTCAAAAGGGAACTTCGCCCGGTTTGCCTTTGCAAAGGTCGCAGCCATGCCTTTGCTCTCTGGAAAAGATCCTGCCGGGTTACTTTTCTTCGTCACAGCGTTTCTTTATGGCATATATTATAATATAAATCTACCGGCATTGCAAGTGTTAATTTGCGGTTTCCGTCCGGCTCATTTGCAGATCTCGCTGATTTTGAAGGTCTGGAATTCAATATAGCTGCTCGGCTCGGATTCATAGAGCACGCCGATCGTATCCTCGTCGATCTGTGTAAGGCAGGAATATGCAAAAAATCCTTTGTTGATCTCAACATCCTTAAACCAGTCAATATGGGTGTATCTGCCTTTGATCATGCGCAGTTTGCCCACGGAGATCACACCGTCGTTCCTTGTTTTCCGGCTTGCGTGGGAGCAGAATGCATAGCCGTTCGCCGTAATCACGCTCTTTTGGCATTTCGGCGCGTAAAGGGCGGTCTTTCTGCATTTTTCCCAGGTTTTTGAACTGTCGGCAGAGAGGGAGACCGGTGTTTTTCCGTAACCGTTCTGGCGACCGAGTCCAAGTATCTCTCCGTTTGGCGTTTCAATCATCTGCCATTCGTCCAGGTTTTCGGCATAAGGGCAGCGCGTCATCCTGTGCCAGGTTTCGCCGTTGTCAATGCTGTAAATAGACGCGGCGCCTTTTTTTGTGGAATAGAGCGGCATGATCACGCGCCCGTCCTTTGTGGTAACGCCGACACCCGGCGCCACGCCTAAAAAAGTGCCGTCCTCTTCGTTTAAGATCATATTTGTTATATCTTTCGGCTCACTCCAGGTCTTGCCGCCGTCAGAACTTTTCAGCATAAACACATAGCACCGTTTCGGCGCTTTCAGCGGCGCGCCGAATGTTGTTTTCGCGCCTGCCTCGTTTTTTCCGATCGCGCCGTTCAGGTAAATATTGCCCAGATATTCGTCTCCCCGGTAAAGGGAACCGGTCGGCGCGGTGATCCGGTATTGCGTTGCGTTTTTCTTGGCGTCCAGCACGCTGCCGTCCTCTGCAATGTAATAAAAATTACCGTCCCGGTCATAGATCAGCGGCCGCATCCGGCCGTTGAGCATCGCATAGGGGATCTTCTTTTTGTCCAGCAGTTTCTTTCGGTGAAGCCCCATGCACTCCGGCCAGAAATCCGCGATCATGATGATGTCGCCGTTCGGCGCCACCGCCATGCAGGGATCTATGTAAAAGGCGGATGCATAGCAGTCGCTGGAAATCCGTGTTTCCCTTGCCGGCGGAACGGCAACCGATTCAATATCGCTCCAGGTTTTGCCGCCATCCTCGCTGCGGCGAATCGCAAGTTCGATATAGCCCCAGTCCTCACCTGTGGAGGCTCTGTCAATTGCCGCAATCAGCGTGCCGTTGGCATTAATCAGGCTCGGTATTCTGAACGCAATGCCTCCGTTTGCCGCATTGCTGTTTTTGGTTAATTCTTCTTTCAGGTAAACTGGGCTGCTGCCGCAGAAGATCAGTTGTGGCTCACGCATTCTCAAAACGCCTTTCCGCGGGAAGAATTCCCGCCTGTTTTTTATTATGTTTAAGTATAGCATATTCTTGAAACAATGCAAAGTCTTTTCAGGAACTTTCCGTTTTCTATTGCAAAGTGTTCCTTTTTTTAGTAAAATAGTAATGAATTTTATAGAAAAGGAGGAATTTTGATGCTTTGGGAACTGAAAAAGTGCTGGTATCGTATATACCAGGGCGCTTTCAAACTTGCCATGAATTTCCTGGATTGGTCTGAGCCGCATCTGCTGGAAGGCAAAGGCTCCGTTTTAGGGCTGCCGGAATTTATCAAGAGCAAAGGAATCAATAAGGTGCTTGTTGTTACGGATAAAGGCCTTATGGGTCTGCATTTGCTTGATCCCATGTTTGAAAAGCTGACGGAAGCCGGCGTGGAATACGTTGTTTATGACGGTGTTCAGCCGAATCCCACCATCCCCGAGATCGAAGAGGCGCGCGAGATGTATATCAAAAACGGCTGCGAAGGCTTTATTGCGTTCGGTGGCGGTTCTTCTATGGACTGTGCCAAGGTTGCAGCCGCAAGGGTCGTTAAACCCAATCAGACCGTCCGCAAGATGAGGGGCTATCTTAAAGTACTCAAAAAACTGCCGCCGTTCTTCGCGGTGCCAACAACTGCCGGCACCGGTTCCGAAACAACGGTAGCCGCCGTAGTCACCGATCCCGAAACCCATGAAAAGAACGCAGTCAACGATATCTGCCTTCGTCCGAAATTTGCAGTGCTTGACCCGGAACTTACCGTAGGTCTGCCGCCGCATATTACATCGACAACAGGTATGGACGCGCTCACGCATGCGGTTGAGGCATATATCGGCAGGAGCAATACTAAACAGACAAGGGCGCAGGCGGAAGAGGCAACCAAACTGATCTTTGATAACATTGAAAAGGCTTATCAGAACGGAAAGGATTATACCGCAAGGGCAAATATGCTCAAAGGCTCCTATCTTGCCGGTTGCGCGTTTACGCGTGCTTATGTGGGCTACGTGCATGCGATCGCCCATAATTTAGGCGGCCTTTACGGCACGCCGCACGGCCTTGCAAACGCCGTTATCCTGCCTTATGTGCTGGAATGGTACGGCAGCAAGATTTATCCGCAGCTTGCAAAGCTTGCCGATGTTGTTGGTATCAGCGGTTCCTCACAGGCGGATAAAGCCGTTAAGTTTATTGAGGCAATCAAAAAACTGAATGCAGATATGAATATTCCTGATAAATTTGATATGATAAAGGAAGAGGATCTGCCCACTCTGATCAACAGAGCGCTGAAAGAGGGCAACCCCGGCTATCCTGTTCCCGTCATTATGGATTATAAGGATATGGAAAGTGTGATCCGCCGCTTTATGGCTTGATCCGTTACCTATATTGCACAAACAGGCGCGCCTTGGGGCACCCTCCGTAAGGAAGGTGCCCCAAGGTCGCTCTTGTAATTGAATTAAATATTGATTGTTTGGGACGGTGTAGCCATTGGCTACGCCGTCTTTGCTTTGTTTATCTTGCGTTTGGCGAGATGTTCCTGAAAGGCTTCTTCCATTTCTTCAGGGGTAAGCCCTCGTATCACACCAACGCCGTTGTAATAAATGTCCATTAACTGATAACGCTTTCCGTCAAGGTATCTCCGTTCGTGTATCACAATCTTTTCAATGAATTCGTGTACCAGTTCGGGAGTAAGCTTGGTCGGCTGCGTAATCTGTTTTACCTTGTCAATAAAACGCTGTAAGCCTTCAGACTTGTCCGTTTCGGTTTCAAGGTACGCCTGCATATCGGGTATTGCTTCTTTGAGGCTTTTCTGTTCTTCCTCATACGCCATTGACATTGTGGCAAAGCGTTCATCTGAAAGTTTACCTATCGCATTGTCCTCGTAAATCTTTTGAATCAGCGAATCAATATCTTTGATACGCTTCTCGGCTTTGGTAAGTTCCCTGCGTTTTTCGGACAGTTCCTTTTGTTTTTCTTCGCCGTAGCATTTCATCTGCTGTTTGGCAAATTCTTTCTCGTAAGCCTGAACATAACGAAATACTCGCCGCATATTCTCAAGAACATTTTCCTCAATCACTTTTTCTCGAATATAGTGTGCTGAACATACTTCAGAATTTTTGCGGTAAGCGGAACAGAAGAAATAGGCTTGCTCTCGCTTGTAATTGTTTGTCACGCTGTAATACAGTTTCTCGCCACAATC
>HF991825.1:0-9063 GCA_000431535.1 Clostridium sp. CAG:678
GCAATGCCGCATAAACCAAGTGTTTATGCGGCATTCAACTGTTTTTATGTATATTGTTTTATGGGCGAAGCGGTTTTCTGCAGTTTGTTATTTTCCTTTGTTTGCGTGTTTCAAGTATAAGCCGGCGCGGTTCAGTCGACTTTATCGACAGTCTGACCGGAACTGTGTTTTTCACAGTTCCGGTTCATTTGTTTCATGTGTATGGTATCAATACCATTTGTTGATCCAGCCTTCGGAATCCGTTGCCGATTGCGTGGTCGTAACGTCCGGATCCGTTGTTTGCGGCGCAGTTGTAGTGGTTGCTCTTTCCGCCGTGGCCGCTGTTGTATCTTCGCCGCCCGGTTCAAACGGAATCTCGTTGTTTGCACCGGAACCGGCGCCGCTGTTTTCTGTGTTGCCGGCGGAGCTGTCTGCTGTGTTTTGCGGCTGAAAGACCGTGGTTTTGTCAGCGGTAACGTATTCGCCGCTGCGGTTGGTTACGGCTGTGCCGTCCGTGTCTGTCTCGATCTCAGCAAATACCGCGCCGCCGTTTTCATCGGTAACGGTTTCTCCGTTTTCGTCCGTAACGGGTTCATAATATCTTGTCTGCCCGGCGGCGTCGGTTACGGCGGTGGTGGAAAGTTCGCTGCTTTCGTTCCCCGCGCTGCAAGCCGCAGCCAAACATACAATCAAAATCGTCAGCAATATAAAAGGAAGAATTTTTTTCATAGGATCAGTTCCGTGTTTTAAAGATGTTTTTTAATCTCGGCATTGATGCGTTCCCGGGTGCTGAGCAGCCATTCGGCGGAATGCGGATATTCGCTGAAAGTGATCGGTTTGTCCGTTCCCTTCTCCAGCACGGCAATCGCTTTATCTCTGCCCGCCAGGTTTTCCAGCAGCCGCAGCGCAAGCATATCCTGCAATCCGTCGTAAAACACATGCAGCCTGAGCGAGTCGAGCGGGTTCAGGTCCTTGCCCGGGTAAACAACAAAACTGTCTCCGGCGGGAAATTTCGCGCCTGCGTCCGGCTCGGTAAAGGGGTCTGCAAGGCGCTTGGAAAATCTGGTGTAATAAAAATTATAACCCCAGTGCAAAAATCCTTTAACAGCAAACTTATAAAGCTGAAATCCAATGACCCGGTTCCTTTCGCTTGGCATATCGAAAAATCTGTTTGACACGTATTTTTCGCTCTGCGCGCTGCAGTAATATGTCCATAGCTCCGGCACTTTGCTTATAAAAGGATCAATATGGTCTGTGGATGGAACAGGCGTTTCAACAACTCCGTTTTTGTAAAATGAAAAGTCTGAAAGCGCGTCTGTGATCTTAAAGCCTTTAAAATTCTTTCGGATGATTTCGGACGCCTTGGAATAAGCCTTAAGCTGCCGTTTTGCAGGTTCGTCTGAAACGTGGAAAATACAGCGGTCTTTTATTCCTTTTTTATCTATATAATTCTTGAGCGATGCGGCAAACTGCTGCAAAAACGCTGTGTATTTTTCCCCCGATGCTTTTGTGCGCCAGCCGAATATCTTTTTTTGCGCTCCGTTTTTTTGCGCCATGATCTTCGGCGCGTGTTTGGCTCCCCACTGTGTAAACAGATGGCTCATCTCAAAATACTGTATGCCGCATTTTTCACACATTTCGATCCATCTGTCCAGTTTATCAAAACCAAAGGCATACGAATTTCTGCCTGTCACCGTTACGTCAACCAACTGCACGGTCGGCCGCTCGCCGCCCACCTGGGTGTCCAGCGGCGGGGTGAACAGCGGCGTTAAAACGCAGTTCATGCCGTATTCCGCCGCGCGGCGCAGAAAGTTTTCCGCGCACTGCCAGTATTCCGGCGAAAATGCCGGAAAGCCGTAATAACTCATCAGGCAGTCCGTGTGAAACCAGTTTGTGTAGATCAGCTCCTGCTTTGGCAGCACGGCGTCTATGATCTCAATCGTCAGCTTGGCTTTTTCTGTGCCGCAGGTAAATTCTGCGGCAAAAGTTCCCGGCTCCGGTTCGCCGGCAATCTGTACCCAAACGCTGTTGAAACCGGTGTATTCCGCAGTAAATACGTGATCCTCCAGCGGGATCAGCAGGTCGGGAAAGGCATGCCGGTTCCCGTCTATGTAATATTCATCGCATTTTTTCGGCCGTGTCAGTTTTGCCGGTATCTGCTTTACGTAACTGTATGTAAAATATTGCTCCAGCGGAGAATCCACGTCAAACCGGATTTTTTGCCCTTTGCTTGCGCAAAACACAACCTGAAAGGATTTCTTCTCATTTTTCAGCATGGAAAATCCGCCGTATTCTTTGTAATTGTTTTTCGAATCAGAAAATACTTTTTCAAGCGATGAAAGAATCTGAATTTTGCTGCCGTTCATAAACCGTCCCTCTCTGTATATCGGATTGCGCGCCTTTCGGCGCTTATAAATCCATTTTACCAAACCCGGATCATTTTGTAAAGAAAATGCGCGCAACCTGTTTTTTTTCTTTTATCCGCAGATTCAGCCTTGCCAAACGTCCTGCTTAGTGGTAAAATACAAGCGGATTATCGCAGATAGAATAAATTGTTTTGGGAGCGCTTTGCGGCTGCAGGCGCAAAATCCCTTTTGCCTGCCCTGACGCGGGCGTTTTCAATACTGAATTTTGACGGAGAGTGGTAGAATGCAGGTTAAAAATTTAAGAAATATCGCAATCATTGCGCACGTAGACCACGGCAAGACCACACTTGTGGATGAGATGCTGCGCCAGAGCGGCACGTTCCGCGCAAACGAAGTGGTGGATGAAAGAGTGATGGACAGCAATGCCCTGGAGCGCGAAAGGGGCATCACAATCCTTTCCAAAAATACCGCCGTGCATTACGGCGATACCAAGATCAATATTGTGGACACCCCCGGGCATGCGGATTTCGGCGGAGAAGTAGAGCGTATCCTCACCATGGTGGACGGCGTTTTGCTGCTTGTTGACGCATTTGAGGGCTGCATGCCGCAAACACGCTTTGTGCTTAAAAAAGCGCTTGGTCTGAAAAAGACCCCGCTTGTTGTTATAAATAAGATAGACAGGCCCGGCGCCCGCCCGGCAGAAGTGATAGATGAGGTGCTTGATCTGTTTATTGAACTTGGTGCGGATGACGATCAGATTGAATTTCCGGTTATCTACGCCTCTGCAAGAGACGGCTACGCAAGCAAGGACCCGGATGTGCGTGAAGGGGATCTGCGGCCGCTGTTTGACGCGATCCTTGAACATATCCCGGCACCGTCCGGAGACCCGGAAGGCCCTGCTCAGATGCTCTTTTCCTCTCTGGAATATGATGATTATGTTGGCAGAATCGGCGTTGGCAGGGTAGAGCGCGGCAAAATCAAAGTGAATACGCCGTATGTGCTCTGCAAGCAGGACGGCAGCCGCGAAAATATACATATTACAAAATTCTATCAGTTTGAAGGGCTGAAACGCGTGCCCTGCACAGAGGCGGATCTTGGCGATATCGTGTGCGTTGCCGGCATTCCGGATCTCAATATCGGCGAGACGATCTGTGATCCGAACTGCGTGGAACCGCTGCCGTTCGTTAAGATAGACGAACCAACCATCAGCATGAATTTCATCGTAAACGATTCACCGTTTGCCGGCAGAGAGGGCAAATACGTTACAAGCCGCAACCTTAGGGATAGATTGTTTAAAGAGGTGGAAACGAATGTTTCCATGCGCGTGGAGGAAACGGATTCTATGGATACCTTCAAAGTATCCGGCAGGGGAGAACTGCACCTTTCTATCCTGATCGAAACGATGCGCCGTGAAAATTATGAATTTCAGGTCTCCCGCCCGCAGGTCATTCTCAAAAAGGATGAGCAGACGGGGCAGACTCTGGAACCGATTGAACTTGCCATTGTGGAAGTGCCGGAGGAATATGTCGGCAGCGTAATTGAAAAACTCTGTTCCAGAAAAGGCGAGGTGGAAAAAATGGATACCCGCACAACGGGTATGACCCACCTGGAGATCAAAATACCTTCCCGCGGGCTGATCGGGTACAGAAGTGAATTTTTAACGGATACCAACGGAAACGGCATCATGAATCAGCTTTTTGTGGGCTACGAGCCGTATAAGGGCGAGATCGCAACCCGAACAAGAGGCTCCATCGTTGCCCATGAAACCGGCGTTTCAACGGGGTACGGCCTTTGGAACACGCAGGACAGGGGCAGGCTGTTTATCGGCCCCGGTGTGGATGTGTACGAGGGAATGATCGTTGGCGAAAGCAATAAAAATGAAGATATCATCTGCAATGTGTGCAAGAAAAAGCATGTTACGAATACGCGTGCCAGCGGATCGGACGAGGCGCTCAAACTCGTTCCGCCAACCACGCTCTCTCTGGAGCAGAGCATGGAATTTCTTGCGGATGATGAATTGCTGGAGGTCACGCCAAAATCCATCCGGCTCAGAAAATCCATTCTGGATAAGAGCCAGCGTTTAAAAGCCGAAAGCCGTAAGAAATAATATAAATAAAAGGAGCAGAACGATTCCGGTTCTGCTCCTTTTTTGACCGTGTTTTCTTTAATCGATTAAGTCTGCCTGAAAAATTCGTATGCTTTGAAAAAAGAAATGGTTCTTGTATTCATTTCGTTCATGGCGGCGTACTTGGCGGCGAGTTCCGTGTTTTGCTCAATGGAGCAAAGTTTGCTCAGCATAGCCTTGTTTTGATTCTTCATATCGGAAAGCCTTGTGTTTGTAATGTATTGCTGGATCAGCATTTCGCCCTGCCGCTGAATCATGTGCTGCATATTTATATTGAGCCTGTTCATATTGAAGTTGATAAGCGCGGACTGAAAACTCTCTCTTGATGTGCTCAAATATTCATACAGATAACATACGCCCTCAACATTTCTGAATTGCCCGGGAATTAAATTAATAGCGTAATTCTGCGCCAAGATTTTGTTTAATTCTCCAAGTTCTTGATTTAGTTTTTCATTTCTCTGTATAAGCGATTGTTTTTGCTTAAGTTCTGCGCAAACTCTCATTTCATCTTCTTTTTTTCTCCGGTTGTATGTGGAAAGCTTTTTCAGATTGAGCATGCAGACGATTACAGCCGTAATAACTGCCGCCCCGGCTGATAGACTAACGGAGATCAAAAGATAATGGTTAAATGCCGGTTGAATTGGTACGATATAAACATAATAAGGATCGCTTAATGGATCAAACTCACGATATCTCCATAAAAAGAAACCGTCAAAATCATCTAAAAACATATGGACGCGCACTTCATCTGTGATCTCATAGGATTCCGCTATTCCGTATATAACAAAAGGCACAAGGGTAATCAGAAACGCAATGAAAAAGGCAATCATGCTTTTCTTTATTATGTTCGGCTTGACTAATGGTAATTTGTAACCTAAATGGTTTATTCGGTTTGCATTATAATTTAATTCAGAAGTTAATTTATATTTTGTTAGTTCAAGCGCTCTTACGTCATATAAATGTGCAAGAAGCGCCTGTCTGTTCACAGAATCGTATTCATTCATCCCATTCATCCTGCTTTTATTTGGTGATATAAAACTTATTGCCTGCAAATACTCTAATGTAACGTAATTATATCATCGATTTGTGCTATTGTCAATACGTTAATATAGCGTAAAGGTGATCGGATGAAACAGATAACGTTCGGCGGCAATAAAAACGTGATCGGAAAGCGTCTTTCCGTTTTAAGAAAGGAAAAAGGCATTACGCAAAGTGATCTTGCGGCGCGCATGCAGACTTTAAATGTAAATATAGATCAGCAGATGATCAGCAAAATAGAAAAAAATCAGCGGCAGGTTACGGATTATGAACTTGCCTGCTTTTGCAAATGCTTGGCTGTTGAACCAAATGAGATCCTGAAAGATTTTGCACAATTTCTTGACTTTTAACGCGTCTTAAAATACTATAAGATTACCAAGAGCAGGAAAGAGGATAAAATGAAAAAAGCCGGATTATATATTCACATTCCCTTTTGTGCGTCAAAATGCCCATACTGCGATTTTTATTCCGTTAAATATGAACGGGATCTTGCGGCAGCATATGTGAAACGCCTTTACGCCGAGTTTGACCGGTATCGGGGCGCCGCGTTTGATACCGTTTATCTTGGCGGCGGCACGCCGAGTATCTTGGACGCGGATCAGATCACGGAAATACTTTCCGCCGTGAACCGGGCGTTTGTTATAGACGAAAACAGCGAGATCACGATTGAATGCAATCCGTCAAAAGATCTGCATGATGATTTTAAGGTCTATAAAACGGCAGGGATCAACCGCGTTTCAATCGGTATGCAAAGCGCTGTAAAAGCGGAAAGGCTTGCGCTGGGCAGAACGGCAGGGCAGGAACAGGTAGCCAAAACGGTGCAGGATGCGCGCGCGGCAGGGATTTTCAATATCAGCCTGGATCTTATGCTCGGCACACCGCGGCAGACGGCGGACGGTCTGTGTCAGACCTTTGATTTTATCCGGCGTATGGATGTGCCGCACATTTCCGCGTATATGCTGAAGATCGAACAGGGAACCCTGTTCTTTAAACTGCGTGATAAACTTGATCTCCCGGATGAAAATGATGTTGCCGATATGTACCTTGAAACAGTATCTCAACTGGAAAAGCAGGGGCTTCTGCAATATGAAATCAGCAATTTTGCAAAACCGGGGTTTGAGAGCAGGCATAATATGAAATACTGGGATTTGACTCCCTATCTCGGAATAGGAAAAACCGCCCACTCGTTTTGGGGCGGCAGGCGCTTTTACTATGACCGCGATTTCCGAATTGTGGACGATGGCGCCGGCGGCGGTCGGGAAGAACGGATCCTGCTTGGTCTGCGCCTTGCCAAAGGAATTGAAAAAACACTTGTCAAAAAAGATTACACGCCGTATGTTAAAGCCGGGTTCATGAAAGAGAACGGCTCGCGTCTTGCCTTTACGCCGAAAGGATTTCTCGTTTCAAATACGATCCTTTCCGAATTGATCTGAACAGGAGGCCTGTATGATACGTATCAAAGAATATACCCAAAAATTGATTGATCTGCTAAAACATGCGTTTTCCGATCGGCTTGTTTATGTGGGGCTGCAGGGCAGTTATCTGCGGCAAGAGGCAACGGATACCAGCGATATAGATATTATGGCGGTTATAGATGATCTTGATTTTGCCGATCTGGATCGTTACAGATCGGTTCTTGAAAAAGCGGGCAATTATGAACTGTCCTGCGGTTTCCTTTGCGGGAAAGATGAGCTGGCGAACTGGAATCCGCTGGAGATATGCCATCTTACGCACACTACGAAAGATCTGTTTGGCAGTCTGAAAGATCTTGTGCCTGTTTATACAGAGCAGGATGAAAGAAAGTATATTCAGTTTAGTATAAATACTCTGTATCATGAAGTGTGCCATGCCCGGATCCATTCCGATGAAACGGAGCAGAAATCCAGAATATGCGCGTGTTTTAAATCGCTGTTCTTTATTCTTCAGAATATCTGTTACCTGAATACCGGGGTTTTCCCCGAAACAAAAAAGAAATTGTTGAATGCGGTTACAGGTGAAGATAAAGACGTTTTTAAACGCTCGCTTGCAGTAAGATCCGCAGCGGATATTGACAGCGGCAGAGATCTTGCATTATTATTTCACTGGTGCCAAAGATACACCGCTGAATTTTAAATTGAAAGAAAGGATGAATCTGATGCTTTTTATTGAATATCCGAAATGTTCCACCTGCCAAAAGGCCAAAAGGTGGCTTGATGAAAACGGCATTGCCTATACGGACAGGCATATCAAAGAGCAGAACCCAACCTATGAAGAACTGAAAGCATGGTATGAAAAAAGCGGCCTGCCGCTCAAAAAGTTTTTTAATACCAGCGGCATGCTCTATAAATCCATGGGGCTTAAGGAGAAACTGCCGCAGATGAGTGAAGAAGAGCAGTTGCAGCTCTTGGCTACGGACGGCATGCTTGTAAAACGCCCGGTGGTTGTTACGGATTCCTGTGTTTTGACCGGATTTCGTGAAAAGGAATGGGAAGAAAAACTGAAATAACGCTTTGAACTAAACAAAAAACCGGACGGTCTCAGGCACAGTGCCTGCCGTCCGGTTTCATTTTATGTTTGATTGGGTTTCCGGTTTCTCAGATTCTTGCCACGCCGTCTTTTCTTGCGGCTTCGGCAACCGCGTTTGCAACGGTGTCCTTGATCCGTTTGTCAAACGCAAAAGGCAGAATGTAGTCCGGCTTCAGTTCGTCCTCGCTTACCAGAGAGGCGATCGCATATGCCGCCGCAATCTTCATGTTTTCTGTAATGCGGCTGGCTCTAACGTCCAGCGCGCCGCGAAAGATACCGGGAAACGCCACAACATTGTTGATCTGGTTCGGGAAATCCGATCTGCCCGTGCCCACGATAGCCGCGCCTGCTGCCTTTGCCTCGTCCGGCATGATCTCCGGCACCGGGTTCGCCATGGCAAGCACAATGGCGTTTTCGTTCATGGTTTTGATCATATCCGCCGTCAGCACGCCGGGCGCGGAAACGCCTATAAATATATCCGTGCCGCAAACAGCGTCTGCCAGTGTGCCTTTTACCATGCCTTTGTTGGAGATCTTGGCGATCTCCGCTTTGTATGGATTCAGGTTTTCTCTGCCGTCATAAATTGCGCCGGTTCTGTCACAAAGGATCACGTCTTTCAGCCCAAGCGTCATCAGCAGTTTTGCAATGGCAATGCCTGCCGCGCCGGAACCGTTGATCACGGCTTTGCATTCGCTCAGCGGCTTTCCGGTCAGTTTTGTGGCGTTGATCAGCGCTGCGGAAACAACAACTGCCGTGCCGTGCTGGTCATCGTGAAAAACGGGAATGTCACAGATTTTCTGCAATTTTTCCTCTATCTCAAAACATCTCGGCGCCGCAATATCTTCCAGATTAATTCCGCCGAAAGAGCCGCTGATGTTGTAAACCGTCTGCACAAATTCATCCACGTCTTTCGTGCGCACGCAGAGCGGAAACGCGTCCACGCCGCCGAATTCCTTAAACAGTACGCATTTGCCCTCCATGACCGGCATACCGGCTTCCGGGCCGATATCGCCGAGGCCTAAAACGGCGGAACCGTCCGTGATGACCGCC
>HF991825.1:9084-37015 GCA_000431535.1 Clostridium sp. CAG:678
TGACCGCCGCCATATTCCAGCGGCGGGTCAGTTCCCAGCTTTTGTTGTAATCTTTTTGGATCTCCAGGCACGGCTGCGCAACGCCCGGCGTGTATGCCAGCGAAAGCGCGTCTTTATTGTCCACTTTCGCGCGGGCAACCACTTCTACCTTGCCTTTCCACTGCTCGTGCAGTTTCAGTGATTCTTTTCTGTAATCCATAATTCCTGTCCTCTTTCAAATTCCTGTATTCAAAAATTTGCCGCGGTTTTTACGCCGCGGTAAATCTTTTTGATTTTTATCTTTCCCAGTTTCTGGAGCGCTCTACCGCGCGTTTCCAGTTGGTGTAAAGGCGGTTGCGTTTTTCGATTTCCATAGAGGGAATAAAGATCTTTTCAACCTGCCGGTTCGCTTCTATCTCATTCGTATCTTTCCAAACGCCGGCTGCAAGCCCTGCAAGGTATGCCGCTCCAAGCGCCGTGGCTTCTTTATTGAGCGGGCGGTTTACGTTTACTCCGGTCATATCCGCCTGTATCTGCATCATGATGTCTGAAACAGAGGCGCCGCCGTCCACGCGCAGGTCTTTCAGCAGAATGCCGCTGTCTTTCATCATGGCTTCCAGCAGATCCGTTACCTGATAGGTAATGCTTTCCAGCACGGCGCGGCACATGTGTTTTTTGTTTACGCCGCGCGTCAGGCCAATCATGCAGCCGCGCGCATACATATCCCAGTACGGCGCGCCGAGCCCGGTAAACGCAGGCACAAAGTACAGCCCGTTAGAATCTACCACTTCTTCGGCAAGGATGTCGCACTCGTGGGCGCTTTTGATCAGTTCCAGTTCATCCCGGAGCCATTTGATTACCGATCCGGCGTTGAATGCGGAGCCTTCCAAATCATAGGTGATTTTTCCGTCCAGCCCCCAGGCAATGCCTGTAAGCAGGTTGGAGCGGGAATTGATACGCTTTTCCCCTGTGTTCATCAACAAAAAGCAGCCGGTTCCGTATGTGTTTTTTGCCTGCCCCTGCTCAAAGCATCCCTGCCCGAACAGCGCGCCCGGCTGGTCGCCGATCGAACTTGCAATCGGTACGCCGGCAATCTGATCCATTCCCGGGAATTTCACACATTCGCCGTAAATGCAGCTGGAGGGCTTCACTTCCGGCAGCATGCTCATCGGTATGCCAAGTGTTTCGCAAAGGTAGGGGTCCCACTGCAGTTTGTCTATATCAAAAAGCATGGTGCGGCATGCGTTGGAATAATCGGTAACATGCACTTTTCCGGCAGTCAGGTTCCAGATCAGCCAGGTATCTACCGTGCCGAAAAGAAGTTCGCCTTTTTCCGCCCTGTCGCGAGCGCCTTCCACATGATCCAAAATCCATTTGATCTTGGTGCCGGAAAAATATGCGTCAATCAGCAGACCGGTGGTTTCTTTTATGTAATCTCCCAGCCCCTGCGCTTTCAGCTGTTCACAGTAATCCGCCGTGCGGCGGCACTGCCATACAATAGCGTTGTAAACGGGCTTGCCTGTTTCTTTATCCCAAACGATCGTGGTTTCCCGCTGGTTGGTGATGCCGATTGCGGCAATCTCGCCAGGATCCCCCTTAAACGAACGCAGCACTTCAATTATTGCCTCCAGCTCGGAAAACAGGATCTCGTTCGGGTCATGCTCCACCCAGCCGTTTTGCGGATAATGCTGATCAAATTCTCTTTGCGCCTTGGCAACGATTTCGCCCTTTTTATTAAATATAATTGCGCGCGAACTTGTTGTGCCCTGATCCAGCGCCAACACATATTTTTTACCCATAATGAAAGCCTTTCCGGTTTTGCCGCGTTTGCCGTTTTCGGTTTCAGGCAAATGCGTGATCGAACCTTTTACCCTTTTGAGACTTTTTTGTATAATTTCCTATAAACTATACAATAAAAAAGAGCAAGCATTACTACTTACTCTTATTTTAATATTTATTTTCTTTTCTGTCAATTTATACTTGTAAAACGGCATTTTTTAAACAATTTGAATAAACTTTGCACAAGATCAGGCGCTTTTTACTGATTGTTTTCTATAAAATTCACAATATCGCCCACGGATTTCATATCCGTTATTGCCTCATCCGGCACTTCGATTCCGAATTCATCCTCAATGCTCATAACGATATCAATCGCGTCAAGGCTGTCTGCGTCAAGATCTTCTTCAAGCATGCTGTCCATCGTGATTTTATCAGGGTCCACGCTTAACTGCTCTGCCAGAATCTGAACCACTTTTTCAAATACCATAATAGAAACACTCCTAAAATACAGTTGTTAAAATTAGTCGTTTGTGTTATTATATTATAAAATTTATTCCGTGTTGTCAATACTTTACACGGGGGATTTTTTTACTGCGTTATTTTATTCGAGGTGCAAATGGAAAAATACGGTCTGCTTGGCTGCCCGCTCGGTCATTCGCTTTCTCCTTTTATTCACAAATGCCTGTTTGAGGCGTCGGGAAAGCCGTGTTCCTATGATCTGTTTGAGATCAGCGAAAATGATCTTCCCGCCCGCGCGGCCGCCCTTAAGGAACTCGGCGGGTTCAATGTTACGATCCCACATAAGATCAATATTATTCAGTATTTAGACGAGCTGGATGAAAAGGCCGCCCTTTTCGGCGCGGTAAACACGGTGAAAAACGGCAAAAAGTCCGTTGGTTACAATACGGATTGCGCAGGATTTCTGCGCGCGCTTGACGCTGCCGGAATCAGCCTTTCCGGCAGGGTGCTGCTCTGTGGCACCGGCGGTGTTGCAAGGATGATCGCATTTGAGGCGGTGCTGCACGGGTGCGATCTTACGGTGGCATACAGAAAACCGTCTTTGGATAAAGCAAAAGAAATTCAGAATGAGATAAAAAATAAACTGCATCAAACGATCACGCTCGCGGAATATGCGAATCTTGCCGAAGGGTGGGATCTGATTGTAAACGGCACTTCCGCCGGCATGTTTCCCAATGTGGATGCGTCGCCGCTTGCGAAAAATATCGTTTGCAGCGCAGGGGCGGTGTATGACGTCATTTATAATCCTGCCGAAACGCTGTTTCTGCAATTGGCAAAGCAGGCGGGAATCCCATATTCCAACGGGCTTTCCATGCTTGTTTGGCAGGCAGCGGTTGCACAGGAGATCTGGATGGATGTTCATTTTTCCAATGCAGATGTGGAACGGGTGATCCAAAAAACAGAAAAGGAGCTGCTAAACCGATGAATATTGCATTGTGCGGCTTTATGGGCGCGGGCAAAACTTCCGTTGGCAGGGAACTTTCTAAGATCACCGGCAGGAGATTTGTGGATACCGATGAACTGGCTGAAAAAAAAGAGGGTATGGCTGTCAGCCGGATCTTTGCGGAAAAAGGCGAAAACTATTTTCGGGATCTTGAATATGAGGTTTGTAAAAGCGCTGCAGAACTTCAGAATGCCGTTATCTCCACAGGCGGCGGCGCCATGACGTTTGAACGCAATGTGGAGGCAATGAAAAAAGGCGCCAAAGTGGTGTTTATCGACACGCCGTTTGATGTGATCTGCGCAAGAGTGGGCAGCGGCGCTACCAGACCCCTTTTTAAAAACAAGGAAAATGCCGCAAAACTGTTTTCAGAGCGCCGCGGCAAATATCTTGCAGCAGCGGATTTTGTTGTAAACGGAAGCCAAAGTGTAAAAAAAATTGCGCTTGAGATTGCCGATTTGGTTAAATAATTGTTACTATTATTTACAAATGAAAACGCGTGTGCTATAATGACTGCGTTTTATAACACAGTTTTTTAGACTTTTTGGAGCGTATAAAATGGATAAAATAAAAAATGACGGGTTAAGGCATTTCTTTGAAATGTTCAGCAAATACCGAAACCTCCTCGGTGAATTGACCCGCAAGAATGTGAAACTGAAGTACAGGGATTCCTGGCTTGGTATATTCTGGAGCTTTCTTCAGCCCCTTTTAAATATGATTGTACTTTCTGTTGTGTTCGGCAATATTTTTGGATCCAACAGGGAACATATTGTTTGCTATCCCGTTTATCTGTTTACGGGCAGACTCCTTTTTGATTTCTTTACGTCCTCTACCAAAAAGGCGCTGACTTCGTTCAGAAGCAATGCGCCTATCATTAAAAAAGTATATGTTCCAAAGTATATGTACCCGATCTCCGGCGTGCTTTCCAATTTTGTAACTTTTGCAATCTCCATACTTTGTTATATATGCGTTTGGATCTTTTTTAAGGTTTCCGGCGTGAGCGGCGGCGATGGGCTTACGATCAATGCCTATGCGCTGTTGTTCTTCATCCCTATGGCGATCCTGCTTGTATTCGTGATCGGTGTCGGGCTGATCCTTTCTGTTTTACAGGTCTATTTCCGAGATGTGGAATATATATGGGATGTTTTCTGCACACTTTTGTTTTACTGTGTTCCCATTATCTATCCGCTTCAGAATATCACCCAGCACTGGACGGAATTTTTGATCAAGATCAATCCGCTTTACTCCATGCTGGAACTCTTTAGGCAATGTGTGCTGTATTGTCAGCCTATGAGCTGGAAACTGCTGCTCTATGCGCTTGCGTGGGCGTTCGGAACCCTGTTTTTAGGCATTTTGATCTTTAATAAAAAGAGCGATGATCTGATCTTCCATCTTTAATTTGTGTATCCATAAAAGGAAAAGACGGCGTGCATAACGCCGTCTTTTTTTGCGCCTGATTTACAGCTTATTCTCCTCTTGATATTCTTTGGAATATTCAACGTTTTCCGTGCTTGGAATCGGTATGCCCATTTCCGTGCGCTCGTCCGGCTGAACAGTAGGGTTGCTCATATTCACGCAATATTTGTTTGTTATGCGCGGATTCAGTCTGTATTTTCGCCGGTAAGAGCGGTGGGCGGAAGAAACCGCCTTATTCTTTTTTGGCTGTTCCATTGCCCGTAAAACCGTTTACAAGCTGTTTCAGATCCGCAAGGCTGTTCGCTTTTGCGCCGCTGTAGATCAGCGCGCCCTGCACACTTTTCGGCAGGGAGTCAAAATAGGCGCTCATTTCGTTTGTAAGATTAAAAATATCCGGCATAAAACCATCCTTTCTTTTACCGCGGCAATATTAGTATGCGTTTGTTTTTGCATTGTATCAGTGGTTAATTTTATATATTTTTATTGAAAATGCTAAATTTTGTAAATTCAAAAAAGCAATGATTTTACAATAATTAAAATATGTAAACATAATTGTCAACACTTTTCATAAAATTTTGTAAAAGGTGCATAACTATTACAAAATGGTTACAAAACGCTTGTGTAAATTTCACATAGATTAAAAAGTTACAAATGTGTTACAATTTTTACTGTTAAGTGTGAAAAGGGGAATTCTCCGGCTATGGCAGCGCATGCCGGGCGTCTTTCCCGGGGTGTTATGCCATTTTGGAGGTTAGCATGAAAACTTTTATAAAATCGCTGGCGGTGATGATGCTGTCTTTTCTCATTTTGATAACGGCATTTCCGGTAACGGCGTCTGCACAGGCGGATGGCTTTGAACCGCGCCTTACTTCTCCCGACCGTTCCAATCCGTATTATAACAGCGAACTGAATGTTTATTCCCAAACGGGATACGGTATGCCGAACTGCGTTGCTTATGTTTTCGGCAGAATTTATGAAATCACCGGCGAAGAACCGCTGATCACCCGCGGCAGTGCCGGCAAATGGTGGTCTATTAACAAGAAAAACGGCTATTATGCATATGGCCAGGAACCAAAACTCGGCGCAGTTGCGTGCTGGAGCAATCATGTAGCTGTGGTGGAAAAGATAGAGGGCAACACAGTTACCGCGTCGCAGTCCCACTGGGGCGGCAGGTATTTTGATACCACTGTTTTTGAAAGCGGCACAGACCGTTTTGGCCAGAAATTTTATGGTTACATTTATATGTGCGAGGATTATTTCGAAAAACAGGAACAGGAAAATACAGAGGAGATCAAAGCGCGCCTGGCCGAAAAAGTGGAAGACATGAACTACGTTGCTCCGGCGGAAAAGAAAGATCCGGATTTTTCGCAGGTGGAACTCTTGCGCAGGGATGAGGCGGTTTTGATCAACAGCGAGATGCTGAAGAACGCTTTGAATATTAAATAACTTTATATTAAAACATTATATATAGATTAATTTGCGCGGGCAGAAAGCAGCCCGCCTTTTTTATTGTCTGATTTGGCGGAAATCTTTGCTTATTCATAATTTATTTTCAAAAAAAGTGTTGACAAATGGGCAAAATGGTTATAATATATGAATGTAGTTAGCACTCAGGCACTTAGAGTGCTAACCGGTGAAAAGGATGGTGGAAAAATTGATAGGTGAAAGGCAGGCGGCAATTTTAGCACTGATTATTGACAGTTATATCAAAACAGGCGAACCTATCGGTTCAAAAACCATCGCAGGGTTACTGCCCTATAAAATTTCCAGTGCCACAATCAGAAACGAAATGGCGTATCTTTCAGAACTCGGCCTGCTGGAGCAAATGCACACAAGCGGCGGTCGTGTTCCCAGCAAAGCGTCTTTCCGATATTATGTGGATAACCTGATGATTCCCCAAAATCCCGGCGAGTATGAAAAGGAGCAGATTCAAGAATTTCTTTCCGTTAATTCGGGCGATCCGGAACGGCTGCTGCACGATGCCGCAAGCCTTTTGGCGCGGGAAACAAACTGCACGGCGCTGTATAATACAGTGCGGGACAGTTTAGATTGCGTGCAGGGCGCGGAACTGATCCCCGCCGGAAACAACAAGGCGATGATCGTTATGCTCTCTGTGGGCGGCAAGATCAAATCCTCTGTTTGCAGGCTCACCTGTGCTGCCGATGAGGAATTCAGAAAACTGTTTTACTACGTAACCGGTAAATATTTTATCGGCACGGCGCTTAAGGATGTCAATCCCGCGCTGCTGCAAAACACAGTGGTGGATCTTGGCGCAAGGGTGTTTGATATGCTCCCGGCGCTCACAAGCCTTTGTTCCCTTTGTGCAGAGGCTGCCAACGGCTCGCTTGAGTTTGAGGGCGAAACAAATCTGCTTTCGCACAAGGAACTCGGCAGTCAGGTGTATAAGATTCTTTCCTTTTTGGCGTCACGTTCACAGGTGCGCTCCGCGCTGGAGCTTTTTGCCAAAAGCGGTCGCGAAACGCAGCTGTTTATAGGAAATGAAAATCCGCATCCCATGCTGAAAGATACGGTAACGCTTGTTTCCAAATTTACTTATAACAACAGTCAGACTGCTGTTTTAGGCATTATCGGCTCAACAAGGATCGATTATGCGTCGGTTCTTCCGCGGGCTGAATATATAATGAATACCGTTAAAAAATATCTCCGAGAGGGAGGCGCTACATTTGAATAAAAAAGATAAGGAAACCGAAAAAAAGCCAAAGCAGAAAGCAGAGGCGGAAAACCCAAAGAAACAGAAAGAGGATACAAAGGCAAAAGAGCCGCAGGGGAACGAAGAAGAAAAGAAAGAAGATCCTTTGCAGCAGGAACTGGATGAAACAAAGGAAAGATTGCTTCGTTTATCCGCCGAGTATTCCAACTATAAAAGGCGCAGCGAAAAAGAAAAGCAGGAAACGTATGTTTATGCAAAAGCCGAAACCATTAAAGAACTGCTGCCGGTTATAGACAATCTGGAACGGGCGCTCGCGAATGAAACCAAAGATTACGACGCGCTGAAAAAAGGTGTTGAGATGACGTTCAGTAATCTTTCCGCCATACTTCAGAAACTCGGCATAGAGGTGTTCGGCGAGCCGGGCGAAACATTTGATCCGAATCTGCATAACGCGGTTATGCATGTGGAGGATGAAAACTATAAAACAGGTGAAATCGTTGATGTTTTCCAGAAAGGGTATAAGATAGGCGATAAGATCGTCCGCCCCGCTATGGTAAAATCAGCTAATTAAATAAATCAGAAATTCGAAAGGATGATATAGTATGTCAAAGATCATAGGTATTGATTTAGGTACAACAAACAGCTGCGTCAGCGTTATTGAGGGCGGCGAGCCGGTCGTAATCCCCAACGCGGAAGGCGCAAGAACCACACCGTCCGTTGTTGCGTTCAGCAAAGACGGGGAAAGAATGGTTGGCAACGTTGCAAAGCGTCAGGCAATCACTAACCCGGAAAGAACCATCAGCTCCATCAAAAGGCATATGGGTTCGGACTATAAAGTGAATATAGACGGCAAGGCATATACGCCGCAGGAGATCTCCGCCATTATTCTTCAGAAACTGAAATCAGATGCGGAAAGTTATCTCGGCGAGCCTGTAACAGAGGCGGTTATCACCGTTCCTGCTTACTTTACGGATTCCCAGCGTCAGGCAACAAAGGACGCCGGTAAGATCGCAGGCCTTGATGTTAAGAGAATCATCAACGAGCCGACTGCTGCCGCACTTGCTTTCGGCATTGACAAAGAGGAAGATCAGAAAGTTATGGTTTATGACCTCGGCGGCGGCACATTCGATGTTTCCATTATCGAAATGGGCGACGGTGTTCAGGAAGTTCTTGCTACGGCAGGTAACAATCGTCTTGGCGGCGATGATTTTGATAAGAAGATTATGGATTGGATCGTTTCTGAGTTCAAAAAGACGAACGGCATTGATCTTTCCAATGATAAAATGGCCATGCAGCGTGTGAAAGAGGCGGCAGAAAAGGCAAAGATTGACCTTTCCGGCATGACTACTGCGCAAATTTCTCTTCCGTTCATCACACAGGATGCAACCGGCCCGAAACACCTTGAAATGACGCTTACAAGAGCCCAGTTCAACCAGATGACTGCGGATCTTGTGGAAAAGACCATGGGTCCCGTTCGTCAGGCTATGCAGGACAGCGGCCTTTCCATGAACGAAATTGATAAAGTCCTTTTAGTAGGCGGTTCCACGCGTATCCCCGCTGTTCAGGAAGCCATTGAAAAATTCAGCGGCAAAAAGCCGTTTAAGGGCATTAACCCGGATGAATGCGTTGCCATGGGCGCTGCGCTTCAGGGCGGCGTGCTCGGCGGCGATGTAAAGGGTCTGCTTCTGCTTGACGTTACCCCGCTTTCCCTTGGTATTGAAACCATGGGCGGCGTAAACACCGTTATTATTGAAAGAAATACAACGATTCCTACCAAGAAATCACAGATCTTCTCCACGGCTGCCGATAACCAGACTTCCGTTGAAGTCCATGTTCTTCAGGGTGAAAGACAGTTCGCAAAGGATAATAAGACGCTGGGTATGTTCCATTTGGACGGCATTCTGCCGGCACGCCGCGGTGTGCCGCAGATTGAGGTAACCTTTGATATTGACGCAAACGGCATCGTTCACGTTTCTGCAAAAGACCTCGGCACCGGTAAGGAACAGCATATCAGCATCACTTCTTCCTCCAACATGAGCAAGGAAGATATTGATAAAGCTGTTAAAGAGGCAGAGCAGTTCGCAGAGGAAGACAAGAAGAGACGTGAGGCGGTTGATCTTAAGAACAACGCTGAGCAGCTCGCTTACCAGACGGAACAGTTGATTTCCGAAAACGGAGATAAATTCTCCGCAGATGATAAATCTGCTCTGGAAACCAAGTGCAGCACGCTGAAAGAAGCGCTGAAAGGCGATAACTTAGACGCAATCAAATCCGCCCAGGATGATCTTCAGAATAAGTTCTATGAAGTATCACAGAAACTGTATCAGGCGGCGCAGGGCGCTCAGGGCGCGCAGGGAGCACAGCCCGGTCAGGATGCGAACGCGCAGCAGGGCGGCAATGACGGATATACGGACGCTGATTTTACAGAAGTAGACGATAACTGATAAAAACGTTTTTTCTCCAGGTGGCGGGATTTTGCATTCCGCCACCTTAAATAACTGTTTATAAGGAGGAAAATATGGCAGAAGCAAAACGGGATTATTACGAAGTCCTCGGCGTTCAAAAGGGCGCAACGGAGGATGAGATCAAAAAAGCATACAGAAAGACCGCTAAAAAATATCACCCGGATCTGCATCCGGATGATAAAGAGGCGGAAGAAAAATTCAAAGAGTGCAACGAGGCGTATGAAGTGCTTTCAGACCCCCAGAAAAGGGCGCGCTATGATCAGTTCGGCTTTGCCGGCGTGGATCCCAGTTACGGCGCAGGCCAGGGAACCGGCGCCGGCTATGGCGGCGGTTTCGGGTTTGACGGCGATATAGACCTCGGAGATATATTTTCGTCGTTTTTCGGCGGCGGTTTCGGCGGCGGCTTCGGCGGCGCCAATCCGAATGCGCCGCGCAAAGGCAGAGATATTCAGATCAATCTCAGCCTAACTTTTGAAGAGGCGGCAAAGGGCTGCAAAAAAGAAATTGAAGTTCCCCGCGTGGAGGACTGCAGCGAGTGCGGCGGAACCGGCGCGGCCAAGGGCACAACGGCAAAAACGTGTTCCAACTGCGGCGGCAAAGGTTACATCAACGTGCAAAACAGAATGGGCTTTACCGTTGTTACACAACAACGCACTTGCAATGTGTGCGGTGGTCGTGGTAAAATAATAGAGACCCCCTGCCATAAATGCGCAGGCAAGGGCAAGGTAAGGATCAAGAAAAAAATTTCCGTGGATATTCCTGCAGGAATCGACGAATCCAGGATCATCAATCTTCGCGGCATGGGAGACAGCGGCACAAACGGCGGTCCTGCCGGTGATCTGAAGATCAATGTTCGGATCAAACCGCATAAGTATTTCAGGCGCGAGGGATATGATATTTGGTACGAAAAGCATGTTTCCATGGTGGAGGCTGTTTTGGGCGCGGAACTCAAGGTGCCCACTTTGGACGGCGATGTGAAGTATAATATGCCCGCCGGCACCCAGCCGAACGAAGTGTTCAAACTTAAGGGCAAAGGTGTTCAGCGGCTTCATTCCACCGGGCGCGGCGATGAGTTTATAAGAATCATCGTAGATATTCCGAAAAACCTTACCTCTCAGCAAAAAGAGCTGCTCAAACAGTTTGATAAATCCTATGTACCGCCCAAAAACCAGGGCAAAGAGGGATTTTTCGATAAATTTAAAAAGAAGTGATCCCGGCGGTTATAAAACCGGGCGCACGGGCAATATTAGTTACCGTGTAAAGCGTTTTGCGCGCAATACTTCGGAGAGGGATTTTTATGGACCAAAAAAAATACACCATCGCAGTTGCCGGCACAGGTTATGTCGGCCTTTCAAACGCAGTGCTGCTTGCGCAGCACAACACGGTTTATGCCGTTGATATCGTTGCCGAAAAAGTAAACCTGATCAATGAACGGAAATCTCCAATCGTGGATAAGGAGATCTCAGAGTATCTTGCCGAAAAAGATTTGGATCTTACGGCAACAACAGACGGCGCTGCCGTCTATGCTAAGGCGGATCTGGTCATCATCTCTACCCCAACGGATTATGACGCGCAGAAAAATTATTTTAACACATCTTCCGTAGAGGCGGTTATTGATCTTGTTTTAAGCGTAAATCAAAACGCGGTCATGATCATCAAATCCACGGTGCCCGTTGGCTATACCAAATCGCTCGCGCAAAAATATCCGGGTGCGAACATCATTTTCAGCCCGGAATTTTTAAGAGAGGGCAGGGCGCTGTATGATAACCTTTATCCCAGCCGCATCATTGTCGGCTTCGATAAGGAAAATGAAAAACTGGAAAAGGCGGCGCATCTTTTTGCCTCCCTCCTTCAGCAGGGCGCGATCAAAGAGGAGATCCCCGTGCTCTTCACGAAACCAACGGAGGCAGAGGCGGTTAAACTGTTTGCCAACACCTATCTTGCACTGCGCGTAAGTTATTTTAATGAACTGGATACTTATGCGGAGATCCACGGCCTGGATTCCAAGGAGATCATAGAGGGCATTGGACTTGATCCAAGGATCGGCACGCATTATAACAATCCGTCTTTCGGTTACGGCGGATACTGCCTGCCGAAAGATACAAAGCAACTGCTTGCCAATTATGCGGATATTCCGGAAAATCTGATTCGCGCAATCGTGGATTCAAACGATACAAGAAAAGATTTTATTGCCTCCCGCGTTTTGCAAAAGGCGCACCACAGCGCAGATCATATTGCAACGATCGGTGTGCATAGGCTTACCATGAAATCCAATTCGGATAATTTCCGCCAGAGTTCCATTCAGGGCGTAATCAAACGTATTAAGGGCGAGGGCGCAAATGTTATCATTTATGAGCCCACTCTGGAGGACGGCAGCTATTTTTACGGCAATCAGGTTGTAAATGATCTGGATGCGTTCAAAAAGCAGAGCAGTGTGATCCTTGCAAACAGAATGAGCAGCGAACTGGATGATGTTGCAGATAAAGTCTATACCAGAGATATCTATAACCGGGATTAAAATTTCATATTTGTATAAAACGGCTGTTTCAGTGTATCCGCTGAGGCGGCCGTTTTTTATTTGCTATTTTATATTTGTGTCAAATCACGTGAAAAACAGGGGCTATATTTTACAAAAAACGGATATGATTTGACTTTGCTTTTACGCTTTTCTATTTTTTCTTTCATAAACGGCTGTTATATTAAATGAAGCGGCGGGAAAAATAAATTTGATCATGCATGAGGAAAATAAGATCGGTCTTTTAAAGTTATAATTTTTTGCCCTCCGCAAGACTTATACGGTTTTGAAAAGGAGATTATTATGAAAAAAGGGATATCTTTATTTGCTGTATTCGTAGTGGTTGCGTGCATTTTTGCAGGCTGCGCGGGCGGTTCTGGGAATTCACGGATCAATGTTATGACCCGGGAGGACGGATCCGGCACAAGAAGCGCTTTTATTGAACTTTTCGGCATTGAAACGGAAAATGAAAACGGTGAAAAAATGGATAACACGATCGTATCGGCAGAAACTACAAACAGTACCTCCGTTATGATGACTTCCGTTGCGGGAGATCCGGGTGCGATCGGTTACATTTCTCTCGGCTCGCTGAACGATACCGTTAAGGCGGTGCAGATAGACGGCGTGGACGCAACGGTTGAAAATATTAAAAACGGAACCTATAAAGCCTCAAGACCTTTTAATATAGCGGTCAGAGCAGATCTTTCCCAGACCGCGCAGGATTTTATAGATTTCATTATGAGCGAGCAGGGGCAGAAAGTGGTTGAAGAAAACGGCTATATCTCCCAGGGCAGCAACGGCGCTTACAGCGGCAGTGCACCGTCCGGAACGGTGAATATTGCCGGTTCATCGTCCGTAACGCCGGTTATGGAAAAACTGAAAGAGGCGTATGCGGCTGTAAATCCGAACGCGGAAATCGTGATTCAGCAAAATGATTCCACAACGGGTATTACTTCTGCAATAGACGGAGTTTGCGATATCGCCATGGCTTCCCGGGAACTGAAAGAAAGTGAGATCGCGGCAGGGCTTACGCCGACTACGATCGCTTTGGACGGCATTGCTGTAATTGTAAATCTGGATAACCCCGTAAACGCACTTACAAGTGACGAGGTTAAAGCAATCTATACAGGTGAAAAAACCGAATGGTAAAAAACAAGATCAAAGAAAATATAATGCGCGCCGTGTTCTTTTTGGCGGCGTGCATAAGCATTATTGCCGTTTTGCTGATTTGCTGGTTTATTTTTTCAAACGCATTTCCGGCAATCGGAAAGATCGGCGTTACCGAGTTCCTTTTCGGCACGGAATGGAGACCGCTCAATGATAAATTTGGGATCTTCCCAATGATCATCGGCAGCCTTTACGTTACGGCGGGCGCCATCGCCATGGGCGTTCCCGTAGGCGTAATGTGCGCGGTGTTTATGGCACGTTACTGCCCTGCGCGGCTCTATAAGGCCTTAAGGCCGGCTGTGGATCTTTTGGCGGGTATTCCGTCCGTAGTGTACGGCTTTTTCGGCCTGGTTGTGATCGTGCCGGCAGTTCGTCAGCTTTTCGGCGGCGGAAAAAGCGTGTTTACGGCAGCTTTGCTGCTTGCGATCATGATCCTGCCCACGATCATCAGTATTTCAGAGGCGGCTTTAAGATCGGTTCCCCAAAGTTATTATGAGGGCGCGCTTGCGCTTGGCGCAACAAAGGAACGGGCAATCTTTGGTGTGTCCCTGCCTGCGGCAAGATCCGGCGTATCTGCCGGAATTATCCTTGGAATCGGCAGGGCAATCGGAGAAACAACTGCCATTGTTATGATTGCTGGAAACCAGCCCATTATTCCAAACAGCATATTCAGCGGGGTCAGAACGCTTACCACCAATATCATATTGGAAATGGGCTACGCACAGGATCTGCACCGGGAGGCGCTGATCGCAACGGCGGCGGTTCTGTTTATTTTTGTGCTTTTAATCAATCTGCTCTTTTCCGCGCTTAAGAAAACAAGTTAAATCCGCTTTTGTTGTACGCGGCTGCAACATTGCTGATTTCTTAAGTGTATGGAGATTTTATATGAAAAACAGTATTAACAAAATCGATCTTCGTCAGAAGATCAGGATGTATAAAAAACGCCCGAAATCGCTTTTGCTGGCGCTGATCGTTCTGCTTTGCGCTGCGGTCTGCTGCGCCGTTATCGTCTTTTTGATCGGGTATATCCTTGTTAAGGGTATTCCCAATCTGACCCCAAGCCTTTTTGCATGGCAGTACAATTCTGAAAATGTTTCCATGATGCCGGCAATTCTTAATACGCTGATCTATACAGCCGTATCCCTGCTTATGGCGGTGCCTGCCGGCGTGTTTGCCGCTGTGTATCTTGCCGAATACGCGCGCCGCGGCAATGTTTTTGTTCGTCTGATCCGCACAACGGCGCAGACGCTTTCCGGCATACCGTCCATCGTGTACGGATTGTTTGGCTATCTTATGTTCTGCGTTTATTTTAAACTCGGTTATTCCATGCTTGCCGGCACGCTTACTCTTGCCGTTATGATTCTTCCGCTGATCATGCGCACAACGGAGGAGGCACTGTGCGCCGTTCCGGATTCTTACCGGGAGGCAAGTTACGGCCTTGGCGCAGGCAAGCTGCGAACGGTTTTTAAAGTGATCCTGCCGAGCGCAATGCCCGGCATACTCTCCGGCGTGATCCTCGGAATCGGCAGAATCGTGGGGGAAACGGCTGCGCTGATCTATACCGCGGGCACGGTTGCCGGTGTTGTTACGAAATTTACGGATTCGGGGCGCACGCTTTCCGTTCATATGTATGCCCTGCTTTCCGAGGGGCTTTATATGGACGAGGCATATGCCACAGCAGTTATTCTGCTGCTCGCCGTGATAATCATAAACGCGGTGTCGGGATTCATTGCTTCCAGAATTACCCGAAGAGAGGGGGATAAAAACTGATGCCCAAGTTTTCCGTTAAGGATCTGGATCTTTATTACGGCGATTTTCAGGCGCTGAAAAAGATCAATATGGATATTGAGGAAAGGGAAGTTGCGGCGTTTATCGGCCCATCCGGCTGCGGAAAATCCACACTGCTGAAAACGCTCAACCGCATGAACGATCTTGTGGATTCCTGCCGTATAACGGGGGATGTTTTGCTGGACGGAAAAAGCATCTATTCGCGTGATACGGATATTAATGAACTCAGAAAACGGGTGGGTATGGTTTTTCAGAAACCGAATCCGTTTCCCATGAGCATTTATGACAACATAGCTTTCGGCCCCAGAACGCACGGCATACACAAAAAGAATGCGGTTGACGAGATCGTGGAAAGATCCCTGCGCGATGCCGCTATCTGGGAAGAGACCAAGGACAGGCTGAAAAAGTCCGCGCTCGGTCTTTCCGGCGGGCAGCAGCAAAGGCTTTGTATTGCCCGTGCGCTTGCCGTTCAGCCGGAAGTCATACTTATGGATGAGCCGACGTCTGCTCTTGACCCGATTTCCACTTCAAAAATAGAAGAACTGATCGCCCGGTTAAAAGAAAAGTACACGATCGTGATCGTAACGCACAATATGCAGCAGGCGGCACGTGTTTCGGATAAAACGGCATTTTTCCTGCTCGGCGAGATCGTGGAATTTGATGAAACGGAAAAGATTTTCCATTCACCGAAAGATGAAAGAACAAAGGCGTATATCTCCGGCAGGTTCGGATAATATCTTTTGACTTTCAGGCGGTTTGGTGTTAAGATAATCTGTTGCAAAACAGGCTTTTTTTATCTGCTTTCAAACGGTATGTTTCAGATCTCAAAAGCCGCATGTATTTTTATGTAAGGAAGTAATGTATAAATGGCGCATCCCGTAAAGCATTTTATAACCATTACAAAGCACCGCCACAGAGTGATGCGGCACTGTTTTCTTGCCGGGATCCCTTTTCAGGGACTTTTTCATGATCTTTCCAAATATTCGCTTACGGAATTTATCCCCGGCGCGAAATATTATCTGGGTGACAGATCGCCCAACGAGGCAGAACGGGCGGAAAAAGGCTATTCCGCCGCTTGGCTCCACCACAAGGGCAGAAACCGCCACCATTATGAATATTGGATGGATTACAGCATGAAAACGAAACGCATGGAACCGGTTAAAATGCCGCTTAAATATGTTAAGGAAATGTTTTGTGACCGTGTTGCGGCAAGCAAGATCTATCAGGGGAAAAAGTATACGGATGCGCACCCTCTTCAGTATTACACAAATGCGAAATCCAGAATCATCATGCACCCGGAAACCGCCGCCCTGCTTGAAAAACTGCTTGTTATGCTGAAAGAAAAAGGGGAAAAGGAAACTTTTAAATATATAAGAAATTTAAAATGAAGTTCCATGTTTTCTTTTCCGCACGGAGAATCATATAAGCGGCGTGAAAACCGTAAAAAGATAGAAAAAATGCAGCCGGTTTAAGGCTGCATTTTTTGTTGTATTTATACCTGCGTTTTTTTCTTCCTGTGAATGATGAAGCGGTTGCAGGGGTAGGTCCAAAGTGTGGGAATTGCCATTCCGATCACTTTAAAAACAAGATCCCAGATGTTGCCGGTCAGGTTATGATCTGCCGCAAAAGTCTGCATGGCAGAACCGATCCAGCCGTTTGCAAAAATCGTAAACACAACCATGATGAAATAAAGCACCATGCTCAGCGCCGGGTTCGCGTCTGCCTTAAATGTTACTTTTCTGTTCAGAATAAACGCAATGGCATAGCCCACTGTTGTGGAGATCAGATATGTAAAAAGATAACCTTTTGAATTAATGCCGATCATATTCAGCGTGGGGTTGGTAATCTCCTGTGTGGTCATCGCCGCGAAAACCGTGTTTAAAAGCACCATGTGCACGATCAGCTCAATTACGGAGGATCCGCCGCCCGCAATGATGAATTTAATGAATTTCCAGATCTCAGCGTGTTTTTCAGTCCATTTTTTAAATGCGTTCTTTTTGTTTTCGTCTGCCATTGTTTTAATCCTTTCTTATAAAAATCGAATCAAAAGCACGATCACGATGATGACTGCCGCAAGAATGCCCACGGCTTTTCCGATCATTGGTATTGCCGCGTCCACTGTTTCCGGCGCCTTGCTGGACAGATAATCATATACCGGTCTTTTTACCTTGGTACCCACCAGTTCCTCAAATGTGCGTGTATAGGTTTCATATTCGCCGGGTCTGTCCTCATCCAGCGTGATGATCCGAACCCCGCGTTTCGTTCTGTTGCCGTACACATTGAATCCGCTGGACTGCGTGAATCCGAGATCTACATTTTTATATCTGCCTACAAAACTGTTTTTGTGGTCGTGACCTACAAAAACGGCCATCACATCGCCTTTTTCGGCAATCGCGTCAAACTCGCCTGTATTTTCATTGGGAATGGAGGGCGGTTCGCACAGCATATCGCCTTTGCGGCAGGTGTCGCCCAGAATATAATATTCGTTTTTATGGGTGCGGAATGCGCGTATAGCGCCCTTGTGCGATTTTTTAACCCGCTTTAAAACATGATAGTATTCACACAGCGGAATATGCTGAAATACGATTGAAGGCACATACGCGCCGTTCTTTTCTTTGAGTTTCTCTCTTGTCTTTTTGTACCAGTCAATGATTTTTGTGTCAAACGGCTCATATCCGCCGCCTTTTGCGTCTGTGCCGCTGTCAAACAGATACAGGCAAAACGCGTCTTTGCTGCCGTCAGAGGATTGGATCGGAATACAGCAGGTGCCGCCGCCGTCAATACCCTTTGCCTGTTCGCCTATGCAGTTTGGCAGGGATTTATAAATGTGTTCAAACTGGTCTTTGTTTGAGATACCCACCTGCCTGTCGTGGTTTCCGAACGTAACGGCAAACGGTATGCCGCGTTTCGTTACCGGTTCCAGCAGTTTTTTGATCGTTGCCGCCACGGCATTTTCCAGTTCTTTGCCCTTGCCGCGGTAGGTTATGCCGTAGCCTTTGATCTGATCACCCGTGTAAACAACCAGATCCGGTTTTTCCGTTTCTATTGCCGCCTCAAGCAGCGCTATTGTGTCCGGCGATACCGCAGGGATCTCCTGCATATCGGTGATCTGCATGATCTTGAATTTTTTGCCTTTGTTGAATTTCATAATGTGAATCACCTTAGCCTTTCTGCCACAATTTTTATAAAATCATCAACGCCTTTGCGTGGCAGAACAAGGCATCAATGGCAATCCGACTATTCTGATTAAGCGCGATGCCATCTGTCAGCGGCTCATGCGCTTACTGCGCGGGATAAAAGATTCCCGCATGCAGGCTGAAAAAAGCACGGCAGGGTCATTCTTCCGCCGTGCTTTGCCGCACCGGCGAAAAGAAATTATTGCTGATTGCCGGGCGCGTCGTTTTTCGGCGCGTTCGCTTGGCTGAAATTCTTATTTTCCGTCGGTGGGGTGTAATATGGGTTTGTGTTGTTGTTTAAAACTTCGGTTTCTTTGCCGGAAACGCCTGCGTTCGGCGCGCCGTTATTCCACTGCGCCGTATTCGTGTTCTGCGGCTCAAACGGCATATGGCTGCCCGGCTGCGGCTGTTGGGTATAAGAGGGCGGATTTCCTGCGCCACCGTTTGTCCACTGATTCGGCGCGGGCTGATATCCCGCTCCCGCCTGCGGGTTTTGCGGATTATAATAAACATTCGGCTGGTTTGCAGGATAATACGGATTCTGCGGCATGGCAGCCGCGTATGCTTTTGCTTTTACCTGCTTGTTGATCCCAACGATCAGCAGCACGATACCAACAGCGAAAACAGCGGCAAAGATCACCGTTATGATGTTTTTGAATGCTTTTTCTTCGGCAAGCGCGTTCGGGAATGCGGACGGGCCTTCGCAATAATAGGTGAATGCAACGCCCGAATCTGTGATACCCGGCAAAATATCACTGCAGGTGTCCATCGCGTCATGGTAAAATGAAATGACATCGGAGTCCAGCGTTGTCATGGAATCCGCGGTTGCGCACAATTCAATATAAAGATCGCCTATATACTGCGTATCGTCGTTGGAATAGTTATCTAATTTTTCATAGATATCCATGCCCTCATCCACATACAGAGATGCAAAGCGTATATCTTCATTATTTTCACCTGCGAACGCAATCAGATAATAATCGATATCAATATCTACATCGCTTTCCACGTAACTGTATTTATCCACAACAAGAACATTGCCCAGATCATATACATCGTTTATGTCTGAAGAGATAACGCCGGTATAAGGCTTCAGTTCGGAACTGCCGGATATCAGCAGACCGAAAGTAACGAATGCCCCGAAAAGGATTAAGATGATCCCGATTACAATAAATGCGACGCCGCCTTTTGCTTTGTTCATAGGGTTCTCCTCTTTCAGTTCAGATGATTATTTTACCTCTGCGCTGCCGCCGTTGTTTGCGGAGGCAATACCGATCCAGCTTCTGCCGGGGTTGAGTTTGATCTCGCTGCCGTCTGCGGCGGTGCAGGTCAGTTTGCCGTTGTTTACGCTCCAGTTAAAATCCACAACGGTTCCGGCGGAGGCAAGTTTGCCCGTACCGCTGGTCAGTTCGTAGTTGCAGTAGGTTTCCGTTCTGCCGGTGCCGTTATAATTGTCTTTATCTATATACTTTGTGTCTGCAAATAAAACGATGATATTTTTAAAACTTACCTGCTGCTCAAAATCAGACTGATTCTGATACACCTGTTCAGCCGTGTTATATGTAAACGTGTGGCTGTTGGTGCGGGAGGAGAATTTCACCGTCATGCTGTTGCATGCCGTTGCGGAAACGGCGGCGTCTTTTTCGTTGAATTTCAGGGCGGAAAATCTGCTCTCGTCCAGATCTGTTCTGTACTCTTTCTTTTCGATTGCCGCCATCAGGTTTTGGCCCTCCAGCACGGCGTTATGCGGGCTTGCCTTATCCTTTGTGCGGGTAAAGCAGGAAGAGGTGCTCATGCCGTCAATATTATCCACATTCATGCTGTCTATAATATCATCCGCGCCGGTGTAGCTGCCTTTGCTGTGGCTCTCTCCGAAATGAATAAAAATGGAATCAAATAATTGTGAAAATTCAACAAAACTCGGTCTTGCGGAACGTGTTGGCCCAACCTGGTCCGGCAGATCAGTCATATCCGCGTAAAACCAGAGCATTCGAGTGATGCCGCCCTCTACTTCGCCTTCAAAAATAATGTCAGGTGTGTCCATATTATACTGCGGGCGCGCCTGGGGGGAATTTTCAACCACAACCGCAACAGGCCTTTTGCCGACGGCGGATTCGTTGTAGTTCGCCTCGCCTGTCAGCGGATTGGTGATCACAACGGGCGCGGCCGTTGTTGTAATGGTTGTTTCGGGCGCAGCGGTGGTTTCTTCTTCCTTTTCGTAAAATCCCCCGAAATAAACGGCAACCGCCACGGCAATTACAAATACAGCCGCGATCACGCCGATCAGTATTTTTTTCTTTGCAGGATTTTTCACGTATTCCACCTCTTCTTCCTCGTATTCGTCTTTATAATCATTTATGCTTTTTTTATTCGTTACCGGAAGTTCGTTTAATGCCGGTTCCAGCGGTTTTTCCTCTTCCTTTACATTGCTTTCCTTTGCTTTCTCGGTATCTTCCGCGGCGCTTTTTTCCTCTTCGGAAGATGCTTTAGAGCCTTTGATCTCGCTGAGTATCTTGTCTATCTCATCGTCTTTGTCTGCCATTTTGTTTCCTCTTTTCAAAATAAAATTACCAGTCTATTACATCATAACATATATTAAGCCGAATTGCACTATGTTTTTTTATTTTGTTGATTTTATACACAATATATAGTAAAATTATATCAATAAATATGAGGAAGTTTTAAACATGTCCAAAGCCATACCTGTAATCATTACAAATTCAAATGTTTTGCTTTATGATGAGGAAAGCGGGGAATTTAAGCCGTTTTCCCTGCCCGGAGTTGCAAGCCGGCCGAATATTCCGTTTTATCATTTTTACGCAAAAAAAATTGCAGAGGGCCAGCATTATTTTAAAGAATTCGTAAAGAAATACTATCAGCGCAAGCCGTCAAAAAATATTCTTGCGATCATTGTGCCGGATGATACCAGCCCGCTTGAAAGCATTTTCATCAACGAATTTTTCGTAAATTCCGGTGCGTGCAAAGCAGTAGCGCAGATGACGATGGGGCAGGCCCTGCAAAAGGATATTACACAGTATATCTCCGTTTCCAAATCCAGCCGAAATATCGTTTTGCAGTATATCAGAAACAATGAGATCCAGGCGTCCAGATATTACGACTGCAACACTTATGATACAGAGCGTATCAAAGAGGATGCCAAACGCCTGCATATTGATATTGAATATGAGAACACGCCGGTTTTCGTAAATAATTTTAATCTCAATATGGATGATTTTTTCGATATGGGCGAAGTCATTACGCCAAAGCAGTTTATGGATAAAATTGCTGTGATAGATGTAGAAAAAATTTAAAACCGCGGAATAAAAAAATCACCTTTACGAAAAATAGCAGTGAGAGGTGATTTTTTATGAAAAAAAACAAAAAGCAAAACGCAAACCATAACGGCAAAGAAGTGCAAAACAGCAAAAAAGTGATTGATCTGACTTCGTATATCAGCCCGGATATGGTAAACAGCGATACGTTCGGCAGTTATACCGGCACCACCCGCAATACGTATGAAACGGGCGAATATGAAGAGCCGGAGCAGGACGCGGACGATCTTTAAACTCTAAATTAAAAAAGGCGGGAAAGATGTTTGCTGCATCTTTCCCGCCTTTTCACTTGCCTTTACCCGAACAGGATCGCAGCGCCGAGGCTGAGCGCCAGAATCCCGGCGCAGACGGCGGCAAGCAGATCCGCCGCTTTCGGCGAAAGGTTTACCCCGGCGTACAGACCGCCGTTCTTTTTTTCGTTCTTTTTACTGTTGTTTTCCATAACCGGCTTTATCTCCTTGTAAGATATTTGCGCATATCGATCGCGCACGCTGCAAGAATGATTGCGCCTTTGATCACATACAACATGTTTGCCGAAACGGAAAGAAAATTCAGCCCCACAAATATGAGCTGCAGCAAAAGCACGCCGATCACGATGCCGCTTATTTTTCCCGTGCCGCCAACAAAGGATACCCCGCCTATGACGCAGGCGGCGATCGCGTCGCTCTCATAGGTCAGCCCGGTGTTTGCGGAGCAGGAGGCAATCCTTGCGCCCTCTATGAAACCGGTTATGCCGTAAAGCGCGCCGGCAAGCACAAATACGCCCACTATCGTTGCAAAAACATTTACACCGGATACGTTTGCCGCCTCCTCATTGGAACCCACGGCAAACATGTTTTTTCCGAATTTTGTTTTGTTCCATATTACCCACATGATCACGGTTAATGCGGCGGAATACAGCACATATTTCGGAACCGCCACACCGCCGATCGTAAACAACGTACCGCGTATGAATTCCGTATAGGAACTGTCCAGCCCGGAAAGGGTCTGCCCGTTGTTGGTGCCGATCATCAGATACATCAGAACCAGGCCGAATACGATCAGTTGCGTAGAAAGGGTAACGATAAACGGATGCAGTTTGAATTTGGCAACGAAAAAGCCGTTTACCAGCCCCACGGCAGCGCCAATTGCAATCACGATCAAAAAAACCGCCCAAAGCGGCATTACGCCTAAGTTCGGGAACATTTTGTTTTGATAATCCGCCATCTGCAAAAGTGACGCGCCCACGCAGGCGGTAAGCCCCACAACGCGGCCGGCGGAAATATCTGTGCCGGTCAGAACGATGCAGCCCGCCACACCTAACGCGATGGGCAGTTTGGATGCCGTTAGGGAGAGGATGTTTATGACGGAAGACAGCGAAAGAAAGGACGGCACTTTAATCGCTATAAAGATGATCGCAACGGCAATGATGATATACATGGCGTTGTTTAAAATAAAATCAAGGATGCTGCGGCGCCTGTCCGCGGCAGGCATTGCCTTGAGTGCGCCTAAAGGCGTATCTTTATTGGATTCAGGCATATGGATCTCTCCTTACACATATTTTGCGGCAAGCGCCATGATCTCCTCCTGCGTGGCGGTCTTTGCGTTTGCTTCTCCGGCAAGCCTGCCGCCGCTCATAACCAGAATTCGGTCACACACACCAAGCAGTTCCGGCATTTCGGAGGATACCATCAAAACCGTCTTTCCGCGCGCGGCAAGATCATTGATCAGTTTGTAGATCTCGTATTTTGCGCCCACGTCTATGCCGCGCGTCGGCTCGTCCAAAAGCAGCACGTCCGGCTCGGTCAGCAGCCATCTGCCCAGAATAACCTTTTGCTGGTTTCCGCCGGATAGCACACCGATCTTCGTTTCCTGCCCCGGTGTTTTGATTGTTAAGGCGCCGATCAGTTCGTCAACGCTTTCTTTCATTTTTTTATCGCGCAGAAACGGACCTGCCGCAAATCGTTTCAGGCTGGATATAACGGCGTTTTCGCGGATATTTAGTATGGCAAAAATACCCGTTGCCCTGCGTTCCTCCGTAAGCAGCGCGAATCCGTTCTTTACGGATTCCCTGGCGTTTCTGTTTTTCACTTCGGCGCCGCACAGGTATATGTTTCCGCTTTTTCTTGTGTTTATTCCAAAGATCGTTTCAAGCAGTTCCGTGCGGCCGGAGCCGTCCAGCCCGGCAATACCCAGTATCTCTCCTCGCCGCGCTGTGAAAGAAACAGGATAAAGCCTTTTGTACTGCGCGCTTAAGTTGTTCACGGTCAAAAGAGTCTCGCCCGGAGCATTCGTTTTTTCGGGATATCTGTTTTTTAGTTCACGCCCCACCATTAGTTTTATGATCTCGTTTGTGGTCAGTTCTTCGGCAGGTCTTGTGGCGATATGTTTTCCGTCCCGCATAACGGTCACGTCATCAGATATCCGCAGGATCTCCTCCATTTTGTGTGAAATATAAATGATCCCGCAGCCTTTTTTCTTGAGCGAATCAATGATCTGAAACAGTTTTTCGGCTTCTGTGTCTGTCAGTGAGGAAGTTGGCTCGTCAAAAACGATCACGCGGGCATTGTAGGATACGGCTTTTGCAATTTCTGCCATCTGCCTTTGGGAAACGGATAGTTTCCCCATAATGGTTTTGGGGTCTATATTCAGCCCAAGCGCGTCAAACACCCGTTTCGTTTCTTCATACATTTTTTTCTCGCTGGTAAACGGTAAAAATTTAGATACGGTCGGGAGTCTGCCGAGCCACATATTATCCATCACGCTGCGTTTCAGCGCCTGGTTCAGTTCCTGGTGCACCATGGCAACGCCGTTTTCAAGCGCTTCTTTTGAATTTTTAAAACTGATCTCTTTGCCGTCCAGAAAAATTCTGCCGCTGTCTTTGGAATACACCCCGAAAAGGCATTTCATCAGCGTGGATTTTCCGGCGCCGTTTTCTCCCATAAGGGCGTGAACCGTGCCCGCTCTTACGCTGAGCGAAACACCGTCCAGTGCCTTTACACCCGGAAAACTTTTTGTGATCCCTTCCATTTTCAGAAGTATATTGCTGTTGCTCATTTCATAAACACTTCCGTTTTATTCTCCCGTATATGCCGAATAGGGCACATTTACCCTCCAGCTGCCCACGATATTGCTGCTGTCTATATTGGTTAGCGGCGGGGAAGCGGTGTTGAAATTATCCAGAATGGTCTTGATTGCCTGCGCCATCCCTTCGCCGTCCTGCTTGATTGTGCCTGCCATGGATCCGTCTGCAATCTTGGCTTTTGCTGCGTCTGTTGCGTCTACGCCGAAAACGGGTATGGTGATGCTGCCGTCTCCTTTGTTATAGCCTGCGCTTTGCAGCGCGGATACTGCGCCCAGCGCCATTTCATCATTATTTGCGATCACAAGTTCCACCATATTGTTGTTTGCCGTGCTGTGGCGCGCCAATATGGTGCTCATATAATTTGTAGCCGCGGCGGAGGACCAGTTGCCGTCCTGATCCACAAGGTATTGGTTTTCGTTTGCGGCGTCATAAAATTCAATTGGCGGTTTTCCTGCATTTTCCAAAATTGCATTGCAGTCTTCAACAGCATACTGTGTTCGCGCGATTGCCTCCAGATTTCCCTCCTGCCCCTTAAACAGCACATAACTGATTTTGCCGTCGCCGTTCAGGTCATAAGCGTCATAATTTTGCAGCAGGTAATTCCCAATCATCTCGCCCTGCATGTGGCCGGCCATTTCATAATCCGTGCCGACAAACACACATTTATCATAGCTTGTTACCACACTTTCGTCCACGGAGCGGTTAAAGAAGATTACCGGGATGTTTTGCGCTCTTGCAAGGTCAACGATATTCTGCGCCGCGTCGTTAGAACCGGTGTCCACCACGTTTACAACCAGCGCGGAGGCGCCTTTCGCAATTGCTGTGTGCACCTGTTCCGTTTGTGTGGTCTGGTTGCTGTTTGCGTCATAGTCGTTATAATTCAGCCCGGCGTCGCTCAAAATTTTGTCAAGTGATGCGCGCACACCGGAAATATAGGTGTCGCTGAACGTGTAATACAGTACGGATATCTCTCCCTGCGCCGGAGTGCCGGAACATGCGCTGAGGCAGAATACTGCCAGCGATAAAGAGAGAATCAGTGCTAAAACTTTTTTCATAAGGATCCCTCGCCTGTTTTTCTGAATGGTAAAGCAAAGGTTTCGTTTGCCTTTCATATTTAATATTGCCAATAATTTTTTGATGAAACATTCTATTTTTCGCTTTTGCAAATTTAATACGCTGCGCTTTAAGGCAAACAAAAAAACGCCCCGCGTCAGCGAAACGTTTTTTGCGTATTATACTATTCAAAAAGGTGCGTTTTGTTTTCTTATTTGTCGGTGGGTTTGGAAAGCAGTTTTCTTCTGTATGCGCTGGGCGAACAGCCGGTTTTTCTCTGAAAAGTGGAAGAAAAATGGTAGGCGCTGTAATAGCCGAGCGCGTCCGCTATATCAATGATGGGCATGGAAGTTTTTTCAAGTATTTGTTTTGCCTTTTCTATTTTTAAATCGGATATGTACTGCTTGGGCGAAACATGCAGCGTATCGTTAAAGATCTGATGAATCCTGCGGGAGGATACGTTAAAGAAATTCGCGATCTCCGTAACGGTCAGGCGCGAATACAGTTTTTGCTGGATATAGGCGCACACTTCGGAAAGCTTTACGCTGTGTGTTGCCGATCTCGGTTTTTCAATACGTTTCAGGGTAAGGTTGTAATAATAATGTGTGAATACGGAATTAATATATTCTATCTCGCTCGGAAACTGCCTGCCTATGTCAAGAAGTTCGGTGAACAGTTCCCTTTCGTGTTCTGAAAATTCCGCTGGGTAGGTTTTTTCTGTTTTAATGCCCGGTGTGGTCTGGTAAAGAAAATCCACCCAATAATAATTCCAGATCTTTTTTGTGCTTCTGTATTCCTTGATGCGGTCTCTTTTGATAATCATATAGGTGTTTTCAGGCAGAATGATCTTGCTGCCGTTTATCGTTTCAAGGCAGCCTTCCCCGTCCACGGTGCGCACAAAGCAATACATGTTTTTCAGGGAAAGGGCGTCTTCCTGAAGTTCATATCTGTAAAATTCGTCCGCCTCAACGCACCATGCTGCGGCAACGGCGTTTCTATCTTTTGGCAGAATCAGATTTGAAGTGTAAAACCATGTGCATTGATACATATTTATCACCCTTAAAAATTTATCAAAATGAAGAATATGCCCGTATTTCCGCTTTTTATATTTTTTATACGGTTTTTTGTATTGCCTGATCACGGCAAATATTATATTATAAAAGCGCAGTAAAGGATGAAATAATCTGTAAAACCTAACATTTTCAAGTTGAAACATAAAATAAAATTCTATTTTTTACAGATAATTTCCTTTTAAAGCATCAATTATGATATATGAATTTAAAATCGGTCTGGAAATTGAATCCGATTTTCAATTTCGCTTTATTATAGCATAATTTGCTCAAAATGAACACAGATATTAGAAAAAATTTATAATTAAACGAAAAATCTTGGCTTAATTTTTAAAAGAGGTTGCTTATGAAAATTTTTTATGCAAACAGAAAGATTCAATTCCGCCATTTTTCCGATCTTTCGGCTTTAAACGGTCTGATTTCTGCCGAAGATCTGAAATTGTGTGTGCCGGCGCAGGAAAATTTTGTGATTCAGTTTATTGTTCTGCCGGAAAAGGAAAAAGCAATCCGCTCTGTTTCGGTAAACGGTGAAATGGACGCAGTTTGCGTGAATACGCAGGGCGTTGATAAATTCGGAAAACCGTTTTCGCAAAAAATCTGTTTGCGAAAAGAGCATATCCAGCCCGTTTTTGTGATTATAAAGGCGGATGCGGCAAACGAAGGCAGCACCAAGACTGCCGAAGTGGTCTTTGATACGGATCAGGGTGTTCAAAAGATAAAACTGACGGTGGATTTTACGGGCGAATATGTGCCGAACGGCGGTTTTAACGATATTACCCGCCTTTCGCGCCTGCTTTGGCTCAATTCTTCACGGTTTTTGGACAATACGGTTGTGGAGCCGTTCACGGAGCCGGAAATCACGGGAAGTAAGATCCGCATTCTCGGCAGAGAGATATACATAGCGGAAAGCGGTCTTGTAAAAAATGCGGAATATTATTTTGATGAAGGCGTGAATCTTACGAATGATGTGCGCGGCTCGCTTTTTGCTTCGCCATTG
>HF991825.1:37037-54539 GCA_000431535.1 Clostridium sp. CAG:678
TTGGAGTTCAGCGTCGGGAAAGAGGAGATCGTCTATTCCGGCATGACTTTGGAGAAAAACGGCGGCAGCGTTTCGATTTCCGCGAGCGGCGAATCTGCCGGTCTTCAAGTGAAACTTGCCGGGATATTGCATTATGAGGGATCTGTGGATTACAAGATCTTGGTTACGGCAAAGCAGGATTTTTCTTGCAGCAACATCAGCCTGAAAGCCAAGATCAATGCTTCGTGCGCGCAGTTTATAAACGGGCTCGGCGCTTACGGCTCGTATGCGCACAATATCCGCTATAAGTGGGAGGAAACGAAGCAGCAGGACACGTTTTATGTTGGCGCAGTCAATGCCGGCGTGCGCTTTAAATGGAAAGCGCAGGATTATGTGCGCCCGCTGGTAAATATCTATTATAAAAATCTGCCCTTGCATATTCCGACAGAAACCTGGGATAACGGCGGCAGGGGCGGCATCCGGTTTGAAACCGGCAAGGAGGTTTGCGTGCTGGACGCGTATACCGGCGCTTTCAGAATAAAAGCAGGGGAGAGCCTCAGTTTTGATTTTGAACTGCATTTTACACCGTTTAAACCCGTGGATTACAAAAAGCACTATGCCGTTCGGCACAGCCATTATAATAATCTGAAAAACGGGTATAAACAGGTGGATGAGGCAGCCGGACTTGGGCTCAATTATGTAAATATCCACCACGGCAGCGAATACCATCCTTTTATCAATTATCCTTTTATAGAAACGGAAAATCTGAAACATCTGGTGCAGTATGCCGCGTATAAGGATATAGGCGTAAATGTGTATTACACCGTTCGGGAACACAGCAATCATATGGCGGAGGTCTTTGCGTATAAAGCGCTTGGCGATGAGATCATTTACCGCAAAAACGGGGACGGCCATTCGTGGTGGAAAGGTGTTCCGGAATGGCTTACGGAATATTTCGGCGATACGATCCTTCCCGCCTGGCGCGTGTATTACAAACACGGCAAATATAAAGGCGACGCGGATATCTCCTTTATCGTGCGCCCGGATTCCCGATTGGATAACTACTATATAGAGGGGCTGGACTGGCTCATTAAAAATATCGGGATCAAGGGAATTTATATTGATGATACTTCGCTGGACAGAACTACGGTGGAACGGGCCAAGAAAGTGCTTGCGCAAAACGGCGGCATGATCGATATGCATATGTGGAATCACGAGGAGCCGCGGGCAGGAGACACCAGCTGCATGAATTTGTATACGGAGATCCTGCCGTTTCTGGATTCCCTTTGGATCGGCGAGGGGTATGCCTATAAAAAACTTTCTCCCGAATATTTGCTTATGGAGGTCTCGGGCATTCCTTACGGCAATGCCAGCCAAATGCTGGAGGGCGGCGGCGAGCCGTTTATCGGCATGCTCTATGCCATGAACAACCGTTATGGCTGGGGTGTGAAAAACGCGCACCATATCTATAAACTGTGGGATGATTTCGGTATAGAAGACAGTGAGATGCGTGGCTGGTGGCATTCGCAGAATCCCGTTTGCACGGGAAATGACGAGGTAAAGGCAACCGTCTATCTCAAAAAAGGCAGCGCCCTGATCTGTATGTATAATTTCGGCAGACACGCTGCTTATATCAGGCCTCGAATCCAGGAAACCCTTTTGGGATTTTCTCCGCGCACGGCATTTCGGCCGCATATCGGCACGATCCAGCATGGCGGCAGAGCGGATCTGCACAAAGGGCTGCGTTTGGGCGCAAAAAAAGGTATGATCTTGGAAGTGAAAGCATAAACTGGGGGCGTTTTCTATGAGCAAAATAGACGAATACCTTGAAAAGGTTGATGAGGTAATAAAAAACGGCAAATTTAAGGATAACTGGGAAAGCCTTTCGCAGTTTAAAACGCCGTCTTTTCTGCGTCAAAAAAGATTCGGCATCTTTATTCACTGGGGCGTGTATTCCGTTCCCGCGTTCGGCAACGAATGGTATCCGCGCAGAATGTACATAAAAGGCGATCCGTGCAATCGCTACCATGCCAAAACATACGGCATGAATTTTGAATACAGAAATTTTATTGAAAGATTCAGGCCGGATCAGTTTGATGCCGCGGAATGGGCCAAACTTTTTAAAGCCAGCGGAGCAGGCTATATTATGCCGGTGGGCGAGCATCATGACGGCGTAAAATTGTACGCAAGCGATCTGAACCGCTGGAATATGATGGAACTTAACGGCAGGGATTATATGGCGGAGCTCCACGATGCGTGCGATCAGGAAGGGCTCGGCTTTATGATCAGCAATCACCGTGCGGAACATTACTGGTTTATGAACGGCGCGCGCAGATATTATCCGCAGTCTGAGTGCGCCAAGGGGCTTTATCCGGATCTTTACGGGCCGGCTTATGTGCCGCCCAGCGGTCATATTCATAAAACGGATAAGGAGATTACCGCTACGGAAGAGTGGCTCAGAGACTGGCTTGCCACCGCCTGTGAAATGATTGACCGGAACCGCCCGAGCGCTGTCTATTTTGACTGGTGGATTCAAAAAAGCGAATTCCGCCCGTATGTAAAAAAGTTCCTTGCCTATTACTATAACCGCGGCATAGAATGGGGCAAAGAGGTGTGCGTCTTTTATAAGGTGGGCGCAATTTTTGACGGCTGCGCCGTGTTTGACGTTGAACGCGGGCAGACGGACGGCGCCTTAGGAAAGATCTGGCAAAACGATACCGCCGCGGCAAAAAATTCCTGGGGATATACGCAGGGCAATCAGTTTAAAACCGTGGGCGAGATCCTGAGAAATATGATTGAAGTTGTTGCCAAAAACGGCTGCTTTATGCTGAATATAGGCCCCAAGGCGGACGGCACTATATGCGATCAGGAAAAGCGTATTCTGCTGGATATCGGCAAATGGCTCCGGGTAAACGGTGAGGCGATCTACGGTTCGTATCCGTTTGAGGTGTGCGCGTTTGAGGGCAGAAAAAGCAAAAACGGCTCGTTTAAGGAAAACAAAACGTTTCGCAACGGCGATTACTGCTTTACCGTAAAGCCGGGAAAAATCTTTGTGTTTCCCCTGGCGGAAACACTGCCGCAGATCCTTAAAATCAAAAGCCTGCGGTTTGCCGGCGAGGGCGGCATAAGGTATGATATAAAATCCGTCAGGATTCTGGGGCAGAGCCGGGAACTACCCTATAAACAAAGCGAAAAACGTTTTGAGATCACCCTGCCGTCTAAAATGAAAAATGATATTCCAATCTGTATTGAAATCAATGTGGAATGATCTGCAAGATCCGCTTTCCGAAAAGAGGGCGGATCTTTTCTTTTTTTGGTATTGACAAACGCACGCTTTAGGAGTAATATAACAGTGTAATATAACGCTGTTATATTTTTTTGAGGGAGCAGAAATATAGTGGAAAAAGAACTTTCAACGCTTCAGGTTATTCTGATAACCGGTAAAAACGAATTTATGGAAAAAGGCTATTCCGGCGCTTCTCTGCGCAATATTGCCCGTGAGGCGGGCGTTACCACCGGCGCTTTTTACGGCTATTTTAAAAGCAAGGCGGAGCTTTTTGACGCGCTTGTAAGCAATGCGTATCATGATTTTCTGGAAAGGTATTGCCGCGCGCAAAAGGAATTTGCGGATCAGCCTTATGAAAAGCAGGCGGTCTCCGTGGGTGAGATATCCGGCGAATGTATGGTGGATCTGCTGAATTACGCGTATGATCATATAGACGCGTTTAAGCTGATCCTCTGCTGTTCAAAGGACACCAAATATGAGCGCCTGATCGATGATATGGTGGATATTGAGGTGAATGCCACGCATGAATACATAAAAGTGCTGCGCAGTATGGGCAAAAACGTGCCGGATATTGATCCGGTGCTGGAACATATTCTGATTACCGGCATGTTTAATGCTTTTTTTGAAATGATCATTCATGATATGCCAAGGGCGCAGGCTCAGGAATATTTAAAAGAAATGCGCGCTTTTTATACCGCCGGTTGGTTTAAGATCATGGGGCTTGCGCCGTAAGATCTGTTTCACTTTTTCAGGGGCGAGCAGCCTCTGTTTTTAAAGCCATGAGTTAGGCATCCCTAACTAAATAAGGAGGATACAAATGAAAAAAGAATCTGATTTAAAGCGCCTGATGGGCTATGCAGGGAATCATAAATACCTTACCTACGCTTCGTGGGCGCTGTCCGCCGTCAGCGCACTGGTCGCCCTTGTGCCGTTCCTTTATATCTGGCGCATTATCCATGAAGTGATCCGGGTGGCGCCGGATTTTTCACAGGCGCGGCATTTAACGCAATATGGCTGGAGCGCTGTGCTTTTTGCCGTTCTTTCCGTTCTGATCTATATCGCGGGGCTGATGTGCTCGCATATCTCCGCATTCCGCGTGGCGACTAATATCAGAATTGCCGCCATGCGCCATATCGTGGAATTGCCGCTGGGTCTGGCGGAGCGATTCGGCAGCGGCAGGCTCAGAAAGATTGTGAATGAATCCAGCGCCGCAACGGAAAATTATCTTGCGCATCAGTTGCCGGATAAAGCCGGCGCAATCGCAACGCCGCTTGGCCTGCTTGTTTTGCTCTTTGTGTTTGACTGGCGGCTCGGGCTGCTCAGTCTTGCGCCGGTGGCGCTTGCCTTTATCATTATGATGTTTATGACGGGGAAAAGCATGGCGCGCAAAATGAAAGAATATCAAAACGCGCTGGATGATATGTCTAACGAGGCGGTTGAGTATGTGCGGGGCATACCGGTTGTTAAAACATTTGGGCAAACGGTGTATTCCTTTAAAAAATTTAAGGATTCCATAGAAAAATACCGCGTTTGGGTCATTGCTTACACCAAACAGCTCCGAACCCCGATGATCTTTTACACTGCCGCGGTAAACGGCGTATTTGTTTTTCTTACCGCAGGGGCGCTTTTGTTTACCCAAAACGGCATTACGGGTGCGTTTCTCGTGAACCTGATCTTTTATATCATCATAACGCCGGTGATTTCCGTAACGCTTACGAAAATCATGTTTCAAAGTGAGAATGCCATGATCGTAAGCGACGCTTTGCAAAGAATAGACAGCGTTTTGGATCTGCAGCCGCTGCCCCAAACGAAAAAACCGGCGTTTATGCGTGATTCTTCCGTTGCGCTGCAGCATGTAACATTCAGTTATGACGGAAAGACTGATGTGATTAAAGACGTATCCATTTTTGTGCCTGCCGGCAAAACCGTGGCGCTCGTCGGCCCCTCCGGCGGCGGAAAGAGCACGCTTGCAAATCTGATTGCAAGATTTTTTGATCCCCAAACCGGCAGTGTGCAGATCGGCGGCGTAAACGCAAAGGATATACCGAAAAGCGAACTGATGAACGCGGTTTCTTTTGTGTTTCAAAACAGCAGACTCATTAAGGCGTCCGTTTTGGAAAACGTGCGCCTTGCTAGGCCTGCCGCAAGTGAAGATGAGGTGCGAAAAGCGCTGGAGACCGCGCAGTGTTCGGATATTATAGAAAAGCTGCCGAACGGGATGCATACTGTGATCGGTGAAAAGGGCGTCTACCTTTCCGGCGGGGAACAGCAGCGGATCGCGATCGCCCGTGCCGTTTTAAAAGACGCACCTATCATTGTGCTGGATGAGGCAACAGCATTTGCGGATCCGGATAATGAAACAAAAGTGCAGGCGGCCTTTTCTAATCTTGCCAAAGGCAAAACGGTGATTATGATCGCGCACCGGCTTTCCACCGTTGTAAACGCAGATCAGATCTATGTTGTGAAAGACGGGAAAATCGTGCAGAGCGGCACTTTTGAAGAACTCAGCGGCAGTAACGGTCTGTTTGCCGAGATGTGGAAGGATTACTGTACTTCCGTGAACTGGAAAGTAGCAGGGAGGGCTGAAAAATGATCAAAAAACTGCAAAGAAAATTTGCACTGTCTGAGCAGGGCGCAAAAGATCTGATCAAAGGCTGCCTTGCCTGCGCCGCGCAGAATATCTCGTTTATGATACCGGTGGGTATTTTATATTATCTTGTTTGCGATCTTTATGCGGGTGGCATTTCAAGGGGCAGAACGGCGTTTTACATTGCCGGCTGTGTTATATGTGTACTGCTGATCATCATGACCACTTATTTTCAGTATAACGCCACTTATTTTGCAACGTATAAAGAAAGCGGTGTGCGCAGGATCACGCTGGCGGAAAGGCTGAGAAAGATTCCGCTTTCGTTCTTCGGTAAAAAGGATCTTGCGGATCTTACCAGCACCATTATGGCGGACTGCACGTTTCTGGAACAGAGCTTTTCTCACTTTGTGCCGGAACTCTTTGGAGCAATCGTTTCCACTGTTCTTGTGGGGATCGGGCTGCTCATCTATAATCCTGTTATGGCGGCAGCGGCGCTTTGGGTGCTGCCCGTTTCCTTTCTGATTGTAGCGCTGTCCGCAAAAGTGCAGGAAAAACTGAATCAGAGATCCATGGATGCCAAAATGGCGTGCGCGGACGGTATTCAGGAATGCATAGAGTCACTCAGTGATCTTAAGGCAAACAATGCGCAGTACCGTTATCTCAGCGGGCTTGAAAAGAAGATCCGCGCGGTGGAACAGCGGCTGATCCTAACCGAACTCGGCACAGCGGTGTTCGTGGTTTCGGCAGGGCTTTGCCTGAAACTCGGCATCGCTACCGTTGCGCTCGCCGGCTCGGCGCTGCTTTTGAAAGGTGAACTCAGCGTGCTGGATCTGTTTATGTTTTTGCTCGTCGTCTCCCGCCTGTATGATCCGCTGCAGAGCGCCTTGCAAAATCTGGCGGCAATCATAGCAACCAATACCAATGTTTCCAGAATGAATGAGATTCTGGATCATCCGCTCCAGACCGGTTTTAAGGAACTGACCAATCAAAACTGCGATATTTGTTTTCAGAATGTGCAGTTTGCTTACAATACCGGCAAAACCGTTTTAAAAGATGTTTCCTTTACGGCAAAACAGGGCGAGGTTACGGCGCTCGTCGGCCCGTCCGGCGGCGGTAAAACCACGGTATCCCGCCTCGCCGCGCGGTTCTGGGATATCAACGGCGGCAAGATCACCGTGGGTTCCATGGATATCTCCAAGATCGATCCGGAAACGCTGATGTCGCTTTATTCTATCGTTTTTCAGGATGTTACGCTCTTTGATAATACGATTCTGGAAAATATCCGCATCGGTAAAAAAGACGCTTCGGATGAAGAGGTGATCGCCGCGGCAAAACTGGCAAATGTGGATGAGTTTGCGCTCCGTCTGCCTGATCAGTGGAACAGCCGAATCGGTGAAAACGGCTGTGAACTTTCCGGCGGGGAGCGGCAGAGAATCTCGATTGCCAGGGCGTTTCTGAAAGACGCGCCTATCATCTTGATGGATGAGGCAACCGCGTCTTTGGATGTTGAAAATGAAACGCTGATCCAAACAGCGCTTTCACGCCTGATTCAAAATAAAACCGTGCTGATCATCGCCCACAGAATGCGCACCGTTGCCGGTGCGGATAAGATTGTTGTGCTGAAAGACGGCGTTGTTGCGGAACAGGGAACGCCGCAGCAGCTTATGGAAAAAGGCGGCGTTTATAAACATATGGTGGATCTTCAAAACCGCGGCGCAAATTGGTCTATCGGCTGACCGCTTTGCTTTTTGCAGTAAAAAAGTGACCGGTTCCCCCAAAACAGCTTTGCGGGGAGCCGGTTGAATAAAAAAATTGAAAAATATGGTTGACAAATTGCGAAAGATATGGTATTGTTTACTTGGTTAGTTAAGGCTAACTAAATTTTTAGTCCATTGGTTAGCTAAAACTAACTTCTTAAACCGTTGTTACCGCAGCGGAAATAGGCAGGGCGCCGGAAATGCTCCTTCAGAACTTCTTTGTACCCGAAATGCAAAATTACACTCTCCCTCAGGTTTTGCCTTTTGAAAAACGTTTCGGCGCCCTTTATTATTTAAAAAAACCGGTGATCCCATGATAGAAAAATACCTTATCGAGCACTGCTCGCCAACACTTGCGTCGCTGAAAACGGCCAATCTTTTTTCGCTTTCCCTTAAAACAGAAGAGAATGCGGATGTGCAGATCCTGCAGTGGTGTCGGCTGCTTGCCCCCAAAGGTATTGCACTTTATGTGCTCAGGCGCAGTGAAAAAGATTTGCTGATCTATGTCTTTCGCCGTTCTATGCTGAAAGCGGATCTGCAAAAGCCGGGCGTGGCGGAATTTTTAAGCGAATACGGCTATGCCGGCACAGATCCCGATCAGGCGCTGCAAAGGCTTTCCGCGCGGCTTGCCTGTTGCAGTGCGTTTCCGCACGAGATCGGCATTTTCCTCGGTTACCCGCTTGATGACGTAAAAGGGTTTATCACCTACGGCGGCAGAAACTGCAAGTGTTCCGGCTGCTGGCAGGCTTACGGGAACGAACAGGAGGCACAGCGCACTTTTAAAAAGTTTAATAAGTGCCGCGCAGTCTATAAAAAGCACTGGCTTGCCGGCAGATCCGTTTTGCAGCTGGCAGTTGCCGTTTCTTGAAAAATGAAATCAAGCAGAAAAGAGATGCTGAGATTATGGTGAAAACAATTCTTAAAATAGACGGAATGATGTGCGGCATGTGTGAGGCGCATATTAACGACTGCATCCGAAGGGCTTTTGACGTAAAAAAAGTTACCTCTTCCCACACAAAACACGAAACCGTGATTCTTTCGGAACAAGAGCCGGATCCGTCCGCGCTCAAACAAGCCATTGATCAAACAGGATATACGCTCGTTTCCGTTTACAGCGAACCTTATGAAAAGAAAGGCCTGTTCGGTTTCTTAAAAAAATAACGCGCTAAACAAACAACATCCGGTTCGTTTTATGAACCGGATGTTGTTTGTTAAACTTGTTTTTTATTCTCAGATGGTAACGATGCCAAGTGTGTTTAAAACGGAACTTACCAGGATGGCGAAGATGCATACCGGGGCGATCCATTTAACCATGATGGAATAAAATTTCTTTTCCTTGAATCTGCCGTTCAGCTCCACTTCGTCCGTGATTGCTTTGGGCTTGATCACAAAGCCTACAAAAATACACGTCAGCATGCCCACGATCGGCATCATAACACTGTTTGATATGAAATCAAGAAAATCCAGAATGCTGAGATCCATGATCGTAAAATTCTTCCAGATACTGAAACCAAATGCGCAAAAGATGCCGATCAAAAGCGCGTAAGCATAAACGATCAGCGCGGCTCTTTTGCGCTCCATTTTAAATTTATCCGTCATTCCGGCAACGATCGCCTCCATTACGGAAACGGAACTGGTCAGCGCCGCAAAAAGCACAAGAATGAAGAACGCAGCGCCCACAGCAGAGCCGAAAGGCATGCCGGCAAACACTTTCGGCAAGGTGTCAAACATCAGGCTCGGGCCTTGCCCCAGCGCGGATTCATCGCCGCCGGAATAAACGAAAACAGCCGGCACGATCATCAGCCCGGCAAGGAACGCCACAACTGTGTCAAACGCCTCGATCTGCCTTGTGGAAGTTGTGATATTGCTGTCCTTTTTTAAATAGGATCCGTAAGTGATCATAATGCCCATGGCAAGCGACATGGAAAAAAACAGCTGCCCGAGCGCCGCCACAAAGGTCATTACATTCAGTTTGCTGAAATCCGGCTTGATATAATAGATCACGCCGTCCAGCGCGCCGGGCTGGCAAACCACGAAGATCGTCAGCGCAACGGTCAGCAACAAAAGCGCCGGCATTAGATAGCGGCTCATTTTTTCTATCCCCTTGTCCACACCTAAAAAGACAATCACTGCCGTTGCCGTTGCGTAAAGGAAAAACCAGATCAAAGGCTCAATGGGCTGGGAGATGAAACTCGCAAAGTAATCCGCGCCCGCGGCTTCCTGCACTTTTCCCATCAGCATGACAGCCGCGTATTTGATAACCCATCCGCCGATCACGCAGTAATACGGCAGAATGATAACGGGCACAAGGGTGGAGAGCGTTCCAAGCCATTTCCACTTTTTATTCAGGATCCCGTAAGCCTCCATAGGGCTTCTGTGGGTTTTTCTGCCGATGGCGATTTCCGTGATCATCAGGGTAAAACCAAAGGTTACCGCCAAAAGAATATAGATAAGCAAAAAGATCCCGCCGCCGTATTTTGCGGCAAGATACGGAAAACGCCAAAGGTTTCCGAGCCCGACCGCGGAGCCTGCCGCGGCAAGCACAAATCCGATCCTGCCGGAAAAGGTGCTTCGTTTTGCCTCGTTCATTTTTTTCACAGCCTTTCAGTCGTTCTGTTTTTATGGTAATTTCTGTTAGAACATTATAACTAGAACATTATAACAGCAAAACCGATCCAAAGCAACATTTTTATTCATAATTCGTGTTTTGGTATACCCGCCAAAACTATTATCCCCTGAAAATCAAATATTTCAAAGAAAGAGAAGTTTTCAGGCAATAGCTTTATGCAGCCTGAAATTGACAGAAAGTAAACTATTTGATAAAATGTTTTACAGAATATATTTTAATTCATCAGTGAGGGGCGCTGCAGTTTTGGAGGATCACAAATCGGGGCACAGAAACCGCTTAAAAGCAAAATATATTGAAAACAGCGCCAATCTGGTGTACGATTACGAAGCGCTGGAACTGCTTTTGACCTATGCGATCCCGCGCAGGGACGTAAAACCGATCGCAAAAGCGCTTTTGGAGCATTTCGGCACACTGGAAAACGTGTTTGCGGCAAAAGAAAAGCAGTTGTGTGCCGTAAACGGCGTCGGGCAGAACACAGCCGTTCTGATTTCACTGGTAAAAGATCTTCAGATCCGGTGCGCCAAAAGCAAAAATAAAAACATCAAATCTCTTTCCTCTTCAGATCTGGCGGCGGAATATTTTGAAAATCTGCTGGCAGATCAGTCTAAGGAAAAATTCCTGTTGGTAAGCTTGGATAATTCAAACCGGCTGATTGCCTGCCACACGATTGCCGAGGGGGATATCAACCACATAGATATTAATCCAAGGGATATTATGGAAACCGTTTTGCTGGATAACGCCAGCCGGGTCCTCATTGCGCACAATCATCCGGCGGGCGGAGCGGAACCGTCCGCAAATGATGTGGATCTTACCTTAAATGTCAGAAACATTCTTTCTTCCGTTAATGTGAAACTTACGGATCATATTATCGTGGGGGAGCGGGAAACGCTCTCCATGCGCAGCACGCAGCGCTTTTCACGTTATTTCACAAAAGAAAATCAGCTTGATTATAACAGGTGATTCTATGAGCAGCGATAAAAAGATTGAATATAACAAACTCAGCGATTCCTTACAGACCAGAATCCGGCAGGACAGAAAAAACGGTTATCAAAATCCCCGCCGCTGTGCGAACAGCGCAGTGATCCGGCGCGATCCGTCAAGGGATAAGGCAAATCTCTGGCGCCCTGCGTTCGTAAGGGATACGGAAAAGATCATTCATCTGCCGTATTACAACCGCTACGCGGATAAAACGCAGGTGTTCTCATTTTATAACAATGATGATATCACCCGCCGCGCGCTGCATGTGCAGCTTGTTTCCCGGATTGCAAGAAGTATCGGGGCGGTGCTGGGCCTGAATCTGGATCTGATTGAGGCGATTGCGCTCGGCCACGATATCGGGCACACGCCGTTCGGCCATGCAGGCGAACGCTTTTTGAGCAGTCTGCTGCATAAGGAAACGGGCAGGCATTTCAATCATAATGTGCACAGCGTCCGCGTGCTGGACGCGCTTTTTCACAGAAATATCAGCCTGCAGACTTTGGACGGGATCCTCTGCCACAACGGTGAATTTGAGCAGATGGAATACAGGCCGCGGTATGATAAGACTTTTGACGAATTTGACCGCAGCGTGGAGGACTGCTATGTGCAGGGCAAGGGCGCAATCGAAAAACTTGTGCCGAAAACGCTGGAGGGTTGTGTTGTCAGAATCTGTGATATGATCGCGTATCTCGGGAAAGACAGGCAGGATGCTTATGTTGCCAAGATCATCCCGCCGGATTATAAGTTTTCCACAGAACTCATAGGCGATCAAAACGCCAAGATCATCAATAATCTGACCGTGGATATCATTGAAAACAGTTACGGCAAGGATTACATTCTTTTAAGCAAAGAAGCCTATCAGGATCTGAAACGCATGAAAGAGGAAAACAACGCCGTGATCTACCGCAATAAAGAGATCAACGATCAGTATAACGAGATCATTATGCCGATGTTTGAAGAACTGTATTATAAACTTCTGGATGATGTGATCAAAAAAGACAGATCTTCGCTTATATACCGCCATCATATCCGTTTCATTAATGAAACGCGCAAATATTATGACCGTTCGGATTATCTGGATGAGGAGCCAAATCAGATCGTTACGGATTATATCGCAAGCATGACGGATGATTATTTTATTGCGCTGCATAAAAAACTGTTTCCGAACAGTAAATATAAGATCACATATAAACCGTATTTCAGCGATGAAAACAAATAAATGGTCGGCATTTGCCGGAAAGGAATCTTTATGAAAAAACTGCTTAAAATGGCAAAGGCCGCGGTTGCCGGCGCACTTACGTTTATAATTGCTGCGGGTGCCGCGGCATGTTCCTCCCCTTTGGATGAAAAGGTCACTCCGGTTGCGAAGGCGGATTTCCGGGTAACGGCGTATATGGTTGGAGACCGCTTTCTGAATCCTGCGGATATCGATGATTCGCATTTTGATCAGGTAACGGATTTTATCTTTATGGGCATGGCGGATTTTAATACGGCAGGGGAAATCGTGCTCAGCAAAGATTTTGAGACCGCTTATAATAATATTGCGCCGTATCTTCCGGCGGATGCAAATTTCTATATCAATCTTCTCGGCCCGAAAAGCACCCTGCAAACGGAGGATTGGAATGCCCAAATGGAAGAGCAGGGCAAACTGCATACGCAGGCGTTTCAAAGCGGCGTACTGGAACAGAATATTAAAGACCTGCTGGATACCTATGGCTTTGACGGTGTATATTTTGATTATGAATATCCGATCAATCAGGAAAACTGGGATGCTTTCAATGCGTTCATCATTTCTTTGGATTCCTGCCTGGGCGAAGATTACAAGATCGGCATGGCAATGTCAGACTGGGATCTCGGTCAGTCTGAAGAAGCGATGGCGGCAACGGATTTTATAGAGATCATGGCTTATGACAACTGGGATAAAAACGGCAATCACGCTCCGTATGAAAATGCGGAAAAGAGCATAGAGGCATTGCTGAAAAAAGGATATGAGCGCTCTAAACTCACGCTGGGGCTTCCGTTTTACGCCCGCCCCACAACGGAGGAGGCATATTGGTATGATTATAAATCCTATTGTGACCGTATTGATGAAAACGGCCTTTTTGTGGATACGGAGGATACAGGCCTTACCTTTTCATTCAATACATATGATCTGATCAGGCAAAAGACCGAACTTGCCGTGAACTGCGGTCTTGGCGGCGTGATGGTGTGGCATTATGCCTGCGATGCTCCGGCGGATCATCCCGCATCCCTTTTCAATGCCATAGAGGACGGCATCAACACGGCGTATGCACAGGAAGAAAGCGCGCAGTAATCAACACAGAACAGATCCCCCGTAACGAATTTCGGGGGATCTTTTTCTGTGCATTTTGCCGGGATATTTAAAACAGTAATGTTTTTCTTTGCCGGAAAAATAACGGGGTTAGGATTGTAAATTCCTTTTAAACTTGTGTGTATCTGATTGAATAATCGTTTTTATAATGTTATAATATATAAATAAAAATACTATTTAAACGGATGTTACGGAGGAACCAGTGAAATCGGATACAAAAAAAAGGCAGCAAAGTGAAAACGATGGGATCGTGATTGGCAGAAACGCAGTGCTGGAACTGCTCAAAAGCGGCAGACCGGTGGAAAACATCTATGTTTCCGCCGGAGAAAAAGAGGGCAGCATCAATAAAATTATTGCCGATGCACGTGCAAGAGGGCTGGTCATAAAAGAAGTCAACAGAAAAAAACTGGATTATATGTGTGCCGGCGCCAATCACCAGGGCGTTGCCGCCTCTGTTCCGGCGCATGAGTATGCTACGGTGGAGGAAATTCTGGAATCAGCAGAGCAGAAAGGCGAAGATCCGTTTATCATTCTGTGTGATGAGATAGAAGACAGCCGGAATTTAGGCGCCATCATCCGCACGGCAGAGGCATGCGGCGCGCACGGAATTATTATTCCGAAGCGCCGGAGCGCAGGGCTGAATTTTGCCGTTGCCAAAACGTCCTGCGGCGCTGTGGAATATATGAAAGTTGCGCGCGTTCCAAATCTTGCCTCCGTTATCGATCAGCTGAAAAAGAAAAATATATGGGTCTATGCCGCCGATATGGACGGGCAGTCTTGGTGTAAAACGGATTTTTCAGGCGGCGTTGCGCTGGTTGTCGGCAATGAGGGCAAGGGCGTCAGCAGGCTTATAAAAGAAAAATGCGATGTTACCGTTTCGCTGCCGATGTGCGGGCAGGTAAACAGCCTGAATGCATCCGTTGCAGCGTCTGTGTTAATGTATGAGATCGTTAGGCAAAGACTTGGTAACTAATCCGTGAAACAGAGTGATAGAGTGATAAAATGAGTCAGAATAATAACAACAGCAATAACAACAATCTGTCTGTTGAGGAGATCCTGCGTGAGGCGCAGGAAGTTCTCAGCAGCATAGACGGCGGTGCAAAAGAGCATAAAGATGATCCGGATGATGTGAAAACATTTGAGCCGCGGAGAAAAACAGCGGATGAAAAGAACCAAAGCAGCGGAGGTTCGGAAAGGGAAGAAGAGCCGGTAAAAGAGTTTGTGCCGGTTCGTGCTGCAAAGGAAAAGACGGATTCTGCGCGCCCGGCGGATGATAAGACCAAAACGATGCCCGGCATCGTGCGTGAACAGGCAGTCAGTGATAAAACGATGCGCGTTCCGCCGAAAAAAACGGAAAAAAGCCGCTTCTTCAAACGAAATTCAGTGGATGAGGAATACAGTGCCACACCGCCGCAGATCATAGAAAAAGCCGCCACAATCAAAAGCAAATCTAAATTTGATAAAACTTCCGATCTGCAGGAAATCCCCACCATCCTTGCTGTGGACGAACTGGATAAAACCCGCAGGGTATTTTCTTCCGAACGAGCCGAAGATCCCTCGGGGCAGGCGGAGGAGTATGACAATTCCGATCAGATCAAACTCAGCGGTTTTGACGATGAAATGGACGAAGTGCCGGATATTGACGAGGAACTGGCGGAAGAGCAGTTAAGGCTGCGCAGAGAAGAAAAAGTAAACAAGTTTCGCCTTTTTGCGCCGGAGGAACTCTCCGGGGATGAAAAAAGTTACGCGCAGCGGATCAAGCACGGCGATTACAGAGACCGCAGTGAACGCACCGTAACGCTCGAACAGCTTTTCAAAAGAAAAACTTCCGTTCAGCTGCAAATGATTTTTACCGTGGTGTTCGGCGCGCTCCTGCTTGCGGTTACCCTTTTGAACGGCACCGGGTATCTGCCGGCGTTTTTAAACAACGAGTTTGCCTGTTCTCTTGCCGTTACGGTTCTTTATGCTGCGGCGCTTGTAACGAATTTGAATTCCCTGCTGCACGGTTTGAGCTTAAAAAAAGGCATCAATTTTGAATTTCCTGTCACGGTCTCCTGCGCGCTTGTGCTGGCGCACAGCATCTGTGCCGTTGCCGGAGTGGATCTTCTTTCCCACGGCGGCTCCCTTTTGCCGAGCGCTGCCGTATTCGGCCTGTTTTTAAGCGGCGTGGGCAGGTACAGAGCGCTGGTTCGGATCATACGTAATTTTGAGTATTTAACGAACAGCGAGGATAAATATACTGTTGAGGATATCGTAAATGAAGTGGATGCCGAGATCATTTCCAAAAATATGATAGACGGCACGCCTTATCTGAAATACAGTGTAAAAACCGATTTTCCAACCAGTTTTCTGGAGATCTCTTTTGCCAATGAACCGGCGGATAAGATCGCAAAGATTCTTTTCCCCGTCATCTTCGGATTCAATGCGGCGCTGTTTGTAATTTACGGCCTGGTTTATTCAGATTGGCTTGCCGCGTTTAACATCCTTGCGGCGGGGCTTGTTATCTCGTGCCCGGTGATCACGCTTACGGCAACCAACAATGCGCTTTGCGATGCGTCTAAGGTTTTGGAAAAGCGCGGCGCCATGATATGCGGTTATGAGGGCGCGCATTATATTCACAATTCCAACGCTATTGTAATGGAGGCGTCCGAACTGTTTGGCCCGCGCGCCTGCAGTTTTCACGGCTATAAAACGTTTAACGGCGCAAAGATAGATGACGCGCTTCTTGAAACGGCGGCAGTGATCATTCAAACAAACAGCCCGCTTGCCGGCGTGTTTGATTCCGTGATTGTGGGCAGAAATTCCATCCTGCCCACGGCGGAGGGCATCACTTACGAGGATAAAATGGGCACTTCCGCCTGGATCTATCAGAGGAAAGTGCTGGTTGGCAACCGGGATCTGCTCATACACCACGGTGTTGCCGTTCCCAAGATCGAATACGAAAGAAAATATACCCGCAAGGGCAGAAAAGCGCTCTATTTGGCAGTGGCAGGCAAGATCGCCGCTATGTTTATCGTCAGCTACACGGCTGATCCCGCACTGAAAAAGAGCCTGAAACGCCTGGAAAAAAGCGGCATGACGGTGATCTTGAGAAGTTGTGACCCGTATATCAATGAAGAAAGTGTGACAAAACTCTTTGAACTGCCGGAAGGCTTTATCCGGGTTATGAATGCCTCCAACGGCAGAAGTTTTGAAAAATACAGCAATGCTGTTGCGGAGAAAAGCCCGGCATATGCCGTTCATAACGGCACAACCAATGCGTTTATTTCCACGATTCTCGGCGCGGACAAGCTGGTAATGACGGAAAAAATCATCTCCGCCCTTGCCTCTTTCGGCTCGGCGATCGGCTTTGGCGTTACCGCTCTGCTTGCGTTCGCAAACGGTTTGGGCCAGCTAAACGCAGTCAATATCGTGCTCTTTCAGGCGCTTTGGTCGGTTTTTGTGCTGATCATTACTAAATTACGGAAAAACGGTATATAATATTTATATCGCTTGCAGATTGCAGAAGATGTGTGCTGTAACGCACTTTGCCGTCTGCTTGGTGCTTTTGATCAAGGTATTATTTGCCTTGCGCAAATTACGCTGCTTTATGCCCGGCAGCGGCTCGGCTGAAAAGCGGAGCATAACGGCATTTTGCGCGCAGTGCATCTGCCGCGCGGCAAAACGCAAACAGCCCGCCGCTTTGCGTTTTGTTAAAAAGAAAAGCGGGCAGAAAGGTTTGAATTTTATGAAAAAGCTTGACGGAACAAAAACACAGGCAAATCTTATGGCGGCTTTTGCCGGCGAAAGCCAGGCGCATACAAAGTATCAGTATTACGCGTCAAAAGCCAAGAAGGATGGTTTCGTGCAGATCGCGAATCTGTTTACGGAAACTTCCAACAATGAAAAGGAGCATGCCAAGATCTGGTTTAAACTTCTTCATGACGGAGGCATTCCGGATACGGCAGCCAATCT
>HF991825.1:54590-156002 GCA_000431535.1 Clostridium sp. CAG:678
CTATGAGTGGACGGATATGTATGCCACCTTTGCAAAAGAGGCAAGGGAAGAAGGCTTTGAAGATATTGCTTTTCTGTTTGAAAAAGTGGGCGAGATCGAAAAGGAGCATGAGCAGAGATATCTGAAACTGCTGGAGAATGTTGAGGGCGGCCTGGTGTTCAGCCGTGATGAAGACAAAATCTGGAAATGCAGCAACTGCGGCCATATTGTGATCGGCAAAGAGGCGCCGGAAGTGTGCCCGGTATGCGCACACCCCAGAGCGTATTTTGAGATTAAAGCGGAAAATTATTGATTTATGCCCTGAAAGTGCCCTGCGGCGTAAGCCGTTGGGCACTTTTAAAAGCGAGAGGTATACTATGTTTTATCAGTTTCAGGATGAAGTTACCACTGTGGATGTGGATGAGATAGACAGCCATTATGTTACGGCAGGTTATGTAACGGTGGATCAGTTTGAGAAGATCTATGATAAATTCGGCTTTGCGGCGTCAACCGTGGAGGCGGTCAAATCTGATAACATGTTTTTTCACGCGCGCTTCGGTGTGGAGGTCTACGACGATTACTGCTTTACGAAAATGAGCGTGATTAACGCACTGGATTTGAACGGCGAACGGGATGTGGTTGCCGTGTATATCAAGAAAAATCTGCTGATCGTTGTGGATGTGAAAGATAAGGACTGTTCCACAAGGGATAAGTTTTTGGCAAGCCTGGATAAGTATTCTCCGATTAACATTACGCTTGAAAAACTAATCTATGCTTTTTTGGATAACCTTACGAATAAAGATAATAAAGCCATAGAGGATAAGGGCTTTGAGATCACGAAACTGGAAGAGATCGTTCTGCACGGCAACGCCGGCGATAATTTTAATCTGGATCTGCTTCAGATGAAAAAAGAATTGCTTTCCATGCGCAATTATTATGAGCAGCTGATCGATATCGGCGAGGCGCTGGAGGATAACGAAAACGAGATCTTTGATGAAAATTACCTCAGATATATTGCAAACTTTACTAAAAAAACAGTCCGCCTGCGTGATGATGTGGAACTTCTGCGCGGTTCTGTTGTTCATTTGCAGGATGCGTACCAGTCGTTTATAGATCTGAAAACGAATCATACCATGCAGATCTTTACCGTTGTTTCCACCATCTTTTTTCCGCTTACGCTGATCGTGGGCTGGTATGGCATGAACTTTAAATATATGCCTGAACTGCAGTGGAAATACGGGTATGTGTTTGTGATTGCGCTGTCTGTAATCGTTGTGGCAGTGCTGGCAATTATAGGAAAGAAGAAAAAATGGATAGGTTAATTTTATGAATATCATCGAAACACTTGCAAACGAATTCGGCGTTAAGATCCACCAGATCGAAAACACCGTAAAACTTCTGGACGACGGTAATACGATCCCGTTTATCGCGCGTTACAGAAAGGAAGCCACCGGATCGCTGGATGATCAGATCCTGCGCTCTATCAGTGACAGACTGGATTATCTGCGTTCCCTTGAAGAGCAAAAAGAAAAGGTAACGGCATCCATCACAGAACAGGGCGCGATGACAGCGGAGCTTGCCGCCGCGATCGATTCGGCAAAAACCTTAACGGAACTGGACGATATCTACCGCCCTTACAGACCCAAACGAAAAACAAGAGCCTCCGTTGCCAAGGCGAAAGGCCTGGAGCCGCTGGCAAAAGATATACTGAAACAATCCGATACCTTTGATCCGCTGAGCTCTGCCGCGCAGTACCTGAATGATGAAGTTGCAACCGCTGAGGAGGCAATCAGCGGCGCGCGCGATATCCTTGCGGAGATCATTTCGGATGACGCAAATGTACGCCGCCAGCTTAGATATATGCTACGTGCCCACGGCGCGGTTGCCGTAAAAGCCGCTGCTGAGGACCCGGGCGTTTACGAAAATTACGCGGATTATAAAGAGCCGGTCTCCAAGATCGCAAACCACAGAATCCTTGCGGTCAACCGCGGCGAAAAAGAAAATATACTTAAGGTCAGCATAGAACTGGATAAAGCAATCGGTATGAGCGTGCTCACAGGGCTCTATGTCAACGGCGCAAATGCCTCGGCGGATCTCGTGCGCGAGGCGGCGGAGGATTCCTATTCCCGTCTTGTTTATCCGGCGGTGGAGCGGGAGATACGAAATGATCTTACCGCCCGGGCAAGTGCGGACGCCATTAAGGTCTTTGCTGCCAACACGGCACAGCTGTTGATGCAGCCGCCTGTTCGCGGCAAGGTTACGATCGGTTTGGATCCGGGCTACCGCACCGGCTGCAAGGTAGCCGTTGTGGATGAAACGGGCAAGGTGCTGGATACCGCGGTGATTTATTGCGCGCCGCCGCACAGCAAAATAGAAGAAGCAAAGAAAATCATTAAAGATCTTGTAAAGCGCTACGGTGTTCAAATGTTTGCCATCGGAAACGGAACGGCGTCTCACGAAACGGAAGTTTTCGCGGCGGATGTTATCCGGGAACTGGATTGCGGCATCACCTATATGGTGGTCAGCGAGGCAGGCGCGTCTGTTTATTCAGCGTCCAAACTTGCTGCGCAGGAATTCCCACAGTATGATGTTTCGCTGCGCAGCGCCGTTTCCATTGCAAGAAGGTTGCAGGATCCGCTTGCAGAACTGGTTAAGATAGATCCGAAATCCATAGGCGTAGGGCAGTATCAGCATGATATGCCGCAAAAGGAACTCAATCATGCGCTGGACGCCGTTGTGGAGGACTGTGTAAATTCCGTTGGCGTTGATCTGAATACGGCGTCTCCGTCTCTTTTGCAGCGGGTTTCCGGCGTTTCCGCTTCCGTTGCGGAAAATATTGTTCGCTACAGGGAAGAAAACGGCGCGTTCACTTCCAGAACGGAACTTCTAAACGTCCCCAAACTCGGCCCCAAGGCGTATGAGCAGTGCGCCGGATTTTTAAGAATTCCCGGCGGCAGAAATGTGCTGGATAATACAGCCGTGCATCCGGAATCTTACGAAACGGCAGAAAATCTTTTGAAAATCTGCGGCGTTTCCAAAAGCGATGTTGCAAACGGAAAGGTAGCGGCGCTTACCAACACAGTAAAATCACGCGGCATCAAAACGCTTGCAGCCGAACTCGGCACCGGCGAGCCCACGCTTGCCGATATCGTTTCAGAGATCAGCAAACCCGGCAGGGATCCGCGTGAGGCGTTGCCTGCCCCGATGCTCAGAACGGATGTGATGGGCATGGAAGATCTGAAACCGGGTATGGAACTTAAAGGCACCGTCAGAAATGTAATTGATTTCGGCGCTTTTGTGGATGTCGGCGTTCATCAGGACGGGCTTGTGCATATTTCCCAGATCTCCGATAAATTTATCCGGCATCCGTCGGAGGTGCTCAAAGTCGGTCAGATCGTTACGGTTTGGGTGCTTTCTGTGGATACGGCTAAGAAACGTATCTCCCTCACCATGAAGAAGCCTGAATGACCGCAGGGTATTTTTAATTACCGTATATAGGAACATAATAAAAAACGGGTCTGCTTTAAAAAGCGGACTCGTTTTTTTATCTTTTTTGCTTTTATGCGGATTATGAACGGTTGCCGCGCCGTTTTATTCAACAGGCTTCAGATTTTTCAGGCTGATATCCAGCACGGGAGCGGAATGGGTCAGCGCGCCGCTGGAAACATAGTCCACGCCGATCTCGGCTATTTCTTTCAGCCTTTCTTTCGTTACATTGCCGGAACATTCGGTCTCGGCTCTGCCGTTGATAAGCGCAACGGCTTTTTTCATCGTATCATTATCCATATTGTCCAGCATAATGATGTCGGCGCCGGCGTCCAGCGCCTCTTGCACCTGTTCCAGGGTTTCCGTTTCGATCTCAATTTTTCTTACGAACGGCGCGTAGGCCTTTGCCATTTCTATGGCTTTCGTAACGGAGCCCGCCGCGCCGATGTGGTTGTCTTTGAGCAGTACGCCGTCAGAAAGGTTGTAACGATGATTTCTTCCGCCGCCTACGGTTACGGCATATTTTTCAAACGGGCGCATATTCGGGGTTGTTTTTCTTGTGTCCAAAAGCGTTGTCTTTGTTCCCGCAAGTTCTTTTGCGTATTCGTTTGTGATGGTTGCAATGCCACTCATGCGCTGTAAATAATTCAGCGCGGTCCGTTCGCCGGAGAGCAGTGCCCTGATATCGCCGTAAAGCGTTCCGATCAACTCGCCTTTTTTTACCGGTTCTCCGTCTTTTACTTCTGTTTCAAAGCGGAAAGACGGATCCAGCAGGGTAAATGTCCGCACAAATACTTCCAGCCCGCAGAGGATACCGCCCGCCTTGCAGATCAGCTGTGCCGTACCCTGCCGGTTCTCCGGCATAACGGCGTTTGTGGAAACGTCCTCGCTGGTAATGTCTTCTTTCAGCGCGTGCAGGATATACTCATCCATATTAATCTTCATCGTTACACCACTTATCATAAAAAGCCCTGTCCTTTCTTTTGATCTCGTTCATGATCAGGTCTCTGAATTCCTTTTCGCGTTGCGCTTTTGGCGGCAGGGAATCCCAGTCCGTCTGCGGCGCATAGGTCTCTTTTTCACTGCTGTCTTTAGCAATCAGATCCGCTGCCCGTTTGGAGAATACCATGCTTTCCAGCAAACTGTTGGAGGCAAGCCGGTTTTTACCGTGCACGCCGTTGCATGCGGTCTCGCCAACGGCAAACAGATGCGCCATGGAAGTTCTGCCGTTGATGTCGGTCTTGATCCCGCCCATCATATAATGCTGGCCCGGGGTAACGGGAACTTTGTCTTTGGTAATATCGTACCCCTCTTCCATGCACGCCTCAAAAATATTTGGAAACCGCTTTTGCGCCTGTTCGCTCGTCATGGTAGGCAGTGTGATGTAAACGTGATCCGTTCCGAATTTTTCCATCTCCTTGCAGATCGCGTCGGTTACCACATCTCTCGGCTGCAGTTCATCCGTAAATCTTTCTCCGTTTTCGTTGAGCAGTATGGCGCCTTCTCCTCTTACGCTCTCGCTGATCAGAAAACGCCTGCCGCTCTTTTTGCTGTAAAGCGTGGTGGGGTGGATCTGTATGTAATTCATGTCTTTCATCTCAATGCCGTGCTTGAGCGCAAGGGCAAAGGCGTCGCCGGTGATGTGCGGAAAGTTTGTAGAGTTTTTAAACAGCCCGCCGATACCGCCAGTGGCAAGTATAATATCCTTTGCCAGTATGGCGCCGCGTTCGCCGTATTCGTCTTCGCAAACAATCCCGTAGCAGATATTGTCTTTTTCAATCAGATCTATCATCGTGGTTTGCGCTATAAAGGTAATATTTTTCCGCTTTTTTGCAATGGAAAGCAGTGTGGCGGTGATCTCTTTCCCGGTCTCATCCTTGTGGTGCAGAATCCGGTTGCGCCGGTGCGCGCCTTCGCGCGTGTAATCATAAGAACCGCTGCTGTCCGTGTCAAACTGAACACCCAGCTGAATCAGAGTGCTGATCACATCCGGCGAAGATTCTATCATCACCCGAACGCTTTCCGGGTTGTTTTCATAGTGCCCCGCCCGCATCGTATCCTCAAAATAGCAGTCAAAATCCTTTATATCTTTTAAAACGCATACGCCGCCCTGCGCAAGGTAGGAATCGCATTCTTTCAGGTCTTCCTTTGTTATAACCAGAACCTTTTTGCTTTCCGGCAGGCACAGCGCGGCAAACAGGCCCGCAACGCCGCTGCCAACGATTACTGCGTCAGTTTTAATAAAATCTCTTTTCATAACTATACCCGTTGTGCCGGGCACTCCTCCCACATGTTTATATTAATATATAATTAATTCCCGCTAAAGTCAAGAAAATAAATCCATATGTCTTGCCAGCGCGCGGTTTTTTTGTTAATATGGAAATGGATTTATGCTGCAAAACTTCTGAAATTTGTATTTTTTCTTCCAGCATTTGACATAAATTTGACTTTGTTTAAACTTGAACTTGAAAAACGGGGTTTATAGTATGGACGTTAATGTCTACGATTTTGACAATACAATCTATGACGGCGAAACACTTGTTGATTTTATTTTGTATTTTGTGCGCAGAGATATAAAAATATGGAAATACCTGCCCAAATTGATCGTGATCGCCTTTAAGGATATGCTTCACCTTTTCACGGTGGAGGATGCCGTGGAGGCGTATGCTTCCTTTTTGGAGGGTTATTACGTAAATGCCGGCGATTTTTCCGGCGCGGTGGTCGATTTCTGGAACAAAAATGAGAAAAAGATCAAACCGTGGTATGCAGCGGTGCGCAAAGACAGTGATATCATCGTTTCCGGCACTACGGATTTCATATTGGATGAGATCATGAAAAGAATGGGCATAAAGCATTATGTTGGTTCCAGCATAGATAAGAAAACAGGCAAATTCCGCCGCCTTTGCTTTCTCGAAAACAAGGTAAAGATCTTTCGTGAACTTTATCCGAATGCACATATTGCCAATTTTTATACGGACAGTATGAATGATAAAGCCATGATGGATATTGCGGACCATGTTTACCTTGTGAAAAAGAACAAGATCACAAAAATCAAATAAAACTTTAGGGGGAGAATCATGGGGAAGTTTAATGTAAAAGAATTTCTGAACAGCAAGATCATTAAAACCGATGTCGGCGAAGAAACTTACCTTACCTGGAAAGAAACGCTGTCTTACGCTGTCGGCCGCGGCGCGCAGGGTATGAATACCAGCATGACTTCGTCCAAATACATCAACTTCTTTTTAACGAATGTTCTGTTCAAAAAGCTGAAAGACCCAATGGGCACAGCATCCAAAATACGCCTTTTCTGCGGCATTTTTGACGCGATCAACGATCCGATGATGGGCGTGATCGTGGATAAAACCAGAACCAAAGACGGCCAGATGCGGCCGTATATCAAATGGGCGCCGATCTTTGTTTCGATCGTTATGATCCTGTTTTTTATCGGCAGCGCGGACGCTTCGCCTGTTTTTAACATTATTTATACAACGCTTTTGTTTATCGGGCTGGATGTTACATACACTGCTTTTGATATCCCGATGGGCGCGCTTGCTTTTTCCATTACACCAAGCGGTATAGAGCGAACAAAGCTTTTCGGCGTGAGTTCCATTATCCGTTCGGTATTGGGCGCGCTGCCGCAGGTGTTTGTTGCCGGCGCCGCGCTTCTTCCTTATTTTAAGGATCACACGCCGCAGGCTTATCTGACTTCTGCTATCATTTCCGCCATCGGCATTGTATTTTTAACCAGATTTACCTTTAAGAACACAAAGGAAAGGGCGGAGCACAGAGAGGATGTGCCTTCCGTAAAAGAATGCGTAATGCTTCTTTTCAAAAACAGGCCGCTGCTGATGCTCTTCCTTGGCAACATCTTCTTTGTGATCTGCAAGATTGCGGAGCAGGTATCTTTCTATTTCGTTGCCGATCTTATGTTTAACAGGCAGTATAATATCTTTATTGATGTTGTAAAATTCCCCGGATTCCTGATTGCAGGTCTGCTCGTTCCGAAGATCATTGAAAGGCTCGGCAGAAAGGCAGACAGCAAAAAGTTCTATCAGGCTTGCTGTATCGCAGCCATCATCCTGCATGCGCTGTTTGCGATCACATGCTATAACGGGCTTATGAACAAAGCTGCCGGAGACAGTGTGCCGCTCTTTACCGGCATACTGGTTGTGCTCTTTACCGGGCTCACCTCCATTCCGCTGGAATTCAAAAACCTGATCCAAAAGGAAATGGAAGCGGAAACCGTAGACTATATTGAGTGGAAGACCGGCACCCGTGTTGAGGGTATCATGCTTTCCATCATGAGCTTTACCGGCAAGATCGAGAATACGTTTTCTTCTTCAATCGGCCTTGCGATCCTTGGTTTTACAGGTTATGTGCAGCATACCGAAGGCTCGCTCATTCAGAATACGGAAACCAACTGGGCGCTCTTCCTGCTTACTACGCTTGTTCCTGCGATCGGCTATCTGCTCATGCTGATTCCGATGCATTTCTATAACATCACCGGAGACGGCCACAGACAGATGATGAAAGAGATCATGGAAAGAAGAGCGGCGCGCAAAGCGGAAAAAGAAACCGCCAAAGCCGTAAACGAATAATTATATTGAAAGAGAGAAAACAGGCAGATCCTTTTATGCGGGATCTGCCTGTTCTTTTGTAAGGCGCTTGCATAACCTTTACCGTTTAAGTATAATGAAAGTAGGTGATACAATGAAAATAACCTTTATTGCGGATACGCATTATTATTCAAAATCCTTGGGAACAAGCGGAAAGGCCTATGAGCTCCGCTCCGGATCGGATCAGAAATGTCTTGCCGAAACCGGGGAGATCATAGACGCCGCATTTCAGCAGATCGCAAACAGTGATACGGACGCTGTTTTTATTCTCGGTGATGTTACAAACGATGGCGAAATGGTGTCCCACCTTGAATTCCGGGAAAAACTTTATCAGTTGAAAAAGAAAAAGCCGGTCTATTTGATTACAGCAACGCATGACTGGTGCTGTGATGAAAATCCCCGCCGCTTTGAAGGGAATAAAACATTTCACGATGTTCCGGTTATGAAAAGTTCTGATCTTCCTGCGTTTTACAAAGATTTCGGTCCCGCGCAGGCGGCGGATTCTTTTATTACGGATATCGGAACGGTCTGCTACACGATCCAACTTTCAGATAAAATACGGGTACTGTGCCTGAATGATGATAAGAATGAAAACGATCACGCCGGCTTTACGCCCGCGTGCAGAACGTGGATCGTTCGTCAGCTTCAAAAGGCAAAGGCGGACGGCGCTTTGATGATCGGTATAGAGCATCATTTGCTTATGCCCCATGTTTCACCGCTGATCACAGGCGGTTCCACGTGCGTTGAAAACCGGGAAGAGGTTGCCTCGTTCTTTGCCGATAACGGACTTCGGTATATGTTCGTCGGGCACAGCCATATTCAGGATACGGATTTTTTTGTCAGCCCCTCCGGCAATAAAATTACGGAAGTCAATGTCGGTTCCCTGTGCGGCTATCCCGCACCAATCGTGAACGTCACCGTTCAGGCGGGCGGCATGCTTTCTTATAAGGTAGAGCATCTGAAAACATTTATTCTCAACGGCAGTCAAACGGATGCGCAGCAGTTTCTTGCAAAGCACGCCTGTGATCTGCTCTTTAATGTAACAAAGTGCCGGGATAAAAATGAATTTATGGAGCGTGCGGACGCTCTGCAGCTGAACGGGCGTGCACTCGGCAGATATTGGTTCCTGTTTAAACCGCTTTTACACAAGATCGATACTGCTCTCGTTTGGGACGCATATAAACTTTTGCGCGCGTGCGGTCTTGCAACAGGCGTTTCCAAAGCAGATGCCATGCAGTTCAGATATAAGCCGCTGCGTGAAATGATCGGCGAAATATGGCTCTCCATATTGGATGGCGCAAGAACGCCGCATTCCAGAAACAGCGCTTATTACCGTGTGGTTATGTGCGCGATGCGCGCCCCGTCAAGATTATTTAAAAAGAATGAAGATCTTAAAAAACTTACGCTTGCGGCAGATCATATCCTTACAGGCGGCGAGATCAATAATCAAAACGCAGTGATTTAAGGCAAGAGAAAATATCGGTGTGCAGACTGCTCAAAAACAGCCCTGACTTGCGTTCAATAAGCCAGAGTCGTTTTATATATTAAAAGTGTAAAGAAAAAAGGCGCTGTTTCAGCGCCTTTTCGTTTTTTAACAGAAATCATCTGCGGCATTATTCGTTGTTGTTTTCTTTTTCCTGATTCCCTTTGGTATTTTGTTTTTCGACCTCGCTATCTTCCTTTTTCGGGCTTGCTTTGCACACGATAGCCGTCTGCACCTGATGGTTCTTGACTTTTGTAACTTTAATCACCAGGCCGTCCGTCTCCACTTCAAACGGGTCGCATTCATCGTCCGGAATGGAGCCGAGCGCCTCAAAAACAAGACCGCTGAAGGTGTCGCATTCCTCATTCTTAAGGGAAATATCCAGCGCTTCCTCAATATCGTCAATCGCCGGGTTGCCTGTGATCTTCCATGTTTTTGAATCCAGGCTTTCTATGGATTCAATCGGGCGCGGCTCATTGCTGTCATCATAGTCAAAGTCGCCCACCAACTGTTCCACAAGGTCGTTGATCGTAATGATTCCCGTTGTGCCGCCGTATTCATCCAAAACAATGGCAAATGAATTCTTGCTTTTTTTCATGTTCTGGAAAAGCACATCCAGTTTTACGCTTTCCGGCACAAAATATGCGGGGTGAACGGCTTTTTTCATTACCGTGGCTCTGTCTTTTGTGCCAAGGCGGAAGTAGTCTTTTGCATTCAGTATGCCAACCACATTATCAACGGTCTCGTTGCATACGGGATAGATCTTGTGCCTGCTGCCGTGAATCGTTTTATCCCATTCCTCAGGGCTCTCTTCCAGCCACAGCAGGGAAACTTCGGTTCTGTGAACGGCAATTTCGCCGGCAGTGAGATCGTCAAATTCAAAAACATTCTGAATGAATTCCTTTTCCGTGCGGTCTATGGCGCCGCTTTCGCTGCCCACATCCACCATCATGCGGATGTCTTCTTCGCTGACCTCTTCATCGTTTTGGTTGGGGTCTATCTTAAACAGCCTCAAAACCAGATTTGTGGATGCCGTAAGCAACCAAACGATCGGCTTGAAAATTTTTGAGATAGCGTAGATAAGCCCCGAAATGCCAAGCGCATACGATTCCGGGTTGCGCATCGCAATCCGTTTCGGCACCAGTTCGCCGAAAACGATGTTGATAAACGAAATGATCAGCGTGATCAGAAATACAACGATGCTGTTCAGCAGATTTTCGGGAATTCCGATTCCCGTTTTTATAACAGCCTCTACAATTACGTCTGAGAAACTTTCCGCTGCCGAAGCGGCTCCCAGAAATCCCGCAAGCGTTATGGCGATCTGAATGGTGGCAAGGAATCTGGAGGGCTGGCTCGTCAGTTTTACAAGGCGCGCAGCCTTTTTGTTCCCTTCCTTTGCCATCTTTGCCATTTTGTTGTCATTCATGCTGACGATTGCTATTTCCGCAGCGGCAAAAACGGCGTTGAGCGCGATCAATACTACCTGCAGTAATAGCAGAGGCCATATAGAGTCGTCCAAAATTAATCCTCCGTAAAAAAATAAAAAATTAATAAAAAATGTATATTTACGCTTATAATACAATATGTAAATCGATTTGTCAATATTCTATGTATATTCAGGATAAAACATTTGCAGATTTTGTTTCACAAAATACTTTGCAAAGTTGTAAATAATCAGCATTTTGTTTCAAATACTATTTTTGCTGCTTTTTCTGCGCCGCATTTTAAAGGTAAAAAACAGAACAAATGTTTTATTGATTTGCACTGAAAATATTGTAATATTTTTGTAATTAATGGGAAAAAGGGAAAATTTAAAAATTTTTTTAAAATTTTTACACCCCTCTATATTGCACGGTTTTAGGCAGTATTACCATATATCTTGTTGTTTTTTTAGCAAATTTATATATTACAAAAGTGTATCGAATTATTAAAAGGTCTTTATTTTTACAGTCCATTCTGCTATAATATGCAAGGTTAAGGAAAACCGTACTTATATTATATACTACTTTTTTACAATAGATTGTTATTCCGGGTTTAAAGAGGGAAAGAAATTTGGAAAATTTTGTGATTAAGGGCGGCAAAGAGCTGTTCGGCGAAGTCAATATCAGCGGCGCGAAAAACGCAGCCGTTGCGATTATCCCCGCCGCTGTGCTTGCGGATGATAAAGTTAAGATAGAAAATATACCCAATATTTCCGATGTTTCACTGATTATAGAGATACTGAGCCAGATGGGCGCCAGCATCAAACTGCTTTCAAAAGATTCTATAGAGATAGACACACGCCCAATCAAATGCCAGAGCGTGCCTTATGAGTTTTCTTCCCGTTTCAGGGCAAGTTATTATCTGATCGGTGCCATGCTCGGCAGATTCAGAAAGGCAGAGGTGGCTCTGCCCGGCGGCTGTGATTTTGGCGACCGACCGATAGATCAGCATATCAAAGGGTTTGAAATGCTCGGCGCGGATGTCAATATCGTAAACGGCATGGTCTGCGCAGAGGCGGAAAAACTGGTTGGCACAACGATCTATATGGATGTTGTTTCCGTTGGCGCAACCATCAATGTTATGCTTGCCGCAGTGCTTGCCAGAGGGCTTACTGTTATTGAAAATGCCGCCAAAGAGCCGCATATCGTTGATCTGGCAAACTTTTTAAACTCTATGGGTGCTGATGTCCGCGGCGCGGGCACGGATGTGATCAAGATCCGCGGCGTGGAAAAAATGCACGGCTGCACCTATTCTATTATTCCGGATCAGATTGAGGCGGGCACTTATATGGTGGCTGCCGCTGCCTGCGGAGGAGATGTGCTGATCAAAAACGTGATTCCAAAGCATTTGGAATCCATCAGCGCAAAATTGGAAGAAGCAGGGGCGGAGATCATAGAGTATGATGACGCCGTTCGTGTTACAAGATTTAAACCGCTTACCAGGTGCAATGTGAAAACAATGCCGCATCCCGGTTTTCCAACGGATATGCAGCCGCAGATGGCAGTGCTGCTTTCCGTTGCCAAAGGCACTTCCATTCTTTCCGAATCGGTTTGGGATAATCGGTTTCAATATGTTGGTCAGCTCCTTAGAATGGGCGCCAATATTCAGGTGGACGGTAAGATTGCCGTTATTGAGGGCGTGGATCATTTAACGGGCGTAACCGTTAAGGCAACGGATCTGCGCGCAGGCGCCGCTATGGTTATTGCAGGGCTGATCGCCTCCGGCGAAACGGTTGTGGAAAAAATAGAGTATGTGGACAGAGGCTACGAAAATATCGTTGAAAAACTCACAAAACTCGGAGCGGATATCAAACGGGTTCGCGCCGAAGTCAGCGGCAGTGTTGCGCACGCCGGCTGATACACGATCACACAAAGAAAACGGGGGGCGAATCATCGCCCCTTTTTGAATATTTATTTTTTAGATCGTATTTTAAAATCATATTTAACAGGAAGATTATCTATGGCAAAAGTATGTCAGCTCTTTTCGGGCAGCAGCGGAAATTCAATTTACATAGGCGGCAGAAACGGCGGGATTCTGGTTGATATCGGTGTATCTGCCAAAAGGTGCGCCGCCGCGCTCAGGAATATCGGCGTAGATCCGGATCAGATCAGGGCGGTTTTGGTAACGCACGAACATGCAGACCATGTTGCCGGCGTGCGTGTTTTTGCCTCTCGCCATAAAACACCGGTCTTTGCGACGCCTGCCACGCTGGAGGAACTGCGTTTCAGCGGCATTGCCAATAATACGGTAACATCCTATGAGATAAATTCCGTGCTGGATCTCGGCGATATGTATGTTTCCGCTTTTCATAATTCCCACGATGCGGTGGATTGCGTGGGGTATAAAATTGAATTGTCAGACGGGCGCACGGTATCCGTATGCACCGATACGGGCTATGTTACGGATGAGGCAAAAAAAGCGGTGACCGGTTCGGATCTGGTGTTTCTTGAATCCAATCATGAGATTTCCATGCTGCAAAACGGCGCGTATCCCTATCCGCTCAAGCAGCGTATTCTTTCCGAAAAAGGGCATCTTTCAAATCATGCGGCGGATTCATTTGCAAAAGAACTGCTGGAAAGCGGTACCACAAGATTTGTGCTTTCCCATTTGAGCCGGGAAAATAATGTGCCGGAGGTTGCCCGCCTATCCGCGGTTTGCGCGCTTGGAGAACTCGGCGCAAAGGAAAATGAGGATTACCGCCTTTATGTTTCCAAGCCTGAAAATGACGGGGGGCTTATCGTTCTGTGATCCATATCAGCATTCTCTGCGTAGGTAAACTGAAAGAGCAGTATTTAAAAGACGGGTGCGCTGAATATTTAAAGCGGCTCGGCGCATATGCCAAGGTGCAGATCACAGAAATCGCCGAGGAGCGCGCCTCGGATTCGCCTTCCGAATCGGAGATATGCAATATCATAGAAAAAGAGGGCGAAAGAATTCTGGCTAAGATTCCGAAGGGCGCGGCGGTTATTCCGCTTTGCATTGAGGGCAGGGAATACTCCTCGCCCGAATTTGCCTCCCGGATCGAAGAGATCAGCCTTCAAAATTCTAAGATCGTTTTTGTGATCGGCGGTTCTTTCGGTCTTTCGGAAAAGGTAAAATCCCTTGGTAAGATCAAGTTCTCATTCGGCAGGATCACCCTGCCGCACCAGCTTGCGCGCCTTGTTCTTTTGGAACAGATCTACCGCGCTTTTTCCATCTTAAATCATGCAAGGTATCATAAATGATCAGAAGATTCAGCAAAAAAGATACGGATTGTGTTATGCGCATTTGGTTGGATGCCAATCTGGACGCGCATCCATTCGTTTCCGCCGCTTTCTGGCATGAAAATTTTGAATACGCAAAAGCGCAGATCCCGAAAGCCGAAACGTATGTTTATGAAAAAAACGGCATTGTTGCCGGCTTTATAGGGCTTAACGGTAATTATATTGAGGGTCTCTTTGTTAAAAAAGAATTTCGATCTTCGGGCATTGGCACCGCCCTTTTGGATCACGTTAAAAAACAAAAAAGCAGTCTGAAACTTCATGTGTATTGTGAAAATCAGAATGCGGTTGCATTTTATATCAAAAACGGTTTTTCCGTAAAAGAAAAACTTGGATCCGCCCCTGCGGATGAGTACGCTATGCTGTGGGAGAAAGAAGATGGATCAGAAAACCGCGCAGGACTATGTAAAAGAGTATTATAATGCATATGACGAGGAAAGCAGATTTGACCGCAGATTCAACGCCGTTGAATATATCACCACCATGCGGTATATTGAAAAGTATCTGCGCCCCGGTATGCGCGTTGCGGAAATCGGCGCCGGCACAGGCAGGTATTCGCTTGCGCTTGCGGATCGGGGTTATACCGTGGACGCGGTTGAACTGGTGCAGCATAATATTGACGTGTTTAAAAGCAAAATGAAACCGCATCAGAATGTAACGATCCGGCAGGGAGATGCGGTCAGTCTGCCGCTTGCAAGTGAAACCTATGATATAACGCTGCTGCTGGGGCCGATGTATCATCTGTTCAGCAGGGAAGATGCGCTGCGTGCTTTGGGTGAGGCGCTGCGCGTTACAAAGCGCGGCGGAAAAGTTTTTGCAGCGTATGTTATGAACGATCTTGCTGTTTATGATAGCCTTTTTCGCCGAAAAAATCTTAAAATGTATAAAGAAAATAAATATATAGATTCTGAATATAATATGAATTTTTCACCCGAATTGGTCTTTAAACTATATCGCACAGAGGATATTGATTCGCTCATGGCAGGTTTTAACGTAAAACGTCTTCATTTTGTGGCAACGGATATGATTTCTTGCCTGTTAGAAGAATGCATAGATAATATGGATGAGGACACATTTTCCGATTATATGGATTTCCATTTCAAAATCTGTGAGCGGCGGGATATGCTTGGCATGACCAGTCATTCCCTTGATCTTTTTGAAAAAGAATAAGATCCGGCTTGGAAACGGCTTTGCCGCTAAACTTTCAGAAAATGTGAAACCAGCGCAAGATGGCGAGATCCGCATTATGAGTTTCAATCTTCTGGTCGGTTATAAAAGCTGGGGCGGTCTTCCGGTAAAACCGCGCGCCGCAATGTACATTTCTCTCATACAAACCGTTAAACCGGATGTGATCGGTGTGCAGGAAATGTGTGACGGGTGGTATTGTGCGATCCGCAATAATCTGCCTAAAGGGTATAAAATGCTTTATCCGTTTTCAACGGGTGTTTTTGTCCGCATGACTGCCATGATCTATAATGCGGATCGGCTGGATGTTGTGCAGAGCGGTCAGGTCAAATATGAAAAAGGCGATAATCCGCGACTTCGCAGAGCGGTATGGGCTGTGTTTGAGGATAAGCAGAGCAAAAAACGCTTTGCCGTTACGAATACGCATTTTGATCTGCTGCGCGAGGGTCAGGAAGAGCAGGGGATGCAAACGATGCAGGCGCAGTGTGATGAACTGCTGGAACTGATTCGTTCGCTGCATGCGGGATATGACTGCCCCGTATTTGCAACCGGAGATTTTAATACAAAAGAAGATACGCCTGAAACTCCCGCTATAGATGCGCCGGAGATCTATGAGCGCCTTGCAGGTGAACTGGCAGACAGCAAATATGCGGCAGAAGAGTGTTCTTTTGGCGCGGAAAGCAGTTTTGCGGATCCGTCATACGATCATATTTTTATTAATGGCACGGCAACGGCCAAACGGTTTACTATGCTTTCCGATTCCTATATGAATGCCATGAGTGATCATTATCCGATCTATACCGATCTGGAGATCTGAGGATGATCTTGGGCGGCGGTGAAAACAGCAAAAAAAATTTGTCGTTTTTCCGTTTTATAGAATGTATTTTCCGATTTTTGTATTGCCTAATTTTTTATAAATGGTACAATGATATCAGTAAAGGATGTTACTTCCTTTCCTATTGCTGCGCCGCTTGTTATAAGCGGCAGCCCGCGCGGAAAGAGGCAGAGCCGTTCACCCATTGCGATTCTGCCGGAGAGGGTCTTTCCGAGCGGGCTTTTTTGTTTCATTCGTTTACATATAAAAAACGCGCTCTGTAATTTTACAAAGCGCGTTTTTTATGCTTATTTCAGAATTTTTTAATTTATATTTTCCGCTTTTACTCATATTCCGTAATTAAAGTGAGCTCATCGGGCAGATCAAAAATTTTCTCTTTTAAAAATTCAGGGTAAAAATATTCGCTTTTCAAACTTTGAAACGGCAGCCATTCAAATTTGTGTGTATGTTTCTTTTCATATAAAGTGAATTGCTCGCCCAAAGCCAGAAGATTTGAATCTGAAATATCCATAAGAAAATAGATGCACAATTCATGATAACTGCGTTTGGTAACATCTTCCGTAAAAAAAGCCTGGTTGATCCAAAGCGGTCTTGCGATTTTCAGATTTGTATTCAGTTCTTCCCGTACTTCGCGCAGTACGGCATGTTCGGCTGTTTCTTTTAAATTCACCCTTCCGCCGGGTAAATAAAAATACGGTGATCTTTCATCGTGCATGGCAAGTATTTTTTCCGCATGCAGGATCACTGCGCAAACACGGTAATTAAAAACGCCTTCGCTTGTATTGAATGTGATATCCATTTTTTTATCCTTTGCCATGCCGTTTATCCATTGCTTATCTTTACCATGGTTTTATGCCGCAGGTACTTAAAGTTGCCCATTTGCTTAGAAAAACGGATGTTGATTTCTTTGCCGGTTTTCGGAGAAAATCGCCCAAGCGCATCTGTTATATTTGATCTGAACGGCGCGGCTCTTTTTTATATCCGCTGCCACAGCAGCAGATTGTTGTGAAATACCGCGCTGATTTTTCCGCTGTCTTTCAGCCAGGACAGATAAGAACGTACTGTGCTGCCAACCAAAACATACTGCTCAAAATTCATGGTCAGTTTGTATTGCGCAAAAAGCTTTTGCAAAAGGAGTTCAAAGCAGATCGGCTCGGAGCAGAAACATGTTATTCTTTCTGCAATTTCATACACTTTGTCTATATTGTATTGCGCCAAATCGGAAATTTCCGCGGTTGCCTCGGCATGTGCCGGCACAAACATTTTGGCGGTCAGGTTTTTTACTTTTTCCAGGGTGTTCAAATAGGCGGCAACATCATAGATGAATCCGATTTGATATTTTTCCAGTGTTTCGCGGCTGGACAGGCAATCCGCCAGAAAAACAACGTCATCCGGTGTGCGAAAGCCTACCATATCAAAAAAATGCCCCGGAAGTTCAATGATCTCAAAGCCGTCCGGCAGGTTTTGTTTTGTCAGCTCTTCCGCCGGGCTTTCCTGCGCCATCAAAAATTTGTGCCGCAGATCTTTGCAGGGGTAACCGCCGTATAAGAAAGCGGGTTCTAAAACCGGGTGCCTGGTAAAACTGCACTCGATCCCCGGCGCGTATATTTTGCAGCCCGTTTGCCCTTGCAGATACCGGTTGCCGCCAATATGGTCCGCGTTGGAATGCGTGTTTAAAATCACGGCCAGATTCCAATGCTGCGCATCCAGAATCTGCCGCACCTTTCGCCCGGCGTCTTTATCGTTTCCGCTGTCGATCAGGCAAACCTCCTGATCGTTCAGTTTTACAAGCCCGATCTTGGCGGGGCACTGGATATAGTAACTGATTTCGGAAATTTGGATCAATTCATACATTGCCGTTTTCCCTCGCTTTTCGCATCACGGGTTTATTCTTTTCCGCTCCAGCAATAGGTGCAGAGTTTTTCTTCCCCAATGCCGACGGATTCGATCAGATCGTCCAGCCGGTTGTATCTGAGAGATGTAAAATGCAGTTCTTTGCCGATTTCATCCACCATTTTCTGGTATTTTTCACTGTCCGGATCCGCATACTCCCTAAGCGTTGCGTCATCCGGGTCTTTGCCCTCCAGTTTTTTGATCACGCGCCTTGTGATCAGCTCCATTTCCGATGAAGTGCGGGAGAAATTCAGATATTTGCACCCGAAAAGAAGCGGCGGGCACGCCGGGCGGATGTGCACTTCTTTTGCGCCGCTGGCGTACAGGAATTCCGTTGTCTCCCTAAGCTGTGTGCCGCGAACGATGGAATCGTCTATCAGCAGCAGGCTCTTACCCTCGATCAGATCATGGATCGGGATCAGTTTCATCTTAGCGATCAGGTTGCGCTTGCTCTGGTGCGTCGGCATAAAGGATCTGGGCCAGGTCGGCGTGTATTTTACAAACGGGCGTGAAAACGGGAATCCGGATTCATTGGCATAGCCGATGGCATGCGCCGTGCCGGAATCGGGAACACCGGCAACGATATCCGGTTTTACATTATCTCTCCGGGCAAGCAGTTTGCCGCAGTTGTAGCGCATTTTTTCCACGCTGATTCCCTCGTAGGAAGAGGAGGGATAACCGTAATACACCCAAAGGAATGTACAGATCTTCATATCTTTTCCGGGCTTTACAAGCGTTTTAACTCCGTTTGCCGTCATGACTACGATCTCGCCGGGGCCAAGTTCCCTGCAATCCGTGTAGCCCAGATTCAGATAGGCAAAACTCTCAAAACTTGCGCAGTAACCGCTGTCTTTTTTGCCGATCACGATGGGTGTTCTGCCCAGCTTGTCCCTTGCGCAGTAAATGCCTTTCGGGGTCAGGATCAGCATGCTCAGCGATCCGTCAATAATCTCCTGCGCATAGCGGATGCCGTCAATAAAGTTTTCTTTTTGGTTGATGATCGCCGCAACCAGTTCCGTCGGATTGATATCTCCGTTGCTCATTTCAAAAAAGTGCACGTTGGATTTTATGATCTGATCCACGATCTCTGCCGCGTTATTGATCTTGCCCACCGTTGTAACGGCAAAGGTGCCGTGGTGCGAGCGAACAAGAATCGGCTGTGCCTCAAAATCTGAGATGCAGCCAATGCCGAGCGTGCCGTGCATTTCGTTGGATTCTTTGGTGAATTTGGTTCTGAAAGGTGCGTTTTCTATATTATGTATTGCCCTTTCAAATCCACTTTTCTCATCATAAACGGCAAGGCCCGCACGCCTTGTGCCAAGATGGGAATGGTAGTCCACCCCGAAAAACAGATCAAATACGCAGTCCTCTCTGGACGCGGTTGCGAAAAATCCGCCCATATATATCCTCCCTTTTGAAAACAATGAAAATTTTGATGATGCTTGCTAAAAATTTTCTGAAAACATTATAGCAAAAACACGCATAAACATAAATATAAATTTGAAAATTATTTTAATTTTATCTGCAAAGCGGCAATTTATACAAAATCACGGGCATTTTCTTGTTATTTTTACATATGTTTTTAAATTTGGTTTTGTGATAGAATGAAATTGTAGCATGGCAGGGGAGGGGCTGTTATGAAATATGTTTCCAAAAAGGAAAAGATAAACTATTATGCCGGCCTTTGCGGCCAGAATATGGTCTATTCGCTGATCGGCGGATCGTTTTTTAATTACTTTTTAACGGATATTGCGCTGTTTCCGGCCATTGTGGTTTCCGTTCTGCTGATCGTAATGAAAGTGTGGGACGGCGTTAATGATCCCGTGGTAGGCTCGTATATTGATAAGCATACTTTTAAAAGCGGCGAAAAACTGCGCCCGTTTTTAAAATATACGCCTCTGCCCGTTGGAATCTTCACCGTTTTGATGTTTGTGGTTTTCTCCACAAAAGAAGATCTGCTCTGGCTGCGTGTTTCGTATTTCATCATTATGTATATCTGTTGGGATCTTTGCTATACCTTGCAGGATGTTTCCATTTGGGGCATTACTTCCAGTGTTTCCCCTGATTCACAGGAGCGGGATTCTTTTGTGCAGTGGGCAAGAACGCTCGGTTCCTGCGTTTACGGCGCGCTCAGCGCAGGGATCCCCATGGTGCTTGAAATGATCGCGAATGCCACGGGAGGCAGCATGGCGCTGCTCACGCTTGTGTTCGCCATCATTTTCGGACTCGGCGGCGCAATGCTCAGTTACCGGTGCAGCAGCGCGCAGGAAAGGGTAAAGGTCGTTAAGGCGCAGCAGCAGGCCACGTTAAGGGAAAGTTTTTCTCTTCTTTTTAAAAACAAGATGCTGCTGCTCGTAACCGTGGCAAATCTGCTCGGCTCGCTCGGCTTTGGCGCAAATCTTGTTACGTATTTGTTTAAATATGAAATCCCTGCCGATTTTCTTGGTCAAAACAGTATCATCGGCGCGCTTGGGCTTACTACCATCTATTCCGCCATAACCGGCTTGCCGGGTTTCATCGGTATGTTCTTTGCCGATAAACTTAAAAAGTGGTGCCATGGTTATGTGAATGCGCTGATCATGATGCAGGCGGCGAATGTGATCGTCCGCGTAATTGCGTATTTCATCGGTTTTGAGGGCAACAATCTTTGGTTTGCCCTTGCGCTGATCGGTTTGGGCTGTATTCCGATGGGTGCCAATTCCATTGCGCAGACTTCTATCTTTTGCGACAGTATTGACTATATGGAATGGAAAACAGGCAAGCGCACGGAGGGCATCACGTTTTCTATGCAAACGATGTTTACCAAGATTTCCAGCGGGATAACCGCCGGCCTTGCCGCGCTTGCGCTGCATCTTTTGGATTATAAGGCGGTAGAGGGCGCTTCGGTGTATGTGGGCACGCAGTCCGCCGCATTTGATCAGTGGATCTGGCCGCTCGTGATCCTCACCCCGGCGATTGCCAGCCTGCTTTATATCGTGCCGCTGCTGTTTATCAGATATACGCCCGCTCAAAGGCAAAAGGTGGAAACAGAGCTTGCCGCCCGCCGTGCCGCGCAGGGAAATGCAAAAACGGAATAAAGCACGGGCAAAAAAACCGCCGCAGCGCAAAACATACGCGCCGCGGCGGTTTTTTATATCCTTGAAGCAGCCCTTATTCGCCCTGATAGGTAGGTGCGTTTTTCGGGGCTTTTCCTTTGATCACATTGTGGTAATATGCGTAGGTCATCGGCACATCGTCGTTCAGAATATCGGCGTCAGTCACTTCGCCCAAAAAGACCGTGTGTGTGGAGGTCTCCATTTTATCTATAACTTTGCAGGTGATGTAGCCGCTTGCTTTCGGCACAATGGGCATAAAATTCTTGATTGCCGGCGCATAATCGGCAAATTTATTGCTGTCTCTTCCGCTTTTAAATCCAAAATTGCCGATCACCATGGGGTCGCAGTGCTCTCCCAAAATGTTGATCGCAAATACGCCGGAATTGCGGATGCATTCGTTTGTGAAATTATCATGGTTTATGGAAACGGCAACCGTTGCCGGCGAAGAGGTGATCTGCATTGCAGAATTAGCCGTGCACCCGGTGGGTTTTCCGTCATTCCAGGTGGTTACAACGTAAACGCCGTAGGATAAGTTATACAAAGCGGATTTGTTCATTTCATCTCTCCTTTAAAGTAATGAAAAGTAAAAAAATGCGGCAGAAAAACACTGCCGCAAATTATGTATATTCTTTTGATTATTCGCCGAAGTATCTCTTAAGGAGACCTGCAAACGCTCTGCCGTGGCGGGCTTCGTCTCTTGCCATTTCGTGAACGGTGTCATGAATTGCGTCAAGACCCTGCTCTTTCGCCAGTCTTGCAAGATCTGTTTTGCCCTGTGTTGCGCCGTTTTCCGCAGCAACACGCATTTCCAGATTCTTCTTTGTGGAATCGGTTACAACTTCACCAAGAAGCTCTGCAAATTTTGCAGCGTGCTCTGCCTCTTCGTAAGCCGCTTTTTCCCAGTAAAGGCCGATCTCCGGATAGCCTTCTCTGTGGGCAACCCTTGCCATTGCAAGATACATACCAACTTCGCTGCATTCGCCGTTGAAGTTGTCGCGAAGGCCCTGAAGGATCTCTTCGCTTACGCCCTGTGCAACGCCAACAATGTGCTCAGCAGCCCAAGCCATTTCGCCGCCCTCTTCACGCTCTTTCATAGCAGCGCCGCAGATGGGGCACTTTTCGATCGGTTCGTCACTTTCGTATCCGCATACGGGACAATAATACTTCTTTGCCATAATAAATACTCCTTTTCAAAATTAATTTTTTGATTTATTGTTACAATCGGGGCAAATCCCGCTGTAATAAACATCTTTTCGGGTAACGGTAAATCCGTTCAGCCCATTTCCCACGGGCTCAGGAACGCTGAAATCATAGATCTCACCGCATTCGCTGCAAATAAAATGCCCGTGAAAATGCACATTTGCATCATAATGTGTTTTATCTTCGTCAATGGTAACGGGAATCAGAAATCCGCTTTCGCAAAGAGACCTTAACGCATTATAGACTGTAGTTTTGGAAAAACTGGGATTGTTTTTCAGCACGTTTTCATAGATCCGGGATGCGTCCGGGTGTGTTCTGTGGCCGTATACATATTTATAAACGGCGATCCTTTGCGGCGTAGCGCGGAAATGCTTTTCTTTAAAAAGGGAAATGATCTGCTCGTTCTGCATCGAGCACCACCTTGCATTAATTATTATCTTGTACCAAGTACAATTTAAGTATAGCATAAAAAAAAGATTTGTCAACACCTTTTTTAAAAAATTTGACTAATTTAAGCAGATTTGGTATCTTTAGTAAAAGATTTAAAAAAATGTTCGGTTTCAGCCGTTTTAGGGATAAGGAGAATGCATTGTGATCCATGTTGACTGGAAAAAGATTAAACCATATGAAAAGGCGCCGTTTGCCATACCCGTTATTGTGGCCTTGTTGGTGCTTTTTTTGGCCGCTGTTGGAATTGCGTTTATCAATCCGCTTTTGTATATGCCGCTTAAGGTGCTTACGGCAGTTTTTGCTTTTATTACGGTTGCTTTCGGCGTGCATATAGAATCCCGCATGCTGCAGATTTATATGCTGCTCGGTGTTTTGGATCTTTCCATGTTTGCCGCGGTGCTGATGCCGTTTCCGCCCGGGCTTACGATTTTCTTTTTTATCGCCTCGCTTATAGCGGCAATCGCGTCGGCGGGCGTGTCTTTGTTTGCAGGCGTATTTTTTACAAAAGAGACGCTTTATGATTTCCCCGAAACGGAGCGTAACACTGTTTTTTCGGGCAAAAAGGTTATGTTTTTTGCCCCGCATGAAGATGACGAGACCAATCTTTACGGCGGCGTGATCGAGCAGTATGTCAAAAGCGGCTCTGAAGTCAGAATTGTTTTTTCAACCAACGGTGATTTTTATCGCTTGGGAAAGTGCCGGATCCGGGAGGCGCTTTCCGTTGCCGAAAGTTATGGCATAGAGCAAGATCACGTTTTGTTCCTCGGTTTCAGTGACAGTATTACGGATAAAAACGGCCGCCATATTTACAATGCCGCCGGCAATGAGGTCATTCGCTCCGCCGCCGGATATACGGAAACCTATGGCACAAAAAGCAAGCCGCCTTTTGCAAAGTGTGATTTTACAAGGCAAAATACTCTGCGTTCGTTTATAAATGTAATCGAAAAATACAGCCCAGATACGATCTTTTGCTGTGATTATGACGGCCATGCGGACCATCGCGCGCTGAGTCTGTTTTTTGAAGAGGCGCTTGGCGATATACGCAAACGCAAGCCGTACTATACGCCCCTTGTGTTTAAGGGCTTTGCCTATTCCACGGCGTGGGACGGCGCCGCAGATTATTACAGCCTGAACGCGCTTTCCACCAGACTGAAAGCGCCGTCTGAACTTATGCGTGAAAGCAATGTTTACGCCTGGAATCAAAGGGTGCGTTTCCCTGTGGCAAAAGAAAGCCTTTCGCGCGTTATGCAGAATACTTCCGGTTACAGGGCAATGCAGCGCTATTCCAGCCAAACGGCAACGGATCACGCAAACTCAATCATGAATTCGGATAAGGTGTTTTGGCTCAGAAAAACAGACAGTGTCCTGTATAACGCGCAGATCACTGCCTCCAGCGGTGATCCGTCTCATCTTGCCGATTTTAAACTGGTGGATTGCGCGGATATCTGTAAGGATACCGGTCTTCCGCTTAAGGGTATGTGGGTTGCCGATGCTGACGATGCGCAGCGTATCGTTGCGTTTCGGCTGCCGGCACGGCAAAAGATCTGCCGCATTGTCCTTTATGAAAGCCCGGCGCCAAACAGCCATATTCTAAATGCCCAGCTGATGATCGGCCGAGTTTCCTACAATACCGGCGAACTGCATAACGGCGGGCCGACGGTGTTTTCGTTCCCGGCGGTGGATACGGATATGATCGGAATAAAAATCAAAAGCGGCACGGGCGATTGCGCGCTTTTAAAAGTGGAGGCGTTTACACAGCCGGAGAGTCAAAAAGCGGAATTTATAAAAGCGCAGAATAAAAACGGCGATTTTTGTTATGATTATATTGTGAATAAATCGGGCAGGGAAGTGTTTACGGTATATTCTTTCCCCGAACAGCAGGATCTGGAGATTACTGCTGAAAGCAGCGACGAAGGTGTGCGTTGCGCAGTGGAAAACGGGGATATAAATGTGTATTGCCCTGAGGGCGAACAAGCTGTTATCACCGTCAGATCCAAAGAAAACCCCGATGTGCTTGACCGGTTCAGGGTAAGCAATCCGGATGAGCGGGAACGGTATATCCTTTCTTTTAAACAAAGCAATGAACAGAAGATGTGGTCTTTTTCCATGCAGTGGGATTACTACCGCGGACTGATCCGCCGCCTCGGCGTTTACAGACCGAAGCATAAGAACTGAATTTGATCCGCCGAAACGGGATTTACCGTAAGGCGGATTTTTATATTTAACATTTTGACAACATTTTATAAGTAATTTTAAAACAAATCACTATTATAATTAAAAATATAAAGGATCCGTTTTTAAGCATCAAAAAGATCGTTTATGGCAATACTAAAAAAGTGAGGAAAATTTTTCTTAATGGGGGTGAACGTTTTGCAGACTTCTGATAAACAGGCGCTCATAAACCTTGCCGTTTTAACGGTCCAGGCTATGCGTCACAGCGGAAAAACAGACGAAGAAGTGAAATATATACTCTCCAAACGCCTGAATTTTTCCGATATTATGATTGAGCAGATCATGTAAAGCCATATAAACGCATAAAAAAATTCCGCCCGGTTCTGTATCGGGCGGAACTTTTTTATAGGATTTATGAATTTTTGAGTGCTTTTATAATGGAACGCAGTTTCGGCGTTGTGCCGTAAAGCAGCACGCCCACTCTGTAAATCTTAGCGCTCAGAATGCCGATTCCGATTACGCTTGCGGCAAGGATCACAACAGAAATGATGATCTCATGGGGCGGAACTGTGCTCATGGCGATCCTTGTAAACATTGCCATGGGTGAGGTGAGCGGTATAAATGAACAAATCTTCAGCGCAAGATTATCCACGTCTCCGCTGCTCATGGAGAAGATGACCACCATAAACGCCGCTACAAAAAGCAAGGTCAGCGGCATGGACAGCGTATTGATATCCTCCACTTTATTGGCGGTGGAGCCGAGGGCGCCGTATAGGCAGGCGTAGATCATAAAGCCCAGTATAAAGAACAGAATCATGTAAAGCAGCAGGCTGAGCGGCATATCAAAGATAGATGCAACTATGGCATTCCCTGCCCAGTAGGTTTGGTTAAGATTGTAAAAGAGATATGCGCTGCCGAATATTGCAACAAGCTGTGTAAATCCTGCAAGGCACGCAGCAGTGATCTTGCCGAACATCATCGCCGTCGGCTTTGCGCTTGTGATCAGCAGTTCCATTGCACGGGAACTTTTTTCCGTTGCCACACTGGTTGCAACAAGCTGGCCGTACATAATGATCATCATATAAAGCGCGAAGATCATAATATAGGTGTAAAAGAAATTCTGTGTGTGGTCTTTGCCAAGGCTTTCTATCGTGCTTTGCGGTGTGACGGAAAGGATTTCCTGCACTTCGCCCGGCGTGATCCCGCGCTGTGAAAGCGCGTCTATTCTGTATACCTGCTGTAAAGCGGTGTCTGCCGCCGCGGTATTGGTGTCATACATCGTCAGGTTGCCCACAAGATACGTATACTCCGTAAGGCTGTGCAGGAGGAATGCGCAGTCCGCGTTTCCGGCAGAGATCTCGTTTCTTATGCTGGTTTCGTCCGTTGCGGTTTCAATCCTGTATTCAGGAAAAACTGCCTGAAACGCGCTTTCCACGGCTGTGTTTTCCGGCCCGTCAAACAGTATATACATAACCGGCAGATCGGCGGAGTCCGCCGCCTGTTCTGCCCCTGCACCGGAATCTGAGGTGAATCTGGGAAAAAACATGATTACGGCGATGACCAGAACCAGGCAGATTGTAAGGCCGATAAAAACTTTGTTTTGAAAATAATTGTTCAGTTCAAATTTCAGTATGGTCTTAAACTGTTTCATTTTTCCGCCCTCCCTATACCTGATCTCCTGCGTATGCAACAAAAATGTCGTTTAAAGACGGTTCATAAACCCTTACGGATTCAATCTCATATTCGGCGGTGATCTTTTGGATCTCGCTTTGCAAAGCGCCTTTTTCATCCAGCTGTATGATCAGTTCGCCGTCCTCATTCTCCGTGCACCGTGAGCCGTATTCGGCAAAAATTCTTTCTTTTTCCGGCGTGCACAGGGCAATTTTGTTGCCGCTCATACTGTGCTTGATTTCTTTCAGAGCGCCGCTCAGCGCAATTTTACCGCCGTTTAAAATGGCGATGCAGTCGCAAAATTCCTCTATATAATTCATTTGGTGGCTGGAAAACAGCACGATCTTTCCGCGCGCGATCTCTTCTTTCACAACCTCTTTTAAAAGCATGGCGTTCACGGGGTCCAGTCCTGAGAACGGCTCGTCCAAAATAATGATATCCGGGTCGTGCGCAAGCGCGGTGATGAGTTGTATCTTCTGCTGATTGCCTTTGGAAAGCGTGTTCAGCTTTTGATTTTTATATTCCGCCATGCCCAGGCGGTCAAGCCAGCGGTCTATGGATTTTTGGGCGTCCTTCGCCCGCATGCCGTTTAATTCGGCAAAATACAAAAGTTGGTCGTTTATCTTTTTCTTGGGGTAGAGTCCGCGCTCTTCAGGCAGATAGCCGAGTTTTATGGTGTTGTAATCGATCTTCTGCCCGTCAATCAGGATTTCACCGCTGTCAGCCGGAAAAACATTCATCAGGATTCTTATGGTTGTGGTCTTTCCGGCGCCGTTTCGGCCTAAAAGGCCAAATGCAGTGCCGCTTTCGGCGCAAAGGGAAATGCCTTTAAGCACTTCCTTTCCCGTAAAGCTTTTGGTGATGTGTTTCAGTTCCAGTTGCATATTTTCCTCCGTCCGTTAAAAATGCGTGGCCGAAGCCACGCATAAACAACGCGGCTCGGGCTGTTGCAGCACAGTTTATTTCAACGCGGAAAATGCAGACCGGCACACATTTGCATGCCTGCTCTGAAAAGAATTAAACTGTGCCGCAATTTTATTATAACAAAAGGAAAAAGTAATGTAAATATGAAAATAGTATTATTGGGTCATCACTTTCTGCTTATGTCGAGCCTGTTTGCAATATACATAAGATTTTTATGTCGCCGTCAACCAGTTTTCCGTTTTGATCGGGCGGAAGATTGATCACCATAACATTGTTTGCTTTTTCAAGAATACGGTAATTCTTTATGATCTCTTCCGAATCCATAAGTGGTTTTTGCGCATAGGTGTCTGAATAAAACCAGCTGAATTCTTTTCGTGAGCAGATTGTCTGCTCAAATGGCAAATAGTATTCTTTGCCGTTAAAAGTGTATATCTTCGGGTCGTCTTCACGGCACATGTTTGGGTCCCACAACCTGAAATCGGAGGGAAACATACGAAGCGGATCCCGGTCGCGGTAATTTTTCGGTTCATACCGCTTTTTTGGCATTCCTTTCTTTTCACTGTATTTTCCCACGGTGTGGTTTACACCGATCTGGCACATCGGCTGCATGGATTTCACATGGCTATATAATCTGTCCAGCTGCCATGCGCGGCAGGGCTTATCCCATGCCCCGTCAAACCAAAGTTCCACAACCTCGCCATATCTGCCGTCCATGAGTTCGGTAGGCTGCGAGAAATCGAACTGAATTTCGTTTTTTTGCGAGTGGGCGCCGTACAACGGTACTGCCCCCGAGCAAAAAACGTGTAAGGCAGGTTTTAATCTGCTTGTTATTTTTTTATCTGCTGTTCGGCTTAATTATGCGGAATTTTAAAACTAAGTATGTTTCACTGGCTTTACATTCGCTGTTTTTGCCTCGTTCATTGCCCCCCCATGTTGCTCCCCAATTTAATAACTTATAAAAAAGAGCCCTGCAACAACGGCAAGGCCCTGTTTTGTTTTTCGTTTTTAGATTCAGCCAAGGTCATGCTGATCTGTTAGGGTTACTCGGTTTTTAGAAAAACTTTCCATTTCAAGCACAATGATCTCATTTTCCTCTTTCAGCAGCGCGCCCGGCAGGTAAAGCGACCTCTGCGGGCCTACGTTCCAGTATCTTCCAAGGTTGAAACCGTTTACCCATACATAACCCTTCTGAAATCCGCTCAGGTGCACAAAGCAGTCCGCTTTGGAGGATGTTTTGAATCTGCCGCGCAGAAATACGGGCAGGGAATCCGCCTTTGCGGTGTATTCCAGTTTATCCAAATTGTCCAGCGGCATAGTGTACACATCGTATCCCATCTGCCGCTGATTGCCTATGTAAATATCCGTCATGCCCTTGCGGTCCATTATCTGATCGCCGTAATTTACACGACCCATACTGTCTACCAAAACGCCGATCTTTCGGTTGCCGCTGAGCGCGGGCATCAAAAATTTTTCTTCCTTTTTCAGCCCAAAAAGGGATTGAATCCCTTTCTTTTTTACGGTGTACTGTGTTCTGTCTATTCGCTTTTTCAGTTTTCCATCAAAGTAGACGTAGCCGAAATCGTGCACGTTTCGGAATTCTATGGGCGATAGGTCATATTTTCCGCTGAGTACCGTTTCATAATAGATCAGGCCGAAATTCTGACCAAAGTATTCCATGCTTTCCGGCACGGCTGCCCTGTGCTTTTCTGCAATATTGCAAAGATTATCAAACAGCGGGGCAAATTCATTCAGTTCTACCGTGCCGATGGATTGTAACTTCGGCGCAGGCGGCAGAGCACCCGTTTCTATGCCCTGATGTTCACAGAGGATCTTTCTAACCTCGTGATACGCCGGGGTGTAATCGCCCCATTCGTTTAAAAGCGCGCAGTAATCATAACTTGTAACGGTGGGCTGATACCCCTCTCCGGGGTTGAAATTTGCACCGGCGGTGAATCCGAAATTCGTGCCGCCGTGGAACATATAAAAATTAAAACTTGCGCCGGTATCCAGAAAATCACGGATCTCCTTGCCAACGGAACCGGCGTCTCTTGTGTGATGTTTGTCACGCCAGTGGTCAAACCAGCCGCACCAGAATTCGCCACACATGTTCGGGCCGTTATTTTCAAAATCTTTCAGGCAGCCAAAAGCCGTTTTTGCCTTGGAGCCGAAGTTGAGCACCTTATAAATATCGGGCAGCGATCCGCCGGAAAGCATGTTTTTCCAGTTCCCGTCAGAGGTAAAATAAAGTACGTCTATACCGCAGTCGCGCATCAGTTTTTCTATGTATCTCAGGTATTCCTTATCATTGCCGTATGAGCCGTATTCGTTTTCCACTTGCATGGCAATAATGTTTCCGCCGTTTGTTTCAAGCAGGGGCGCCAGCTTTGGGAGCAGGGCTTTGTAAAACCGCTCCACGGCTTTCAGGTAATCCGGATAGCAGCATCTGATCTGCATGTTTTTGTCTTTCAAGAGCCATGCCGGCAGACCGCCGAAATCCCATTCTGCGCAAATATAGGGCCCGGGGCGCACAATGCAGTATAAGCCCGCTTTTTTTGCGGTCTCTATAAATCTTACAATATCCAGCATTCCGTCAAAGCAGAATTCGCCCGGTTTCGGCTCGTGCAGATTCCAGCAAACATACGTTTCAACTGTGTTGAACCCGGCGGCTTTCAGTTTGGTTAATCTGTCCTCCCAGTATTCGGGCAGGATGCGGAAATAGTGCATTGCCCCGGAATAGATGCTGAAAGGCTTGCCGTTCATATAAAATTTTTTGTCTTTGATCTCCAGCATAGTGACCTCCGTGAAAATCGTTCCATAGAATCGGTGCGCTGCATTCCGGTTTGCCGTATGCAGAGCGGTGTAAAATGTTGTATTGCCCCACCATTGTACAATAATAAATCCGATTTGTCACTGTTTATTCGATGCAGGATTTCAAATTATTTTGCAAATTTTATGTTGAACAGTAAGAAAATGCCTATCAAATCTGAATCAATTAAAAACAGATCGCATTGCGCATTTTCAGAAAAAAGCGCCGAATACCCGTTTTGGCTATTCGGCACTTTTGTATTTGTTATTCCCTTCCGCCGGTAACGATCGTATAGTAGGATCGGGAAGTAATGCGGTAAACGATCACATACAAAACCGCAAAGGTCAGGAAACAGGCAACCGTTGTGCCGATCAGCAGAGCCGGGTTTGTGAAACCGAGCAGCGTGATTGTTCGGTTGATCAGCGGAAAATTGAATGCAAGGTGGATTCCCGCCATGATCAGCGGCGCAAAAAAGACGGTGAGCACCTGTGAGTTAATGCTCTTTTTGATCTCTTTTTCCGTCATGCCCACTTTTTTCATAATATCAAACCGCGAGCGGTCCTCATACCCCTCGGAGATCTGTTTGTAGTACATGATCAGCACCGCGGCAAAAATAAATACGATGCCAAGCAGGATCCCAAGGAAAAACAACCCGCCGTAAAGCCCCATAAACATATCTAAGCTGCCGGCAATACTTTCAATGGAAAAGCCGCAGCTTGCTGCGGTCAGCGTTGTGTTTGCATGTATGTTTTTGTCAAACGCATCGGTCAGATCGTATAGTTTTTCTGTTTCACAATCAAAATCCGAACCTATGATATAATGCGAGCTCATGACCTTGCTGCCGTTTGGTTCTGTTATATCCGCGAACCGGGCAATATATTCGTCGTAATTCGGCACAAAAAGATAAATGCTGTCGTTTACAGAACTGGTATCGATCCCGTAGCCGATGTAGTCATCCACATATTTTTTGATCTTCAGTTCGCCGGTGCCGTTGATGTTGATCGTGCTTTCGTCATAGTCCGAAAGTTTTGTTGTATAGGCGATCGCCTCGTTTTCCCCAAGCGTTTCGTTTTTGCCCATCAGGCGGTTGTAGTCTTCCAGCGGCACGATCAGCACATTATATGCGCTGCTGTTATAAAATCCGTTCGTAACGATCTGAAAATCATTGCCGCTGACATTTGCGGAAAAATCAGAAAGGCGGTAACTGATCTTGTTCAGCGGGGTAACGCCGCTTTCTTTTGCCGTTCTTTCAAATATATCATTTGTGCCGTTTATGATGCTGTCATCAATACTGCCGTCCTGCGCAGCGGTAATATCTATTACCAGATCGCGGGGATAGCGTGCGCGCAGGCTGTCGTCCATGCCGGTATACAGGCACACCGTGCAGGAAATCATAACAAGCACCATTGTGCTGAGTATGCAGATGGAGGCAAGCCCCGCACCGTTTCTTTTCATTCGGTATGCCATGGTGGAAACGGATATAAAATGATTGGTTTTGTAGTAATAATGCTTGTTTTTCTGCAGCGCCTTGCAAAGCGCAACGGAGCCGGAGATAAACAGCATATAGGTTGCAACGATAACCATAATGACGGCAACGAAGTACATTAAGATCGCCGCCATGGGATTGGTGATCGTAACGGCAATCACATAGGCGCCGGCAAGGATCAGTGCGCCAAGTACGGCAATCACCCAGTTCGCTTTCGGCGGCTTTTCGCCGGTGCTTTCGCTTTTCAGCAGGTCAACCGGGTTGGTCATATGGATCTGCCGCAGCGCACTGAGCAGGATCAAAATAAAGATCACGGCAAACCATAAAAACGTTGTGCCTATGGAATCCGGCGAAACGCTTAATGAAAAATCTGCGCCGGCAGTTAAAATGTTTACCATTAAAAGCTGGGCGAATTTTGAAAACAGCAGTCCGCACGCCAGACCCGCTGCCATGGATATGCAGAAGATTACGGCGTTTTCCCAAAACAGAACTCTGGAAAGATTGATTTTATCCATTCCCAGAATGTTGTAAAGGCCGAATTCCTTTTTTCTTCTGCGTATTAAAAAGGAATTGGTGTAAAACAGGATCAGCAAAGAAAAAATTCCAAGCACATAGGTGCCGAAAACCAGAATGCCCTGTATCTGTTCGCCGCCCTTTACTTCAAGCATGGATTCGTCTTTGCTTAAAAACGCCACAATGTAAAACATGGCGATCATTCCCACACAGGTCAAAATATACGGCAGGTACAGTTTTTTATTCTTTTTTATGCCGTCCCATGCAAGGCGCAGGTAAAATGCTTTTTTCATACGGCATCACCGCCCGTAGCAAGCATGGTCAGCGTGTCGGAAATGCGCTGGTAAAGCTGTTCGTCCGTGCAGCCGCCGCGGTAAAGCTGGTGAAACACCTCGCCGTCTTTAATGAAAAGCACTCTGCCCGCGTGGCTTGCCGCCTTAACGGAGTGGGTTACCATCACGATCGTGTGCCCGGCGGCATTGATCTCCTCAAACAGCCTTAACAGTTCGTCCGTTGCCTTGGAATCCAGCGCGCCCGTGGGTTCATCTGCCAGAATCAGTTTCGGATTTGTTATTACGGCTCTGGCAACTGCCGCTCTCTGTTTCTGGCCGCCTGAGATCTCGTAAGGATATTTTTTCAGGATCTCCGTTATGCCCAGTTGGGCGGCGATCGGCGGCAGCAGGCGGTGCATCTCCTCATACTTCATGCCCGCAAGCACCAGCGGAAGATAAATATTGTCCTCCACGGAAAACGTGTCCAGCAGGCTGAAATCCTGAAATACAAAGCCGATGTTTTGCCTTCTGAATGCGGCAATATTCTTTTCCCGGATAGAGGAAATGTCTTCCCCGGCGATTCTGACCGTGCCGGATGTGGGTTTGTCCAGCGCGGCAAGAATGTTTAAAAGCGTTGTTTTTCCGGAGCCGGATTCACCCATTACCGCAACATATTCGCCCTGCTCCACGCTGAATGAAACATTGCGCAGCGCCGTTACCTGATTTCCGCCGAAGCGGGTCTGATAGATCTTTTTGATTTGTTTTACTTCAAGAATACTCATTCGTATCTCTCCTTTCCTGCTGTCATTATAGCAGGAAGGGGAAATGCAAGCCATCGAATGTGCTTACATTTCCCCGCGCATTTCTTACGGTGCTGTAAGAAGTGAAAAAACTATTCCGTTTCCAGTTTTTTGCTTCTCAGATCCAAATAAACCGCGGTGCCTTCGCCGGATTCCGCCCATATGCGGTGGTTCAGGTTATCGCAGATCCGTTTGCACAGATAAAGACCGAGTCCGCTTGCTTTTTTATCCGCCCTGCCGTTCAAACCGGTGTAGCCGCGTTCAAATATTCTGGGCAGATCTTCGGGCGCGATGCCGATACCGGTGTCCTTTATGCAAAGTATACCCGGTGTTTTCATGGAAACTCTGATTTCGCCGCCGGAGGGCGTGTATTTTACGGCGTTGGAAAGGATCTGCTCAATCACAAACAAAAGCCATTTTTCGTCCGTAAGCGCCGTAAATGGTGTTTCTTCATATTCCAGTTTCAGTTTTTTTGAAATGAACTGACCGGAAAAATGCCGAAACGCCTGTTTTAACAGTTTATCCAGATCCTGTTTTGCAATCACATAATCCGTGCTCTCACTGCCCAGGCGCAGATAGCAGAGCACCATTTCAACATATTGCTCAATCCTGAACAAATCATCACTGATTGTTCGGGAAAGCGGGGAATCTTCATTTTGCAGGGTCAGGCGCATGGAGGCGATCGGCGTTTTGATCTGGTGCGCCCACACCGTGTAATATTCCACCATATCGCTGAATTTGCTGCTGAACGCCGCTTCCTCTGCTTTGATCTCCTGCCGCAGGCTGGCAATAATATTTTGGTAATCTTCATCGTCCTGCGTAATCCGCTCCGGCAGATTATCTATCAGTTCTGCGCGCATTTTTTCGATCTCGCACAGCGTTTTGTGCTTGTGCCTTGCTTTGGAAAGATCCACTGCCGCGATCACCGAGCCGATACAAAGGCATACAATGGCAGGGTAGACCACCGCGCCTGCGGGCAGATGATATAAAACGAACGCGCACAGAAAGATCAGGCAAAACAAAAGAAAAGTCAAAATCAGCGCTTTGCGTTTTCTTAAATACGTTAAAAAGAATTTCAATAGATCACCTTATTCAACAATGTAGCCTACGGAAAATTTAGTTTTAATAAAATTCTGCAATCCTGCGCCGTCCAGTTTTTTGCGCAGACGGTTAATGTTTACCGTCAGGGTATTGTCGTCAATAAAACTGTCCGTCTGCCAAAGGCTTTGCATCAGTTTTTCACGGCTCACCGCCTTGCCTTTGTTTCGCATCAGTTCCAGCAGAATCCGGTATTCGTTCTTGCTCAGCTCAACCGTTTTTCCGTTATATTCCAGCACGCCCCTGCCTGTGTCCAGCAGCGCGCCTCTGTGTTCCAAGATAGGGGATGCGGGTGCAAAATCATATGCCCTGCGCAGCAAGGCGTTCATCTTGGCAATCAGCACATGCAGATCAAACGGCTTTGCAATAAAATCATCCGCACCCATATTCATTGCCATCACCATATTCATATTGTCCGCGGCGGAGGAGATAAACAGGATCGGCACGCTGGAAACGGCGCGGATCTTTTCACACCAGTAATAGCCGTTGTAAAACGGCAGGGATATGTCCAGCAGCACCAATTGCGGGGCGTATTCAGAAAACTCGCCTAAAATATTTGAAAAATCATCTGCGGTCTTTGCCGCAAATCCCCAGCTTTCTGCTTCTTTTTTGATCGCGCGGGCGATCCTTTCATCATCCTCAATAATCAGTATTTTGTACATGTCTTACAGTCCACAGCCTTTCCGGCATACATTTTAGCAAATAACGGCGTTTCGTTCAAGCAGATCCCTGTTATATTACAATATTGTTAGAATCTTTCTGCTTTTTTATCGATCTTTCTATGAAATCCGCCCACTGCCCCTGCACAGCGCCGGGATCCTTTTCCAGATTTTTCAGCCTTTCTCTGTATTCGCTTATCTTGCCGTATATGTGCCGGCCGCATGTTTTCAGTTCGTATCTTCTGGCAACGGCTGTCAGTTCGTAAACGGCAAGCCCAATGGCATGGCGCTGGGAATGCACGGTTGCGCACGCCTGTCCAACGGCGTGAAACAGCGCTTTTCCTTCCGCGTCCGTCCACGGCTCTTTTGCCCGCGCGTGGCATTCCAAAATCGCCCGCTTTGCCTGCGGCATTTTTATGGTTCCGCACGCCCAGCTTTCCGCTGCTTTTATTGCCTGCGCTGCCGCATCCTCAAACGGGTATTTTTCAAAAAGCCGTTTTGCGCATATATTCGCGCCGTCCAGCGCCCAGCGTATGGCTATGCGCCTGTCGCATGCGGCCAGTTCCCGGTTCAGCGCACGCAGCAGGTTGCCGTCCTTTGAAAACAGGATCTCCCTTTTGCGGCGCAAGGCGGTTACCAGTTCATCGGTTTCCATTTTATTCTTTCCTTTCCGGCTGCTTTGACCACAGCCCGGCGTGCTTTTTTCTGTATTCTGTGGGGGACATGTGCTTTTGCCGCTTAAACAGGCGGTTAAAGTAACTGAGGTCGCCGAAACCGCATTGCAGCGCGGTCTCTGTTACCGTCATGTACTCAAAACACAGCATCTCCCCGGCGCATTCTATCCTGTAGTAATTCAGGTAGTCTATGGGTGTTTTGCCCGTTACCTGTTTAAAGACTTTGCAAAGATACTGCGGATTCAGCCCCGCAATGCGCGCAAGGTCCTCCAGTTTGATCGGTTTGGAATAGTCGTTTCTGATCTTGGCAAGCACACGTTTTATCCTTGCGTTTTGCTTGTAGATTTTGTTTGTATTGATTTTGATATCCGATCTTTCACAGGTTTCTATCAGGTTCCCGGTCAGTTGCCACAGCAGCCCGGTTGTCTTAAACACATAGCCGGGGCTTTCCGTTTCCATCAGTTCAAAAATGCTGTCCGCAAGTTTTCCGTTTCGGCTGTTGCGCTCAAAGATCAGTTCGCGGATCTGCCCGTTCTCACAGGCGTTGCGGTATTCATCCAGGCATTTGGCGCTGGATCCTAAAAAGGTTTCCATCTGAAAAACAACGCATTCATATACGCAGTTCTCTGGAATGCCGCCGTGTATAAATCCGCCGGGTATAAATGCGCTCTGCCCGCCGTTCAGTTTTATAGACCTGCCGTTTACGTAAAGGTTAAAAACGCCTTTCAGCACCAGTATCAGTTCGCACTCCATATGCCAGTGCAGCGGCATCTCATACTGCGGATGATCGCGGTCAACATAATATAACTGGATCGGAAACCCGAATGTGCCGCGTGTGGTTCTTTCCTGAAAATCAGAATATTTCATAAGGCGGAATGCTCCCCAAAAAAAGTGAATATCGTACTAATATATCACATTATACACCAAGTAAGAGCAGTGAATCAACAGTATAATACAAAGTAGGAAGATATTAATTTAAAAGGAGATCTGAAAGATGAATATGGATGTGATCAAAGATCAGATATGCGATGTGTGCCATAAAATGTGGCAGCTTGGATGGGTAGCGGCAAACGACGGCAATGTGAGCGCAAAACTGGAGGACGGCACGATCCTTGCTACGCCCACGGGCATGAGCAAATCCTTTATCACGCCGGATAAGCTGATTCATATAGATGCAAAAGGCAATGTGCTGGAGGCGGCGCTCGGCCTGCGTCCGTCCAGTGAGATCAAAATGCACCTGCGCTGTTATGAAAAAAGAGAGGATGTTTTCAGCGTGATCCATGCGCATCCGCCGGGAGCAACGGGGTTTGCCGTGGCGCATAAGGCGATGGATATGTATAATATGATCGAAGATGTTTCCGTGATCGGCAGTGTTCCGCTTACACCTTACGGCACGCCCTCCACCACTGAGGTGCCGGATGCGATCGAGCCGTATTTGGAAGAGCATGATGTGATGCTGCTTGAAAATCACGGTGCGCTGGCGGTCGGCAGTGATGTTATCACTGCGTTTTACAGAATGGAAAGCCTGGAACTTTGGGCAAAGATCACCATCAATGCAGTCATCCTCGGCGGCAGCCACGATATCAGCAGAGATAATATTCAGAAACTGATTGACCTCAGGGGATTTTACAGAGTGACCGGCCGCCATCCCGGTTATAAGGTGTTTAACCCTGAAGACAAGATGCTGCATGCCGGTGAAGACCAGTGATCCGGAGGTGTCGGAATGAGCAGAGTCCTCGCGTTTGACCTCGGCGCGTCCAGCGGGCGCGCGGTGCTTGCCGAATACGTCGGAGAAAAGATCAAATATAAAGAGATACACAGATTTGAAAATATGCCCGTTTCCGAAAACGGCACGCTGCGCTGGGATTTTGATTATCTGATGCGGGAGATCAAAAAAGGCATAGATCTTGCCATAGATTTGGGCGGCGTAGATTCCATGGCGTTTGATACTTGGGGTGTGGATTACGGTCTGCTGGATGACAGCGGTAAACTCATCTCGCAGCCGTTTCACTATCGGGATAAAAGAACGGAGCGTCTCCCCCAACAGATCTTTAAACAGATGCCGCCGGAGGAACTGTATTCCGCTACCGGTATACAGATCATGCCGATCAACACGCTGTTTCAGCTTGCGGCGGAGAAACACAAAAATATATCGAAATTCCTGTTTATTCCGGATCTGATCGTTTATGAACTCTGCGGCGCGGTCAGCGCAGAGCAGACGATTGCCTCCACTTCTCAGATGCTGGATCCGAAAACGAAAAACTGGAATCCCCAAGTGGTTTCTTTAACGGGTATGCCGCAGCATATTCTGCCGCCCGTTGTGAAAAGCGCAACCCCTGCCGGCGAATATAAAGGGATTCAGATCATTAAGGCGGCAGGGCATGATACGCAGTGCGCCGTGTGCGCCATGCCGAGCGCGCAGCAGGAAAGCGCCGCGTTTTTATCCTGCGGCACGTGGTCTTTGATCGGCTGTGAGTGCGATGCTCCCGTAATGACGAAAAAGAGCATGGAGGATGAACTATCCAATGAACTGGGCGCAAACGGCAAGATCAATTATCTAAAAAATATCAGCGGCCTTTGGCTGATCCAGCAGTTGAAAAAAGATTTTCAGGCGCAGGGCAAAACCTATTCTTATTCTGATATGGAAAACCTTGCCAAAGAATCCAAACCGTTTTTGTGCTTTATAGATGCGGATGATCCGGCTTTTTCCCTGCCGGGCGGTATGCCGCATAAAATCATAAGCAGGTGCCGGGAAATGGGGCAGGCAGTGCCGCAAAGTGACGGGCAGATCATCAGAACGGTATATGAAAGCCTTGCCATGAAATACAGATTTGCCCTTTTGCAGATCGAGGATAACATTTCCCGCAGGTTGGAAAAACTTTATCTGCTCGGCGGCGGCTCCAAAGATCCGCTGCTTTGCAAAATGGCTGCCTGCAGCACGGGCATACCTGTTGCGGCAGGGCCTGCGGAGGCAACCGCCCTTGGCAATATTCTGCTTCAGCTGGTTGCCCTTGGCGATATAAACAATATTGAATCGGGCAGAAAAATCATCAGGCAAAGCGAAAAGATCAGCATTTATGAGCCTGAGAACACAGATCTTTGGGAAAAGCAATATAATAGGTATTTAAAATTATTAAATAAATAATAAGAGAGGTAAAGATTTATGAATTATCCGAAAATAGGGATCCGCCCTGTAATTGACGGCAGATGGGGCGGTGTGCGTGAAAGCCTTGAAAAACAGACGATGGGCATGGCGCAGGCTGCCGCAAAACTGATTGAGGGCACACTCCGCTATCCAAACGGCGAGTCGGTGCAGTGCGTGATCAGCAGCACAACGATCGGCGGCGGCGCGGAGGCGGCGGCGTGCGCAAGGCAGTTTGAAACGCAGAATGTGGTTGCCACGCTTTCCGTAACGCCATGCTGGTGCTACGGCACGGAAACCTTTGATATGGATCCCAACACGATCAAGGCAGTTTGGGGCTTTAACGGCACAGAGCGTCCCGGCGCGGTTTATCTTGCAGCCGTAATGGCAGCTTATGCGCAAAGGGGCATGCCCGCGTTCTCTATCTACGGCCATGATGTGCAGGATATTACCGATACAGAGATCCCTGCAGATGTTGCGGAAAAGATCCTGCGCTTTGCCAAGGCGGCAGTAACGGTTGGCTGGATGAAGAATAAGGCGTATGTGAATCTCGGCGGCGTTGCCATGGGCATAGCAGGCAGTTACTGCAACGCGGATATGTTTCAGAAATATCTGGGCATTCGTGCCGAATGGGTGGATATGACGGAGATTCTGCGACGTATCACGCTGGAGATCTACGATCATGAGGAATATGAAAAGGCGATCCGCTGGGTAAAAGAAAACTGCAAGGAAGGCTTTGACCTGAATGCCGGCAAAGATCTGCCGGAGATCATTCGGCGCTCCAAAGTGGTAGACCCGGATAAGGACTGGGAGTTTATTACAAAAATGACTCTTGTTGTGCGCGATATCCTAAACGGTAACACAAAACTGGATGAAATGGGCTGGCATGAAGAGGCGCTCGGTAAAAATGCCGTTGCCGCGGGTTTCCAGGGCCAGAGGAACTGGACTGACTGGCTCCCGAACGCTGATTTCACGGAATCCATCATGGCGTCCTCTTTTGACTGGAACGGCGCGAAGATGCCCACCCCGTTTGCTACGGAAAACGATACGTTGAACGGCGTTGCTATGATGCTCGGTTCATTCATTGCAAACAGTGCGCCTTGTTTTCATGATGTCAGAACCTACTGGAGCCCCGATGCGTGCGAAAGGGTAACGGGCGTCCGCCCGGACGGCCTTGCCGCAAACGGATTTATCCACCTGATCAATTCCGGCGCCACCGCGCTGGACGGCTGTGGCGCCTGCAAAAATGAAAAAGGCGAAAACTGCATGAAACCGTTTTGGAAGATCACAAATGAGGATATCAAAGCCTGCCTGAACGCTACGGACTGGTGCAGGGCAAATTATGAATACTTCCGCGGCGGCGGTTTCTCCAGCCACTTCAGGTGCAGAGCACAGATGCCGGTCACAATGCTCAGAGTCAATATTGTGGACGGAGTAGGCCCTGTGCTTCAGCTTGCGGAGGGATATACGGTGGATCTGCCGGATGAGATACATACGGTTATCGATAAAAGAACCGATCCGTCCTGGCCAACAACATGGTTTGTGCCGAATCTTACAGGTGAGGGCGCATTTAAAGATGTTTACAGCGTTATGGCAAACTGGGGCGCGAATCACGGCGTAACGGTATACGGCCATGTGGGCGCGGATCTGATCACGCTTGCCTCCATGCTCCGTATTCCTGTAAATATGCATAATGTGGATTCCTCACGCATTTTCCGCCCCCATTCTTGGAGCGGTTTCGGCACGCAGGATCTGCAGTCTGCGGATTACCGCGCCTGCGCCGCTTACGGCCCGTTGTATAAATGATCTGACTTTATCTTAGGTATAACAAAACCGGAACTGCATTTCACAGTTCCGGTCACCATGCGCGGCAGGGCTTATCCCATGCCCCGTCAAACCAAAGTTCCACAACCTCGCCATATCTGCCGTCCATGAGTTCGGTAGGCTGCGAGAAATCGAACTGAATTTCGTTTTTTTGCGAGTGGGCGCCGTACAACGGTACTGCCCCCGAGCAAAAAACGGAAAGCGCAATGCCGCATAAACAAAGTGCTTATGCGGCATTTTATCATTTTGCAGTCTTCGGTTTTGCTGATAAGACTTTATTCATCCGTTTGCTGTTTTTTCGTTGTCTGTATCTTCAAACGATATGTCGGCGCGGTTCAGCCGACTTTATCGACAGTCTGAGCGGAATGAACTTGTTCATTCCGCTTTATATTCAAGAATCATAAATGCCAGGGTGGTTTTCAGCGCGTCAACACGGTTGATTTTCGCTTTGTCGCTTTCACTTGTGCGGTAAAAATACGGCGTCATGGAAAACAGCGTTTTCAGATCGTTTTGCGGTATGTTTACCGTGCGGCTGATCAGTTGCTTGCCGGCAAGTGTCAGTTCGCTGCCGCCCGGGTAACGCGTATCATTCTGATATGGTTTTTCATATAATAGTTCTTTCAGTTCAAATAAGTGCTCAGGAGCGGGCACAACGCTGTAAAGCCTGCCGCCCGGTTTCAGCACGCGCGCGAATTCTTTGGCGTTAAACGGCGCAAAGAGATGCATGGCCGTATCAATGCTCCTGCTTTTTACGGGGATCGCTTTCAGATTGGCAACAAAGTAATGCCCGCCGTTTTTGCGTTTTGCCGCCAGGCGCACCATTTCCTTGCTTAGGTCAAATCCGTAAAGTTCGCCGCCGTAATCGTCGTAATACCCCTCGCCGCAGCATATATCCAGCACTGTGCCGCGTAACCATTGTGAAACCTCGTCTTTCAGAAAAGCAAAATACCCCTTTTCCAAAAAGGCATGCCGTGCGCGGGCAGATTCTTTGCTGTCTCCGGTTCTGTCTCCGCTTTTGCTGCCTGTCAGCAGGTTTACATATCCTTCTTTAGCAAGGTCAAAACTGTGCCCTTTTGCGCAGTAAAGGCGTTTTTCTCCGGCTTTCAGTTCACCGCCGCAGACCGGGCAGATCATGATTCCCATTTAGTTTTCCTCATACCGGGGCATATCCACCATTGTTGCCTCGTGGCGGACTGCCGGCAGAAAGGTATGCAGTATATCCGCTGTTTTGATCGCCAGGCTGGATGTGTTGATGCACGGATGGCAGCCTATGTATTCACCGCTTAAAATATCTTTGTCTATCACAAGGCGGACTCGGTTTTCTTTGTCATTCATCAGCCCTAAAACCGATACGGATCCGGGTGTGATATCCAGAAATTCCTGCATGAATTCCGGCTCTGCAAAAGAAAGGCGCGCGCAGCCAAGCTGCTTGGTGATATCTTTTGTTTTAAACGGTTTTGCGCCCGGCATCATCAGCAGGTAGAATTCCGTTTTCTGCCTGTTTCGCAAAAACAGGTTCTTACAGATCTCAACGCCCAATGTTTTTTCGATCTCCTCGCATGCCTCCATCGTCTGCGCAGCAGGGTGATCCACTCTTTTGTACCGGATCCCGAGTGCGTCCAGCAGATCGTATACCCGGGCTTCTTTTTCCTGCCTGCCGTTCAGATCAGCCGGCCTTCCGCTTTGTAATTCCATATTTCAGCCTCTTTTAGTACATATAATTTGTGGAAAACATAAATTTTCCGTTCTTATAATAAGTGCGCGGCACCCTGCGGGAGATGCGGCAGGGCAGTTCATAGTTAAAAGAATAGGCACTTTCGGAAACTTCTTCCATCGTCAGTTCCTTATCGCCGCTCTTTCCCACCAAAATGACTGTGTCGCCGATCTCAGCGTCAATACCGGTAATATCCACCATAAACTGATCCATGCATACTCTGCCCACGATGGGTGCAAACTTTCCGCGGATCAGCACTTTTCCTTTGTTGGAAAGGCAGCGCGGGTAGCCGTCTGCGTAACCAACGGGAATGGTGGCGATCCGGCGTGTTTCTGTGGTGGTGTATGTGCCGCCGTAAGAGATCTCACGCCCCGGTTCCAGTTCTTTGATGTGGGAGATATGCGTGCGCCATTCCATAACAGGCGTGATGGGCAGCAGGTTTTTATCCACTTCGTGGGAGGGGTACAGTCCGTATAAAATAATGCCCATGCGGCACATATCAAAATATTCGTCAAAATTCATAATGCCTGCGGAGTTGTTAATGTGTTTTATGGGAATGCTGATTCCGCGCGCCTCCAGCAATTGGATAAAGGTTTTAAATTTTTCCCGCTGGGCAATGGCTTTGGAAAGGTCTTGTTCATCCGCCGTCGCAAAGTGAGAGAAAAGTCCCTCCGCAACGATGCCGGGCAGTTTTGTGATCTTTTCGCAAATATCTGCGTCGCTTTCATTCACCTGAAAACCAATGCGGCTCATACCCGTGTCTACACAAAAGTGAAACGGTGTTTCTTTGCCCTGCTTTACAGATTCTTCGGAAAGTGCCTTTGCGTCTTCAAAGTGAAAAACGGGAATGCGGATATTATATGCAACCACATCTTTAAAACAGGCGCGCGGCACAGTGCCTAAGATCAGCACCGGCGTTTGAATGCCTGCCTTTTTCAGCTCGATAGCCTCTTCTATGCAGGCAACGCCGTAAAAATCCGCCCTGCCGTCAAAAAGCCTTGCAAGGGGCACCGCTCCGTGGCCGTAAGCGTCTGCTTTAATCACGCAAAGCAGTTTTACGCCTTTTGGCAGTTTTGCCCGCGTCACTTCAAAATTGTGTTCTGCCGCGTCCAGATCTATCGCGGCATCTGTTCTGAAAAACATGATCTGTTACCTCAAATTGCTTCTGCAATCGAAACGGTTTCTATGTTGTTTCGTTTAAAAGCTTCATTCAGTTTTTTTACAAATTCTATTGCTTTCGGCCCGTCACCGTGTACGCACACGGAGTGGGTTTCAATTTCAATATCCTCGCCTGTGTATGCGGTAACCATATCGCATTTTGCCATGCGGATCACACGTTCCACAGCCTCGTTTTCATCCTCTATCATAGCGCCGTTCAATCCGCGCTGCCTGAGTGTGCCGTCTGCCTCATATGCCCGGTCCGCAAACACCTCGCTGGCATATCGTATTCCAGCCGTCTTTGCGGCTTTGATCATTTCAGATCCGGAAAGCGCAAGCAAGATCAGATCTTTGTCGTAGTCATAAACGGCTTTTACGATCGCGTCTGCAACGGCTCTGCTTTTCGCGGCGGTGTTGTACAGCGCGCCGTGTGCCTTTACATGATCCAGCTTTACGCCTTTTGCATTTGCGATAGAGCCTATAGCGCCAAGCTGGTAAAGTGTAATGTTGTATACTTCCTGCGGGGAAAGATCCATTTTTGTTCTTCCGAAATTTTCCCTGTCCGGGTATCCGGGATGCGCGCCCGCGCCAACCCCGTATGTTTTGCAAAATTCCAGTGTTTCTGCCATCATTTGCGCACTGCCGGCATGAAAGCCGCAGGCAATGTTGGCGCTGTTGATATGGGGGATGATGATCTCATCCGCACCCGCGCCTTCGCCAAGGTCGCAGTTCAGGTTAATTTTAAACAAAATATCACGCTCTTTCAGTATTTCAGGCTTGTGTTTTTTACGTCCGTTATAAACATGTGCCCCGGCGCATGGGTGATCGCCATCGGCGGTTTTGCGTTCATCACCGCGTTTTGCGGGGTTACGCCGCAGGGCCAGAACACGGGAACCTCGCCGTCGTTCACGGTAACGGCGTCGCCGTAATCCGGGCTGAAGATATCTTTGATTCCAATCTGTTCCGGGCTGCCGATGTGAATCGGGGCGCCGTGCACCCTTGGCATCGCCGCCGTTACGTTGACCGCCTTAACCACAAGGTCATACGGTATCGGGCGCATGGATACCACCATGTTTCCGCCGAATATTCCTGCTGGTTTCAGCGGGATATTGGTGTTGAACATCGGTACGTTTCTGCCTTCTTCTATGTGGCGGACGGGGATCCCCGCCTCGATTAATTCCGCCTCAAAAGAAAAGGAGCAGCCGATCAGAAAATAAACGAAGTCGTCCTGCCACAGATCTGAAATATCATGCGCTTCTTCCGTAAGCACGCCGTTTTTCCAGATCCTGTATTTCGGAAAGTCCGTTGCAACATCGGCGTTTTCCGCCATTTCCCGGATCTGCCGGGAGCCTGCGTTGCCCACTTCAAGCAGGGGGCAGGGGCGCGGGTTCCTTGTGCAAAACAGTAAAAAATCAAATGCCAGATCCTTGGGCAGTATGCAAAGATTTGCCTGTGCATACCCGGCGCACATGCCGCTGGTTTGGCCGGTGATCTTCTGCGCTCTGATCAGATTTCTTATTTCTTTTGGATTTGCTGATGAATAGTCCATGTTTTCCCCTTTTAAAGTTTATGGATGTACGCCTGCAATGATGCAAGTTCACTGCGCTGCGTTTTTGCCGCTGCCTGCGCTTCTTTTACGGAAACTTTTTTGAACCGCACTGTGCAGCCGGGCAGTAACTGCGCCGCAAGCGGCAGATCTGCGGAGATCACGCAGGCGATCTTGGCGTAACCGCCGGTCGTCTGTCTGTCCGCGCAAAGAAGGATCGGCTGCCCGTTTTCCGGCACTTGAATGCTGCCGGGCGCAATGCCGTCGGAAATGATGTTCATGCCGTGCCTGCCTTTCAGCACAGCGCCATTCAGGCGGATGCCCATTCTGTCTGCCTCGGCTGTTACCTTGTATGCAGCGGAAAAGAAACGTTCTGTATCCTCAGCCGTAAACATAAAGTCCTGCGGTCCGGGCACAGCTCTTAAAACCGTTTCTTGGCTGTACGAAAACGCTTTTGTTTCCCGCTTTTCAATGTGATTCAGTTTGCTGTGCGGCAGTATGCCGATCTCGTCCCCGGTTTTCAGCTTTCTGCCATGGAATCCGCCGGCTTTTGCTTTCAGATCCGTTGAGCGGCTGCCCAGAAAAACAGGCACGTCAATGCCGCCGCTCACTGCAAGATACGCCCTTGCGCCGTTTTTCACATTGCCGCAGATCAGCACATCGCCTGCGGAAAGTGCATAAACCTTATTCATCCGAATCGGCTTTCTGTTTACGGCAGCCTCTATCTGTGCGCCGCTTATGCATATGGCGCAGTCTTCTGTAAACACAGCGGCTATGCCGCTGAGCGTCATTTCCAGCACCGCGGCATTTTGCGTGTTGGAAAGCAGTATGTTTGCTGTTTTCACCGCGCGCGCGTCCATTGCGCCGCACTGTGAAAAACCATATTTCATATATCCGTATCGGCCAAGATCCTGCACAGTCGTAAGGATCCCGCCGCGCACGATCTTAATTCCCACGGCGCACCTCCGTACATTCGGCAGTGTATTCGCCTTTTTCACATGCGTTGTCGATGCGCATGAATTCCTCTTCTGTGATGCGGAAAAATCGGATCCGGTCTCCCGCGCGGTACAGGATCGGTTCTTCTTTTCTGTCGTCATATACCCTTACGGGCGTTTTGCCGATCAGCCGCCAGCCGCCCGGTGAGTCAGAGGGATAAATGCCGGTTTGATCGCCGCCGATGCCCACGCTGCCGCGCGGTATTTTTACCCTCGGCGTTTCCAGACGTGCAACGGCAATGCGTTTATCCATATTGCCAAGATACGCGAAACCGGGCAGAAACCCAAGCATATAGATCGGGTAATCGCGCCCCGTGTGTATTTTTATGATCTCTTCTTTGGAAAGGCCGGTCATGTTTTCCACGCTTTGCATATCCGGCGCAAATTCGCCCTCATAGCAGACCGGTATCTTATAAAGCATGGGCATGAAATTCCCAATGCCGGACCGGTGCTTTTGCGCCTGTTTCAGGGCTTTAATCAGATCCTTGCTGCCGGTTTGGCACGGGTCATACAGCACCGTAACGCTGCAAAAAGCGGGTATGTATTCCGTTACGCCTTTAATTTTCGCGTTTTGTGCCGCCGCCGTAAACGCGGTTACTTCTGCGTTTATCTTCTCGCTGATCTCATTCCCGAAATTTACGGTAATACCACCGTCACCGCTGGGCAGAAATTTTGCTCTCATCGTGTGAAATATCCTTTTTCCAGTGTGTGGGTAAACCATTCCTGTGTTTTGTCCTCCACCGTGGCGGGGTATTCAATCAGCGCCCGCATCATGGCAACAAGCGGCAGGTTTATATTTTTTCCGATTCCGTCAATATACGGGCGCGGTTTGCCGTACATATCCAGCATGCCGGCAGCGGCAGCAGCGTCCATCGCGGCGGATTGCTCCTCCGTGTCATGAAACAGTTCCGGCTTTTTCAGCAGAAATGCAGTTGCCGCCATCAGTGCGTTGCAGCCCCAGTCCGAAACCGTTGCGGTAATAATATTATCCGCAACCGTATCTGCCAGAATACCGAATCCGCTGCCTGCCTTGCAGCCGCCCATTTCGGCGTACGGCACATATTTTCGTATATGATCTTCTATTGCCGCCATGCCGATCTCGTTTCCGAGATCACCGATGGAAAGATTATAGATCCCCGCATCCTTGCACATTTTAAACAATACGTCATATTTTGCCTCCACACCGGTGGTGTTCACGCCGACGGCGTTGTGGTAAAAGCCGTTTTTGTTGCGCCCCGGCGCCTCAATGCTGATTGCGGCGCACGGCTTGCCGTGGGATAAAATCTCTTTTGCCTGAACCGGCGCTTCGTCGCGCTCTTTTGTAAATATAATATAGGTAACAGTGTTTTCACTTTTGTCATCTATATCATCCGTAACAGCAAAATCAAGCACGTTGGAAATGGCTTTAATCGCTTTTTCACACTGGCTTGGGATCAGCATAACCGGTTTTGCGCCAAACGCTTTCATAATAAATTTCGCAAACAGGCAGCTGGATATGATCCCGTCCGTTTCCGCCTCGTTCCAGGGCAGCAAAACAAAACCGGTAAAGATAAATACTTTTTTGCCCTTTTTGATATGCTTAATCAGCCCTTTTGCGCCGTTTGTTGAAAGCGGTTCGCCCGTAAATTTACGCGCACCGTCGTAAAGAATACGGCAAACGCCGTATCCTCTGGGGTCAAGATTCATCAGTGTGTCCAGATTGCAGCCCACATTAAAAATGGTAAGTTCCTCTTTTGTCATAGCAAACCTCTTAAAATTGTAATGAAAATCGCGTCAGTCCGCCCTGCACTGTTTTTCAAAATCGGCAACCAGCGCGTCCTGAATCTTTTTGAGCATTTCGGGTGCTTTGCCGCCAACAGGTTTTCCGTCCACGGTCTTTACGGGTATGCAGAATGAACCGGTGGAATGCACAACGATCTCGTCAGCATTCATCAGTTCATCCAGCGTGTAATCGCGTTCTTCGGTTTCAAAACCAAGTTTTTCTGCAAACGCAAGCAGCCGCAAACGCGCGGTGCCGGGCAGCACTTTATCGTCCAGCTGATGTGTGATCACTTTGCCGTCTTTAAATATGGAAACGTTGGAATGCGCGCATTCCGTAACGATATCGCCGCGGTGGAAGATTGCCTCGTCACATCCTGCTCTGTCCGCAGCCGTTGCCGCAAGGCAGGAGGGAATCAGATTCAGCGTTTTCGCATTGCAGTATAAAAAGCGTTTGTCCTCATATGTAATCACGTCTATCGGCTTGTATGTGTCCGCAACGGGGCAGGGGGTCAGTGTGATCCACAGGTTGGATTGCATATTTTCCTCATAAATGTGCTTTCTAAGTCCGCTGCCGCGTGTTACCTGCATATAAACGAACTGGTCGCCGTCATCCACTTTCGGCACAAGTTCATGCAGCAGCTTTGCCAGATCTTCCTTTTCAATCGGCATATTGATATCCAGTATTTTTGCGCTTCTGTAAAACCGGTCCAGATGTGCCTGCAGGTCAAAGATTTTATGGTTATGTGCGTAAGTTGCGTCATATATACCGTCTCCAAACCAGCACACGCGGTCCAGCATCGGTATCTTCATTTCTTCAATCAGTCCGTATTCGCCGTTATAATAGCCAAGATTTTTCATGTCAGCACTCCTTGCCAAAAAATATTTGTTATTAAAAAAGGGCATACGTTGCCTTGATCAGCGCCGTTGCCCACCAAACCTTATTCTAATACAAAACTTTCTAAAAGTAAATATAAAATTTATTTTTTATATAAATTCTTTAATACAAATTTTACTGTTTTAAATTAAACTTGAATCAGGAGTGTTTTAATACATGATTTATTGTAATAAGATTGTAAGAAGTAAATTGTATACTAAAATCACAAAACAGATTTGGAGGTTTTAGTTATGGCGATATTTGAAACAAAGGATTTACGAAAGATATACGGCAGCGGAGAAAATGAAGTCCACGCTTTGGACGGTGTATCTATTTCTGTGGACGAGGGCGAATTTGTCGCTGTGGTCGGCACTTCCGGCAGTGGAATGGAATTTTGTAAAAAAGATCAGGGAAACGGCTGAAACCCCGGTACTGTTTTTGACCGCCAATGATACGGAGCAGAATATGCTGGAGGGCTTCGGCGTTGGCTGTGACGACTATATTCCCAAGCCCTTTTCGATTGAAGCCTTGCGTAAGAAGGTGCAGGCGGTTTTAAAGCGGACAATCAACGATACTGCACGAATACGGTATAAGAATTTGGAAGTTGATACGGATAAATGTCTTGTTCTGCTGAACGGAGAAAAAGTACACCTTACCTCGACGGAGTACAAACTGCTCTGCTGTTTAATAGAGAACAAAGGCAGGATCGTAACGAAAGCCATGCTTTTGGAACAGCTTTGGGATATAGACGGTAATTTTGTTGATGAAAATACCATTCGTGTAAACATTAAGCGGCTGCGGCAGAAGTTAAAAGATGAAAAGCAGGAATATATTGTGACCGTATTTGGTATGGGCTATACCTTTGGAGAATGACGATGATGCATTTTGGAGTTTATCGAAAACTGATTTTGATTGCAGATACTGTCATAGCGGCGGTATCGATTGGCGCTGTGTTTTTTATGGAAAACACTTCTGCCCTTATGCTTTTTGTCATTTGTGCCTTTGGGATTTTATGCGGCTTATTGTTTTTGTTCGACTTCCTGCATAACCGCTATCATGATGATTTGTTGCAGCAGATCACGCTGCTGATCGAGGCTTTGGTGGAGCAGCAGGAACGGATTGTTTTTCCTGAAAACGAGGACACGCTGACTGCCCGCCTGCAACATCAACTTTTGAAGCTCCGCAACATTTTAACAGCGCAGAATCAAATGCTGGCACAGGAAAAGGAGCAGATCAAGACACTGATTTCCGATATTTCCCACCAAATCAAAACGCCTGTGGCGGCGGCAAATACCTTTGCACAGTTACTTGATGATAAAGAATTGTCCGATGAGGAACGCGGCGAATACATTGCCACTTTGCAGACTTCTCTTGAAAAACTGACCTTTTTGACAAACAGCCTGATTAAAATGTCCCGTTTGGAAAGCGGCATGATCAGCCTGAAGCTCGAAAAGAACAACTTAAATGATATTATTCTGCAAGCAGTAAAAACCGTCTATGCAAAGGCAAAAGAGAAAAACATAACGATTACCTTTGACTGCGTGCAGAACTTTGAAGCGGTGCTTGATTTCAACTGGACAGCAGAAGCCATTGCGAATATCCTCGACAACGCTGTGAAATACACGCCGAACGGTGGGATTGTCGGATTAGAGATCACAGAATATCCGTCCTATCTGCGGCTGGATATATCCGATAACGGGATCGGGATTCCCGAAGAAGAACAGGCGAAGATTTTTGAACGCTTTTACAGGGGAAAATACTCTGCCGGTATTGACGGTGTGGGAATCGGGCTGTATTTAACCCGTGATATTATTCAAAAACAGCATGGTTATATAAAAGTGCGGTCTGATAAAAACGGCAGTTCTTTTTCCGTGTTTGTAAGAAAAAACGCAGCGGATTAAAATATCCGCCGCGTTAAGATACGCTTTATTCTTTTACAGGTCTGCCTCAAGTAAAACGGGGCAGTGGTCAGAGCCATATATATCTGTCAGTATATCGGCGTTTTTCAGTTTGCTGTTCAGCCGGGCGGATGTTATAAAATAGTCGATGCGCCAGCCGGCATTCTTCTCCCTTGCCTTAAACATATAACTCCACCAACTGTAGATGCCTTCGCGGTCCGGATAAAAATACCGGAATGTATCCGTAAATCCATTCTGCAGAATATTTGTCATTTTTGCTCTTTCCGCATCGGAAAAGCCTGCGTTATTATGATTCGTTTTCGGGTTTTTCAGATCAATCTCCTCGTGCGCAACATTCAGATCTCCGCAAAAAACAACGGGTTTCTTTTGGTCCAGCGCTTTAATATAACCGAAAAAGTCGTCTTCCCATTTCATCCTGTAGTCAAGGCGCGCCAGTTCGCGCTGTGAATTCGGCACATACACCGTTAAAAAATAAAAATTATCAAACTCCAGCGTAATGAGCCTGCCCTCATGGTCATGCTCATCGATCCCCATGCCATAGTTCACTTTTAACGGTTTTTTCTTCGTAAAAACTGCCGTTCCAGAATAACCTTTCTTTTCGGCATAGTTCCAGAATGCATAATAACCATCCGGCGCAAAATCAATTTGCCCCTCCTGCAGTTTGGTTTCCTGTATGCAGAAGATATCCGCGTCTGCTTTTTTAAAAAAATCTTCGAATCCTTTATTCATACAGGCTCTCAAGCCGTTTACGTTCCAGCTGATCAGTTTCATATATTCTAAACTCCTGTTTGTGTTGTTTGTGCTGTTTTTAAAATAACATATTTTTTAAACGCGCGCAATATGCCCGCATTAAATTTTATAAAATGCTTGACTTTATCCAAATTTGTGGTAAAATAAATAGCACTGAGGGAGTATAGCTCAGCTGGGAGAGCATCTGCCTTACAAGCAGAGGGTCACAGGTTCGAGCCCTGTTACTCCCACCAGATTATCCTGTCGGCTTTTGCCGGCGGGATTTTGTTTTTGTCATATTTTGCTATATTTTTTCAATATAATTGTATTTTGTAAAAATATAAGTGTTGAAATTTTATTTAAAGTATGGTATTCTTTTAGCATACAGTTGTTTTTAGCCGTTGAATATGCTATTTGAAAAATAGTTATTCTTTCAGAAAACAACGGTTTGTTTTAATTAAATATTTTTTAAGAGAGTGATACATTATGACTTTTGGCGAATTTGTTAGCGAACTTAAAAACAGATACCCAAATTATGTTGGCATCAATCATGTGGATTATGATGTGATGGATGCCGAACGCAATGAGGGCGATGGTGACTTTATTTATGAAACGGACCGTTTGGTTATCGGAAGATATATCCACACACTTAAACTGTTTAAGCCCGGCAGTGATGAATATGAAACCGTGGATTTCTGTGCTTACGGCTTGGGCTATAAGTTTTATGAAACACCGGATGATTATGAGCTGACGGAATATAATAATTTCGAATATCTTTTCGTGTAACTGCTTTCGGTATATTTTTATACAGCCCGGCACGGGAAATGACGGAGATCATTACCCACGCCTTGGGATTCTTTCGCTATTTAAACGATTTGTTTAAACGGCGTTTTTCTTTTGCTTTTATTTGCCCGATATGCTATAGTAAGAGCAGGAAGATTTACCTTTTCATTCAATCAGGTAAATAAGGGAGTTCTTATGAAAGTCTATCAAAAACTGGTTCGGGATCGCATTCCGGAGATCTGCACAAAAAACGGTCAAAAGGCAAATACCAGCGTTTTGGATGAGGTGTCCTATCAACAGGCGCTGCGCAAAAAATTGGTGGAAGAGGTAAACGAATACCTGGAAAGCGGCGAAACGGAGGAACTTGCTGATATTGCCGAAGTGATTGATGCTCTGGCGAAATCTGCCGGAAGTTCTTTTCAAACTGTGCTTTCCATCAAAGAAGCAAAAGCCGCAAAAAACGGCAAATTTGAAAAAAGACTGGTTTTAGATTCTGTGGAATAGGGAGAAGTTATGGTCACATTTTATGAATTGCATGAAATAGAAGATTTCCGATTAAAATTTGCGGTTATCGTTACCAAAACAGAAAGTGGAAAATGGTCTTTTGCAAGCATCAAAACAGAGATACGTGGGAGTGCCCCGGCGGTCATAGGAAACCGGGAGAGGAAATTACCAAAACTGCAAAACGGGAATTGCATGAGGAAACGGGCGCGATTGAATATACAATAGATTCTGTGTGTATTTATTCTGTTAAAAGTGAAAATAATTTTGGCGGTGAAGAAACCTTTGGATTGCTTTGCTTTGCGCAGGTGAAAAGTTTTGAACCGGAACTTCACAGTGAGATAGAAAAAACGATTATTACCGATACACTGCCGGAAAACTGGACTTACCCGGGCATTCAACCGCATTTGATTGGTGAACTTGCCCGCCGCGGCATTTATTAGAGAAAAGTTTTATGAGTGAATTTTGGGATATTTATGATAAAGCCCGGAAATTGACGGGCAGGACGGTTGAACGCGGTAAACCCATGGGCAGGGACGAGTACCATATTGTTGTAAATGTTTGGATAAGGAATTCAAAAGGGCAGTGGCTCATTTCAAAACGTACCGCAAACAAACATTTTCCGCTTTTGTGGGAGCCTACGGGCGGCTCGGCGGTGGCAGGCGAAAGCAGTTTTGACGCCGCTTTGCGTGAAACACGTGAGGAACTCGGCGTGGAACTTGACCCGAAAAAGGGCGAACTTTTCACTACCGCTTTAAGGCAGTATAAGGAATTTCCCGATTTCCTTGACGTTTGGGTGTTTGCGCACGATTGTGATATAGAAAGTGTAATTCTTCAGCCGGGAGAAACCTGCGATGCAATTTGGGCAACGTCTGCCCAAATAAAACAACTTGTTGAAAACGGCGAATTTGTTCCGCAAAATGTTTTCCCCTATCTTGACAAATTGTTTGAGGTATATGGGTAACGGTAAGATTTATTAAATCAGGGGGCAGTTATGAATAACACGCAGAAATTCAGCGGGAAGGCAGATGTATATGCTGCCGCAAGGCCGTCATATCCAAAAGAGCTTTTTACATTTCTTAAAAATAAATATCATTTGGGCGCGGGCACGGTCATTGCCGATATTGCGTCGGGTACGGGGAAATTCACTCAGCCGCTCGTTCAAATGGGTTGCAAAGTGTATGCGGTTGAGCCGAATAACGATATGCGCCGCCAAGCAGAATTGCTTTTAGGCGGATATGAGAATTTTATATCCGTAAACGGCAGCGCCGAACATACCGGGTTAGCGGATCATTGTGTGGATTTTATCTCTGCTGCGCAGGCGTTTCACTGGTTTGATCCTGCGCGTTTTGCCGCCGAATGTAAAAGAATATTAAAACCGGGAGGTAAAGTGTTTATACTTTACAATTCCCGGGATGAAGATGCGGAGATCACAAAGCGACTTTCAGGTCTTTGCCAAAGGCTTTGCCCGAAATTCAAAGGATTCAGCGGAGGCGTAAAAAGCAATAATGTGGAATCGTTTTTCAATGGCGGATGTGAACGGTTCACCTTTCCAAATGATCTGTATTATGACCGGGATTCCTTTGTGAAACGAATGCTTTCCTCTTCGTATGCACCGCGTGAGGGCGATGAAAATTACAATTCTTTTATAACAGAGTTAAACGCCGTATTTGATGATTTTTCCGATAACGATAATCTGCTTATGCCGAATAATGCGCAGGTATATGTAGGTTATGCATAAAGTTAAAACACTTTACAAAAACTTCAGATATAAACGAGCCGCAGCAGGATGCTCCTGCCGCGGCTTTGCGCTATCTGTTTAAAAGTTCCAAAGTCATATTTCCGTATTTACAGAATGAATCGTTATCGCAGTACCCAACATTAACAAGGTGTTTTATATCGTCCCAAAATCTGTAGTACGCGTTTTTTATTTCAAAAATTTCGCTTAACGGAATCTTAGACGCGTAATTTTCCAAAAGCCGGTATTCATTGCCGTTTGAATTCTGAAGTTGAAAAAGATCAAGTTCTCTGTCCGCAAACGAGCACCCGAAGGGGTCTATCACCGCCGCAAGCCGGTTTGTTGCCGGATCCACCATTAGATTCCATAAGTTATAGTCGCCGTGTATCAGTGAATTTTGCTTAACCTCAAGGCAAAAAACATCATCAAAACTGTAATAAAGTTTTTCGGCAATGGAAAACGATTGCTTGGAAAACTTTTTCGGTCTGTCACTCTTCAGACTGCCGAACAAAGAATCAATTTGCAGTTTATAATAATCCTGCCAGCGTTCAAAGTAATTCCCGGAAACAAAATCACCGAAACCGTTAGGGTTGGAAACGCTGTGTATTGCAATAAGATTATCTACTATTTCATTGCTGAGCCTCATTTTTTCCTTTTCGTCAATAACTTTTATCCTTGACGCGTCAACTCCGTCAATAAATTCCATAAACAGAATATCAAAAAAGCCGTTTTGCTTTTTGGTATCAATTGCGTATATTTCGGGAATATGCGCCAAGGAGTGTTTGGCAAGCATTTCAAGTTGCGCCATTTCCCGTTTGGCATAATCATCTTTTTTATATACTTTCGCTACACTCTTTTTGCCGAATGGGTCTGTTATCAGAAAAACATAGCCGTAATAGCCCCGGTTTATTTGCTTTACGTATTTTATGCTTTTATTGTGTTGCCTTATTATTGATTTTAACTGCTTTGTTCTTTTGATATTCCCAAACATTTTTTTCTATCCTTTTTTGTTTATATATTAAATATATCATATTGTTCTGAAATAAGCAAATAAAAACGCTGCAAAAAACGGACCGATGCGGGCATCGGTCCATACAAAAGTTTATAATATCAATGCTTGTTTTTGCCGGCTTTATCGACAGTCTGAACGCTCCGCAAAAGCGGAGCGTTTTACGTTATACAAAATTTACGTTGTTGTCTTTGATCCAGTAATAGATCTGCACGATATATGCAAGCACCTGCGGGCCGCGCATCAGTTGGCCGTACCACGGTTCGCTGAGTGCATCCGGGTTATTCATCAGTTCTCTGATTTTGCTTAAATTCAGCATATCGTGCAATGGAGAAGTCTTATCTTTTAAAACCTCTTCCGTCATTTTGCACACCTCTTTAAAGTAGATGGGGTTATGCGTTTTGGGATACGGGCTTTTTTTGCGCCAGGTTATCTCGTGCGGAAGTTCGTTTTCAAACGCTTTGCGCAAAACGCCTTTTTCGCGCCCGTCCAGTGATTTTATGCTCCACGGCATATTGTATGCGTATTCCACTATTCTGTAGTCGCAAAACGGCACCCGCACTTCCAGCGAACTTTCCATACTCATTACGTCTTTTCGCACAAGTAGGGTCTGCATAAACCAGTCAAGGTTCAGCCGGAACATTTCTCTCATTCTGCGTTCCGTTTTATTGTCAGTATCAAGGTAAGATGTTTTGGCAACGGTTTCAAGATAGCGCGCGTGCGCGTATTCCGCGCCGTTTGGCAACAACCCGTCTTTTAAAATACTTTGGCGCACATCGGTTGAGCGGCTCCACGGGAAAGTTTCTTCAAATAAAATATCTTTGTTATGATACCACGGATAACCGCCAAAGATCTCGTCCGCACATTCGCCGGAAAGCGCAACGGTCTGCTCCTTTTTTACTTCGCGGCAAAACAGCAGCAGGGAGGAGTCTACATCCGTGAATCCCGGTAGATTCCTCGCATAGGTGCTTTCAATCAGCGCGTGGGCAACGTCTTTGTTATCCAGTATAACATTTTTATGATCCGTGCCCAGATAATCGGAGATCATTCCGATATAGTCGCTGTCTTTATTCGGCTGAAACAGGCTTTTTTTGAAATATCTGTCATTGTCCGTGTAATCTACGGAATATGTGTCAAGTGTTTTGCCTTTACCTTTGTAATCGTCTCTTGCAACACGGCTGATGATGGAGGAATCCAGCCCGCCGCTTAAAAAGGTGCACAGCGGCACATCGGAAATCAACTGGCGCCGGATCGCGTCGGTTACAAGATCGTGTGTATGTTCAATGGTGCCGCTCTCGTTTTCCGTATGTTCCGCTGCCTCAAGCCGCCAGTATTCTTTAATTTCATAGTTCCCTTGGCGGAATTTCAGGTAAGCGGCTGGTGGAAGTTCCTGTATATCTTTAAAAACGGCAGAACCTATCGTTTTTGCCGGGCCGAGCATAAACACCTCGTTTAATCCGTTTTCATCCACATCGCTGGTTACTTCCGGTATCAGCAGCAGGCTTTTTATTCGGCTTGCAAACGCAAAGATACCGTCTTTGTGCGTAAAGTATAACGGCTTTACACCGATTCTGTCCCGGCAGAGGAAGAGCTCTTTTGTTTCATCGTCCCAAACGGCATAGGCAAAGATCCCGTTTAGTTTTTTACAACTTTCCTCTTTCCAAAAATGGTAGGCTTTCAGGATGACTTCGGTGTCGCAATGCGTGTTAAATGCATAGCCGGCAGAGATCAGTTCTTGCCTTATTTCATCCGTATTGTAGATCTCGCCGTTATAAACGATCGTATATTTGCCAAAAGTCATCGGCTGGGCGCCCCGTTCGGGGTCAATTACCGCAAGGCGCCTGTGGATTAGCGAGATATACGGCTTTGTAAGATCTCCGTATCCGTCCGGTCCGCGCATTTTCAGGCTTTGGCTTATGCTTTCGATCAGGTCTCTTCTTTCCCTTAGATCTATGGTTTTAGACAGCATTCCTGCGATTCCGCACATAGTATCACCTCTAAAATTATGTTCACTGCTATTATATGCAAAATCGCAATTTGCGGCAATAAAATTGAAAAAAAGGCTTGACTATGCGCCCCACTTATGCTATATTATTTAAGCGTTGAGAAACGCTGGTGTAGCTCAGTTGGTAGAGCAGCTGATTTGTAATCAGCAGGTCAGGGGTTCAAGTCCGTTCACCAGCTCCATATTTATGGGAGAGTTCCCGAGCGGCCAAAGGGAACAGACTGTAAATCTGTCGCTATTCAGCTTCAGTGGTTCGAATCCACTCTCTCCCACCAAATGATACAGCCGATGGATCCATAGTTTTATGGGTCTATTGGCTCTATCACTTTGATGACTACACAGCATTAGTATTGCTATCCTGTGCCGGCCCTCGCAGTCCAAGTCGCAAGGTGTGCCACGTATTAAACAGGTATTCTTTTAAATACCTTACCCGGTACCCGCAGGTGTCTATTAAGGTTCAGTTAATAGGCTCGCTCGTGCTTGAAATGCAGTTATGGCATAGCTCTTAGCAGGTACTTTTGTACCGTTCCTAATGTGTGGTATTCGGTTTTGAAAAAGAAGAAACTCACAGCCCGCTGCGAAACAAACTGTGAGTCCCTACTACTTCTATTCAAAATGTGCGTAAAATTAAATACACACAAATGAAAGCTCTCATAAGTCTTACAGATGTTGCTGCATCTTTAAGGCGCATGCCGTTAAGCAACGCCAATTGCTTAATGGCTGTGAGGGTTTTATTTATTTTCTTCTTTTCTCAGTCAATAGTATATATCAAAATATATTATATGTCAAGGTGTGTATATGGAAAAGTTAAGTGTATTTTTAATTATTGTAATTCTTTTATTACTAACTATATTGATTGTAGTTTCAAAAGCAAATAAAGATAAAATAAAGAAACTAAAAGAAGAAAAAGAACAGCAATCCCAGAAATATGACAGTCAGATATTAAATATGCAAGAGGAAAATCAAAGAGGTTTGGGAAAATTACAAGAGGAGAATCAAAGAAATTTGGGAAAATTAAAGTTTTCCTCCGAAATAGCTTTTAGCAATTTGAATTCCCAGTTCGAAGCATATAAGAAACAGGTTAACGATAATTTTCGAAAGACGATACCATATGGTGAAATAATATTGATTAAACAGTTTAAGGAATTATTTGAAACACCAGGATTCGATAATTGTAAGATCTATGGCCATTTGAATATGCGGGATAAAGAAACTGATAAGAACTACCAAGCAGATTTTTTGATTGTGTGCAGCAGAGGCGTTTTTGTTGTTGAATCAAAATATTGGAAAGGATTAACTTTAATATATTCTAAATGGCATAGTAACATATTTTCAAATACAGAGTTTTCTTATTTTGGAAAAGGAAGCGGTCAAGAAATTACTGTTTTTAATGTTAATTCGGATGATGATAAAAATGATACTCTGAAAATCAATAAATATAATAATCCAGTTACTCAGGCAAGGCAATATAGTGTCATTTTGAGTAAGCATATAAAAAGAGAAGTGAAAAATATTGTTGTTTTTCAGCAGGATGGTAATTGCCAAATAAAGATTGATGATAACGATCTTAATCGTTATAAAGTTGATGAGCATACACAAATTACTACTCAAAAGAATTTAATATCTTTACTTCAAAATTCATATCCTGATGAAACACAGCAGATAGATATAGAGGACATAACTGACTTTGTAGAAAAGAATTTTCAATATACTATGTATTTGGACTCAAACAATATAAATCAGCCACCATGGGGAGATTTTATTTTTTAATTCTAGATTAAACTGAAAATAATTAAAAATGCAAATCTTAAGTTTTAATAACTTATAGATAAGAAATAGATCAAGGTGATATTATGAGTGAAAATTTAAATAATAGTTTTTTATCCCTTTTTGATAGTCATTTCATTGATGAAAAAAGAGATATACATAAAGTGAAAATTAATGCTATAGATACACTTTACCAGAATATTATGAACGAAGAAAGAATTAGTGATGAGGATTTCAGACATAAATGGTCTTATATAGAAAAATTAAATAGTTTAGAAAAAAGCAGGAATTTATTTAATATTTTTAAAAGAACTTTTCAAATCGAGAAGAATTTTGAAAATGAAAATTTTTCGTTAGGTAATATATCTAGCGATTGGTTATTAGACTTCATGGATAAGGCTAAAAATATCTCTGACAATGATTTTTCTAAAATATGGAGTGAAATTTTACGAACAGAAGCGGAATATCCTGGCAAAATACCAAAAAAATTGTTAAATGTTCTTTATTTAATGGATAAAGAAGATGTTACAAATATTTTGTTTTTTTCAAGATATTGTTTTGCGGATGGTGATAAAAAGAATAAAAGTTTATATCATCCAATAATGTTCCTTAAAGATGATTATGCACATTATGTTACATTCGGTATTAAAAATGAACTTTTAGAAAATTTAGAAAATCTTGGTTTAATTATTTGTGATTATGAATCAGGGTATTATTTTAGCAAAAAGAAAAAATTCTTTTATAAAGATAAATATATTGAAGTAATTGCTGATAGTAAAATAAAAGCAGGAAATGTAAAATTGACAAATATAGGACAAGCACTAATGAATTTTATAAATGTTGAACATAGTGATACAATTCTTAAATATACTCTTGAAAAATGGGTGGAAAACGGATATATAATTCAAGTAAATAATGAATTTTTCCCAAGAGTTTGATAATTAATTTAAGTTAGAAAAGAAAAAACGCTGATTCTCTTTAAAAACAGGCGCAATAATCCCGATGAGATTCTTTATTGAAGCGGTTTTTAAATAATTATACTTTAAGTTTACAGGTTCTTATAGATCTATAAACTGAACATATCTTTTTTCTAACTACGTTCTTAAGTGGATCTAATTTAGTTGCCCAAAATTTCGAGTACCTGATTTTATTCAAAAAAAGAAACGCTGCTTTTTTGAAAGCAGTGTTTCTTTTTTTATCCTCAAATTTAATGCTCGAGCCCTGATCCGTGGCATTTTCAGTGATGACATAATTGTTGTGTCCAAAACAGCCGCAATTGCGAATGTAGTGTTTGAAAAGAAGTATGCCCTTGTTAACCAGAACTTTAACAGATGATATAACGGTATCAATGCAGACATGCGCAAGTTGTGAGATCTGCCTAAGTGAAGGAAATGCTCTCCCGGCATGGTTTTTCTTACTGATAAGCGCCAGATAGACGGAGAACTGAGAAGGGGAGAGGGAATATGAAAAAATGCTATATTCAAGTTTGATGAAATTACCTTTCGGTTTCGCGATGTAATAACCGTTGGCGGTGTTTCTGTGATTGCTTATATAATTCCTTCGTCTGATAATTCGCTTATCTTCAAGCGCGTTTAAGGCAGTGTAAACGCTGTTTCTGCTTATACGACATCGTTTTGCAATCTGATTGGCTGCGACAACGGTATAGTTATCCTTTGATTTAAAAGAAACTATACCGGCATAAACGAGCAGCTGTAGCGGTGTAAGTTCGAGTTCAAATATATTAGTTGGAATTTTAATAAAACGCTTCATTTGTTTGTGTGTCCTTTCAAAAAATATCAGTTTGAAATAAGTGGGGTGTCAATATTGACACCCCACGCGTTTTTATCAAAATGGAAGGTCCTCGTCATCATCTATAACCTCAAAATCACTTGCTGAGGTTTGCTTCGTAGAGATTGGATGGCTTTCTTTTTCTTCTTTTTTGTAGCCGCAGAATGAAATTTCATTGGCTCTGATATAAGTGGTTTTTCTGCTGTTTCCTTCTTTGTCTGAATAATTGTTTGTTTCGATCCTACCGGTGAGGCTGATCATATCACCTTTTTTGAAATACTTTGAAACAAAATCAGCCGTTTTACGCCAGGCAACCACGTCAACAAAGTCGGCTTTGTATTCTCCGTCTTTATTTTTGTAAGGTCTGTCTGAAGCAATCTGAAATCTTGTAACTGCTATGCCGGTTGGTGTGATGCGGAGTTCGGGATCAAATGTAAGTCGTCCTTGGATAGAAACACTATTTATCATAATTAAAATCCTTTCAAAAATATTATAAAATATGTTGACAATAATTATAAAAAGGGTATAATATAATTGCGTACGGAAAGACGAACGCATATTATATAATGGAGATGATAGTATGTATAATGTGAATATAACAAATGCCAGAAGCAATTTGTATAATCTTGTGGATATGGCGATAAACGACAGCGAGCCCGTAAATATCGTTACGAAAAAAGGAAATGCTGTGCTGATCAGCGAGGCGGATTATAACGCATTGATGGAAACGCTTTACCTTTCTTCAGATCCCGAATACAAGAAATCTTTGCTTGACGGTATGAATACTCCGGCAGAGGAATGTGCAGATGAAAGCGAGCTGCAATGGTGAAATATACTTTGAAATTTACAAAACTTGCGGTTAAGGACAGTAAAAACCTTAAAGAGGCAGGTCTTGACGAAAAAGCAAAGCGCCTTTTGAGAATCATAGAAGAAGATCCGTTTCGAAATCCTCCCCCATATGAAAAACTGATCGGGGATCTGAGCGGAATGTATTCAAGGCGTATCAATATTCAGCATCGGCTTGTCTATACCGTTGATGAAAAGGAAAAGATAATAAAGGTCTTGCGTATGTGGAAACATTACGAAATGAAATAATGGATAATTAAAAAGGTGTGCACTGGGTGCGCACCTTTTTAATTATCAAACATTCCCTTAGTAAGTTTATTCTTTTCTAACGCGCCGAGCATTCTGATCTTTTCACTGTCAAGCACCTTAATTTCTCTAAACTTGAATTCGATTTCCTGTTTGTATTCCGGATAAACCTTGCAGTAATCTGAATACATAGGTAATTTTGCTTTCATGCTGATCTGTTCATTTGTACCGCCTGTTTTAATCACAATGAATGTGCCAATGGGTATGGCCATGATTTCTTCCGGAAGCATAAGCGGCCTTTTGATCATCTGATATGTTGATGTATTGTCCTCATCAAGAATATTATAGATTCGTGTACGTCTTGCGATTGTTCCTGAAAGAACGGTTTTAGATCCAAGAATATCAGATAGTCTTTTGGCTGTATCATATGCGGTCGGTGCAACATAAGTGAACATTAGCATTTGTGATGAATCAAGTATTATCTCTTCAAAAGTTTTGTTGTAACTTTTCTTAAGTTGCGAAAAACTCTGGATCGAATAAAGAAATCTTATTCCCCTTGAACGAGCAGCCGTAAACAGAGAATCTACATCTTTGATTGCCGGCATATTTCCAAATTCATCCCATAAACATAGCACTTTGCGCGGCAAGGTTTGATTTGGGCTTGACTCAGCTATATCTATCAACTGCGTTGTAAAGTATCTTATAAAAAGACTTGCGAAAAAATGGCGTGAAGTGTCTTCATCAGGGCATATGAGAAAAATTGCTGTAGGTCGGTTGATGAAGTCTTCAGCGTTAAATTCTATATTATGACCGCAGATCATTTGCTCGAGTTCTGCGTCAATGAACTCAAGCAGTTTTGATAGTGCTGATGAAAACACATTCATGGAAGTTCGTACATCAGCCTTCACGCTTGCTGCAACATAGTTTGTTATCCTTGTGTCGTCTATATATCTAAGCAGTTCCATAAGCTTGGAACGCTGCTGTCCGCCTTCTATATTACCGTTTTCAATAAGGCCGTTTAATTCTACTATCAGTTTGAAAACAGATATTATGTGACGCTCCCCATCTGAACCGTACTGAGATACCATAAGGATGAGTCCGGTTATCAGCCCCTGTGAAGTATTGTTAAAGAAATCCGATGAACTGTCTTTGACTTCGCCCATTATGTTTTTAACTATGCTTGAGGATACTTGTTTAGCATACCTTTCAGCTCTGGCATAATGGCGCAGTTTTTCCTCTTCATTGTCTGTGCCCTTGTATTTGTCAATTTCTTCATTAACGCCGTTCATCAGATTGAACTGGGGACTTAAAAGGGGGTGGCGGAAATCCAAAAACAGAATTTTGTAACCGCACTCTTCAAGTTTATACCCTGAACTTTTAAAGTTTTCGCTTTTTACATCAAGAGATAAAATACTCGCACCGTTTCCTGTCCGGCGGTTTACCTCTGCATTATAGTAGAGGGTCGGAAGAAAAACAGATTTTGTTTTGCCGGCTCCTGGGGGAGCCATAAGACAAAGCGTTTTGTCAGTCTGTTCTGTTATCCAAGTGCCGTTTTCACGGCCAACAACAAAACCGGGTGCATCTTCTTTGCCGTCTGGTACAAAAGAATAGTTTTTCCGTTTTTCTTTTTCTGTCTGGAATCTGGCGCCACCGTGCTGCTTATTTCCGACCTCGATATTTTCAATGCTGTTCAGCCTATTGCTCGGCAAAACCAAAATAAGCACTCCTATTAGGAAGGACAGCATTAACTTTATAAGGAACAGATCCGGAATAGAATTTATATATCCTTTCCAGCCGTTTTGTATAACTGTCTGCATTGAAAAGAAAAAGTTAAGAAAAAGAAAAACTAAGAGTGCGCATATAAATGCCGTGAATATTTTTAGTTTTGATGGTTTTTTCATTTGCTGTTTTTCCTTTTGCTTTTGAATTTACTGAAAATAAGCGGTTTGTGCTCTGCTTCGGATTTATCCATTACAGAGCCTGGGTAAAATTTGCGCTTATTTTTGCAGGATCAATTGAATTCATTCTTGCCTGTGAGAGATTGTGTGCTATTTCTCTTTCAGGACTGAAACCCATGTCTGAAATCTTTTCATCAATTCCTTTAGAAATGTGATTGAAGGTCTTGGAAAGCCGGTCAAGCGTCTTGCTCATATCGAACTTCGTGTTTTTTAAAGCGGTGCATTTTGTTGCATATTGCTTAATATACCGCTTGGATTCCTCACTTACCGGGAACCCCATTTTGCGTTTCAGCATAGCACTGAATGATTCTGCCTCGAACTCTTTGATCTCTGCAGGTTGTGTTGATGTTTTGTGCAGAACACCGTGCGCCAGTTCGTGGCACATCACCTCCAGACGTTTAGAATCTTTCATAAGAGAGTTTATGTGTATGCTGTCATTAGCCGGATCATAATATCCGTGGAGAGATATAGAGGATAAATCTTCTTCCATTACAGTAAACCCGCTTTCTTTGGCATATTGTTTAACACACTCGTAAAGTTGCTGTTGCTCTATATCCGGGTGACCCATATTATAAAACTTAGGGTATTCCTCAACCGGGCAGGTTGTCTGTGAAATATCAAAAACCCGATGCGGAATGAATTTTGTTTCTTTTTTTATTTCCAGTTCACCCTTTGCTATTTTAGCCTTTTCTTCGGGTGTGGCATATTTTGTATCAGTCCATACGGTTTTACCGTTTGTCTCTTTTGGAAACTTGGATATTTCTATTGGCCGGCTGATCTTTATATGATGCTGCCCGCTTTTTATACTGTAGCCGAGTTGCTTCCACTTTGTGAAAGAAGCAACAAAAGTTGCGTGCGGATTTTGAAGATAGATAAGCATAGTGTTGGTAGGGGAGTACTGGTAAAATTGTGCTTTGAAAGCAAAATAATCTGAAAGCAGATTCGGATCACTTTCATAATTTTTGGCTATATCTTTGATCTCAGATGTCAGTTGATCAAATTCTTCTTTTGTCAGTGGTCGCTTGCTAATATCTATATTCATATTTTCAATTGAATTTAATGGCTCGCTTATTTCAACTGAACTGCTGCGGTGTTTCGTCATTGCTGTTTTTGCTTCTTCTAGCGAATCAAAAGCACCTGCACGGCTGTTGCTTATTCCGTTTCCCATATCATAACCGTAGTGGTTGTAAAACTTGCCATTGGGGTATTGTTTTATAACATTGAGGTTGTCATATGGATCTTTATATTGAGCAACGATGGTTTCTTCTGTTTGAAAAGAAGAAGTGCGGCTCCTTTCAACAGCCACTTTAATATCCTGGTCGGATAAAAGACCGGAATTAACTTCTTCAATAGTAAGATCCGTTTGTTCCAAAACATAGTTGAGTTGTTTCGTAAAAATAGGTTCAGTAATGTTTGGTTTAACTTCGTACATACCATAGTCACCAAACCATTCAGTAACTCTTTGTGATTCTGGAACACCGACGATATTTTCATACTGAGCAATCAGTTCTATTTCGTATCTTGTCGGATCTAATTTGTTCAGAGGTTCAATTCCAAGAGCATCTAAAACTTTGCCGCGATAAGTAGCAACCTCCTGATTTGTTGCTCCGCTTATTGTTATCGTATCTTTGGTCAATCCTTTTACCGGTTCGTTAATTATCATATTATTAAAATATGTTTCATTAAGATTGGTGCCCCAAAAACCACTGGATGACAGATCGGTTTGATTAAAAGAAGAATGGCGCAGACGGGCAAGTGTAAAATTAGAGTTTCTGAAATTGCTGTTTGATACACGGGTTCCGGTAAACTCTGAAGATATAAAACTTGCATTGCTGAAATCAGAATTTTCTATAATGCAGTCGGATAAAACAGAATGCCCCATATCTGTACCTGTACCGTTAAAACTTTCAAATTTGCAATTATCAAACCGGCAGTCAGACATTATTGCGATATTTTGGCCGTTCAAAGTAATGCTGTTAAATCGACAGTTTACAAAAGCATATTTGTCCGCCGGATTGTTTTTGAAAAATTCAGATAGAGATTTTTCATCAAACTCTTGGCTTGGGGTTAATATGTAATCTCTTTTTATAGGACTCATCCTACTCTCACTTCCTTTCTCAAGCTTAATCCATTCACCGTTTTCATTTTGACTATACCCCCTTTTTTGTAGCATACGGATTGCTACCTGCGTAGATTCATTGTCTGGATGCCCATGCGTTGCTTTGGCTATAGAGCGTTCTATCTGAGTGGGTTCAACAATTTCTCCGCTGTTTACTTTTTCATAATATTCATTTATAAGACGACTTCTTTCAGAATGATAATTTTCTGAGTGTTCTGTTATTTCTTTTATCCTTTGATCTCTTTGACGCTGTGTTTCACCATGCGGCAGAATGAACTTATCATTACCATAAGAATCGATAGGCGAGGCATATCCGAATTGTCCAAGATAATCTTCCAATGAAAGTTTTTCTGGCATTTCTTTATCTCCTAAAAATTAAAGGTGCGCACTGAGTGCACACCTTTTTAGATTTCTATATTCAAAGCTTTATCAAGAGTATTTGCCTGAATTTGCGGCAGATCTTCTTTTTTGAGGTTGTCGACCTTATCTGCCCGGATCTTATAAAAAGCTTCAGGATCAGTTTCTGATGTTAAGAAAAGATATAAAATATTCTTTTCTTTCCTAAGATAGACTGCCGAGCAGCCTTGACGGTTCAATATTTCATCATATCTTTTCAATTCTTTTATTTGATCCTTTTCTTTGGTCGTCAACAGATAGTCGTCAAAAAGATACTCAGGTTCAATATCCTGACCGTAAACAAATTCATCCATCTCCTCAAGGGGATAGAATCTGATATTATTATCTTCATCAACGGTTATTCCTTTTCCCGGAATGTAATATGATGATTTGTTGTACGGCGATGTTATTAATTTCCGCTCATTTTCATAATTCATCAGGTTTTCATTGTCTAAAAGCATTTTTCTTCTCCTTTAATATTCAAATTTGAACCGGTTCTTGCCGTGGCCGTTCCGGCTCATGATGGATCTGTTTGCTCTTGGCAGCAAATCTTGGATGGTTTTTATTTTCACGGTTAGTATTACGTTCTTGTTCGGCATGTTGTATTGCCATACCTGCCAAAATATAGGCGATACGGCTTAATAACAGTGCTGTGCCATAAGAATGTGAGACTTTTTGTTTAGAATAATTATTCTTCTTTGGTGGTTTCTTACAATCATTTCCCGAACTGTTATTTTGAGTCGGCGAAAAACCATTAGATGTTTTTTCATCATTTTCAAAAATGGTTTTTTCTTTTCTAACACGGCGGGCACCATCTGATGCTATGCTTTGGTTGAATTCCATAGCGCTTTTTATTATGACGTTATGCAATGTTTTTAAATCATTTTTGCCTTTCGGTTGGAAAAATCGATCTTCAAAGTTCTTCATTTTTTGCTGTATAATGGTTTCATCATCATTATACATGGATATAAACTTACGCTGATTTTCAAGAACTTTAGCATAGATATGATTGAGATTTCCGTCTGATGAAACAGCAGACCGTAAAAAATCACAAACTTTTTGTTTATTTTCAGGAGAAAGATAACTATAGTAAGCTCTTCCTGTATAATCAACAAGTGATTCAGAAAGAACTGAAAAGGCATTGACGATCTCTTTGTCAGGTGTATAGCCGTTTTTGCCGATATTCATAACGTATTTGTTTATTTCCTGTGAGAGATCACGTCTTAGTTGTTGTTTTTCTTCCTTCAGATAAGCTGTATCGTCTTTGAATATTTGATTATTAAAAATACTTCTCAGTTTTTGGCTTTTTCGGGTCAAGTCATTTTTTCCGAACCCGGCGCAGCCTTCCGATGTTGTATTTGCATTAGAAAAGAAGAAAAGATGACAGTGCGGATGGTGAGCCTTATCATGATAGGCAGCGTAGATCTCCAAGTGTTCCGGGGGAATGTTATAGATTTTACCAATATCATATGCCTTTGCCCTTATGAGATTTTCCCATGCCTGTCTGTTGTCGAATCCCATCCTTTCAGCTCCTTCTCTTGTTAGAGATATGATGTGCGACCATTTGATTGAGTTTTCATTTTCTAACACGGCGCGGCGCGCTTTCTCCATATCTGCCGCACCATCTATAGTGAACAGGCCGTGGCTTTGATTTGGATTATGTTCAACCGAAGGACGATATGCGATGTAGTCAAGGTATTTATCTGGTGCACGTCTGTGCTGCCTTTTTTCTTCATCGGAAAATTCCTCATCGTTTTTTACCTCGACTTCATCATATCTCTCTGTCTCAGTAAGTACATATTCTTGGTATTTCTGAAAACCGAGGCGGCGAATAGTGCCGTCCTTAGTTTCGATCTGAATATAACGGAAATCAGGCGTTTCGGAAACGTCAAGCAACTCGTCAGGATCAAGTTCGATCCTTTCACCGGAATTGAGTACAAGCGTTTGAGCTTCAAGTTTTTCTCCGGCGTATTCAAGATAGTTAATGAAGTGCTGTGAATTTCTTATATAGCAGCTGTTAACTATTACATTCGCCATTTATATCACCGGCAATATCCATAGCGCTTTTGTAGACTTCTTCTGGACTGAGTTGCAGCATCTTTACGATTTCACAGAATTTTCTCAGTGAGCATTTTTCAACCCATCCATTTTCGATATATGAAATAAGTGAACTGGAGCAGTTGATCTTTTCAGCCAACTGAGCGCAGGTCATTTTATTTTGTGAACGGTAACGACGCATATGCTCTCCTAAAATGTTCATTATGATCATCCTCCTCTGTAAATTTATTCGGCAATTTCATCCAGTCTGAAGACCCTGTTGTTTGTTTTCAGAAACTCAACTGCCTGTTTTCTGTAATTGTCCAATCTGATCGCATCAACATCGAGTTCACTTGCCAAAATTAAATTTTGTATGGCGTTTTGTATAGCCAGTTCGCTTATTACCCGATTTGTTTTGTTGTTGATCTGCTGAAGCAGCAACGCATGATCGGCCTGGATTATTTTTAATATTTCTTCATTTATTATGGTTGCTTTGTCTTCCATGTAACGTTTGTCGCGGTAACATTTTACAGCCTGTTCAATGACTGAATTGACACTTGATCCCGTATCCTTTGCAAGCGCGGCGGTATCGTTATAGAGATCATCTGGAAGCCTCAATGTTATTCTGATAGTGAGCACTCCTTTCGTTAGAAAATGCGGCTTTCGCCAAAAAAAACATAGCCTTGAAAGGCTATGCAGGATAAAGAGTGGTGTCAAAAGTGACACCACTCGAGCACATCAGCCCGCAAAGCAGGCTGATTTTTTATGACACCATTTATGACACCATTTTGATTTCTTCAAAATTCTGTTTGACACTATATACTTGGAAATACCGCATGGTTGAGCCGAATTTTGTGACACCATGGGTGACACCATAAAGTTAGAAAAATGGCATAAATAAGCCAAAATTTATGACACCACCACTTTCGGCTTTATATCATGCCTCCAACGCAGTCGTAAATAGCGCTTTTGGTAAGATTTTGACCGTTTTCCCAGCCCCAGCATTTTCCGTTATATTGTTTGACCCAACTCTCAAGACTTTGTTTTTTTACATATCCGTCAAGATTATGAATTACTATACCGTTTCCTATGTAGATACCACAATGACCGTATTGCTGACTTGCTGTTCCGTAAACCGTGGCACCAATTTGTATTTTGCCCCAGTCTGTTGAAACACTCCACCGGCGTCCTGCGTCTACAGCAGATGCAGCGTGACCACGAGTTCCTAAAACTTCAAAGTAAATATCTGCAACCCATTTCTGGCATCCACCTTCCGTGGCATTTATGCCGTAATCAGCCGCAGACAACGCAACAGCAACAATCTTTTTCTGCGTATCGTTTGCCGTTTCGTTATCAAAACTGATCTGACTAAAATCTATGCCCGAGTTATTCCCAATATATAGAACATAGTTTTCAAGTTCATTGATATAACTCTCGTCTAAAGAAAATGGGGGACTTCTTAAAACCTCTTTTATCTCCTGCATTTCAAGAAACCGATAAGATAACTCCTGTTCACTTTCAAATTGCTTTTGCAATTTATCAGCCTGAGTTTTTAAATCAGTCAGTTTTTCTGTAAGCTGAGAAATCAGTGCATTATCTTTATTTAAGGAAGAATTCAATACATTGATTTGTTCCTGAATCTCTGACATTTGCTCGTTTATAGCGTTAATATCTTCTTGGGTAACTGTTTGTTCTTTTCCTTCGGATTTCACAAAATATGTGGTTATAGTATTTTTAACATCTGTCTTATCTGCGTCCAGATCTCCGTAAAGTTTGGAATATACGGCTCTTAGAACAGCAGGTTCAAGATCGTTTTCTATTTTAAGTTCACTCTTTACTTCTGAAACAGCCTGGGCAAAAACATCGTCCGTTCCTCCTAGACCGCCGTAAAAGGTAAAAAATGAATACATAAAACCGGTGATTATAATCACTGGTATAAAGAACGCACATATAGTAACGGCAATCGTACGAGTAAATGCTTCGCGCCCTTGTTTTGTTGAGGCCAAATATAGTAAGGTTCTTATAACCTTAGTCAATCAGATCACCTGCTTTATCCACTGAGTTTGCCGAAAAGTTTTTTCTCATACGGCAGTTCGCCGATATGGATATAATACTTATCATCTCCTGCTTTTAAAAGGCAATGACCTCTTTTTGGCTTTGATATGCATTTAACTTCTCCTTCTGTCAGTTTAAGCATATCTTTCACGGTATCTATGCCGCTGTGATCAGGATAGAAAAGAAATTTAAAACTGGTATTGGCTAATATCGGCCTGGTTATATGCCGTATTTCAGGATCATCTACATCAGAAATCTGCTGTGTTGCGGTTCCTATAATTGCGCCGTACTTTCTTGCACGCTTTGAAAAATCACGCAAATACTGAGCTATAACAGGGTTTTTACGGTCAAGCAATAAAGATAACTCATCAACAGCAAAAACGATTTTTTCACGCCTCTGTGCAATTCTGTTCCAAACATAAGTCATTATGTTGAAGATCACCGCCTGCATTCTGCTCCTTGAGCCCATCAGAAGCGTGTTTATATCGAAATCAATTATGTTGCTGTTGCTTACATTTGTGTGACCGTTAAAAATATATCCTAAGGCACCATCATATGTATCTCTGAGCATAAGCAGTATATTGTTTATTAGTTCTTCGGATATATGCTTTGCCTCATAATTTTTATCATTGAAACACTTTTCTATGTATTCATATAAATTTGTAAATGTTGGATAATCTTCAGATTTCAGTACATCAAAATCCGATTCCTCTGAAATGCTGTTTTCAGCGTACATATCCTGAGTGAAGATCATGAGAGCATTGAGTTCCTTGGCATTGATCTCCGGGTAAAGAACCGTAAAAAATTCTTTAAGCCAGGATAGATGCTGAAAGAATATGTTTTTATGTCTAAAAGCATCTGCCCGGTTTTCAAAATCGTCAGGATCTTCAGCCTGAACTGCACGTTCAATTAACTCATCAGTCATTATCCGCCTTACTTCAAATGGGTTGATTTTTACTCGCCCTGAAGCACAATTTATTACGGTGCCCTTTAGTTTGGGTATCATCTCTACATAATCCTTATCAGGATCCAGCAAAAATATCGAATGATCCGAAAATATCATCTGAGAAGAGATCTTCTTTACCAAATACGTTTTTCCCTGGCCGGATTGCCCGATGATTGAAAAGTTACCGTTGGTGATTTCTTCATTTCGTGCATCGAAATCAAGAAACACATTGCCGCCATCTATTGTCTCACCAAGCCAAAGACCATGGGCATCATTTCTGTTTGAAAATGAAAAAGGATAAAGATTCGCAAGAGTGCTTGAAGGGATATTGTTTGCGGTCTTCAGAAAAAGATCTTTACCAAGTGGGTTTACCGCTATAAAGCCTTCTTTTTGCTCAAATCTTAAGATGTCATATGTTATTTTATAACCAAGCAAGATGTTTTTTATTTCGCGCTCTTTGCTGTTCAGTTCCTCTTCAGTTTTTCCGTAAAACTCAATAAAAATATTTGTAAGAAATATTTTATTGTGTCCTTTTTGCAATTCTTTGTAGAATTCAATAATATTGTCTTCGTCAGCTTCAGCATCAAGCTGCTCGGTTATTTTTGATGTGTTTCTGCGATTCGCCTTTTTGTTATTTATCTGATTGTTGATCAGAGTCTGTGCTTTTCCATCAATGAGCGGTTGCATTCTCATGGAAAACGTTGTTGACTTAATTTTTGAAACAGCGCTTAATACACAACTTGCACTTATGCTTGAAGGAAAATTTTTTATCATTATCGTTCTTCTCATAAAATCATTCTGCCAAGTATACCGTGGCAGAAAATTGATTCTATGCGGCGTAAGTCTTCTGGCAAGCATTATGTCTGTGTAGTCAGTATATGACATGTGCCGTATTTCCTTTTTATTTGGTTCGCTTGGCTGCGTTACCATATTTTTGGGTCAACTCCTCTCCGAAAAAGTAAATATCAAAAGTAGAGAACTCTCTTAAATAATAGTTCCTAAATACTGTGATCAACTCATTTTTTCGTACTTTTGAATATCTCATATTTTGCCCTTGAAGTGCCTCTTCAAAAGATTGTCTTTCTTCATCTGATTTTATACTGATAATAAAGTAATAGGCTCTTTGTATGGAACTTGTCTTTTTATCATTTGCATCATATGAAGAAATCAGATCAACGATTTGATCCGTGTATTCTTTATACTCTTCTTTCATATTAGAAAAGAATTCTTTGTTATGCGAAAGATCTTCTACTTTATCCATCGCAAATGTATCAATTGGTCTGTTCGCGGACTCAAAGAATTGGCACAAAGAAGAAATTTCCAAATCCATTTCTCTCTCTGTTAGAATAGAGGTATTTGGTGGAAAGAACCGATAAAAGTAGTATTTACTTTCTCCTGATTCTACGTAATCGTCTTTTATCTTAAAAGAGAGAAGATTTTCCATTTTATCCTTTTTAGGCATTATTCCTCACCTCCGATAAGACTGTAATCCTGAGGCTTAAAAAAATAGTTATAAACTTTTTTAGCGTATTGCCACAAGTTTTCTTCACCGTTTATGAAACGGACACAGGTTGCAAATACTACAGCCGGAATGACAAGTAAATAAAACCTTGTTGATATAACGGCTATTAAGAATGAAAAAACGATTATGAGTAGTTCTGGAAGAGAAAGACCCCACATCGTATATTTTTGATTAAGCCGAGGCGGTATAAGATATTTTTTCATATACAAATCCTTTCTATCTGATCATAAGTGCTCCGGTTTGCAGTGCCATTGCACCAAAGTTACCTTGACTACCACTGCTCCAACCATATTTGTTAAGTATCTTTGATACTGCGGGCATTGTGAGCCAGCAGGCAAGGCAGAAGATAATATTGTCCGCATTGAAAAATCCACAACCCAGGAAGAACAAAACATATATAAATAAATAGGTAAGTGTTATTGACAGCATTTGCCGGATCCAATCACCCATTTTGGTGGTATCGCCGCGCATTATATCTCCTATATAAAGAACTGATGTAAATATATGCACAAACATTTCCCCTGAGCGCTTTATGGCACTGACCGCAAAATACAAAACGGCGAACAAAATTATAATTATAAATATAAGGCTTAAGAAGTCGGCAGCATCAACATTGCTGCCGATGATTTCTTCTATGATTTCGCTTGCAGATTGGTTCAGTTGATCAGCGGACAGCGAAATCCCAAAATAACTTGTTATTCGGTATGCAAGTTCCATGCTCCATATTCCTATCCAACGTGCGCATAACGCAAAAACAAAGGCTTTTGCTATGTTAGAAAAAGCAACTGCATAATAAACCGGCTTTCCGGAAACTCTTTCTTCTGCTATGTCAACGGCTATAACTATAAAACAAACGCCAAAAACGAGTAAATTTATCCAGGAAGAAAAATTCATAAATAAATTTATGGCCTTAACTTCAAAAAATGAAAGCACATAATTGTTTACGAAATTAATTGCAAAAGCTGCTACACCTATAAGTTTTGCATTAAGCCAGTCAAGCAGGCCGGTAAGGAATTGAAAAACAATGCTTTCAACCATGTTATACACCTACTACCTGCCAAATCCATGCAGGTGAAGAAGCCACAACAGCTATAACAATCACCACAACAACTATGGTCGTAATTTTGTTGCTGTAATCTTCGCCGTTGCGGTGCAATTTTATTGCGCTTGCTATTGCAAATATTAATACGCCTGCGAGGATTGCGCATATGATTGGAATGGCTACTGAATTGACAACAAATTTTACTGTGTCCATAATTTCATTTTTTGCAGCAGTCAGACCGCTTTGTACGTCAAGCAGAATTGGCATAATTTTTTCAGAAAATAAAGTCATCTTGGAATCATCCTTTCTATTGATTGAGTAAGAGATGCTGATTGAGAAATTGGGGCATTTTGCTGAGAAATAACTTTTAAGTCCTCATTAAAATCTTTAGTATGAGGCGCTTTATCAACAACTTTTCCGGTATAGCCCTCTTTCTGCAGTGCTTCTCTTGCTCTCTGTCTGTATTTATTTCCGGCTTCATCATTATCAAAGCCAAGATAGATAGTGTTAATGTTTTTATGTGTTGAAACATAGTTTATAACGGGTTTCATTGATGGTCCGCAAGTTGCAACATAGTCATAATCATTGGGATTGAAATTATGCTTTTCAAACATTGTCATAACAGACATACTGTCAATTACTGCTTCTGTAACAAAGAGTTTACTTGAATTGTTGCAAACCGACCAAGCATGTTCAAAATTGCTTCCTGACACAATATGTGTATATGCTCTTTCATAGCCTTCCGGTATTTTATCGCTGCAGCCTCGTTGAAAGCAAAAACACTCTTTACCGTCATGAAATCCTACAAATGAGGCATTGCCACGAATATCTTCATACAAATAATTCCGCCTTACCATATCTGTAACTACTGTGCGGCTCAGGCATCTTGTTTGAGTAAGGTACGCATAAACATGTTTATATCGTCCAGAGCATTTTTGAGGCAATTTAAACGGTTTCTTTTCCGGCTGTTTGTAATCTCTTCTGACTCGACTTATTCTGTAATCGGGTAATCCGTTAAGTTCTTTTGCCAGCATTTTAATTGCCTCGCTGTTACTTATGCCATAGTGCCACTGAGCAAAATTAATTACATTTAATCTGCGGTTATCTCCTGTTCCCGGATGAAAATATGTGTTTGTTTCAGGATAAATGCGTACGCTGCCGTGTTCCTTTAGACCATAATAACTTCCGTTTCCCATAGGGTATGGAGTATAGCCGCAGTCTTTCATATATTCCAGCAAATCTATGTTTGCAAGAATCCGATCTACTGTTTTTCCCATATTTACCGCTCCGTAAAAAAGAGCGGTGCGCACTTAGTGCACACCGCTTTTGGTTAGAAAAGATATTGAATTGTTTTAAGAACTTAAAGCGTTAAATCACAGTTATAGTTGGTTTTCATACAATTTATGAAAACATTTCCGGAGCAACAACTATAGATATTCCCTGTTGAGAATAATATTCGTTTGAAGCAACAAGAATATCTGCAACCTTTTGGGTTTCACAATAAATTTTTGCACCGCCTTTAATCCTCGAGAAAGCAGAATCGTTAATTTGTTTAACACTGTCAGGAATATATACCGTTTTTAAATTAGAACACCCATAAAACGCATTATTTCCTATACGTGATACACTATTTGGAATGATCACTTCCTTGAGTGAAGTACACAATGAAAATGCGTGCATAGAAATCTCCGTTACACTATTTGGGATAGTAATTTCTTCTAAGTTTTTACAATTACCAAAAGCAAAAGAGCCTATTGAAGTTACACTATTAGCAATTGTAATATTTGTCAAACTTTCACATTCATCAAATGCATTATCGGATATATTCGTTACTCCATCTAATATAACAACTTTTTTTGGTGTAGCAACAACATACTCAGCATATATATCGTTAATATAGGACGTTATATTATTGCTAAGTTCGTCCAATTCGGATGAATGCACGTTTCCGTTTACACCGACAATGTTATATGTAGAATATCTTACACCATCGTTTATTTGAGTTATCCAGTTCGGTTTAAGTTTATTTGTTGGAAAATACACATTAATAACACCTTCACTATTCATAGGCAATTCACCGTCGGTGTAATAATGAATGCTGAATTTTTGAGCGACTGCTTCGTAAACACCAATATAATCTGTTAAATCAGCCTGAATATTTTCCTTCATCTCACCTTCGCCGGAGATCACAAGTTCATCTTCATCCGAAAGCACATAACGAATACCGTTGTATTCGATTACGTTGTCTGACTCTGCTTGAGCAGAACTTACAGCAGCTCGGCTTTTGATCTTGTTTGCCTGTGTTTCCACTTCAATAGGTGATGTGTTTTTATTTGGCACCATATAATATGCCTTTACATCATCCGCTTCCGTAGCGGATAGATCATATTCATATAAAGTGGTATAACCGGGCGGCAGCGGATTTTCGTCAAGAGAAACATTGTAATGCAGTACGCTGCTCCATTCGCCGGCGCTGAGGGTATCGGTGGATATGGATGTTACCGCGCTGTTTGAATTTTGAAGATCGTCATATGTAAATGTGGTCTTTTCCTGAGAAACCTGAGCAACGATATCATCTTTGCCGGATTGCTTGAGGGAAATACTACTTTCTGGCGTTACTGTAATGAGTTCATTACCGGCAATATCGCCTTCAACTATAACAGCACCCTCGCCGGTATACTTCTTGTTTTCATCGGGAGCGCCAGAAAGCGTGATGTTGGTCGGGAGCCAGACCACTGCTTCGCTTTCAACCGTCGCTTTAACGGTCGTGCTGCCGGTATTGCCCGGCGTGATCTGCTGTGTATCGGCGGCAAAGGCAGTAACGCCTGTCGATAAACTGATCGCTGCTACCATTGCTCCGGCGATGATTTTCTTAAATACAAATTTCTTCATATCTTTGTTTCCTTTCATTTTATTGGCGGACTAATAGTTTATGATTTATGCTTCGTTGAGAGATACTGCGTAGCTGTATCTGCCCGTCCATTCACCGGCGCTAAGTTCAGCCGCGCTGATATTCGTAGTTGTCTGTGCCACGGTACCGTCTTTCAGATCTTCGTATGTAAAATCTGTTTTAGACTGCGTTACTGTGCCAGTAATATCTGCTTTACCGGGCTGCGTGAGTGTAACCGTGCTGTCCGGGACAACACATACCTTTTCATTACCGGCAATGTTTCCCTGTACCTTAACCGTGACGGTGCATGCATATTCACCGCTGTCCTGCTTTTCAAGCGTAGCCTCAGTCGGAAGCCAGACGATAATATCGCCTTCAACCAAATTTCCGTCCTCATCGTAATAGTCCGATCCGCTCGCCTGTGAAGCGTAAACGTCAACGGAATAGGACTTGCTTTCCTCAAGAAAATCAGAATGCTGCGTCATATTGGATTCTGTGGAATAGTCCGGCGCGCTTGAGCCTTCCGAATTTTCAACTGCGGCGAATACCTGAAATGCTGACGTGCAGCCAATGATGGTAAACGCCATTACGGTACATAAAATGGATTGGATTGTTTTTTTCATAGCTTAGTCTCCTTAAAATTTATTCAACGACAACGGTTGTGAAAATATTTCCGTCAATCGGGTTTTCGCTCCCGTCCTCGTTGTAGCTGACAGCGTTCAGCCTTAATCGGTACTCACCGGGTGAACTGAGCACGGAATATATATCTAAGTCCGCCTTGTTGCCCGGCTCGATCAGCCCGGTACTGCCGATATAGGCGCCGCTGTCAGTGAATACGTTGTATGAAATGCTTTTTTCATTCTTTACGTAGTTTTTCAATTCTATTGCCGGGTTGTCTGCTGATACGTGATACTCTCTTTTTACCACGACAGCAAAGTTGCTGCCCGGATCAGGTTCAGCCAGAGCTACATCGGAATATGGCTGCTGATCTGCCATAGGCGGTGTTTGCTCCGGATCATCGTTCACCGGAAACAGCAGACATATTAACAGACCGAGTAGAAGTAAAATCAGAATCGGAAACGGGATCAGCGAGAATTTGCAGAGCTTGACAAATTTCTTGCCGCCGACATAGGCATAGCCTATGCAGTGATAGAAAAAGAGATTTTCATACAAATCGAATTTCTGCATCTTGCTCAGATTCAGAGAATCGTCATTGAAAGACTGAACGGTATATACTCCGTCAAGTTCTGCCTGAAAGATACCGATAATATGCTTTCTATACTTTTTCCCAAGCACCCTTTCCGGATCATCAGCGGTTTCTATATCTTCATAATACTTCTGCTTGATCTTAACAGAGCCGGCAACGGTAACATCGTTTTCTTTGGAATACTTTTTAAATTCAGACTTTGATAAATACAGAAAAGGTTTAAAATCCTTTTTTCTGTATTCCTTTGTTTTGTACCGTTCGTTTTTGAATGAACGGACGGTAAGTACATTATCGTTTATCATTTTTCCGTCCTCTCCGGCGCTAATCAGGGTTTGAAACAGTTACCATACAGAAGTCATAATATTGCCCGTCTGTGGTTTCTACAGAAATTGAAACAACCCCTTCAGAAACACCTGAAAGATTTCCCTGTTTATCAATGGTTGCAATAGATGTATCGCTTGAATTCCAAATTAAATCGTTTTCTGAATATCCGCTGGGTACGAGTACAGAAACAGGGCAAGTATCTCCTACATTGATTTCATATGTAAATTCCGGCAGAGATAATTCGTTACTATCAGCGGATTCAAAATTTTCAAAGTTATAAGTTTCGTATGGAATTGTATCGGGGGTATCAACAGCATTGTCAACAGCAGTGCCGACAAAGACGGTAGATGCAATGGTTATGAGGATGGCTATAAAAATATTGAGTATAAAACTCACAAGAGCGCAGATACCGCTGACCTTCGCTGTTTTCGGCTTCTTATCCTTTTGCGTCAAAAAGATGATCAAGCCGGCAAGTGGAATAATAAAGGACAGAATGGCTAACCCCACACTCGCTTTTTCCTCAACCGGTTGTTGCTGCGGAGGATAATAATTCGGATTGGGCGGCTGCGGTGGCTGGTAATTTTGATGCGGATTTGTATAGTCAGTATTCGATTGATTAAGATTTTGATTGTAGTTGTTTCCCATAATTGTCTCCTGTAAAAAATGAGCCGCTGCGTTTTGCAGCGGCTTTACATATTATTTGTTGATATTTCTTTTCCTTTTTCGCAATGATAAAACTGTAATTATACCAAGGCTGACGGCAGCTGTGAAGATTGCTGCAGCAAGAAAAGAATTATCCGTACCGGTATGAGGGGAATATTCCTGCGGCGTTTCTGGGATCTTCGTATCTATTGCCGTGATTTGTATCACCTTACCGTTATCTTCAGGTGTTATCTCAAATCCGTATTTGGTATCGTTCTGATAATAACCCTCAGCTGCTGTGATTTCCTGAAGGTAATATTTTCCGACCGGCAGCCCTTTAAATCTTACCCATTCGCCGATCTTGCTTGTTTTCTGGTCAATAAGGATTCCGTTCTCGGTAAACACGCCGTAAACAGCCTCAAGTTCAATACTTTTATCACTTGCGTCAACTTTTTTGAACTCAACATAGCCGGTGATATAGTCGTTTACGATTGGTTCACCGCCATTGATCTGAATTACGTTAATTTCCTGGTTCTGATTATCAAGTGCAGTTGAAAATTCATATACTCCTGAGTCGAGTATATATTTTTCATCAGTTGCGATTTCCCTGATATAGAAATCAAACCCGGTGGGCAGATCCGCTGAGCAGACGCCGCTGCCGTTTTCATCTATGGTGATATAGTCTATAACAGTGTCAGCTGCAAGCACCGCTTCGTTTGCATAGTTCGTTATATCCTCGCCGGCATAAATTGCAAAGATGACATCCTTGTACGCATCTCCATCTGCATATATTTCAGGCATTGTCATTTCCTTGAACAGTTCAAGAGTTACTTTCTGTCTGGTATCATAAGCCGTAACTGTCTGAACATCGATTTGTGCATTATAACTGTCATGAGTGATTTCAAAAGAAAATACTGTTGTATCGAGCAGATACCCCGGTGGTGAAGCCGTTTCCTGAAGTTCAAATTTACCTATGGGAAGATCCGTTACCGTAGTTGGAGTGTAATCGGTTACAATCTCCTTAATTACTTCTCCCGATTCATAGATGACGACTCCATTTTGAACGATGTCCTCAGCTGCTCTGAGTTCATATGTAGCGCCGGGGATGTTTCTTTCTTCATACACGGCTTTATATGCTGTGTAACTGTCTGTATTTTCTGAATCTTCATCACTAGACGATAAGTTCTTATCGGAATTGTTTTCAATTGTTTCCGGTGAATTATCTTCGGCTGACTGAGATCCGTTAAAAGTAACTTCTTCCTCTGTAAAACCGGTAAAGACTTCGCCGAGTTTAGAAAAGATTAAAGTTCCTGTTGCAGGTGCATTTGTAATAACACCGTTATTTATCTGAACGGTTTCTCCGTCAGTATAGATGGTGAAATCATATGGTGTACTGTCCTGGTTATATCCTGACGGCGCTTTTATCTCCAATACTCTAAACTTAGCCTGGTTGTCTGAGGTGCAAACGAGATCACCGCTAACATATTTTCCAATTCTTTCGTCATATGTCATAGTCACATAATCTATATATGTATTCTGTGAACTGCTCCACTGCTGCACTACGAATATTCCGTCTCCCGCAAGGATCGATTCGCCGGTGTCCTCATCGGTTTTAACAAACTCTACACTGCCGCGTTTTAACTTGTTTTCCGCTTCGTATGTATATGTTTTGTTGCTTTCTGTGATGTCAACAGCCCTTTGTTTAAAAGGCGCTAAATACACGGCTTGCTCATCTGTAAATTCTTCACTTAAATAATATTGATTTCCGTTTATAGGTATATTGATGAAAGTCGCCACACCGTTCTCATCAGTCACGGCTTCCTGTTTGTAAGCGGTGGCGCCAAGTATGAATTTAAGACCTTTAATCTGACCGTCTTCGGATGATTTTTGCACTTTTAAAGTGGCAGTGTTTTCAATTTTGAAATTAAGGGTTTGCCTTATTGGGTCGGCTATTGAACCATAGAGCATGGTTTGATTTGCTCCTGTAATGGCCAGTGCTGAGCCTACATCGGTATTATTTTTGGTAAATGTGATTGAACTTGAAAGATTATTACCGCTCTTTACAGCCCAAACGGAAACCGTATTGTTACTATTGATTTTATAAGATATATTTCCATTATTACATTGTGTTTTGAAGTTATCCAAATCAACTCCGTTTGTAACGTTTAATGTAACTGCGTTTGATGCTCCGGTGCCTTTTAGTGTTATTGTACCGGAGGGGCTGAATGTTGGATAACTTGTGTGATCGTTGCATAGGGCAAGTATTCGTTCATAGTAGTTACGTGCCTGTGTAGGACGATCGAATTGGTCAATTGCGTTACTTGCCCAGGATGATGGACCTCCTGTATATCCGTTTCTTGTATCAGATACAAACTCCCAGATTAAAATGTGAGTCACAAACTGTGCCGTCTCATTCATAGCTGAATCACTGAAACTGAAGTTTGGATAGCCGTAAATTGACACGCGGGTTATACCATTTCGCGCTACATTGTCGAGATTATACCAAGCAGGTGTATCCCGTATATCTGTCGCAGTACCGCTTGTTCCCTGTGTATCGTGATAAGGCTCAAGACAGTAAAGAGGAGTGCCATCTCTTAGAGTCCTTAGTGTTATCTCTCCGTATGCGCTGTGCGTATGTCCGTTCATTGTCCATTGGGGTATATTGTAGTGTACACCGGTATGATTTTCAGTGAACGAAACTTTGTCACCAACGGATAAAGCGTATGCAGGCAATGCTCCTGAAAACAGCATTAGAAAAGAGAGAATGAAGGCAATGGCTTTTGATAGTTTTCTTTTCATAACATTTTCCTTTCTGCGCATTCAGTGCGCGTTTATTTTATATATGAACGGCTGCATTATGGCCGGAAAGCGCAAAAAAAGAGCAGTTAACATTCAGTTAATTGCTCTTTTTGCTAAATTGTAAATTTTTTTATGAATATTGTTCGAAATGTTTTTTCTTGATTTTTTAGATTTTATGTACTATATTCCGCCTAGAAACTTTTATTTAGGAGGTGAAACATATGATTATCATACTAATATTAGGGGGAATTGCCATACATATCACACAAATATGCCTAACAATCTATTTGCTTTTGGGCGGCGAAATCAAATTCTTTGATTCAATTGTGTTTTCGTTTAAAGGTCTGTTTAGTGAAGAATTGAAAGGTATAATTCACGATTGGAATGAAAATTGCAACAGGAATTTTTAGTTGTTACCAAATAAAAAAAGAATATATAAAAAATGCCCATCATAATAGCAATACATCCCGAGTTCCTTATCTGCACCTTCGCTAATTGCAGAATTTACATATTCTTTGCACATGGCTAATGATCGACCACTGTTTAATGCATCAGACACCACCGTAATCGCGCCTTCCCAACTTGCACTGTCCGGTGTAAGAGATGAATTTACTTTATATCCCTTTGATCTGATATAGTTGTTTACTTCACTTTGAACAGACGAGACTGAAACATTCTTTTTAGTTGTTGTTTCTTTTTTCGTTGTGGTCTGCTTTTTTGTGGTGGTTTGTTTCTTTTTGGTGGTTGTTTCTTTTTTCTTTGTAGTCGGCTTCGTAGTTGTTGTTTCATGTTTTTCAGCATTAGTCGCTTCGGAATTATTGCTGCCATTTGACGTGGTAGTAGTTGATCCGTTATTGCTTTCGTTTGTGGCTAAATTTTCGGCGAATTGATCCGCGAGGTTTTCAGTGGTTGTCGAAACAGATGTCCTTTCTAAACTTGTATTCTCTGCAGCCGTTTCATCTGCTCCGGCAGAACATGCGGCGAATACGGATACGATCATTACCATTACAAGTGTGAAAGCGATGATTGATTTTGTGTTCTTCATAACTGTGTCCTTTCTGCGCACTCGGTGCACACTTAATTATTATTTTATATAAAATATAATTGTAATTCAAGTATATAACAAAAATATATTGCATTTATTTCATTTTTGTTAGAAAGAATTATTCTTTAAAACTATTTTACATATTACTTCCTTTCTGCCCGGCACTCAGGCGGTTAAGTCTTCATTTGTAAATAACTATTTGGCTGGTAAGCGCAAAAAAAGAGCAGTTAGTTTACTGCTCTCAATTTAATGAACCAATATATATATATAATTGAATGATAAGAAATAGTTAGAATTAATTTTACTATGTTAATTTATCGTAACCCAATTGTCCTAGATAAATTCGTTCTTGAGGATTTAAAATACTTTCAATGGCTTCAGTGGCGGGTAAAAGCATACTTTGCTCATTTAATTTATATCTGTAGTATTTATAATAAATAATAGTAGTAAATGATAATTCGTCTACTAATTCGGACCATGAATCCACTAATACTATCTTTTCGTTATTTTCCACATATGCTAATCCGCCATCGTGAGAAGTAATTGTTGAAACATATTCCCAATTAGTTGTTGTTTTTTTTATTAAGTTTTTATGTTCAAAAATTTCAAATATTGCGTTTCTGTCAACTGGGAAATCAATTTCCAAGTTTGAGAAAAGTCCAGGATTTATTTCATTGGCTTTATTAAAAACATTAACTACGAAATCAATGTGATTTTCATCAAGAATATCAATATTTTTATTTGAGGCTTGAATGTATTCAAAATTTGTTTTTTGTTCAATTTGTTGTATTATAAAATGCAAGCAAGAATTCATAATCAATGGATCATTACTTTGGTTGAAAGCTTGTTCAAATTCTTCAAATGCACGTTCATATTCTTTGTTTGTAATTTCTAAAGAATATATTTCTCCTAGCGCAAGATGGGCAAAAGGAGAAAATTCATCGTTTTTTTTCGTAATTTTTTCATACCAAATTATGCTTTCATTATACTCGTTAGAGATTCTGGCTTCATCCGCTAATTTGATTTGGTATGATTCTATCCCCAAGTTCCCTAGTACAATGTTTGAATTAAGACAGAATAAAACCGATATTATGATTGAAAGCGATGTAGTGGCAATTTCTTTCAGGAACTTCAAAACTTTTTTTCGCCTTTTTTCTTTTCGTTCCATATATGATTGATATGCTCCCATAAATTTCACCTCAATTATTATATATCTTCATAAAACGAAAATTAAGTCAATTTTATGTGAAATATATGAAAAATAATAGATATTAAGTCGATTATAGAACTCCGGCATAACCCTACTTACCGGAGCTGATGTAGCTACGCTGCAAAGTTTTTGGCAACTAAGACCGGGAAAGAATCTGAACAGTCATTTTTAATTCGTGTTTAATCCGGTGGCAAGGATTGTTCGATCAATTTTAATTCAAAGCAGTTGTCCCTGAAAAAGCAAAAGAAGTTTTTGAAAGTTGCGTCTTTCCTTTCCCATTTCTTTTGATAAAGAAAACGCGGCATCGTTTTAAATTCTTTTATAAATGTAGTTGATAAACGCAAAAGTTCGTGAGGTTCAACATAAAATTTGTTATTATCTCCATCGGTTACAATAATTGTTTTATCTTCAATTTTTAGTATTCTAACCGGTGTGCCTCGTTGATGAACTACAACCCAACCGTTTGAAAATCTATACATAGGAATTGTTTTTTCAGTTTTTAACAGGCAAATATCATGAACTTGTAAATTATATAAATTTTGCTTACAAATAGCTTTGTAATATTCTAACATTAATTATCCTCTGTTCGGCACTCGAACGGATTAATATTATTTGTAGTTGATCTGAATTTTGCTCAACGCTAACCCTTACTTGTTGAGCACTGCGGGGTCAGATCCGCAGAAGTTTTTGAGTTTGAATCGGGAAATTAGGAGGTACGCAACAGCATTAGGACTGTTGTGATATGGAAAAAGGTGCGCACGGAGTGCACACCTTATGCGTTCTCTATCAATGTATTGATTATATCAAGCTGCTTTTCGATAATTTTTTGCGCGTCAAGCAGCTTTTTATATTGTTTCTTTTCTAAGGTAACTCCATTTCGGAGTTTTGGAGAATTATCAAGAAACAGGATCTTTTGCCGCATAGAAAAGAGCGTTTTTTCTAAGTTACTGCTGTTTACAATGTAGGAACTATATTTAAGATCGCTTTTGTTTGAAAAGAATATCGTATTCAGCTTTTCTGAATCTAAAAGTTCATTTGCACCGGCAAGATCCAAGATTTTTCCAGCCTGTTTTTCATTTATCTTTTTTATGCCGTGATTTGTAATAAAGTCAGACAGCATTTTCTGATTATTATTTGAAAGATATGATAATCCGGCGCCTGCCTTTACTGTAATTGTTCCCTGATCAACAAGGTCAAGTAAGGGTTTAATTAATTTTGTTAAGCGCAGGTAGTATTGTACCGTTCGCCGGCTTACCTTGCTTTCTTCTGCTATTTTAGAAGAAGTGCGCACCGAGTGCGCGCCTGTTTCCAGATAGCCTTCTTCCTGCATTTTGTACGCATATGCAAGTTCTGATGGCAGAAAAGACTGACGTCCGAGAAGATTAGTATTTACTATTATATCTTTCTCACTCTTTACATCATTTTTTATTATTGACGGGACGGTTAAAAGTCCCGCTTTTCTGCTGGCAAACACTCTTCGGTGTCCGGCCAGTATTCTGTATTTTTCGCCTTCCGGAATAACTATTATCGGCTGAAGTACTCCGTTTATTTTTATGTTTCCTACAAGTTCCGCCATTTCATCGTCATCCAAAACTTTGAATGGTTGTTCTGATGATACCAGTTTTTCTATGGGTATTTCTGTTACGCCTGATGGTGAAGCGCCCATAAGTGATAAAAACGAAGTGTCGGCCGTATTATTTCTCAGTTTGCTTGCATCAATTTTCATTTTCTAACACCTCGCTCCAAAAATTCTTCTGTAAATTCCATATACTGCTTTCCGAGCTTACTGTTTTTACTTGATACAAGGCTTTTTTGCTCATATGTTGAATTTGTTGCTTCAACGCTTCGGGATATTGTTGTTTTAAACAAAAGATCTTGGAACTGCTCGTTTAATGTTTCTCGTACAGCTTTTGCCATATTCGTATTGTCATACATTGTAAGAAGAATTCCCGCAAGTTTCAGTTCGGGATTCAAATTTGCTTTTACCATTTTAAAAGCGTTGAGAAAAAGAGATATTCCGTCAAGAGCAAATTTCTGAGCCTGAACTGGAGCAATGACATAATCACTTGCTGCTAGGGCATTTACCATTAAAATTCCAAGAGAGGGGAGACAGTCGATAATTATGTAATCATATTTCTCAAGATCTTCTACTCGCAAGATCCTTTTTAAAACTGTTTCGCGGCTCATAGCGTTGATCAAAAAGATTTCCGCACTTGAGAGTTGTATATCCGAAGCGATATAATGTAATCCTTCTGCGCTTCTATATATTGAGTGAGCAGGATCCATTTGATTACCGCTAACTAAATTGCTCATCAGAGTGCTTATGGTTGGCTTATTTTTATCATATCTGAACCCAAGATATTCACTAAGATTTGCTTGAGGGTCAAAGTCAACAAGCAATACTTTTTTACCTTTTTGCTTCATTGCGGCGGCAAGATTTAATGCGGTTGTTGTTTTCCCAACGCCGCCTTTTTGGTTTGCGATTGAAATGATTTTTGTGTTCTTCATATATGTGTCCTTTCCGCGCACCCGGTGCGCACTGTATTTTGTGTTCTTTTATGATATTGAGCATAGAAAAAGGCAGGGAAGAACACACAAAACCTGCCTTTTATCAGAGTTGCCTCTGTCTATGCTGTTAAAAGCCTTTCGGCGATTAACCGTTTTGAAAAAAGAAAAAGTGCGCACTGGGTGCACACTAAAAGTCTATGAGTTTCATTTGCTCAAATATAAAGTCTTTTGAAATTGTAGTATATCGGCTCATCGTAAATGCAACAGAAGAGTGACCGAGGATTTTGGAAAGAGCCTTTGGATTCATTCCTTTTTCGAGTGCTCTGGTAGCAAATGTGTGACGGCATATGTGATTCGTAAACGGCGAAATACCAGTAGTTGTTCTTATATGCTTATTGTGATCGGCCATTATTGTTTGAGTTAGTTGCCCGCCATTATATGTAAAGATATATTTGTTTAACTTCCGGGGTAATTGCTGCACTATACTTTCAGCTGCCGAATTCAGTGGAACTATTCTTTTTCCATTATCTGTTTTTGAATTAGAAATAAAGATATATGATGTTTGATTATAATGATGATAATCTTCCCATTTTAAGTTGAAGAGTTCAGAGGCTCTTAACCCGGTGTTAAGCAAAAACAGTGTTGCTTTATCTTTGATGTTGTTATGTATTCTGCAATATTCTTCAATAACAGATTGTTCTTCAATACTAAGAGCTTCGACCTTGCCTTCATACGCATTTTTTGGTATAATTAAACGAAAAATAGGATTTCTATCTATGTAGTGATGAAGTAAAGCATAGTGAATGGCAGAGTTCATTACTATTTTGATTTTATTTACTGACGATTTTGAATATGCTTTAGAGGCCATTGAATTTAATACTTCCTGAAGTTTCAGTTCATCAATCTCAGTTATGTTACAATTTTGCATTTGCTCTTTAATTTGTCTGATAGCAAGATCATAACTTCTGCATGTTGCGTGTTTAAGAATACCGCTTACATTATGTTTATACCATTCATCCAGCACCTCAAACCAAGTCCTTTTTTCTAACATAATCTCCACTCCTTTTTCAGTAAAATATGGTAATGCCGAAAAAAGGAAAAATCAAGTTTAATTATATTTAACAAAAATTATTATCTCAAAAGTAGTTTGTAATCAGCAGGTCAGGGGTTCAAGTCCGTTCACCAGCTCCATATTTATGGGAGAGTTCCCGAGCGGCCAAAGGGAACAGACTGTAAATCTGTCGCTATTCAGCTTCAGTGGTTCGAATCCACTCTCTCCCACCAATCGCCGAAAGGCGGTGTAACGAGATCCCACTCTTTTGAGTGGGATTTTTTCTCTGTTAAAAACAAAATGCGCCGGGCAAAGAGATCTGCGTCTGCCCATTACGCATTTTGGGTAAAATTTGTTTCAAACGGGTTTAGTTATGAAAAGTCAAATCCTTAAAAAATGTTTTTCTTATATCAGAAAAGAAGTTGTGCTTTCCGTATCTGTTCTTCTGGCTGTTGCCTCTTGCTTTTTTGTTGCGCCGGATAAAGAATACTTATCTTATATTGACTGGAACACACTGGCGTTGCTGTTTAGCCTGATGGCGGTCATAAAAGGGTTGCAGGAAGCGGATTTTTTTGTTTGCATGGCTGGCAATATGCTTAAAAAAATCAAAACAACGCGAACAATGTTGTTTTTGCTGGTGTTTATGCCGTTTGTATTCAGCATGGTGGTCACGAATGATGTGTCGCTGATCACGTTTGTTCCTTTTGGTATTGCCATACTGAAAATGGCGCAAATGGAAAGGCTGATTGTGCCTCAGGTCGTTTTGCAGACGGTTGCCGCAAATCTTGGCAGCATGCTTACGCCTATGGGAAATCCGCAAAATCTCTATCTTTACAATCAATCGGGTATAGGTTTCGGCAGATTCTGTTTGATTATGCTTCCCTATGTTGCGGCATCTGCTCTGTTTCTTGCCGCTGCGATTCTCTTTATTAAGAATTTCGACTTTTCAGGTGTTCTATACACTGCCGGAATGAAAAACAGAAAATCGTTGCTGTTTTATGCCGGCGGCTTTGTTTTATGCCTGTTGGCGGTATTTAAAGTGCTGCCGTCCGTTTTGGTGGCGGTAATTGTGGCGATATCCCTGTTGGTGTTGGACAGGAAAATACTGAAAAAAGTGGATTATGCCCTGCTGGGTACCTTCTTTGCGTTTTTCATTTTTGTGGGAAATTTTGCAAGAATAGAGCCGGTAAGAAATTTTCTTTTTTCTGTTTTAAACGGCAGGGTGGAAATCGTTTCCGTAATCACAAGCCAGATCATCAGCAATGTGCCCGCCGCTCTGCTCCTTTCCGGGTTTACGTCACGGTGGCAGAGTCTGATCATCGGCTGTAACTTCGGCGGCCTCGGTACGCTGATTGCGTCCATGGCAAGTCTGATCTCATACAAAATCGTGATCCGGGAATATCCCGGCATGAAAAAAAGATACTTTTTCTTCTTTACCTTTCTCAATGTGCTATTTTTGATACTGCTGTTTCTTGTTTATATTTTATTTCAACATGTTTCCCTGTAAGTATGATTCGGATAGCAAAACGCCCCTTAACTAAATGTTAAGGGGCGTTTTTTGCACGGCGGAATTTATTCTTGATTCGTGTGCTGCTTTTTCCATTCCTTGATCTGTTCCAGTCGCGCTTTGTATTTCGCTTCCAGACCCTGTTCGGTAGGCTTGTAATATTCTGTGCCTGTCAGTGAATCCGGCAGGCACTGCATATCGGTCAGTTTTTCCTCTGTGTCGTGCGCGTATTGATAGCCCTTGCCATAGTCCAGTTCTTTCATCAGTTTCGTCGGCGCGTTTCGGATCACCAGCGGCACAGGTTCGTTTGGTTTGCTGCGCACATCGCGTTTTGCCTTTTCGTCTGCAACGTAAACGGCATTGGATTTCGGCGCAAGAGACATATAAAGGATGGCTTGCGCCAGATTGACTGAGCATTCCGGCATGCCGATGAAATGACAGGCCTGATACGCCGCAACGGCAATCTGTAGGGCTTTGGGATCCGCCATGCCGATATCTTCGCTGGAAAAACGGATCACTCTGCGCGCGATATAAAGCGGATCTTCGCCGCCTTCCAGCATTCTTTCCAGCCAGTAAACGGCAGCGTCCGGATCTGAATTTCGCATGGATTTGTGCAGCGCCGATATCAGGTTGTAATGCTCTTCGCCGTTTTTATCATAGAGCAGGGATTTTTTAGAGATGCACTGTTCCAGTGTTTCCGGCGTAATCTTTACTGTATTGCCGTTTGTTTCTCCGTTTAAAACAACCATTTCCAGCGTGGAAAGGGCGCTGCGCGCATCTCCGTTTGCGAAGTTTGCGATGGCTTTCAGCATATCCGGCTCGATTTGAATTTCCATATCGCCAAAGCCGCGCGAATCTTTTATTGCGCGGGCCAGCAATGTAACCAGTTCATCACTTTCCAGCGCTTTAAGCACAAATACCTTGCAGCGTGAAAGCAGCGCTCCGTTTACCTCAAATGAGGGATTTTCCGTGGTTGCGCCGATCAGAATAATGCTGCCCTTTTCCACAAACGGCAGGAATGCGTCCTGCTGCGCCTTGTTAAACCGGTGTATCTCATCCACGAAAACAATGGTGCGCGTGCCGTAGATCCGGTTTTCGTCTGCCTGCTGCATCACGCTGCGAATCTCTTTGATCCCGCTCGTCACGGCGGAAAAATCTATAAATTCCGCTTTTGTTTGGTTTGCTATGATCCTGGCAAGCGTGGTCTTGCCGACTCCGGGCGGCCCCCAGAATATCATGGATGAAATGCGGTCGCTTTCTATTAAATTACGCAGAATTTTTCCTTTTCCCAAAAGGTGGGTCTGCCCAACAAACTCATCCAATGTTTGCGGGCGCAGCCTTGCCGCCAAAGGCGCACTGCTGTTCTGCCCGAATGTTATCTGATCCGCCATGTTTATCACTTCCGTTCAAGTTCCGCCTTATTATACAACAAAATTAAAAAAAGGTAAATATTTCCGTTTGGTGCGGGCTGTAATGGGTAAAACCGACTTGAGGTCGTTGAATTTAAGTCCGTTTTGTGCTATGATGAGATTGAAATAAAGGAAGGCAAACAGAAGCTAAGAATGGCACTTTTTTTTGAAAAGCTTACCTATTACACTGTGCATTTTTCCACCCGTTATTGTTGAAAATGCCGGTGTATGGCAAACGGGAATTACAGCCTAAAGGCGCGGACGGAGCAGTTTTGCCGTTTTGCTCTGCGGCGTTTATTTGAACCTTATTTGGTAAATATAGATCATTATGGAGGTAATCGGATATGAGTAGAATATTGATCGCTTATTTTTCCCGGGCCGGCGAAAATTATTTTGGCGGCGCCATGCGAACGGTAAAAGTGGGCAACACAGAAATTGCAGCGAATTTCATTCAAAAACTTACGGATGCGGATGTATATAAAATAGAAATGAAGACCCCGTATTCACAGGATTATAAAACGTGCGTAAGCGAAGCAGTGCGTGATCTCAAATCGTCCGCTCGCCCTGAAATTATTGATCCGCCTGAAGATATCCACGGCTATGATACCGTGATTCTGGCATATCCGAATTATTGCTCAACGGTGCCGTGCGCTGTGTTCACGTTCCTTGAAAACTATGATTTTACCGGCAAAACGATCCTGCCGCTTTGCACGAACGAGGGCAGCGGGATGGGCAAAAGCGTTTCCGATATTCAAGCGGTCTGCCCGGGTGCGCATGTTGCGGACGGGCTTTCACTGATCGGCAGCCGCGTTTCCTCTTCCGCGCAGGTAATCAAAAATTGGCTGGAAACACAGAATGTTATTGAATGAATAAAAGCGGGGCGGATGCGGCAGCTTGTGAATTTTCAAATAATGCGGAGATCCCGTCCGCCGGGATGGACACGTTTATGCGCACGTGTGATCAGACGGCGCATTATGTGTGTAGCGGTTAAGTATGGTTACCGCCTTGCGGATACCGCCATTGTGTGCGTAAACAAAAAGGCAGTCGGAAGATCCGACTGCCTTAAAATTTTTTATTCGATGCTGATTGAACCGCTGGGCGGCAGGTTTTTCTGCTGCGCTTTCGGAAGAGATATCTTTAAGATACCGTCCTCAAATTTCGCGCTTACATCTTTGGATTCTACGTCCTCGCCAACATAGAAACTTCTTGCCATCTGGCCGGAATAACGCTCTCTGCGGATATAACGCTCATTCTTCTTTTCGCCTGTTTTATCCAGGCTCTTGGAGGCGCTGATGGTCAGGTATCCGTTTTTCAGATCCACCTTAACTTCATCCTTCTTGAATCCCGGAAGGTCAACATCCAGCTCGTAGGAATTATCGGTTTCGCGAACATCTGTTTTCATCATGTTCTTACCGTGTTTTCCGTAAAGCGGGTTCCTGCGGTTGAAAGCGGACATGGAATCAAAAACATCGTCCCACATATCATCAAATAAATTTTCACCGAAAATGCTTGGCAACATAAGTCATTCCTCCATTCAAACGATTGATTTTACTCGTAGCTGTGGGGATCTGCTCCTCGCGGTGGCGAGCTTTTGTTACCTGCTTTTGCCGGTTTATGAACCTTTTGGAGATCTTCTCTCTTTCAAGTTCATCTTTAGTATAGCACAAAAATTAGCACTGTCAAGCGTAGAGTGCTAATTTTATTTTTATTTTATTATGCGTTAACGGTTTGTTAACGAAATGCCAATTTAAAGTAAAATTCAACAATAAAATATTATTTTAAGATCATTTTTCGTTTTTCCTATATTTTTAGGCGGATTTCTGCTATAGTATAATTATCCAATATGCTAAAGAGAGGGATGGCATATGAAAACCATAACACCGATACAGTCAGAGTGGCGGTTTTACCGCGGCGCCTATCCGGTTCTCCCCGGTGCGGAAACGGAAATCGTGGATCTGCCGCACACCTGGAATGCCAAAGACGGGCAGGACGGCGGCGGAGATTATTTTCGCGGTGAATGCTGCTATGTGAAAACGATCCGTCTGCAAAAAAAGGAAAATACGCTGTATTACCTTGCATTTTACGGCGCAAACAGCGTGTGCAATCTTTATGTAAACGACGTTCATATCGGCGAACACAGAGGCGGCTATACTTTGTTCAGGTTTAATATTACGGGTGCGCTGAAAAGCGGCGAAAACGAAATTATCGTGTCCGTAAGCAATTTCCCGTTTCCTGATGTAATTCCGCTGACGGCAGATTTTACTTTTTTTGGTGGAATATACAGGGAAGTGAATTTTATAGAAGTATCGGGCACGCACTTTTCGCTGGAGGAGTTCGGTTCAGACGGCGTTTTGGTTACATACCCGAATACGCCGCAGATTGCAAAAAGCGCGCAGGTAACGGTGCGTGCAGCCATCAAAGGCGCGGGAATCGGCTGCCGGCTGCGTGTTTCGATTTCTCAGGCAGATACTTTTGTGCCCTGCGTGGGTATAGATCAGCCGGATTTTGAATTGGAACAGTTGACGGATCCTGCGCAGCAAACGGTTGCCGAGGCTGAAACGGAGATCACGTCTGCACAGATGGCGTTAACACTCTGCGTTGCGTCTCCCCATCTTTGGAACGGCAGAAAAGCGCCGTTTCGATATAAAGTGCGGTGTGAGATTCTGCAAAACGGCAGCGTTTGTGATTGTGTGGAAAAGTATATCGGTTTTCGCTATTTCCGCATAGATCCGCAAAAGGGATTTTTCCTGAACGGACGCCGCTATCCGCTTAGGGGTGTGAACCGCCACCAGGACAGGGAAAATATGGGCTGGGCGATTACCAACCGGGAACACGAAGAGGATTTTGCGCTGATCTACGAGATGGGCGCCAATGCAGTCCGCCTTGCGCATTATCCCCACCATCCGCATTTTTATGATCTGTGTGATCAATACGGGCTGCTGGTTTGGGCAGAGATCCCGTTTGTGGAAAATATTGGCGGAATGGGTCTTTCTCCGCTTGAAACAGATAAAAAAACGGATGCAACCGTTACGCGCCGCCTGCTGGAGAATGCAAAACAGCAGTATACAGAACTGATTTTGCAGCAGATGCACCGCCCGTCCGTCTTTTGCTGGAGCATGTCAAACGAGGTGCGCAGGGAATACGGCGACACCGCCGCCCGCATGATGCGCGAACTGCATGACCTTGCGCATTCGCTGGATCCCGATCGCTATACGGCGCTTGCCACCAACCATTACGGCGGCGATAAATGGAAATCAGATATAAAAGGGTGCAATATTTACCCGGGTTGGTACTGGGGCGGTCCGCGTCTGTTCCGTTCGCAGGCGGCGGCACATATCCGGGCAAACGGCGGCAGGGGCGTTGCCGTTTCCGAATACGGCGCGGGGTCAAATGTTGATCATCATACGGAACACCCAAAACAGCCGAAAGATACAGTCTGCACATTCCATTCAGAGGAATGGCAGTCCATTGTTCATGAGCATGCGCTGCGGTATTTTATGTCTGAGAAAGCGGATAAACTTTGGGGCACGTTCGTTTGGAATATGTTTGATTTTGCGATAGACAGCCGCAACGAGGGCGGTATTCCCGGCAGAAATGATAAGGGCCTTGTTACGTATGACCGAAAGATCAAAAAAGACGCTTTCTATCTTTATAAATCTTACTGGAGCGGGGAAAGCGTTTTGTATATTACTTCCCGCCGGTTTAAGAAGAGAGAAAAAAAGCATGTTTCCGTAAAGATCTATTCCAACGAAGAGGAAATTACGCTTTATGTAAACGGCGTTCGTATCGGTCAAAAGTGCGCTTCCAAAACGCGGCAGCAACACATCTTCATTTTTAAAGGCGTAAAACTCCGGCGCGGCGAAAACGAGATCAAGGCTGTGTCAGACAGCGGCTTGAAAGATACCGTTTTCTGGAAATACTGATGAATAAAAAAAGAGAAATAAGTCCTACCATAAAAGCGGTTTCGGATTTGTTTTTCTTGCCGTGGTAAATAAAAGGGCAGCCCGCGCGTCATGCGCAGACTGCCTTTTTCTTTATTGTATCTCAGTAATCCTCACCGGAATTTTCCGCCGGGTGATAGTTCGGCACATACTTTTCCAAAGTCTCCCTCACGTTTGATTCGGTCACGTTGTGCAGGTCGCTGATCATATGGCGGAACCGTTCGTTATCAATCTCGATCGGCTGGGTAACGAATATCTTTTCCAGCGCGGTTTTGCTTCTGGTTTCCATTTCGCTTTCCAGCGCCAGTTCTTCATACATTTTTTCACCGGGGCGCAGACCCGTGATCTTAATGCCGATATCATCAACCTCATACCCGGCAAGTTTAATCATATTGACCGCAAGATCTTTGATCTTAACAGGCTCGCCCATATCCAGCACGAATACTTCGCCGCCCTTGGCAAGGCCGCCCGCCTGGCAAACCAGCTGCGCCGCCTCCGGTATCGTCATAAAGTACCGTTCTATGTCCGGGTGGGTCAGCGTTATGGGGCCGCCTTCTTCGATCTGCTTTTTAAAGATCGGTATTACAGAACCGTGTGAACCGAGCACATTGCCGAAACGCACAGCCGCATAGACCGTGCTTTCGCTTACGTTGTTCATATACTGCACGATCAGTTCCGTAATGCGCTTGGTGCAGCCCATTACGTTTGTTGGGTTCACAGCTTTGTCCGTTGAAAGGGTTACCATTCTGGAAACTTTAAATTCATCGCAGATCTCGGCAACGTTCAGTGTGCCGAACGCATTGTTTTTCACAGCCTCGCACGGGCTGCTTTCCATAAGCGGAACATGTTTGTGCGCCGCGGCGTGGAAAACAACATCGGGCATGAACTCCTCAAACACTTCCCGCAGTCTTGCTTTCTCCCTTACGGAACCGATGCGGATATGCACATCGATTTGACCGCCGTATTTGTTTTTTAGGTCGTTTTCCAGTTCAAATGCGCAGTTTTCGTAGATATCAAAAATGATGATGGATTTCGGAGAATATCTTGCCACCTGCTTGCAGAGCTCGGATCCTATGGAACCGCCGCCGCCCGTTACAAGCACGGTTTTCCCAATCAGATAGCGGCACACTTTTTTATCCAGTTTCACTTCCGGGCGGGCAAGCAGATCTTTGATCTCTATATTTCGGATCTTTCTTGCCTTTGCGCCGTCCTCCAGAAATTCATTCACAGAGGGGGAAATTTTTATGGCGCATTTGGTCTGCATTGCGATATCAATGATTTCTTTCTGCCGTGCGCGTGATGCGGAAGGCAGGCAGATCATAATAATGTCTATATTGTATTTCTGCGCCAGTTCTGGTATTTCGGCGCAGGTGCCGCGCACCTTTACGCCGTTTATTCTTTTATGCAGTTTGACCGGGTTATCGTCAACGGCAAGCACGGGATAGCCGTCCTTATAATTATTCATGATCAGTTCGTTTATAAAGAAATCGCCCATAAAACCGGCGCCGACGATCATAACGCGCTTGTGTTTGCCGGAAAGGCTCGTTGCCCGGCTTTGGTATCTCTTAAAAAGCCTAAATCCGATCCTTGGCACACACAACGCCACAAATTCCAGCACAAACATAAGAAAATAGGCGTAAAACGGGATCCAGCCGGAGTAGTGCAGCAGTTCGGTGAAAATGATCCTGTCAAAGAAAAACAGGGAAAAAGACGAAAGCAGCGCCGCAACGATCGTGCGCGCGATCTCGTCCACTCCCGCAAAAGTCCAGACGCTTTTGTAAAGATCCAGTAATTTGTTTATGACGTAAAGCACGGCAAGCGTTGCAAACAGATGCAGATAACTAAACAGAATACTGCTGTAATCCGTTGCGCGCACATGGCCGCCCATCGTCAGGTATACGATGGCGGTGTTTGCCAGAAAATAAAGGATAAAATCAACGATCACAAAAACTGCTTTCTTGCAAAGCGCTGTGATCTTTAGCGTTTTCTCTTCTTTCATCAAACTACTCCAAATAACGGTGTTTCTATCATGCAGGGTTTCTGATAAACATACTATTATATTACATTTTATAACATCATTACTTTTTTTTCAATATCCTCCTAAAAAACGCATTCTATATTTTTTTGGGAAACCCGTGTTTTGGAGCCGGAAAAAATTACAAAAAAATAATATTCGTAAAGTTTTTATTGCAAATATTTCCCGTATCGGCTAATATGGAATTAGAATCTGCTTGTTAAGGAGAAGATCGTTATGACGAAACTGAAAAACACAGAACTTCAGCATGTTACTCCCGAAAGCGTAGGCATCAAAAGCGCCGCGATCAAAGCGTTTTTGGATGAGATCAATGAAAAAAAACTGGGTCTTCAGAGCTTTACCGTTGTTAGGCACGATAAAGTCTGCGCTCAGGGGTTTTTCAGCCCGTATGCCAAGGATTATCCGCATGTGCTCTATTCCATGAGCAAATCTTTTACTTCCACGGCAGTTGGTTTTGCCGTTGCGGACGGACTTTTGAATACAGAGGATAAGATCTGTAAATTCTTTCCTGAATATAAAAATGCGCAGCTGCCTCCCAATAATAAACTGACTGTTGAGATGCTGCTGACAATGCGTTCGGATAAACTGATCACTTTTCTGGATGAAAAAAATGAGCACGACTGGATCAAACAGTATTTTGACGCGCCGTTTTTCGCGCCGCCGGGTTCCAAGTTCAATTATGTTTCGGAAAACACCTTTATGCTTTCCGCAATCGTTTCCCGCGTTACCGGGAAAAGTATAGCGGAGTATCTGAATGAAAAGATGTTTGCCCCGCTCGGCATTGAAAAGCCGTTTTGGGAAAGCGACGGAAACGGTTACTGCGCCGGCGGCTGGGGGCTTTATATGAAGTCTGAGGATCTGGCAAAATTCTTTTTGCCCTATATCCATGACGGCAAATGGATCGACGGCACGCAGCTTGTGCCCGCTGAATGGGTGAGAACGGCAACTGCTAAACACACAGATTCCGTGCACGACGGCTATATTGATAATATGTGCGGCTACGGCTACCAGTTTTGGCGCAATCCGGTATCAAACAGTTTCAGGGCGGACGGCCTTTTCGGCCAGAGATGCTTTATGTTTCCGGGTTACGACGCGCTTGTTGTGCTCAATTGCGGTGAATCTGAAGATTATAAAGTTATGAAGGTGTTTTGGAAGTATTTTCCGGAATGTTTTGAAAATGATCCGCTGCCGGAAAACGAAACGGCACACCGCGTTCTGCTGGAAACCATAGCAAACTGCGCGGTAGAAGATCTGCCGGCAAAGCCGAGAAACGCTTCGGCGGAGCAGGCAATCAGCGGCAGGATCATCAAGTGCAAAAGCAACCGGTATACTTCCGTAATCTCCATTTCCATTCTGAATATGCTGTTCAGAAAACCCGGCAATATTGACGCTATGAAATTTGAGTTTGACGCGGACGGGCTTGTTTTTACCTGGCGGGAAAAAGAATACACCAATGTGATCCGGGCAGGCATGAACGGCGAGTACGCAGTCAGCGAGATCACACTCGGCGATCTGCACTATCACACCTATTCCAAGGCGGCGTGGCAGGAAGACGGCACACTGAAACTTTGGATACGGCCTGTTGAAACCGCACATGTCAGAAAATTTACTTTCGCGTTTTCAGCGGATAAAGTGAAGATCAAAAATGAAATGAGCCCCACCTTTGAGGAACTCACCATTTATTATCTTACGTTTATGGGTCTGCCGGCAAAGCCGAAAACAGCAGAAAAGTTTATAGAAAATGCAGTCCACGATCTGGGTCTGCCGGTTTTGGAGCCGGATTTCAGCGGCAGATTTGTCTGAATCAGGGTGGTATGGATCATGAAAGTCAAAAAAGGCTTATCGCTTTTTGATATTATCCTTTCCGCGGCATGCCTTGCGCCTGTTTTGGCAGGCGCCCTGTTTTATGCAAAACTGCCGGAAGATCTTGCCGTGCATTTTCGTTCGGGGCTGGATGCGGATTCTTTTGTAAATAAAAATGTTTTTCTGTTTGCTGTTCCCGTTATTTTTGCTTTGCTGGAAATGGGTTCCATCGCGGCAAGGGCTGTGAAGGATCCTTTGCACGCGGATGTTGTCTGGCTGAAACTGCTGCTGCCTGCAATCGATTATTTTTTGTTTTTTATCGTGATCGGAAATGCGCTTGGCGTTCTGCGTGATCCGGGTTTTATCGTCTGCGCCGTTTTTTCGTTTTTGATGCTCATGGCAGCAGGCATTCCCCGTATCGGCAAAACGCCGAACCTGATTCTGAAAATGCTGCCAACGCTGAAAAACGGCGCCGTGCTTTTTAAAACGCGGGAAGCCGCGGGCACGGCGTGGGTGTGCGCTTCGGCGATTCTAATGGCGGTTTCCTTTCTCGGCTCGCTTGCAGCGCCGTTTGCCATGATTTTGCTGTGCCTCATGTTTCCCGCCATCTATTCGGTTGCGGCATATCACAGCGAATACAGCGGTGCAGACAAATAGGATATATAACGGCGTAACCGGGGCGGCGGGCATAGACTAAATCATGTGCAAACGTGAATCCGCTCCTTTCGAAAGCAGGCTTTGGCACGGCGGCTGCCCACCCCATTCTTAGCTGTTTATTTGAACCAAGAGGGGGGGATTTGTGTGATCAAACCGAAAAGACTAAAAAGAGGGGATAAGATTGCAGTCGTCAGCCTGTCATGGGGCGGCTTAGGCGATCCCAATCTCATCCATAAATATTCTATTGCAAAAGAAAGGCTGGAACATGATTTCGGGTTAGAAGTTGTGTGTATGCCTCATGCTTTAAAGGGAAGCGCATTTGTGGCAGAGCATCCGCAGCTGCGCGCGCAGGATCTGATGCACGCCTTTGAGGATCCCTCTGTTTCGGCAATTATCAGTGCCATCGGCGGGGATGATACGATCCGAACGCTTCCCTATATTGATCTGGATATCATCCGGGATCACCCGAAAATTTTTATGGGGTATTCGGATACAACAATCAATCATTTTATGATGCATAAGGCAGGCTTGGTTTCCTTTTACGGCCCGTGTGTTCTGTGCGAATTCGGCGAATATGTGAAAATGTTTGATTATACCAAAAAAGCAGTGGAAGATCTTTTGTTCGGCACATGGGAAGAATATGAGCTGCGCCCAAGCCCTGAATGGTCGGATGATTATATCTTGTGGGACGAAAGCAATATAAACACGCCGCATTCCCTGAAAAAAGACCGGCACGGGTATGAGATCCTAAACGGAAAAGGAACCGTGAAAGGGCACTTGCTCGGCGGCTGTATCGACGTGTTTATGATGGCAAACGGAACTTCGATCTGGCCCGCTTTAAACGAATGGAAAGATGCGATTCTGTTTTTTGAAACCAGCGAGGAAAAACCGTCTCCCGGTTTTGTGCTGTGGGCACTGCGGAATCTGGCGGCGCAGGGGATTCTGCATGTGATCAATGGGATTCTGGTGGGCAAGCCAAAAGATGAAACCTTTTATGAGGAATATAAGGCTGTGATCCGGCAGGTTATTGCGCAGGAAGAGCATTTAACGGATCTGCCCGTATTTTATAACGTGAATTTCGGCCATGCAAAACCGATCGGCATTCTCCCTTACGGGATTGAAACCGAACTGAACTGCGATCAAAAAACCATTCGCTTTTTAGAATCTCCCACCCTATAGCGCCAAGTTCATAAAAAATAAGCGGCTGAGAAATCAGCCGCTTTTTTATGAATTATTTACCTTGCTTTTTGCCTTTTTTCTTTTTGGCAATAACGATCACAATGGCAAGCACGGCGCAAACCGCAACCACGCCGCCGACAATGCCGAACACAGTCGGCAAAAACGTGCTTTTATATGCGCTGTAGCCATAATCCACTTTATAGGAGTTTGAAACCTCATAATCCAGCAGATCGGTATACAGAATCACTTCTGATTCAAAATCGGAAAGATCCTTTTCATCCAGAGTGATCGTGCGCACCCCATGTACGCCGCCGTAACTGTAAAATCCCGTTTCCGGGCAGGCAACCAGCTTGATGCCTTGATATTCTCCGGCAAAATCATTGGTGTGGTCATGCCCGAAAAAGGCGCCGATGATATCGCCCTGTTCCACCCAGCTTTCAAACTGGCCGTGATTCGTATTTGGCGGGCACGGGCCTTCGTTTACATTGCCCTGGTAAATATAATCTTCGTTTGCAATATAATATTTTCCCTCGTGGCCGCCGTTGCCGCTCACTGCGCCTTCTGTGCCCTTAGGCACTTCGGTCAGCATATCATAAACCTCCGGCACAATGATGTGCTGGAATAAAAGTGACGGCATGGGTGCGCCCCCGTTTTGCGCCTTTAACGCATCAGAAGTCTTTTTATACCATTCGGTCTGATCTTCGTGCACATATCCGTAACCGCCGCCTTCTTCATCCGGCGTGTAG
>HF991825.1:156033-156283 GCA_000431535.1 Clostridium sp. CAG:678
TGGAATCCATAAACCAAAGGTTAAAGATGTCTTTTTCGCCGGCGCTGTCCTTCACCGTCAGGTTGTAGTTGCCCACGCCGGTCATTTCCTCGCCTTCGGTGGCAAGGCAGCCGCCGTAAAGCTGAAAGCGGTGCAGTATGTATTCCTTTGCCGCCTCTTCTTCATAGCCGTTTTCTTCGCTTGCCAGCCCTTCATGGTCATGATTGCCGAAAACAAGCGCAAACGGAATACCGCTGTTTTCGATCGGCTC
>HF991825.1:156322-169629 GCA_000431535.1 Clostridium sp. CAG:678
GCAATTGCCTCGTCGGTTTGCGTTTTATCTACGCCTTTCCACCAGCCCGCAATATTGTCGCCCAGCAAAACGATCAGATCCGGCTCGGTCTTGGTGATGGCGGCTGTGATCATATCGGTTGTTTCCTGCTGAGGTTCATTCGTGTCCTGCAGGTCTGATAAGATCAGAATCTTGAATTTGCCGTTTTGAAACTGTAAAGTATTGTCATCCGCGGCAAGCGCGCTCATGGGAAAGCAGCAAATCAGCAGGGCAAAGACCGCTAAAAGCGCCACTGCGTTTTTTAACCCTTTATTCATAATACATAAACCCTCTCTTTTATGATTATTTTTATAAATCTTAGATCTGTTTAACAGATATTTACGGCTTTCTGCTCCGGAACTTCAGGCTTTGCAAAAACGGCGCAAATTCCGGCGGGCAGTCTGATTTCAGCAAGATAATTCCCTGGTTCAGAGCAGTCATGATATAATAATTCGTTTTGGTTTCTTTTATGGTGTAAATATCTTCATAAAAGAATTTGGAATAACTGCGCTCGTTGTTAATCTCCAGAAACTGCTCATAAAATGACACCTCTGCAATAGGGCATTTCAGGTTTGCGCCGTTTGAATAATACACGGTTTTGATCAGTTTGTTTTTATAGAGAAATAAAAACAGGAGAAACACTGCCATAAAAAGCATGCACACAGCATAAAGCTGGGGATTGAACTTATATAAAAGCAGATATCTTGTGATCAGCAGCGCATAAAGCAGGTATAAAACGAGCATAAGAATGATCTGCTTTTTTCCGCTGAGTTCAAAATTCCAGTGTTTGTATTCTTCCAGCGTGTTTGTTGCTTTGATCCGGAATAAAGGTTCCATACTGTCTCCTTATTCGGGGTATTTCAGGTCTTCTTTCGTCCAGTTCTTTATCACTTCCAGGAATTCCTTTGCCTCTTCCTTTGCCTGGGCAAGATTGTGATCCTTGCAGTTGCCGCATTCTTTCATCGTTGCGCCGGGGATCATGCCCCAGTAGTCTGCAATGTGTTGGAATGCATCCTTAATAAGTTGTATGGAATACCCGTCTGAAAGAGAACGGGTCAGGAAATAAAATCCCGTTCTGCACCCCATGGGGCCAAAATAGATGATATTGTCGCCGAATTCGGTGTTGCGCACATAGGTTGCAAAGATATGCTCAATGGTGTGCATCGCGGCATTGGTCATGACAGGCTCTTTGTTCGGTTCGCGCATTCTGATGTCGTATGTGGTGATATCGTCATCAATGCGGCTGATGTAAATTCCTTTTTTTAATTTATTGTGGTCTACCTGAAAACTCGGTATTGTTTTCACTGCACTTTCACTCCCGTTAAAAATGATAGATTGCCTGTGATCTCCTCACCGCTCATGCCGGCGTTAAAACGCCGTATCATGTTTGCGGCATCGGTTTTTGCAAGTTCAAAAAGCTGTGTGAAACTTTCGTTTCTGCGCTCGCCGCTGAAAGGGGATCTCCAGTTCCTGTTATTCATATTAACATATTTTATTGCTTTTTCCAAGTCATCTGTTCTAAGAAAAGCGGAAATTCTGAAATTTCCCGTCAGCGGAAAAAACAGCCGCTCGGCATGTTTTAAAAATTTTTCCTTGCGCCCGCTGCCGTCATACAAAAGCCGCTGCGCCGCGCATGTGTCCTTTATGGCTGTGGCGGCGTCCTGCGCCGTGATCTCATACGGCGCAAAAAGCTTTCCGGCGGATGCGATCACTTCCGCTGTTTCGCGGAGTTCCGTTTCTGTAAAAATTATCATATTTTCCGTTCGGTATGCTTTCGGGCTTTCACAGTGTTCTTTTTCGTTCAGCAAAACGGAATCCAGCGATAGTTCAATCATATTGTGAACCGAATGTGCATTCAGCTTTGGAAATTTCTGCGTGATTCTGTTTTGCACAAAATAGATGTACGGGTGGCAGATTCTGTCCAGCGCGTAGTGCAGAATAAAGCCGTACACATAGCTTTTTGCAACGCTGTTATCCTTTTTTTGGTCACAGCAGCGCCTGAAACAGTCCAGAATCTCTCCGCACTTTGCCCTGTGCATGGCAGAACCCGCTTTTCGGAGCGTTTTTCCTTTCTGCCACGGCAGGGCGCGGTGAAAGAAAAAGATATCCGGCCCCTGCGTTCCGATCAGCACGGCGTCTTTGTTCAGCGGAAAATCCGCAGTCCGCCGCAGATCTTCCATCATTTCCTTTGCAAACAGGTAGTGCGTTGAAAATGCCGGCACTATACCATCTCCCCAATCAGTTTTTTCATATCCTGCGGCATCTCACAAAAGATATGGATCTCTTCCTCTGAAACAGGGTGTGAAAAGTAAATGTCCCGGCAGTGCAGCGCCTGCCGGCTGATCTCTTCCGTGCTGCCGCCGTAAAGCGTGTCCCCCGCAAGCGGATAGCCGATATGGGCAAAGTGCACTCGAATCTGATGTGTTCTTCCCGTTTCCAGTTTCAACTTTACCAATGTGTATTTTTCACTGTGTTTTATGGCGGTATAGTGCGTAACGGCGCTTTCGCCGTCCGGCGCAACACAGCGTTTGATAATACTTTCCCGTTCCCGCTTTATCGGCGCGTCTATAACGCCGCTGCCTTCTATTTTTCCGCAGACCACGGCGTAATAATCTTTTCTGACCCTGCCGGCAAGTTTTGCCGCGGCAAATTCGTTTTTCGCAATCAGAACGATGCCGCTGGTATCCCTGTCCAGCCGGTATATCGCACGGAAAGCGCCGCCGCAGATGTCTGCAACCGCGTTTGACAGCGTATCTCCCCGGTGGTTTCTGCTCTCATGCACCGGCATGAACGCAGGCTTTTCTGCCGCAATCAGATCTTCATCCTCATATAAAAGGTTTATTTTAATGTCCGCGCTTTCGGGGGCTTTTCCCGAATCTTCTATGTTGATCTGCAGTCGGTCTCCGCAGAAAACCGTGTCAATCGTTCGTGCCGGCGCGCCGTTTTTGCATATGCCGTTTTCCGTGTTTTTCAGCTTTTTCAGCAAAGAGCTGGAAACGCCGAATGCCCGCAGAAATTCTTTGATCCTTTTTCCCGCGTTTTCGTCTGTGATCACAAAATCAATCGTTCTCATAGTTAGATTATACATTTTTGCTGATTTTAAAGCAATAGGCTATTGAAAATACGGCAAAACCGTGTTAAACTATTCACAATAACGCAAACTGACGGGAAGCATACACGTTATCCTAACCGAAAGCGCGCAGCAAGATTGCTTTATTCCGCGCTTTTTTGCGCGGATTTTTCATTTTAGGGGGGATCGTTACGCAAACACGTGTAGCCGTGATCGGCATTATCGTAGAAAACAGGGATTCCGCCGCGTCGCTCAATGCCATACTGAGCGAATACGGCGATTATATTATCGGCAGAATGGGCGTGCCGTACCATAAAAGAAACATCAATATCATTTCGATTGCAATAGACGCGCCGCAGGATGTGATCAACACCCTTGGCGGCAAGATCGGCAGGCTCAGCGGTGTGTCCGCGAAAACCGCTTATGCCAATGTGTAAAACGCTGATCAACAAACTGCGGGAAAACACTTTTCTGGATAAGGATGAATACAGATTCCTGATTGAAAACCGAAGCGCTTGTGCCGCTTATCTGTTTGAAAACGCAAGGCAGGTCAGGGATCGTGTGTATGGCAGAAAAGTCTTTATACGCGGGCTGATCGAAATTTCAAATCACTGCAAAAACAACTGCTTTTACTGCGGCATACGCTGTGCAAACGGCAAGATCCAGCGTTATCGCCTGTATGAAAACGATATCTTGGCAGCAGTAAAGCGGGGGTATGGGATCGGCTTTCGCACCTTTGTTTTGCAGGGCGGGGAAGACGCCTATTATACGGATGAGGTTCTCTGCCGGATCATCGGCCGGATCAAAGCGGATCACCCGGACTGCGCCGTTACCCTTTCTTTGGGGGAACGCAGTTTTGAAAGTTATAAAAGGCTGAGAAATGCCGGGGCGGACAGATATCTGCTCCGCCACGAAACGGCGAACAAAGCACATTATAAAAAACTGCATCCGCCGCAAATGTCTTTTGAAAACCGGGTGCGCTGCCTGCGTGATCTGAAAGCTTTAGGCTACCAGACGGGCGCCGGATTTATGGTGGGTTCCCCGTATCAGACCGTGGATGACCTTGCCGGTGAATTTGCGTTTTTAAAGGCGCTTGAGCCGGAAATGGTGGGTATAGGGCCGTTTGTTGCGCACTGCGATACACCGTTTCGTGATCAGGCAGGCGGCACAGCGGAACTCACGCTTTTTATGCTGGGGCTGATCCGTCTGACTTTGCCGCATGTGCTGCTCCCGGCGACAACCGCGCTTGCAACCGTGGACGGCAAAGGCCATGAAAACGGCATGAACGCCGGGGCAAATGTGATCATGCCAAATCTTACGCCAAAGCGTGAGCGCGCAAAATATACGCTTTATAACAATAAGGCCAATACGGGTGCGGAATCGGCGGAAGGTCTTGCGCTTTTAAAAGAACAAATGCGCCGTGCCGGCTATGAAATCGTTGTGGGCAGGGGCGATTTTATCCCCTGATTCTACAAAAAGTGAAACAAAATCAAATAACACTTTTCACGAAAGGGTATGAGAAAATGATAAAATATGATCCGAAATCGCTGAAAGCGGAGGAATTTATCAATGATGAAGAGATTCGGGAAACGCTGAAATATGCTGATGAGCATAAAGACGATCTGGAACTTGTGGATCAGATCATAGAAAAGGCAAAGCAAAGAAAAGGGCTGAGCCACCGCGAGGCGAGCGTGCTCCTTGCGTGCGACAACGAAGAGAAAGTAAACGAGATCTATGACCTTGCGGAGCAGATCAAGAAAGATTTTTACGGCAACAGAATTGTGATGTTCGCGCCGCTTTATCTGTCCAATTACTGCGTAAACGGCTGCCTTTATTGCCCGTATCACCAGAAAAACAAACATATCGCAAGAAAAAAACTGACCCAGGAAGAAGTGGCAAAAGAGGTGATCGCCCTTCAGGATATGGGTCATAAACGCCTTGCAATAGAGGCGGGCGAAGATCCGGTCAACAACCCGATCGAGTATATACTGGACTGCATTAAAACCATTTATTCCATTAAACACAAAAACGGCGCCATCCGCCGTGTAAACGTAAATATAGCCGCCACTACGGTGGAAAATTACAGAAAACTCAAAGAGGCAGGTATCGGTACTTATATTCTGTTTCAGGAAACGTATCATAAGGAAAGTTATGAATACCTGCACCCGACCGGCCCGAAACACAATTACGCTTATCATACCGAGGCGATGGACAGAGCGATGGAGGGCGGTATTGATGATGTGGGCATCGGCGTGCTGTTTGGTCTGGATAAATACAGATACGAATTTGCCGGTCTGCTGATGCATGCGGAACATTTGGAGGCGGTGCACGGCGTCGGCCCGCATACGATCAGCGTTCCGCGTGTGAAACGTGCGGATGATATTGACCCGAATGATTTTGACAATTCCCTCAGTGACGAGATGTTTTGCAAGATCGCAGCGTGCATCCGCATCGCCGTTCCGTATACCGGTATGATCATCTCCACGCGTGAGACGCCTGCCGTGCGTGAAAAGATCATTCGTCTCGGCGTAAGCCAGATCAGCGGCGGTTCCAGAACTTCCGTCGGCGGCTATTGTGAGGAGGAAAGGCCGCACGATACGGAGCAGTTTGACGTTTCGGACAACCGTACTCTGGATGAGGTTGTAAACTGGCTGATGGGCGCGGGATATATACCGTCTTTCTGCACGGCGTGTTACCGTGAGGGCAGAACGGGCGACCGCTTTATGAGCCTTTGCAAATCCGGCCAGATTCAAAACTGCTGCCATCCCAACGCGCTGATGACGTTAAAGGAATTTCTTATGGATTACGCAAGCGAGGATACCAGAAAGAAAGGCGAGGCGCTCATTGAAAAAGAAATAGAAAATATCGGCAGCGAAAAGGTAAAACAGATCGTGCGTGAACGTCTGGTCAAAATAGAAAACGGAGAGCGGGATTTCAGGTTTTAATCTGTTTCCCGATGCGGAGATGATCTTATGAGTTTGAACAGCACCCCGTCAGGGGAAAGAATATGGATCGCGTTTTTCGGCTGCCGGAACGCGGGCAAGAGCAGTCTGGTCAATGCCGTGACGGGGCAGGATCTTTCCGTTGTAAGCGAGATCGGCGGCACAACAACGGATCCTGTAAAAAAGGCGATGGAACTTTTGCCGCTCGGCCCGGTTATGATCGTAGATACCCCGGGGTTTGACGATACGGGCGCGCTGGGCGAAAAGCGTGTGGATTCTGCGCGCAAGATCCTGCGTTTGTGCAATATAGCCGTTCTTGTAACGGATGCCTCAAGGGATTTAAACGATTGTGAAAATGAACTGATCTCTCTTTTTCATGAGCGTAAAATTCCTTATCTCACCGTGAAAAACAAAGCGGATCTGCTCCATAAGATTCCGCCGAATTCGGATGATACGGTTTATACCAGCGCGCTGAAAAAGCAGGGGATAACGGAACTAAAAAATACCCTCGGCAGGCTTTATGCACCGCCCGAAAAGCAAAAACGATTTGTTGGCGATCTGATTTCTGCCGGCGATACGGTCGTTCTGGTTACGCCCATTGATTCCGCCGCGCCGAAAGGCAGGCTGATCCTGCCGCAGCAGCAGGCGGTAAGAGATGTTATAGACAGCGGCGCAGTTGCTGTTGTAACGCGGGAAACGGAGTTTGAGAAAACGCTTTCAGCCCTGAAAGCACCGCCGGCACTGGTGATCACGGATTCACAGGTATTTGGCTATGTGTCCAAGATTGTGCCGGAATCCGTGCCGCTAACCTCCTTTTCCATACTTATGGCAAGGTATAAAGGCTTTCTTGGCACCGCCGTAAAAGGCGCTGAAATAATAGATACCCTGAAAGACGGCGATAAGGTTTTAATCAGCGAAGGCTGCACGCACCACCGGCAGTGTGAGGATATCGGCACGGTCAAACTGCCCCGCTGGCTGAAAGCGCGCACGGGCGCGCAGCTGGATCTTCAGTGGAGCAGCGGTGGCGGCTTTCCGCAGGATCTTTCGGCGTTTAAACTGGTGATCCACTGCGGCGGCTGCATGCTGAATCCCGCCGAGATCGAATATAGAATGAGATCGGCGGAAAAACAGGGCGTGCCGTTTACAAATTACGGCACTGCAATCGCGTATATGAACGGAATTCTTGCGCGCAGCATTGCCCCGATCCGGAATATCGAATGAATACAAGCATAAAAAAGGACTTGCTCGTTTGGAGCAAGTCCTTTTCATATAATGAATTTATTTGCTGAAAGAAACGATGATTCCACCGTTGGACGCATAAAGCGAATTGAGCCCGCTCGCTTTGATCACGATCACGTTTTCGGGCGGATAACTGCATGCGCCGCAGATCAGTTCCTTTACATAATCCGCCTTATCCTTACAGCATACATGGCTGATAATGCAAACTTTCTGTTTCAGATCGCAGCCTTCCGTGTCTTTCGCAACCAAGTTTGCCAATTTGGAAAGCGCGCGTTTTTGGGTCAGATCCTTGCCGGCAACGGAGATATTGCCGTAATCCGTTCTTCTGCAGATCAGTTTTACACGCAGCGCCTCAATCACGTTTGCCGCCAGGTTAAACAGCCTGCCGTTGCCTTTTAAGGCGTCCAGACTTTCCAAACAGAAGTAGAGACCGCAGTTTTTTACGCAGTATTCTTCAGCTTCTGCAATCACATCTTCAAACGGCTTGCCGCTGTCTGCCAGTTCTTTGATCTTGTGCGCCATAATCGTTTCAAGACCGGAGGTGGCAAGGGAGTTGAACACGTGGATCTTTTTGCCGTCGTCATGTTCCTCGCGGTAAAGATCAACGCCCTGCATAGCGCTGTTGTAACTGCCACTCAGTTTGTCTGTTATGGTGAGCAGGTAGACCTCGTCATAATCGCCCTCGCATGCTTCGGCAAATGCTTCGGGGGAGGGGCAGGCAGATTTTGCAAGTTCGTTGCTTGCCTCCATTTTTGAAATAAAACTGTCCTGATCAAAATCGGCGTCATCCTGAATTACATAATCGCCAATCTGCAGTGTGAGCGGCACGATCTCAAAATCTTGCCATGATTTCATATCTTCCGTAATATCGCAGCAGGAATCAACTACCAGTTTATATGCCATAATCCATCCACAGGCCTTTCCTTATTTTGCTTAAAATGCAAACCCATTATAAACGAATCATTCGCCGTATGTCAACCAATTCTTAAGTTTTTTACAAACTAACTGCTTTGTAAAGTCAGGAAATGACTTTTCTTGCCTCTTTTATCTGCTTTTCAACGCTCTCTTTGCTTGGACCGCCCGGAACCAGTCTGTCCGCAACGCATTTTTCAAGGTTGATCGCTTTGTAAACTTCGTCGTCAAACAGCGGGCAGATCTTTTTATATTCGTCAAGGGGCAGTGTTTCCAGTGTCAGACCCTTATCTATGCACAGCGCCACCAGTTCGCCGGTCGCCTTGTACGCGTCCCGGAACGGCAGCCCTTTTCCAACAAGGTAGTCGGCGCAGTCCGTTGCGTTGATAAAGCCTTTTGCCGCGGCGTTTCTCATGTTTTCTTTCAGAACGGTCATGGTGTCCACCATCGGCGTAAATGCGTTCAGGCACATCTTTACCGTGTCCACAGCGTCAAAGATTGCCTCTTTATCTTCCTGCATATCTTTATTGTACGCAAGCGCAATGCCTTTCATCACCGTCAGCAGTGCCGTCAGGTCGCCGAATACACGGCCGCTCTTGCCGCGCACCAGTTCCGCAATGTCAGGATTTTTTTTCTGCGGCATGATTGAAGAACCGGTTGAGAACGCGTCATCCAGTTCCACAAATTTGAATTCCCAGCTGCACCACATAATGATCTCTTCGGAAAATCTGGAAAGATGTACCATGATTATGGAAAGCGCCGCCGCCAGTTCCATGCAGAAATCACGGTCGGAAACGCCGTCCAGGGAATTGAGCGTAATGCCGTCAAATCCCAGCTCTTTCGCCACGCTTTCGCGGTCCAGCGGATAAGTGGTTCCCGCCAGAGCGCCGGATCCGAGCGGGCAGATGTTCATTCTGCGTTTTACATCCGCAAGGCGGTCCAGATCGCGGCAGAGCATTGCCGCGTATGCCATAATATGGTGCGCAAAGGTGATCGGCTGCGCCCTTTGCAGGTGGGTGTATCCGGGCATGATCGTATCCTCGTTTTCTTCCGCTTTGCTGCAGATCACGCCAATGAGTTCTTTGATCTTTTCTTCAATTTTGCCGATCTCTTTTCTGAGCGTCAGCCGGATATCCAGCGCAACCTGATCATTTCTGGAACGGGCGGTATGCAGCCTTTTTCCCGTGTCTCCAAGCCGCTTTGTCAGTTCGCCCTCAACAAAGGTATGTATGTCCTCCGCCGTTTCGTCTATCTCCAGTTTTCCGCTCTGGATGTCATCCAGTATCCCCTCAAGGCCGTCAACGATTTTTTCGCTCTCGCTTTTATCAATAATGCCCGTTGCGCCCAGCATTGTCGCGTGCGCCATGCTGCCTTTTATGTCCTCTTCAAACATTCTTTGGTCGAATTTGATAGAAGAGTTAAAGTCATTCGTTTCCTTGGCAAGTTCTTTTTTGAATCTGCCTTTCCAAAGTTGAGCCATAGTTTCACGTCTTTCTTTAATATATAAATACAGGCGCGCCTTGCTGCCGCAGAACGCGCCTGAGATCACAAATCGGATCAGTCTTTATTGTTTCTCTGCTGGTCCAGCAGCGCTTTCACTTTGATCGGAAGTCCGAACAGATTGATGAATCCGGCGGAATCGTTCTGATCATAAACCTCGTCCGCGTCAAACGTGGCAAATTCCTCGCTGTAAAGGCTGTAAGGAGATTGAACGCCTACGTTGATAATGTTGCCCTTGTAAAGTTTGATCTTAACATCGCCGGTAACCGTTTTTTGCGTGGATTCCACAAACGCAAAAAGCGCCTCGCGCAGGGGAGTATACCACTGGCCGTAGTAAACCACCTCGGCAAATTTCTGCGCAACAAGGAATTTATAGTGCTGCGTCTCGCGGTCCAGGCAGATCTGTTCCAGCGTTTCGTGCGCTTTGTAAAGGATTGAACCGCCCGGGGTTTCATAAACGCCGCGGCTCTTCATGCCCACAAGTCTGTTTTCCACCATATCAATGATGCCGCAGCCGTTTGCGCCGCCAAGTTCATTCAGTTTTTCCACCAGTTCAACACTGTTCATCTCTTTGCCGTCAAGGGCAGTGGGAACGCCTTTTTCAAAGTGGATTGTAACATAGGTTGGCTTGTCCGGCGCTTTTTCCGGAGAAACGCCCATCTCCAGAATCTCGTCATACTTCGGCTCGTTTGCAGGATCCTCAAGGTCAAGCCCTTCATGGCTCAGATGCCAAAGATTCTTGTCTTTTGAATAGTTTGTTTCCCGATTTATTTTAAGCAGAATATTGTGCTTTTCCGCATATTCTATCTCTTCCTCACGGCTCTTGAATTCCCAGGTTCTCCACGGCGCAATGATTTGCATATCCGGCGCAAAGGCTTTTATGGCAAGTTCAAATCTTACCTGGTCGTTTCCTTTGCCGGTGCAGCCGTGGCAGATCGCGTCCGCTCCCTCTGCTTTCGCAATCTCAACAATTCTTTTTGCAATGATCGGGCGCGCGAATGCGGTGCCCAGCAAATACTGATCTTCATATTTTGCCCCTGCCTGAACAGTGGGAACGATATAGTCGTCAACAAATTCCTGCGTCAGATCTTCAATATAAAGCTTTGATGCGCCGGTCTTGATGGCTTTTTCCTCCAGCCCGTCAAGCTCTGTGCCCTGACCAACGTTGCCGCTTACGGCAATGACTTCACAGTTGTTATAATTTTCTTTCAGCCACGGAATGATGATGGAAGTATCCAGTCCGCCGCTGTAAGCAAGAACCACCTTTTTGATCTCTTTTGCCATAGTCTATTCCTCCGTTAAACCCTGTATATAATGTAATAAATATATAGCTGGGCAAGATGCATGCAGTATAAGATTGATTGCCGCCCGCCTAACTGATAATCATTATAAACATATCATTCGGCAGAGTCAAGAGATTTAGAAATATTTGTATAAATATACAAATATGATTAAATTATTCGGAATATACTGTATATATTTTCATTGTTATAAAAAATCACAGGGAACCATGTGAAAAATAACAATGTATTTTAAAATTAATTCCCGAATGGAAGATTGTAAATAAAATGTAAACTTTTAGCGGATATTTTTTATATATTTACGTTGACAGATATTCAATTATATGGTATTATTAACGCTGTAGAATACTATTCAATAGGGCAGTTATACCCTTTTGAACCGATTGCAAAAAAAGTAAATTTCATGCGGGGTTTTATATGTTAGGTCAGTGCATATCCGCACAGAATGCTTTTTCGGCAAGTTTTAAGGAGGTAATTCAATGAAAACAAAAAAGTCCAGGCGGCTTCTTGCTGCGTTCCTTGCAGCAATTATGGTGCTCACCACCTTTGCCGCAATGCCTTTCAGTTCTTATGCTGCGGAGCATAGTGCTGAGGAACTTAAAAACCTCATTGATCAGGTGGAAACAAGGCTTGAAGGCGGCACGCCGTATACCAACCTTGTCAATACCTATGAGGCTTGGTATGACGCGAATCTTACATATTTTCTCGTAACGGCGGGCGTTCGGGATGCAGATGAAGTAGATAACGCGTACAACAACCTGAACACGCAGTTTACTGCCATGCAGAGATGGACTCCGGCTCAGGCAACTGCAAATGCTGCTGCAGACGGTTCTTATACCGCTGCCGGTCTTGTAGATAATGACCAAATGTCCGGCGTTCTGTATGCAGAAGGCGTTGGCGCGGATACGGATTTTGCCGATGTTGAAACGGATGACGGCGGCGCCGGCACGCTGACTCGCGCAGGCGTTCAGTACGGCACTACGGTTCTTATGTATGACGGCACCGGTACGCCGCTTGCATTTCCGGTTTCCATGTATACGGCAAGACGTACCTTGCTTGCAAATTCCGGCACAAGAAGTATGAGGCCAACTACCGAACCTTTCGGCCTTGTTAAAAACTGGCACGGTTTCAGCAATTCCGTTGGTTATCAGACGGGTGTTGCGTCTTTCGTAGGTTATCAGGATAATTCAGATTTCCTTTCACATCTGAATGCAAGTAATGACAGTCCTGACAGATATTCCAACACTCTTTATTGGAACGGTAATGCGGATACGTTCGGTGATGAATATATGATTCACTATCCTTCACAGGATTGGATTACGTATAATGACGACCGTAATTCCGGCACGTTTACGCAGAATGCCAATATTTATGTAATTAATTATTCTGCTCTTGTGGATGCGCTCGGCAATATGCCAACCAATTTGTGTGATTATTCTTATACGCTTGTTCGCAGTTACCTCAGAACGCTTGATACAGCTATGGGTATTGCTCCGCAATCCTATTTTGCTTCAGCAAATGAGGCTACGGTTGCAGATCAGGTTGATTCATGCGTAACGGCAATTGATAATGCCATCTCCAGCATAGCAACAACCAGAAGAGCGCTTACCACAACGGTTAATATGCAGAGTTACTTCACCTTTGCAAGCAACTTTGCGGCTTATACGCCGATTTATGAGAGCAAAAATAAAGACGAGTATTATACTTCCACTTCCTATTCTTTGTTTGTAAGAAATTATGAGATTGCAAATTCTGCTATAAATAATCTTGCAAACAAATCTGTTCGTTTCACGGACGCAACCACAAATAATACTAACCTTGTGAATGCGTACAATAATCTTGTTACGTCAGAGGCTTATATTGACGACAGTGAATTGCAGACTTATTTTGCAGCGTATTACGGCCTGACGCAGGGCTACTACACTGCAGAGTCTTATCAGGCTGCTACAGAGGCAATCAATGCTGCGCTGGAGCATTATAATAACGGCAGTTACACTTCCGGTATAACCCTTAGGCAGAATGAAGAGGATGAGGCAACTTATAATACAATTCTTGCGAATGTAAAAGAGGCAATGGCAGGTCTTCGCATCAGCCATGATGCAGTTGTTTCCGTTCTCAGCACGCAGCAGAGTTATAACACGATCGTAGCTTATGTTCAGGGCATAGACGGTTATAAATACTCAAACTATACTGATGTTATGGATATTGTTGCAGAGGCAACCCATACCATGACAGAGTTGGATAATACCGACTTTACGGATCAGGCTACGCTTGTATCTCAGTATACAACGCTGATCACCAATATTGCGAATGCGCTGCTTGAAC
>HF991825.1:169661-274125 GCA_000431535.1 Clostridium sp. CAG:678
CGGCATTTACCGGCACGGAAGACGGCTCTGTAGTGAATTCCACTACCGGCACCACAGAGGCGCAGGGCGCGGACGATATTTATTCTTACCTTTATAATCAGATTACAAATATCACTTATTTGAAAACACAGCCCGGCACAACTTCCTATGTAACGGAGTATGATATCACGTTCAATAACCATTGGAACAGTTGGTTTAGCAACAGAGTAGCGCAGCTTCACTCCCTTGGTTTCGGCGCATATGGTCAGGATTCCATCAGTGATTCCAACGGCACGATGTCCGTTCGCTGGAAAGAGGGCAGCGCAGCGTGGGTAAGCCCCGCATCCGCTTCTTATCATGACGCACTTATGAAGCAGCCCAGCAGTGTATCATCCGGTAATGATTATGTTAATCTTCCCGCCGCTACAGACGGCACGGTTGTTCTTGGTGAAACAACGGTTACGGTAGGCGATCTCGGAATGAGAGCCGTAAGTTTCACAACGCCGGATATCCATGAATATTTGGGTGTTGAAGCAGGCGGTTGGGATGGTTTCCAGACCAGAGACCGTACCAACACAAACCTTCATCAGACGGTTACGGTAGTTGATATTTCAGATCTGATTGAACTTGTTCAGCAGGCTGCCGACATCGTTGGTCAGTATCAGAACAATGCGTTTAACTGCTACACGCCGCAGTCCTGGGCAACATTCAGTGATGCACTCGGCGCTGCGCAGGCAGATCTGAACTATACATCCATGACTGCTGATCAGATCATTTCAGAGGCACAGTCAAGATATAATACACTTCAGACCGCAATGACCGGACTGCAGCAGAACACAGAGGAAGGCTCTCATAACCTGATCGAGCAGGCGGACAGCACACATGCAACCTGTACTGCCGGTGGTACTGCCCATTATATCTGCTCAGTTTGCGGCTATGATGTTAAGACTCCTGAAACCGCTTTGGGTCATGAGTATATATATACTCCGGATAATAACGGCACAACACATACGAAAACCTGTTCACGCGGCGACGTGAATGAAACAGAGGCTTGTGTAGACGAAAACAGCGATCTGCACTGTGATCTTTGCGGTCAGGCGCTTTACACACCTGCAAACTGGGAAGCGTTTAATGCTGCTAAGGCGGAAATGGAATCCCTTCTCAGTGCTTCAGCAGATGGCTCTATGAAATTTACATCTGCTGCGCTTGAAGACGCAAACTTCAACATCATTGAGATCGGATATTATAATTACACTGCAGAGGATCAGGCAACAGTAGCCGACACCATGCAGGACGCGATCAATCAGCAAACGCGGATGATCAATGCTGCCGTAACCGCTCTTCGCAACGGTCTTGCAGATGAGAGCGTATATGAAGCCAACCAGTTCAAGGTAAGCACGCTCAACGCGGACGCTTATAATGTAGCCGCTGTTCAGAGCGCTGTTTCCGGAATCAATGTGGAAACGCCTGTTGAAGTAAACGGTAACGTTTATACCGGTTATGATTATGATAACTATAACATGGCGCTCGGCACGGCTTTAACCGAAAACTGGATCCCGTATACGATCCTTGTTATGGATCAGGCCGGCGATGAGTATTGGGTTGTAGACGACGGCGACGGCACATTTAGTTATACAGACACTGAACGCAACGCTTCCGAATTCCATTACGGAGACAGTGTTACGGTTCAGAATCCGGATGGTTCAGATGAAAGATGTGCTTGGATTTCCTATGTTTACACAGATAATCTTGAACCTGATGTTAACAATAAGTATCAGTATTTCGGCTCAGAATATACGTTTAATGTAAGAGGTTACACAGAAATCTCAACCACTTCCGGCGCAGAAGCTGATACAGCACTTCAAAAGGTAACATTCTTCCTGTCCCTTGACGGTGTTCCCACCAATAAGGTAATCGATGTTCAGTATGCGAAAAACGGTGCAACAATCCGTGCAAATAACCTGAACCTGTATTACAATCTTCCGTTCTATGAAGTAGATACATTCTACAATCGTGCGGATATGTCAGTTCTCGGCAAAGGCTCAAGAGCGCAGATCAAAGTGAATGGCGATATGAATGTTCTGGTTGATTTTACAACGGTTTCACCAACTGATTACACGATCACACTTGTTGACGAAGAAGGCAGCCAGCTTGATATGCAGCATGCGTCATACAATGAACTGGTAACCCTTTCTGCAGACGGTGCGGTTGCATATCTTAACAATGCAAACGGTAAAGCGCTCTGCTACGGTTCGGAATATAGTTTCTATGCTTGCCAGGATATCACCGTTAAAGCGGTTAAATCGGTTGACGAGCAGACCGCAAGTGTAGATATGGCAAGTCCGATCATTGATAGTGATGCCGGAAAAGTATATCTTGTAGGTTCATTTGCGTTGCCTGAGGGCGTTACGATCCAGTCATTCGGTTTTGTTCTCAACGGACTTGATTCTAATGATACGGATTTGAGCCTTGCGGATATCAGTGCTGGCAACCAGATCTATAACCTTTCCGCTTCAAAGTATACAAATGAAGGCCAAAACGGCAATCAGTTTACTGTAAGCTTTAATTCAAACAGGATGTATCCAAGAGGAACGGTTGTTGCTTACGCAATTTATGTTGACAATGCCGGCAATCAGTATTATACTTATTCTGATGTGATTACAGATGCAGCGTTACAATAAGGAGGAGTCGATTTATGAAGTTATTCTACGAAGAACCGGAAATCAGTATTCGTAAATATGATTTTCCTTCGAATGCTTTGTTTACAGAATCTGTGACGGAGCCGCCGGATCTTGGCGACGGCGATGATTTCGGCGACATCTTCGGCTAAAATCACATACTCCCCTCTGAGAAGAGGGGAGTTTCTGTTTTATGTGTTTGTGCAGTTCGTTGGCGCCTGAAATACCTGAACAGTTTTATTGCCATCTTATTTTAAGAGCATTTTTATCGTAATAAAAACAGCGTATCGGCTTTCCGATACGCTGTTTTTGCTGTAATCAGTTTTAAAATTCTACCTGGTGATTGCTATTGGCTTTCGCTCTCGCTTTCCTCGCTTTTATCTGCGTTATAGATATAATCAATCAGTTTGCTCTTGTTTTCCTCTTCGTTAAGGTCAATTACGGACGCGCCGCCGTGCGTTGCATATTCCCACGTGCCGTCAAACGGGCAGGAATTTTGCTGGAAACCTCCGCCAACACACATCAGTGCGTCCAGCACAAGCCCCCGGATCTCGCCCTTGGAAAGATCCGTTTCAATGTAAGGCGCCACATTGCTTGCCGCTCTGTAAGCCCCAACAGGTCCGCTGGAAACAACGCCTTTTATGATTGCCTCAATCACGGTTCTCTGCCTTTCGGTTCGTTTCCAGTCTGTGTCTATTTTTCTGATCCTGCAATATGCCAGCGCCTGTTCGCCGGTCAAGGTATAGGTTCCGGAATCAAGTTCCACGTTTCCGTATCTGCCCGGATGATTGGTAACTTCTTTTGCCTCTTCTTCCGTAACAGTTACTTCTACGCCGCCAATGCTGTCCACCATCACCTTAAACATCTCAAAATCGGCAACTACATAGCCGTCTATATCTACGCCGAAATTGTATTCAATCGTATCTACTACGCCGCTGTATCCGCCGTAGGTGCAGGCCGCGTTCAAGCGCTGCTTCTTATCCGCAACGGGAATATAAACCCAGGAGTCGCGTAAAAAAGAAGTCATTTTGATACATCCGTGTTCTCTGTCAAAAGAGATCAGCATCATGGAATCGGCACGGCTCGCCTCGTCCTCATCATCCGATCTTGCGTCTACACCAAGCAAAAGTATATTTGTTACTTTGGCGGAAGATCTCAGTTCACTTGCCGAAACATACTGATTTTCTTCTTTCTCGTCATAATTTACTTTGCCTAAAACGGATTCCACCATCGCCGTTGCGGCAATCACAATCACAAGAACCACTGCCAAAATACCGGTGAGCACCTTGGGCACGGGATTTTTCTTTTTTCTGCCTTTACTTTTACCCGTTTTCGGCGCAGCCGTTTTCTCGTTTGCGCGTGGAGGCCTGTCCGGCGAATACCGAAGATCGTCCCGCGAATAGGTTTGGCGCTGCGGCGCGTTTCTGTAAGAATATTTATCTTCGGTTTTACGCTGAATCGGAATCTCGCCGGTTCCGCTTTGCGTGCGGCGCTGCTCTTGCTCTCTGTAATATTTGTTGTATTCCTCGGCAGGATTTATGCCGGCCTCATCTTCAAAACTGTTGCGGCTTTCTCTGCTGTTAAAATTCAGATCCACAGGTACTTTGCCGTAATAATCTTCTTCCGGCGGCACGCTGCGGTCTCTGTCATCGTTAAAATTCCTCGGCGCCATGCAATCACCTCCTAACCATATTACAATATTTCACTTTTCTTTGCAACAGCCTTAATAAAATTATTGACACTTTTTAATTTATATTTTACAATATTAAGAAACGGGCCGGTCGGGCAGCCGCGCATTTTTAATGTGAGGAAAGTCCGAGCAGCGCAGAGCAGGATAACGGCTAACGGCCGCCGGGGGCAACCCTAGGGAAAGTGCAACAGAGATATACCGCCGTGAAAACGGTAAGGGTGGAAAGGCGAGGTAAGAGCTCACCGAGCGGGTGGAGACATCCGCTGCCATGTAAACCCTATCCGCTGCAACACAGAATGGGAGGTTGTTTGCTCGACACAGAATCCCGAAATGTGGCTGGAGCGCGTCAGCAATGGCGCGTCGAGATAGATGGCTGCCGATAACAGAACTCGGCTTACAGACCGACCCGTTCTATGATTTTAAGGAGTAATCGTTATGCTTGTGAATATGCGAAATCTGCTTTCAGACGCGCAAAAGGGGAATTACGCCGTAGGTTCGTTTTCCGTTGCCAATATGGAAATGGTGCTCGGCGTGCTGAAAGCGGCAGAGGAACTCTGCGCTCCTGTCATTCTTCAGATCGCGGAGGTGCGGCTCAAACAGTCGCCGCTGGAACTGATCGGCCCGCTGATGGTTGCGGCTGCAAAACATGCAAAAACGCCCGTTGCCGTTCATTTTGACCACGGAAAAACGGAAAAGAAGATTCGCACGGCGCTTGAACTCGGTTTCACTTCCGTTATGTTTGACGGAAGCCATCTGCCGCTGGAGGAGAATATAGCCGAAACGAAAAAAATTGTTTCCATGGCAAAGCAATACGGCGCCGCCACGGAGGCGGAGATCGGCTGTGTGGGCGGCTCTGAGGACGGCAGTGAGGATATTGCAATCAACTGCACCAAACCGGCTGACGCTGTTCGGTTTGCGGCTGAAACGGCTGTGGACGCGCTTGCCGTTGCAATCGGCAACGCACACGGCAATTATAAATCCACGCCGAAACTCCGCTTTGATATTTTGGAAGAATGCGCGAAAAAAGTCCGCGCGCCTCTTGTTTTGCACGGCGGCACGGGGATTAGCCCGGAGGATTTCAGACGCTGCGCAAAAACGGGCATAAAAAAGATAAATATCGCCACGGCAACCTTTGATTCGGTTGAAAAATCCGTGCGTGATTGCTATAATGATAAGCAGATCAGCGGGTATTATGATCTGCAGGCAGCGGAAGTTGAGGGCGCTTATCAAAACGCAAAACGCCACATCCTGATCTTCGGCACAGAGCATAAAGCGTAATCACAGATCTTCGGCAAGGGAAATGCAAAACACCTCAAACGGTCTGCGTTAGGCAGGTGCTGTTTTCCAAATCTTGCAAGTTTTTAAGGAGTAAAAATTATGAAATACATAGAATTTGATATGACAAAACCTATAGATTTTATCCCTGTTGGCAGAATTGCAATCGATTTTAACCCAACGGATATGTATATGCCGCTTTCCGAATCCTCCAATTTCAATAAATATGTTGGCGGTTCACCGGCAAATATCGCCGTCGGCTTAGCTCGTCTCGGCTGCAAAGTTGGCTTTTTGGGCTGTGTTTCTGATGATCAGTTCGGCGATTTCGTTGTGGATTATTTTGAAAAAGAGGGGATTGATACCAGCCACGTTACCCGCGCCAAGAACGGCGAAAAGATCGGGCTCACCTTTACGGAGATCCTTTCCAAAGAGGAATCCTCTATTCTTATGTACCGTGATAACGTTGCCGATTTCTGCCTTGATCCGGCGGATGTGGACGAGGAATATGTGAAAAGCGCTAAGGCGATCGTGATCAGCGGCACGGCGCTTGCAAAAAGCCCCAGCAGAGAAGCATGCTTTAAAGCGATGATGCTTGCCAAAAAGAATAATACCAGAATCATCTTTGATATTGATTACCGGGAATATACCTGGAAGTCCAAGGATGAGATCGCTGTTTATTACAGCCTTGCCGCGCAGTATGCGGATATCATTATGGGCTCGCGCGAAGAATTTGATCTTACAGAGGGTATTGTTGGCGTAAAAGCGTCGGATAAGGAGTCTGCGCAGTACTGGCAGTCCTTCGGCGCGTCCATCTGCGTGATCAAGCACGGCAAAGAAGGCTCAACCGCCTATACGAATGACGGTAAATATTATACGATTAAACCGTTCCCGGCGGTTGTGCTTAAAGGCTTCGGCGGCGGTGACGGTTACGGTTCCGCTTTCCTTTATAGTCTGCTTCAGGGCAAGGAAATCATAGACGCGCTGGAATTCGGTTCCGCCTCTGCGTCGATCCTGATCTCGGCACACAGCTGTTCAGACGCAATGCCGTCTGCAAAACAGGTGGAACTCTTTATTAAGGATAGCAAGGAAAAATACGGCGAAATGGTTGCCAGAGCATAAAAAGGTTAAATCATTTATATCAAGCGGCTCGGATTGTTCTTTCCGGGTCGCTTTGCTTGTTTGTCAACCGGCAGCGGAAATTCTTCGGTCATGCGCTAAGCTTCTTTGAATCGGAAGTCAGGGAGGAACTGTATCTTCCTTCCGGATTGCTTTACGCAAAGTGAACAGAATCGAGTATATTGGATATATGCACATAGGTTTATACTCGGCAGGCGATAGAGAAAATCCGCACACCAGCCTGTTTCTGAATAAGCATTTTGCCCGGCAAAGAGCGGTCAGGAAGATCTAATCGCAGGTTTGGGGGCGTAAGAATATCTTGATGCATGAAATAAAAAAGGAACCAAAAGATCCCGCGACCTATGGCCGCGGGATCTAACACTTTTCATGCTTATTAAATCTGAATGATCAGCCGTTGAGGATCGCAAAGTTTTCTTTGTTGGATTTATAAAGGTTTTTGAAAACTTTGTAATTTCTGTCATAAACGGCTTTGGTTTCCTTACTGGGGTGATACGTGTATTTTGCCGGGATCAGCGTTTTAACATGCTGCAGATCGGGGATCAGGCCAAGACCAACGGCAATGCACGCCGCTGCGCCGACCGCGCCCACATTCTGCGGGCTGTCTACCACTTCTATATCCCTTTGCAGGATATCGGAAAGGATCTGGCAGGTGACTGCGCCAAGCGCGCCGCCGCCGCAGAAACGGATCGGGTTGGATATGCTGACTTCTTTTTTGATATCCTGCCGTTCCAGCATCCAGCGCATATGGAAACAGATGCCCTCCACAACGGCGCGGATCAGTTCGGTTTTGCCGGTTTCTATTTTTATGTTAAAGAACATTCCGGCAGCGTTTGGGTCTTCAAACGGGCATCTGTTGCCGTGCAGCCACGGTGTAAAGATTGTTCCGTTAGAACCGGCTGGGATCTGATCTATCACTTCTTCCATATAATCGTAAAGGTTAATATTGAGCGCCTCAACCGAATCGGAAATGTTCTTATCCTGAAGATATACGCCGATATCATCCAGCGCAAGGTGATCTTTTACCCACTCCACGCATTTGTTTGAGGTTTCCAGTTCGCCGAAATAATTGTATGTTTTCGGATCGGCGCCCACAATGGCAGCCATCATTGCGCTGGCGTCTACAACCTGCCTGTCAACGATGGTGCCTACCCAGCCGGATGTGCCGCTGTAGATATGCGTGTCTCCCACTTCCGTGCAGCCGGCGCCAACGCCGATCAGAGAGGCGTCTCCGCCGCCGCCGAATACGGCAGTGCCGGGAGCAAGGCCAAGCTCCGCTGCCGCTTTTTCTGTTACTTCGCCTACTTTTTCGGTGCATTCTTTAATCTTCGGCAGGTGTTTGATATCTACCCCCACCATATCGCAGATTGGTTTGCACCAGCCCTCGTGGCCTTTTCTTGTGTCATAGAGCAGGGTGGCAAAAGCGCTGTCTCTTGTCATAACAAATTCTCCGCTTGCGCGGCAGATCAGATATTCTTTTACGTCCAGCCATTTGTATACTTTATTAAAGATTTCCGGCTCGTGCGCTTCTACCCATTTGTATTTCCAGATCGGGTCTTTAACGGAAGAACTTACGGCGCCGGTATATCTCAGATATTTCAGCAGTTTCGTAACTTCCGCGCCGGCGATCTTAAAACCATGCGCAATGCCGTTTTTCAGTTCTTCACGCGCTCTCTGATCCATATAGCTCATCGGGTTGCGCACGCAGTTGCCTTCCTTGTCAACCAGCACAAGACCCTGCATCTGCGAGCAGAAAGAAATGCCATCGATCTGCTCTTTTTTTATGTACGGCACTTTTTCAAACACGGTTTTTGTGGTTACGCACATGGCGTTCCACCATTCGTCCGCATTCTGTTCCGCGCCGCCTTTTACGCCTACTTCATCGTCTACATACAATCCGTAGCCGAGTGAAGAGGAACCTAGAATCTTCATCTCTTTGTCAATCTCGATCAGGCAGGTTTTGATTCCTGTGGTGCCAATGTCATAAGTAATAACGTATTTTGCCATTTTGTTCCAAGCCTTTCCGCAAAAATATTCTCCGCTTACAGCAGATGTTAAGCCCTACTCTTTAGAAAAAGTAAATGCCGATTCAATAAATTTTAAAAGTTGGTTTACGATCTCGTCGTCATTCAGTTCGTCAATATTTACGCCCGTGTAGATGGAAAGCCTTTCCATGTAATATTCGCATGTAAACGAAAATTGCAGCATCAAAAGCAGATTGTCAAGGAAAAAGGCAAACAGCCGCGGATTCAGGTCCTGCCGCACATCGCCGCTTGCAAGCGCCTGCGCGATCGCGGTGATATAGATGCGGCTTGTCTGCCCCTCTATTTCCCGTGCGTAGGCAACGGCGCGTTCGCCGTCTTTTTCCGCGGTAATCTCATTATAAAGCTTTATATAGTTTTTGTATTCTCTGGAAAGTTCACAGGTTGCCCTGATCACCATTTCCGCTTTTTTCAGAAGTTTGTTGTTGCTTTTCATGATCTCTTCCAGAGTTTCACGCAGGATCACCATTCCCATTGAAATACATTCAAGAAACAGATCCTCTTTCGTTGCAAAATATTTATACATAAGGCCTATGCTTATGCCCACGTTTTTTGCAATGATGTTTATATTTGCGTTTTTATAACCCTTGGAGGAGAATTCTTCAATGGCGATTTCCAGTATTTCCTTCTGGCGTTTTTCGGAAAGTTTTTCAAACGCCTCTTTATGATATGTGCCTGCCATTTTATTAAATTTTGTATGTTTGCACAAAGCATTTGCTTTTTGATTGTGCAACACACACAAATCCTCCCGCCTATCTAAGAATATATTGTAAATATACTAACACGAATTTATGAATCTTGCAAGAATTTGAACAAATTTTCACAAAAAAAATAGAATTGAGGTTTGACAAATCATTAAAAAGTGATATACTTAAATAGTAATTTGTGTGAGTAATCGCTCACGTCTAAAAAGGTGAGCAACCGCTCACAATGCATTTTTTAAGGAGGAATTTATAAATGGATACAAGATTCGCCATCACAGAGTATCCTGATGCAGCCGTGCTTACAGCTCAGCTGGACGCGCTCATCAAAAAGCCAATCTATTCTATCAGCAGAAAGGCCCTTAAAGAATATGAGGATGAATATTTTGCCAAGAAGTGCAAAAAGTCTAAGGAAATGATCGAAGAAGCCAAAACAATCATTCCCGGCGGCGTGCAGCATAACCTTGCTTTCAACTATCCTTTCCCGATCGTAATGGTAAAGGCAAAAGGCAACAGACTCTATGATATTGACGGTAATGAGTATTTTGACTTCCTGCAGGCAGGCGGCCCCACCATTATCGGTTCCAATGATGATGTTGTTAAAAATAAAGTTATAGAACTTCTGGAGGATTGCGGCCCTTCAACAGGTCTTTTCCATCCGTATGAATACAAACTTGCCAAGAAAATCTCCGAATGCGTGCCTTCTGTAGAGATGTTCCGTATGCTCGGCTCCGGCACAGAGGCCTGCATGTGCGCAGTTCGTGTTGCCCGTCTTGCCACCCGTCATAAGAATATCATTAAAATGGGCGGCGCCTACCACGGCTGGTCAGATCAGCTTGCGTGGGGCATGCGTGTTCCCGGAACAATGAACACACAATCACACGGTGTTCCGCTTTTCGTTTTCAAGCACACGCAGGAATTCTTCCCGAATGATCTGAAGAGCCTGGAAAGAAAACTGATCCTCAACAAATTCCGCGGCGGCACTGCGGCTGTATTCATTGAGCCGTGCGGCCCTGAATCCGCAACCCGTCCGGTTGATAAAGACTTCCCGAAGGGCGTTCAGGCGCTCTGCCGCAAATACGGCGCGCTGCTTGTTTGTGATGAGGTTGTTACAGGTTTCCGTATCGGCCTTTCCGGTGCGCAGGGTTATTATGGCATTGATCCCGATATCACGATCTTCGGCAAGATCATTGCCGGCGGTTATCCGGGCGCAGGCGGCATAGGCGGCCACAAAGAAGTTATGAAGTACCTCGGCGCAGGTCTGGATAAAACAGAAGGCAAGAAGATACATAAGGCAATGTGCGGCGGCACAATGGCTGCTACGCCGATCTCCTGCTGCGCGGGTTATACCGTAATCTGCGAGATTGAAAAGAGAAACGCTTGCCAGAAAGCCGGCCAGATGGCAGACCGTCTTGTAAAAGGCATTAACGAATCCATCAAGAAGCATGATCTTCCGTTCGTATGCTACAATATCGGTTCTATCTGCCACCTGCATACGGTTGCCACTATGCACTTCAGAGTTGATCTGAGAAGGCCGTGGACCATTCCGTATGTTCTGAAGCAGACAAGTATCCGTCAAACAGAAATGCAGTATATGGGCGCTGCTTATATGGCTGAAGGCCTTGTAACGCTTGCCGGTTCACGTCTTTATACTTCCGCCGCTTACACGGAAGAGGACATTGACGAATGTGTTCGTCGTTTTGACAAAGTTCTTTCCAAGTGCGAAAAAATCGATTATTAATTAAATGATCCTAAGGGCGGTTTACGGCTGTTTACCGCCCTTATCGGCTTTTAAAGAATATTATGTAAATACGGCTTTTCCAAGTCGTATTTTGCGTTCACTTCTTTTAAGGGGAAAGGAATACTATGGCTTACGAAATTGAAGAAGCAAAAAAACTTGTAATCGAAGCCGGTAAAAAACTGATTGAAACCGGCCTTATCGCGCGCACCTGGGGCAATGTTTCCGCGCGTATATCAGATACTCAGTTTGTGATCACACCGTCCGGCAGAGCTTATGAAACGCTTACACCGGATGAACTGGTTGTTGTTAATATTGAGGATTGCTCCTATGAAGGGGATATCAAACCATCTTCCGAAAAAGGCGTTCACGCCGCGGCTTACAGGCATCATCCCACCGTTGATTTTGTGATTCATACCCATCAGAAATATGCTACGATCGTCAGCATTACGGGTATGGAGATCAGAAATGTGTATAAGGATCTCAGGCCTGTTCTCGGCGATAAGGTTCCTGTTGCCGATTATGCGATGTCCACAACGGAATCCCTGCGCAAAAAGGTTGAGATGTGCATTATGATGAACCCCGCGGCAAGAGCAATCATGCTGATGCACCACGGCACGCTTTGTATGGGCGATTCCTATGAGCACGCTTTTGAACTTGCGGATAAACTTGAGGAATGCTGTAAACGCGTGATCAAGGACAATTATATGCGCTATTCCTGGGCGGATAAATACAGCGAAGCGGATAAACTCAATTATTATCTGAATAAAGTTAAGGCGGGCAGCATGCCGGAATCCATCTGCGATCTTGGCTCATCCGTAAGAAACGGAAATATGTTTACGCTTACGGTTGGCGGTGAAACGGTGGATGTGGATCTGGAGACCTGCCTCGGTATCAACGGCATTGCGCCGAAATGCGCAAAGATCCATAAGGCAATCTATGATCATCAGAATGTTTCTATCATTAAGCATATTACAGATCCATATGCCGTTGCTTATTCCTGCACGGGCGAGGATATGCTGCCTATGATCGATGATTTTGCCCAGATCGTTGGCGTTGATGTTAAAAACTGCGCGTGGATAGACGGCGATACGGATGAATGCGCCGCAAAGATCGGCAAAGCCGCATCTGGCAGAAACGCAGTTATTATTGACGGAAACGGCGCGCTTGTTTTCGGTAATAATGAGGGCGATATGCAGGCGCTGGAGATCATTATGGATAAGGGCTGTGAAGCCGCTGTGGATGTGAATATCTTTAACCGCGAGCATTATGTTCCCAAAATGGAATGTTTCCTTATGCGTACGGTATATCTTGCCAAATATTCTAAGCAGATCAATAAATGATCCGCATCTCGGAAAATATTGTAAAAATTATACAGTTTGATCGTTTTGCAAATTGAAATTTTGGGCGGTCTGTGGTATAATAAAATCAATATGAGGGAGTAATTCCGCACTTCTTGTGTGCGCTAAATCAACATCATGCTTTTTAAGCTGGTTTAGTTTTAAAGAATGAGACTCGTATATGGTAGGAATACTATATACGAGTTTTTTTACTTTTACCCCCCCTCATTTGCGTGTCTCTGCCGGCTGCCGCAGAAGCGCATCGTATTTTCGGCAGCCGGAAAGGCTTGTGAATCAAATGAAAGAATATCTGCAGGATTGCAAAGTTGTTTTAAACGAGCAAAAAAGTTCCGTAGACGGGCTTTCTGCGGATGAAGCACAAAAACGTCTTGCGGAAAACGGCAGAAACAAATTGCAGGAAGGCAAAAAGGAATCCCTGCTGCACCGGTTTATCATGGAGTTTACGGATCCCATGACGATCATTCTGATCGTTGCCGCCGTTGTTTCGGCGATCACTTCCGCTTATGAGAAAGAATTTCCGGCGGATGTGATTATCATCCTGCTTGTTGTTTTGATCAACGCCGTGCTCGGCGTATATCAGGAAACAAAAGCGGAAAAGGCAATCGATGCCTTGCAGGAGATCGCCGCGGCTAAGAGCAAAGTTAAGCGCGGAGGAAAACTGCAGATCGTTCCGTCAGAAGAACTGGTAACCGGCGATGTTGTGGTTTTGGAAGCGGGAGACAGCGTCCCGGCGGACTGCCGCATCCTGAACTGTGCCTCCATGAAGATCGAGGAATCGGCGCTGACCGGTGAGTCCGTACCCGTTGATAAGCAGTCTGAAACGCTGCCGGACGAAGGGGAAGTTCCGCTCGGCGACCGTAAAAATATGTGCTATATGGGTTCGAATGTGGTTTACGGGCACGGCGAGGCAGTCGTGACCGCAACAGGCATGAATACGGAAATGGGCAAGATTGCCGGGGCGCTGAATGACGCGAAAGAGGGAGAAACACCGCTGCAAATCAAACTCAATCAGCTTTCCAAGGTGCTATCCTATCTGGTGCTCGGCATCTGTGTTTTTATCTTCGTTCTGGATATTATCCGTAATATCACCAGCGGTCAGGCGCTGACTTTTGATACAATGCTGGATACCTTTATGGTAGCCGTTTCGCTTGCTGTTGCCGCCATTCCGGAGGGCCTTGCAACGGTTGTTACCATCGTGCTTTCCATCGGCGTAACAAAAATGAGCAAGCGCAACGCCGTGGTGCGCCGCCTTACCGCGGTTGAAACGCTCGGCTGCACACAGATTATCTGTTCAGATAAAACGGGTACGCTTACGCAGAATAAGATGACCGTTACCGATTTTAAGGGCGACAGCGAAAAACTGATCGCGCAGGCCATGGCGCTCTGTTCGGATGCCGTTTTGGAAGACGGCGTTGTCAAAGGCGAGCCGACGGAGGCTGCGCTCGTGGAATGGGCAAAAAAACTGGAACTGCCGAAAAATGAACTGGAATTGGAATTTCCGCGTGTTGCTGAGGCGCCGTTTGACTCAGAAAGAAAAATGATGTCCACCGTTCATTCTTCGCTCAATAAAGGATATATCCAGTATACAAAAGGCGCCCCCGATGTGGTGCTCAGTGTGTGTGATCAGGCGCTCATCAACGGCAGAAGAGTGCCGATGACGGAGGAAGTGAAAAACCGGATCCTGGCTCAAAACAAGGAAATGGCGGATAAGGCGCTGCGCGTGCTTGCCGTTGCCATGAAGGCATATCCTAAGATGCCGGAGGATGCGTCTGCCGCTTCCCTTGAAAGCGGCTTGTGTTTCATTGGTCTTGCCGGCATGATCGACCCGGTGCGCCCGGAGGCGGTGGACGCCATTAAAGAGGCGCAGGAGGCAGGTATTCGGCCTATCATGATCACCGGCGACCATAAGGATACTGCGGTTGCCATAGCCAAAGAACTTGGTATCGCAACGGATGCATCCCAGGCGATCACGGGCGTGGAACTCAATTCCATATCTGATGAACAGCTTGAAAAGGATATTGAAAAATACAGCGTATATGCGCGTGTTCAGCCGGAACATAAAGTAAGAATTGTAAATGCGTGGCGCAAAAACGGCAAAGTAACGGCGATGACGGGCGACGGCGTCAATGACGCGCCCTCCATCAAAAATGCTGATATCGGCATCGGTATGGGCATAACGGGCACCGATGTTACTAAGAATGTTGCCGATATGGTGCTTGCGGACGATAATTTTGCCACGATCGTTTCCGCCGTGGAAGAGGGCAGAAGAATCTATGATAATATCAGAAAATCCATTCAGTTTCTGCTGTCTTCCAACCTTTCGGAAGTGCTTACGATATTCATCGCCACGCTTGCAGGCTTTGTGGTTCTGGAACCTGTGCACCTGCTTTGGATCAATCTGATCACAGATTCTTTCCCTGCAATGGCGCTGGGCGTGGAAAAGGGCGAGCCGGATATTATGAAACGCGCCCCCAGAAACAGTAAGGACGGCATTTTTGCCGGCGGTATGGGTATTGACGTGGTTTGGCAGGGTCTGATGGTCTCCGTGGTTACCTTGCTTGCGTATTACGCGGGTATGCATCTTGCGCACGGAACGGATGAATTTGTGCACCAAAACGGAATGACTATGGCTTTTCTGACCCTTTCTCTGGCGGAGATCTTCCATTCGTTCAATATGCGTGCAAGGCGTGAATCCATATTCCGGTTAAAAACGCATAATAAATTCCTTTACGGCGCTATGGCACTAAGTCTTGTGCTCACAACGCTTGTGATCTATGTGCCGTTTCTTTCGAATGCGTTTGATTTTGCTGCGATCTCCGCGCTGGAATATCTGATCTCCATTCTGCTTGCCTTTATGGTGATTCCAATTGTGGAACTGGTAAAACTGATCCAAAGATCTACAGAAAAACGCAGATCGCAAAAATAACCGATTTTGTTCCCCCTCCTGAAAACGGCGGGGGAACTTTTTATGCCTTGCGAATGCGTTTTAAAATTTTTCTTTATATTTTAAATTATATATGCTATTATATATGGTGGTGATTTATGTTGGCGCTGAAAAAGAACGATGAAATCAAATTGAATATTGATTCCGTAACACCGCTCGGCAGCGCTGTCGGCAGGCATGAAGGCATGGCGGTTTTTGTAAGAAACGCCGTTCCGGGCGATGAAGTGCTGTGCCACATCATCAAAACTTCCAAAAATTACGCGGTAGGAATTATAAAAGAAGTGCTGCGCCCTTCACCGGAAAGGCAGAAATCCGATTGCCCGGTGTCAGACCGGTGCGGCGGATGTGCTTTTCGGAATATGGATTACGGCTTGGAACTTGCCGCAAAAAAAGATTTCGTTCAGCAGAATCTGCGCAGGATCGGGCATATTGATTTTGATGTAGAGGATATTATAGGGGCAGAGGATACACGCTTTTACAGAAATAAAGCGGAATACCCCGTAAGAATTGAAAACGGCAGTTTTACGGCAGGCTTTTACGCGTTTAAGAGCCACCGGATCGTTCCGGCGTTTTCCTGCATGTTACAGCCGCCTGCGTTTTCAAAGGGTTTAAAGGCGTTTGAAAAGTGGGCGCTTGCAAGCGGCGCGGATTCTTATGATGAAGCAAGCGGGAAAGGTCTGCTGCGGCACATCTATTTCAGAAAGGCGTTTGCAACCGGTCAGATCATGGCGTGCGCTGTGATCAACGGGGAGCAGATCCCGGATCCGGATTTGCTTATTTCTTTGCTGAAAGACGCTATGCCGGGGCTTCAGAGTGTTGCCGTCAATCGCAACAAAAGCAAAACAAATGTGATCTTGGGCAATGAAACAAAAATCATTTGGGGCAGCGAGAAAATCACGGATATTCTGCTTGGGAAAAAATTTGTGATCTCTCCGGAAAGTTTTTATCAGGTCAATCATGACCAGTGTGAAAAGCTGTATGCCTGCGTTGCCGATTTTGCCGAACTGGCAGGCACAGAAACTGTTTTGGATATGTACTGCGGCGCCGGAACAATCGGGCTGACCCTTGCTCACCGGTGCAAAGCCCTCTATGGCGTGGAGATCGTGGATTCCGCAGTGAAAAACGCCCGTGAGAATGCGGCGATAAACGGCATAAGCAATGCCGAATTTCTATGCGCGGATGCTTTTGACGGTGCGAAAATACTGACCGAAAAAGGCGTAAGACCCGATTTGGTTATTGTTGACCCGCCCAGAAAAGGCTGCCAAAAAGAGCTTTTTGATGTGATCGATTCATTAAAAGTGAAAAAAATCGTTTATGTTTCCTGCAACAGCGCCACGCTTGCGCGCGATTTGGAAATTCTGCAGCATAGGGGTTACCGGTTGAAACACCTGAAAGCGTTTGATCTGTTCCCACGCACCGCGCATGTGGAATGTTGCAGCCTGATTGTGAAAGAACAGTAATGAAAAAGATTCTTGATGAAAAACTGGTTTATGAAATTTTGTCCGCGGTGGGGGAGATACCAAAAGGCAAAGTTGCCTCTTACGGGCAGATCGCAGCGCTCATCGGCAGAGAGAAAAATGCACGGCTTGTTGGGCGTGTGCTTAAAATGTCTGCATTCTACGGTGATTTTCCGTGCCATCGTGTTGTAAACCATGCCGGCAGAACGGCGCCGGGATGGGCGCAACAGAGAAGTCTGCTTGAAAACGAGGGCGTGGAATTCAAGCCAAACGGCTGTGTGGATATGAAAAGATTTATGTGGGACTGCTGATCTTCATATGTTTTTCGTTAAACTGAAATGTTAAAGGAAAGGATCGTAACTATGAAACTCAACAAGGATATCATGCTGGGCAATATTGACGGCAGGGATTTTGCCATTGCCACGGGTGAACTCTCCAAAACATTCAACGGCATTATCAATAATAATCCCAGCGCAAATTTTATTTTCAATCTGCTTAAAACCGAGCAGACGGAGGACAGCATCGTGCAGGCGATGCTGGAAAAGTATGACGCGCCTGAAGAAGTGATCCGGGCAGATGTCCGGGAATTGCTTGACGTGATAAGAAAAGCGGGAATTCTGGAAGAGTAATTATGATGGATCTTAAAAATTCGGAAACGGAATATCTGCTTGCCGTTCTGCGCGCGGCTGTGAAAGGCGAAAAAGCCGGCGCGCCGCCGCAGGAAATGGACTGGCAGGCGTTTTTTGAACTTTCCAAAAGGCAGGAAGTTTATTCCATGATAGCGCAGAGCATAGACTTTCAATACTTGCCGCCGGATATTGCGCGGGAGCTCAATGATTACGCAAAAAGCGAGCTTGTGCGCCTGATCGCCATGCAGAATGAACTGCATTCCATAGAGGATGAACTTGCTGAAAACGGCATAAAGTATATGCTTCTTAAAGGCGCTGTGATCCGCAATTATTATCCCAAACAGAGCATGCGCCAGATGAGCGATATTGATATTCTGTATGACCCTGCCAAACGGGAAATTCTGGTTGATCTTATGAAACGCCGTGGTTATGAACTGATGACTTACGGCGAAAATTCAGATGACTTTACGAAAAAGCCGTTTTACACGTTTGAATTCCACCGGGAACTTTTTAAGGATCAGTACGGCTTTTATCCTGATTTTTCATTTGTATGGCGCAATGCCGAATGTTCCGGCAGCAATGGCTTTGCATACCGGATGCGCGCGGAAGATCTGTATCTGCACCATATTGCGCATATGTATAAGCACGGCATTCTCGGCGGTTTCGGCGTGCGCTTTCTTGCAGATACGTATCTGATCGTTTCCAAAGAGCAAAACACCTGGAACAGGGAATATATAGATCAAAAATTAGCGGAATTTTCCCTTTCTGATTTTGAGGAGCAGGTGCGCCGCATCTCCTTTTCCATTCTGGAGGGCAAAGTGCTGAGTGACGCGGACGCCCGGTTTTTTCACGATAAAATCGGGTTCGGCGTGTATGGTAACCAGCGTGTTGCCATGGAACTTGCCTTTAACAAGTTCAAAGAGGAAAAAGGCAGAAAATCTTTTTTGTCCTATGTGTTTTACCGCCTTTTCCCCGGTCTTGATTTTATGCGAATCGTCTATCCGGTGCTGAACAACAGACCGTATCTGTTGTGGTTTTATTATTTGGTTCGGCTGTTCACAAAATCCGGGCGCAGCATAAAAAAAGCCAAATCAGAACTGAAAACCGTAAAAGATATTTCCAAAGAACAAAAAAATCAAAATAACAGAGGTAAAGAAAATTGTCCGTAAACAGGAAGAATATCAGAAATTTTTCAATTATCGCGCATATAGACCACGGCAAGTCCACGTTGGCGGATCGGCTTTTGGAACTGACGCAGTCCGTTGAAAAGCGCGAGATGCAGGATCAGATTCTTGATGATATGGATCTGGAGCGTGAAAGAGGCATCACGATCAAAGCGCACGCCGTTAAGCTGGATTATACGGCAAAAGACGGCGAAAAATATGAATTTAATCTGATCGATACGCCCGGTCATGTGGATTTCAATTATGAAGTGTCTCGTTCTCTTGCCGCGTGCGAGGGTGCGCTGCTCATTGTGGACGCGTCCCAGGGTGTGGAGGCGCAGACCCTTGCCAATACGTATCTGGCACTTGACCATGATTTGGATATTCTGCCGGTCATCAATAAGATAGATCTGCCCGCTGCTCACCCGCAGGAGGTTGCTCAAGAAGTGGAAGAAGTCATCGGCATACCCTGCCTGGACGCACCCCGTGTTTCTGCGAAAACGGGCGAGAATGTGGAGCAGATCCTGGAATATATCGTGAAAGAAATACGCCCGCCTGAGGGCGATGAAAACAAGCCCCTCAAAGCGCTCATCTTTGATTCGGTCTATGATTCCTACCGCGGTGTTATCGTATACGTAAGAATTATGGACGGCAGGATCAAAGCCGGCGATACGATGCGCATGATGGCAACCGGCGCGGAATTTACCGTTGTTGAGGTTGGCTATATGCGCGCCACCTCCATGGAAAAGGCAGAGGAACTTGCCGCAGGAGAGGTCGGCTATATCACGGCTTCTATCAAAACGGTGCATGACGCGCACGTCGGCGATACGGTCACGCTTGCGAATGATCCTGCCGCTGAACCGCTTCCCGGCTACAGAAAGGTGAACCCCATGGTGTTCTGCGGCGTTTATCCGGCGGACGGCGCGGATTATGAGGCGCTGCGCGACGCGCTTGAAAAACTGCAGTTAAATGACGCCTCCCTTTCCTTTGAGCCGGAGACCTCCGGCGCGCTCGGATTCGGCTTTCGCTGCGGATTCCTCGGTCTCCTGCATCTGGAGATCATTCAGGAAAGGCTTGAAAGAGAATATAATCTGGATCTGGTTACCACCGTACCGAGCGTTGTGTATAAAATTCATCTTACGGACGGCACCATGGTGGAGATCGATAATCCCACCAATTATCCCGATCCGGCAACGATCGATTACTGTGAGGAACCGTTCTGCAACGCCAGCATCTATGCGCCCAGTGAATTTGTGGGCACCATTATGGATATGTGCCAGGACAGGCGCGGTATCTTTAAAAACATGACGTATATTACGCCGGATAGGGTCGATATCAATTACGAACTTCCGCTCAATGAGATCATTTATGATTTCTTTGACGCGCTGAAATCCCGCACCAGGGGCTATGCTTCGTTTGATTACGAGATTTCCGAATACAGGCAGAGTAAACTGGTTAAGGTGGATGTGTTGCTCAACGGCGAGATTATAGACGCGCTTTCGTTTATAATCCATGCGGATAAGGCTTATCCGAGGGCAAGAAAGATTGCCGAAAAGCTTAAAGAGCATATCCCGCGCCATCTTTTTGAAATTCCGATTCAGGTGGCAATCGGCGGCAAAGTCATTGCCAGAGAGACGGTGAAGGCGCTGCGCAAGGACGTGCTTGCAAAGTGCTACGGCGGCGACGTTACCAGAAAAAAGAAACTGCTTGAAAAGCAGAAAGAAGGCAAAAAAAGAATGCGCCGTTTCGGTTCCGTGGAGGTTCCGCAGGAGGCGTTTATGGCTGTTCTTAAACTTTCTTCCGATGATGAATAAGGCGGATATTCTTTTATGGAGCATAAGTTTGAAAGACTTTCCGATGAGATTTATATAGAGGTCAGCGCGGAGCACACCTTTGGTACGGACGCGCTTTTGCTTGCGTATTTCGCAAGTCCCAAAAATAACGACAGAGCAATGGATATGGGCACCGGCTGCGGGATCATCCCTTTTTTGTGGCTGCGCAATTCCAAGCAAAGTCCCGTCCACTGCCTGGATATCCAGCAAAACGCCATAGAGCAGGTAAAGCGCAGCATAGAAAGAAATGCATTGCAGGGCAAGTTGGTGCCGCATCTTTGTGATCTTCGGGAGATACGCTCAGAATTTCCGGCGGAGGGCTTTTCCCTTGTTACGATGAATCCGCCGTATAAACCGGTCGGTACGGGTATAGAATCCAAAAGCAACAGCGCCAAGATTGCGCGCCATGAGATCTGCTGCAATATAGAGGATGCCGTCAAAGCGGCGGCGTATCTGCTGAAATTCGGTGGCCGGTTCTGTATGTGCCACCGCCCGGAAAGGCTTGCGGATGCGGTCTGCTTGATGCGGCAGTACAGTCTGGAGCCGAAAAGGCTGCGCTTTGTTACAGATAAAAAGGATCAGGAGCCGTTTCTCTTTTTGATTGAGGGGAAAAAGAATGCAAAACCGTTTCTCCGTGTGGAGCCGCTTTTGCAAATCAAAAAAGAAAACGGCAAATTCACGCGGGAAATGCTTGCTGTTTACGGCTCCTATGCGGACGGGTATGATAAATGAAAGGTAAATTGTATGTTGTGGGCACGCCGATCGGCAATCTTTCCGATCTGTCGCCGCGTGCCGTGGAAACGCTGGCGTCCGTGGATTTTATTGCCGCGGAGGATACCAGAGTCACACTTAAGATCTTAAACCATTTTGGCATAATAAAAGAGATGGTCAGTTATTTTGAGCATAATAAGCGGGAGCGCGGGGAAGTGATCTGCTCGCGCATTTTGCAGGGGGAGTCCTGTGCCATCGTTACGGATGCCGGTATGCCGGCTATTTCCGATCCGGGGCAGGAACTCGTTGCCCAGTGCGCCGAATACGGCATAAAAGTTGCCGCTGTTCCGGGGCCCACCGCCTTTGCCACGGCGCTTGCCGTTTCAGGAATGGATACGGGCAGGTTCACGTTTGAGGGCTTTTTAAGCGTTTCAAAAAAATCCCGCTTTTCGCATTTGGATGAACTGAAAGATGAAAAACGCACCATGGTGTTTTATGAGGCGCCCCATAAACTGGCGAATACCTTAAAGGATATGTATGCCGCTTTCGGAAACAGAAAACTTGCCATCGTCCGCGAACTCACCAAAATACACGAAGAAGTGATACGAACAACGCTGAAAGACGCCGCTCAAGAGTACGCAAACGGCAATCTGAAAGGAGAAATTGTGCTGGTCATAGAAGGCAAAAAAGAAGAACAGCAGGAGATTTCTTTGCAAGACGCCGTAAACAGAGCAAAAAAATTAGTGGACAGCGGTATGAGCATCAGCCGCGCCGCAAAGGAAACGGCGGCGGAAACGCCGTTCAAAAAGGCGGATATTTATAGGGAACTGCTATGATCTGTAAAATGTGCCCGCGCGCCTGCGGGGTAAACCGGGATGAAAAAACCGGCTTTTGCGATTCGCCAAGCGGTTTTCGCGTTGCAAGGGCGGCGCTGCATTTTTGGGAGGAGCCCTGCATAAGCGGCAAAAACGGCAGCGGCACCGTCTTTTTCAGCGGCTGTAATCTGAAATGCGTATTTTGCCAGAACAGCGAGATCAGTCTGAAAAACAAAGGCGTGGCAGTGAGCGAAGAAAAACTGATCCGCATATTTGAAAAACTGATCGATTCCGGCGCGGAAAATATCAATCTGGTCAATCCAACCCATTATGCCCTGCAGTTGAAAGCCTTGTTTTCAAAATGGAAGTGCCCTGTTCCCCTTGTGTATAACTGCGGCGGTTATGAAAGCGTGGAAACGCTGCAAGCGCTGAACGGAATTGTGGATATTTATCTTCCCGATTTTAAATACATACGGCAGGATAAGGCAAAGAAATACAGCCGTGCCGGGGACTATCCGCAGGTTGCCGAAGCCGCGATTGCAGAGATGCTGCGTCAGCAACCGAATGCGGTGTTTGAGGGCGGCATGATGAAAAAAGGCGTGATCATACGCCATTTAATTCTTCCGGGCAATACAAATTCGGCAATCGAAATTATCGATTACTGCAAAGATCATTTCAACGGCGCGTATTTAAGCCTGATGGCGCAGTATACGCCCTGCGGTGATCTTGTTCCATACCCGGAGATCAGCCGAAAAATCACAAAAAGGGAATATGATAAGGTTCTTTCTTATGCCGTTTCTTCCGGGGTTGAAAATGTGTTTGTTCAGGAACGTTCTTCGGCAGATGAAAATTATATTCCGCCGTTTGATTTTACGGGCGTAATGTGATAATATAATTTTATAGGCATAAATTTCCTTCCGCCGTTTCGGCGAGAAAAAAGAGGTGTTTTTATGCAGGTCAAAAGTTTTTCCTTTCCGTCGGCAACCGGCGTATGTGTGATAAATGGCAGCGCCTTTCTGCCTGAGGAAAATGTGAAAGCCGCAGTCGCCGTTCACCATGGTATGGCGGAGCATATGGAAAGATATGCGGATTTTATAACTTACTTAACTTCTAACGGCGTTGCCGTGTTTATGCATGATATGGCAAATCACGGCAAGTCAAATCAGGATCCCGGTGATCTCGGCTATTTCGGGAAGAAAGACGGCTGGCTCGGTCTGATCAAAGATTATAAAACCGTTTTCGAGCTTATGAAAAAAGAATATCCTGCTGTTAAGCATGTTGCGTTCGGGCATTCAATGGGCTCGTTCATTGTGCGCTGCTTTGATGCAAGATATCCTGATCTCAGTGATTCAAGCGTTTATATGGGCACGGGCGGAAAAAACGGTGCTGCCGGAATCGGCTTGGCAGTTGCGGATCTGATCGCGGCAGTTAAAGGCGGTCATCACCGTTCCAAACTGATGGATAAACTCGCTTTCGGCACATATAATCATACATTTGAAAAGCGCACTTCCTATGACTGGCTCACAAGAGATCAGGCAATCGTTGATCAGTATATTGCGGACCCGCTCTGCGGCTATCTGTTTACCATAAAAGGCATGGCGGATCTGCTGCATCTTAATACCGCCGCCAACAGTGACGAATGGTATCAAAAGGTAAGAAAAGACCTGCCCATTCTGCTGATCAGCGGGGCGGAAGATCCCGTGGGCGGGTATTCCAAGGGCATTGATGAGGTGTATGATAAACTGATTCAAAGCGGCCATACGGCAGTTACGGAAAAACTGTATCCCGAATGCCGCCACGAGGTGTTGAATGAACGAAATAAAGAAGAAGTTTATAAATATCTATATTCATACATTATAAAATAACGGAGGATTGTTCTTATGATCTACAGACCTGATTATGATGAAAACGGCAAAAAAGTGCTGTGTGAAATGAACGGGGTAAACCCAGAGATGCTCATGGACATCTATGTGAAAAAACTTAAAAAGGGTGAAACGCTGGAGATCCTGGAGGAGAAAAACGAATGCGCCGTTTTGTTGCTTTCCGGCGAAGTGAATTTCAAAGTCGGCAGCAGTATAGATGAAACCTGCAAAAGAGCAAACCCCTTTGAGAAAAAGCCATACGCCGTGCACTTCCCCAAACAGGTAAAGGCAGTGATCACCGCGCTTGCGGATAGTGAAATCCTCGTTCAGCAGACGGATAATGAGAAAACATGGGAACCCGTTTTCTATAATCCGGAAAACTGTCTGTATCAGGAATTCGGCAAAGGCCAGTGGGGCGGCGCCGGTCACAGGATCGTTTCCACCATGTTTGATCTGGATAACGCGCCTTATTCCAATATGGTTATGGGTGAGGTGTTTGGCCAGCCCGGTAAATGGACTTCTTATCCGCCGCATTACCATCCGCAGCCGGAACTTTATTATTACTGCTTTGACCGCCCGGAGGGCTTCGGCGCAGGGTTTGAGGGCGATACGCCTTATAAAGTCATGAACGGCGACTGCCTTTGTATCAGGGGCGGCAATGCGCATCAGCAGGTTACCGCACCGGGATATGAAATGTATTACGTTTGGCTGATCCGCCACCTGGATGGCGATCCGTGGGATAAAACAAGAATCTATGTTAAGGAATATGAGTGGCTTGCAAATGCGGACTAAAGGCGTTATTTTAAAAGATATATATGAATTTGAAAAGGTTTCTTCCTGTAAGAAACCTTTTCTTTGCTGCGGCAGATCGTTTGAAAGCACACCTGCTTTTGCATTTTTAAAATCGTCCTTTGATCTTACGGTTTGGGATAATATCCGCCCGAATCCCAGATATGAGGATATGCTTGCGGCAGCCGAACTTTTCAAAAGAGAAAAGTGTGATTATATGATCGGCGCGGGCGGCGGCTCTCCGCTGGATTCCGCCAAAATGATCAAACTGCTGGTTACGAATGATCCTGCCACCGCGCTGACCCAGCCGATGGCGGATAATGAGATCGGCTTTTTTGCCATACCAACCACTTCCGGCACCGGTTCAGAAGCAACAAAGTATTCCGTGTTTTATGTTCATGAAACGATAAAGCATTCCGTTTCCAATGATGCTTTCCTGCCGGATTACGTACTGCTGGATGAAAACTTTCTCAAAACCGTGCCGCCTTATCAGCGGCGCGCCACCTGTTTGGATGCTCTGAGCCACGCCATTGAAAGTTACTGGAGCGTGAAAAGTAATGACGAAAGCAAAACCTACGCAAAAAAAGCGATAGAGCTTTTCGTTCAAAACAAAGAAGGCTACATAGCGAATGACAGCGCGGCAAACCGCGGCATGCTGATGGCGTCTTACTACGGCGGCAAAGCCATCAATATCACTTCCACCACTTCCGCCCACGCCATGTGCTATAATCTTACCATGAACTGCGGCACGGCGCATGGTCATTCCGTTGCCGTCTGTCTTGCCGAAATCTGGAACTATATGAATGCGCATAACGCGCGTGTAAACGACCCGAGAGGACGGGAATATGTGCTGAAAACGCTGGATGAGATCGGCGTTTTGCTCGGCGGCAGGGATTCGCGCGAGGGCGCGGCGGTCTTTTCGTCTGTTCTAAAGGAATTTGAACTCAAAAAGCCGGTTGCAGCCAAGCCGCAGGTAAAGGAATTCGTAAAAAGTGTGAATCCGGCAAAATTGCTTTCCAACCCCACCGTTTTGGAAACGGAAGACGTGGAAGAAATCTATAACAGGGTGTTTGGGATCCATGCATAATTCAAAACTTTCAAAGATCTATATCATGGTGCCGCTTGCGCTGCTTTGCTGCTTTTTATGGGGCAGCGCGTTTCCCATGGTCAAAACCGGGTATGAAATGTTCTCCATCGGGGAAAACGATACTGCCTCGCAGATCCTTTTTGCAGGCATACGTTTTGCCCTTGCGGGAATCCTTGTGATTCTCTTTGGTTCGCTGCTCGCAAAGAAACCGCTTTACCCGAAAAATAAAACGGAAATCGGGCATTGCCTGATTCTCAGCCTGTTTCAGACCATATTGCAGTATACGGCGTTTTATATCGGCCTTGCCCATACCAGCGGCGTAAAATCCAGTGTGCTCGTTGCGCTTAATGTGTTTCTGTCTCTTATCCTTTCCGCAGCCGTGTTTAAAATGGAAAAACTCACTGTGCCCAAAATCATCGGCGTGCTGGTCGGTTTTGCCGGCGTGGTGCTGATCAATTTTGAGTCCGGCGGATTCGGCGGATTTGCCCTGAACGGAGAAGGCGCGATTATTCTGTCCGCTTTTGCCTATTCCGTTTCCAGTGTGCTGATCAAAAAGTATTCTGCAACGGAAGATCCCGTTCTGCTTTCCGGCTGGCAGTTTTTAACCGGCGGCATTGTTATGGCTGTTTGCGCCATGCTTGCCGGCGGCAGAGTGCATATGCAGGCAGAGATGAAAAGTGTGCTTGCAATCCTCTATCTTGCCCTGATCTCCGCCGTTGCGTATACCGTGTGGGGGCTTTTGCTGAAATATAACCCCGTTTCCCGCGTTGCTGTGATCGGGTTTACGAATCCTGTTTTCGGTGTGTTGCTCTCTGCGTTGTTCCTTGGCGAAACGGCAGAGGCGTTCAGCGTTAAAAACCTGGTTTCGCTTGTGTTCGTATGTATCGGCATTTATATTGTAAACGCAAACTTTTCGCCCAAAAGCAAAACTCCCGTTGACAGAACCTGATTTTTTTGCTACACTCAAATCAATAAACAAAAAGGATATAAGCCTATGGATTCATCACGTTTTGAACACAACAGAGTAAGCCGCCTTATGCAGTTCATCCTCATGGGGCGTATTTGTCGTGTTCATTAACGGGTTCGGATATATATTTTATCCATATATCAAACCGCTGGTGAACATCTATCAGCGGTTATTTTTATTGCAGGGAGAGATAGAAATGTTGAACCACAAGGGAACGCAGGTCATTATGACCAAAAGGCTCCTGCTCAGAGAGATCAGGGAAAGTGATTATAAAGATATTTATGCATACGCCCGGAAAACAGAGGTGGCAAAGTATGTTTCGTGGAATGCCCACAAAAGCCTTAACGATTCTAAAGAGGTCTGCAAAATGTGGGTAAAACAGTATGAAACCGGCGATAAGTATCACTGGGCAATAATCTTTGGCGGTAAAATGATCGGCAGCATAGAGGTGGTAAAACTCATTGGAGAGACTGCCTATCTCGGCTGGACTTTGGACAGCGCCTATTGGAATCACGGTATAATGACGGAAGCCGCCATTGCGGTTCGTGATTTCCTGTTTAATGAAATCGGTGTCAACGCGCTTTATGCCTGTTATATAACCGAAAATATCGGCTCGGGCAGAGTTATGCAAAAAATAGGTATGAATCCATGTACAGCAGAAGCGTATTATATACCGCTTGGAATTGAAAATCTCAAGACCGAATGGGATGGATTGCCGTTTGCGTTTTATACACTGAAAAATTTGAAATGAAGTGGGATAATGAAAAAAGAATGGGATGAACAAAATTATTCTGAAAATTTTAAATTCGTGCATCAGTACGGTGAAAAACTGCTGGATCTGATCACGGTTCCAGCCGGCAGTTTCGTTGTGGATCTCGGCTGCGGAAACGGCGCGCTCAGCGCAAAACTGGCGGAAAAATATACCGTGCTCGGAATTGACGCGTCGCCGGAAATGCTCAGAAAAGCAAAACAGGATCACCCGGATATTCGCTTTTTGTGTGATGACGCCTGCGGTTTTTCACTGGAAAAGAAAGCCGACGCAGTCTTTTCCAACGCTGTATTTCACTGGATTGAAAATCAGGATAAATTAATTCAAAATATTGCGGAAAACCTGAAAAGCGGCGGCGAGCTTGTGTTTGAATTCGGCGGAAAAGGATGTGCCGATACCGTGCATCAGGCGCTTGGTAAGGCGTTTGCCGAATACGGCTATGAATACAGAGTGGATTTTAACTTCCGCTCTATCGGCGAGTTTGCACCGCTGCTCGAAAGGCATGGATTTCAAGTGGAGTATGCCCGCCTGTATGGCCGCCCGACCCCGCAAAACGGGGAAAACGGACTGCAAAACTGGATAAAAATGTTCGTCACTACGGCGTTTAACGGCGTTGCCGCCAAGGATAAGGAACAGATCATTCAGCGCGCCGCCGAACTCTGCCGTCCGTTGCTTTTCAAAAACGGCGTTTGGTATGTGGATTACGTCCGTCTGCTGATGAAAGCGGTCAAAATAGAACGTGTATGATGCAGAGCAAGCCCATTCAAGGTGATTTTATGGTTTAATAAGATTCAAAACCGGCAGTATGGTTTGGTCGAGAAACTGGATAAAAGTACCCGCTGCCTGTCCGGTCCGGTGCAGAGCAGACGCTTGCGCGGGACAGCTGAAGAACAGTGGAGCAGCATATTTTTCGTATCTGCTTGTGATGCAGATGATGCTTTGAGAAAAAACACAATAAATATTTTAAATATGCGTTGCTTGTTTAGAATGAAAACAGGCATTTTCTGCTGTGAACAAAAAACACCTCCGGAGAAAAAATTCTCCGGAGGTGTTTTAATGGATTTATATAAATAACTTACATGTCATTTAATATCTGTGTTGCACTTCGTTTTTCGGGGGCAGAGGGAGCCGCTGAAAAAATGCAGAATATCCGGCACACGCAACAGCGGGTTCAGATCCCTTTCCTTTTCCGGTGCGGGAAAAATGCCGTTCTTTTTCAACATAGGCTCTATGCAGCGAAATCTTTCTGTAAATGCGGCATAAGATGTTTTATATCCCCAAGCGGTTTCAGATATGGCAGGCAGACGCGGAAAGTAGCGGTAACACAGCGTGTTAAAATCTCTTATATATTCCGTCCATATTTCCGCCTCTATGCCGTATGGCTTTTGACCGGCGCATTTTTGATAGTTTTTTTCGGGTTGGAAAACATAAGTCTTTTTTAACGGAGTCATGCCAAACGGGTAGTCGCAGTAATAATGAAAAAAATCGGATTCTATGACTTTTCCGCCTTTTTCGGCAAAACGAAAACTTGCGTTCCCTCCAAGCCAGTGCTGCACGCAGATTTCTTCAGGATTCAGCATGCCGCCTTTTAAGCTTTCGTTCCACACGATTGCTTTTTTGCCTTTCTTTTTCAAATGGTCCGCTATACGGTTGGTAAACACGCTTTGCAGCTCATGAAAATTCTTTAGTCCGAGTTGTTCTTTCATACGGCGGCAATCGGGGCAGTTTTCCCAGCTTTTCGTGGGTGTTTCATCACCGCCGATGTGTATATATTCATATGGGAAAAGCTCGCAGATTTCGTCCAGCACGGAAAAAACAAAAGAATACACCTTCTCCCTGCTTACACACAGTATGTTGTTGAAAATGCCTTGCTTTGTCTGCACATCAACGGGCCGCCCGGTGCAGCTCAGATTCGGGTAAGATGCAAGAATGGCGCTGGCGTGCCCGGGTATATCAATTTCCGGTATGACTTCAATGTGCCTTTCCTTACAATATGCCAAAATTTCTCTGATTTCATCTTGCGTATATAAAGCGCGGTATTCCCGCTTATCTATCTTTCCGCCAAAGGCGGAACAGCTGCGCGCACTGCCGATTTCATTCAGCCTTTTCTGTGATTTCATTTCTATGCGCCATCCCTGATCGTCTGTGAGGTGCCAGTGAAACCGGTTCAGTTTAAACAGAGCCGCCGCGCCGATCAGTTTTTTTATGTCTTCTATTTTAAAAGCATGGCGGGCGCAGTCCAAAGAAAAACCGCGGTATTCATATTTTGGATGATCTTGAATTGAGAAATGAGGTATTCGGCGCTGGAGCCGAAGTTGGTTTAATGTTTGGCCGGCATAAAATTTCCCGCCGTCATCAGCAAAAAAAATATGAACCGTATTCCTGTCAAATTCCATGCGGTATCCTTCTTTTCCGGCCGCGGGATCTTTTGTGTATGTTACTGCCGCGCAAAGGATATCGCTTTTGCTTTGGCTGTTGATTTGCACTTTTTCTGGGTAAGGTATTATGTTCAGCATATCCGTTGTCTGCCTCATTCGTTTTTCAGGTTCCCTTTTTCCACATTTTTCAGGATCAGTTCGTTTAACTGGTAGTCCCACAATGTTTTGGAACCTTTTTCTGTGTATTCGTTTCTTTTAAGCACCTGACTCAGTTTTATGCCGTTCTTTTTCCACATCTCGCCGTTTGTGGCGTCGTTGAGCATCGTGGGCTGCAGGCAGTCCATCGCGTGGGCAAAATGCGCCTCAGGCGTTTCGTTTGCCTCAAACTCATCCCACAGCGCGCGCAGTTTTTTGCCTTGGTCATCCGGCAGCAGGGCATAGATCCTGTTTGCCGCTTTCACTTCCCGTTCGCGCTGGCTCTTGCCCAGTTCATAGTCATAGCAGTATGTGTCGCCCGCGTCGATCTCCACAATATCGTGGATCAGGATCATTGTTACGGTCTTAAGCACATCAATCTCTTCGTTGGCGTATTCGCTCAGCAGGATTGCCATAAGCGCCATGTGCCAGGCATGTTCGGAATCGTTTTCAAACCGCTTGCCGCTGGAGATCAGCGTGCGGCGTTCAATTTCCTTTTCCGCGTCCGCCTGCAGAATAAAATCAAGCTGCTTTTTCAGCCTTTCGGGTGTTTCGTATGCCATGTATTGCCCTTCTTTATTTCAGTTCATATAGTTGGTTGAACACTGCTGTCAGCCGGCTTGTGATCTGCATGTCGGTGTGCAGTGATCCGAAATACCAGTGGTAGTATTCAACATTTTTGGTAAGTTCCTGTAAATAGGTGTTTAAAGGGGAGAGCTTTGCCGCCTGATTTGTGTGCAGCTTTAAAAAGTCCTTTGCTATGGCGGGCGCCTCGTAAGTTAAAATATAGTTCACGCGGAAATCATTGTCTTTCAAATTGTCTTCGGCGTTTTTTATTTCTTCGGCGCTCGGCATCTCTTCTTCCCACCAGGAAACGCCGGGTTCGCGCATATCGCGATCCTCGCTCTCGCCGCCGCCCATCACAAAAAAGGTCTTGTTCTCCAGGGTAAAGACTTCACCGCGCATCAGGTGAAAGATATTGTCTGCAATTTTGTGCGCGTTTCCGCCTTTCCATCTGTAAGGGGTGTAGGCATTCAGCATATCAAAGTTTTCATGCGCGCCGTCCACAAAACAGATGGTGTATTTCTTGCTTTTCAGCGTTTCCAGATTTTTCTTTTCCTGTTCGCTGCCGTTCCATAAAAAGCCGAAATCACCGCAGACGATCAGTGTGTCTTTTTCACCAAGTTTTTTTAATTTGGAATTTTTAAACCAGGAAATGTCCCCGTGTGTGTCGCCCGTTACATAGATCATAAAATTCACCTAAATTTAATAAATTTCTACTTTTAAATTACTCTTAATAATGATAAAATAGTAAGCAGAGTGTAATATCAAACAGATATTTATATAATATATTTTATTATAAAAGGTGTCAAGTTATATGAAAAAGTTTGTTTCAACTTTTCTTGCCGTGGTGATTGCCGCGGTATCGCTTTTTTGCGGCGCGTTTTCCGCAAACGCAGCCATCTACCAGCCGGATGTGGAGCTCTATTCCAAGGCGTATATGCTCATCAATCTGGACGATGATTCCTACCCGGTTGTGGCGCAGAAAAATCAGGATGAAAAAATGTATCCCGCATCGCTTACGAAAATTGTTACCGCAATCGTAACGCTTAATAATGTTTCCGATCTTCAGGAGCAGGTTACCGTTTCGGAGGCGGCGTTCAATATCCTGCTCGGAACAGGTGCGCAGGTGGCCGGTCTGGAGATAGGGGATACCCTTACCGTGGAACAGCTTTTATACCTAAATATGGTACATTCTGCCTGTGACGCCTCCGAAGTGCTTGCCGAATATGTGGGCGGCACAAGGGAAAATTTTGTGAAAATGATGAATGATTATGCGGCGTCGCTCGGTTGCACGGGCACGAATTTTATGAATCCGGACGGCTTGCACGACCCAAATCATTACACCACTGCCGCAGACCTTGCTAAGATCACGCTGGATGCGCTGAAAAATTCTACGTTTACCAAGATTGCCAATACGGTGGAATATGAATATAACGGCATGAATTATTATAATACAAATCTGATGCTGCGCCGGGGTTATCTGTCCTACTACTACGAATACGCAAAAGGCATCAAAACCGGATCCACTTCCGAGGCGGGTTACTGCGTGATCACCACGGCAAGTAAGGACGGTTATAACTATCTTGCCATCGTTCTCGGCGCACCGGTCATAGATTATAATCATGACGGATATGTGGAAAAGTGTTCGTTTATAGATGCCGCAACATTGTTTAAATGGGCGTTCGGCAGCCTCAAATACTCCACAATCATAGAGCAGAATGAAGTGCTGGATGAGATCCCGGTTGAAAACGGAAAAGATGCCGATACGCTTCGTTTGGTTGCAAAAGAGGATGTAACGGCGATCGTTCCGAACGGACTGGATAGATCCAATGTTGTGATCAAAGCAAAGGATAAACCCGAATCGGTGGACGCCCCTATAGAAAAGGGGGACGCAGTTTGCACAGCGCAGATCATCTATGCGGATCAGGTCGTTGCCGAGGTGCAGTTTGTGGCGGCGGATACCGTTGAACTTTCCACGTTTCTGACGATCCTGAATGCAATCAAACATTTCTTTTCACTGACTGCCGTACAGATCATTATAGCGCTGATCGTTGTGGGAATTGCCGTTTATATCGGGCTTTTTATCTATAAAGCCAATAAAAAGAAAGCAAAAAGGCGTTCACAGCAGGACGGCGAAGAATGATTCTGTAAAAACTAAGAAATACTGTGATTAAAGAGGCTTGGACTGTTGTCCAAGCCTCTTTTACTCAGTTGCCCGTGTAAGTTGCATTCATGGTTCCGTTTTCGTCAAATTGCAGGTCTATGGTGCAGTGTTCCGTGCTGCCATCCGTATAATTGACGGTGAAAATAAGCGTGTCTGTAAAGGCGGAAACCGGTCTTGCAGGGTCTTGAGACAAAGCGTTGAGCATTTCCTGAGACGGATTCCACCAGATCCTAAGCGGCGTGCCGGAGGCGGAGTCCATGATTTCGTAATATGTGTCCGCGGATATCTCCAGATCGCTGCCTTCGGGAAACCGGTCTTGCAGGGGCACGCTTTCTCTGCAGTCCCAGTAACGGATCTGCCCGTATCTGCCGCACTGAAGCCGTATGCTGCTGATTTGCTTTTTGCCGTCCGGCTCGATCTCAAAGGCGTTTAGCTGCACAATGTGAATATACGCGTTTTCAAATGCGCTGCTGCTCTGCCGAATCAGTGCGGATCGGTCCTCGTTCATGCGGTTAATTGTATGGATCTGGGCGTTTTCTGCCTCTTTCATTTTCTCTTCCGCCGCCTTATCGCTCAGCCCGCGCAAATCAATCACGGCAATGTTATAAAGCAGGGGAAGTTTACTGCCGAGTTGTAATTCTGTTTTATTGCTGTCTCCGTTTACAGCGTAAACCGTCATCCCGAAATGCAGACTTTCGGCACTTGTTTCACCTTGCCCGTTACTGCGGCTCTCTGCCGGGCGGAAATCTGCAAAGCGGGCAAGGCAAACGACAAGTACAACTGCGCATACTGCGGCTGAAACCGCCGCAACGCTCCATTTTCTTTTGTTTTTTTTCACTTTGTGCCCGGAGGTCAGCACTTTTTCTTTCAGTCTGGTTTTAAAATGGCGGTCCGGCGATATATGATCTATACACGCTTTATAATCGTTTTTCTTCATGACCGTATTCCTCCAGTTCCTTTTTTAAGATCTCCCGGCCCTTTTTCAGGCGCATTTTTACCGCCGATCTTGTTATGTGCAGCGCTTTGGCAATTTGCTCCACAGAGTAATCGTTGTAATAATACAGGATCACGGCGGATTTGTATTTTAAGGGGAGCAGAATGATCTGCCTTAAAACGTCCATGCGCAGATCATCGTCTGCCGAAACGCCGGGTATGATCAGTTCGTTGATGGATAGGTTTTTACGGTGGGCTGCTTTTAAAAGGTTTTTGCATTTGTTTTGGGTTACCTTAATGAGCCATGCTTTTTCGTGTTCGCCGCTCTTGAATTCGGGCGGTTCATAAAGCAGTTTCATAAAAACTTCCTGTAAGATATCTTCCGCGTCACTTTCGTTGGCTACAAACAGAAAGGCAATGCGGTACAGCATTTCTCCGTATTCGTTGTATTTCTGTTCGAAACGCTCTTCATCCGTGCAGTTCATCTGATTCCCCCTTTCACTAATATAACAATTCAAAGTTGTGTTCGGTCAATTTTATTTTACCGGTAAATTCCTTTTTTTTGCAAAAAATAAGGAGGCATTTTCCGCCTCCTTGTTTTATATCCTTATTTTGTGATCTGCACGGGTGCTGAGAAATCGCTGAACAGCCGTTGATCCTGATACCACTTCCATGCTCTCACTCTTATATAATACGTATCGTGATCGTCCAGATCAATCGTATAATTTGTTGCGCCGGATCCGGTAAGAAAAGCGCCGTTCACATTCTGCGTGAAATTTTCATCCGTTGCCCACTGGATATAATATCCGTGGCATGCCTGCACATCCCAGGTGGCAGTGGCGGTATTTCCGCCGGATTGAACAGAGAAGTTTTGCACAACGGACGGCGCCGCGCAGATCCGGTATACCGCCTCAGAAGTCTTGCCTTTGCCGTACGCCACCACCTTAACGTCGTATTCCCATGCGGCAGTCAGATCGGTAAACGTATATTGGCTTTCGGTAACGATCCCTTTCAATTGGTCTGTTTCGCCGGAAACGATATATACGCTGTAGCCGTCCGCGCCCGGAACATCGTTCCAGTCAAGGTACAGATCTGTGCCGTTGTCTCCGCGCGCATAAACATGGAATCCGTCGGGTACTGAAAGGGTTTCGGCAGGCTTTACACCCTGGGAAAAATCGCCGTACAGCCGTTGATCCTGATACCATTTCCACGCTCTGACCCTTATGTAATACGTTTCCGTACCGTTGCTGTCGATCGTATAACTGGTTGCGCCGGAACCAGTGATGAAAGCGCCGTTCACATTCTGTGTGAAATCTGCATCCGATGCCCACTGGATATAATATCCGTGGCACGCCTGCACATCCCAGGTGGCAGTAATGGTCTTTCCGTCTGATTTTGCCGAAACGTGGTTCACAGGAGCCGGTGCTGCGCAGACCCGGTATGTGGATTCAGAGGTCTTGCCTGCGCCGTATGCAACTACTTTAACGTCGTATTCCCAAGCGGCAGTGAGATCGGTAAATGTATACCGGCTTTCCGTTACCGTGCCCTTAAACTGATCCGTTCCGCCGGAAACAATATATACTCTGTAACCCTCTGCGCCCGAAACATCGTTCCAGTCAAGGTACAGATCTGTTCCGCCGTCCCCGCGTGCGTAGACGTTAAATCCGTCCGGCTTGGCAAGATAATCGCCCGCTTTTACTGCTTGTGAAAAATCACCATACAGCCGTTGATCCTGATACCATTTCCACGCTCTTACCCGGATATAGCAGCTTTCGTTCTCATTCCAATTGAGCGTATAACTTGTTGCGCCTGATCCGGTGATAAAAGCGCCGCCAACATTTTGCGTGAACGCCGCATCCGATGCCCACTGGATGTAATATCCGTGGCACGCCTGCACATCCCAAGCGGCAGTTATGGACGTTCCGTCGGCTTCGGCAGAAACATGATCCACCGGGGCGGGCGCCGCACATACCTTGTAAGTTGCAGATGCGGCGCTTACCTCGTTAAATGCAACCACTTTTACATCATATTCCCATGCCGCAACAAGGTCTGTAAATGTATATCTGTTTTCGCTAACTGTTCCCTTAAGTGTGTCCTTGCCGCCGGAAACGATGTATACCCTGTAACCGTCGGCGCCGGCAACATCGTTCCATTCCAGATAAAGGTCTGTTCCGCCGTCTCCGCGCGCATAAACGTTAAATCCGTCTGCGGCATAAAGCACGTCGCTCAGTTTCACCGTGTCGGAGTAATCGCCGTAAACGATATTACCGTTGTAATTTTTCCACGCACGGATACGAATATAATAATCGCGGATGTATTCCGCTCCGAAAGTATAACTTGCTGTAGTACTATCGGCGGAACCTGTGTTTTGGGTGAAACTGCTGTTTGACGCCCATTCTATACGGTATCCGTGGCAGTTTACACTGCTCCAGGTAACGGTAACTTTTCCCGCGCTTTGCGCCGTCAGCTGCACATCCGTAACGGTTGCGGTGCCGGCGTGCACGGTATATGTGCTGTCAGAACTTCTGCCGCTGTGGCTGTATGCCTCCACAAGGATCTCGTATTCCCAGCCGGGTGTCAGATCGGTAAAGGTAAAAACGCTCTTTGTGCTTTCGCCTTTCAGCGTTTTTGCGTCTCCGGAAACGATATAGATTCTGTAGCCGTCCGCGCCTGCAACGTCATCCCATTCCAGGGTGAGATCGGTTCCGTTATCTCCGTATGCCGTTACTTGAAACCCGGATGGCGACGGAAGAAGTACCGTAAGATTGATGGCCTCTCCATACTCCCCCCGAATCGTTTCGGATTCAAAATTTTTCCATGCCAGTATGCGAACATAATAGTCATGCGCGTTCTCAAAGTTCATGGTGTAGTGATCGGTTGCGGAGGAAGCCAGGGACACACCGCCGGTGTTTTGCGTAAAATCCTCATCCGTAGCCCACTGAATGTAATATCCGTGGCAGGTTACGGGATCCCACGATAATTCAACGGTATTTTCATCCAGAATCTCTGCGGAAAAGCCCGGCACGGGCGCAGGCGCCGCGCATATTCTGTATATCGCCTGAGAAGATTTGCCCGTATTAAAGGCTTCTACTTTAATATCGTATTCCCAGGACGGCGTAAGATCGGTAAATGTAAACCGGCTGCCGGTAACCGTGCCCTTTAAGGTTTCGGTGTCGCCGGATACAATATAGATCCTGTAACCGTTTGCATCCGCCACGTCCGTCCAGTCCAGCGTAAGGGAAGCGCCGCCGTTTCCGCGCTGTGTAATTTGGAAGCCCTGCGGCTGGATCAGATTGTCCGAAAGATCGCTGATCGGTGAAAAATCGCCGTAAATGCTGGAACCGTTAAACGTTTTCCATGCTCTGATTCTGAAATAGTAGTTGCCTGCATTCGGCAGATTCGCCGTATAGGCGTCCGTTGCACTGCCGGTAATAAAGACGGAGCCTTTGTTTTGTGAAAAGTTTTTATCTGTTGCCCATTCCAGATAATAGCCGTGGCAGCTTTGCGCATCCCATGTTGCAGCAAACGTGTTCAGATCACGCAGCTGAACATCAAAGTCCTCTACCGGTGCCGGCGCTGCGCAAACCGTAAATATGCCGCTGGATGTGTTTTTGGAATTGTTTGCAATGATCAGAACATCATATTCCCAAGACGGCGTAAGATCCGTAAATACAAACCGGGTATCTTTTGTTGTGCCTTTCAGCAGGCTCTGCCCGCCGGATACGATATACACGCTGTAACTGTTGGCGTCCGCAACGGGATCCCATTCCAGATAAAGATCCGTGCCGCCGTCTCCGCGCGCATAAACATGAAGCCCTGTGATTCCGGGATCAACATTATCGTATACAGGAATAATGAATGTTTTCGGCGTGGAAAGCAGATTCGCCTCGGCATATGCATTATAGGTATTGCGTGCTTCTGAGGACGGCGCCTGCACGTTTGCCATATATTCGTGCGCATACATATTGGAGGAGTTTGGGTTTACATTGAATTTCTGAAGATATCCCGTGTTCTGGTCTTCGGAAAAATTATTTGCAATGTATTTTGCACCGTTTACAATGGATACGTATGGATTGGTCCATGGCCGGTTATATCTGTCCCCATGGTCTATCAGGTCGCTTCTTATGTATCCTGTATAGGGTTTGGAATTTACCGTAACGGAAACATTGTACCACTGGTATCCGTCAGGCTGCGTATTGGTCGTTCGGATGATGGTTACGCTTGTCCCTTCCGGCACGGTTATGATATGTTTGGAATTTGTAGTCGGCTGTGATCTGAGCCTTGCGTTCGTGTTGGTTGTATAGCCGCCGGAACTGGAGGCGGCAGCCCATCTCAGCCCGTCAAGGTAGCCGCTGTTTGCGCCTATATTATAGTAGTTATAGATGCCGGGATATGTGGAGTTTGTGCCGCTGGCTCCGCCTGCGGAATTGGTTTTTCCGCCCACTTCCTGCACAATGCGGGAGGCAAGGTAATATGCGCTTGTGCCGCTTTCTTTTGCCGCGTCCAGGATTGCCTGCGAGTATTTTACACCGTTCGGATAAGCGGAACTGGTGTAAGTGCGGGTGGTTCCGCTGCTGTCTTTATAGGTGATCAGCGAATTATACATCCATGTGTTTTTAATGATCGTTTCAATTCCCGCAGTGGTCTGCGCGGAACTGTAAGCGGTTGTTTCAAACTGAAAGATATATCTTTCGTCCAGAAAGTTCAGCGGATCCATATAATATTCCACTGCGCTTTCAGAGGCAGAAACCCATGACCTGCCTTCCTGAATCACATAATTTCCGTTTCTGTAACAGGAAGAGCAGGTGCAGTAAAAGTTTCTTGTATTGTTGGAACTGGTTTTCTGGATCAGCTGCTGTGAATGGGGGGTCCTTTCATTTGCAACTGCTTCCTCCAGCTCAACGCCAACCTCCATAGGCTGAAACTCCCAGTTGGGGTATTTTTCTTTAAGCAGTGCAAGTTTTGCCGCGTATGCGGACGGAAAACCGGCAGCAATCAGTTGCTGCTGATAAGAACTAACGGCGCCGCTTGCCGCAGCGCAAACAGATATTGCTCCTGCGGCACAGAGCGCCGCAAGCAATATACTCAATACCTTTTTCATATATTCTCCCCTCCGTGATCTTTTGCTCAGAGATATAAATAAATATAAATTAGTATTTTATATAATAACATTTTTGTAACATTTCTGTCAACTTTTGAAATAGATTTGTTAAAGATAAGACACAGTTTTTTAACAAAAAAACAGATGTGAATTTTGTTGACATTATGTCGAATTATGTGTATAATTATCACATAATCAAAAAAGGAGAGATGGATATGCAGAAAAAGTCGGGCCTTGCCGTAAGGCTTAAAGCACTTCGCCGCGAAAAAGGTGTCACATCCCAGGTTGTAGCGGATGCGATCGGTATAAAAAGCGCCACATACCGCAGGTATGAGATCGATACGAAACCCAGAGATGAAGTGTATGTTGCACTTGCGGATTATTTCGGTGTATCCGTTGATTATCTTATGAGCGGAAAGGATCATACCGGAGTGCTTACTGCGGCTGATTCCGAAGAGTATAAAACTGTTTCAGCGGCCGGGTTGACAACAGATGAGGCGCTGTTGCTAAGAAAACTGCGCACATTGAGCAGTTCTGATTTTGAAGAGGTCATGAAATTTATTGACTGGAAGTGTATAAACGGGCAGCAAAATTGATTTTTTGTTTTTCTTGAATTTACCTTTTATTTCGTGATATAATGTGTTTATCAATATTTAGGAGGAATAGATCTTGAAAAAACTTTTGTCTGTTTTGCTGAGCGCTTTATTGCTTGTGTCGCTCTTTGCAGGCTGTTCGTCCGGCGGCGCGGAAGGCTCGGGTTCCGGGAGTTCCGCTCACAAAGTTGCAATCTTGCAATACATGACGCATTCCAGCTTGGATAACTGTACCCAAGGTGTAAAAAATGCGTTGGATGCGGCAGGGATTGCATATGATGTGCAGATCGGTTCAAGCGGCAGCGCAGATGCGGATTGCCAGAGTTATGCCGCGCAGATGGTTGCCGGCGATTACGATATGATCATCGCTGTTGCTACTCCCGCAGCGCTTGCAGCGTATTCCGCGGTGCAGAGCGCGTCCTCAACGATTCCGGTTATTTTCTGCGCAGTGTCAGACCCGGTTTCCGCAGGTCTGGTTCAGTCTATGGATGCGCCCGGAAATAACTGCACGGGTACGGCGGATTCGTTTGATGTTGCCGGTCAGGTGGATATCATCAAACAGCTTCAGCCGGATCTCACAAAACTCGGCGTCATCTATACCACAAGTGAATCCAATTCACTCAGCCAGCTGGAAAGGCTTAAGGCGCAGTGCGCAACCCTTGGCATTACCGTTGTGGAAAGGGGAATTACGGAGGCTTCCGAACTTGCGTCCGTTTCCGCGTCCTTGGTTTCAGAGGTGGATGCCATCACCAATTTAACGGATAATAATGTTGTTGAAAATATGAGCGTGGTTCTGGAGCAGGCAAACGCTGCCGGCATACCGGTTTACGGCTCGGAGATTGAGCAGGTAAAGAAAGGCTGCCTTGCTTCCGCTTCAATCGACTATGTTGCGCTCGGCGAAAGAACCGGGCAGATCGCGGTTGACGTTCTCGGCGGTCAGTCCGCGGCAACCTATCCTGTTGTTACGGTAGAGGATAGCTTTAAAGTGGTCAATACGGATGTTGCCTCACAGCTCGGCATAACAATACCGGATTCCATGAGTGATGTTCAGAAAGTTACCACTTCAGTCGAATAAGATTATACATGAAACAAACCGCCTGCGTCTTAAACGCAGGCGGTTTTTGTTGTGCAAAATCTATGCGCCATTATTTCTTTTTAAATAACCGTTTCACTTTTTTTAAAAGCGGGTAAACAGACCATTTTTCAAGCCTTTTAATCTGCTTTGTTTTTTCTGATTTTTCTTTATATGTCTTTTGCAGTTTGGCGTTCAGCTCTGATTTTTCTTTGTAGGTCTGCTGCAGTTTAGCGTTGATTTCGGATTTGTCCCTGTATGCCTTGTTCAGTTTAAAATTGATGTTGCGGTATTCCGCAGTGGTGTATTTGCACATGGCAGAGCGTTCTCCGGCAGCGGCAATAAAACAGCAGAGGGATATAGTGTCGCGAATGCCGCTCTGTTCTTCCGGGCTGCATCCGCCGCTTTCTTTCGTCTCATATTCCCGCAGAGTCTTGCACAGTGCAACAATGTGCTTAAAGATCGCGGTGGCAAAATCATACCGGTCTTTGTTTGCTTCGTATTCTTTGATCACTTCAAGAACGGTGTATGCAAGCGCCTGAACTGTTTTCATATTCTTTTCTGCGGTCATTTCTGCATGTTCACGCACACGCTTTTGGTAGAAAGCGTCCGGCAAAACGGTGATTCTGCCCGCTCTTGTAATCAACTTATATGTGTACAGATTCTCTTCCATGATTTTCAACTGCGGAAAAGCAACATCGTTTTCAATCAGGTAATCCCGCCTTGCAAACTGCATGCCGGGGTGCGTAATCATCCCAACGGAGCTTTGCAGCAGAATAAACAGTTGTTCGCCGGTGTAGATGTTTGGAAATACTTCCCGTCTTGCATAGCCTGTTTTGTATTGCGGCGCCCTTTCCTCAAGTTCTTTTGATTCGTAAAATGCCTTTCCTTCAAAAAGTATGCAGTCCAAGTCTCCGTCTTCCGCACAGGTGTATAATTTTTTATAGCAGCCGGGATCCAGCAGGTCACCGCTGTTCAGAAAATGAATGTATTTGCCCTGCGCTTTGGTCACACCGTAATTTTTCTCGTATGCCGTGCCGCGGTTCTCTCCGAAATATGCTGAAATGTTTTCATATTTGTCAGCATATTCGCGAATCCTATCCGCTGTGGAATCCGTGGAGCCGTCATCAATCAAAATGATTTCAAAATCTTTAAAGGTCTGGCGTAAAACGGAGTCGATCGTTTCTTTCAAATACTGCTCGGCATTATAGCACGGCATGATTACGGATATGCCGTATTTTTCTTTTCTTGGCGGTTGGCCGCTGCCGTAAAGGGAACGGTAATAATGGGTCCATTCATACGCAAGGGCAGCGTCCGGCTCTTTCCACGGCTTGTTTTTGGAAGCGTAATGCAGAATCGCCGTGTCCTGAAATACTTCCGTCTTGGTATTGAAATCGGTGCCGTAAAATTTATTTATATCCTCGGCATCCCATTTGTTTCCGGCCCGTTCAAGCCCCAGAGACTGAAAGTTGTATTTGATTGGCAGCAGTTTTGTTTTGCCGTCAAAAACAAGGTTGAAAACATTTTGATCCATAAGCGAGGAATCCGCAAGATTTCTTTTTGTTTCAATCAGGACTTCGCTTATGTGATCCTCACGCATCTTTTTCAGGTTAAGCAGCATAACGCCGCTGTTAAAATAGTTTTCAACGCAGGAATTAAAACTGCTTTTCCAGTACATCTTGCTGGTGTCCACTACCGCGGCTGCATAATTTTCCTCAAGTTCGGTAAAGTAAAGTTCCCGAAGATCGGTTTTTACAACCAGATCACCGTCCAGATACAGGATTCTGTCTAACTGGGGGAAAAGTTCCGGTATGATAAATTTCAGAAGGGCGGAAAGCGACGCCACGCAGATGGAATCCGCACGGAAATTGTGCAAACCGTTAAATCTTTTCTCCGCATCCTCTCTGATTATATTTATGCAAACGCCGTTTTGTTCAAAATCCTTGAATTTCTTCTCAGATTCTTCCGAAAGGTTTGAGGTGATGATATAAAAATTATATTGTTCCTCACCCTTATTCGTGATCATAGAATGGATCGCTACGGAAGTCGGCATTATATAATTGTCGTCCGTTATCATACAGATGTTTACCGCTGAATTTTCCATAATTCCTCCGTTTTTATCTATGTTGGTCAAAGCGCCGCTTATCCATGATGCGGCAAATTCTGTTACTCTTTATACTACCATATGCCGGTTGGAATTTCAACTTTTACTGCGCGTATAGCGGTTTTTCGTATCGGTTTTTCACGGCGTATTTCCGTGAAGACTCGGATATCCGTCTGCCCAAGGCGGTTTGCCTGTGCCTTGCTTTATTAGGTTTTGCAGTTTTTCATCCACGGAAAACAGGCAAATGCTTTTTATTTTCTATTGAATATTGTTTCGCTTTTTGTTATAATTTTTAAGTTAAAACCTATGCATACCCCTAATTAAAAATTTTTATTTTTCGGATGTGATGAAATGGAAGCTGTCAATATCATAAAAGTTGTGCTGGAGGAGGGGTTTAAATACGCCATTTTAGCGCTTGGCGTATATCTGTCCTACAGCATATTGGATTTTCCCGATCTTTCTGTGGATGGCACAATGCCCCTTGGCGGTATTGTGTCCTCTATTCTGATCTTTCACGGCATAGATCCGTGGATCAGCCTGCTTGCCGCTTTTGCCTGCGGCCTTGCGGCAGGGTGTTTAACCGGAGTGCTGCACGTTAAGCTGAAACTTCAGCCGTTGCTGTCCGGTATACTGGTATATACCGTTTTGCTGTCCGTCAATTTGGTGCTGATCAAACTGGGCACGGGCGGTCAGTCCATCGTTTCCGTGTTCGGGAAAAAGACCGTGTTCAATACCGGCGCGGCAGATCTTCTTCCGCAAACGATCGGCGGCGTAACGGTTAGAAAACTGATCGTGCTGTTCCTGTTTGTGGTTGTTCTTAAAATCCTGATTGATCTTTATCTGAAAACAAAATCCGGTATGCTGCTGCGCGCCACCGGCTCCAACCAGCAGTATGTTGTGATGCTTGCAAAGAATCCGGGGCTCTCCAAGATCCTTGGTCTGGCGCTTGCAAACGGCCTAACCGCCGTGAGCGGCGCGATCATTGCCCAGAGTAATGAAACGGCAAACACGCAAATGGGTGTCGGCATGGTTGTATGCGGCCTTTCCAGCGTGATTATCGGCCTTTCCCTGTTTAAGAAAGTGGGCTTTATGAAAGCCACAACCATGGTGATCCTCGGCACCATCTGTTACAGAGCCTGCCTCCAGATTGCGGTGGAGATCGGTCTGCCGAGCGATTACAACAGACTTCTGATGGCAGTGTTGTTCGTTTTGGCGATCCTGTTCAGCCGAATGGGCAAAAAAGCGAAAAGGAGGGAAAAGCATGCTTGAACTCCGTAATATAACGAAGCGTTTTAATGCCGGCACGGTGGATGAAACCACTGTTTTTGACGGCTTTGATTTTAAAGTGGAAGACGGCGATTTCGTTTCCGTTATCGGTTCTAACGGCAGCGGCAAAACCACGCTGCTCAACCTGATCTGCGGATCCCTGCACCCGGACGAAGGTAAGATTATCTTTAATGACCGGGATATCACAAATGTTTCCGAATATAAACGCGCCAAGATCATAGGCCGTGTTTTTCAGGATCCTAAAATGGGCACCTGCCCGGATCTGACTATACTGGAGAATATGGCGCTTGCAGACAACAAAAACAAGCCTTTCGGGCTTGGCAGGTGTGTGAATAAAAAGCGCATCGAGTATTACCGCTCGCTGCTGGAGCAGTGCGACATGGGGCTGGAAAACCGGCTTGGCGTGCAGGTTGGCACACTGTCCGGCGGTCAGCGCCAGGCGCTGGCGCTTGTTATTGCCAATATGACAGATCTGGATATGCTGATTCTGGATGAGCACATTGCTGCGCTGGATCCCAAATCCTCGGAAAGAGTTATGGAACTGACAGACCGCTTGGTGAAAAAGCATAAAATTACCACGCTGATGGTTACGCACAACCTTAGATTTGCCGTTGCGTACGGAAACCGCCTGGTCATGATGCATGAGGGCAATACGGTTGTGGATATCCGCGGCGCAGAAAAAGAAAAAGCCCAAGTGGAAGACCTGCTTGCCGTGTTTGACAGGATCAGTATAGAAAAAGGCAATTAAACGGCAGAGGAACTGAAACGATGGATGTGAATGAAAAACTGCATTCCGGTGCGCTCTATCTGCCGGATGATGGGGAAATCATGCAGCTGCAGGAGCAGTGCCTGGAAAAACTTTACGATTTTAATCAGACCCGCCCGTCAGAGGGCGAAAAACGGCAAAAGATGCTGAAAGATATGTTTGCCGAGATCGGTGAGGAGTGTTATATTGAGCCGCCGTTTCACGCAAACTGGGGCGGGCATCACGTGCATTTCGGCAACCGGGTATACGCGAATTTTAACCTGACCCTTGTGGACGATACGCATATCTATGTGGGCGACTGCACAATGATCGGCCCGAATGTTACGGTTGCCACGGCAGGCCATCCGATTGCGCCATGCCTGCGTAAATACGGCGTTCAGTTCAATGCGCCGGTTCATATCGGCAAAAACTGCTGGATCGGTGCAGGTGCGCTGATTATGCCCGGTATCACAATCGGCGACAATTCTGTGATCGGCGCGGGCAGCGTGGTTACAAAGGATGTTCCGGCAAATGTGGTTGCCGTCGGCAACCCGTGCCGTATTCTGCGTGCGATCAATGACGAAGATATGCAGACGTATTTTAGAGGCAGAAAGATAGATTGGAGCGCCTTTGAAGGCCTTGATCTCTGAGCAGCGGCTCACGATATTTTGAATTTTGTTTGGGCAGTTTGCACTCTGAGTAAAAATTCACGCGCCGATATTTTGGTTATTTGCACAAAAAACGGCTTATAAAATTATAAATTATGCTTATAGATTCCGTCCCCCTTTTCCTATATAATGGTTATTAGGAAAGGGGGCATTTCATTTTATGAATGCTTATATTGAAAGTGTAATTCAAACAGTGGAAAGGCGGGATAATGCCAAGCCGGAATACATACAGTGTGTAAAGGAAGTATTCCGCTCGCTGGAAAAGGTGATCGAGGCGCATCCCGAATATGTGGAGGATGATCTGCTGACCCGTATGGTGGAGCCGGACAGACTGATCACCTTCCGTATCGCCTGGGTGGATGATGCCGGTAAAACACGTGTAAACAGGGGTTACCGCGTGCAGTTTAACTCCTCCATCGGGCCGTATAAGGGCGGACTGCGTTTTCATCCCAGCGTAAATTCCAGTATCATGTATTTCCTCGGCTTTGAGCAGACTTTCAAGAACTCCCTCACCGGTCTGCCTATGGGCGGCGCAAAGGGCGGTTCTGATTTTGACCCAAGAGGGAAGAGCAAAAATGAAGTGATGCGGTTTTGTCAGGCGTTTATGACGGAACTTTACCGCCATATCGGCCCCAATATAGATGTTCCTGCCGGAGATATTGGCGTCGGTGCAAGAGAGATTGGTTTTCTTTTCGGGCAGTATAAACGCATTACGGATGCTTTTGAAAACGGCGTTATTACCGGAAAAGGCATGTCTTACGGCGGCTCCCTCGTCCGCCCGGAAGCAACGGGATTCGGCGCTGTATATTATCTTTGCGAAGTGCTCAAACATGAGCACGATACCATAAAAGGCAAGCGCGTTGCCGTATCCGGCTTCGGAAATGTTGCGTGGGGCGCTATCAAAAAACTCAATGAACTCGGCGCCATTCCGCTTACCATAAGCGGCCCGAGCGGTTATGTTTATGATAAAGACGGCATCTGCACACCGGAAAAGATCGATTATCTGCTGGAGATGCGTTCCAGCGGAAGAGACAGGGTGGAGGATTACAGCGATAGATTCCCGTCCGCCGTGTTTATCCCGAATGAGAGCCCGTGGCATATTCAGGATGTGGATATCATCATGCCGTGCGCCACACAAAATGAGGTGGATCTGGAAGACGCCAAAACGATAGCCGCAAACGGCGTAAAATATTATATTGAAGTTTCGAATATGCCAACAACGGCAGACGCGCTTGATTTCCTTATGGAGCAGGAGAATATGATCGTGGCGCCGTCCAAAGCGGTAAACGCGGGCGGTGTTTGTGTCTCCGGCCTTGAAATGAGCCAGAACAGCCAGCGCCTTTCCTGGTCCTATGAGGAAGTGGACAGAAAACTGCACCAGGCAATGATTGATATTCACAATCATTCGGTAGCCGCGGCGGAAAAATACGGCCTCGGTTATAATCTGGTTGCCGGCGCCAATATTGCCGGTTTTGAAAAGGTGGCAGAGGCAATGCTTGCGCAGGGAATCTACTGATCCTGCAATGCGCTAAAAATAGTGCTTGACAATTTCTAATTTATATATTATAGTATTAGCGTAAGAATACAAACGAAAGGTGAGAGTGGCAGCAATGCCGCTCTCATATTCTTATAAAGAACTTTTTTGAAAAGAGTGGTTTTATGGCGCAAAGTGTTGCGGAAAGAGTCAGGCAGATCGTAGAGCCTTATGCCCGGCAGCTTTCTCTGGAGATTTGGGATATTGTTTATAAAAAAGAGGGCTCAGACTGGTATCTCAGGATCTTTATTGATAAGGACGGCGGTGTAGGCGTGGAGGACTGCGTGGATTTTACGCATCTCATCACCAAACCGCTTGACGAAGCAGACCCCATTTCCCAGTCCTATACGCTGGAGGTGTCCTCGCCCGGTATTGAACGGGAACTGAAAGCAGAGTGGCATTTTAAAAAGTATATCGGTTCGCGTGTGATGCTCAGAACGATCCGCCCCGTAAACGGCGTGCGTGATTTTGCAGGTGTTCTTCAAAATTACGAAGATCAGCAGATTACCCTTGCGGCGGACGGCGGCGAGAGCATGACGTTTCAAAAGAAAGAAACATCGTTTGTAAAACTGGATGATTTCGATATAAACGATTTTAATAAGTAAACAGAAAGGTTGATAGGAAAATGAATAAGGATTTTTTTGAGGCAGTAAGGCTTCTTGTGGAGGAAAAGGATATCCCGGCGGATTACCTTTATGAAAAGATCGCCGCGGCGATCGTGGTTGCCGCAAAGCACAATTACGGCGGCAAGGATATCGTGCACTGCGATATTGATCCGGAAAAAGAAAAGATCAAAGTATACGTAACAAAAAATGTGGTTGAGGAGATCGAAGATCCCGATACCGATATCCTGCTGGAGGACGCGCAGAAAATACGCAAATCCGCAAAAGTGGGCAAAACGATCGATATTCCGCTCAAAACCAAGGAGTTCGGCAGAATCATTGCCCAAAACGCAAAGCATGTGATCCGCCAGGGCATCAAAGAGGCGGAAAGAAACAAGCAGCTTGAAGAGTTCCAGAGCAAGAATCAGGAACTCATCACCGCAAAGGTAAACCGGATCGATCCCGTAACGGGCAGCGCCTCTCTTGAGATCGGCAAGTCGGTTGCCATTTTGCCGAAAAACGAGCAGATTCCCGGCGAGGAACTGCATGAGGGAGAGAATATAAAAATCTTTGTTGTGGATGTCAAGGAGTCAAACAAAGGCCCCAAGATCATGATCTCCCGTACCCATCCGGGTCTGGTAAGAAGGCTGTTTGAAACGGAAGTTCCGGAGATCTATGACGGAACGATAGAAATCAAATCCGTTTCCCGTGAGGCAGGCTCCAGAACGAAGATTGCCGTTTACAGTAAGGATGATGAGATTGATCCCGTCGGCGCGTGCATCGGCCCCAAGGGGCAGAGAGTTTCCACGATCGTTGACGCGCTGGATGGCGAAAAGATCGATATCGTGAAATACAGCGAGGATATCAGCGAATTTATTTCGGCGGCGCTTGCCCCGGCGGATGTCTGCTCTGTGGAGATCCTGGACGAACAGGCAAAATCCTGCCGCGCTACAGTGCCGGATGATCAGCTCAGCCTTGCGATCGGCAACAAGGGCCAGAATGTCCGCCTTGCGGCAAAACTTACCGGCTGGAAGATCGATATCAGACCGGAATCCGGTTTCTATGAAGGCACAGGTTCGGGTGAAGACGAATGAAAGCCAAACGAGAGATAAAAAGAATGTGCGTCGGCTGCGGGCAAATGTTTGATAAGCGTGAACTGATCCGGGTCGTAAAAAGCCCGGAGGGTGAGATCGGCATCGATCTTACCGGCAAAAAAAACGGCCGCGGCGCGTATATCTGTAATAACCCCGAATGCCTGAAAAAGGCAAAGAAAAAGAAATCGCTCGAAAGGGCGTTTTCCGTAAAGATAGAGGATGAACTTTATGCAAAAATGGAAGAGGAAATCCTGAATGCAAAAGAATAAACTGCTTTCCATGCTCGGTATTGCCAAGCGCGCGGGCGCGCTTTCCATGGGGCACGATGCGGCTGTGAATTCACTTTTTTCCAAAAAAGCCGAGGCGATCGTGCTTGCCTGTGATGTTTCCCAAAGAGCAGAACGGGATATGCGTATTCTTGCTGAAAAGCACGGCAGCGGCGTTTGTGTTTTCAGAGCGGATATTACTATGGAGGAGATCTTCCTTGCCTGCGGTTATAAGGCGGGCATATTGGCGGTCTGCAATCCCGAGTTCAGTAAAAAGATCATCTCTCTTATTAACGAATAAGAAACGCATTCAAGGAGGAATTCGATATATGGTAATTAAGGTAAAGGTGTCCGATGTAGCCAAGGATTTCGGCAAATCCAATAAGGAGATCATTGATCTTCTTGGTGATTATTGCGGCGGACCTGCCAAAAAAGCGTCAACCGTCCTCGAAGAGAACGAACTTAACATTCTGTTTGATAAAATTACGCAGCAAAACAGCGTGAAAAGCCTGAAAGAATATTTTGAGGCAGGCGAAGCCAAAAGAAAACAGACCAAGCAAAACGAAACGCAGGATAAAGCGCCGGGCGAACAGAAAAAGCAGACTGAAAAGCAGCAGAAAAAGCCCGTTACGGCAAAGGATAAAAAGCGCCAGAGCCAGGCGGCGATCCTGCAGATGGCGCAGCAGGCGGCCAAGCGCGCGGAGGAAAAAGCCAAGAAAAAGGCCGCGCAGCAGCCCCAGGCAAGAACCAAAGGCGAAACGCGCCATGTAGATACGCGTGTAAACAGCGTAGATCTTGAAAAATACAATCAGAAGTATGAGGATATTGCGCCTGCGTCCTCCATGGGCGATTATCAGAAAAAACAGAAACTGAATCAGAAGTCCAAGCAATACAGAAAGAAAAAACCGCAGGGCATCCATGCGCATTCCAAAAAGGAAACGGAGCAGCAGCGCCTGGCTCGTATCAGGGAACAGCGTAAAAAGCAGCAGATCAAGGTGCAGATACCGGAAGAGATCACCGTTGGCGATCTTGCCGCCCTGCTGCGTATGACAGCCACCGAAGTCATCAAAAAGCTGATGGCGCTCGGCGTTATGGCCACGGTGAATGAAGTTATCGATTATGATACGGCTGCAATCGTTGCCACGGAACTCGGCGCAAAAGTAGAAAAGAAAGTGGAAGTTTCCATTGAAGAGCAGATCATTGAGGAAGAGATCGAGGATGATGAAAACGCGGTTACACGTCCGCCGGTTGTCTGCGTTATGGGCCATGTAGATCACGGTAAAACGTCTATTCTGGACGCGATCCGGCATACGGATGTTACTTCCACCGAAGCAGGCGGCATCACACAGGCGATCGGTGCTTATCAGGTGGATGTAAACGGGGAGAAAATCACGTTTCTGGATACACCCGGCCATGCCGCATTTACCGCTATGCGTGCGCGCGGCGCAATGGCAACGGATATTGCCGTGCTTGTTGTTGCCGCGGATGACGGAATTATGCCGCAGACCATTGAGGCAATCAACCATGCAAAGGCTGCCCAGATACCGATCATCGTTGCAATCAATAAAATGGATAAAGAGGGCGCCAACCCCGAAAGAGTGATGGAACAGCTTACAGAGCAGGAACTCGTGCCGGAAGAGTGGGGCGGTGATGTGATCTGTGTTCCCGTTTCCGCAAAAACAGGCACGGGCATTGATAAACTGCTGGAAACCATCCTCCTTGTTGCTGAGATGAGCGAACTTAAGGCGAATCCAAACAGAACCGCAAAAGGTGTTGTTATAGAGGCTAAATTGGATAAGGGCAGGGGCCCGATCGCAACGTTCCTTGTTCAGAACGGTACGCTGCATGCAGGGGATTACGTGGTTGCCGGCACGGCTGTCGGCAGGATCCGCGCCATGGTGGATTATAACGGCAAAAAGCTAAACAGCGCCGGCCCGTCCGTTCCCGTTGAGATCATGGGTCTGGATGAGGCGCCGATGAGCGGTGATGAATTCAACGCCGTTTCGGATGAAAAACTTGCAAGGCAGCTTGTTGAGCAGAGAAAGGAAAAAGCCAAGGAAGAGGAATTCAAGCAGTATCATAAAGTTACGCTGGATAATCTCTTCTCCACACTGGAAGAGGGTATGCTCAAGGAACTGAATATCATCATTAAGGCAGATGTTCAGGGCTCTGTTGAAGCAGTGAAACAGTCTCTTCTTAAGATCGAAAACGATGAAGTCAGAGTCAGAATCATCCATGGCGCGGTTGGTGCCGTAAATGATTCCGATGTGATGCTTGCCAATGCCTCAAACGCCATCATCGTTGCGTTTGCAACGGGTGTTGAGCCGGATGCCGCGGAAAACGCCGCAAGGGACGGCATTGAGATCAAGCAGTATAACATTATCTATGATCTGATCGAGGATATTGAATCCGCAATGCGCGGCATGCGTTCTGTGAAATACCGTGATGTGGATACCGGCACGGCGGAAGTCAGAGAGATCTATACCGTTTCCAGCGTCGGTTCCATTGCCGGATCTATCGTAACAAGCGGCACGGTACGCCGCAACGGCAAAGTCCGCGTGATGAGAAACGGCAAGCAGATCGCCGATACGCCGATTAAAAATCTTAAGCGTTTCAAGGATGATGTTAAGGAAGTTTCTTCCGGTTACGAATGCGGTATCTCGCTGGAAGACTGGAATGATCTGAAACCCGGCGACGTCTTTGAATGCTATGTTGTTGAAGAATACAGGGATTGATTATGGCAGGTTATCGTATAGACAGGATTTCAGAGGATATCCGCCGCGAACTGATTTCTCTGATGCGTGAACTCAAAGATCCGCGCGTGCAGGGGAAATTGCTGACGGTCGTAAATGTCAAAGTCTCAAACGATCTTGGTTATGCCAAGGTCTATGTGAGTTCTATGGACGGGTTGGACGATGCAAAAGAGGCGTGCAAAGGCTTAAAAAGCGCCGCCGGCTTTCTGCGCCGTGAGCTCGGCAATCATCTTCATTTAAGAAAAGCTCCGGAATTAACGTTCACAGCGGATGATTCCATTCAAAAGGGAATGGAGATTTTTGAAAAGTTAAAGGATACTTCAAATGAAAATTGATGTTAAGGCTTGTGCCGGACTGTTAAAAGAGCACGATAATATTCTGATCTTAACCCATGCGCACCCGGACGGGGATACGCTGGGCAGCGGCTTTGCGCTTTTGCGTGCGCTGCTTAAACTCGGCAAGACTGCTCGGGTCATTAATGATGATGAGATCCCGGCAAAATACAGTTATCTCTATGAAGATCTGCATTGTAAGCCGTTTCAGGAAGAATATATCGTTGCCGTGGATGTTGCAACGGAAAATCTGCTCGGCAATCTTCAAAACAAGTATTCCGGCAGGGTGGATCTTTGCATAGATCATCATTTAACCAATACCGAGTATGCCGGCAATCTGCTCCTGCGGGATGCGCCTGCCGCGTGCGAGATCATTTATGATGTGATCAACGAACTCGGTGTGCCGATCGATGAAAAGATCGCAAACTGCCTTTATACAGGCATTTCCACGGATACCGGCTGTTTCAGGTATGCGTCAACAACGGCGCATTCCTACCGTATTGCCGCAAAACTGATCGATGCCGGTGCAAATAACGGCCTGATCAACCGTAAAATGTTTGAAACAAAGTCCAAAACCTATGTGAATCTGGAGCGCCTTGCTCTAAACGGACTTCAGCTTTTCTGTCAAGATAGAGTTGCCGTGATTACCGTTACACAGGAGATGTACGCCAAGACCGGTTCCAATGAGCAGGAAACGGAGGCGCTCGCGCCGCTCACCCGGCAGATCGAGGGCGTTGAGATCGGCATCACCATTCGGGAAAAGAAAGATAAAACGTGCAAGGCTTCTCTGCGCACCTATGAAAGCGTCAACGCGGCGGATCTTGCTAAATATTTTGGCGGCGGCGGCCACGCGCAGGCGGCGGCGTGCCGTTTTGACTGCTCTGTAGAAGAAGCGAAAAAACGTATTATTGCAAAATGCGCGGAGATTCTCGGATGACCGGTATACTCTGCATCAACAAGGATCCGGGCAGAACTTCCTTTTCTGTCTGTTCTGAGGTCAGAAAGATCACCGGGCAGAAAAAATGCGGCCATATGGGCACACTGGATCCTCTTGCAACGGGCGTGCTGCCCGTCATGCTCGGCGGCGCCACAAGATTTCTGGCGTATTATCCGGAAAGTGATAAAGGTTACCGCGCCCGCTTTGTGTTGGGAAAAACAACAGATACGCTGGATATTACCGGCACGGTTACCGGCGAATTTCCGGTCTGCTGTACGGCGGCGGATGTGGAAAACGCATTGAATTCGTTTCGGGGCGTCATCACGCAGATCCCGCCCATGTATTCTGCTGTATCGGTCGGCGGAAAGCGGCTTTACGAATTGGCAAGGCAGGGCAAGGAGATTGAACGGCAGCCCAGGCAGGCGGAGATCAAACGGCTGGAAATGATCTCGTTCGATGAAGAACGAAAGGAATATGAGATCGATGTGCTCTGTTCTAAGGGCACGTATATTCGCACACTGATCGATGATCTGGGTGAAAAACTTGGCTGCGGCGCTGTGATGACAGCACTTGAGCGCACGTTTGCTTACGGATTTACGCAAAAGGACTGCGTAACGCTTGCGCAGCTTAAAGACGCGGCAAAACAGGAAAACGGTGTTGAAAAGTATTTGGTTCCCGTGGAGGCAGCGCTCAGCTCCTATCCCAAAATTACAGTCAGCCCCGCGCAGAGCGTCCGGTTCAAAAACGGCGGTGCGCTTGAACTTGCCCGGCTGAGAAAAAGACCGGAATGCGGCGCGCTGGTGCGTGTTTTTTCACCGCAAAATGCGTTTCTCGGGCTTGGGGAAACACAGGAAAACGAACTCGCAGTCAAGCGGGTCTATGTAGAATAATGATGAGTGATTATGAGAAGTTAAAAAGCGAAGCGGCAGTTGCTTTGGGCGATTTTGACGGTATGCATCTTGCGCATAAAACCGTTGTAACAGGCGCGCAGAATGTTGTGATCTACTGTGTAAACAATAAGTTTTCCCTTTTGCAAAAAAGCCTGTTTCAGAAACGCTGGCCGAATGCCGTGTTTGCGGATTTTGATAAAATTAAAAATATGACCGGCGAGGAATTCATCAACGAGATCATTCTTGGCAGGTTCGGCGCAAAAATCGTGCTCTGCGGTTTTAATTTTCGCTTTGGAAAAAACGCGTCTTGGTCTGCGCTCGATATGCGGGAATACCTTGAAAAACGCGGCGTATGGGTGCGCATTCTTGAAGCGCAGGATTTTGAAGGCAAGCCCATTAGCTCCACGCGTATACGTAAAGCAGTTACTGAGGGCAGGATTGACGCCGCAAATGAAATGCTCGGTTATAATTTTACCTTTGAGGCGCCTGTGATCTCAGGTGATCAGCGCGGCAGAACCATTGGGTTTCCAACCATAAATCAGCATCTGCCGAACGGGCTGATTGTTCCGCGTTTTGGTGTGTATGAAAGCCGTGTGCTGATCGGTAAAAGATCCTATAAAGCCTTTACCAATATAGGCGAGCGGCCTACCTGGCATGTGGATGTTCCGCTTGCGGAAACACATATTTTTGATTTTCATGAAGATCTTTACGGCAGGGAAATCACGGTGGAACTCGTGCATTACCTGCGCCCGGAAAAATTATTTAAAAATGTGGATGAGTTAAAAGAACAGCTGGATTATGATAAAAGCAGTATTATTTGATTTTGATGAGACCCTGCAGGACAGAACTTTGGCGTTTGACCATTATGCAGACGCTTTTTTGCAGGCGTTTTTTCCCGGCATCTCCAAAGAGGATGCGCAAAAGAAAAAACAGGATATGATTGATACCGGAAACGGCGGCTATGTAAATCGCGTTGCGTGGTTTTCAGAACTGATCACGATGTGGCACTGGGTTGATTCGCCGGGTGCGGAATCCCTTGCGCGCCACTATGATGAAAAATTCGGTTTCTTCAACGTGATTTTTGACGATGCGGTTCCGCTCCTTACCGAACTCAGAAAACGCGGTATAAAAACCGGTGTGATTACCAACGGCCCCTCTGTGCTTCAGCATACAAAAATGGAAAACAGCGGGTTGATGCCTTATATGGATATACTTGTAGTCTCGGGCGATCTCGAATTTGCTAAGCCCCAGCCTGAAATTTTTGAATATACCGCCGCAAAACTCGGCCTTAAAACGGATGATTGCATCTATGTCGGGGATCATCCCGTAAACGATATCCAGGGTGCGCTCTCTGCGGGTATGCATGCGCTACGCATGAACTGGGGCTGGTTCAAAAATCAGGATCTGCGCCCCGATGTTCCGGTGATTGCCAGTTTAAGCGAGGTTATAAACTATGTTTCGTGATACTTCTCTTTTTGAAAGTGTTGTTTCAAAGCTGATCCGAAACGGCATGCATATCTCTTTTGCTGAAAGCTGCACGGGCGGCCTTTGCAGCGGCGCGCTTGTCAGCGTTGCGGATGCATCAAAAGTGCTGGATGTGTCCTTTGTAACCTACGCGAATGAGGCAAAAATGCGCTTTCTCGGTGTAAAAGCGGCAACCATCCGTGAATACGGCGTTGTGTCTGAAAAAGTTGCCCGCGAGATGGCTGCCGGCGTGGCGCAAACTGCGCAAAGCGAGGTCGGCGTAGGCGTAACGGGAATCGCAGGCCCGAGCGGCGGCACAGCGAAAAAGCCCGTGGGGATGGTTTGTTTTGGAATTTCGGTCAACGGCTCTGTTAAAACGTTTACCACTTATTTTGGTGAGATCGGCAGAAATCAGGTCAGGCAGAAAAGTGTGGAATTTGTGTTTGAAAAACTTGATGAACTTCTTTAAAAATGCTTGACCTCATCTCGTTTTTATTGTATAATGGCAAATGCAGGTCAATGCGGATTCGTGGGTGATCCTATCATCCGCTCAGTGTTTCCGTTTTACCTGAAAAGAAATAACGAGCAATGCGAAGCGAGAGCAAGCAGAGCGACTATATTTCTGACCGTATATGCGCAGGTCAACAGTCGCAGTCAGGAAACGGTTTTGAAACCAAACAGAGTAAAATAAAATCAAATATGCTACTGTGGCTCAGTTGGTAGAGCAGACATTTGCCGGGGAAACGACCGCTGCCGGTGGCAGGTAAAGGGAGTTTCGCCGGGGAAGAAATAACGAGCAATGCGAAGCGAGAGCAAGCAGAGCGACTATATTTCTGACCGTATATGCGCAGGTCAACAGTCGCAGTCAGGAAACGGTTTTGAAACCAAACAGAGTAAAAGAAAAAATTAAATATGCTACTGTGGCTCAGTTGGTAGAGCAGCGCATTCGTAATGCGCAGGCCGTCGGTTCGAGTCCGACCAGTAGCTCCATTCGCCGTGAGCCATTCGCTCGCGGCGACATTTTTCACCAACTGCCGGAGAAACACGCAGTTTAATATTTTTTGGAGGCGTAGCTCAGCTGGTTAGAGTACCTGCTTCACATGCAGGGGGTCGGTGGTTCAAGCCCACTCGCCTTCACCAAAAAAAGAGGTTATCGTAAAGATAACCTCTTTTTTTATTGTAAGCAAAGCGGCAAGATCCAAAAAATGATCTTACCGCTTTGCAGATTTTCTCTTTTCGCGTTTATCAAAAAAGACGAAGTGTACACTTCGTCTTTTTTGATCCCCTGAAATCATAGCGTTAATTTTTACGGATTATAAAATTTTGCTGTTGCTGAGCTTATGAGATTTGCGTTTAAAATTATGCTTAGAAGTCTATAAAACCGCGTGGTTAAGCCAAATTTCTGGTGGGGGTGGGGTACTGTCGGATAACTTCAGGTTTTTGAGTTCGGTCTTAGAACAAAATAATCCGTTTTCTTTTTGATCCGTATAGATTCCGCCGTATTTTCCGGCGATATCTTTTATAATGCTTATGCCGTGCCCGTGGTCGCCTTTGCGCTTTCGCTTTTTGCTGCTTTGTGCGCAGGAATTTTTGCATTCCAGGGCAAAGGCATCCTCATCAATCTTTACGGTTAAGTGCACCTGTTTTGCATCGGTTTCGGCTGCGGCGTATAAAGCGTTGTCCAGTATATTGTGCATGATCCTGCAAACGGAATAATCGTCCACAAGCAGCGCGCTCGTCTGCTCCACTTCAATATTCATGTCAACGCCCAGTTCGTGCGCCAGTTGCTGTTTGATGTAAAATACCGTGTTTACGGTTTCGTTTGCGCAGATCGGGATTCCGGCAAGTTCGTTTATATCCTTTTCCGTGCTTTTTAAGATTTCTAAAGCCTTTTCCGGCTTTCCGATCTCTATAAAGCCCTGCGCGGTCGTCAGCAAATTGGCAAGGTCATGTTTCAGTTTTCTGAATTCGTTTTTTTCGTCCGCCAGCATTTTGGTCTGCTGGTAATCCATCTGATTTTTAAGCAGCTGCCGCTCATATCTGCTGTTTTCGTTTTCTGTTTTAGATTGCCTGTCCACCATAAAGATGATCAAAAAATCAGCCAGCACACAGATTGCCGCACACAGGGAAAAAACGGTTTCAAATGCCGGATATTCGGAGATAAAATGATGATATGTGTTATCGTCAAAAGCCTGCAGGATCACAACAATCAGCATTGTGTACATCATATGCGTTACCGGAAAGATAAAATAGATCACATATTTCTTTTCATATTTCATCTTTTTGCTGATCTTTGCTTTTATTATTTTGAACAGGAACGCCACAATAAACGAAAATGCAAACATAAATACGATATACATCATGAAATCCACAAGCGGAATATTATATGATATACCGGATTGAACAGTATCTTTTCCCGTCGATTGCGTTGCCGCGCTAAACAGCAGGGCAGCGCCGGTCCAGGACAAAAGCGCGCTGACGGAGGAAAATGCCTTTGCAAAAAAACCGCCTTCCGATGTGAAGATCAGTATCACCGTTAAAAGAATATAATAACCCGCCATTTGCAGCATTTCCGTTCGGTAATCCAGAAATGTATAGGTTAAAAAAGAATAGAGCAGTGAAAACGCAAGAATGCTGCCGCAGGAAACAAACGCATTGTATTTGTCTTTCAGTATCGCATGAGTAATATTAAAACATATTGCCCCGCGCAGCAGATTCATAATCAGTCCCCACGGGAAAAATTCTGTAAGCTGGATTATCATCTATTAACGGTCACACCCTTAAATGTTGTTTATATAATCCGTGTATTTTTGAATTACATATTTGTATTTCTTAACCGGGATCGGTACGGTGCCGCCGGTGAAAAGCGTAAATTTATGCGGTTCGTAACTGGTGATATGATTCATGTTTACCATAAAACTCTTGTGGCACTGCAAAAAATACGGCGGCAGGTTTTCTGAAAACCGGGATAGCGGCATATAGATCTTCAGCACCTGCGCATTGATCATGTGTATGGAGATATTGTTGTTGAATGTTTCTATGTAAACGATATTTTGCAGGTTTACCGTGTAACTTTTGCTGCCGAAACGGATGATCTTAAGATTCGGGTCTTTTTTGGATAGTTTCTGAAGCGCTTTTACGATCGCGCTTTTCAGTATATCAGGGGTGAGGTGGTTTTTGATGATGTAATATGTGTGCTCTGTTTCAGAGATTGAATATGCCTCTTCCGGGTAAGAAGTCATATAAATGATCTGCACATTTGTGCTTTTTTGAAAGGCGGATACCCAGTCTGCCGAATTGCGGCCGTTTATCATAAGGTCCAAAAACAGAATATCCGTTTGGTTCTTCTTGATTCCTTCCTCCAAACCGTTCAGGTCATTAAAGTAGGAAAGGGTATATTCCATGTCCAGATCACGCATGCATGTTCTGATCTTGTGTTCCAGTATTTCGCCGTATGCGGGTGAGTCGTCACATATCGTAATATTTACCATAAATTTCAAAAATCTCCTAAAAAGAACAATATATATTATTATACTATAAAATATATGTTATTAATTAGTATTTCACCACGCGAAAACGGCTTTTCGCCATAAACCCTCTTCTTTCATTATAGCAACCCTTGGGGCAATTACAATATGCCGGCAGAATACACAATTAAATTTTGTTACAAAAAACAGCACACGGAACACCGTGTGCTGTCAGCATTTTATAAGATTTTTAGATAAATCATTCCTCCGTTATGCAGAAGGTAAAGCGGGCGTTTTCTTCGTACCAAAGCGGAAAATTCGTGCCCCAAACATTGTTTTGCAAAATATATGTGATTCCGTTTTCGGCAATGCTATCCACCTTATTGTCATAGTGCAGGATCTTGCCTTTACCCGGTGAAAGCAGCGGCGCATGGCAGTTTTTGAAGATGTAACTGCCTTTGTCCGTCTTAAGCCGCGCACACTGCACAGCGTGTATGTTTTTGCCGCCGTTATCTACAATATCATACGGATCAATCCATTCACCGATTTTCTTTAGTTCAAATGTTCCGTTTGCCGGCATCAGGTGATAATAGATCGCCTCCGTAAGGCGGTTTGCGTCTTTTCCAAACCAGGAGAGTTCCGAGGTCAGTCCGTTTTCTTTCAGGGTATACAGGATCTGTATCCGTCTCGGCGCGCCAAGCTCCTCGCAAACAGACTGGTCGCATTGCAGATCCGCCAGAACCTGATCCGCACCGGTCTGATAAGCGCCGTTCAGCCTGTAAGGAAATCTGCCGCTCGGGTATTTGCCTTTTACATATTTGAGCAGCGGTCTGGAAAAGTCGGAAACAGCCCAATGCGCGTTCTTTTCAATATCCCTGCTGTAATGATTCAGCCAGAAATCGTAATCATCGTCATTAAAACCGATATACTCTGCGGCGCACACTGTGTTTTCCCGGATCACTTCGTCTCCGCCGCAGGTGAGTTTTTCAATTGAGCCGGTGCCGCTGATTTTGAGCCGCCATTTGCCTGCCGTAAGCACGTTTGCAATATCAAACTTTTTGGCGCAGGTTTCAGGCGTTTCGGGAATCAGCTTTTTCAACGCGTTTTCCGCCTGCTTTTTTCTTGTGCCCTTTAAGCAGCAAACGGCGTTTTTAATGTATTCGCGCTGTTCTTCCCAGCTTTTCTCTATTGTTCTGTAATTTGCCGGCTTGTTGCAGCCGGCGATCCTGCCGAGCGCAATGATCATGTTTTGCGGATAATCGCGGAAAGGATGGCGTATTGCGGAAACGCCCTTTTTTCTCGCCTTTTCAAAATCTTTTTTCAGGTAGTTTTCGTAATCGCCCAAATAGGTTTTCATATCCATGCCGCATGTGTGCTCGGCAACACACATCAGATTATCCGTAAACCCGATATATTCTTTGGAACTCCTTACCATTTCACCGCTTTGCAGCCATTCGTTTTTCAGCGCTGTCAGTTCGCGCAGCGCCGCGGCTTTATATGGGTCTGCCGCTGCGCCGTGGATCCATGTGTCGCCGAGTTCACTTGTTACAACGGGCAATTCATGCCGCTTTTCCCAAATGACGTCTGCAAATTCATCCAGCGTGCCTGCCTCCACCGTATAGCCGGGAAATTCTGCTTCTATCTTTTCAAGTTTGCCGATAATTTTGGACGGCGCCGGCGTACCGCGGTTATCAAGCGTGTGGTCAAAATACAGCACTTCGTCCACAAGATCGCTTTGAAACGCGCCGCCGTAGTCTCCGGAATAGACCACAACCACTTCAGCGCCCCCGCATCTCCAAAGGAAACACGGCGGCACCTTGCAAAGCGCGGACGCGCCGTTTACGCCAATGTGCAGAAGTTTAATGCCGTGTTTTGCAAGCAGGGGAACCAGCGCTTTGGTGTGCCCCGGCACATCGGTCATTTTCGCCGCCGTTGTTTTTCTGCCGCGCAGTTTGTCCAGATCGTCCGCTATGGAAAGTCCGTAGTCAAGCGTGTCCTCGTCCAGCAGTTCCGTGTGCGTTGTAAACGGCATGGCATGCGGCACAATGTTTCCCTGCGCAATAGCTTTTTTCAGGCGTTCCCGCTGCATACGGTCTCCCTTTAAAAGCGCCTCTTTCAGAATCCATGAGCCTGTGGTCCATATAAATTTTTTGCTGCCGTTTTGGTTCAACTGTTCAGCAAGGCTAATCGCGCCCGGTATGTATTCTTCAATGTATTTCCGTTTGATTCTGGATGCGAAATCAGTAAAACCCAGATCCAGATGTGTTTTTGAAACTACGATCACTTTTTTCATTTCTATCACCGTATAAAATAAATATTGCCGTATTCGGCTTTCCTCATTATACTGCATAATCCCGTATCTTATCAACCAGTAATATTGAATAATTTAATGCGCTGTTTTTGTGCAATAAGACGAAACGGGGCGGATCGCATGTATCCGCCCCGTTTGCTTGTGCCGCTTTATTCGTATGCATTCACATCAACCAAGTTGCCGTTTTCGTCCCAGCTCGTTTTAAATACCGCGGTAAATACTTCACCGGCGGAATTTTTATATGTGCCGTCTGTGCTTTCTTTTATTGCGCCCTGTTTGTCTATTACCAGCCATCCATTTTGGTCTATAAAGCATTTATCGCTCGGATATGTTTCGCCGTCCATGTTTTGCAGATAGTAACGTTTTCTTGTTTCAGGGTCAGGGTTTTCATTATCAACTGTTGAATAATAGCGGTAAGTTTCACCGCCTTCAGTGTAATATCGAATTTTTTCCGTATCGCCGTAGCAAAGCCCCTGTTTATCAAAGAAACAGCCGTCAAACGAATATTTAATAAATCCGTTATTATCGGTATAAATTTCAAACGGGCGCTTGCCGTTTAAATCCGTTTCTTTAACATATATATCAAGCGGCACAGCAAAAGTATCCATTATCGGAACACCGTTTTCAAATATTGCAATATCAAAATCGCTGTATCTTAAAACTGTAAACTGCCAGTCGCCGGATATTTTATATGAAGTCAGTTCACCGTGAGCATCTTTAAGTTTGTCTTTGTAATAGTACGCCAGGGAATTCTTGTTTATCCAGTTACATATCAAGTTTATCCGCGCGGCATATCCCTCCGGGGTGTATATGCTTTTAACGGCGGTTGTTTCTGTAAGTCGGGCGATTTCAGCGCTGTTGTCCAGATTTGCGGTTTTCAGGATCTCGGTTATTTCGGATTCCTTTTCTTTAAAATCAAGCAGTTCCTGCGATTCTCTGCTGATTTCAAAATAGTGCATATCGCTGAACGCGCCCGAATCTTCAAGATATTGATATGTTATTCGGCTTGTTGCAAGCCCTTGCTTATATTTGATGAATTTATATGTTACGGGCGTGTACTGCGTATAGTATTCTATCTCTTCTTGTGTTGTGTGCTCATATGGTATAAAACTGTATAATTCCTTAATCTCGTCTTCGTCAGATTTTAAATCCCGCAGAGTAATTGAATCGTATCCGTTTTCAAACGGCGTGTCATCAATCGCCAAAGTTACCGAATATACATAACTTGCCGCCTTCGCGTCGTTTTGATCCTGGAGTAAATCAAGATATATTCCTGGTATTCCGCCGACTTCTTCATACTGAATTTTATCTTCCTCATGGTAAAATTCAACGGTAATATAAAATAGATTACTGCCGAAACCGTAACCCTCAATCTTTCCGTTTTCTTCGTTGCGGTAAAAATCATATTCCGAATTTTCAATAAATTCCGCAGCCTCTTCCTGCGTGCGGCAGTTCTTCTCAAGTTGTGTCAGTAATTCAAAAGCGCTGTTGTATTCACTTCGCAGCGCCTGCACCCGGCTTACCGTGCTGATTCCGAAATATGCGGAAATTACAGCGGATACCGCAAACAGTATAACGAAAACTGCTGTAAAGAATTTAGTAATAATAATGTCTGCTTTCGACTGCCGATCAAGTTCTTTCTTTATCGCAAGAACGAGAGCAATAATGGCTGTAACGCCAAATAATATTCCGAAAATCAAAACGGCTGTGTTTGCCATTGAATTGCCTTTAATACTTTCTGAAAAATCAATACTGCCGCTAAATATATATGTTTTAAGATTTTCAATACTGCCGCCTGTCAGCCCACTGATTTGCGCCGCAAGTTCTCTGATAAGAGCAATGCACATTCCACCACTGAATAGATAGCAGGCGGCAAACACATTTTTTCTTGAAACAGTGTATGCCGCAAATAAAAAATATACGGCGCTTGCAAAAAATATTCCGCATATAAGAAGAGAGATTACACCCGGGTCGCCGAATGCGTAGCCGTTCAGCAGGTAGTGCGCTGCGCAAATAACCGCCAAAGTTATAAGAAGAGCCAGCAAATCAATCCAGTTAAATCTTGATCTGTGCAGTTCGGCAAGCGCTTTGGCAATCTCCTCTGCATCGCCCATATTGTCCACGGCTTTTTCCTCTGCCTGTTCTTCGGTGTAACCCGCATCTTCAAATCTTTTCTTTTTTAACTGGATATGATCATGAAGTTCGTTTGCAATGATCTGCTTTTTGCGGAAACTGTATATTTTAGAAGTTGCCTGCTGCAGAAATTCTTTTTCGTTCATTACGCATAGTTAAGTACCTTGGAAACGGAAATGCTGAACTCTTCAAATTCCTTTTTCTTTTCCGCAAGGCGCTTTGCTCCTTTCTTGGTGATGTGGTAGTATTTTCTTTTTCTGCCATCCGCCGTTACCCAGTAACTTTCTACCAGTTTTTCCTTTTCCAGCGCGTGCAGGATGGGATAGAGCGTGCCCTCTTTCAGTGAAAAGGCATTTTCGCTCCTTGTTTCCAGTTCCCGAATGATCCGGTAACCGTACATATCTTCACTTTTTATAACCGAAAGCACCATCATAGGCGTACTTCCGCTTATAAGTTCTCTACTGATTTTCAAAGCAAAACCTCCTTGCTATATAGATTTAAATAGATTGGAACCTTATGCATAGATTCCCTATGTATAGCGTACCACCTTGCCGGAATCATGTCAATAAACCTGCAAAAAATTGCATTATTTTGTAAAACTATAAAAAAAGAGCCGTGCGCAATGCACGGCTTTTCTTATAAAAATTGTTAAATTTACTAAAAAACGCTGAAATCAGTCGTCAAACAAAACGGTGCTGAAATACCGTTCGCCCGTGTCCGGCAGAACGGTTACTACCGTTTTGCCTTTTCCAAGCCTGCGTGCAAGTTTAATCGCTGCGGCAACATTTGATCCGCTGGATATGCCGCACATGATGCCTTCTTCCGATGCCAGGCGTTTTGCTGTTTCTATGGCTTGGGCATCAGATATAACGCAGATATGCTCGTAGATCGTTGTATTCAGGTTTTCAGGGATCAGTCCGTCGCCGATACCCATCTGCAAGTGGGTGCCCACGGAACCGCCGCTCAGGATCGCGGCGTTTTCAGGCTCCACAGCCCAGATCTTTATTGAGGGATTCTGCCTTTTCAGCACTTCGCCGATCCCGCTGATCGTGCCGCCGGTGCCCACGCCGCTGCAAAAGCCGTCAATCTCGCCGCCCACCTGTTCCAGAATTTCAACGGCGGTGTGGTAGATATGCGCTTTCGGGTTATCCGGGTTTTCAAACTGGCCGGGTATGTAAACATTCGGATCCTCTGCCGCCATGCGCTTGGCGGTCTCCATGCATTCCTCAATGCATTTTCCAATATTTCCGTCGTCATGGATCAAAATCACTTCCGCCCCGTAATTTCGAACCAGTTTTCTGCGCTCTTCGGAAACGGAATCCGGCATGATGATCTTGATCTTGTAGCCTTTCACGGCGCCAACAAGCGCAAGACCGATTCCCTGATTGCCGCTGGTCGGTTCAACGATAATGGTGTTTTCGTTGATCAGTCCTTTTTCCTCGGCGCGTTTTAGCATGTTGTACGCCGTTCTTGTTTTGATGGATCCGCCAACGTTCACCCCTTCGTATTTTACAAGGATCTGCGCGGAATCCGGCTCGCAGAGCCGGTTCAGCCTGATCATCGGGGTGTGGCCGATGGCGTCCAGAATTGTATCGTATACCATAAATATCTTCCTCTTTTCAGCAGGTTTGTGATTTGTTGCCAAAATATTATATCACCGCCGCGGCGCGTTTTCAAGAAATTCATTTCACTGTGGTATTTTCTGCGGGATTGTGTTAAAATCTGTTTAAAAGAATACACGTTTGGAATGGTTGGGCTATGGACATTTTTGAAAGGACGGCGCTTTTGGCAGGCAAAGGCGCTGTGGAAAAACTGAAAAACAGCCGTATTGCCGTGTTCGGCATCGGCGGCGTGGGCGGATATGTTGTAGAGGCGCTCGTCAGAAGCGGCGTCGGCGCGCTGGATCTGATTGATGCGGACACCGTCAGCGAAAGCAACCTCAACCGGCAGATCATTGCCGTGCAAAATACGGTCGGGATGCGGAAAGTGGATGCCGCAAAGGCTCGCGCTTTAAGCATCAATCCGGATGCCGAGATCCGTACCCATGCTTTATTTTATTCGCCGGAAACAAGCGATATGTTTGATTTTTCGCACTTTGATTATGTTGTGGATGCCGTGGATACCGTCACTGCCAAGGCGGAGATCATCAAAAGGGCAAAATCCGCCGGTGTTCCCGTGATCAGCTCCATGGGCACGGGCAATAAATTCCGCCCGGATCTTTTGGAAGTGGATGATATTTACCGCACTTCCGTCTGCCCGCTTGCGCGCGTGATGCGCTCGGTGCTCCGAAAAGCAGGTGTGGATTCGCTTAAAGTGGTCTATTCAAAGGAAAAGCCGGTGCGGATCGATCCTGACCGGATCCGGGGCGAACTGCCTCCCGGCAAGCATACCGTTCCGGGCAGTACGGCGTTCGTTCCCGCCGCGGCAGGGCTGATCATAGCCGCTGAAGTGTTTTCCGATCTGACCGGTATAAAAGGAACTGTTTGATCAGATCTTTGCGTTAAAGCAAACGATCCCTGCTTTTGTAACGTCCACGATCCCGTAAACGCCGTCTCTGACCGCGCCGGGATTAAAATAATAAATACCGTTCTTATATTCAACACAGGGGGTGTGGGTGTGCCCGTACAGGGCAATATCCGCGCCTTCTTTTTCTGCCTTGCTCTGGTAATCGTAGAGGCCGAATTTTACCCGGTACGTATGCCCGTGGCAGAGCAGCACTTTTTTGCCGGCAAAACGGATGCTCTGCTCGTCCGGCGCGTTCCCGGAAAAATCGCAGTTTCCGCTGACGCAGATCAGATTCAGCCTGCTCTCAAAATACAGTTTTGCGTTTTCCAGATCCCTGCCGGAATTGCAGTCCCCAAGATTTACAAATAAAGACGCGTCGTCTATATGTTTTTCGATTATATCAAACAGGCCGCCGCTGTTTCCGTGGCTGTCTGAAGTTACGATCATTTTCATTCATAACTCTCCTTTGGCGTTCATAAATATTATTATACTTTGTTTAACGGGGGATTACAATGAATGATAACAGATTGAATGAAAAAGATCTTGATAAAATGCTTAAAAATTCCAAAAGCGGGGCAAAAATAGACGCGTCCGGGCTGAAATCCGCTGCGCAGAGCGGCCACTTGAACGATTACCTCAGCAAAAATCTTCCGCCGGACGCGCAGAAAAAGATAAACAGCGTTCTGTCAGACAAAGAAGCGCTGAAAAAACTGCTTTCCGGCAAGGAGGCGCAGGAACTGCTGAAAAAATTCGGAAAGGAATAGAAAGAATATGGATAATTTAAACGATATTATCGCAAATCTGACCCCGTCAGATATCAATATGCTCAAAGGCGTGGCGCAGTCCATACTCGGCGGGGAAAATGCAGACGGCGCCGAGCCGAAAGAAGAAGTCCGCCCGGCGGCTGCCCCGCCCAATGCAAATCCGCTCGGACTCGGACCGGAGGATTTTAAAATGATGATGAAAGCCAAAACCATTTTTGATAAAATGAATTCCGCCTCCAATAAAAACACAGATCTGATCCTTGCCCTTAAGCCGCATCTTTCGCCGGAAAACCGAAATAAGGCGGATACCGCAGTAAAGATACTGAAACTGTTTGATATCCTGCCGCTGCTGAAGGATCTGTTTTAAACGCCGGAATTTACCCGCGGTGATATTGAGGAGGCAAAAAAGAGGGTCAGGGAAATGCATCAAAAAGCGTCGTCTTATATCGGGCACGGCGCGGAGAAACAAAATGAGGAACGAAACCGTGAGCCGGATGCGCCGCGCGGCGGCAACAGCGGCGCTGCGCAGGACAGCAGAAAACAGGAACCAGAAGAGAATCCGGCGTTGGAAAAAAGTCAGGATTCCACCTTTATCCTGCTGATCCTGCTGATCCTGCTCTCTCAGGGGGAAACGGATGATAAACTTCTGCTCGCTTTGCTGTATCTGCTTTTTTAGCGGGCAGTTTTTTTCTGCTTTCTGCGTTCAAAAATTGTTAAATAAATAAGTTATGGAAATAATTGTAATATTATGCTATGATATATAAGTTAAAACAAAGATACGGAGGTCAAAAATGGCTGATTATAAAATTTATGATGTTTCAAACGGCGCACAGGTGATCGCCGTTTCAGCGGATCGTTTTAAAACGAATGAAATCTCCATTTCTTTTATAACGCCGCTCACGCAGCAGAATGCTGCCGCAAATGCCGTGGTTCCGTTCATCCTTGCCAGAACCTGCGCGCAGTATCCGTCTATCCTTGCGTTAAACCGCAAACTGGCTTCGCTTTACGGCGCGCAGATCGCGCCTGCTGTTCTGAAAACGGGGGAGATACAGCAGCTTAAGATCGGTTTAACCTGCTTGGACGACCGATTTTCTCTGGACGGGGAAAAGATTACGGCGCAATGTGTTAAACTGCTTCTTTCCATGGCGTTTGAGCCGTTGCTGGATGAAAACGGCAATTTTCTTGCCGATAATACGGAACGGGAAAAACGCGTGCTCATTCAAAAGATCGAGAGTGAGGAAAATGAAAAACGGATCTATGCGCTTCATCGGGCGGAAGAGATCATGTTTGCCGGCGAGCCTTACGCCGTGAACCGATACGGCACAAGGGAAAGCGTTTCAGCGGTTACGCCGCAGTCCGCCTCCGAGGCATGGAAGAAACTGCTGGAGACCTCCAAGATCGTGATCACGGCGGTCGGCAGTGCGAATGCGCAGGAGATTGCCGCTATGCTGGCGGACAGGCTTTCGGCTATAAACAGAAATTATGCGCCGCTGCCCGAAGCGGTTTTAAACAGCGGTGCGGGCACGGTGCAAAGAGTTACCGAAAGGCAGCAGGTGCGCCAGGGAAAACTCGTTATGGGATTCAGAGTGGAGTGCGATCCGCATGATAAGGCAAAAGCGGCCGCCATGCGCTCTTTCTGCGATGTTTTCGGCGGCGGGCCTTATTCCAAACTGTTTGCCAATGTAAGAGAGAAAATGAGCCTTTGCTATTACTGCTCGGCAAGGTTCACCCGCCAGAAGGCTTTTATCATGGTGCAGAGCGGCTGTGAGGAAGAAAATATGCAAAAGGCTGAAAATGAAATACTCAATCAACTTGAGGAAATCAAAAAAGGCAATTTTGATTATGAGTTCAATTCCTCAAAAGCGGCGCTGACGGACGCTCTGGATTCGGTTTATGATTCGCCGGAATCCATAGAGGCGTGGTACGGTATCCAGAGTGCGGAAAACGGTTATGATTCCCCGCAGGAGAGTGCCAAGCGCAACGATGCTGTTACCAAGGAGCAGATCATGGCATGTGCCGCCGGCGTAAAACTTGATACGGTGTATAAACTCGTTTGTGAAAAGGAGGATGCGCAATGATCCATGAATCCAAAGAACTCAGAGAACGCCTTTATGAAATAGACCACAGTTCCGGGCTTAAGATCTTTGTAATGCCCAAAGCAAATTATAAATCCACATATGCCGTGTTCGGCACAAAATACGGCTCCATTGATACGTGCTTTAAACGCAGCGATCAAAAGGAATATACCCGTGTGCCGGAAGGCATTGCCCATTTTTTGGAACACAAACTGTTTGAAAGCGAAGAGCTGGACGCGTTTACGAGATATGCAGAGACCGGCGCCTCTGCAAATGCTTTTACTTCCTTTGATAAAACGTGTTATCTTTTCCAGTGTTCAGACCGGTTTGCAGACAGCCTTAAGATCCTCCTTGATTTTGTGACCCACCCGTATTTTACAAAAGAAACGGTGGAAAAAGAGCAGGGTATCATCGGGCAGGAGATTACCATGTATTATGACGTGCCCGGCTGGATGTCCACTTTCAATCTGCTGCGCTGCCTTTATAAAAATCATCCCGTAAGGATAGATATTGCGGGTACTGTTGAATCTATCTCTCAAATAACCGATAAACTGCTTTACGATTGCTACCATACTTTCTATAACCTCAATAATATGGCGCTTGCCGTTGTCGGCAACGTTACGCCGGAAGAGGTCATAAAAGTGTGTGATGAAATGCTTAAAAAGTCCGAAGACGTTACGATTGAGCGCGTGTTTGACGAAGAACCGCGCGATATAGTAAAATCATATGAAGAATACCACATTGCCGTGAGCATGCCGGTCTTTTCTTTCGGTTATAAAGAGGCGTGCAAAACGCCGCAGCGCACCGTGCAGGAAACGGTGGAGATGGAGATTTTGCTGGAGATCCTTGCCGGTGAAACGTCCAATCTTTACAGTTCGCTGTTTGAAAAAGGGCTGATCAATTCCACGTTTTCTAAGGAATATTTTACAGGAAACGGGTATGAGGCGGTTATTTTTGAGGGCGAAAGCACGGATGCAAAAGCCGTTGCGCAGGCAATCAAAGAAGAAGTGGCCCGGCTCAGAAAAGAGGGCATTTCCGATCAGGCGTTTGAATCCGCGCGCCGCAGTCTTTACGGGCGTGAGATCATGTCCTATAATGTAACAGATGATGTTGCCAACGCTGTTATCGGTTGCTATTTTGCCGGATACAGTATTTTTGATCCGCTTGAAGTTTATAAAAACGTAAAAAAAGAGGATGTTGAAAAACTGCTTTCGGAAAAGCTGGATGAAAAGTACAGCGCGCTTTCGGTAGTGAGATCAGAAAAGTAACGGAGAAGTTTTATGAGTAATTATACAGAGGTGTTTTTTGACGGGCTTGGCGTCAGTTTCAATATTCCGTCCGTCGCGTTTACCATAGGCGGGTACGAGGTGCACTGGTATGGCATCATCATCGCTTTCGGTTTTGCGCTTGCCGTGCTTTACGGCGGCCGCACGGCGTATAAATGGAAAATGAGCCTGGACGGTATGACGGATGTTTTGATCTGGGGCACGCTGTTTGGCATCGTGTGCGCCAGACTATATTATGTTGTGTTTGAGTGGGATTATTTTTCGCAGAATCCCGGGGAGATCATTGCCATTTGGCACGGCGGTATCGCCATTTACGGGGGAATTATCGGCGCGCTGATCGGCGGCTATATCGGTGCCAAGATCGGCAAAATCGATTTTGCAAACCTGCTGGATGTGGGCGCTTTGGGTCTGCTCATCGGGCAGGGCATCGGCCGCTGGGGCAATTTCTTTAATCAGGAAGCGTTCGGCACAAATACCGAAACCGCCCTGTTTCGGATGTGGTCCACAAAAATACGGGATGAACTTGCCGCAAATCAGTATGATCTTCTGCAAAAGGGCATGGAGGTTGACCCGAATATGCCGGTTCACCCCACATTCCTTTATGAAAGCGTGTGGTGCATCGCGCTGTTTTTGATCCTGCATTTCTTTATTAAGAAAAGAAGAAAGTTCAAGGGCGAGATCTTTTTGCTTTACGGCATCGGATACGGTCTGGAAAGAATGGTGGTAGAGGGCCTCAGGACGGACAGCCTTTATATCGACTCTACAACGATTCGTGTCAGCCAGCTTCTTTCCGCGGTTGTTGTGGTGGTGTTCACGATCTGGCTGATTGTATTTTTCAGAAAACTCAAAAAGGGCACGCTTGCCAGAAAATATATGATCAATCCTCCGCCGCTCCCGCCGGTTTACTGCCCGGTGGCGCAGGATTATAAGTATTCAGACTGCAAAACGACCGCTGAAAACAATTTCTTTTTCAGCGTGAAATAAAAATGCCGCGCTTTGCGGCAAAAATTTTGAAAAAGGGGATACGGTATGCAATTAATAGACGGAAAAGCCGTTTCCGCATCTGTGCGCGCGCGCGTTAAGCAGGAAACGGAAGAACTGAAAAAGCAGGGCGTAACACCGGGTCTTGCCGTGATTATCGTGGGCGATGATCCCGCGTCACAGGTGTATGTAAGAAATAAGGAAAAAGCGTGCGCCGAAGTCGGCTTTTACAGCGAAAAATACGCGCTGCCGTCCAGCACAACGCAGCAGGAACTCAATAATCTGGTGCAGGAACTCAATTCCAGAAAGGAAATAAACGGCATACTTTGCCAACTCCCGCTGCCCGGGCATCTCAATGATAAAGAGGTAATAGAACTGATAGACCCTGTTAAAGATGTGGATGCGTTTCACCCGGTAAACGTAGGCAGAATCATGATAGGCGATTATGATCTGCTGCCTTGCACGCCAGCCGGAATCATGGAACTGATCCGCACCACCGGCATTGAGACCAAAGGTAAAAAGGCGGTCGTAATCGGCAGAAGCAATATCGTGGGCAAGCCGATGGCAATGCTGCTTTTGCATGCGGACTGCACCGTTGAGATCACCCATTCAAAAACCCAAAACTTAAAAGAGGTAACAAAAACGGCGGATATTCTTGTTGCCGCTATCGGCAAAGCCAAGTTTGTCACGGCGGATATGGTAAAGGACGGCGCCGTTGTAATAGATGTTGGTATGAACAGGGATGAAAACGGCAAACTCTGCGGCGATGTGGATTTTGATTCCGTTGCCCCCAAGTGTTCGTTCATCACGCCCGTTCCCGGCGGCGTAGGGCCGATGACGATCTCTATGCTGATGCAAAATACGCTGACTGCCGCAAAACTTCAGAATCATATTGAATAATTTTAATATTCAGCGTATTTTTTACATAGAATTTACGGAACTTAAATTTTTCGGCAATATACTTTTCTAACAGTAAAAGTTTTTCTTTGTGCCGGCATTTCTTTCCGGTATTTGTCCGGCAAAATATAAAGGTATGGTCTTATGGATATAATAGAAATCATAAAAGCGCTTGTTCTCGGCATTGTAGAGGGCATAACGGAATGGCTGCCCATCAGTTCCACCGGGCATATGATCCTTGTGGATGAGTTTTTGAAACTGAATGTGTCAGAGGAATTTAAAAGTATGTTCCTCGTTGTTATACAACTCGGCGCGATCCTTGCCGTTGTTGTGCTCTATTTCAAAAAACTTATCCCGCTCGATGTGCAAAATAAAAAACTGCACTGGAAAAAAGATACCCTTGTAATGTGGCTCAAGATCATCGTTTCCTGCATTCCCGCGGCAATCGTGGGCGTGTTCTTTGATGATGAACTGGAGGCGGTCTTTTATAACTGGCAGACCGTTTCCGCCGCTCTCATCCTTTTCGGTATCCTGTTTATAATTATCGAAAAGCGCAACCGCGGCAGGGAGCCGAAGATCAATTCCATAAATGATATTTCTTATAAAACGGCAGTCATAATCGGTATATTCCAACTTATAGCCGCCGTTTTCCCCGGCACTTCAAGAAGCGGCGCAACAATAGTGGGCGCGCTTTTGATCGGCGTTTCCAGGTCTGTTGCCGCGGAATATACTTTCTTTCTCGCCGTGCCTGTCATGTTCGGCGCAAGCGCGCTGAAACTTGTTAAATTCGGCTTTGATTTCACTTCTCAGGAACTTGTTATCCTGTTTGTCGGCTTGGTATCCGCGTTCGTGGTATCCATTTTGGCTATCAAATTCCTGATGAGTTATATCAAAAAGCACGATTTCACCGCCTTCGGCTGGTATCGTATCGTCCTCGGCGCGGCGGTTATCCTCTATTTCGCGCTTGCCAGCTGATTTAGATCCAAAAAAGAGTTCTTAGTTCATTAACCGCAGTCCATAATTATGGCGTGCGGTTAATTTTTTTAACAAAATCGTTGTTGTATATTTATACTGATTATGTTATTATATCAGTGTATAATTTTTACCAAAGGAGAAACTAAATTATGTATTCCGATTACTATGATTCCATAGCCAAGGTGGCGGAGACCGATCCGGAAGTTGCAAACGCCATGCAGCTTGAACTGCAGCGCCAAAGGGAAAATATTGAACTGATCGCCTCTGAAAACCTTGTTTCGCCGCAGGTCATGGCGGCAATGGGCAGCGTGCTCACCAATAAGTATGCCGAGGGTCTGCCCGGCAAGCGTTATTACGGCGGCTGCCAGTATGTTGATATCGTTGAAAATATCGCGATCAAAAGAGCGTGCGAACTTTTCGGCGCGGGTTACGCCAATGTGCAGGCGCATTCGGGCGCGCAGGCAAACACGGCCGTTTATCTTGCCCTGCTTAAGCCCGGCGATACCGTTATGGGTATGAGCCTTGACAACGGCGGCCATCTTACCCATGGTTCACCTGCAAATATCAGCGGAAAATATTTTAATTTCGTTCCTTACGGCGTAAATGACGAGGGTTATATTGACCTTGACGCTTTCGCAAAGCAGGTAAATAAAGTAAAGCCCAAACTTATCGTTGCGGGCGCGTCCGCTTATCCGAGAGCGATCGATTTTAAAACCATGGGTGAGATCGCCCACGCGAACGGCGCGATGTTTATGGTGGATATGGCGCATATCGCGGGTCTTGTTGCGGCAGGGCTTCACCAAAACCCCGTTCCTTACGCCGATGTTGTTACAACAACCACGCATAAAACGTTAAGAGGGCCGAGAGGCGGACTCATCCTCTGCAACAATCCTTATCTTATCAAAAAACTCAATTCCGCAGTTTTCCCGGGCACGCAGGGCGGCCCGCTCATGCACGTGATCGCAGGCAAGGCGGTCTGCTTCGGCGAGGCGCTGAAACCGGAATTCAAGGAATACCAGCAAAGAATCATCGATAACGCGAAAACGCTCGCGGACGCGCTTACTGCAAAAGGTTTGAATCTTGTTTCCGGCGGCACGGATAATCATCTTATCCTGCTCTCCCTGATCGGCACCGGCGTTACGGGCAAGGAGCTTGAGGCAAGGCTGGATGAAGTGCATATCACGCTCAATAAAAACACCGTGCCGAATGAGCCGCTCTCACCGTTCGTTACCTCAGGCGTGCGCATAGGCACTCCCGCAGCAACAACAAGAGGCCTTCAGAAAGAAGATTTTGAAAAGATCGCAGAGTATATCTATCTTGCGATCACGGATTATGATAATAAAAAGGACTATATCAGAAGCGGCGTTGCCGATATATGCGCAAAATATCCGCTTTATGAGTAATAATAAATTTTAATTTCGGGAAGTGTAAAAGTGATCGGTGTTTTTGCAAAGATCTTCGGCGCTGTTATGGGATTTTTCTATTCATTTTACAAGCGCCGCAAAACGGAAGATAAGATCGCGTTCATATCGCGCCAGAGCGAAACGCCGTCAACGGATTTCCGCTATCTTATAAATGAGATAAAAACAAATTATCCGCAGTATAAAGTTACGGTGCTGTGCAAAATGATACCGTCCTCTTTCGGCGGAAAAATAAAGTATCTGGGGGAGATGTTCCGCCAGATGAAAGCCTTTGCCACTTCAAAGGTGGTCGTGCTGGACGGATATTGTGTTCTTGCCTCTATGCTCAGGCATAAAAAGGATCTGAAGATCATTCAGATCTGGCACGCCCTTGGCGCGTTCAAAAAATTCGGCAGATCCGTGCTGGATAAGGAGGGCGGCAAATCTTCCAAAACGGCAAAGGCGTTTAAGATGCACAAGAATTACAGCCTTATCTCCGCAAGCGGAGACGCATGCGTGCCTTTCTTTTCCGAGGCGTTCGGCCAGCCTGAAAGCAGGTTTATACCTATCGGTATTCCGCGTATGGATTATCTTACGGATAAGGAAGAAAACGCAAGAGTGCGCGGCAATATCCTGCTGAAATATCCGCAGCTGGATAACGGGCGGAAAAATATCCTTTACGCTCCCACGTTTCGTGATACGGATGAGGACAGGGCTGCCCTTGCCGCCGCAACAAAGGAACTTATTAATAAGGCAAACTATTCTGATTTTAACCTTATAGTAAAACACCATGTTGTGGATTCAAACAAAGAGCAGATTTATACCGATTCGCGTATGAATATGGCGGAGGGTGAAAACTTTACCGCCATGGATTTCATGTGTGTTGCGGATTATGTTGTAACGGATTACAGTTCCGTTATCTATGAGGCGCTTTTAAAAGACCTGCCGATCTATATCTATTGTTTTGACAGCGATAAATATATAGACGAGCGCGGCTTTTATATTGATTTCTGGACGGATCTGCCCGCCCTGTATTCCAAAAACGCCAAGGGGATATGCGATTTTATCGCTTCCGGCATGCGGGCAAACAGCGAAAAGGAAGAAAAATTTAAAAAAGCGTATGTCAATAAGCGCTTTGATTCCATCACCGCCGAATACGGTAAACTTATAGATGAACTTGCCCGCGGCGTTTATGACGGGCGTTACAATTACGGCGTTATTTCCGATGACGTTCAGCCTCAGGAGGAGCAGGAGAGCGCTGCTGATGATCATAACGCGCAGGAGTCTCCTGACGATCCTGCTGTTAATACGGAAACTGCCGTAAACGAAGAAGAAACTGAGAATGAGCAAGATTAAGTCGTTTTTATACCCTGCTCTGCAAAGAGCAAGATACGCGGGTTTCGCCGCCGAATTTGAAAAGGCTAAAAAACTTCCCATGAACGGTAAAAAAATACTGATGTATTCATCGTCAAAGGGAAAACTCGGCGGAAACCTGCTTGCCATAAAAAATTATATAGAGAATAACGGGCTTGATTATGAGATAAAAGCCGTAACTTCCGTTGAACCTTTGCCGCAAAGCGAACTTGCCGCCGAAATGGCGCAAAGCAAATTCATTCTGGTGGATGATTATGAGCCGCTTGTGTATGTTCTGCGCCTCAGACCGGGGCAGAAACTGGTTCAGGTGTGGCACGCCATGGGCGCGTTCAAGCGTTTTGGTTACGGCAGAGCGTCGGCGGAAAAAAATTCAATCACCCATAAAAATTATACGGATGCGATTGTCTCCTCGCCGGAGATCGTGCCGGTTTACGCCGAGGCATTCGGGATAGATGAAAGCCGTGTTAAGGCAACGGGCGCTCCGCGAACCGATTGCTTTTTTGACAGCGCTTACGTATCTTCCGCAAAGGCAAGGCTGTATGAAAAAGAGCCGCGCCTTCAGGGCAAAAAAATATGCCTGTTTGCCCCTACTTTCCGGGGAGAAAATGTGCATAACGCCTATTACCCCGCAGTCTTTTTTAATGCGGAAAGATTTATGGGCGCATTGCCGGCAGATTGGGCGCTGATCATTAAAATGCATCCGTTTATTAAAGAAAAAATATCCGTTCCCGCGGCGCTTTCGGAGCGTGTTTTTGATTTTTCGGATGAGCGGGAGATCAATGATATTCTTTTTATTACGGATGTGCTCGTTACGGATTATTCATCCGTTATTTTTGAAAATGCCGTTATCGGCAACCCCGCCGTGCTTTACGCGCCGGATCTCAGCGAGTATGACGGCGGCAGGGGCTTTTATTATGATTATTCCGATTATTCGTGCGGAGAGGTCGTCTCGGATTTTGAGAGTCTTGCCCCCGCTGTTTTACGGGCAAAGCGCGGCAATGAAAAGCTTGCGGCTTTCAGAAAACGGTTTGTTCCTCTTTGTGACGGAAAATCGTGTGCAAGATTTGTTAATGAAATTTTGAAGTGAGGAAAATGAGTTACAGTTTATCAGCGAAATTCGCAAATTTAAAACCTTCCGCGGTCAGGGAGATCCTTAAAGTCACCAATGAGCCGGGCATGATCGCATTTGCCGGCGGCTCGCCGGATACCGCGGCTTTTCCCTGTGAAGAAGTTAAAAAGATATCGGCGGAAATACTTGGCGAAGATCCTGTTTCCGCGCTTGTTTACGGCGTTTCAGAGGGCTATGAGCCGCTTCGTGAAACCGTAAGAAAATGGCTGAAACGGCGCGGCAACATCGGCACGGATGAAGATGTTGTTATCATAACCGCCGGCGGCACGCAGGTCATGGATATTACCACACGTGTGCTCACGTCAGAGGGCGATACCGTTATCTGCGAGGAACCGTCTTTTATTGGTTCCTTAAACTGTTTCCGCTCCCACGGCTGCAAACTCGCCGGCGTTCCTATTGATGCAGACGGCATGAATATGCAGGCGCTGGAAAGGGTTATAAAAGAAAATCCCAACGCCAAATTTATTTATACGATTCCGAATTTCCAGAACCCCGGCGGCACAACGATGAGCCTGGAAAAGCGCAAAAGAATGTATGAACTGGCGCTCCAAAACGATCTGGTGATCTTAGAGGATGATCCTTACGGCAACCTGCGTGTGGCAGGGGAGGATGTGCCTGCAATCAAAAGCATGGATACCGAAGGCATCGTTTTTTATGCCGGTTCGTTTTCCAAGATCCTTGCGCCCGGCATCAGGGTTGCCTATGCCGTTATCCCCAAAAAAGCGGCAGGCGCTTTTACGATCGGCAAGCAGGTGTCGGACGTGCATACGGGCGTGCTTAATCAGATGATCGTTTCCCGCTGGTTTGATGAATATGACGTGGACCGGCATATTCTGGATATCCGCAAAATCTATAAGCGCAAACTGGATTTGATGTGCGATTGTCTGGATCGGTACTGCGCCGGTTTTATAACCTATGTTCGCCCGCAGGGCGGTCTCTTTATCTGGGCAAAACTGCCGGATGATGTGGATATGCTGCAATATGTAAACGCCCTGCTGGAACGGAAAGTGGCAGTGGTTCCCGGCAGTGCGTTTATGACGGATGATACGGCGCCTTGCAGTTATATCCGCCTGAATTTCTCCACCCCCAGCGATGCGGATATCGTTAAGGGCGTTCAGATCATGGGCGAAGTTGCGGAAAAATTCAGAAAATAAATACAAGATTTATAATTTATAGGATAAAGGACGGATTTCATTATGGCAGAACAACAAGTTGCGGAAAAAAGAAAAAGAAGTTTATCGCTGATACAGCCCACCTCCGTGCCTACTTTGGGCAATTATCTGGGCGCAATGCGCGGCTGGGCGGCTTTTCAGCAGGAATTTGACACGGTTTACGGCGTTGCGGATCTGCATTCCATCACCGTGCGCCAGGATCCGCAGAAACTCAGAAAACAGACCAATGAGCTTTTTGCCATGCTCCTCGCTTTGGGACTTGACCCGGATCAGGGAATCGTTTTCATTCAGTCGCAAGTGCCCACGCACACGCAGCTCGGCTGGATTCTGAATTGTTTTACGCAGTTCGGCGAACTTTCCAGAATGACCCAGTTTAAGGATAAGGCGGCGCAGCATAAGGATAACGTAAACGCCGGTTTGTTTACATATCCGTGCCTGATGGCGGCGGATATCCTGCTCTATCAGGCGGATATTGTGCCGGTCGGCGCAGATCAGAAACAGCATCTGGAGATCACCCGCGATATCGCGGCGCGTTTTAACGGTATCTACGGCAATGTGTTTACCGTGCCGGATGCCTATATTCCCAAAACGGGCGCGGCAAGGGTCATGAGTTTGCAGGATCCCTCCCGCAAGATGAGCAAATCCGATCCCAACCCCAAGGGCACGATCTATCTTACTGACGCGCCGGAGACGATCATGAAAAAATTCAAATCTGCGGTGACGGATAGTGAGATGTGTGTCCGCTATGCAGAGGGCAAGGACGGTATCAATAATCTGATGACGATTTATTCCGCCGTTACGGGAGACAGTTTGGAAAAGATCGAATCCGATTTTGCCGGCAAAGGTTACGGCGATTTCAAAAATGCCGTGGGCGAGGCAGTTGTTGCCGAACTGGAGCCGTTCCAGAAAAAGTATAACGAGATCATTGCCGATAAGCAGTATCTTAAGGAATGTCAGCAGAAAGGCGCGGAAAAAGCGCTTCGTGTTTCTTCACGCACGCTTGGCAAAGTCATGAAAAAAGTGGGATTTCTGATCTGACGGTTCCGTTTTTCGGCATAGTTTATTTTCAGACTACTCAATGGGGAGCAGGCTTTTTTGCCGCTCCCTTTTTGTTTCGGTTGCTATAGGGTTCGGTTTGCTTTATAATGTGTTTATAACGAATCCGGGAAAGGTGGTCTTTTATGAATAACTTCAGATGGGCATATATCGGCAGCGGCAATATCGCCGAATCCACGGCGCGCGATATCCTGCACGGTGCGCACAGTATTGTTTCTGTTTACGGCAGAAACGAGGAAAAGGTGCGGGCATTTGCCCAAAAATACGGCGCGCAGAGTTTTACGGATTTTGAAAGCGCTGTCAGCCGGGCGGATGTGGACGGCGTGTATATCGCAACGCCCCACACTTCACATGTGGACTATGCCGTTCGCGCCATGCGCCTCGGCAAACCCGTTTTGTGTGAAAAACCTGTGGGCGTAAGCGTTCAGGATGTTGACACCCTTATAAATACTGCAAAAGAAGAAAACATATATTTTTGTGAGGCAATGTGGACCTGGTTTTCCGATGTTGCCCTAACGGTGAAAAATTGGGTGCAGAGCGGCGAGATCGGCAGCGTTAAGGAAGTGGTGATCAATTATGCCTTTCCCGGCGTTCTGATGCCGAAAAATTCCCGTGTGTTAATGCCGGAAACCGCCGGCGGCGCTCTGCTGGATATCGGCATTTATCCCATTACCTACTGCTATAATCTGTTTGGGTATCCCAAAGATATCCGCTGCCGCGGCAGGCTTAAAAACGGAATCGATATCAGTGAGACCGTCACGCTGCAATATGACGGCTTTGACTGCACACTGCATATGTCTTTATGCACGCTCAAGGAAAACTGCATCATCAAAGGCACAAAAGGCACGGTCAGCCTGCCGGCTTTTTTCCATATGGCGTCCAAAGCCGTTCTGAAACATGAAAACGGCAGGCAGGTGTTTAAGGGAAAAACGGATTATTTAACGGAATTTACCCGCGCAGCGCAGGAGATTCGTGCAGGCAGAAAGGAATCGGCATATATTCCGTTTGCGGCAACAAGAAATTGTATGCTTATCCTGGATGAATGCCGCCGTCAGCTTGGTCTTGTTTATCCTTTTGAAAAACAGGGTGTTTAAGATGCGGCGCGGCAACGAAAAAAATTATACTGTCTGTTATTGCTGTTATTAAATATAACTAAAAGATATTGTTAATTTTGTAACTCTTTGTAATTGACCCCGCTGATTGCAGTGTGGTATAATAATTTGTGTATTTTGGCAAAGTATTGCGGGAAATCCTCTCATTTCGAACGGATCCGGATTTCTCATGCTTGCTTTAAAGGAGGAATTGTTTTGACTGAAGCAAAAGCAATGGCATATGTGAATATGTACGGCGTTTTGGCTACGCTTGAAAACTTGTGTGAAATTGACGCAGAGGCAAAGGATATCCTTGCAGCCATGAAATCTCCCGTTTCGCTCTGTTTTGACGTGGCAAACGGCCCGTGCGGCACATTCCATTTTACAAAAGGCGGCTGTAAATTCAGGGAGGGCTCGGCAGGCTGCACCTGCAAGATGAATTTTTCCTCTCCTGAAAAATTTAACGCGCTGATAGACAGCGCCAAGCCCGGTATTCCCACAAAAGGTGTTGTTCAGGTTCTGTCTTTCCTGCTCGGCACATTTACCAAACTTACCGACCGGCTTACCAAGCTTTTAAGACCCAGTGAGGAGGATCTGAAAAACAAGGCGTTTTTTGAAGAATCCACCATCCTCACGTTTTATACCATCGCCGGCGCCATCTCTGCGCTTGCCAATTCGGATTCCATTTCTATGTTCACCGCAAAAAGCACGGTGGACGGTGTGGTTTCCATGGGTATCAAAGATAAATGCTATGCGGCGATCCAGGTCAAAAACCATCATTTTACAACAATAAAAGAAAAACCGTCCAACCCGAGAGCGGTTATGGAATTTGCGGATATAGAACTTGCGCACGGTCTGTTCACGGGCACGGCGTCCACCATTGCGGAACTCTGCGAGGGCAATATCTATATGGCGGGCATGATCTCCATGGTAGATAATCTCAACCGCATACTGGACAGAGTTGCCGTTTATCTCGGCTGATAAGGAGGATGTTGCAGATATGAGTAAATTTCCCGAATATAAACATGAAAAGAGCCAGGAGTGGTTTAAAAGAGCGCTTGCGGCGATTCCCTCCGGCGTATACGGCCATCTCGGCCCCAGTGAGGGCCTGTTTCTTCCCATCACAAAATGGCCCCTTATGAGCGATCATGCAAAGGGTACATATTTCTGGGATGTGGACGGCAATAAATATCTTGATTTTATGTGCGCTTACGGCCCCAATGTGCTCGGCTACTGCGATGATGATGTAGACGCTGCTGCTATAGAGCAGTTAAGGCGCGGCAACTGCACCACTTCTCCATCCTACAAAATGGTGGAGTGCGCCGAGCTTCTGAAAGACACCGTTGCGTGCGCGGACTGGGCTTTCTTTATGAAAAACGGCTCAGACGCAACCACGTTTTCCGTTATGTGCGCAAGGGCGCATACCGGCAAGAAAAAGATGTTCTTCCTTCAGGGGTATTACCACGGCGATTTCCAGTGGGCGCAGAAAGTGGATTATCCCGGTATCCTGCCGGAGGAAGTTGCAAACAATGTTGTAATCCCGTGGTTTGATCTGGAGGCATTGCAGCAGGCTTATGACGAATGCGGCGGGGACGTTGCCGGCCTGATTGCCCAGCCGTATGATCACGGCAATTTCAAGGATAACGAATGCGCAACCAAGGATTACTGGCAGGCCGTGCGCAAGTTCTGTGATGAGCACGGTATGGTTCTGATCTTTGATGACGTGCGCACGGGATTCAGGCTCGATCTTGCAGGTTCAGACCATTATTACGGCATAAAAGCGGATCTGATCTGCTTCTGCAAAGCGCTTGCAAACGGCTATAATATGTCTGCTGTCTGCGGCGGGGAGCATATGAAATCCACTGCTTCTTCCGTTACCTACACAGGTTCTTACTGGATGAGCGCGGAGCCGTTTGCGGCATGTCTTGCCTGCATAGATAAAATGAAAAAACTGGATGTGCCCAATCTTTTCAGAAAACTCGGCACAGAACTGACCCAGGGCTTTACCAAAGCGGCAGAGGAACACGGATTTAATCTTGTTGTATCCGGCGAGCCGGCGCTGTTCTATCTCAGGATCGCGAATGACGACAGCTTGATGCTGCACCAGGAATGGATCGCGGAATGCGTTTCAAGAGGTCTGTTCCTCGCTTCCCACCACAACCATTTTATAAATGCGGCGGTAACGCAGGATGATATCAAACTTGCCGTGGATATTGCAGAGGATGCTTTCGGCGTAGTGGCGAAACGGCATCCGGAGATCGAAGGACTCAAATAATCGTTTACATAGATCCGATTATTTATTTAAGGAGGAAAATTTATGCCAGCAAATTACAAGCCATTTGATAAAGAAGAATGGCTCCGCCTGGAAAAAAAGGCGGATGAACTCAGGCGTCTTACCGTTCAGACCACGGTCTGGGGCGGCTCGGGCCACATCGGCGGCGCGATGAGCGCAATGGACGCGATGACGATTCTTTATCACCGCTTTATGAAACTTGACGTCAATAACCCGGATCTGGAGGATCGGGACAGATTTGTTCTCTCAAAAGGTCATGCCGCAGTTGGTTATGGCCCGGTCATCTGCGATTACGGCTTTATGGACGTGGAAGGTCTTCATAACTTTAACCTTACCGGCTCGCTCTTCGGTATGCATCTGGATTGCAATAAGATCAAAGGTGTAGACTGCTCCAGCGGTTCGCTCGGTCACGGGCTGTCCCTTGCCTGCGGTTTTGCGCTTGCGGGCAGAGTGAAGGGTATCGACTATATGAACTATGTTCTTACGGGTGACGGCGAGCTCAATGAAGGCTCCAACTGGGAGGCGGCAATGACTGCCGCGCAGTTCAAGCTCTCCAATGTCGTTGTGCTTGTGGATAACAATAAGTGCATGATCGACGGCAGAGTGGACGACGAAATGAAAGTTGAGCCGCTCGACAAGAAGTTTGAGGCTTTCGGCTTCCTTGTTGAAAGGGTGGACGGCCAGAATATGAAAGAACTCAACGGCGCCATCGAAAACGCCATCAATAACCATAAGAACGGCGGCGACAAGCCTTATGCCATTATTATGGATACCGTGAAAGGCGCGGGCATTGATTTTATGGAAGATGATTATCACTGGCATTACGGCGCGCTGGACGACGAAAAAACAAAGAAATGCTATGACAGTCTTGATCAATATTACGCGGCTCGTGTGGCGCGCGCGGAAAAGGAGGCGTAAGCTATGGCAAGCGGAATGACTTATACCATGACGGAAACCACCCAGCTTTCCACGGCTGAGTATTACGGAAAGGCGCTTTGCGAACTCGGCGAGGAGCATAAGGAAGTCGTTGCTCTTACCGCAGACCTTGCGAAGTCTACCAAGATCGGTATGTTCGGAGAAAAATTTCCGGAAAGATTTTTCAATGTGGGTATTGCAGAGCAGAACATGTTCGGTGTTGCCGCGGGTATGGCGAAAAACGGTCTGATCCCGTTTGCGTCCACATTCGCAATCTTTACGGCTGCCCGTTCGCTGGATCAGATCCATACGGATATCTGCTATCAGAACGTACCGGTTAAGATCATAGCAACCCACGCCGGAACTTCTTTCGGCCAGGCGGGTTCCACCCACCATTCTCTTATTGATATGGCGTGTATGCGCAGCCTTCCGCATATGACGGTTATCTGCCCGTGCGACGGCGTAGAAACTTACCACGCCGTTAAAAAAGCGTATGCATATCCCGGCCCGGTCTATATCAGGATCAACCGCGGATTTGACCAGATCATTTACAAAAATATCGAGGACTGTGATTTTGAAGTCGGCAAGGCAAAGGTGATGAACGAGGGTACGGATATCACGGTTATTGCGTGCGGTTCCTGCGTATATCAGGCTTTGCAGGCGGCGCAGATGGCAAATGCGGATGCCGGCATCAAAGTGCGCGTTCTCAATATGCACACCATTAAGCCGATCGATGAAGAGGCAATTCTGTCCGCCGTTATGGATACAAGAAGAATCATAACGGTGGAGGATCACACCGTGATGGGCGGCCTCGGCTCCGCGGTTGCGGATGTAGTTGCGAAAAGCGGCAAGGCGTGTGCGTTCAAGATGCTCGGTCATCAGGATGCATTCTCCACCATCGGTCTGCACGAGGATCTTATGTCCATCGCCAAGATAGACGCAAACGGTATTGCAGAAGCAATTGCCGAAGTAATGCATCAGGATTTTGAAGAGGATGACGCTTGGGACGATGAGTTCTAAACTGCTGTTCTTTTTAAAATCTGATTAGGAAAGGAATGTGTTATTATGGCAAGCGATGTAACCCGTTACACAAATAAAGTCTTTATGGCGGCGGCGCTTCCGCTGATGAAAACGATTGCCACAGACGTGCCCGAACTTGCCAAAAAGTTTGAGGGCGTGGATGCTGTTTATCAGGTTTCCGCTATGGCAAACGCGCAGGATAAGGAAGCCGTTCACTTTATCGTTGAAAACGGCGAATGGTCCTGCAAACTCGGCGAGTATTTCGGCCAGAAGAAGATAGACGCCGAACTTCAGTTTTCTTCTATGGAAAAGATGAACGCCTTTATGAAAGGCGATATGTCCAAACTGCCGAAGATGAAGATCAAGTCTTTCTCCAAATTTATAAAATTTATGGCGGTTCTGCTTAAAATGAGCAGTCTGCTTGGCATAAAAGAGCCGCCGGAGGATGAAACCCTTGCGCTTCTTCTGTGTAAACTGTATTTTTATCTGCTTTCAAGCGGTATCAGCCAGCTCAATAAAATGGGCCATCCGGAGATTCATGACTGGACTGCGAAAAGCCCGGACAGAGTGTATCAGTGGGCGATCGAGGGTCACCCGGAATGCACGGCATATCTTCGTATCAAAGCGGGCAAATCCCGCGCCGGCAGGGGCGAATACAAACGCTCCAAACCGTTCTTCTGCATGAAGTTTGATACCGCGCAGCATGCGCTGATGATTCTGCTTGGCACAGGCGATATGCTGCAGATGGTAAAGGATAAGCAGCTGATTATGGAGGGCGCGCCCGAATTCGGCGCCATGATCGGTGATTATATGATGATCGTCGGCGATCTTGCAAAATAAGAAAATGTCATAATTTAACGGGGCTGAACTTTTGTTCGGCCCCGTTTCAGCGTGTAGAAAAAGGTGTTCATTTAGAAAAAAATGCAGTTCTACACGCTGAGGAGACTGCGAGAAAGCGAGCAGGATTTTGCATTTTGCGAGGGAGGACGTACATGGGTACCCCCTTATCGGGGTCCCCAAAAAGTTTTACAACTTTTTGGGGAGAGGAGGCACAGTGGAATGAATAAGACCTGCCGCTTGGGGCAGGGCGAATGATATGCAACTTGTGCCGACGAGGCAGAAAGTGCAAAAAACCGCACAACTGTGCGGTTTTTATTCTTTTCTAAATTCTGTCTTATGGAAACGATTTTATGATTGCCATTAATGTGCAAGAAAACAAAATCTATTTTTAAATTCCGATTTGCACGTTCCTGCCGACTTTATCGACAGTCTGTAACGGGGCTGAACTTTTGTTCAGCCCCGTTTTTGCTATCCGGCAGCGTGTTTTCAAATCGTGTCAGATACCGAATTCTTTTGCATATACAAGTTTTCCGTTAAGCATCGGCGCGTCTTTGCGCAGCTTGACCGCCATAAAATTCTGCGCGGGAATTCCGTCCGGCGTCTCAGCGCCGTATTTTTCTGCCGGAATGAAACCGAATCGGGGATAATAGTTTTCACTGCCCAAAACAAAAATGTATTCCCACCCGATTTCTTTTGCCCTTTGCATGGATTCGGTTATCAGTTTCGTGCCCACTCCCTGCCGCTGATACTGGGGCGCAACGGAAAGCGGCGCCAAAACCAAAACGGTCTTTTTGCCGATTTTTGCTTTTGAATACATAATATGGCCTGCGATATCGCCGTCTATTTCGGCAACAAGAGATAATTCTTCAACGAAAGAACTGCCTTTTCTCAGCGCCTCTGCCAGATTCTGCTCGTTGCCGTCTTTGTGTTCGGCAGTTTCAAATGCTTTTTTGATCAGCTGATAGATCTTTTTGTAATCATTTTCGTTTTCGTTACGTATGATCATTTTTTACCCTCCGTGTTTGAAACAGATCCTTTGATTTTAGTGAATTCAATATGCTTATTATAGCACAGATTTGGGGGAAATAAAGAATAGAATACTGTAGCGGAAATTGATATTTTACGTAATTTTAACACGGAATCATATTGATTTTCTTTGATTTGCTGATATAATATCATTGAATAACAAACTATAGATCAAAGAGGCTTGTAATTATGAGTGAATACAGAAGAAAAACCAAAATTATCTGCACGATCGGCCCGGCTTCGTGCGAGAAAGATGTGCTGAAAAAACTGATGCTTGCCGGCATGGATGTTGCAAGATTCAATTTTTCACACGGCGATTATGACGCGTTTGAAAAATGGTTTTCAAATGTTGTGGAGGTCAGAAAACAACTCGGTATTCCGGTAGCGACCCTGCTGGATACAAAAGGTCCGGAGATCCGCATCGGCGCTTTTGAGAACGAAAGCGGCGTCGTTCTCAAAAGAGGGCAGACTTTTATACTGACTACCGATGAGATTCAGGGCACCAATGAAAGATGCTCGGTCTCGTTCAAGGGTCTCCCCAAAGAAGTAAAGAAAGGCACAACCATTTTGATTGACGATGGCCTGATCGCCATGGAAGTGGAAGAGATCCGGAATAACGATATTATCTGCAAGGTTGTAGACGGCGGCGTTGTAACGGATCATAAGGGCGTAAACGTGCCCAATGTTTCGCTCTCCCTGCCGTATATCTCGGATAAGGATATGCAGGATCTGAATTTCGGCGCGCAGATGGGGTTCGATTTTATCGCGGCGTCCTTCTGCCGCACCGGTGCGGATATTGCCTATCTGCGCAACTACTGCCATGCGCTCGGCTGGAATGATGTGCGCATCATTGCCAAAATCGAAAACAGCGAAGGCGTTGAGAATATAGACGATATTATCCGCGAGGCGGACGGCATTATGGTTGCCCGCGGCGATATGGGTGTGGAGATTCCGTTTGAGAAGATCCCGTCCATTCAGAAAATGATCATTGAAAAGGTGTTTGCGGCAGGCAAGATCGTGGTTACGGCAACGCAGATGCTGGAATCCATGATCAAAAATCCGCGCCCCACAAGAGCGGAGATCACAGATGTGGCGAACGCGATTTATGACGGCACTTCCGCACTGATGCTCTCCGGCGAGACGGCTATGGGCGCGCACCCCGTAGAGGCGGTGAAAACGATGGCGCTTATTGCCCGCACAACGGAGCAGGATATAAATTATATTGAACGCTTTGAAAAAGAGGCGCAAAAGCATCTTTCCGGCAACATTACTTCCGCCATTTCACATGCAACGGTTACAACCGCTCATGATCTGAACGCGGCGGCAATTATAACCGTTACCAAGAGCGGCAATACGGCAAGGCAGATCTCAAAATACAGGCCCAACTGCCTGATCATTTCCGCCACAACCAGCGAAAAGGTGCGCCGCCAAAACAATCTTTCCTGGGGCGTTCTCCCCGTGATGTGCGAGGAAAAGTCAAATACAGATGAATTGTTCAAGCACGCGGTGGATGTTGCCCGGAAAACCGATTATATCAAAAAAGGAGATATTGTGGTTATCACTGCCGGCATACCGCTCGGGCAGAGCGGCACCACGAATATGCTTAAGGTGGATGTTGTGGAATAAAGAGGTTTAAGAATGAATAAAAAGATCGTAAAGCTGATCCTTGCGTGTGTGGTTGTGATCGCGCTGATCGCAGCAGGGGCGTTTGTCTACGCCCGCATCTCAAAAGATATAAACGGCACGGAATCGGGCGAGGCAAAGGAATATACCCTGGTGATCGAGCCGCAGGATTTTCAGTATGAAATCTCCAAAATGCTCAGCGATAACGATATCGTTGTGGACGATTCGGTCTGGTCCATGTGGATGGACAGCCATTACCCCGATTTCACCTATATCAACGGCGAGTATTATCTGAATTCGCATATGAGTTATGAAGAGATCGCGCAAAAGCTTCAAAACCCGGATATCAGCCATCAGGTTGTTTCCGTTGCCATCCCGGAAGGGTATACTGTTTTTGATATTGCCGAAACGCTTGAAGAAAACGGCATCTGCTCTAAGGATGATTTTTATGCCGCCGTTTCCACAACGGACGGCTATGATTACGACTGGCTTGCGGATTTTCCGCAAAACAGGGAGCATATCGGCTTTATCCTGGAGGGATTCCTGTTTCCGGCAACATATGACCTGGGTATGAATACGGATGCCAAAGTGGTAGTGGATAAAATGCTTGCCGCCTTTGACGACCGCCTTTCAGACGATATGCTGAACTATTGCAGGCAGAATGATATGACGCTTTACGAATTTATCACGCTTTGTTCGATCGTGCAGGAGGAGGCGCTCACCGAAAGCAGTGCGCAGAATATCGCCTCTGTGCTGATCAACCGGCTGAACAGCGGCACGCGCCTGCAGTGTGACGTAACTTATTATTATGCAAAAAATCTGCTGGATTACGGCGTTTCGCGTGATACGTATGATTCCTATTACACATACCGCTGCCCGGCGCTGCCGAGCGGCCCCATCGCCAATTCCGGCATGAATATCATTAACGCAGTCATAAACCACCCCGATACGGATTATATGTATTTCTTTTCCGATCTGAACGGGGAGTTCCATTTTGCTGTTACGGGCGAGGAGTTTGAGCGTTTAAAAGAGCAGTACCCGTGGCAGTAACCGTTTTTTGGAGGAATGTAAATGTCTAAATGGGATAAAGATTACCTTGCCCTGTGCAGCAGGATTCTGACAGAGGGCACGGAAGTTGTAAACAGAACGGGCGTGAATTCCATCAAAGTACCGTCTCACCACTTTCGTTTTGATCTGGAACAGGAATTTCCTATCCTGACCACAAAACAGCTTTTCATCCGGCAGGCGGTGCTGGAGATGCTGTGGATCTATCAGGCGCAGTCCAATGATGTAAGGTGGCTTCAGGAACGCGATGTTAAGATCTGGGATCAGTGGGAGATCGATGAAAACGGCTACTGGAATGCCACGCAGCTTCTTCCCGATGAAAACGGCAATCTTGTAAAGCAGCAGGTACATAAATTTTTCGGCAAGGAATTTGCCCATACGATCGGCACGGCTTACGGCTATATTGTTAAAAAATTCCGTATGACGCAGGAACTGATCGATAAGATCCAGCATCATCCCGAGGACCGCCGTATGGTCATGACGCTTTGGCAGAATGATTATCTGGATACGGCCGTTCTGCCCAGCTGCGTGTGGAGCAGTGAATGGGATGTTACAAACGGCAAACTTAATTGCTGGGTGCATCAGCGCTCGTGCGACGTGCCCCTCGGTCTGCCGTTCAATGTTACGCAGTATGCCGTTTTGCTCTGCATGCTTGCCCATGTTTCCGGGCTGAAACCCGGCACGATAGACTGGAGCATTAAAGACGCGCATATTTATGTAAATCAGGCGGACGGTATCCGGGAACAGCTTCGCCGGTTCAAAGAAAACGGCGATCTTCCTGCGCCCGAATTGTGGCTCAATCCTCAAGTGAAAGACTTTTTTGCTTTTGATAACAGCCGTGATATCAAAGATATAAAACTTGTCAATTACCAGCATATGGGAAAGATCACTTTCCCGCTGTCCCAGTAAAAAACGGAGAGATTATGAGTATATCGCTTATCCTTTCAGTAGGCAGAAACAATGAGATCGGCAAAGGAAACGACCTGATCTGGCATTTCCACGCGGATATGAAGTTTTTTCGGGAGACCACAACGGGAAACACCGTAATCATGGGCAGAAAAACATTTGAATCCCTGCCGAAAGTTTTGCCAAACAGACGGAATATCGTTATTTCAACAGATCGGAATCTTAAGATCGACGGCGCCGAAGTTGTTCACAGTGTAGACGAGGCGCTGGAGAGCGCAAAAAACGAGAATATTTTCGTTATCGGCGGCGGGCGCATTTATGCGCAGTTTCTGCCTTTGGCGGAGCAGATCTATCTGACGGAGATTGACGCGGATTGCCCCGATGCGGATACCTTTTTTCCGCAGTTTGACAAATCACAGTATACACGAACCGTCCTTGGGGAAAATGAGGAAAACGGCATCCGTTTTTCCCATGTGCTTTACACAAAAAAATAATTTTTTATGTTGACAAAGCCGTTTTACTGTGTTAATATAGTTCCACAACAAAGAAGAACATTTATCCCGTTCTCCCCTTCAGCGCAGGCAAAAAGGGCAATATCCTTTCTTTTTGATGTAGGTTTATTGAAGCGCGGGCATATCTGTTCGCGCTTTTAATTATTTCATGCAGGTGTTTACCAAAATTTAAAGGAGTGTTATTTATCAGCAGAGATATTCCGCAGCTCAACGGAGAGATCAGAGATAAGGAATTGCGTGTCATCACTGCAGACGGCCAGCAGCTTGGCATCATGAGTGCAAAAGATGCGCTGCATGAGGCTGAGATCAGAGGGCAGGATCTTGTTAAGATCGCGCCGCAGGCAAAGCCGCCTGTTGTTAAAATCATGGATTACAGCAAATTCCGATATGAGCAGGCTAAACGCGAAAAGGAAAACCGCAAAAAGCAGAAAACGATTGATACCAAGGAGATCCGCCTGTCGCTCAACATCGATATCGGCGATTTCAACACAAAGGTAAATCAGGCCAAAAAGTTCCTGGATAAAGGTGATAAACTTAAGGTCTCACTGCGCCTTCGCGGCAGAGAAATGGCTCATTCAGATCTCGGCGTTGCAAATATGCAAAGATTTGCGCAGGCGCTCGGCGAAGAGATCAATGTTGATAAAGCCCCTAAACTGGAGGGCAGGCAGATTCTTATGTTCCTGTCTAAAAAGCCGGCTAAATAATTAAATAGTAATTTGAATATTAGTAAATTATGACCTCCCAACAGAGGTTACAGTGTTTTAATAAAATCCTCCAAAAACCTTGAAAATAGAGGATTTATCGCAACGTGTTCGCCTTATCTCTTTATAGGGTTACACACATCTTCACTCTTTTCCAGAGTGCTTATAAGGGTAAAATCAAGGGCAAAAAAACCACAACAAGATATAACAAAAGTGTAGCAATCAGAAAGCTGCGATGTATGTGCGTATACTTATCAAAAAGGAGAATCTAAATGAAATACCCTAAAATGATACTATTTGATTACGGACATACTCTTTTGTATGAACCTGGTTGGGATTCCGTTAGAGGAAATGAGGAACTTTTGAAATATGTTACAAAGAATCCGAATAACTGCACTCTTGAGGATGTCAGAAAAGGTGCGGAACTAATTTTCGGAAAACATATCGAAAATGTCCGTAAAATAGGTTATGATATTTCCGGTCAGGTTGGCGATAAAGTATTGTATGAATATCTTGGAATCGAGTTTTCCCTGACGCCGCTTGAAATGGAAACCGTTTTTTGGAACGGTGCTTCTATGGGTGCTATTATGCCAAATGCTGATAAAATGCTCGATTATATAAATAAAAATGGCATAAGAAGCGCCGTTATCAGCAATCTTCTGTGGTCAGGAGATGCCTTAACTGAAAGACTAAACAGATTGCTGCCAAACAATCAATTTGAGTTTGTTATGACTTCAAGTGACTATTTTATGCGAAAGCCCAATCGGATTTTGTTTGATATTGCCATACGAAAATCCGGAGTTACTTCCGGTGAAATATGGTATTGCGGTGATAATCCGCAAGCAGATATTGAAGGAGCGTCACAAGTTGGTATTTATCCTGTTTGGTACGATAATGACACAGATAAAGACTACAAAGACCGTAGCAATGAACACTTACCACAGTGTGAGCATTTGCACATTCATGAATGGAATGAAATGATAGACTTGTTAGAAAGAATAAAAACATGATTTTCACTGATGGTAGCGAAATTTTCCTCGCACAAAATTTAGATTTGTGCGAAGGGCGTATTTCGCTCTCAAACGTCAAGGCTCACGTTACCTGCCGAAAAAACCGTTTGGTGTCGGTGAATCAATTCCCTTATTTCAGCTCGTAAGGGCAAAAGCAAGGGAAAATACATAAAGTTTGAGTTTTTAATGGGCGAAGTTCCTTGAAAATATAGGGCTTTCAGAGGATTACTAAAATAAATATAAATTTATGGAGGAATAAATTATGCCAAAGATCAAAACACACAGCGGCGCAAAAAAGCGTTTCAAAACAACGAAAAGCGGCAAGGTAAAGCGCGCTCATGCTTATACCTCTCATATTCTTACAAAGAAAACAACAAAACGTAAAAGAAATCTTCGCAAAACCACTGTCGGTGATGTAACGAACCAGAAGCAGATGAAGAGGCTCGTTCCCTATAAATAATTTCGGCAGCGCATGTTGCGCAGAATCGTTTAAATATTAACCTAATTTCGTTAATTCTATCGGAGGTAATAAGTTATGGCAAGAATCAAAGGCGCTATGGCCACTCGTAAAAGAAGAAAGAAAGTATTAAAAGCCGCAAAGGGCTATTATGGCAGCAAACATCGTCTTTTCAGAACGGCAAAACAGGCTGTTATGAAGAGCGGTCAGTATGCCTATATCGGCAGAAAGCAGAAGAAGAGAGAATTCCGCAGAATGTGGATCGCCAGAATTTCCGCTGCCTGCAAGGCAAACGGCACAAATTACTCAACCTTTATGAACGGCCTGAAAAAGGCAGGCATTGATCTTAACAGAAAGATGCTTGCTGAGATCGCTGTTTCAGATGCGGCTGCGTTCACTTCTCTTGTGGAGTCCGCAAAGGCTGCTCTTTAATCTCAATTAAAGTTTATAAAATGCTTTGCCCCGCCGAAATAGTTTCGGCGGGGCAATTTTGTGCAAAGTTACGAATTTATAAAAAATTTTTGTATTTTATATTTTTGTGTTGCACTTTTTTGCATAATAATGTATTATAATTTATAACTTAAAATATAGTTATTAACAGCTTAAAGTGGTTTTGTTTAAACTTAAATTTTTAGGAGCCGTGGAGCAAATCGGTATGGAAAAAATCACAAGCAGATCCAATAATTTAATAAAACATACCAAAAAGCTTTTCACTTCTCATAAAGAACGCGCGCTGTCCTCTCAGTTCGCGCTGGAGGGTGCAAGGCTTTGTTTTGATGCCCTTCATTCCGAATGCGGCGCGGATCTTCTGCTGCTTACCGAAGATGCCGCACGTAAATATCCGGAGAAATGCACGCAGCTGATAGACGGCTTTGAAAAAACGGTTTGGATCACCGGAGAGCTCGCGTCCTATTTAAGCGAAACCAAAAATCCGCAGGGTGTTTTTGCCGTGTGTTTTCCGCGTAAAAATGTGTTTTATCCGGAAAAAGGAAAAAAATATATTGCGCTGGATCAGATACAGGATCCGTCCAACCTCGGCGCCGTGATCAGAACGGCGGAGGCGCTGGGGATCGACGGCGCTTTGCTCAGCGGCTGCTGCGATCTTTATAATCCAAAAGTGCTGCGCGCCTCCATGGGCGGCGCCATGCGCCTGCCGGTGCTGCTTTGCGAAGATCTTGCTTTGGAGATTACAAATTTAAGGGCACAAGGCTTTCATGCGTATGCCTCTGTGCCGGATCGTTCGGCAGAGAATATCAAACATATTGCGTTTAACGGTTCCGATATCTGTGTGATCGGAAACGAGGGAAACGGCGTTTCGCAGGCAGTAAAACAAGCGTGCACCGGTTTGCTTACCATTCATATGCTCGGCAGGGCGGAAAGCTTGAACGCCTCTGTTGCCGCCGCCATTATTATGTGGGAGATGCTCAGTTGAATAAGAATACACCCTATTGGGTATGGCTCCAGAGCGCCCTCGGCGCGGGAGCAAGAATCAAAGAGATCATAGAATATTTCGGCGGTGCAAAAGCAGTGTACGACGCCGGCGAAACAGAATGGAAAATGAGCCCCGTGTTCGTTCCCCGGCAGGTGGAACACCTGAAAAATACGCCGCTTGATGTTGCCGAAGATATTTTAACCGTCTGCCGCCTGAACAGCTGGCAGATCCTTACACCTGAGGATGCGGCATACCCTCGACGGGTTTATGAAATTGAGAATCCCCCGGCAGCGCTTTATGTTTCGGGCACACTTCCCGATATTGATTCCAGTGTGGTTATCGGCATAGTCGGCACAAGAAAGGCAAGCGACTACGCCGTAAAAGCCGCGGATGTGATGAGCCGGGGCATTTCCCGGCTGGGCGCTGTGGTCGTTTCCGGCGGCGCGCTCGGTGTGGATACCGCCGCACACAATGCCGCGCTTTTAAGCGGCGGCAAAACGGTTGCCGTGCTCGGCTGCGGTCTCGGCACAAATTATCTTATGGAAAATAAACCGCTGCGGGATGCGATTGCCGCAAACGGCGCGCTTGTAACCGAGTTTCCGCCGTTTACCAAGGCGTCCAGATATACTTTCCCAATCAGAAATCGGATCATCAGCGCGCTATCCCTTGGGGTGCTTGTTGTGGAAGCCGGTGTAAAGAGCGGAAGCCTGATCACGGCAAATTACGCTGTAGAGCAGGGCAGGGACGTGTATGCCGTTCCCTGTTCTATACTGGAGCCGGAATACGCCGGCACAAATAAACTGATAGACGAGGGCGCTGTGGTTGCCACAAAACCGCTGGATCTTGTGTTCCCGTATGCGGAGCGTTTCGGGCTGGATCTCAGCGGCGCAAAAGATGTGCGCACCATTATGAAAGAAACAGCTCCAAAAACCGTGAATGCAAAAGAAAACAGCGGCAGCATTTCGTTTGAAAACCTTGGCAAAAGCAGAGCAAAGCGTGTTGAGCGGCAAAACGCGGCCGCCGGGCTGAGCGGCGATACGCTCACGGTATACCGCGCGCTCGGAAACGTGTATATGCATGTGGACGAGATCTGCGCCAAAACCTCTTTGAATCCCGGCAGCGTGCTAACGGCGCTTACCGCGCTGGAAATAGCGGATCTGGTGCAGAGCGCCGGCGGAAAAAGATACAAATTATCCTGAAAGGAATTCAATATATATGTCAAAACTCGTAATCGTTGAGTCGCCTGCAAAGGCAAAGAATATAAAAGGTTATCTCGGAAAGGGGTATGATGTGGTGGCGTCCATGGGTCATGTGCGGGATCTTCCATCCGCGCGGCTGTCCGTGGATATAGAGCATGATTTTACCCCCAAATACGCCATTATCAAAGGCAAGGAAAATTTTGTAAAGGAACTTCAGAAAAAAGCGGATAAATCGGATTACGTTTATCTTGCAACCGACCCCGATCGTGAAGGGGAGGCAATCAGCTGGCACCTTGCAACGATCCTTGGCCTGGATATGAACGATAAAAACAGAGTTACGTTTAACGAGATCACAAAACACGGCGTGGAACAGGGCATGGAACACCCCAGAAGCATCGATATTGATCTTGTGGACGCGCAGCAGGCGCGCCGTATATTGGACAGACTGATCGGCTATAAACTTTCTCCGTTCATCAGCCAAAAGATCCGCCGCGGTCTTTCCGCCGGCAGAGTGCAGTCCGTTGCCCTGCGCCTGGTTGTGGACAGGGAAGAGGAGATCCGCGCGTTTAAGCCGGAAGAATACTGGTCTATAGACGCAAAATTTACGAATCCCCCCGGAAAGAAAAACTTTGCCGCCGCGCTCAACAGCAAAAACGGGAAAAAGGTAAAGATCACCTGTAAAGAGGAGAGCGATCAGATCTTGAGCGATCTGGAGGGCGCTGAATATGTTGTAACCGCCGTTAAAAAAGGCACGCGCAAGAAAAGCCCCACGCCGCCGTTTATCACTTCAACCCTCCAGCAGGAGGCGTCAAGACGGCTCTCTTTTCAGGCAAGAAGAACGATGAAAGCCGCTCAGGAACTGTATGAAGGCGTGGATGTAGAGGAGCTCGGCACAGTCGGTCTGATCACCTATATGCGTACCGATTCGCTGCGTATATCGGAGGAGGCGCGCGCCGCCGGCAATCAGTTCATCCTTGATCAGTACGGCGAAAAATACCTGCCGAAAAAGCCCAGATATTTTAAATCCAAAGGCAATGTGCAGGATGGGCATGAGGCAATCCGCCCGTCTATGCCCGGCGTAACGCCCGCACAGGTAAAATCTTCGCTTACAAGCGATCAGTATAAGATCTATAAACTGGTTTGGGAGCGCTTTATTGCCTCTCTTATGGAAAACTGCCTTCAGGAAACCGTCCGCGCGGAGATCACAGCCGGCGATTACACCTTTAACGCTTCCGGCTACACTGTTAAATTTGACGGTTTTACCGCGCTTTACGAGGAATCCAAGGACGATTCATCCGGCGATACTTCCGCACCGCTGCCGGAGATCAAAACAGGCGATACGCTCCGCCTGAAGTCCCTGCTCGGAAACCAGCATTTCACCCAGCCGCCGGCAAGGTATACAGAGGCAAGCCTTACCAAAGCACTGGAGGAAAACGGCGTCGGCAGGCCGTCCACCTACGTTACGATCACTTCAACGATCGTTGCGCGCGAATATGTAAAGCGCGAGGGCAAACAGTTCGTGCCCACCGAACTCGGCGAGGCGGTCATCAAACTGCTGAAGGATAAAATGCCGAATATCGTAAATGTAAAATACACTTCCAAAATGGAAGAGGATCTGGATAAGATCGACAGCGGCGAAAAGGATTATAAAGACATGATCCGCCATTATTACGATGATTTTGAAAAGCCGCTGGAAAAAGCAAAGAAAGAAATGCAGGGCGTTAAGATCAAGTTAAAGGAAGAGGAAACGGACGAAATCTGCGAAAAATGCGGCAGGCATATGGTTGTAAAGGTTGGCAGATTCGGAAAGTTTCTTGCGTGCCCCGGTTATCCGGAATGTAAAAACACCAAGCCGCTTATCTTGAAAACAAAAGCAAAATGCCCCCGTTGCGGCGGCGATGTTATAGAAAAGAAAACAAGAAAGGGCGCGTCGTTTTACGGCTGCTCCAATTACCCGGAATGTAATTTTATGACCTGGGATGTGCCCAGCGACGAGGTTTGCCCCCGCTGCGGAAAGTCGCTGTTTAAACGAAAGGGCAATGTGCTCTACTGCCCCGATACGGAAGGCTGCGGTTTTACCAAACCCGCAACCCGGAAAAAGAAAAGCGAAGAATCATGAAGAAGTTTAATGTGATAGGCGCAGGTCTTGCAGGCACGGAGGCTGCGTGGCAGATCGCAAACGCCGGAGAAAAGGTAACGCTTTTTGAGCAGAAACCGTTGAAAAAATCCGCCGCTCATCGGTCGGACGATTTTGCAGAACTCGTGTGTTCCAATTCTCTGAAAGCCGCAAGGCTGGATTCCGCCGCGGGTCTGCTGAAAGAAGAAATGGCGCGTCTCGGCTCGCTTACCGTTCCCGTTGCCAGAAACTGCGCGGTTGCCGCCGGCGGCGCCCTTGCGGTGGACAGAAATGTGTTTTCCGCCGCTGTAACGCAAAAGATACGTTCCCACCCGAATATTACCGTGGTCAGCCAGGAGGTCACGGACATTCCGCTCGGTGAGGGGGAAATCACCATCATTGCAACCGGCCCCCTGACGGACGGCGCCATGAGCGAGAGCATAAAAAAACTCTGCGGCGATTACCTTTCCTTTTACGATGCCGCCGCGCCCATCATTACGGCGGAAAGTATTGATACGGATATCGTTTTCGGCGCGTCCCGCTACGGCAGGGGCGGCAACAGTGATTATCTGAACTGCCCGTTCAATAAAGAGCAGTACGAAAATTTTATACATGAACTTGTAAATGCGCAGGGCGCCGTGCTCCATGATTTTGATGTGTATGAAGGCTGTATGCCGATTGAAAAACTCGCCAAGCGCGGCGCGGACGCACCGCGTTTCGGGCCCATGAAACCCGTGGGGCTGACGGATCCAAAAACCGGGCACCGTCCGTGGGCGGCAGTGCAGCTGCGGCGTGAAAACGCCGCCGGCACGATGTTTAATCTGGTAGGTTTTCAGACCAATCTGAAATTTGGCGAACAGAAACGTGTATTCTCCATGATCCCTGGCCTTGCGCATGCGGAATTTGTAAGGTACGGCGTAATGCACAGAAATTCTTTTCTGGATTCGCCGCGCCTGCTCAGTTCCGGCTTTCAGCTCAGAAAACAGAAAAACGTTTTCTTTGCCGGGCAGATCACCGGCGTTGAGGGTTATATGGAATCCGCAGCGTCCGGCATCATGGCTGGGAAAAACGCGGTTCGCCTTGCGCGCGGCAAGGCTCCGCTCTCTTTGCCGGATGTTACCATGATCGGCGCGTTAAGCGCGTATATAAGTGATGAAACGGTTCGGGATTTTCAGCCCATGGGCGCAAATTTCGGTATTTTGCCGCCCATAGAGCCAAAGATCCGGGATAAAAAGCAGCGCTATGCCGCGTTCTCTGAAAGAGCGCTGCGCGCGCTGGAAAGGATTAGAAACGATGAGGATTATTGTTGACGCGTTCGGAGGAGATAACGCGCCGCTTGAGATCATCAAAGGCTCGCAGATGGCCGTTGATGCGTTCGGCACGGATATACTTCTTGTCGGCAATGAAAACAGGATCGCACAATGCGTAAAAGAGAATCATATTCAACTCAGAAACACGGAGATTGCGCATGCGCCCGGTGAAGATATTCTGATGACGGATGACGCGAAATGTGTGCTCCGGCAGAAAGCGGATTCCAGCATGGGCACCGGTTTCCGGCTTCTGAATGAAGGCGCCGGAGACGCGTTTGTTTCTGCGGGAAACACAGGCGCGATCACCGTGGGCGCAACGCTGATCACCAAAAGGATCAAAGGCGTTAAGCGGCCGTGTATTGCGTCCGTTATGCCAAGCGCCAAAAAGCCGTTTATGCTGCTGGACTGCGGCGCAAACGCCGAATGCAGGGCGGAGTTTCTGTATGAGTTCGGCAAACTCGGCAGCCTTTATATGAAACATATTATGGGTTATGAAAATCCGCGCGTTGCCCTTGCAAATAACGGCACGGAAGAAACCAAAGGCACACCCGTGGTTAAAGAGGCGTATGCCCTTATGAAAAACGCTGATTATCATTTTGTGGGCAATATTGAAGCGCGGCAGATCCCGTTCGGCGATGCCGATGTTGTTGTGGCGGACGGCTTTTCCGGAAACCTAATCTTAAAAATGTACGAAGGTGTTGCAAAGGTGCTCATGAACGGTATGAAATCCGTGTTTAAGCAGAACATTTTTACAATGCTTTCGGCAATCGGCGTGCTTGGCGGCATCGGAAAAATGAAAAAGCAGTTCGATTACAAGGAATACGGCGGCGCTGTGTTGCTCGGCGTGAAAAAACCGGTCATCAAGGCACACGGCGGTTCGGATGCGCGCACGTTTAAAAACGCCATCAAACAGGCGGTGTGGTTCCTTGAAAATGATTTTATAAACGAAACGGAAAAGGCATTTGATAAAGATGAATAAAGATCTGAATTCTCTTGAAAAGGAAATAGGTTATGTTTTTAAGAAACGATCGCTCTTAAAGCAGGCGGTGACACACAGAAGTTATGCCAATGAAAACCGGGGGTCGGGCCCTTTTAACGAAAGGCTTGAATTTCTGGGCGACGCGGTGCTTTCCCTGATCTCGGCGGATTTTCTGTATAAAAAATTCCCGTCCATGGCAGAGGGGGATCTCACAAAGCTACGCTCCAGCCTGGTCTGCACGGCATCGCTTTCGGAATACGCCAGGCGAATCAAACTGGGCGATTATCTTCTGCTTGGCAAAGGCGAACTTGCCACGGGCGGAAATGAGCGGGATTCCAATCTGGAAAACGCTTTTGAGGCGCTCATTGCCGCTGTTTATCTGGACGGCGGTATAGATAAAGCCAGAAGATTTGTGCTTCGGTTTCTGGATGATTCCGTTGAAACACATCACATCAGTTTTAAGGATTATAAAACAAAACTGCAGGAGATTGTGCAGGAAAGCCACGAGGAAACGCTCAATTACGTGATCACAAAGGAAAGCGGCCCGGATCACGATAAACGGTATGAAGTGGAAGTGCACCTGAATTCAAACGTGATCGGAAAAGGAAAGGGAAGAAGTAAAAAACAGGCGGAACAGGAGGCTGCAAAGCAGGCTTTGCAATTAATGGGTTTATGAAAAAAAGCAATATTTCAATTTTTGTGCCGCATATCGGCTGCCCGCATCAATGCTCTTTTTGCAATCAGAACACTATAACGGGGCAGACCAAAGCACCCACCCCGCAGGATGTTGCCGATACGGTTGAAACGGCACTGCGTTCAAATAAAAACAATACTTTCGAATATGAGATCGCGTTTTTCGGCGGCTCTTTTACCGCAATAGACAGGGCGTATATGCTCTCTCTGCTGGAGGCTGCTTATCCTTATGTGAAAAGCGGAAAGGCAACCGGCATCCGGATCTCCACAAGACCGGATTTCATTGATGAGGAGGTTCTTGCGCTGCTCAAAAAATACGGCGTAACCTCCATTGAACTCGGCGCGCAGAATATGAACGATAAAGTTCTTGCCGCCAATATGCGCGGCCACACGGCGGAAGACGTCAGAAACGCATCTGCCCTGATCAAGAAAAAAGGCTTTGATCTCGGCTTGCAGATGATGACGGATCTGTATACGTCTACCAGAGGGCTGGATTTCGCAACGGCAAGGGAATTTGCCAAACTGAAACCGAAAACGGTTCGGATCTATCCCACCGTTGTGCTGAAAGATACATATCTTGCAAAACTTTATGAAAGCGGCAAGTATAAGCCATGCCCGCTTAAAAAAACCATTGCGCTCTGCGCGGATCTGGTGGAGTTTTTTGAGAGCCATGATATAGAAGTTATCCGCGTGGGTCTGCACGCAAGCAAGGAGATCAAAAACAATATGCTTGCCGGCGGCTATCACGAGTGCCTGGGCGAACTGGTCATATCCAAAATGATGTTCAACCGTATCACGCAGCTGCCGCCCGGCGAACATCAGGTATTTATCAACGAAAGATCAATTTCAAAACTTTTGGGCAATAAAAAATCCAATCTTGCCGCACTGGAAGAGGCTGGCTATAAACTGGATATCCGGTATAACAACGCGTTAAAGCCCAATGAGCTGAGGATAGTATAAATGATATTAAAAACACTTGAAATGCAGGGATTCAAATCTTTTCCCGATAAGACCGTGCTCTCTTTCGGCAAAGGGATCACTGCCGTGGTGGGGCCGAACGGCTCCGGAAAAAGCAATATTTCCGATGCCGTGCGCTGGGTTCTGGGCGAAACCTCAACCAAAAACCTACGCGGCTCCAAGATGGAAGATGTTATCTTCGGCGGCACATCGGCGCGTAAACCTGTTGGATTCGCGCAGGTGCGCCTGACGCTGGATAATTCGGATAAAACCCTGAAAGATAAGGGCGATACGGTCACCGTTTCCCGCTGCTATTACAGAAGCGGCGAAAGCGAATATAAAATTGACGGCGAAGTTGTAAGGCGCCGCGATGTGCACGAACTTTTCATGGATACCGGTCTCGGCGCAGACGGCTATTCCATTGTTGGCCAGGGCAAGATTGATTCCATTATCTCCGCCAAGAATGAGGACAGGCGTGAACTTTTTGAAGAGGCGGCGGGTATATCCCGCTTCCGCCATAAAAGAACGGACGCGCAGCGCAGACTGGATCAGGCGCAGGAAAATCTGGTGCGCCTGCTGGATATACTCGGCGAATTGGAAAGCCGTGTGGGGCCTTTGAAGGTGCAAAGCGAAAAAGCGGCACAGTTCATCAAACTCTCAGACGAAAAGAAAACGCTGGAGATCGGTGTTTGGATCAATAAGATCAAAAAATTCACAAACGAACTGCGCGAGCAGGAGCATAAGATAGACGCCGCCAACGAATCCTATACTATCTGTGAAAACGAACTGAAAAGCATTGAAAACGAGATTGAGTCCGCACTGGAAGAAACGGTAAAGATCAACGCCAAAATAGACGAGATTCGCAATACCGCTGCGGAATATGACGAGCAGGCGCTAAAAAAAGACGGTGAGGCGTCTGTTTTAGAGGCAACGCTCAGCCATAACGAGGAAACGGTTGGCAGGCTCAAAAACGATATCGATACCGTTGCAAAGGGCAATGACGCAATCGATGCCGGCATTGCCGAAAAACAGGCGCTGATCGAGCAGTGTGCGCAAAGGGCGCAGGAACGCAGAGCGCAGTTACAGGCTGTAACGGAGGAAACACAGAGAATCTTAAGTTCCAACGAGGAATTTTCAAAACGGTCTTCCGAACTCAACAGCCGTCTTGCGTCACTCACTATGCAGCTGTCCGATTACCGGGTAAAACTGACGCAGGCGCAGTCCAGTATGGAGGAGATCGAATCCAGAAAAGACGAAGCGGATGCCGCAGCGCTTGAACTGCAAGAGGAGATCAAAGCAGAGCAGGAAAATCAGGCGCAAAGCGCGCGCACCCTTGCTGCATTAAATAGCAGAATAGAGGAAAATACAAACGCTTTAAACGGTTTTAATTTGAAACTGAAAGGCAAAACGGATAAGGCACAGCAGCTCAAAACCCGGTTAGATCAAATCACATCCGCCCTTTCTGAAAAACGCTCGCGCGCCAAAATGCTTTCCGATCTTGAAAAAAATATGGAGGGATATTCCGGCGCTGTCAAAGCCGTTGTGCGCCATGCACAGTCAGGTGCGCTGGGCGGAATACACGGCGTTTTATCCCAGTTGATTCAGGTGGAAAACGAGTATTCCACCGCGGTGGAAGTGGCGCTCGGCGCCGCCATGCAGAATATTGTTACTTCAACGGAGGCAGACGCCAAGCGGGCAATCAATTATTTGAAAGCCAATCACCTCGGCAGAGCCACATTTCTGCCGATCTCCAACATAAAGGGCAGAACGCTGGATGAAAAAGACCTGGCAGATCACCTTGGTTTTGTTGCCGTTGCAAGCGATCTTGTGGATTGTGATGCAAACTATAAGCAGATCATCAGCAATCTGCTGTCTCGCGTTGTGATCGCGGATGATATGGACAGTGCCATCGGCATTGCAAAGGAATACAAAAACCGGTTTAAGATCGTTACGCTGGACGGGCAGGTCATCAATCCCGGCGGCTCCATGACGGGCGGCAGCCGCGCGAAAGGGGCAGGTATCCTTTCCCGCGCAAATATGATAGAAGATCTGCTTTCCGAGGCAAAAAAACTGGAGGCGGAGCAGCAAAAGCTTTCCGCCGAATATAAGGCAGCGTTTGAGGATGCAAACCATGCCGCCGCAAGTATGCAGGCTGCGCAGGCGGATCTGATGACAGCCAAAGAAGATCTGATCCGCGCCGAGGGCGAGGAACAGCGCATCCGTGAAAAACTGGAAACCCTCGGCAACAGGCTGTCTGTGCTTCAGTCTGAGAAAGACAATGCCGGCGCAAGGATCGCGCAGTTTAAAAAAGAAAGCGAATCCGCGCAGCGGGGCGCAGACGAGGTGCAGGCAAAGATCAGTGAAACGGAAAGCGAGATCGCCCGTGTAACCGGAGACGCGCAGGGCATACAGGAAAAACGCGAGGAACTGCGCAAAACGGCGGAGGAGATCAATCTGGAACTGGTTACGCTTGCCAAGGATTCTCAGGCGGCAAGCCTTTCCATTGAAGAATTGCAGTCCAGAAAATCCACACAGTCTGATCGTGTGGGCGAGATAGAAAAAGAGATCGCTTCCATCCGGGAAAAAAGCGATGTGCTGAAAACGCAGATCGAGCAGATCAAACAGCAAGCGCAGGCTTTGCGTGAACGATCCGGCAGTTCCGCCAATGAGATTGCCGAGCTGATCGAAAGCAGAAACGATTTGGATAAGCGTTCTTCCGAACTGCGCACGCTGGAAAGAAATAAAAGCCAGGAAAGGGAAAAACTTTCGGCGGAGATCGTGCGTTTGGATGAGCGTAAGATCGCCATGCGCAAAGAGTATGACGAACTGAACGATATGCTGTTTGAGCAGTATGAACTCACACGCCGCGAGGCAGAGGCGCTGGACATTCAGATCGAAAATATGGATGCGGCAAAGAAACGCCTGCACGAGATCAAAGTTGCCATCAAGAAACTCGGTTCCATAAACGTGGGCGCGATCGAAGAGTATAAAGAGGTTTCGGAAAGATACGAATTTCTGAAAGAGCAGATCGACGATATTGAAAAGTCAAAATCCGAATTGGGCAAGATCATAGAGGATCTGACTTCTTCTATGAGCGAAAAGTTTATGACCCAGTTTAACAGAATAAACGAAGAATTTAAACAGTGCTTTGCGGATTTCTTCGGCGGCGGCAAGGGAGAAATCGTTTTGGAAGAACCCGATAACTGCCTGGAAAGCCCGATCGAGATCAAAATTCAGCCGCCCGGAAAATCCGTTCAGAATGTCAATCTGTTTTCCGGCGGTGAAAAATCGCTCGCCGCGCTGGCGCTGCTGTTCAGCGTGCTGCGCGTAACGCCGTCTCCGTTTTGTATTTATGACGAGGTAGAGGCGGCGCTGGACGATGTAAACGTAGAGCGGTTTGCAAAATATATGCGCAAAATGACGGATAAAACGCAGTTTATCTCCATAACCCACAGGCGCGGCACAATGGAGGAGGCAGATGTTCTTTACGGCGTT
>HF991825.1:274190-338144 GCA_000431535.1 Clostridium sp. CAG:678
AACTCCAGTCCGCCGAACTCGCGGCAAAAATGGGTCTGGATGCGTAATACATACCGCAAAAGAGAGGTGCAGTCAAATGGGATTGTTTGATAAATTCAGAAAGGGCCTCAGAAAAACAAGAGAGCAGGGCATTACCGCCCAGATCAATGAGGTCGTTGAAAATTATGAGCAGATCACGGATGATCTTTATGAGGAACTGGAAGAGATCCTGATCATGGGCGACGTGGGATTCCCCACTGCCGAAAAGATCATCAAAAGCCTGCGTGAAAAGGTAGAGAATGACAGAATTACAGATGTGAAAAAAGTGCGCGAAACGCTAAAGGATATCGTTTCCGGTATCGTCTGGGGCGGCAGTTATCTGAAACTGCGCACCAAGCCTTCCGTAATTCTTGTGATCGGCGTAAACGGCGTGGGCAAAACAACCACGATCGGTAAACTGGCCCTTCGGCTGAAAGATCAGGGCAGAAAAGTGATTCTCGGCGCCGCGGATACGTTCCGGGCTGCCGCGATTGAGCAGTTGCAGGTTTGGGCGGACAGAGCCGGCGTGGATCTGATTAAATCCGCGGAGGGTTCCGATCCCGCGTCCGTTGTGTTTGACACCGTTCAGGCAGGCAAGGCAAGGGGCGCCGATGTAATCATCATTGATACCGCCGGCAGGCTTCACAATAAGAAAAATCTGATGGAAGAGCTGAATAAGATCAGCAGAGTTATAGACCGCGAACTGCCGGACGCCTCAAAAGAAGTGCTGCTTGTGCTGGATGCTACCACCGGTCAGAACGCCGTAAATCAGGCAAAAGATTTTAAAGACGCTGCCGGAATTACGGGCATTGTGCTCACAAAACTGGACGGCACTGCAAGGGGCGGCGTTGTTCTTGCCATAAATAACGAACTGGATGTTCCGGTAAAATTTGTAGGCGTGGGCGAGCAGATCGACGATCTGCAGCCGTTTGACGCGGACGCCTTTGCCGCCGGCCTGTTTGATGAAGAGGAGAAATAATGGATTTTATTTTAGCAACCAATAATATGAAAAAGCTGGAGGAACTGCAAAGGATCTTATCCCCGCTCGGTGTAAATGTGCTCACGGCGAAAAGTATCGGCATAACGCTGCCGGAAGTGGAGGAAAACGGTTCCACGTTTGAGGAAAATGCGCATATTAAGGCAAGATCTGCCTGTGATATCACCCATCTTCCGTCCATTGCGGACGACAGCGGCCTTTGCGTGGATTTTCTCGGCGGTGCGCCCGGTATTTATTCCGCAAGGTTTGCCGGCGAACACGGCAACGATGAAAAAAACAATGATCTGCTGCTGGAAAAACTGAGAGACGTTCCAATGGAAAAAAGAACGGCGCATTACGTTTGCGCCGTATGCTGCATTTTCCCGGACGGGCGTGAAATCACCGTTCGCGGAGAGTGCCCGGGATTTATCGGCTTTGAGCGGGACGGCAATGCAGGGTTTGGGTATGATCCGCTGTTTTTGGTAAACGGCAGATCGTTCGGCAGATATTCCGCAGAGGAAAAGGATAAGATAAGCCACAGAGGCAACGCTTTACGCCTCCTTAAAAAAGAACTGGAGAAAATTTTATGAATTCAAAGGAAAGAGCGGCGCTCAGGGCTGCCGCAAATCCGCTGGAACCGATCTTTCAGATCGGAAAAGAAGGCATTTCGGAAAACCTGATTTCACAGCTTGATGACGCGCTGGACGCCCGTGAACTGCTCAAAATACGGGTTCATCTTGAAACCTCCCCGAAAAAACCGCGCGAACTGGCGGATGAGCTGCAGTCTCTGCTCGGCGCGGAGGTCATTCAGGTCATCGGCGGCGTGATCGTGCTTTACAGAAAAGCGGATGAGGAAAAGATCAAAGCCAAAAAGGCTGCCGCGGCGAAGAAGAAAAAGCCGGCAAAAAAGCAGGTTAAAATCAGAGGCATGCGCAGCCGCCATGCACAGGAAGAAACCCGCAGCCGTAAACCGTATAGAGGCGGCGTGCGCAGCAGGGGAGAGCGGCATTGAAACTGGGCATTTTCGGCGGCGCGTTCAATCCGGTCCATAACGGGCATATCAACCTTGCAGAAAAATATATAGATCTTTTGGATCTGGATCTGCTCTGTGTGATTCCAACCGGGAATCCGCCGCACAGAACCTGCCGGGATTTTGCGCCGGCGCAGGCGCGCTTTGCTATGCTAAAAGCCGCGTTTTCGGGCAACCAAAAAGTTTTGGTTTCGGATCTGGAATTCCGGCGCAGCGGCAAAAGTTATACTTACGACACGGTTCAGATTCTAAAAAAAGAATATCCCGCCGCGCAGTTGTTTCTGATCGTTGGCGAAGATCAGTTTTTAAAGTTTGAAGCGTGGTACAGGTATTCGGATATACTTGCAAACGTAACGCTCTGCACAGCCGCGCGGGAAGAGAATGCGCGCAAACGGCTGCTGGATTTTTCAAAATCGCATTTTAGCGGCAGCCGCGTGTATATTGCGGATTTTGAACCGGTTGTTGTTTCAAGCAGTGAGATTCGGGATAAAATAAAAAAAAATTATGATATTTCGGGTCTTGTGCCGGCATGTGTTTTGGATTATATTAAAGAAAAGGGGCTTTATGTTGACGGATTTTGAGAAATATACTGCCATCCTAAAGGGCCGCCTGTCTCCCCACAGATTCAGGCATTCCCTGAATGTTGCCGAATCCGCAGTGCACCTTGCAAAACGATACGGCGCAGAGGAAGAAAAGGCGCGCCTTGCGGGTATACTGCATGATATTACCAAAGAAACGCCGCTTTCCGAACAGTATGAATATATCACAAAGGGCGGCGATGTGCTTTCTAAACTGGAACTTCATAATCCCGCCGTTATCCATCAGAAATCGGGCGAGGCGTATTGCCGCACTGTGCTTGGAATCGGGGATCCGGAAATTCTTGGCGCCATACGGTATCACACAACAGGCAGGCGGGGTATGACTTTGCTGGAAAGGGTTGTTTATACGGCGGATTTTATCTCGGCGGATCGGGAGTATCCCGATGTGTCCGAAATGCGCGCCCTTGCAGAAGTCAGTTTGGAAGAAGCCATTCTGTATTCGCTAAAATATACTATGAATAAACTTTTGGGTGAAAACGCCTTAATCCACCCGGACACACTGGAATGCTATAATTATTTGCTGGAGGAAAAGATAAAGGATTAGTATGACTTCACTTGATATTGTAAAGATCGCCGTGCAGGCGGCAGACAGTAAAAAAGGCCACGAGATCCGTGTTATAAAAATAAGGGATATTTCCGTGCTTGCGGATTATTTTGTGTTTGTAAGCGGTGATTCAAATACCCAGACCCGCGCCATTGCTGAGGAAGTTGAGTTTAAACTCAGCGGGGCGGGCGAGGAACCGCATCATATAGAAGGCAGGCAGTCCGGCTGGATCTGCTTGGATTACGGCTCTGTTGTTGTTCACGTTTTCCATAAGGAGCAAAGGCAGTATTTTCAGCTGGAGCGCCTTTGGGAGGACGGGGAAGAGATCGATCCGTCAACGCTGCTTGAAAACTGAAGGAGGATATATATGGAATATAATTTTAAACAGGTGGAAAAGAAGTGGCAGGATATCTGGTATTCGCAGAATACCTTTGCCGCAAAAAACGATTATTCACTTCCGAAATTTTATTGCCTGGTTGAATTTCCCTATCCCAGCGGTCAGGGGCTTCATGTAGGCCACCCGCGTTCTTATACGGCGCTGGATATCGTGGCAAGAAAGAAAAGGCTGCAGGGCTATAATGTGCTTTATCCCATGGGCTGGGATGCGTTCGGGCTTCCAACGGAAAATTACGCAATCAAGAATCACGTTCATCCGGCGGAGGTAACAAAAAATAATATTGCCCATTTCAAGAGCCAGCTTCAGGCGCTCGGCTTTTCTTTTGACTGGACAAGAGAGATCAATACTACGGATCCCGATTACTATAAGTGGACCCAGTGGATCTTCCTTCAGCTCTTTAAGCGCGGCCTTGCCTACAAAAAGAAAATGGCGGTAAACTGGTGCACCTCCTGCAAATGCGTGCTTGCAAACGAGGAAGTTGTAAACGGCGTGTGCGAGCGCTGCGGTTCCGAGGTCATCAGAAAAGAGCAGAGCCAGTGGATGCTGAAGATCACCGCGTATGCCGACCGCCTTGTAAAAGATCTGGACGATGTGGATTTTATAGACCGCGTTAAGGTGCAGCAGAGAAACTGGATCGGCAAGAGCCACGGCGCGGAGGTGGATTTCACCACCACGCTCGGCGATACGTTAACCGTTTATACAACCCGGTGCGATACGCTTTTCGGCGCAACCTATATGGTTATCTCTCCGGAACACCCCTTTATTGAAAAGTGGGCGCCCAACATTAAAAATATGGATGAGGTGCGCGCGTATCAGCAGGAGGCAGCGAAAAAGAGCGATTTTGAGCGCACCGAGATCAATAAGGAAAAAACCGGCGTAAAACTGGAAGGTGTTATGGGTATCAATCCCGTAAACGATCAGGAGATTCCGATCTTCATTTCCGATTATGTTTTAACTTCTTACGGCACAGGCGCCATTATGGCGGTGCCCGCCCATGATACAAGAGACTGGGAATTTGCCAAAAAATTTGATCTGCCGATCATAGAGGTCGTGGCAGGCGGCGAGGATGTGCAGAAAGAGGCGTTTACGGATTGCGCAACCGGCAAACTCGTAAACAGCGGATTCCTTACAGGCATGAGCGTTGAGGATGCTAAAAAGGCAATGACCGAATGGCTGGAAAAAGAGGGGAAAGGCCGCGAAAAAGTGAACTTCAAACTTCGCGACTGGGTGTTCAGCCGCCAGCGTTACTGGGGCGAGCCGATCCCGATCGTAAAATGTGAAAAATGCGGTTATGTTCCGCTCCCGGAAAGTGAACTGCCGCTCCGCCTTCCGAATGTGGAATCCTATGAGCCTACGGATACGGGCGAATCTCCGCTTGCGAAGATCACAGACTGGGTAAATACCACCTGCCCTTGCTGCGGCGGACCCGCTAAAAGAGAAACGGATACCATGCCCCAGTGGGCAGGCTCATCCTGGTATTTCTTAAGATACACAGATCCTCATAACGATCAGGCGCTTGCCTCAAAAGAGGCGCTGGATTACTGGACTCCTGTTGACTGGTATAACGGCGGTATGGAGCATACGACTCTGCACCTGCTTTACAGCCGTTTCTGGCATAAGTTCCTTTATGATATCGGTGTGGTGCCCACTTCCGAGCCCTATAAAAAACGTACTTCCCACGGTATGATCCTTGGCGAAAACGGCGAAAAAATGAGTAAATCCAGGGGCAATGTTGTGAATCCGGATGAGATCGTAGACCGTTACGGCGCGGATACCATGCGCCTTTACGAGATGTTTATCGGCGATTTTGAAAAGGCGGCGCCGTGGAATTCGGATTCCATTAAGGGCTGTAAACGATTTGTGGAACGTTTCTGGAATCTTCAGGAGATCGTTACGAATTCAGAAGAATACAGCACGGAACTGGAACCGCTGATGCATAAAACGATCAAAAAAGTTTCCGAAGATATTGAAAATCTTAAGTGCAATACGGCGATCGCCGCCATGATGACTCTGCTCAATAAGATCTATGATCAAAAGCGCATCACCAGAGGTGAACTGCGCACGCTGACTATTCTTCTTAACCCGTTTGCGCCGCACGTAACGGAAGAAATGTGGGAAAACATGCATTTCGGCGGATTCGTTCATGAGGCAAAGTGGCCGGAATATGATGAATCTAAAACCGTTGAAAACAGCGTGGAGATCGTTTTGCAGATCATGGGCAAAGTCCGCTCCCGTATGACAATCCCCGTGGATATGCCCAAGGATCAGGTGCTTGCCCTTGCAAAACAGGATGAAAAGATTGCGTCTGCCATAGCGGGCAAGACCATTAAAAAAGAAATTTACGTTCCGAATAAACTTGTAAATATAGTTGCTGTTTAAAAACCGGCGCGGCGCTTGATCCGCCGCGCCTTTTTATGAGGTGCTGATATGAGGGATAAAAAGAAAATCTATACCGTTGCTACCGCCCATCTGGATACGGTGTGGAGCTGGGATTTTGAAAAAACCGTTTCCAAATACATATATAACACCCTTGTGGATAATTTTAAACTTTTAAAAAAGTATAAAACCTATAAGTTCAACTTTGAAGGTTCTTACCGCTATGAACTGATGCAGGAATATTATCCCGAACTGTTTGAGCAGATGAAGGAATATGTTAAAGAGGGCAGGTGGAACGTCTGCGGATCCGCTTTTGAGAACGGAGATACGAATATTCCGTCGCCCGAGGCGTTGTTCAGAAATATTCTGATCGGCAATTCTTATTTTGACAAAACATTCGGCAAACGCAGCAAAGATATCTTTTTGCCGGATTGTTTCGGTTTCGGCTGGGCGCTTCCGTCCATTGCGCACCATGCAAACCTGCTTGGCTTTACAACGCAGAAACTTGCCTGGGGCAGCGCTTACGGCGTGCCGTTTGATCTGGGTAAGTGGTACGGCGTGGACGGCAATTTTATCTATGCCAATACCAATCCGCACGATTATTATTTTACGCTGACCAAACTGCGCGACTGGGATTTTGTCCGCAATAAACTGAAAGTCAATGAGAAATATGATCTGGACTGGACCTATATCTTCCACGGGATCGGTGACCGCGGCGGCGCGCCGAAAGAAAAATCTGTCGCTTTTGTGGAGCAGGAAGTGGCGGGCAATCCAAACAGCAATATGGAAGTGTATGTTGCCGAGGCGGACGAGATCTTCCGTGATATGGAAAATAAACTCACGCCGGAGCAAAAAGAGAAACTGCCGCAGTGGAAAACGGAACTGGTTATGCAAAACCACGGCGTGGGCGGCTATACTTCAAGAGCAGTAGGCAAAAGGTGGAACCGGCGCTGTGAGGAACTCGGAACGATCGCGGAGATCAACAGCGTTGCCGCCGAATATCTCGGCGCCGCGGATTACAACAGAACGGTTCTCAACAGAGCGTGGAAACGCGCGATCGCGCATCAGTTCCACGATGATATGCCCGGCACCAGCGTTCAGCGCGTATACCGCCGCAGCTGGAATGATCTTGCGCTCTCTGCCAATCAGTTTACTTCAGAACTGGAGAACGCCGCCTGCGGGGTAGCCTCGCTGATGAAAACAGATTTCTGCGAAGGTACGCCGGTCATGGTTTCTAACCCCGTTGAGGCGGATACGAAAGCCGCTGTAACCATCTATCTTGATGGCATAAAAACGCAGTATGTGCGTGTATTTGATGATGCCGGAAAAGAAGTGAAAAGCCAGGTTAATGCTGAGCAAAACGGCGTTAAGGAAATTTTGTTCATTGCAGAGGTCGGCAGCCTCGGCTACCGCGTTTATGACGTGCGCCCAAGCGATATTCCGTGCCGCTTGGAATCAGATCTTAAGATCAGCACGGAAAATATCCTTGAAAATGAAAAATATGTTGTTACCCTGAATAAAATGGGCAATATCACCTCAATTTTGGATAAGACCCTCGGCGAAAAAGAACTTCTGAAAGAGCCGGTGATTCTCGGTCTGTTCAAATATACCGGTTCCAAGGACTGGCCCGCTTGGGAAATGAATTTTAAAGAGGCAAATAAAGAGGCGGACAGGATCCCACGTCTTGTCAGCATTTCCGTGGAGGAGACCGGCCCTGCAAGAGCGGCGTTCAAGGTTGTGCAGCAGGATAAGAACCGTTCCCGTTTTACGTATTATATCGCCCTTACAAGCGGCGGAAAATGCGTGGAAGTGTATTCTGAGATCGAGTGGCAGAATCTTTGCACGCTTGCAAAGCACAGATTTTCTTTTACCTGTTCCAATAAGCAGGCAACGTTTGATCTTGGTCTCGGCGCAATTAAAAGAGGCAATATGAGCGAAAAGCTCTTTGAAGTGCCTGCGCAGAAATGGGCGGATCTTACGGATGAAAGCGGCGAATACGGCGTTTCCGTGATCAGCGAGTGCAAATACGGCTGGGATAAATTCAGCGATGATACACTGCGCCTTACCGTGCTGCATACGCCGCGCAAGAATTACAGGATCGATTCCATGCAGTCCATGATGGATATCGGTCTGAACAGATATTCATTTGCTATCTTCAGCCATGCCGGCTCAGATCTTTCCGATACGCAGCTGGAGGCAAGAAAATTCGTTCAGCCGCTTACGGCTTACGCATGCGCCAAGCATTCCGGCGCGCTCGGCTCGGCATACAGTTTCGGTTCGGTTTCTTCCAATCAGGTCATTCTCCGCGCTGTCAAAAAAGCGGAGGAAAGCGAGGAAATCGTTGTCCGCTTAAACGAGGGCGCGGGAAGTTCTCTTGATAAATTTACGCTTTCGCTCGGCGAGGGTATAGAAAGCGCAAGGGAAATTTACGCAAGCGAGGAGCCGCTTGGCAGCGCTGTTGTTGAAGACGGCAAACTTGTAACGTCTTTTACCCCATATCAGATTCGCAGTTTTGCGCTCACACTGAAAAAGAGCCGCGTGCAGGCAGAAAAACCGATTTCCGTTCCGGCGCAGCTTGCGTATGATAAGAATATCATTACGGCAAACGGAGAGCAAACAGGCGATTTTGAAAAGAATATCCCCCGCGAACTGATTCCCGAGCAGATCACGGCAAACGGCATTCGGTTTGAGATTTCAAAAACAGAGAAAAATGCCTGCATCATGAAAGGGCAGACCGTGAAACTCACCGGCAGCGCGGATAAACTCTGCCTGCTGTGCGCGTCGTTCGGCGGCGATAAAAAAGTCCGTTTTGATGTGGACGGAGCAACCGTAACCAAAACCGTGCTCAGCGCCACAGAGCCTTTCGCGGGCTGGGATCTGCCGGATCTTGGCGACATTGCTTTTGTAAAACACGGCAAACTCGGCTTTGAAGCCACTCACAGCCATACGCTGGGCAGGGATAATATCGTTAAAGGGCTTTGCTTCTATATCGTTGAACTGGATGTTAAGGGCAAAGATTCCGTGATTCTTCCGGTGGATCAGGATGTTGTTGTTATCGCCGCAACAGAGGTCAAAGGAAAACATGGTCAGATAGTCTCAAAAACATTTGATGAGGTCGATGAAAACCGGGAACAGACGTTTTATATGACTTTCGGCGAATTTATCCGCTATTGCTGGTATAAATGCGTGTGGAATTTAAACGATAAAGATGAATTTATAACTGCGATCAACAGAGGTAGAAAAAATGAAAAATCCGTTTGAATCCAACTGGACGAATGAGAATAACGGCGTGCCGCTGCATTCCCCTGAGGTGGACAGGCTGATCTCCGTTTTGCCGTCCAAACGGCAGCAGCGCCTTGCCGAAAAACCGTTTTATCTGTTTATGCATTTCGGCATGAATACCGCTACCGGCAGGGAATGGGGCGTAGGAAATGAAAAAGTCACGGATTTTACCATAAAAAAGATCAACGCTGCGCAGTGGATTAAATGCGCGCAGTCCAGCGGCGCAACCGGCATTATTTTAACGTGCAAGCATCACGACGGCTTTTGCCTTTGGCCCAGCGATTACACCTCGTTTTCCGTTAAGTATTCGGATTTTGAGGGCGATATCGTTAAAATGGTGTCGGACGAGTGCCGTAAAGCAGGGCTGGATTTCGGCGTGTATCTTTCCCCTTGGGATATGCACGAGCCAACGTATGGCACCCCGGATTATAACGATTATTTCTGCAATCAGCTTACCGAGTTGTTAACAAATTACGGCGCCATATCAGAGGTGTGGTTTGACGGCGCCAAGGGCGCGGACGCAAAAGCCTTTGAGTATGACTGGCAGAGATATTATAAACTGATCCGGGAACTGCAGCCGGATGCGAATATCGCCGTCTGCGGGCCGGATATCCGCTGGGTCGGCAATGAGGGCGGCAAAACACGTAAATCTGAATTTTCGGTTGTGCCTGCTTATCTGCAAACGGCTGAAACGGTAGAGAAAAAAAGCCAGCATGCGGAATCGGACGCAGGCGGCATGAAAAAACGCACTTCAACGGATGAAGACCTCGGCAGCCGGGATCTTTTGAAAAACTGCCCCGAACTCTGCTGGTATCCGGCAGAGGTGGATGTTTCCATCCGCAAGGGCTGGTTCTATTCCAAAAAAACGAATTTTACGGTTAAAAGCGCAAAAAAACTTTTCAATATTTATCTGAATTCCGTGGGCAACAACTGCACACTTCTTTTAAATGTGCCGCCAAGCGATAAGGGCACGATCCATATCAACGATGCCGTGGCGCTGCGTTCCCTTGGAAACAAGATAGAAGAATTGTACTCCAAACCTGTGCTCGTGGAAAAATTCGGCATGCTTAAGGAAACGGACGGCATGCTGGATTTCACGTTTGACAGTGAAAAAAAGTTAAAATATGTCATTCTTAAAGAGGATATCCGCTATTCCCAGCGTGTGGAGGCGTTTGATATCTTCCTAAAAAAAGAAAACGGCAATTATGTGCATGTTTATTCCGGCACGGTTATCGGCTCCTGCAAGATCGCAAAAATAAAGGGCAAAAAATGTACAGGCGCGCGTGTTATTATCCGCCAGAGCAGGAGCGCTCCGGTGCTTTCTGAGATCGGTTTTTATGAATGATACGGCGTTCTTTTGTATTCCGCGGCAGGCGAATCCTTTCGCGCAAACCTACCTGAAGACGGTAATATATAACAAAAGCGGCATACAGTCTGTAGTAGGACTGTACGCCGCTTTTGTTTTGCTATAATTTTGAAATTGCGTTTAATACTTTCTTTTTATCCGCGCTCCAAAGCGGGGCAATCAGGTCTTTTTTTGCGCCGTCGCCCGTCAGGCGGTGGATCACAATCTCTTTCGGTATGATCTTCACGCAGCTTTTTATAATATCCAAATATTCTTCAAAAGTCAGCGTTTTAAATTTGCCTGCCCGGTACTCCTTTTCGAGATCGGTATGTTTCAAAACGTGCAAAAGTTGTAATTTTATGCCGTTTATTCCGCTCTTGCAGGCGTAGTCCACACTTTGCAGCATATCGCTTTTGCTTTCGCCCGGCAGGCCAAGGATGATGTGGCACACCACTTCAAGCCCTGCTTCTTTCAGCCTGCAAACGGCATCGTCAAAGCAGGCAAGGTTATATCCGCGCCGTATATAATCGGCGCTTTTTTGGTGAATGGTTTGAAGCCCCAGTTCAACCGATACCGGTTTGATCGTGTTCAGTTGAGCAAGCAGATCAATCACGTCATCCGGCAGGCAGTCCGGCCGTGTCGCAACGGAAAGCATTACGATATCCGGATGTTCTATCGCCTCTGTAAATTTTTTTCGCAGCACTTCCACCGGAGCATATGTGTTGGTAAACGCCTGAAAATAGGCAATGTATTTTCCGCTTTTGATCTTGTTTTGAACGCGCAATTTGCCCTTTTCAATCTGCTGCGTTACCGAAAGCCGGGGGTCTTCTGCAAAATCTCCGCTGCCGCCGGCAGAGCAGAAGATGCAGCCGCGCGTGCCGCAGGTGCCGTCTCTGTTTGGGCAGGTGAAGCCGCCGTTGATACTGATCTTATATACCTTGCATCCGAATCGGTTGCGCAGGTATCTGTTAAAACTATAATATTCCATTTGCGATTTCATAAAATGCTTTCAGGTTTTTGCCGCCGGAGCATACGTAAGACCGAATTTTTGTGAGGTCTATTTCGTCTCCCTCCACGGTTTTGCAAATGCCGCCCGCCTCGCGCAAAATAACGGTTGCGCCGGCAAGATCCCACGGGCGCAGGATCAGTTCATAGTAAAGATCCGCCTTTCCTGCGGCAACATAGCATATGTCCAGCGCGGCGGAACCGCAGCGGCGCACCTCAAGGCAGTTGTAAAAGATCTGCTCGGTCAGTTTAAAGGTCTTTTCCGCCAGTTCGTGCTCATAAGGGCAGGTGCCGAAAAGCACAAGGCTCTCTTTAAGCGCGCAGTCAGAAACGTGGATCGGTTTGCCGTTCAGATAAGCGCCCTTGCCTTTTTCTGCGTAAAACAGATTGTCCAGATCCGGGTCCAAAACAACCCCGGCGATCAGTTCTTTGTCTTTCGCCAGCCCAACGGAAATGGCGCTGTGCTGAAAGCCTTTTACAAAATTTGTTGTGCCGTCTATCGGGTCAATAATAAAGCAGTAACCGTCTGTTAATTTCTTTTCGCCGCCGCCTTCTTCGCCCAAAAAAGAGCAGCCGGGCACCGCCTTTGCCAGTTCTGCAAACAAATATTCCTGTATTTTGCCGTCATATTGTGTTACAAGATCCACGTCGGATGATTTTTCTTTTATGCCAAGGTCGCCATGGGCGCTCTTGTATATCTTCTGCGCGCCGCGCACTGCCGCAATCATTTCCTCAAGCATCAAATTCCCGCCTTTCTGTTTCTTTACCACTATTTTATCATAATAAATTTTATATGCAATATAATTTATTATGATGATCGCAATTCTTGTTGCCGCCGCAAAGTTATGCGAAAAAATACTGCGCTTTTTCGGCAGGGGCGCAACCACTTTTCCCGGAAAATTGGCGCTTTTTTTTAAAAAAGATATTTTGCGCGATCTTTCCCGCGGTGTAAAGATCATAGCCGTAACCGGCACAAACGGAAAGACAACAACGGCACGTATCATAGAATCCGGCCTGAAAAATGCCGGCGTGCCGTGCTTTTTAAACCGCTCCGGCGCTAATCTGATCACCGGCGTAACGGCTGCCTTTATCTCAAATTCAGATCTTTTCGGCCGGTGCAGATATGAATACGCCGTTTTAGAATGTGATGAAAACGCCCTGAAAAAGATCAGCCGGTATCTTGACGCCGATATCCTTGTTGTAACCAATATTTTCCGCGATCAGCTGGATAGATACGGTGAAGTTTCCTCAACCCTCTCCGCCATAAAAACGGGCGCTCTCAATATGAAAAGCGCAAAGCTCGTTTTAAATGCGGATGATCCGCTTTCTTTCAGCCTCAGCCGCCTTGAAAACCAATATGTTTCTTTCGGCATGAACAAATCGCTTTCCCTCGGCGGCAAAGGAGAAAGCGAGTTCTGTGTGTTCTGCGGCACGCCGTATGCCTATTCGTTTCGAACCTACAGCCAGCTCGGCGGTTTTTCCTGCCCCGGATGCGGCTATGCGCGTGAAGAACCGGAGTATTCGGCGGAGGAGATCACTGCCCAAACGCCGGACAGTTCGACGGTTTTCGCCAATCTTCGCGGAAAATCGGCACTGCTTTCCGTAAACCTCGGCGGAATTTACAATATTTACAATGCGCTTGCCGCAGCGGCAGCGCTTTGCGAATGCGGCGTTGCGCTGGATACGGTGGAAAACACCCTTTCTTCCTTTGGCGGCGCGTTCGGCAGAATGGAAACGTTCGGCAACGTGCGCATGCTGCTCGTAAAAAATCCCGCGGGTTTCACCCAAACGGTGAATTACCTGAAACCGCTCAAAATACATAATCTTATCTTTGTGCTGAATGATAATGATGCGGACGGCAAAGACGTTTCCTGGATCTGGGATGCGGAGATCCGTATTGGTGAGAATGTGGAAAATGTCTACGCTTTCGGCATACGCTCCGGCGATATGGCGCTGCGGCTCAAATATGCGGATATAGACGCGCAGATTATAAAAAATTACGATGAATTCAAAACCATAACTGATGAGCCGGACACCGTGATCATACCCACTTATACGGCAATGATGGCACTGCGTCCGTATTTTGCGAAAAAATCAGGCAAAAAGGAGTTTTGGCAGTGAAACTGAAAGTGGCACATCTCTATCCCGATCTGTTGAATCTGTACGGCGATTCCGGCAATATTCTGTGCATAAAAAAGCGGTGCGAGTGGAGAGAAATCGCTTGTTCCGTAACGCCGCTCATCGCCGGGCGCGATTTTGATTTTTCAGATTATGATCTCATTTTTATCGGCGGCGGGCAGGATCGGGAACAGAAACTGGTATTGCGTGATCTGACAGTCAAAAAGAGGGATTCACTGCATCATGCGGTTGAAAACGGTACAGTCCTGCTCGCCATCTGCGGCGGCTATCAGCTGCTTGGCAGATTTTATGAAACTGCTGTCGGCGAACATTTGGAGTTTACAGGTATTCTTGATTTTTATACCTGCGCCGGGGAAAAACGCCTGATCGGAAATTACGAGTTTAAAACAGCGGAAAAGATCCGGGTGATCGGCTTTGAGAATCATTCCGGGCGCACCTTTCTGGGCGACGGTATTGCCCCGCTCGGAAAAGTCCTGAAAGGGCACGGCAACAACGGCGCGGATAAAACGGAGGGCGCGCGGTATAAAAATACATTTTGCACCTACTGCCACGGGCCGCTCCTGCCGAAGAATCCGGATCTTGCCGATCTGCTGATCCGAACCGCGCTTTCCGCAAAGTATGATCCTGTTGCGCTTGCTGCGCTTGACGTTTCTGCGGAGATCCTTGCCCGCCGCCAGATTCGGGATCTGTATATCTAAATAAAATAAATAAAAATTTTTCTTGATTTTGGCTTGCGCTTATGGTAATATATTTCAGCACGGATATAGCCTGTGCAATCCACACGCAGTGTCTGCACCCCTTGGTGATCTTTCGGGGCGCTTTGCCATAGGCACGGCGGAGGAATAACCTAAAGGAGGAATTTTAGAATGGCAAACGTAGTTTCTATGAAACAGCTTTTGGAGGCCGGTGTTCATTTCGGTCACCAGACAAGAAGATGGAACCCCAAAATGGCTCCGTATATCTTCACAGAGCGCAACGGCATCTACATCATCGATCTTCAGAAAACAGTTAAGAAACTGGACGAGGCTTATATGTTCGTTCGCGATCTTGCTGCTGAAGGCGGCTCTATCATTTTTGTAGGCACCAAAAAGCAGGCGCAGGAATCTATCAAGGAAGAGGCAGAGCGCTGCTCCATGCCGTATGTAAACGCACGCTGGCTCGGCGGTATGCTCACCAACTTCAAAACCATCCGCGGCCGTGTTGCCCGCCTTGCGCAGCTCAAGAAAATGAGAGAGGACGGCACTTTTGATCTTCTTACCAAGAAAGAGGCTGCCGGTCTTGAACTTCAGATCGAAAAACTTGAAAAGTATCTCGGCGGTATCACCGAAATGAAGAAAGTTCCGGATGCTATGTTTATCGTAGATCCCCGCAAGGAAAGAATTGCGGTATCCGAGGCTATGAAACTCGGTCTTCCGATCGTAGCGATTGTAGATACAAACTGTGACCCGGATGAGATCGATTATGTTATCCCCGGAAATGATGACGCGATCCGCGCCGTAAAACTGATTGCCGGCGCTATGGCATCTGCCGTTATCGAGGGCAGAGACGGCAGCGATGTTGCAGAGGACGGCGCTGAGGCGGAAACTCCGAAAGAGGAGGCTCCGGCAGAAGCCGCTGCAGAAGAAACCGCCGCTGAATAATCGTATTTTATCGGATTTTACTATTTTGGAGGAATCGTAATGAATTTTACAGCTCAGGATGTTAAGGCTCTTCGTGAAAAAACAGGCGTCGGCATGATGGAGTGTAAAAAGGCTCTTACAGAGGCTGACGGCGATATGGATAAGGCAATCGACTATCTCCGTGAGAGAGGTCTTGCCGCTGCCCAGAAAAAGGCTGCAAGAATCGCTGCGGAGGGTATTGTTCTCTCTTATGCGGACGACGCTGCTAAAAAGGGCGTTGTAATTGAAGTAAACTCTGAAACCGATTTCGTTGCCAAAAACGATAAGTTTGTTCAGTTTGTTACAGACTGCGCAAAAACGATCATTGCAACCGGTGTAAAAACGGTTGAGGAACTCACCGCTGCCGAATATATGGGCACGGGCAGAACCGTTTCCGAAACGCTCAATGATCTTATCCTTGCCATTGGCGAGAACATGAAAATCCGCCGCTTTGAGGTTATGGAGGGCTTGCTTGCAACTTATGTGCATGCAGGCGGCTCTGTAGGCGTTATGGTAGGCTTTGATGCGGCTGACGAATCTAAGGCGGCAACAGCCGAATTCAAGGATATGGGCAAAAATGTTGCGATGCAGATTGCTGCAATGAACCCGCCGTATCTGGATGAGGCATCCGTACCCGCTGATGTGATCGCGCATGAAAAGAGCATTCTGGCTTCTCAGATGAAAGAAGATCCTAAAATGGCTTCTAAGCCGGAGGCAGTTCTTGAAAAGATCGCTGCCGGAAAAATGGGCAAGTATTATAAAGAAAACTGCCTTGTGGATCAGGAATTTGTTCGCGGTGATCTTTATGACGGCAATGTTAAAGGCTATGTGGATTCCGTTGCCAAAGCACTCGGCACAGAGATCAAGATCAACGGTTTTATTCGCATGACCAGAGGCGAAGGCCTTGAAAAGCGCCAGGAAAACTTTGCAGAGGAAATCGCAAAGCAGATCCGTCAGTAATTACAAAATAAGAATATATGATGTAGTCTCAAATTTGTGTCTATATCTCAGATTTTGAATATAGATGATTTTTGCAGAATTGCGTAAAGTATCATAAAATATCACACATTATCGGTATGTTTTGCGTAATTTTTGCGTATAGATTTGCGTAGTACGATTTTATTTTATCTTCGGCTAAGTTTACGCAAATTATCCAACAATATAGATTTACACATATATACTATTCGGGGTGGCATATGCCACCCCGAATTTTTATTTACCCCTGTATTTACGCAAAAAAAAGGACGCTCATTTGACTGAGCGTCCTAAAATTTTGTTTGCTATTAATAAAACCTTTCTTTTATTCACATTTCTGTTGCGAGTTCATTAATTTTTGTTTCGCTTCTTCATATGTCCTAATATCAGTTTCCAACTGTTTTTGAGATAATATCTTTATATCATTATATAAATCTTTTAATATTGGTTCAATGATAAATGGTGGAAGAGAAGATGCGTTAATTAGTTCCGTTAACTGACTAATGAATTCTGCTCTTAATACAGATAAAGGCTTCCTTATTTCTGTTCCCATTTTATCTCCTTTTACTCTTACTCTTGTATCTGCCATGCAGTTGCGTATTCGTCAGGGGAGTACGATGTATCAGACAAGCATAAATAAAGTTTTTCATTATAAATCATATACTCACCTGTGTGGTACATATCATGCGCTCCTGTGGGCACTGATCAAGGCATAGCAGTGTCCTTAGTTTTACCATGTAATGGTCTATTAAAAGTGTTCCAAGCAGGATTTTCTGGATTAATATCTGGATATGTGCTGTTATCATATGCTTGAAAACATTCCCAAACTTGGTTTTTGGCTGTATATATTTCTCCGACAGCATGATTACCTTCAGTCCATTCATCATATAGTCCAGAAACCTTGATTTTATCATCATCAGTTTTTACCATTGTAGACAAAGACATTTTAGCTAAAGTGAGTACAGAAGAAAAGGCCTTTAATTCTTTTTCTGTCATATATCAAGCCCCTCCTGAATAGCAGAAGTTATACCACTGACTTCATTTTCAAGTTTTGATAATCTTTTTGATGTATCATCCTGTTGTTGCTCATCTTCTGGAATATCCACAACCGAATAGGAGCAAGTAATAGTGTCGTCGTCCTCTGAATATTGTGCAACCAACTTTTGTGTCATAGGATCGTAAGTCGGTTTTCCTTGTTCAATATAATCTTTATATCCAAGATATTCTTTTAAAAGTGATTCCGGCGGATTGGATATCACCACTTTATTCTGGGGGTATTTCAATACACCGTCAATTAATTTTGCAACCATTTAAGAACCTCCTTAAAATTTATATCGCCTTTTATCTTGCTTAAAATTTTTAACTATTTCTTCTTGTTTCAGCGTTCTATTATAGTATCGCAAACTATACCATTTAGATGCGCCATCATCAGGAGTTGAAAGATACGCACCAAGAGAAAAACCATAGGAATCAGCGTTAGAGACTCTTGATTCAGTCGCAACTTTTTCGCTGTTCACATAATATTCAATAGCATTTAAACTTGAATTATAACTTACGGAAATAGATACAGGTAAGTTTACATCAGTGTTATAAGATGGATATCCACTTGTGTTTGGAAATCTAACCTTAAAAAATCTCATTCCCAGTCCTTCACCATTTCCATGGTTCGGCGAAGTAGTCCAGAATTGTGCGTCAAATGAAGGAGAATGAAGGCATCCAAAAACTTCATTCGTTTTGCCTGACGCAAACCTCTCAATACTAAACAAAAATTCAGCTGTGAAATCTTTTTGATAATTAACAGCAATAAGCGGCGAATCAATTGCAACATAAGAAATCCCCGATTGTTTATCTACTATAAATCCGTTTTCATCGTAAATTACATTTCCAATATAAGCACCATCAATATTATTCCCGCTTAAATCTTCCCAAGCGGTGGGGTGGTACTATGACCTGATCTGGTGTTTTTAATACCGTCCATCCATAGAAGCAATCCATCTTGAACAGGAATATATGCACTACTTAAAAGAGTCCTTCTTCGGTTCATTTAAAGTCTCCTTATTGAACGGCTCCGCCAGATAACGTCCAACCTTTGGCGGAAACGGCATCCGATTGAATTTGAGTAATGTTCTGATTTGTGTTTAATTTGAGGGTATGGCTTTCTCCGTCCGCTAAACCACCGATTATGCTTTCAATACTTTCAGAAGTTAAAACGGATGTTGAAGAAATATCAAAATCCGTATGTATAGATCCCGGTTTAACCGAAATGTTTTTCAAAGCCGAGCAATATATAAACGGTCTGTCAAGTTGTGTGCAATTACTGAAATCAAGTTCACCATTTATAGTTTCTATCCCCGAACGACGACATAACCACAAACTGAAGTCTTTAATTTTTGATGTGCCACCGATTATGTTTAATGTTACTGGTGTTTGTATATATGAATTTGTAGTATAAAATAATTTATTGAAACTATAAAATCCAAGTAAAGAAGTTGTATCAATTGTGAACTCTTCTGGAACAGATACATCTGTAAACATATTCTCACAACTTTGAGCATAAGCGTTGATTTTCAAATAATTGTCCGGGATGGCAGTTATAGAGTGTAACAAACTTCTTCTCCTGTTCATCAGAACGCACCTACTCTCGCTACGATTCGATTAAAACCAAGGTTTTTAATGTTGATCTCATATCCCGTGTTTGCTGCCGGGATGAAGTCGCCTTCCACATCGCAATCATCACCTACGAATTTAATAACGTCGGCTGGATAAGACAATGTCGTTGCAGTTTCTCCGCTTTCGAAAATCAGTTCACATTCGAAATCGTCCGGGAAATTCGACGGGAAAGTTATGTCCAAACTTGCGAGCGTTGAAAACTTGTTTGAAGTATTGTTTTGCAATGATAAAGACGCTGTAGACGATTCGTTTTTGGAAATTGTTGGCTTTATCTCATCAATCATGTCTTTAACTTCTAAAACGGTAGGCAGATATAGATTGTTCCATTGTTCATCATCGTTGCCAACCCAATAAGACATATCAGACAAAATATTGATTGTATTGTTATATTTAATAAATATACTGCCCTTAAATAATTCCGCAGTTGCTCTTGAGCCTAATCCGTTTCCGATCCACCCTGTTTCGGTTATTTCATACGCGCCGTCTTCTAACTCAAATGCATTAAGTGGGTTACTCTTTCTCGGGTATTCTGCAAGGGAAAGTAAAGTTCTGATTTGTGGGGTGCTTTCTCCTTTTTCACCTTTAGGGATAACAAAATCTAGAACGGCGGCGTTCTGCGTGCCGCTGTTCGTTACGCTTGCCGGGGTATCTGGCTCACCGGTTGTGACCGTGCCAACAGCTACCGTGGCGGCGGTGCCGTCCTTTCCGGGCGTACCCATTTCTCCGGGATCACCCTTTTCTCCTTGTTCACCTCGATCACCTTTATCTCCTTTTTCTCCCTTGACACCATGAAGATTAGGGGTTTCAATAGACCGGTTGTTAATAGTGATTCTAAGTTTATAATCTGTATCAGTATTTGAAATGACCTCGATTTTTGTCCCGTCAATGATCTGCTGCTGAAACTCTTTGATTTCCGTCAGTACATTTCCGACTGAAATATATTCGACATTATCACTGTAAATATAATCACTCGGCTTAGGTTTTGAATTTACTGGAATTGAAATTTTCAGAAGAGTTTTTCCAGCATTACCGTCCGTTTCAAAAATATAAGCTTCAATTACTAAACTTTCTTCTAAAAGAATGTTAGGCACTTCTGCGGTTATATCTCCGCTCTCATTTAATGTGGATTGTATGCTTAATGCTTCTGTAGAATTTTTATTACAAAAGTGAATGAGCGGAGCTTTGGACAGACTTAAACCTTTGATTGTGATAGTCTGATCGAGATCCCACTGCGTGAAATTGGAAATGGTTCTGCCCTTGCTATCATAACAAATTATATTATACATTTTATCACCTCTTTAAAATGGGTTGCCACAAGGACAACCCATAATTTATTAAGAGAATTATTCAACTCCGCCATCGTAGGTAGCATAACCACATTTATAAGCACTTGTACCATTCACTTTATAAATTACGAGAAACATGCCATTGGTTTTGGTAGGACAAAGACATGCTTCATGCTTATCTATGGAACCAGCCTTGCTCTTTTTAGCTGTGTCATGGTATACTGCCTCAACTGTTGACCCGTTCTTATAGTTTCTGCCACTTGACGGGGCGTTTTTAACACCTCCAGCATACTTAACGAATCCTACCTTTCGATAGTTTGTCCCGTCAACAGAGTATTCTACACAGTATGCGTTCCCCTTTTTGCCAAAACATTTTGCAACCTCTCTAGGAGAGAGAGAGCCGATCTCTTCTTTGAAATCGCTACGAGCATAAACCTTTTCTTTTGTTGATCCGTTTTGCCATTTTACAGAAGGGACATAAGCGCCAACGGATTTATTAGGTGAAGATGTCTGTGATGGAGTTATTTTGCTCTGGTCTTTCGGTCTAAGAACACCATAAACGTCTCTATAATCGTGTTTAACTTTCTTCATTGCTTTTCCATTCCAATTTTGGTCATAGGAATAGAAATAAGAAGTTGTGCCATCACCTGTGCAAATTGCTACGTGTCCTGCGCCGTTACCCTTGTCGCCGTCCCACACCATAATATCTCCTTTTTTGGGGACAAATGATGCTGTATTAGCGATTTTAGTAAAGTTATTTGTTAATTCTGAATGCTTGCTAAAATTAATCCAATAATACTTTGCGTTGCCCCAACTTCCGGGTTTAATGCCAAACACCTTGTTCAGGTACGCTTTAATCAGATCAACACACTGTGCACCGTATGCACCGTCGTAATCCGTTGCCTTGCCGTTATATGTTTTTACAAATTCATCGTAGGTCATATATGTTATTCCTCCGTTTCGGTATCGTCTGATTTAGGTGCATCGTATGTAAGCACTTGCTGACTGTCTGATACGCCTTTTGTGGTCGGGTCTGTGGTAATACCAATTGCTGCTGGAATCATCAGAATAAGCATAGCTACATTCATAATCTCATCGGCAGTTACGGAGGTTTCCACCTTGCATATCTTCAAAACGGCAAACACCGCAACTACCACAGCAGAAATAATGCCCATCCACCAAGAACCACTTTGAAGTCTTACTTTCCAGTTAATGTTTTTCATTTGAATCATCCTTTCCTTTTAAATGAATTTCTTGAATTTCTTTATACATTTTTGTGATCATACCGTTCCCACCTAAAGCGTGGTAAGCCGCGTACATTTCACAAAAATTTTCATATGCATAAGAGGGGATTTCTCCCCTTTTAACATATTTATCGTGATAATCTATTAATTGTACTCTCAGCAAAAGCATAGTACCTTTGCTATTTGCACTTCTATCCTTTTTCTGTTGTTTTAACAACCAAACTATATACCCAAGTATAATTGGAACAGATGCTGTTACAACAGATGTTACTATTGCAAATAAATATTGCATTTTATTCACCTTATATGTTTACATTTTATATATAGTTACCAGCTATAAATAGCTGTTAAAACCATACGGTCATTGGTATAATTTATTCCGCCTGATGTACCAGACTGTGTATTATATGAGGTTCCCTGAATTGTTGTATCATCGATCACCTCTACTCTTTTCCCACAAAAAGTGGTAAACACAATCGTGCCGGACTTGTGAATATGTGTTCCGATTTTCCCCTTACGAATAAACTGTAATGATATGTCTCCGTATGGAGACGAACTACCATCGGAGGCTAACTGCCATTCTAAAATAATTCCGTTTGGCTGTTCGGAAATGGGGCTTGGCAGTTCAATTGTTTCATCAGCTCCCATTCTTGTTTCTCCACTCCAAAGTGTTTTATCTCGGCTCACAAAATTTATGAGTAGTTTTTCTATATAATCATCTAATACAATAAACTTCTCGTTTTCACTGCTGTCCTTCAAATATATAGGCTTATAGAATTTGGTATCTAAATTAATTTCAAAAGAATCGGATTCTGCAATTTTCCCGATTCCAAGTCCTCTCCCACCAGATCTGAAATCCATTAAAACATCAATGGTTGAAATAATTGATTCAGCTTCAGCCTTTTCCCCAAGGTCATCTGTTATTTGTAATCTAAAATTATAACTTGCAGCTTCGTCGAAAGGAGTGTCCATTTTAAACGAACAAGTTTTTGTTACCCTATCATTGACTGTGATACTGGATTCTGTTGCAGAGAGCGTATATTCATTCCAACTTATGTCTCCGATTTTTTTATAAAACAGCCGTGGAGTGATTGTGTTATGATTATCAACCGATGAATAAGAGTATTCATACTCTATATTAACCTTTCTGTTATCGGTGGCATCTCTTCCTGATGTTATATAATTGATAATAGGTCTATCATATGAGTGTGCTGTTATCGTTTGCGATTTTTCATTAGAAGACCTGTTTCTGCTATCAATGGCTTTACAGCTATATGTTAAAGTTCCTGATTGAGACAGAACCGGCGAATTTACATTAAGAACATCACCAATCAAAAGCCCATTATAAGCCCCACTGATTTGGTATTTTTTTATAATTGAACCATATGAACCGACAGCAGTTCCACCAAAATGAACTTCTGTATATCCGACTACAGCGATACCCCAGTCATCGATTACACTATTACTGCTGTTGTCTAGAGTAATTTGAAAATCGTTTAATGTCGGCTTAACAGATGCCGGCACATTCAGTGTAAACGATTTGCTTGCAGAACCGATTTTTGTTGATCCGCTATATGTATCCACTCGTATTGTGGCAGTGCCACTCGCAGCACTGGGAATATACGAGCAATCTGACATAGCTGGAGTGAAAGAGCAGGATGTTCCAACATTATTAGCAACAAGATGATTGCTCGTTTTACCGAATGTGTAATAAACTTTATGCGTAAACGAACTCGAAGCTCTACTTATATTTATGCTTACTTTAGAGCCTATCGTGTTTCCCGATATACCACTAATACTTGATGCTCGAGGAATAGTATTTAGTGTTATGTTTGCTGAGGTAGACATAGAGGAATAATAGTGACCTGAAATAGTTGCTTGAATATTCCAAGTGCAGCTAATATTAATTGATTTTGTTCCGTCATTGTTGTGAGCAATGCTACTACTTGTTACTTCCCCTAATGTATGCCATCCCGTAGAATTGATAGATGAGGATGTAAAACTATAGCTTTTCCCGTTAATTGAGATTTTGCCTGATTTTGAGCCTATGTTCAGCCTGTAATCATTCCATAAATAAATGGTTGCGGTGACGGTGGATGTGTTATTAGAAACATTTTGAGAGGCTGTCCAATCGACCTCTAACCAGTAATGTCCGTTTTCTATAGTACTATGGAATGAACCGCTACTTGCCATTTTATATCACCTCCAGTTAGTCACCCTGCCATACAAGAGACACACCGCCATCTACACGGGGAGAAAAGAAAAACTTTCCTAAAGTTAATGTGTTCTGTATAACTGCATTCGGGATATACAATTGGTTGTTGTTAATATAGGCGACAGTAGTATCCGCTTGTTTAAAATACATACCATCGTTATTAATAAGTGTTGAAAATGCAGATGTTAAAGCGCCTATAGTTAGTCCGCTTTCGTTGAATTGTAAATATTGTCCAACAGAAGTTTGATAATCATATAAATTTGTTTTCAGTTCATCTATCTGCTGTTGATATTCCTCATCTAAACTGTTGGCGGCGTTTTCAACACTTGAATTGACTGTGTTTTGAATGATTTCGGTGAATGAGTCTGTAAAGCGATTTGGGTCTAACAAATCATTTAGCGTAGATGAATCTTCACTGACTGTATTTATATTTATACTGCCGTTTAACACTAAGTCTCCGTTGTCGTTTATATACAACAGGTCGTTATATTGATCAAAATCCTCTTCTTCAGTCCCTTGTTCAATGTCTGCCTTTTTGTTCAGTAGTACGGAGTAAATATATTGTAATTCCGTAAATCCTTTAACATCGGATAATTCTGGATTCAATTCTTTGACGGATATGCCGCTTTCATCTACAACATCTATAAATAATGGCTCATCATTTAAGGTTAAATCCATCAAAAATTCTATTTGCTGATTGATTGACTCTATGTCTTGTGTATCGAAATCAAAGGATGATGTTTCGGGTAAAATACCATCTCTAATTAACCGGCTAACATATTCATTCGCCTGAGCGGACTCGGACAAAACATGTTTTCTAATGGTAAATAAATTGTAGTTTAAATCGTTATCATTAGAAACAGATGTAATAGTTAACCCATCAGAGTCTAATGTAATACTGTTGTTTTCATTGTAGATACCAACATTTTCCGAAAGTATTAAATTTCCTACTAACTTGTCCGCGATTACCCCATATGCTGATTCCATTTTTTGAGTTCGAGGATTCCAAAATGTGAAACTACCGATACCAGCCTTTGATGTAAGCCAGTTATCATCAGTTAGATATACGCCTCTGTTAATGATTTTGATTTGTCTGTCGTCATATGTATCAGTGACAGGGAGATATTCTCTTCCTAAAATCCCGTGTGAATCCCAAGAAATGTTTTGATTATCAGCATTGTTTACAATTTTCATCGTAGTCAATGACAAACCCTTTTCAGCCCAGTCGTTGAGTTGCTCTTTGCTTTTTAAACCTTGGGACGCTTGTCTTTTAGTTGAACTGTACGATGTAGATATGGATTTTGCACTGCTAATAACAGATTGTTCATCTGATAATCCATCGGCGGTTTTCATTACATCCGAGAAGTCTACAGATAATGATATTAGATCGCCATAGTCAATTTCGTATGAAATTAAACGCAATTTATAAATGCGGTCATCTATCAAAATCCTGATCCAGTTTCCAACTCGGAACCCTTGAATTAACGGTTCAAATTTTTCTACTGTTAATAAATTGTTTAAGCCACAGGATATAGAATGTTGTAATTCAGCAGATTTATATATCTCTTTTTCTGCTACAGCAATAAATTCTTGCGCTTTATCAAACAATTCTGTATCAGATAAACCGTCAGAAATATAATTGCTGTTATTATATTCGTCCTCACGACGATAAGCGGATAACTCAAACCATAGTTTTGTTCCTAAATAGTTCTCTAAATTTAATTTGTCTTGAATGTTTTGCTGTATGGATACAAACAAATTGTTCAGAGTTACTATGACAGATAATTCTTCTTCGCGCAAAGTCATCTCTTCAGATATCCATCTAAGTTTGTTGTAATATGGAAGATATAGATCGTCATATAAATTTGGATCTGATCCGCTCCAAGTTTCTTTATCAGCAATGCCTTGTTCTATCAAAATATCAATACAAGCTTGACAAGAATCGTGAAACGATGTTAGACGGTTTAAGCAGTATTTTTTAAGCTCGTTCTTAAAATCGGTTTCATCCATATCGAACAGCGCAATGATGCTGGGGTCATAGGACGGTTCTTTGGACAATGCTTTATCAATTTTCTGCTTTACAAAAGCCTCATAATTATCATCTATAGTAATAGTGATAGTTTCTGAGATAGCAGTATCATTTTCGTCTGAGTAATTTGTAACTTGAAAGTTACCAGTCCAAATTTGATTTTCAAAAGTGGATTCGTTCACCTTTATTTGATATCTCGAATCGACAATCACTTTTGCCATAAGAAGAACAGCGCTGTTTGCTGTAGCTAATGAGATTTTAGAAACATCTTCTACAGAAACAGGGGAAAGAGCCGCCGCTGTCAATTTTGCACACTGTTCTGTAGCAGAAGTATCGTCTATATCTATACTGGGCATTAGTACTGATCGTAAGTACAGCGAAAAATCAATGGTCTTGTATACACTGTTCATCAACTCAGAATACCCTTTAATAGGTAATACTATTTTGCTGAGTTCTTCATTGTATGTCTTATATTTATCAACCAAATCATTGAATCCATTGATATGGTCTAATTCAATTTCTGGAACAAAATCACGTTCATAATACTCGTATTCTTCATCATATTGATTTAATTTATCTACGAGTTCTCCTGACATATCTTTTTTGATATCATCACTTATATACCAAATATAATCGGAGCCGTTTGGATTGCTGTTGCGAACCGTAGATGTCATCAAATCGTCACCAGCAACTAATTTAAAACAGTTCTTAACAGAATCGGCATCAGTGCTTAATTGGATATCTTGACCAAGTTCATCTGCTGTTACAAAAATAGTAGTATCTTCGCCATAACCCTCAGAAATGTTTTCACTTCCGCATTCAGGACATTTTAATGTGAACTCACCTCGATGCCCGCATTCATAACAATAAGACTGAAGATCATATACGGAGATGGTTCTCTGTATGTTCCCATTTGTATCTGAACCTGAGTCCAAAATAAAAAGACACCCAACTTCTTCGCCTATTTCTTGAAAGGCATCATAAATCGAGGTGTTGTTAAATTCGAAAGTTCTTTGTATGCTTTTGATCGTAGCATCCACATGCTTGATTGAATAATGAGGTGCTTTTTCTAAAATTCTATTTAACAGGGAAGCTTTTGGGTCTTCTTCGTTGTATAAAACCGTGATTTTATAATCATCTCTTGCTATATCATCCTCAGTATTAATCTGAATATCATATAGATTTATTTGCGATAATTCTGCCTCCCCAAGACGCGTTCCAATGACCGACTTAGTTGTTTCGTTAGATTCACTTATATCCAAGGTTATCTGAAACCAAGTATCGTATTCTTTAATCCAGAGGAGTTTAAAATTAACGATGTTATCCCACAGTTCATACTTTTCACCGTTCACATATTTGTGAACTTTGAACGATATTTCACTTGCGCTATTAAGAGCATCGTTGAAGATGATATCTTCTGCGGATATTTGTCCCAGTTTAGTTCCATTTCTCGTAGCGAGAACAAGGGTGGGCTTTTCTGGATTATGAGCGGAATCAAAGTTAATCTTTATAGACATCGAGCACCTCCTTTATATACTGATTTTTGCTATCGGTGAATACCACATCGTTATGTTACAAGGTAGAGAAACGGTAAATTCATTCATGTTGTTTCTATAGGAGTTAGAAATTCGCGGGAATGTCCAGTTGAAATCATCCATAATCTTATGCGAATCAAGTGATGACTGGATAATGGGGTAGTGTAAGGTGAGCGTTTCTCCTTGCTTACACTTTTTAATTAATGTTGTTCTGTTTTCAGGTTCTGTGTAAATTGTTAAATCTCCGTCTTGCAAGACTTCAATTGTAGTGTTTGGGTATATAAAACCCTCCTCGTCAGATTTGGCTACGAAATTATGCTGTTGATTATTTTCTGTTGTATTTAAAACAATCGCCACAGGTTCTTCACGCGCATAAGGTCTGTTCGTTACCATTTCTAATTCAAGACCATATGTTACACCACCGATTTCTATACGGCTGATATTAAAACTCGCCTCAAAATATAAGTTTTTATATTCTTCATCAAGTATTTTGAATTTCAAAAACTTCTTGCGATTTAACCATTTGCTCAATTCTCTGATGTCGCTTACAGGCATCTCAGGAGCCTGATTTAAACAGTCATCTCGGCAAATCTGGAATGTTGCTTCAATGGCGTTTTCATACTCAGCGCTTGATAATTCGTCCGCTGCATTGTGTATGGATTTAAATGTGTTAAATGTAATCTCAGAGCCGTTTGATACGGTGTTGTCCCCATTACCGTCAAATTCACATATGATATATCCGAAATTATGTAGAGCAATTCCATCGTATTCAAAGTCATATGCTTTCATTTTTATCATCTCTCGGTTCTCGAAAATAGTTTTTCTTTGATTGTATGTAATTTATTCTTTCTCTTAGGTCGTTTCATTAATTCAATCATAGATTCCTTAATATCTCTCAGTTCGGCAATCAATTCTTCATATTGCGATTTATAATCGTCTATTTCTGAAAGGGATTTTCCCCACTCCGTTTTTATGTTTTCCAATTCTACAATCAGGTCTTTTGCTCTTTTGGTACTGCCGCCCTGTAAGACTTTTTGATATTCTAATTGAAACTTTAAGTCATCCAATTGAGTAGAAAGTTCAGTGTTGCGTTTTCTAAGCAGTTCAATTTTACTCTTCATATTTTTCCTTTCGTTCATAAAGGGAGGCACTTTCGCACCTCCCTAAGATTAAATTATTTATATTTATTTAAAGCACTTTTACCAAACAGTCTGTCAACTGAAATAGAACGAACAAACTTTTCAAAGTTCTTATCGTGCTTCATTTGATTTTTGAACTCTTCATAGTTCTTGACATTCGGAAGAACAACTTCCATCTGGAAGTTGCCATTGTATGTACCGTTTCCTGATTTGTCAGCAGATACTTGAGTCGTTTTGACTGTTGGTGTGTTATTACGAATAAACTCGCTCGGGTCTCTTACCATCTTCCAAAGGTTTTCTGTTGCCTCAGCGTTGAGTACACTATCTGACTTAGCCAAAGGTGTTAGGATGGCGCCGTCGGAGGGTCTTATGATTACCTCGGGTTTGCCGCCCTCTTGCGTCCACGCATATTCATTTGATGGCAGATTGTATCTTCCGCGCTTATATCCGTGTGACTTCATTTGCTGTATCATCCATACATTCTGTTTAGGAGAACCGGTATATGTACCGGAGCCACCCATCTTAGACCAATATTTTTTACGTGCAGACATCGAACTATCAAAGTCAAAATACTTTAACCTGTCCACAATTGAAGTATTGATTCTAAGTTTACTCTTTGGGTAACTATCCTTTTTCTTTATGAACCAACTTCCCCAAGAACTTGAACTCGAAGTAGATGGTTTGCTACTGGATGAATTGCTTGTAGAGGGTTTCTTAGATGTGTTTGCCTGAGAAGAAGTTGTTGCGCTTGATTTACTTCCGCCGGACGAGGTTACAGCCTGTATATTGGTATTTGCCATTTTGTTAATAGCTGTAATCATTCCGGCAATATTCAAATTAATATTATTAAGCGCTGCGTTTACAGTAGTAGCAGCAGAGGTTATACCATTTACCACATTCTGACCATATGTTGTCAGCACCGACGTAACCTTATCTGTGCTTGAACCCCATATTGTAGTCATTGAATTTGATAGTGTATAACCAACAGAATCTGCTTTGTCTGAAATGGTTGCGCTTATATCAGAAGCGTTCGTATTGATCATACTTATCATATCGGAGATAAGCAAATCAATATTATCTAAACGCGCATTTAATATTAATTCGTATTCATTGTACAACTCGTCCAAGAGTTGTTTTTGGTCGGAAATGTATTTATCGTATTCGGTTTCTTCCAAGTCTTTCTGTGCTTCGTCCAAGGACACTTTTAATTGCTGTATCTTTGCTTGCGATTCCTCGGAAGTATCTCCAGCATATGCGGAGAGTTGTTTCTGTAATGAAGCGATTTCTTCGGCTTGTTCTTGAACATCGTTCTGATAATCATACAGATCCTTTTGTGCATCAAGAGCATCTGTGTATTTGTCGATCAGTTCCTGAAGAGAATCAAGTTCCAGTTCGATTCCTTCTTCTACCATATCAACAATAGCTTCTTTCTCGTCCTCAGCGGCGAGGATTGATTCTTGCTGAAGTTCCAAAAGCTCTTGGCGACGGTCTATTAAATCTTGATTGTACGGGTCGGCACTGATCTGTTTATTCAGCTTTTCCATCTCTTCAGCATATTTATCTGCTTGCGCCATATAAACATTGTAATTCACGCCATGAAGACCCATCGTGGACTTACCCTCATCCGTTAATTGGCCTCTGTCATCGTATAATTTATCGTTTTCCATAAGGTCAATAAGGAAATCGGATTCGTCCGCAACTTGAGAAATACGGTCTTGCAGTAAATCAAATATCTGCCACTGTATGTCTCTGATGTTGTTGTTGTATTCCAGCAAGGCTGTGTTTGCCTCTTCAATGGACAATGTAACGTCGTCTATTTCGTTACACATTTCATACCAAGCTTCGGAGTTTTTATCAATTAAACCGCTTGCCATTCCATCCTCAAGAGATGACAGAAGTGCGTTTTTCTCTGCGGTCAGTTGTTTGATATTATCCTTTTCCTGCGTGATTAAAGCATCGTAATAATTTGTACTCTCAATCAATCCTTTTTCTTCAGACTGCGACAGGAACTCGTCAAGCATAGATTTTCTGTATTCGATTACTTGGAGCATTCCATCGTATTGGGTAGAAACATTATCAAAGGATTGCTTGTATAAGTCGGCTTGGGTCTCCTTGAGTTCCTCAATTGCCTTTTGACAGTCAAGGGCTTTCTCATACCATTCCTGATAGTCTTTAATCAACTCTTGCGTTTCAGAGTCATACTCGTTAATATCAATCGTGCCGTTTTTAACGCGATTAGCTAAATTAGATGAAAGACCGACTGAGTTTGCTTCCTGTATATATCTGTTATATCCGCGAGATTGTAAATCTATCTCATCGGCTATTTCGGAAATTTGGTTTTTAAGAGCGCTGTTTCTTGTACCCCAAGTTTTATATACGCTGCTTGCTTTAAGGTCTAAAGAATCAATCGCTCGTTCGATTCTATCTATGGCGATCTCTATCCAGTCAATCGTTTCAAGCGTCTCTTCGGCTTCTTCTTTAGCACTTGACGATGAACTTGACTTCTTTGAACTGCCAGATGATTTTTTGCTTCCAGAACTTGACGATCCTGTTTTATGAGGTATACTTCCGCTGCCGGTTGCACCCGTTTTATAAGCTGTTCCTGATAAGAATGAATGACCGAATGCATCGATAGTGCCCTGACGCATTAACTCATCCGTTTGGTCACCGTTGAAGATAATATCGCCTTTACGTACTTTCCTGAATTGCGGGTTCTCTACAAGTTCCCACGTCCCTGTATCAGAGTGAACCCATAACTCAGGGGCAATCTCTCCCATTAAAGCAGTCTCTGTACGTTTAGCACCCCAGTTGCCGGATGCATTGGCTGTACCGTTTACATGGCCGATGCCGCTTGCGGCATTGGGTCTTACGGACTTAGTGGATGTATTTTGTTTTGCGGTTCCCGAAGATCCGCTGAATACGGTCGTTACTCTTGCCGTCCAAGTCTTTGCGATACTAACCAACCTGTTTAATATTCCGCCCAGAGCAGATGATGCTGTGGATGTTTCGGCGTTTACTTTTGCAGTTTGCGGAATACCAATTAGTTTCTTTAATGCTTCAAGTGCGTTAAATTTTTTGGTTGCATCGGTTGTATTGGCATCGGCATCTACCGTTACACCACCTGCGAGAGACCCCGTGATAGACTGGACTCGTCCCAGAGAACTTAGAGCGTTGCCTACATTACCATCTACGGTAACAGTTCCGTCTTGGGTGGCTTCGTCCTTTTTGCTCTGCGTTTCATCGAGGGCTTCATTGGCTTGCGAAGTATCTGCATTAACTGTGATCGTTCCGCCAAACAAATCGTCTAAGATTTTGTTATCAAATTGTAAGTCAACTTGTATGCCGTCCAATGCGCCTTGAATGTATTGCTTTACCTTATCTGCTTCGTTTGTGAGCCTGCTGTCGTCTATTCCGGCATCTAACAGGATTTGTGCATTTTCAGGGTCTTGTGCCCATGCGTTTACCTTTTCCTCAATTTCTTCCATAGAGGTGTTTTCGTCTATATCCAACCCGAAAAGGATCTGGTTTCCACTTTCAGAAGCGTTACTGATTAATTCTTGCAGTTCCTTTTGTAATTCGGTTGTGTCATTTCCTAATGTTGCCTGAACTTCAATTTCGGCTTGTTTGGAAAAGATTTGTTGAATTTCACCAATATCTTCTGACAGTGCTGCATCATCAATTTGAGATACATCAACATCCATAATAATAGGTGAATTCAATTTTTGCTTTTGTTCAAGAAGCGTTTGATAAACAGTAGCTACTTCGGCAGCTCCGTCCACGTTTAAATCTATTTTGCCGTTCTCGTCTCTTGCTAAACTGTCATATAACCGTTTTGCCTCTTCAAGTTGTGTATTAAGAGAGGATTCGTCTGTAGTCGTGAAGTCAAACTTCATTTCGGTCAATCCGAGATTCCGTAATTCTTCACTGGCTTCTTGTGCTTTGGTTATAATTTTATCAAATTCTTCGCTTGAATCGGTAAAGTCTATATCTAATCTGTAGTCTCTTGCTTTCTGAAGAAGCGCTACAATTAAGTCTTCACCGACACCAAGTTGTTCGGCTAACTTGCTAAGGTCATCAACATTAATGTTGAATATACCGTCTTGCTCCGTTATGCCCGTATCTGGAATTTTACTTGCTGCTTTTAGGAAACTTTCAACGCCGACTGAACCCTCTGCCAAAAAGTCCTTTATGCTGTATCCGGTACCTTGAATACTCTTATCGAGATCTTTCCACACTTGTTCCATTTCTTTATAGGAAGCGGTGCTTAAATCTCGCCCTGTGAGCATTTCCATATATGATTCGAACTCAGAAGTGCCTAATAAGCCTTGATCGTAGAGTTCCTTAGCATTTTCGTATTCTGAGCGAATACTGTCGTACATATCGCCCTCTTCGCCATTGGCGAGAGCAGCTTGCCATCTCGCATATGCTGAGGTTAATCCATCATATTCTGCCTGTAACTCAGAGATAGTGTTGATTTTATCTACCGTAGCGTTACGGCTTTCAACCAGTTGATTATATTCGTCTCCTGTTTTATCGGTGCAGTTTTGAATCTTAGTTGTTAAATCTCTGTATTCATCGTAGAGACTTGATAAGGAGTCGTCAAATTTCTGGCGCTGAATCTTTGCTTGCTCTTTTTGCAGTCTGTTCAGTTCGTCTATGTTTAATTTGATTCCAGCTGATGTTTTGTCAAATAATTCTGAAGAATCAAAATCATCCAGTGAACCGAACATAGAACTAATAAGACTGCGGTTTTCAGACGATGTACCATACTCGCTCGACAATGAATCCTGTACGGCTTTTTGTAAATCGGAGAACGATTGTTCTGCGGCAGAAATATCAAAGTTTAGAGCAGCGTCTATCTGAAGATTGTTCTCTAAATGCGACTTCCATTCATCGAGACTCCAAGTGGCAGATTCGGTATCAACAGATAAGGATAATACTGCTTGTAACTCGGAACTGTTTAGGCTGTCTATCCAGTCCTTTAGACCCTGATCGTATCCACTTGCGCTCGGATCATTTAAGTTGAGATTTTTAAGGAGTTTGTCGTAGTTGTCTTTAAATGATGTGTCATCTAAAGCAAGTGTGAGTTGCTTCTTTGTGTCTTCGTCGATATTTAATCCATTAATATACGATTCAATATCGGTAAGCGCAGACTGGTATTCTGAAACGCTGCATTCGTTCCCGTTGAATCGAGTCTGTACATCTAAAAATGCTGTGATTTTTTGAGCGCTATCTGGATCATTACTGAACAAATCAAGAATATCATCGTTAATAAAGTCTTTTAATTCATTCCAGTTTTTAAAATCCAAGGATGAATAGTCCATACTGTTGATAATGCTCTGAACAGCAGTGCGTGCGTTATCCGAAAGAGAATTATATACATCGTTCTCATTCAGATACGCTGAGATCCCTGATAATAAGCCAGACCAGTTTGATTTATTCTGATTCTGAATAGATGCTATACTTTTCTGTGCTTCGTCTACTTGGATTTGATATTCTGTAGTGATACCACTAAAATATTTTTGAATTTCAGTATTAATTTCATTCTGGTTTTCACGAAAAGCCTTGATGTTATCTTCATTATCAATTAATGACCAAGTTGTATATCCTGTAGCGTCACTATTTTCTCGCTCATACTGGATATTGTATTTATCTAATATAGCGCGGATGTCTTTATCATATTGTAATAGAGTCCTATCACTCGATGGGGTCATATACTTGAGAATATCTAAGTTCCCTGCGCTAATTGCTTGATTAACAGACTGATCATAAGACTTTATATAAGCAAGATTCTTATCCATATCATCTTGTAGCTCGGTTACTTGCTTATTATACTGGTCAGATTGTTCTTTAATGCCCGTATATAAATTGGGCATTTGCTCTACGATTTGTTGGTTTGCTATTTGCTGCTCTGTCTTTAATAGGGTTTGCAATGTCCTGTTAATGGTCTCTGCATCACCGTTCAACTGAACAATAGCATTGCCGTTCTCATCGTAGATTCTTGTCAATGTTGGGAATGTTTCTGCCAGATCATTACTAATTGACAGAAATTCGTTATAGTCTTCATTCGAGAGGGAAATATTCTCTCCGTTTACTAAGTTGACACCTCGTGCCAATTCGGCAAATCTATCTGTTGCTGTTACTACAACATCTGAAGCGTCTTCTGTTGCAGTGTTGATCTCTGAAATCGCATTCTTGGCATCTTCACCCATCTGAATTGCTTCATCGGAAGTGACGATAAGCTTATCAGCAAGAGTAATGAGTCCTTGAATTGCAAGTCCGACACCCATTGTGATGGCTGCGTTTAATGCTGTGCTCGCTACATTCAGGGCAATGGTCTGCACCTTTGCGCCTATCAAAGCGGTCGTGTAGCCTTTCATATTTGCTTGTCCGCCTTGTAAACTGGACAAGTAGTGCCCCATTACGCTATTAGATGAACCTACGGCGGAGATAAAGTCTTCCTGCGAAAGGTTTACATTTTTGCAACCGCTGTTGTATTCATTCATGATCTTTTGGCAGTTTGCAAAACTCTTGTCTAAGGCGAGGTTAGAGACTTGTGCCGTATTAGCGGATTTTGTGTAATTGGCAAGAACCGTATCAATGTTCTGAATTTGCCCATTGACTACTTCAATGTCTTTTGCGAAGCTTTGTGTATCAGCAGAAGCGCTGGACATATACATATCCAATGAGTTTTGGATATTTCCGGTCTCATTGACTGCGTTGATGTAACTTGTTAATGCTTTTCGGTCTTTTTCGAATTGTTCCGAAAAGCCTTTGTCAAATAACAACCCATCGGTAATTTTAGTTGAGGAAATAAAATCACCGAGAGGATTTTTAATTTGCAATTTTTTACCCGAAAGCGATTGATCGCTTCCTAATAATTTGACTATCAAACTGTAATAATAGTTATATATTTAAAATAAAAGCAACAATAGTTTATTGAGATGCTTAATTAAAAAATTCATCATATAAATGGTGATTATCGTGGATCCAACTTATTTTGTATGTAAAAATTGTGGGAAAATTGAGCATGCCAACTTCAAAAATTGGATTTGTGTTCGTTGCTCCGGTAAAGAATTTAGACCCGCTACTCAAGAAGAGATAGATGAGTATGAACAAAAAGAGAGCGAATATCGACAAAAGCGATTTCTAGAAAGGGCACATCCAACTTATGCCCCAAAATGTCCTGTCTGTGGTTCCCCTAACATCCACAAGATCTCTGCTACAAAGCGTGTTGTAAGCGGAGCGGCGTTCGGTCTATTCAGCAAAACTGCACGCTCTCAGTGGGAATGCTCGAACTGCGGCAATAAATGGTGATTATTGCGCCGCTGTGGCTCGCTGTAGCTCGAATTTCGTTGTTTTATAACAGATTAATAAACGGTGTTTTCTGAAATGAAACCACCGTTATTTCTGCTTGTACAGCGTAATACGTTACGCTCAATATTTCGCATCAATAAACTATGTTCATAAAACTCCCGTTTTACTCTAAACAGAGTAGGGGAGTTTTTGCTATTTTATACACACCGAATAGCAACGGTTAGGTTTTTAATTCGACTTAAACTACTGTCGAACACAGTTTGCAACATACATTCACGATTTGCACCGTGTAGGTTTATGTCCTCTGAACCTTCTCATTCACGATTATGAGATATGGCTGCGGATACTCTTATATGCTCTGTTATGTAGTTTTACATATAAGCCTTCCCCGTCTAACGGTATGAGAACCTGTACTTATACCAATTTAACCTATTTTGCTTAAAGCCCTCTTGATTGCTAATCGTGTTTAAAGCAATCTCGTTCACATCACTGTTAGTTAAAGCTTTTGTGGGCGTAGTCATTATATATAGTGTAATCAATAATGGAACTGTTTCATTAGTTCACCCACATCTTTAAATGACAGAGCAGCGCCTACGGCTCCTGCTAATGTTGGTATTGCGCCTAATGCATCTATTAGATCATCGGCTGCATTAATGATCGATGTTAGTCCCGATACGGCAGCCTTTACCGCACTGGAATCAATTAAGTCTGTTGATATTTCTTCAAATGAAGCCTTGAGTTCTGCCTTTCTACCTTCAATACTATCCAAGTATTTCTCGTTTTCTTTTGTAGCAGAACCTGTAGCTTCCGAAGCCGCTTGCATTGCCGCTTCGGCATCACTGAAGTTTGTAATAAGAGAAGTAACGACGTTGGCATTTCTCTTTCCAGCAATTAACTGAAGGAGTGCCGCTTGGTCTACTTCAGCCATATCAGACCATACTTGGGAGATCTCTTTTATGATTTGATATGTGGATTTGAAATCGCTTTCATTCTCCATTATATTTACCTTACCACCTGTAAGGGTAAGGATTTGGCTTTGTAAGTCGGATACGGAATTTGCCATTCCGTCTGTGCTTTCTCCCGCATCCTCGGCTTCTGCCTTTGCGGCTCTGAGATACATGGTTAATGTCTTTAAAGCTGTACCTACTACCTCGGGATTCTGCACAACTGCATTCATACCGGTTATAAGACCGATACTTTCTTCTATCGTGTTACCAGATGTTGCAAGGGATGCCGCTGATTTTTTGAGCGCGGTTCCGATCCCCTCCGATGAGATGGCAAATCGGTTTCCGACTTCATTAAATTGATCAACGATACCCATTGCATCGGATGCTTCGATTTTGAATGCTTTAATAGTGGAGATAATCGACTCGGATGCTTCACTTACATCCTCAATACCATCGCCAACATTTTTATATACTAATGCCGCTTCGGATAAGTCTGTTGCTTCCTCAACATCATAACCGAGCCTTGCGAAGTCCGCAGTTGAATTGATTGTGTCAGCAACAGTTGCGCCGACCTGCTTTGCAACATTTACGGCAGTGTTTCCAAACTGTGCATATTGCTGTTCCTTGAGGTCGGTTACTTTTCGTAACTCCGTCATCGCTGTGTCTATTTCAGTGACGGTTGCGATCATATTACGAACGCCTTGAACAGCGGACATAACTAACTGTGAAATTCCAAACCAATCAGAAAACTTCTTGATACCGGAACTGATAATATCACTGAATGATTTTCCGGCAAGACCTGCGGCATTGATTTGTGTTTGCAGATTTTTAAATTCTGTAGCGTAGTTTTGTATCTCTCTGGAAGAGAATGCTTTCCCAGACTGCAAATTAGATAAAATGCTGTTAATCTGATTTCCATAGCTACTATTTGAAACTTTTGAATTTGATCTGAGATAAGTTTGTATCTGTTTAATTAAGTTGATTTGTTTAATATAAGCGGCAGATTCGGCGTTTATGTTTTTTGCTGTCTGTCTCGCAGCATCGGCTTTAGCTTTGTCTGTTGCCTTTGCTACATTTTGTGTAGCTTTTAATGTATTTATCTGATTTAAATAGGCATTCGTTTCCGCTTCTATTTCAGACAATCTGCTCAGTTTTGTAGTGCCGTCTAAAGAAGAAAGACTTGCCAATTTTGATTGAATGTTTTTATACTGAGTTAGAACCACATTCAGATCATCGGCTGAGTTTATTCCGCTAAGTGATTTTGTACTGGTAAATAATTTTTTGCGTACACTCTCAACTCTTTTAACATAGTTTTCTAAATTAGATATTTCTTTCGCAGTGCTTGCAGAACTAAAAGTACCAACTTTGCCTATTGACTCATCTGTCAGAATGCCCTTTTTATAGTCATTAATGATCTTTTGGGCTTGAGCTACCTCTGATTTAAGTTTGCTCAGAGATTTATCATCAACCAAAGACAGACCTTTCATTCCGGCAAACTGACCTTTTGATATCTTGGATATTACACTTTTGTATTGCTTTTCAATATAGGATTGATCAATCCCGATTTTGAGTTTAGCAGCGACAGTGGAACCCTTTGAAAATCTGTTAGTAATGCTCTTAATGTCATTAAGCATAGAAGAGTATCCCTGTCTTTTGTCAACAGTTAGACCCACTTTTATTTTATAGTTATTTTGTGAACTGTTCAGACTGCTCAAAATAGATGTAATATCACTTTTCATCTGTGATAAACTTAGTGCGTGGTCGGCACCAATCACCAGTTTTACATCAGCCTCTGATCCCGACTGACTTGATTTCGGCATTTTTTCACCACCTTATAAAAATAGGGATTGGCGCAATACCAATCCCTGAAGTTAAATATAGATATCTGAAACTTGTATATCCTTTATATCGTAATAGTGCGCGTAATTTCTCATAAACTCATTTACAGCCTGTTCAATGAAATGAGCACCACCGCGTTTTGCTAAGCTCGGTATTGTACCGTCTGTATGACCTTTCCACACGCCATATACTGTATGACCTGCGGAATAACCTGAGTTCAATAGTGCAACTATATTGTCAACTCCGTCATACTGTGCAGGTGCTAAGGATTCTCTGTGTTTATCGCCGTCAAAAGAAATGTTGATTATATAGTTATTTCCTTGTTTATAAGGCGTTCCGGTATTGAAGTTTAGGGAAAGTAAAGCTTGAATAGCCGCAGTTCCTAAATCACCGCTTGCATAGTTTTCTCCAGCACTCGCCATAATACTTTTTTGTAATATATCAACAAATTTCTGTGCGGCTTCTTGTGCGTTAATATTTATCTTTTCATTTACGCAAGATTCGATTTTTTTCTTAACTGTCGGAGTGTTTACTGCTTTTTCGATTTTTTTGGAAATTGAATTCCAATTTATACTTGCCACTACTCGATTTCCTCTTGCTCTGATGCTTTATTTTCTCTGCTGTCAAAGTAAGCCTTGACTATCTTTTCTTCATCCAGAGCGCCGCTGTTGATTGATGATACAAAACCCTTTATATCATCCGGCGTTAAGTCTTTAAACGAATCCTGTGCCTTTTGTGCGAAGTTCTCCAGTGTCTGCACGATGTTGTCAACCTGACTCAAAATTGCATCTATATTCGTGCTAACTCTGTAGTCAATTTTCTCGTCCAGCGCATCTAAAATGTTGTCAAGCTGATTGGTATTAATTTCTTTCTTTATTTGTTCTATTAAGTTCGTGCAATAGATTGTGTTATATCTGATATTCACATCATCGACAATATCGATGTTTGTGTAATAATCAATAATACAACTATTGATTGCAAAATCTCTAACTTCGGGCAAATAGAGATATGAATCCGAAAAGCATAAAGACATAACAGAGTCGATAAATTCTGTCATTTCCGCAAAAGATAAAACTCTTTTAATTTCAAAGGTCATACCCTGCCAAGTCTTTTTAACGGTATTGCTGTACTCACCATTTATTGTTTTTAACAGATTGCTAACTTGTTCGTTTGTTTCCATAATAATCCTCCAGTTCCTTTAATTCTTAGAAATAATATTTTTAGATTTTGAATTTGACTTGAATTTAGAGCAAATCAAGTTCTTTATATCGGGTTGTATTTTCCCGCGTTTTGCTTTTTGTAATATTGAACAGTTTTGACTGAAACGAGTACATCCGACGCAGCGGGATATGAATGTATCCATCTGTGATGCGGAATCAAAAATCCCTATATACTCTACGGGTCTAATAGTTAACTCAATCCTCGGATTCTTTGCATCGTAATAAATTCGGTTTACTCGCTCCAAAGCAACATTGTCGTCCATCCAAATCAGTTTCGTTTCGGTTATTGCATCCAGCAAAACCTTAAAGTAGTTATTACTGTCACGATCAACCCTATCAAAATAGAATACAGTATCAACATAGAAATGCTGTGTCTTGTTTGGTTTTAAAGTCCAGTGCTGTTTTTCTACCTCTTCCGCTATGTATTCACGAAGTTTTGATTTATATCGAATCGTTTCGGGAGTAACATATGATACTGCCAAGGGTTTTCCGTCTTTTATTATTGCTCTATAACCCAGATAATGATTGACCGATGGGGGGATACTACTGGTTAAATGTAATTCCAATTATTCACTTCCTATGTATAATGGGGTGCCAATAAAGACACCCCATTTTAATTAATCATCGATATCGAAATCGTCGTCTTCGTCATTATCGTCGTCTTCAATATCATCTTCGATTGTAAGATATTTTAATTCTTCTTCAGTATTATTTTCAGCTTTATCTGACTCATCTTTCTCTATGATTTTATTTGACCGAGCATCCATGACTCGCTTAAGGTAGATACTTCCGTGCTCAGGGCAGCAGGCAACATCTTGATACCTGAATACACCGGGACGGGAAGCGGTCTTGCAGTAAGGATATTCCTTACCGCAGACCTTACATCTCTTCGTTCCAGTTGCCATAAATTAATCAGTCAGCGTCAGGAGTATTTGCGCCGAAAATAGTATAAGTCCACATGCTACCGGAAGCGCCGCAAGCACCGGCAAGGGCATTAGCCTCAAACGCATGTACGGTCTGATCCTCACCCATATCAAGAGTAAATTCACCAGAGAAATCTGCCTTTGGTACATAGAACTGAATGCGGAATACATTTGCGCATTTATCCTCGCCAAGAACATCAATATACAGGGTACACTTCGTAGAGTAGTTATCACTAACATTCTCAAGTACATCGGCAGTGATCTTTCTCTTATAATAAACTACGATCTCTGTGCCATCCGGTACACTATCTGTATCGAATGTGATTTTCTTTGTTGCAGGAGCATATGCAAACTTACCAGAAGCGGCTGTTGCATCCTGCTGAAGTTCCTCACCAAGAGTACCATCATCATTTTTGATATAGAGTGCTTCAATCTCTGAGCCAGTTGTTCCTACGGCTTTGTATGTAGTGGTTGCTCCGGACTCAGATACTGTCAGATAATCAGTCCAGAGTACTTCTGTCGTCTTATTCTCGAAAGTACCGCCTGTCTGCATCTCGAGAAGACCGCCGGATACCATACCGTTTGTACCGCTGATAGTTACGGCTTTATTCCTCTTAAGCGTTGAAAGTCTACGCCCGCCCTTACCGGTGATATCCGTGGAGTCCTGTGTCTGAGCTATGCTGGCGTTCTGAAGCTCATCCAGCGTAAACTTATAATTACCTGTAGCTACATCAAACGCAGTGATCGTTTCGACACTGGTGATGGTGATATCGCTAACATTCATAATTAATCCTCCTAATTATTAGAAATCCAATCCGCGACTTCTTTTGGGATGTCGCTGATTTTCAAGGTGCCCATATAGACACCATACATTGCATTATCATGCTCATTTTTTCTTATTACTTGGTTAACACTTTCGTTAAATTGATAAATTGAAAGTTCTCGTGTCCCCTCAAAGTTATATTTGTATTCTGTCGTATTAACCATTGCGATTATTTTTCTTTCCAGAGGCGAAATGTTGGATGCGTTTTTTCTTTTGAGCCTTTTGAGTTTTTTTCTTGCACGCTCAATCATATATTCTTTTGCCTCTTTATTTGCCGGTTTTCTTGTATCCTTTTTATAATGGTGAATGGTTCGTAATGCATTCGCGAATTTGTCATGAATTGCCTTATCGATAACAATATCGTTTTCCCAGTCTACCAGAACGGTCATCCCGTTTTGCTGGTTGGTCGCAAGTTCAAATTTGCTTAAGTCCAAATCACCAAATACTAAATGTGTATCTTTGTTTTTTAGCGCACCGAAAAATAAAAGAAATAGATCATATTCGTTTATTTGAGAGAAATCGATGCCTATATCGTCTAACTGCACCATAAAGTCAATCGGCATTCCAGTAAGTACAGTTACGATATCGTAGTAATCATCCTCATTATCAATAATCTCACCAACGGTAGGAATTATGACCTTGATCTTATCGTTGATCGGGTATTCTCTTTTGTATAAAAGATTCATTGGAGTTAATCGGTCTTCCTGTTAGATGGGATGTATTTTTTCGGGTTATAAGGATGATTGAAGTCGGTAGCGTTAAATGTCATAACTTTACCTTGGTAATCGGTCATTGGCGCAAATCTCTTAACAGAATATAGATCCAGCGCTCCAATCCCGTATTCCAAACTGCCGTTTATCTTCTTAGCTATCTCACAGCACAATCGATCTGTGCGAACACCTCCACCGTTAGGTAAGACCAGTAAACTTCTGTGAGTAAATACCCAAATGTAGAGAACAGGGAATAAATAGGTTTTGTTCAGCGACTTTTGAATATCAACATCAAAACACACAAAGGTCTTAGCGTCCTCGACCGTATCAGGTATGTATTCACAAGGGAAAACCTGTTTGTATCGAAGTGCATCGTAAGCATCAGAAAAATCTATATTTTCATTTATTAGGCTGACGATAGATTCGGTAGTTATAATATCTTCCATTAATTGATTTTTATATCCATAAAACTCATCAAGCTGCAATTATAACCACCCCTTTCTGTCGCTCTCTGTATCGCTTTGAGATGATTTATCAAGGTCTATATCTTGATCCTGAAGTTCATCATCCTTTTCAGGGAAATATCTATAATAGTCAGCTATCGCTAATTCGTGATTGTCATATTCATTTGTAGATACTTCCTGAAGTACAAATTGGTACACACCATGCCCGTTATATACATTTCCTACCTTTAGAGGTTTAGACAATGTATATGCCAATTTGAATTTAGCATCGGGATCACCGATAAGAAATCTGTTATCTCTTCCAAGATTGATCGTCTGTTCGTTTCTTGTAATATACATAGCAATACGTGTATCGCCACGAGTTACAACAAAGTCCGAGCTTTCTCTTTCTCCGGTTTGATAGGTGGTTCCGTCTTCTATTACACACCATTGCTCATGAATCAATTTATCATCTGTCACCCACTTCAGCAGATAATTGCACTGAGTCATTTTGCATTTTGTGTATAAAGTGGTGTTTGCATCTCGCTCTGTAATTAACCAGTAGAGATTTTTCCACCGAACAATTTCTCCAAGGTCTAAATTCTCGTTTGGTAACGAAATGATTGTCTTTTGGTTTAATGCATCTGTGTCCAAAATGGTAACATTTTGTTTGCACTCATCTATCGTTACTTCTTGGTATGATAGGTTTTCTGATGCATGATGTGTCAAACGGTGTACTTGTCTATTGTAAAATTCTTCTCTCTTTGTAATACCTTTGCTACCCATACGTGCACGATAATCATTCCATATGTCCATAGACGCTCCTCAATTCTGATTAGATGTATAATTTGACTTTAATTTTTTACATACGGATATGGAATTGAATACATTACGCCTGACAGTTTGAACAGAGCACTCAGGATTGTCTATAAGGTACTGCAAAGAAGATATCAATGATAAAAATAATGCGTCATTGTTTAACGCTATGATCAAGCCTTTACAGCCTATAAGTTCCTGCTGAAATGAATTTAAATATACTCCTAATGATTCTTCATTCTCTTCTCGTATCGGGAGAATCTTAAAAAATCGATTCACAAGACTATCTAAGTAATTGGATATTAAATCAGAATCTAAGGAACTTCCATTCTTTGTTTCAAATATCATAAATGTAGCTCCGACAAATTTCCGTGGTTATAACTATAGTCACGAATCATTTGTGTATAGTCTTCCTGCGCTTTTGAATATGCGTTCCCGACTCGCATTAAAAGTTCAGCAGGGGAGTATGTTGTGAAATCCTTAGTGTTCAAGATGTTCTCCAGCAACTCCTGCTTATAGACATAAGGTTTCAGCCATTGTACGACCATACCCTCGGAAATAATATCGACGAGTTCATCAATATCCTCGTCGAGGATATCAATTTCAAACTCTCTTGTTTCGTCATTGATGTTTCCGATCAAGTCGTATTTACAATTTTTTTTAAATGTGGACAAAGATCTTTTTAAATACCCATCAACAATTGGCGTTGCATTTACAGTCGGCACTTCTAAAAAGCTGTAATCTGATATCTTAGATAAAAATGCGCCAATAAATAAATCATATGGTACGCTCATTCTTACACCAATTATTTCTCAATAAGTTCTTCGCCCAATGATTCTTCAAGTGCCGATATTGCTTTAATGGAATCAATCTCATTGTTCTTAATTAACTGGCGTGCTCTATAAGCAACAGAGCGCTTTTGGCCAGCAGAAAGCTGAGAGACAGTTTCTCTTATTTCTTTTGGAGTTTTGGTGAAAATATCATCAAAATGGTCAATGCTGATTGCGTGTTTATAGAACTTATTCATACCCAGATAGTCAATGACCCAAGCATCATCTTCGTCAAACATAAACCAGTTGTTAACAAAGAATGCTTTAGAAGCACTTTTGGCGTTTTTGAGTTCTCTAAGTTCAATTTCCTGTACATCACCAAAGGAGTCCCATTTAAAAACCTCTTTTGTTCGAGGACTGATATATACTAATTTGCCCTGAAACCCGTTATACACAGGAATGAATTGACTGAGATCTATATCCTTTGCAACCCTTTCTGTTGAGTTTTCAGAAATAGTTTGTTTTGATGATTTATCTGGCTCGGTGTTTTTTGCAGAGCCTTTCGTTTTTTGGTTTGTAGCCATATTGCCTTCCTTTCATTCAGCTCGGCGGGGTTTGTCCCGCCGAGCATTTAATTTTTTAACTATTATGATGTTTGTTTGTGCTTATCAGGCTGTCTGATATCTGCCGATACCAGCATTGCCGCCTGCAAGAACGATTCCAAGACCGTATTTCGTGGCGTAGAAATATTCCTGCGTGAGATCTGCGTTATCCGTAGGATCGCTCATAGAAATAAGGGAATCGCCCTCATAAACGAATTTGATCGGTTTGTCGTCACCAGCAACAATGGTGAGAGAATTGTCATCAAAAACAAATTCATTTGTGCCGGTAACATGACGCTGAGGAGTAACAATAACGGGCGTACCATAGAATTTGCCGTAATAGCCAAGTTCATGAAGCTCGTCCTTTGCAATATCAGACTGAATAGCCTCCTTGAGCATTCTGCAAGCCTTCTTAGTTCCGATAATAGTAGCAGTCTTGCCACCAGCAGCCGCCTCTACATGAGAGATTAAATCAAGAAGAGTATCCTCATCATATGAACCAGCCGTAGGGAAGTATGTAGTACCGCCAAGGTCGTTAGCCGTAGCAGAACCCCAGACTGTATAGATGTCCTGTAATGTCTTCTGCTTAATCGATCTTGATACAGTATCAATCAGATGGTTAAAGTCAACACGACCGGAGAGTACTCGATCAAGCTCTTCATATATACGTACCGTCTTATAAGAAGTCGGAATAGAAGTTACAGAACTGCCGCCGAGTCTCTGCCTACGAACCCCCTGAGTTCCACTCGCTGCATCGTCAACGATGAAAAGATTGTTATCGTCTACTACGAATAAGTTCTGGTCTCCGTCCGCAACATTTCTGTAATCAACAAGAGCGTTAAAGAAATCGCTGTCGGTCAGACCATCTACGACTGTCTGATCAAGGATGGTTTCAATAAGGGAGAAAAGACCCGGGCATTTGCCGTCTCTGATAGCTTTATAATTAAGTTTTGTGCTGCCGTTATTTAAATCTATAAGCGCCTTTCTCAGAACTTCCTGAGAGTCGGAAACAGAATATTTTTCAACTCTGCCTTTGTAACCATCAACGGCAAGCTTGACAATATCGTTCATTTTAGTATCAATAGCCATTAGTTTTAGCTCCTTTCTTTAGTCGTTTTGCTTATGCTACTTGAATCGCATAATAGGTAAATCTACCTACCGTGTTGATATCAATAATTGTTCCTACCTGTGTGGAACCCGCAGTAAGACCTGTAGTCTTTTTAACTACATTTAGTTTTGTTCCAGCTTTCAGTTCAACGATGTCACCAATGCTTGGCGACGCTTCGCCGTCCAGTGCATCCTTCGTAACAGAAAAGATGTTATTAGTGTAAAGGTAATAACCACGAGCGATCTTTCCAGCCTCATTATAAAAATCTTCAAGGCTACGTTTTGCATCGTCATACATTACTTCCGGAGACGCAATAAGGACAATGTTTTTCAGTTCAGATTCTGCGGTGGGTGTATTTCCTACATATACTTCACGAGATCCAGTCTCTAAACCAGCGATCTCTACAACATTACCGTTGTCTATTGCCGTCTCTGTAGAAGAAGGCTGATAGCGAACGGAAATAATACCAGCTCTGTTATCAGTACCGGCGAGTTTATCAGTTCTTACAACACCATGTGCCATAATATAATCCTCCTATGTAATTAATTGTTTTGTGCAACTCCATAATCCCTGACAATACCGCCGTAAGGCTCAGAGGTATCGTCCTTACTGGAGTTGACTAATATCTTCGGTGAAGTTTGTTTTGCGCTAAATGTTAACTGCTGAACAGAAGCAAGCCGTCCTCGAATAGAGTAGCACCTATCTTCAAGTTCCTCGGCAGAATAATTTGTATAATTCTTTTTCAGTTCTTCAAATGTTTCATTGCCGTCAAGTTCCTTGAACTGATCGAATACCGCCTTAGCAGCCTCTTCCGCTTTACCTCTTTCGGTTTCTAACTTGAAGTTTTGAAGTTCCTCCATTTTTGAGGTTACTTCTGTAAGTTCTTTAGAAGCCTTTTCATATTTGGTTTCCCACTCGGAACTTTCTTTTATCTTTGCTTCCATACGTGAGTAAACATCTACAAACGGTGAAACTTGGGTTTGATCTTCTCCATCTACAAAATCAACAACGGTGTATTTCTTTCGTTTCTTTGAGTCAAAATCGATAACGACCTTATCGCCATCCATTGTGAATGTAAAACCATAGAGGAGCCAGTCTTCTGTATCCCAGCAATAAATCTCTTTAGCTTCATGGTCATAGTCGGCAAGGAAATACCTTCGCTCTTCGCCCCAATATTTTTGGACTGTTACTTCTTTGAGCCTGTTGTTAACTTCCTCACTGAAATTGCTATTTAACATAAAACTTTTATCTTGGGACTTTTTTACTTCCACAAACTTTGCTTCAAGTTCCTCAATGCTGAGGTCGTCGATTGAGAAATCCAAACTATTTAAATCAATGCCGTATTTCTTTGCTAATTCAAGTTTTGTGCTCAATGCATCGTTTCCTCCTTCCGTTAAGTCATTGTGTGGGTGTATATCATCATCTCTTTTAAAAGAGTTGCTGATTGATTTGAAACTTTCCTTTAATTCCTGCATCATCTCAGACATTTGATAATTAAAATTCTTCTTTGAAAATACTTCTATTGACGCACTTTCAAAGCAAGGCTCAACACCGATAATGGTAAAGGCAGTAAACTCAAAATCTTTAATATGTAATATGCCGTTTACCATTTCAGCATCTTTAACCGTAATTTCCATGGATTGTGCAGAAATACCTTCTCGTTTGATCTTTTCGTATGCTTCCTGACGCTTCCAAAGTAGGGCGTCGGCGAAAAGATACCTGTGAACTTGTCCGTCCTCTTCTTCTACATCGTCAAACCATATGTTTGCAGATTCGGGAACACACCCAACGGGTGTAGTCACATTTATAATGTGCAGCTCGCCGTCAGAATCTGAAACCAGTTCAATATCATGCCCGCCTATTTCATCAGTGGCTCTGTCATAGTTACATACTATCGGGCAGTTGTACGCTGTGTTTTTACACTTTTCAAATACTTCTTCGGATATTGATGTTTTGTTTCTGTTATCTCCGCAATAAGCGATTTTTAAAATTCCCTTATCGAAAGAAGAATTGAGTTCACAAATGTCTGTTAAAGATGACGAAAATGTTAGTTTTAATACATCTTCCATCTTTACCTCCAGTCGTGTCCTCGCTACCATAAGCGAAGACTTGATTGTTTATTTTTGGGTATAAAAAAGACCGTGCCAAGTGTCACGGAATTGCTAAACTAAAATGATAAACTATCTGATCTAATGAAGCTGATATCTGCAAGTGCATAAGATTTTGATGGATCATCGTGAAAGATATATATCGAGTTGTATTCATCCTCTCTTAACAATATAAATCCTGCTTCTAAAAGTTCGTTTTTGCTTTCTTCACTGAACACACATATAAACTTCATTTAATTACCCCCAATCGTCCCCGTCTTCACGCGACTGCTCGCCGGAATCTGTTAATTCATCCGCATCCTTCTGTGGAGCGCCGCCCTCATCAGTCGCGGAATCTTTTGTGCTTAATTGTGCTGAATTGACTAACGGCTTAAATAATTCGGGAAGTTTAAGAACCTGAGTTTCCAACAAATTCATATTATCCAGTTCAGCTTGTCCCAATCCTTGAGAAGCGGCGTACATTGATATTGTCGGTAGACCGTATGATGCTGCCTTTAAATACATCTCTCCCATTTCTTTACGGTTGTACGGAGAAATATCCAAGAAGTTAATCCTGAAGTATTTACCGTAACTTTGAGATTGTATAAAGCGGTTAATAACATCGCCTATATTCTTAACGATCCCGTATGTAATAGCTTGGTCGGCTTTTATGGATAACAATAGAGCATTAGATGATGCTTTTGGATTGTTAAATAAAAGTGATGATACACCGGCGGCGGTGAATAAGTTTTCTTCTGCATCGGCGATATCGTTTGTATCTCCCACATTGGATCTTTCAAAACTGATTTTCTCTATACCCATAGGTGAAAGTACTGACCCGACTTCCTCTGGAAGTACATCATCAAGGTTTCTCCAAAAATCCAAAGCCTTGTCTAAGTCTATTCCCCAACGTCCATCTTCTGTCATTGGCAATTTCATTACCAACATTGCATAGTTTTCTAATGCCGTCTTAGATAACTTGAGTTGTTTATAGTCCTCGATGTCATAAACCTCTCTTAATACTCCAGCGAACGGAGGCAGAGAGTACTCTAAAATATCAGAATTGCATTTCACCGCAAATGAAGTAGGGGAGTCCAATTCTATCCATCTTGAATTACCTGCTTGACGATATAACTCATACTTTGTATGGAACTCTTCGGGATAATATTCAAGAAGATTACTGTGTGTGTCGAAGTATGAAAAATTAAATGTTACATTTGGGACATTATTTTCAACTGATGATATTGAACAGTAATCACTCGGAAGTTGCTGTATGGTTATATTGTCGTTTGTGACCCACAGTGTTCCATAGAAAGTGTCCTCTTTTAAGCACACAGAGAGTATCTTTGGGATTTGGGATTTTATATTCATCGATGAAATAATGTTTAGTACTTTTCTATAGTTGTTTCCGAGGGTCTTTGTGTTCACCTTGCTTGGATCAATCTTATACGGCTCGATAATATATGATAAATCTGTAAGACTTACGAAATATTGGATAAGTCTTCTGAAATGTGAACTGGCACCATAAATATATGTTATGGCATCTCTTAATTGTTTTTCATATCTGTATGGGTTGGATAGATAAGTGTTTATATCATCTTTCGTATATAAGTAGAATGTGGGGGATGAGGTGTAGTTGTTTAAGTCTCTTATAATCAGTTTCTTTAAGTCCTCAAACTTCGGCGACAGTCCTAATGACCTTACTTCACCATTTTCTTGCTTTGGTCTGCTTTTTGACTTATTGCCATTCCCACGATTTCTTTTTTTGCCCATTATATCCATTCACCGCCCTTCGTGATGACTTCGGCGGTTTTATAACAAATACATTTTTCCCGTCAATGCTATTACTTTCTGCTTTAGCCATCTTGTTTTCTATTTGTTTTGCTACATAGTAGTTATATGCAAGAGCCGAATATCGGTCTTTGCGCATTCCAGATTTCTCATATATTCTAATTTTCCCGCTTTTTTCTTCATATTGAAGTTTAGTCATTTCATCTATAAGCAGAGTAGTCTGTATATATGGTAATAAAAGCTGTACCTTTTCTTCCGGTGTAAGGGATTTATAACCTCTGATTTCATCTAAATAAGTTTCCGCATCATATTCTGTTGCGAGCAATCTAATCTTACCGCTCTTAAATCCCTCTCTTAATAAGAAAGCACAGTCTGAATTAAACTGTGCGCTCGCTTTGATTGACCATATTACCTTTTCAGCACCTATTGCTGTGCACCTATCTGCCATTGTTTTATCGTTAATACATGATAAGGCGGGATATATCTCACCAGTCTCAGGGTCTGTTATATCACTTGCTAACGCGTCATAAACGCCAAGTCCTAATCCGTTTGTGTCGAGTACAAGATAATCGCATTCGTACTCGTCAAACAGTTTGCGAATAATAAGCGCTTGTTCATCTGTTCGTAGTCCCTCATATGTATTAACATAAGCTAAATTACTAATATATCTTTTAGCCTTTGTTCGATTAATTTGATTAATAAATATTGAAGAGGCATCGTTTTTATTTTTTTTGCTAGACATCAAACCTATATCGGCTGATAATATCCTCTTCTCTCCATTTTCTTTTAACGGTATCTTAATTGCTGGTGCGTTATTCAGAGTCGATGACAAACTCTTTGGATAAAATGGATATTTAATATGCCTGTTTTTAGATATTGAAGCATAATCAAAAAACGCACCGTCGTTGTTTCCATACCACAGGGCTTCATATTCCATTCGGAATCGTATTTCGTTAAAATCAGACTCGGACATTTCTTCATATACCGACTCTTCATCTAAGAGTCCTTCTGAAATGGATAATTGATAAGGAAGTCCGCATACGAATTGTTTATGATTATCCTGAAGCATAAATTTGAATGTATCAACGCATTTGGTATAACTCCAGTGATCAACAAAATAAGCTGACGACAGATACATCGTCTTGTTAGTTTCCTTTTTGTATTCCGCTTTTCTTTCTTCTTTGCTGAGTTCCTCGTATTTCGGCATACGCTTTAATGTAAGGAATTTCCTCAATATCGTATCTATCGTGTCTTTAGATATCATTCGGAACTCATCAAGAAGTAAAAGGTTGGCTCTGTTTCCTCTTGAACTGTCTGATGCCGTAACTACTTTAATATAAGAGGAGTTTTTAAAAACGATTTTTGCATTGGTAGAATTTATTTTTGTTTCTTTCTCATCTATCTCTGCTGCTAATTCAGGAGAATTTGGTTTAAGTTCAAGAAGAATCTTTTCGAGGACATTTATCGTTTTATTTATTACATTTCTAAAATATAATGAATATCGAACGCTACTTCGATCTCGTCTTTCAACGAGTACTAGACTATATCTTCATCCTTTTCGGATGCCCACCACTTCGAGTCGCCAATCGCTTGCGCCCTACTCCCTTACGGGATAGTCGTTGAACCTTCCTCTGTTCGAGGCTTGGCTGCTGATTGCCTATTATTTAGCGTTTAGGATTTAACCTTGCGCTATACAACGAATTTTTTCTGCTTTCGCCACCATCGCACCTACGCTTGTTTCATCGTTATGCTGTGGTTTTGTTGCCTTTAGGGTTTTCCAGCAATTCAATGGGTTATAACTTTTTGTGTTACCACAAAAGTGACCTAAATTTAAGCCTGTCCTCTTGTCCCGGACGCAATACAGATCTTCGTTCCGGGATATAATATACATCTTATAACGCAGAAGATTGCGCTAAGAAATGTCTTGCCGATACCACGGCTTCCAATAAATACTGTTGTAGAAGCCCAGTTCATCATAATCAACATTATTTTTTGGAATAGATGGAGATTTAAATGTAAATAATCTTTTGCAAATCTATGAGGGTTTTCTCTATAATATGCGATCCATACAGCGGCTCCGTTAAGTACCCGCTTGTATCTTGATTCCATATGACCTAATCCGTATTATCAGATGAATCAGATAAGACATCATTGAAAAATTCCTCATCGTCTTCATCATCGTATTCTGGATGATCAACCCTCATTTTGTCTATAGCTTCTTCGTATAATCTACAATAACTATTCTTAATTCCTAACATTTTTGATAAATGCCCAAAGAACCATATACTGATATATTTTTTAATATTGTCAACGTCTTTTAACTCTGGATCGACTTCTGGAATTGGACGAAGTTTTTCATACCTTTGTGCCCATACACCAAGCGGGGTTTCGTCTATGTTTGCTTCTAAATCATCATTTTTCTGCTGTATGGGTTTAAGGTTTGCACTGCCCAAAAGAGTGTTTAATGCATTAATGCTTTTGTCTACGGGACGACCATTCTTTCTGTCTCTGTTGATGTCTAACTCCAGAGCACATATTTGACGAATGATAGCTTCGGCACCAATGTCTAAATTCTCTTTGTTTGGGAATCTTGACATCCAGTAGTCCTTTCTTTGTTCCAGCGCTTTATACATTTCTGCATCATAACCAGTTCCCCAGAATAATATTACTTCCGGCGGTATGTCCTCTAAATCATCTCCAGATTCATCGGACGAGTCGTCTGTTGCGGGTTTCTTCAGGTTTTGTGAATTGTCAGAAAAGTCCCACAGACTTCCTTCCTCAGATAATGTATCGTCATAACTCTTGCCCGCATATGTAATTGTATTTATCTTAGATAAGTATGTCGTCATCATTGTCTGTGTAGTACTTTTTTTCTCAACCAGATCGAATACCTTTTCGCTCCAGTAGAGATCTAATTTCCTACACACTTGACGAACAGAGTCTTTTGCGCTGTTGCATTGAGATAAATATTTATTGTATAGTTCATCCACGCAATCTTTGCACACGGAAAGATGTCCTATCCCTTTATATAAGTCGCCATAGTTTACAGCAAAATAACCTTTTCTACGGCTGAAGGCTCGTCCGCACTTACTGCATATTACGCTTGTGCTATTAACCTCAATAGCCATGATTATTTATCATCCTCTTTCGCATCCAGCCCTAATTCATAAATCTTTGCTGCCATTCTGAGTTTATTACCAAAGTGGAATTTAGGAACATATCTCGCTTTTACAACACAAACTTCGCCTGTTTCTGGATGTTTTGTTTCTCGTGCGGCTCGTAGTTTTAAAGAGAAAGTGCCGAATCCGTGTATATTGACTTCCTCTCCATGCTTTAATGAGTCTTCGATAATAGCGATAGCGGCCTCAAACATTTCCGTAACATCTTTTGTTGTATACAATAAGTCTGTCGAATCTTTCTTTATAATGAAATCTTTCTTCTGACCGTTATCGTCACTGATATGGAGGGTGGTTTTTTGCTGTGGAACATGTTTTCTCGCATTATTTTCTTTCAAGACGCTGACAGTTTTGTTAATTAATTCTTTTTTGTTCATATAATCTCCTTTAATTCTTTCTATATTTCTGATAATTCTTTGCTTTCCGGTTTCACTATGCCATCATCACTAAAGTACATACCGAGTTGCTCTTCGGCTCCAAGGTCTGAGTATACGGGCACCATTGAGATATCAGACCATCCCATGTATTGCTGTATGACTGTATCAGGTATCCCTGCACGCTTAAAGTTAGTAACAGTCATATGTCTCATCGCGTGCCAATAAAAGCTTACGCCTAATATTCTGCTGAATGATTTAGCCCAACTGTTTAATGTGGATATCTGCATGTGCAATGATGGATCATGCTTATCCGGGAACAACCAGTTGCTTTCAATCTTATGATCGTTTCGATACTTCATCCATAAATCCAAATAAGGCTGAAACTGTTTTGCCAAGCAGAAACATTCCAGTTGTTTTCCAGAAACACCGCTACCTTTTGTTTCTATAGGATCGCTTTTATACAATGCTCCGCCGCAAACCAATTTATCTTTGGCGAAATCTGAAACTCTAAATCTAAGAAGTTCCGATTTTCTACGACCGGAATAAAGGGCGAGAGCTAAAACACAAGCTTTGTCATATTTTCCCTTTTCTATTAAACTATCTAAAAGCGTTTTTATTTGGTCGTCGCTTAGGATAGTTTTATCTCGTACAGGCTGATTAACCGGACTCTCAATTTTGTTTATAATATTCCTAAAGTTTGGATATTCATCATCAAGCACAGTCTCAATATAGTTGCCGAGGCTGGATAGCGATGACTTCAGTCTTTTAATTCTTGCGGGACTATTTTTATTTTCATTCAATAACCAATTTTGATATCTGACTATTTGCCTTTTAGTCCAGTCGCAGTAAAATATATTTCCGTTGTATAATAGATTCCAAACGAATGCGATTTGTATATCATTTATATACCCGTTTATAGTGGTTTCTCTTCTCTGAACCGAACGCAAATAATCGACAAAATCTTCTAAAAGTTGTTTGTTTTGCGGGTTGATTTGCGATATCAATTCAGGATTTGTAATGTTATTCATTTGCGTTTTTCTCGACATCGCAAATCTCCTTCCTAAATGAATAGGCGGGGAGTCTCCCCGCCGTTGATAATCTCCCTCTTGGACACTTGCAAAGCAGAGGTGCGGGGAGTCTAATCCAATTTTTAGTTTGCCTTAAGTTTGTATTCTGCGTCAATTCCGATTTCAGGGTTTACGATCAGCATAAGTTGTTTCGCCGCAGAATATAACCTTTTCCCATTGGCATAATCATCTGTCCCGCAAAGAGAACCGCATATTTGAGCAGTGATGTCAAACTCTTCAAAACTCTCTACATGATGTTTGTCTCCGACTACGATATATTCTATCTCTTTGCCGTATTTCTTTCTAAATAGCGTTGACAGCAGCTTAGGAGAACTCTTTACAGAGTCTAAGTCTCCGTGGCTTGCACAGATTTGATGACCTGCTGCGTCTATAAGCAAAAACTCATTTTCACTGGGTTCTGCTATATATACATTTTCAGCTCCCATATTCGCCATACGCTCATTAAGCCACCAAGGGATTATCCTCTCCAAATTGTCTCTGTGTATGCTGTCCTGTTTATTTGCAACCGTGCGAGCGTGGTTTCCATATGTCATATATACAATGGTGTCCTCAACATATCGACTTAATCGGTATATGGACTGTGCTAAAATTTCTGAAACCTGCATCAGTTGATCACAGACCAATTCTTCAGAAGCAACTCTTGCACTTGTATGAATTGCGCCGTGGAACAGATCGCCGAGAACCACAATATGAAGTTTTCTGCACTGGTGTAGAGACAACCTTTGTATAGCCGAATCCACAACTTGTTTCACTCTTTCTTTGCAGATATCTGTGTTATATGTATTAAATATATTTTTGGTTATCATCCCATAATGCCAGTCGCTGAAGATCAATACCGCTTCGTTATCCGAATAGTATTGTTCTATCTGCGGGATATTATCATATAAGTCTCCTATAGAATCGTTTAGATTTTCTGCCGCAACTTTCAGAACTTCATATAAGTGTTCTTGTCTACCCTCCGAAGATACTAATTTATTAAATTCTCTCCGTTGGTCAAAAAACTTTTGCCGCTCTTTCTTTAATTCAATTAATTTATTATCTATGTCTGATAATAGTTCTGAGGATTCGACTTTGGATAACTGTTCGCTCTCAACAAGACCAATGGTATACCTGCTACCATACATTTCTCTTCGGGCGACATCGGCAGACAGTTCCTTTCCATACACATATTTTGATAATTCGGAATAGTCAAAGTCGGATAGAGTCTTATCTACCAACTTTCCATACACCAATCTCTTATGGTGTTGTAGGTTTGTTTCGTTCTCTCTTTTTTGTAAGATACTATCGTCCGTGTATATCACCTCGCAATAGTTGTTTTCGTATTCCTTTGATATGACCTTTTATAGTGGCGGTGTTTGCGATAATTGTTCGAGTTATCATACAAAGGTCGTTCGCCTCTTATTCTGTTCAGAAATTTTAATACAGGTTTTGATTCCTCACAAAAATAATGATGTCTTTTTGACTTCTGTTTCATTGTTCTCACAATATAAATATTGGGGAATCTCTCGATGATTTTTTCTTTTTCTTCTTTTGTAATTGCTATCATTTTCCCATTCCTTTTCTTCTTTTTGATAGGACAACCGTACATTATCCTTCATATATAGTATTTTATCACGCACCCCGCAAACCGTTGTGGCACAACGGTTTGCGGGGTGTCATTTTTGTCAGAGAATACATAACTGTTGCTATTTTTGGCTTACAAAGCCCTATTATTTGGGTTGTGAATTTTTTATTTTCCCTTTATTTATGTTATTGATTTTTACGCATTGCTGAATTGATTTTTTGTTGCATATGTATTTTCATAGCACAGTCATTACAATATTTTTGCTTTCTCCCAACACCGTTGTTTTTGCATCGTACTGTTATACCGCAATTTGCGCATTCAAAGAATGACTCGCCGTGATACTTCAAATATTGATATCCTAAGTTTCTGAAATCGGATATGCTTAAAACTGTTTTGCCCGGAGTAATAAATTCAACTCTAACATTTGTATTATCTATTTTCTTTGAAAATCGTATCATTTTGAGTTTGTTTAAATCGTGATACATCTGACTTTGGCGCTTGACAGAGGTACTGATATTGGCGAGTCGCATTATTTCAGTATCCTTATTGTTGATCCAGTGATCGCAATTTGGATTTACAGCATCCCAATATTTTGATAAACATAAGAGCGTGAACGCTAACCTTTTAATTTGTTTTCCGTCCAGACTATCGATTTTATCCATTTCCGGCTGTGTGATGTCAATACTGTCGATACGAATCGTTTCATACTTTGAGGCGCGGCGAATGGCATATTCAATGGTAGGAGTCCATTTTGGTATTGAGGCAGAGGTGTCACACTTTAACAGAAATGTTTCTAATAACTGCTTTACTTTTGGCTTTGAATAGTTTTGGTCAAGGTAGTATCGAGCTATATGACTGAATGTTTCTGACGGCTTTTTCCCTAATAAGCAAGAATTGATTGCTTCCTCTGCCCATTCCTGTTCGTTAAGAATAATACTCATACATCCGCCCCTATCACTTTGGATTTGATTTTAAATCTGTGACCGCCAAATGTAATATCTCCATCGTCGTCAAGTTCGGGGAATGAGATGGTATTGTCATTTGCATATAACAAGTTTTTTATAATCTGCTCTCCGCACATACTCCAAGCAAATTTCTTCGTAGAATTTCTGTTGTAACAAATATCTAATATAATATTACAAAGGGATTTACTGTTGGAACAAACCTTGTTGCACGCAGCGCGGAACTCTTCATTAATTATTGACATTGTGTTTATCGAATCTATATTATCAATCCTTTCGTAGTCAGCAAATATTGAGTAATTTATTGCTCTTTTTTTATATTCTTCATACAACCTTTTGATTGCCGTGTATTGCCTTGGTGTATATTCAACATCACTTTTCATTATCCTGTAATCAAAGTTCTGATTATTCACGCTTTGTTTTATAAAACCGTCAAACTCTTCCTCAAATCTTCTGCATATCTTATTCATAACGCAATCTCCAACACCAACAGGCATTCGGTAATTGTAGTATCGCAAAAAGTCTTTTTGCCTTTCGCTTAATCTGTCAGCCGGTATTTCCATCATTTCATCGACTGTCATTTGAAATTCTCTGAGCGCATTACGGTTTGTATTTTTTATGTATGTATTATATTGCTTCATAAGAGCAGGGTAGATGTACTTCATAAAGTACGGTTTTTTATCAGCAACGATACTACGATAAAACCCCTTTGTAGTATCGTCTTCAATCTTATTTACGGTATGTATATCTCGCCAAGATTTTGGCATCGGTTTACATATAATTCCTTTTGCTTTATCTATTGCCTAATGTATTTAACCTTGTGGCGCTACCCACGGTTGGCAAAAGCCCTCTGCTTTTCAGCAAGAGCATGGACTATATCTTCATCCTTTCGGATGCCCACCACTTCGAGTCGCCAATCGCTTGCAACTCTACTCCCTTACGGGATAGTCTCTGAACCTTACCCTGTTCGGGTCTTGGCTGCTGATTGCCCACTATTTAGCGTTTAGGGTTTAACCTTGCGCTATACAACGAATTTTTTCTGCTTTCGCCACCATCGCACCTACGCTTGTTTCATCGTTATGCTGTGGTTTTGTTGCCTTTAGGGTTTTCCAGCAATTCAATGGGTTATTATTCAAACACGTTTCCGTGAAAGCGAACAATTTATAATAAGCTATTATTCTGCTGATATAACTGACCGCATCTAATTCGATACGACAGTGTTTTGTATTCCTTACTCTCTGGTTTGAAGTGTGAACGAACTTCAAACATCGATGTAATCCAGTTGGTTGTTTGTCCGATATCGTTTCCGAAACTTTCTATATTAGATCGAATAAAATCTTCTTCGGATGATACTCTCTTTTCGGCTTTCCGTTGAGCGCACATCAATGCTGGCTGCCTCTTAATGTTTCTTACTAATACGGGGTTGTCTGTAAGCAAGACTATATCCCCGTCAAAATCCATTCCATTTAAGGCGGCACAGGAAGTGTCCCACGAATTAAAAATCGTACAAGTTTCCATATAGCGATACCAGTATTTAGCTTCTTCGCTACCATTTGGCTTAACACTTAGAATATTATTATGGCAAGTCATTGGTGCGCGGAAACACACCAGTTGATCTGCTCCATCGTCTGCCCAGTATTTGTTATATACTTCTCCTGCTTTCAGAAGACCAGTGACTTTCAGCCCGAAAATGTTTTGGCAAAGCGCATATGGATCGCCGGAAACAATAGAGTAGTTCCCGTGTACCTTTAATACTCCCACCTTTGCCTCATCAATTCTGTTCTTAATAGTTTGATAAATCGTATTCTGAACAAACGGGTCATTAATCATTCTCTGGTCTATCATAACTGCCTTAGCAATATCGTCATCTATCCGCTCTATATTGTTTTCGTTTAGACCAAAACCTTTTAAAAATAAGACCGCTTTCTTCCAGTCTCTGCCAAGCACATCTTTGATTTCGTTCATTGTTGGTGCGATGAGTTCTTCAATATCGTTATCAGAAAACTGGTAGCTCTGCAAAAATTGGTAGTTTAAGTTTCTTTCGTTTTCTAATTCTTTTGGGCAGGTCTTTGTAATCCCGAATGTATATCCATTTGCTATTGAGTTCTTTATGTAATCATCACAACTATCATAACTATCCCATAGTTTCACCATAGATGTTGTGAGGATAAGTTCTACATCTCTTATGTCAACATCGTTGCCCCAAGCGTCTTTAACAGTGTAATTGCCTCCGGCTACTTTGTCGGCAAAATCAATAAAGTCGAATGTGAATGCCATACCTTTTTCCCAACTCATACGAGTGTTGCATCCGCTCATAACATAATCCAACCCAAGTTCGGCACTCCACCGTTTAGCAAGTTCCGGGTGCATTAATCCGCATCCATCAGAAGCATCTAAGACAATCTCCTGATTTTTCATTTCTTCCATGATCGGATCTCCATCGCACTCGTCTGTTAGATAGATGATATCTGACATGAATTTAGTCATACAGTCATTAACGATGAGTATTCCTTTTGGGAATGAGACGGGTATGGAAGCGCTACATGTCAAAGCCTTGTATGCTTCCAGTTTAGCGGTGACCAGTGGTATATTTGGCTTTCGTCCGTTTTCAATACGGGTTATTAATGCTTTGTGTAGCCGCTCGCTGACAAATACGATTGTACTGTTTTTAATTCCGCCGTTTGTACCTAACAGTCTCTTATAGGGAATACCATTGATTGAAAAGCCCCTGCACGCCCTCCAATAATCTTTTTTCTTATCAATAATCAAACACATATAATCCGATTTAAACTGTAGATCATCTAATTGTTTATATAAGTCTTTAATTGTCCTGCTGTTCTGTCTACTGTTAGGCTCTTTCTTTATGTCTCTGATTTTCAGTTTTATTTCTCTGGCTTTGGAATCAGCGTCCGTTATTTGGTTCATTTCGTCTATCCATCTTAGGATTTGACTGTCGGCTAATGAAATTACCTCGTCGTTCTTTCTTGCTTCTTCAATAGGTAGTGTCAAGTTCCATTTTGATTCTCTTAGTCTTTTACTATGGATTTTATAAATGAACTTCTGACACGCTAACTGTTTGCTTATAAACAACACCTCACTATGCAAATAATTAAATTAGCGTGATATTATAATTCAAAATCTTCTTCTACATATGTATACCAGAATTTTCGAAATTCATCTCGATTGCGTTCAATGGTTTTCTCAACCTCTTCATCAGTCCATTCATTAGTATAAGTGGAATAGAAATATTCGCACCCAAGTATATCGGAGCAACTTGTTATCCCACATGCCTCTTTAAAAATGCAACATTTACATTGGTTATGCAACAGAAACACCTCCCTCATCAAAGGAGTGGATCCAATTAATAAGTAAAGTCCGCATTCTTTTGCTTGGGATATATAAATAGATGTCCTGACCGTCTCTGATTGCTGATCTCCATATCCATTGTAACATAGTAGAAAGTGCGTAAAGATCCTCGTCTACTTGAACTCCGTAACGCTGGTAAAGTAGTTTTTCACTTACATTCATAAATACATTGGTTGCGTAGACAAGATGCGTTTTATTTTTATAACTATTAGTTGCGCGTTCATTAAAAGGAACAAATGATTTTGTATATCCTTTCCCTTTGAGTTTGTTAAATGCACAATTAAATGCACCCCACATTCTTTTATCTACATCCACACCTCGCCATATATTGTTAAAGAAATTACTGATATTCTTTTTTAGCTGATCGGTTCCTTCTATTTTATTAGTGTACCATGCTTTAGATAGGGCGTAATAATCATCACCTATGCTGTTTAATCTGGCGTTATCCAATATATGAATTGTATCTTTTATATGATGAACATATTCCGGTACATAATTTGGATGTTTACTAAAATAGTATTTTCCATCTGGAGTTCTTTCAACCCCGATATAAGTATATTTGATGTTATATATATCCATGAAATATTTCAAACTTTGCGCGTTGAACATATAGGTTAGGATGTATACATCATCAAATGAAGTTAGAAGATCTGGAGGTAGTGACCAAAAATAGAGAGTATATGAGTTGTTATCCATTGAAATCAGGTCTCTTGATTTCAAAATAGAGAAGAAGTTTTTAAAACAGGCTCCGTCATAATCTTCATTACCTCTTGTATATACTCCATTTTTCTCTTTTACATATCCAAACTTAATCAATAAGTTTAAGTCTGTTGGGTTCGTTACATATTCCTCATATACACTTACACTTTCATCTATTATCAGCGTATATCCCTGCTTTTTTATATTATCCAGTGTCTCAGATGTGTATCTCTTGAAAGCCTGATGCGTGGTGGAAATATTTCTTCCCTCTTTAATCAGCTCATTTGTGTGCTGAGATTTGCTAAAATTAAACTCCTTAAGTTTATTACTGGGTCTTACAAAGTGCAAGTCTTTGCACTTTGAAAAAATGCGGTCTGTCTCCGCCAAATACGGAGTTATATAAATGAACTTTTTGTCATGCTTATGTGCGTTCATATAATTTATAGCGGCGCTTGATTTGCCGCTTCCCATAATACTATCACAAACTTTTATCAACAGTTGACCTCCTTGATTTTAAAGATTTGGGTTTCGCTGTATTCTACGATATTGGAATCGACAAGCGATGCTCTCTGTCGTCCTCCGATATTAAGTTGTTTGTATGCTTCTGAAATTTCCTCACTTGTCAGTCCAATATAGTCTAAGGTCTGAGCTGGAGTGGAGTGATTAAGCATCTTTTGGAGCAGCAGGAGTCTCCTTTGGTCGTTATTACCCTGCATCATCATCCAGTAGCAAAAAGTTTTTCTAAGGGTGTGTGAGGATATCTTAATGTTTAATCCGAGATCCTTAACAATGCCGCGTAAGATTGAGTTGATTGATTGAATAGTTATCGGAGTGTTCTCATTCGCTCCATTGTTGGAAATACTCTTGAACATATAATCACTCAATGTCACACCGGGCGTGTTCTTGAGATAGAGGGTTACGGCTTCTACAACAGCATTATTAATAGTTATATATCTATTCTTTTTCTTTTTTCTTGTATTGCGCGTCTTCTTCTCAAAAACAGGGAATGTTTCCTTGAATGTAAGGTTTGGGTTAATAATATCTCCAAACTTAAGCATTCTCAAGTCACTGCATCTCAGACCAAAGTTAATTCCTACAATAAACAACATATTATCTCTGTATCGTTTATTCTCAATTAAGAAATTACTAATTCTATAAATATCCTCCATATTTTTAATAGGGACTGCCGCGTGATCCGAAACGACCTCACTGCAAAACTGTTCAGCAGTCGGTTGTATTAGCGCAGCATCCAATTTGTGTGTGCATCCAATATGAGAAATTTCTGTATGGTTTTCAATTGGTGTTGAAAATTTAATGATCACTAAAAAAGCTCCTTTCGTATTTGTGTGAATTTGTTGGTAAACCTTGTTACAACATTAAGGTTGTATCCCGTTTCAAAACCGTTGTGGCACAAGGGTTTCAAGCCTCAACTCCTACAAACATATCCTAGTTATATAATATATACAAAAACGCTATTGCAGAGAGAAGACTAAATGCTATAAGGAAAGGATAAAAATTTTTCCAAAAGCAAATAATTAAATTAGCGAGAAATAACTAAAAATAAAACCCCCCATTACTTCTTATCACGATAATTAATTATATCATATATATTTAAATTTGTCAAGCATCAAGATAAAAAGATTACATAAATCAATCATTAAATATTTCTATATGAATTATTCTGAAATAATCGATATTTCTCTATTGGAAGTAAATGAACTTTTCCTAAATAAGCAAAAATGATATACAGTTATTATGGATAGAAAAATGTGTGAAAATGTGTGAAAATGTGTGAAAATGTGTGAAAAATGGTGTAAATAAGCGGAAAAATGTGATGAAAAGTTAGGTGTGGGAGATGAAGCAACTTCCGTGTTTTTGGGAATATGAACGGTCAAAAATACCATAACTACGCCCTATATTCAGTAGTGCAGAAAATGAATGTTGGCTGCTCTTATTATATATTTTAAATATGCACATTGGCAGGCTAAAAAAAACATTGCAAATTTCAAAAATACGCTTGACAAATGTTTAGCAGTGTGCTATTGTAGTTAGCGTGATAGGTGATCCACCTTCCACACATTCACCGCATCACACACTATAATATTATTTTATTTTAGGAGGTTTTCATCATGAAAACAAACACAAAAATTAACAATTTTGAAAATCTTAAAAGAAAATACGCCCTTTCCGTACTTTACGGAACACCGGAGCAGCAAGGACGAATCCTTCAAGACCTTGCAAGGGCTGTTGTGTTCTCTGTTCTTAAACACCGTATCAAAGCAACGGCTGACCCGTATATTATTAAAACAAAGAATGATTTTATAAGTGAGATACATAGACTTAATGCTATAGATAACATAACAGATACTAACTTAGAAGTTAGTATAGATAATGAAGGTAATTATGTTATGGAGGTAGTGGACAAGTCATTAGATGCAGACCTTGCCCGAATCATGAAGGGATACTCTGATACTGGAGCAGACCTCCAGCAGGAGGCAGCACTTGCACTATGGGAGGCAGGTGTTCAGGCAAAGAAAAGACCGAGCACCAAACACCTCCGCAGCGGCTGGATAGACGAGCCCATTAAAACAAAAGAACCAAGAAAAGAAATATATACAGACAGTGAAATATTTAAAGACAATTTTAATGATTTTAAAATAGTAGAACTTTCACCAATACGCCGAGTATTTAGAAAAGTCGGAGGATATCTTGATAAAAACAGAAATAAACAAGCCTTAACTTCTGGATATTCATATCTAGAATACAGAATTAAAAATCTTAATGAAGAAGAAGGAATAGATTATATTATATATAGGCGTTTCGGAAAGTATGCAGATATCGGCGGCTATACCACCGCAGAGAAC
>HF991826.1:0-18001 GCA_000431535.1 Clostridium sp. CAG:678
TTGTTCAATTTTCAAGGTCCTTTTGCGCTCGCTTTCCTGAGCGCTTGATAATCATACCACACCGTAATGCGATTGTCAACAACTTTTTTTACGAAAATTCAGATTTTTTTCGGATTCGTCTTTTTATACAAAAATTTGCGGTTGCATTTGTATTTTTTATTTGCTATAATTGATTTTACCTGCAAACAGGATATATTTATATAGTATTACATTATATTAAAGGGGTGATAAAATGCCAATCAGAATTGATGAAGAACTGCCGGCAAAGCAGAGCCTTGAACTGGAAAACGTGTTTGTTATGAGCAACCGGCGCGCGGATACGCAGGATATACGCCCACTGGATATTATCATACTGAATCTGATGCCGACGAAGATCGTTACCGAAACGCAGCTGCTGAGGCTTTTATCCAACTCGCCGCTCCAGATCAATGTTGAGTTATTACAGGCATCCACCCATGTTTCCAAGAATACGCCGATGGAGCACATGCTGAAATTCTATAAAACGTTTGATGAGATCAAGCACAACCGCTATGACGGCATGATCATCACCGGCGCACCGCTTGCGGATCTTAAATTTGAAGATGTTGATTTTTGGGATGAACTTTGCGAGATCTTTGCGTGGACAAAAACAAATGTTTATTCCACAATGTATCTTTGCTGGGGCGCGTTTGCCGCGCTTTATTACAAATACGGAATTGAGCCGAAAGTGCTGCCGGAGAAGCGATTTGGTGTTTACCCGCACTTCAGCCTGGACGTTACGCATCCGCTTATGAGGGGAATGGATGATGTTTTTTATGTGCCGCACTCCCGTGAATGGGAACTGCGCACATCAGACATTGCGAAAGTTAAGGATTTACAAATCATTTCATACAGTGAGGAAGCAGGCGTGCACATTATTTCCGACATGGACTGCCGCAATTTCTTTATAACCGGGCACAGTGAATATGACCGGGATACGCTTGCCAAGGAATACTTCCGGGATCTTGAGAAAGGCCTGCCGATCAAAAAGCCGGTTAACTATTTTCCGAACGACGACATTAATCTTGTGCCGAAAATGAACTGGAAGAGCGCAGGGAACCTGATTTTTTCAAACTGGCTGAACTACTTTGTTTATCAAAAAACGCCATATGACCTTAACAATCTTTAATAACGCGCAAATTTTAACCCGGCAGTCTGCAAATGCATGCCGGGTTTATTTCAACATAATTCTCAGTTTTTTTAAGATCTCCTTTTCCTTTCTGGAGATCTGAACCTGTGAAACGCCGAGTTTCTGCGCTGTTTCACTTTGCGTTTTTCCCTGAAAATAGCGGGAATCAATGATGAATCGTTCTTCCGCCGGCAATTTTTCCATGACCTGTGAAAGCGAGATCTTATCAAAGATCTCTTCCCGATTATCAAACGGCACGTCCAGATTTTCGCTGGCATCCTCGCCGAACGAATTGAGCGAAAGCATGGGATTGATCACATTGAGTATCTCCACAGTTTCATCCACATCACAGCCGAGCATATCGGCAAGCTCGCTGACAGTTGGCTCGCGGAGTTCTTTTTTTGAAAAACGCTCCCGAAGGAGCTGTGCCTTCATGGATTTTTCCTTGAGCGCGCGGCTGACTTTAATGGCGCCGCCGTCACGGAAGATGCGTTTGATCTCCCCCATAATGACGGGAACGGCATAGGTGGAAAAACGAAAGCCTTTACTTTCATCAAAATGATCAACGGCTTTGATCAGACCGATACAGCCTGTTTGAAACAAATCTTCATAGTCCACGCCCCTGCCGACAAAACGCTTGGCGATAGAATGCACGAGGCCGATATTATCCTCTATCATCTGATTGCGGGAATCTTTCACCATTTACTTTTTCCCTCTATTTTTTTAACAAGAGTAACGCTTGTGCCGCCGCCCAGTTTGGAACGGACAGTAACTTTATCGCAAAAACTTTCCATAACGGTAAAGCCAAGGCCAGCCCTTTCCCCCTCGCCGGTAGTGAAAAGCGGCGTCATTGCCTGCTGTATATCATCTATGCCGCAACCCTTGTCTCGGATAATAATTTTCACGGTTGATTCTTCAATTCTGCCGGTTATGTATATCTTGCCGTATTTATCCCTATAGCCGTGCACGATGCAGTTGGTGACGGCTTCGGAAACGGCTGTTTTCAGGTCGGCAAGTTCTTCCAGAGTTGGATCCAGCGGCGAAACAAACGCCGAAACGACCACGCGGGCAAACCCTTCGTTTACGCTTTTGCTGCTGACAGTAAGTCTGAATTCATTTTGCATTTTTATTCTCCTTTATTTTCTTTAATTTCATTTATAATAGCGATTCTGCCTAGGCCTGCAAGCTCCATAATTTTTTTCGTTTGCGGCGTTACATTTCTGATCTCCACACTGCCGTGATGATTCTGCATCATACGGTATCTGCCCATAACAAGACCGATGCCGCTGGAATCCATAAAAGAAACATTTTTAAAATCAAGAATAAGATGGTTCGGCTTTTTGCAGCTGACGGCGGCGTCTATCTTGACCCGGATCTCTCCGGCGCTGTGGTGATCCAGTTCTCCGATCAGATATGCGATCATAAGATTTCCGCTTGATTCAATCGTTACATTCATATTTTTCACTCCATAAAAAAGATCCGCTTTAGTAAATATACCAAAGCGGATCTGAATAATTTATCGAAATATGAAATTAGATCAAATCTTTTCTGAGATCTCTTGCAAGGAAAAAGGAGCCGCAGACAAGAACAAACATATTTTCCTGTTTTGCAAGTTCAAGCGCCCGGTGCGGATTTTTTTCACACGTTACGGAATTGCAGTATCTTCCGGCGATCGCGGCAAGATTTTCTGCCGGAAGCGTGCGCGGATTGGAGGTTTCTGTTGTGATGATTCTGCGGCAGCGCGGCGCAATGATTTTGAGATAAGCGTTGCAATCCTTATCCGCCATCATAGAAATCACGGCAGCAATATTTTCAAACGGTAAATGATCAAGCAGGGCACGGGCACCGTTCTCGTTATGAGCGCCGTCCAGCATAACGCCGCCGAACATCTCCTGCCTTGCAGGCAGAGACGGGTATTCCAGACGCGCACACTGGTGAAGATATGCCACGCACTCTTTTGCAACCGCCAGATTATTCTTTTTGAAATCATTCTGCTGCGGAACGCGGATCAACCGGCTGTTCGTTTCTTTGCATCTTTGCGCAAACACGTCTTCGCAGTGCGGATTCGGATAAAGAACGCACACACAGTTTTCCTTAATGATACCTGCCTTTTGCGCTGCGATCTCTTTGACCGTATTGCCGAGAAACGCGGTGTGATCCATGGACACGGAAGTGATGACGGCAAGTTCAGGGCGGGAAAAGGCGTTCGTGGCATCCAGTGCGCCGCCCATGCCGCACTCCACGACTGCGTAATCCACCTGTTCATCGGCAAAATACTGATACATAATTGCCGTCAGCAGTTCAAATTCCGTAACCGGCTCCCCGGCATAACGCTCCACATATGCCGCAAACCGATCTTTAGGAATAAATGAACCGTTGATTTGGATCTGTTCCCTGTAATCCACGACCCAGGGTGAGGTGAAAAGTCCGGTTTTTAAGCCGCAGTCTGAAAGTGCATTGGAAATGAGAGCTGCCACCGTGCCTTTGCCGTTTGTTCCTGCAATATGGATGATCCGGAGTTTTTCCTGCGGATTGGCCATTTTGGACAACAGTGCGCTTATGTTTGAAAGCCCCGGCTTCATGCCGAGGCTTTGTTTTTTTTGCATAGTTTCTATTGCCGTTTCGTAATTCACGATATCACTTCCCAAGGGAATCCAACGAATCTTGAATGCCGGCGATCTTTTCTTCAAGTTTTTCGGCATCCTCGCGATTCTGATTCACAACTTTTTCCGGCGCTTTATTGACGAATCCCGGATTTGAAAGTTTTTTATTGATAAAATCAAGTTTATCCTGCGCGGCAGCAAGTTCCTTTTGAAGGCGTTTTCTTTCCGCCTCAAAATCCACCAGTTCGCCCATTGGGATAAAGATCTTGGCACTATCCGTAATCACGGTTACAATATTGCCGAGATCCTCAAAGGCACCTGATACGGTAACCTCAGACGCATAGGCAAGACGTTTGATAAACTCCGTGCCGTAACGGAAAGTATCCGCATCGTCTGTTTCCACAAATACAGCAGCCTTTCTGCTTGGCGGAATATTCATTTCCGCCCTGCGGTTTCTGATTGCTCTTACTGCCTGCATGATCTTTTCAACCTGCTGCTCTTCTGACGCGAAATTGAGATTTTCATCGTACTCCGGCCATTTAGAAATCATGACGGACTCCGTATCATGCGGGATCGCCTGATAGATTTCCTCCGTAATGAACGGCATAAACGGATGCAGAAGTTTTAAAATATCCGTAAGCACATAAACAAGGACGGCTTTTGCCGTATCCGCGTCTTCCCCGCTCTGGAGCCGGATCTTGGAAATCTCAATATACCAGTCGCAGAAAACATCCCAGATAAAATCATAAAGTTTCTGAATGGCAACGCCGAGTTCGAATTTTTCCAGATTAGCGGTAACGTCTTTTGCAAGGGTATTCACCTTGGAAATGATCCACTTATCTTCAAGGGCAAGTTTTTCCGGCAGGCCGGGATACTGATACCCCTCGCCGAGATACATCAGTACGAATCTTGCGGCATTCCACAGCTTGTTTGCAAAATTGCGGGAGGCTTTTACTTTATCATCCGAAAAACGCATATCATTTCCGGGGGAATTGCCGGTTGCCAGGGTGAAGCGGAGCGCGTCCGCGCCGTATTCATCTATGATCTCAAGCGGATCAATACCGTTGCCGAGCGATTTGCTCATTTTTCTGCCCTGTGCGTCGCGCACAAGACCGTGAATCAGGACGGTATCAAACGGAACCTGACCGGTATGCTCCAGAGCGGAAAAGATCATTCGGGCAACCCAGAAGAAAATGATATCATAACCCGTTACCAGCGTGTTGGTAGGATAGAAATACTCCAGTTCGGGCGTTTTATCCGGCCAGCCGAGTGTGCTGAACGGCCAGAGTGCGGAACTGAACCAGGTATCGAGGGTATCCGGATCCTGCTCAACATGAGTGCTGCCACATTTGGGGCACTTGGTAACGTTCTCTTTGGAAACGGTAACCTCGCCGCAGTCGGCGCAGTAATACGCCGGGATCCTGTGACCCCACCAGAGCTGACGGGAGATGCACCAGTCTTTGATATTCTCCATCCAATGATAATAGATTTTATTGAACCTTTCCGGAACGAATTTCACCTTACCCTCTTTTACTGCATCGATCGCAGGCTTGGCGAGGGGTTCCATTTTTACGAACCACTGTTTTGAAAGGCGGGGCTCGATTGTAGAGTGGCATCGATAGCAGGTGCCTACGTTGTGATTGTAATCCTCCACTTCAATCAGAGCGCCTTCTGCCTCAAGATCCTTAACGATCTCTTTGCGGCATTCATAGCGGTCCATACCGCTGTATTTGCCCCAGCCCTCGGCAATATGGCCGTCATCCGTCATAACATCTATGATCTCCAGATCATGACGGAGGCCGACTTCATAGTCATTCGGATCATGCGCGGGTGTGATCTTTACAACGCCGGTGCCGAACTCAATGTCCACATAATCATCGGCAACAACAGGAATCTCTCTGTGCACGATCGGCAGAATCAGCGTTTTGCCGATGATATCCTTATAGCGGTCATCATTTGGATTTACGGCAACCGCCGTATCGCCGAGCATGGTCTCAGGCCTTGTGGTGGCAAGCTCAACATAGCCGCTGCCATCTTTAAACGGATAACGCAAATGCCAGAAATGGCCTGCCTGATCCTCGTACTCCACTTCCGCGTCAGAAATCGTGGTTTTGCAGTGCGGGCACCAGTTTACCATTCTTTTGCCCTGATAGATCAGACCTTTATTGTAGAGATTTACAAAGACTTCCTTAACGGCTTTGGAACAGCCTTCGTCCATCGTGAAACGTTCCCTGTCCCAATCACAGGAAGAGCCCATTTTTTTAAGCTGTTCTATGATTCTTGAGCCGTACTGATCTTTCCATGCCCAGGCGCGTTTCAAAAATTCGTCGCGGCCGATATCTTCTTTGGTAACGCCCTCTTTGCGCATAGCCTCAACGATCTTTGCCTCTGTTGCGATAGAAGCATGATCCGTGCCCGGAAGCCACAATGCTTCATACCCCTGCATCCTGCGCCAGCGGATCAGGATATCCTGAAGTGTATTATCCAGCGCATGCCCCATATGAAGCTGCCCCGTGATATTCGGGGGCGGAATCACGATCGTATACGGTTTTTTAGACGGATCCACCTCTGCATGGAAATATTTGTTATCGCACCAGAATTTATAGGTGCGGTCTTCTACTTCCGCAGGGTTATACTGCTTTGCAAGTTCTTTAGACATATGATCAACTCCGTTACGGCAAAAAGCCGAGATTTATAAATAAAAAAGCCTTCGCCTCAAAATGAGACGAAAGCATAATTCCGCGGTACCACTCAAATTGCGCACAAAGCGCCGCTTTGCTCCTTAACGCGGAGAACGGACGAAGTTACTTGGTTTCACCCCGCCGGCTCAAAAGCTACCTTCTTTTTCTTTGCTTACAGCCTTGCACCTGCCGGCTGCTCTCTGAAAGCAAGCGGAAAAATACTCCTCTTCTTCATAGCCGTTTAATATTGAAATTATATTAACAAATTCAGGCGCCGTTGTCAAGCCCGCGCTTACATGCACGTTACATAGTAACGCCGTCTTTCCAAACAGCAAACTCAAAAACGCCGTTTTTTTCATTTTTTGTTTGCATGCCGGACGCCGTTTTCAGCAAAAGATCAAACAGATCCTTTTTTGCAGAATCAAAATCAGAACCTTGCAAAAGCACGCCCGCGTTAAAATCGATCCACCCCGGTTTCCTCGCCGCAAGACCGGAATTAGAAGAAATTTTAATGGTTGGAACACCAGCTCCGAGCGGTGTTCCGCGCCCGGTTGTAAACAGGATCAAATGCGCGCCGGCAGCGGTCAGCGCGGTTGTGGAAACAATATCATTACCCGGCGAAGTCAACAGCTGAAGGCCACCGCCGCCCGCCGTTTCTCCGTAATCCAGCACCTTGGTGATCACGGCGCCGCCGCCTTTTTGAACGCAGCCAAGGCTCTTTTCCTCCAGGGTAGTAATACCGCCCGCCTTATTGCCGGGAGACGGATTTTCATACACAGGCTGACCTTTAGAAGTAAAATAATCTTTAAACCCATTGATCATGCCAACAATATCTTGAAACACACCCTCAGTTTGCGCGCGCTGCATCAGCAACGTTTCCGCACCGAACATCTCCGGCGTTTCCGTTAAAATACAGGTTGCGCCCAAACCGGTAAGCAGATCAGTTACACGGCCGCAGAGCGCGTTTGCCGTAATGCCGGAAAAAGCGTCCGATCCACCGCATTTCAGACCGACTTTCAGTTTTTCCACCGGAACCGGAACCCGGCGAAAGGTATTTTTATATTCTATCAGTTCTTTTAACAGGCTGAGACCCGTGGAAACCTCGTCCGCCTCGTTCTGCGCAACCAGAAACTTAACACGATTTTCATCGTAATTGCTGAGCAAAGGCTGAAATACTTCCAGATTGTTATTTTCACAGCCCAACGAGACGATCAGAACGCCGCCAGCATTGGGATGATCAGCCAGCGCCGCAAGGATTTTTTGCGTTGCATGCAAATCATCGCCCATCTGTGAACAGCCATAGGGGTGCGAAAAGACTTTGATCTCATTTTCATCCACGCCATATTGATGCGCAGCGGAGTATTTGAGCTTTTCGCACAGTTTATTCACACAGCCCACTGTGGGGATGATCCAGATATCATTTCTGATACCGATCTTTCCGTTCGCACGCTCGTAGCCCATAAAAGTAAGGTCTGAATGCGCAGGCGCATATTCATTGGAACCGCCAAGATAAAAATAGGAGACCGGGCCATCGCCGAGACCGGTTCTCATATTATGGGAATGCACATAATCGCCGGCAAAAAGATCCGCTTTAGCGCAGCCGATTGGGCAGCCGTATTTGATAATATCCTGACCGGCGGGAGTATCTTTCAAAAGAACTTTATGCCCAAACGGCACATCCTGTTTGAGCGTAACGCCGTTTTCCGAATAGCCTGCTTTAAGATCACAGAGCGCAACGGCAACCGTATCTGCATCCTTTATTTGAAATAGTTTACGCATAACTTTGCCCTTCTTTACAAAAAACTTAAATCCGTTTTGCAAATTTAATTATAAAGAAGATCCTGTATAAATTCAACAGAAAAGCAAAAAAACTCCCGATGTTTTACCATCGGGAGCCGTTTGATATTCAATTTACCTGTACATTGGACTTACCTCTTATAATTATTTAATCGACCAGATGAATTTCCTTAACATAGGAACCACCTCTTAATTAAAAATTATAAACTGAATAACAAATTTGTTAGCCCATCGGATTAAAGTCCTTTTCAAAATATTTTAAAGAAATTATTGAAGAATAACTCTTCAGGCTTTTGCAGGCAAAGCCAAATTCAAAGCAATGATTCAATCTATCATCCTGAAATTAAATTTTTTAGACGCCTGTGTGCCCTTTACTGGGTTTCCTGCCATAACTTCTTAAGAAACTTCATAAAGCCCGTATCCGCCTCTGCCACTTCTTCCGGCAGAAATCTGTCGATACAAATCACCGTTATCTTACCCGGACACTTTGCAGGCGTTTGTCTGAACAGGTTCTACATCCATTGGACAAATACCTCCTTTTCATAAACTCCAGTTGAACTTTGTGGCTGATCTCTGCAATTTAGCCGCCGGTCTGCGATTTCATCTAACGCCTTTCACCCGTTAAACGCTTCGCCTTTAATTTTATAAACTGTATCTTTCACCGCTCTTTGAGCCTTTGTAATGCCTTCTCATTACTTTATACAGTTTATATTTTTCAACTTCGGCATTTTGCTTTTACGAACACCCATAGGTTACTTATATTTCGCTTTTGGTTATCCTTTGGTCTATATTTACCATAAAGACGCACACCGTACCATTCGGCCTGGCTGCTTTGCATATAAATCAAAACCTTTATCCGGCTATCAGTTATATGCTTATGCGGCTTTAGCGGAAACCCTGCGATTTACCAGCCACCTCTTAAGTTCATCTAAAGAATACCATAGTTTTTAGCATTTGTCAATAGTTTTTTTCAACATTTTTCAATTTTTTTGTAAATTTTAAACAGGAACATATTGGTATTGACTAACGGCACAATAAATATTATAATAGGGTCTTGAAAGGAGCTGTATCTATGGCAGACGAAAAAGACCTTTATGAACCGGATATCATTTCCGTTACAGACGAAAACGGAGAAGAGATCCTGTTTGAACTCCTTGAAAGATATGAAAATGACGACGGCGTTTATGTTGCCATTACTGAATACAGAGACGACGATGAAGAGATCGTTGACGGCGACTATGAAGTGATCATTCTGAAAGTGATCAACGACGGCGATGAAGAATATCTGGAAGAGATTGAAAGTGAGGAAGAATTCAACCGAGTTTCCGACATTCTGATGAAAATGGTGGAAGAGCAATACGACGTTGAATATTACGATCCCACGGAACAATAATAATACGGCAGGCAAATGACCGTGTTTACGGTCTGTGCATCTCGACAACCGGGGGTTTAAATAACCCGAACAAGTTTTTAAAAGGGATTCAGGCTCGTGCTGCAGGTATGCAGACCTCCCGCGTTATGCGGAAGCTGGGAGCACAAAACAGTGCGGATGAAACCCACCCTGCGTAGAGAGCAGGTTATCTTCAATCCCCGGCGGATGTGCGGATTTTCTTAAAAACAACGGACTGAGTAACAACTCAGCCCGTTTTGTTTTTTGCGCATTTTTATCATGATCTTTAAGAGGAAAACACTTTTTTTAAAAATTTTTTACCATAACGCAAAAACTTGGAAAACAGATTTTCACGCAGTGACGCCGCCTGCTTTTTTAGAGCGGTGTTTTTTTGATTGGCTTTGGAGACCTGCTCATTTAAGCGCCGGATCTCCTTTTCATATCTATTTCTTTTAATCAAATGGTTATAGTGCTCAAACCAGTAATCATTGGCAGAGGACGCCAAGATATTTAAAGCACTGTCCCCCGCCCCGTTTGAACACAAAACGATCATATCCAGAACGATCTTAAAAAGCGGTATAGAATCAAAAGAATTGTGAGCGGCAGACACGCCCCATGCCGCATACAGCCACAAATGCAGATTGGAATAAGATTTGACGCCGTACTGCGTTTCCACATGAAAATGTTTTTTCAAATATGCAAACTGGGCATCCATGTCAATATCCGAAAACAGATTTTCAATCAGCAGATACGTATTTGACGGATGGGACCGGATCACACGCGCGAAATCGTTTCTTTTTTTATAGTCTTCAGAAGAATAATCCACGCCGGCAATTTCCGCAAACGGCTTTGCATACCACTTATAATTTTCTATATCAAACTGGGCATTCACGGCGCAAACACAGCAGCCGTTTATAAAATCAGAAACGGCAACGGCGGCAGTGCCCCCGGCTGATCTGCCGTAAAGCAGAATATGCCGTTGTGAAACGCCGAGAAGATCGGCAATCTTTTTGATCAGTTCGGCAGTATCCTGCCTAAAATCATCCGTTTCTGTTCCGTAATACCAGCCGCACGCGATCTGCTCAAACGTGTGATACATCGGATCATCAATGCACAGTATGGATGCATTGACCTCTTTATACCAAGACCAGCTGGAAAACGTGGGATAAGGCACAAGATCTTTGCCGCCGCGGGAACGGCTGCCGGAAAAGAACACAACAAGATAATCCAGATCCCCTTTATGAAAAAAGCACTCTAAATGCGCGGTGTTGATATCCGCATAAAACCTGTTGCCGGGCAGTTGTGTGCTTTCCAGCGAAAACGCGCACGGTTCAGCAGAAACAAGCGTTTTATCTGCCTTTTTTTCTATTATTTTTTTTACTTCTGTTACCGTATCCTGCCATTCATCCCGCTGCGGAACAGACGGCGCGGAAGTAAAATTAAATTTTTTTAACTCTTCTAATATTTTATCCATAAACGAACTCTCTTTTGCGGCATCAACCGCTGTGCATAAATCGTGATCCGAATGGTTAAAACGGAGAAACAATATATTGCTGTCTTTTCTATTAAATATAACACAACTGCTGTAAAATTACAAGAAAAAGCAGACAGTGCCCACACTGCCTGCCCTTTCAGAACGGATGCGTTCGGAGCCTAAGAGATGGGATCTTCCGCCTGATTTGACTTGCGATTCTTTTTCAGCTTGCGCAGGATCAAATCAAAAAGAATAAGTGCAATTACTGCGCCGAGCATATTTAAAATAACATCATCTATATCAGCTGCCCGGCCTGTAAAATATTGAACGGTTTCAGCAAACACAATGCACAAAAAGGTAATCACAACGGCAAAAAGGTTGCCGATTTTTTGATTACATAACTTAATAAAAACAGGCATTGGGGCAAAAAGCAATATGTTGCCCATAAGGTTCAGAACAGGAGAAAAACTAAAATTGCCGCCAAGCAAATCGCCAAGCTGCTGAATGATTGTCTTAAAAGGCACAAGATTCAGCAATCGGTAATCAACGTGACCCAAATAAATATTGAAATACAACGCGCCGTTTTCATTTAAAACAGTGCAATACATATTACCTGTTATAAGAATGTGTATTAAAACACCGATATAAAACGCAAAAAAGCAAGGCAAAATCTCATCCTTAACACAAAATTTAATTCCGCACGAAACACAGCAAAGCACTTTAAAGATAAGATAAAAAATGACTAACAAAGCGGCACTTCCCGCTGCTTGAAATAAAACAGTAAACATTTTACAGGTCTCCAAATCCTTTACGCTTTTTCAATATAGCCGCTGAAGTTTGACGGCGACATAAAAATCAAAATATAATTTTTGGATGCGTCCAGATTAACATAAAACACAGCAGGATTTTTTGTTGTATTACCCGCTACCTGTGTTGACAAAACTGTTGAATACAAAAATCCGTCTTTTACTACTTTTAATGTCAGTGTTGACGAAGAATAGTTGTACACGGCGATCTTTGCCCTGGAAACACCGGTTAATTTATAATTAGAATATAGATTATCATACTTAGCTTGCCCGCTGAAATTATATCTGCCTTTAGATGCCAGATTCCAAACATTTCTCGGAGCCGAAGTTCCGTAAGGCTGTATCACACTTTCAGATATATATTCCGGATTAGGACTTACTCCGATATTTTTATCCGCAGCATATACAGTTGAACAGTTGCCTATTACAAATAATGTGCATAAAAAAACTATGATTGATTGTTTTAAAATTTTCATAATCATTCTCCTTTAATTTAAGATGGGTACGCGTAAGCAACCCGGGTTTCCGTTCCGGCGGTAAACGTGGTTTTCAGACGGTAATCCGAAAGCAGATTGATCGTTCGCTTTTCTGCAACAGACAAATATGTACCTGTTTTACTTGCCGACCATGTTTTAATCGTTTCATATGTGCCGGACTTTTTCTTTTGCAGTTCCATCTTGATAGATAATTTTGTTGAAGAGCGTGTATTCAAAGAAGAAGTACAGTTTGCTGTTATCCCGCTTATGGAAATAAAACAACTGCTTTTGTTTATGTATATTGACTGCAACTGTATTTCGCTTTGATCTAACGCATAACCAGAATTTGGAGCAAGAAAAGAAAATAGTAAAAAGAACAAAACAAAAGATATAGCGAATTTTTAACAATGGATTTTGACATCGTTTCACCTCCTTCCTCATATACTAAATGCTTAAATTGAGAAAAAAAGTGAAATAAAATTTACAATAAATATAATTTTGTTAAAATGCACAAATATTTGATCAATGATTTATGGAATCTGCTACCGCAAAAGCATCTGACAATGAAAGATTCCCGCTAACAGTATATATATAACCGCCGTAATTCCAGATCAAAGCCGAAAAGCCGTCAACCATTCCATAGCAAACATATGTAATATTATCTCTTTCAACCGTTTCTAAACCGTGTTCAGAATCAATATATACTGAGCTGTAGGCATCTGAACGATCAACAGTATAAGATATGGAATCATCCTGCATACTATATTCGTAACCAACAAGATTATTATCCATATCATACATTTTTTCCGAAACTTCAAATCCGGGAATGATATAACGAACTTCAAGATCAGATTTAAAAATGGGGCTGTTCGGTTCTATTACTTTATACTGTGCCATATCGCCGTTTGGGATGATCTCAAAATCCTGCTCCCCGATATTTGCGCCGATCGTTACGGCGGTGCACAGCGCTGCGATCAGCGCGGCAATCAGTATAAACCGCAGGGTTTTCTTTGAAATGCGGTAATAAGAACCGTGCTCCATTCTTTTTATCAGTTTTTTAAAATACGATTCGCTGTTTTCAGAAAGCGTATATTCAGTTCCATCCGGCAACGCGCATGCCCATTCTAAGCAGGACCGGCGGACGGCGTCTTCAAATTTAGACATTATTCCCGATCCTCCTTAAGATGATTTTTAATCGTTTTCAAAGCCCGTGAGAGCCTGGTTCTGACAAGATATTCGGATGCACCGGTCATATCCGATATTTCTTTATTTTTAAAGCCGAAAAAATATTTTAGATAAATCAGATTTTTCAGTTCATCATCCAATGAATCCACCGCGCTTTTCAGTTCCAAAGTATCAAAAGCATCCAATTCGTGCGGATCGTAATCTTTTTCGTTTACATCTACACACGAATCTGAAATTTTTTCAATTTCTTTATGGAAACACTTGATGGCAAAAGCCGTTGCCACAACGCCTACAAATGCTTTTGTTCCGGGAGAATCCAAATCGCCAACTTTGGAAAAATTTTTGGCAAAATAAAGAAATGTTTCCTGCGCGCACTCTTCTGCAAGAAAAGAATTATGATTTAATTTGGATTTGGCTATCCAAAGAACAAGGCCGATATATTTTCCGTAAAAGGCGCAGAAACGGGATCTGCCCTCTTCTGAATCAATCAGTGTTAAAAACGCTGTCATAATCTATATTCCTTTTTAAACGAAAAAGCTAAAAATTTTTTCATTTTTTTATTTTTCTTTTCCTCATTTTAACACAAAAAAACGGCAGGGACAATCCCAGCCGTTTTCAGTGATTATAATTTTACAAATAGATTACTCGCCTTTCATTTCAACGAGTTTTGCTTTGCCCTCATAAGCCGCCTTTGAAAGTTTGATGGAATCAAAGATCGCTTTTTCGATATCATCTGGGGTACAGCCGAGTTCCTTGCAGTCGTCAAGCGGAATAAAGAGATTCATGCCCATGATCTCTGCAAGACCAACCGGGTCGATACCGGAATCCACGCCTCTCTTGGCGTAATCTTTACGCATAACAAGACCGAAAGCCTGGAACGCACACTTCGGGCAATCTACGATCTTTCTGTCCGGAATACCATCCATAGCGCGGTAAACGATCTTAAGGAATTTTCTCCAAGTATAGTTGTAGCAGGAGATGCCGTAAGCGCGGAACTTGCCCTCGCCCTTGGAAGCGGCCTCATAAGCCTGTTCTGCAGCGCCAACCATGGATTCGCCTACCTGACGAACCGTAAGCATAGCAGTGCCGCCGGCCGGATACATGGTAAACGGCATTTTTTCAAATCTCTGGAGCTGTTCAATCAGGATAACCCAAACCGGCTTTCTGCCCGGCTGTGTGCCGAAGATATAAGGCAGCTCAAGCACGCCTACCTGGAAATCGGGAGCGGAATACTTTTCACATACTTTTTCCTGCTCAATACGGCTCTTGATATAAGGATGCTTTTCCGTAAGTTTCATATCCGGGCGCTCTTTTGCGAGCCAAGCAAAATAAGAGCCGCATACAACAGCGCCTTTCATGCCGGCCTTTTTAGCAAGAGGCAGATATCTTTCCAGAGGAGCGATGTTATATTTATAATAGTAATCATAAACAGGAGCGGGAAATTCTACTCTTTCGTCTACGCCGGTAGCGAACACGAACATATCGTAGCCTTTCATCATCTCGATCATTTCATCATCTGTAAGTTTGTTTGCATCTTGGAAAACGATCTCCATTTCCTTAGGCAGCGGAGCGCCTTCCGGAAGCGGAGGAAGCGCAAGTGTTTTGATTTCATTTCCACGGTCTACAAAAATCTGCGCGGCAGCGGAGCCAAGAAGTCCTGTACCGCCAATCATAAGAACTTTCATGTTTATGTACCCCCATACATGAATTTATAAAAAGTTTATAAAATGATTATAGCACCAAAGGGCTGAATCGTCAACCAAAAAAGCGAATAAAAAGCCAAAAGGAGGCAAAAAAACGTGTGCCCCCAATGCAACGCGGGAGCACACGGAGATCATACATCAAACGGGATGCACTTTCGTTTCCATATCGTCATGTTTTCCGTCCAGCCCGTACTTTTTATCTCTTCTCTTCTGGAAGAATTTGATGGCAACATCGCCGAACTGCGCGTAGGAAAGGACATCCTCTTCCTGCTCGTAATATTCTGCGATCTCATTCCTGAATGTATCCAGTTCGGGTTTCAGCAGGTCTGCCGGGCGGCAATCGATGATCTTTTCGTCGCCGCAGATCTTCTTTCTGAAATCAGGATCAATATCACAGGGCGTTTTGCCGTAATAACCGGCAACCATATCCTTAAATTCTTTCGTTACCATCTTATAGCGTTCGCCAAGGATCACGTTGAATACAGACTGCGTGCCGACGATCTGGGAAGTGGGCGTAACAAGCGGCGGATAACCGCTGTCTTTACGAACGCGCGGAACTTCCGCAAGCACTTCATCCAATTTATCTTCTTTGCCTGCCTGCTTTAACTGGCTGATCAGGTTAGAGAGCATGCCGCCGGGAACCTGATAAAGCAGCGTGTTGGCGTCTACGCCGAGCACCTTGGGATTGAGCAGACCCTCTGCCAAATATTTCTCGCGCAGCGGGTTAAAGAAATCACGGATTTCCGTCAGCGCTTTCAGGTCAAGGCCGGTATCATACTCCGTGCCCTGAAGCGCCGCCACCATGGATTCCGTTGCGGGATGCGAAGTGCCCATTGCCAGCGGACTGATCGCGGTATCGATCACATCCACACCGGCCTCAATGCCTTTCAGGTGAACCATGGAGGCAAGTCCGGAAGTATAGTGGGAATGGAGCTGGATCGGAACTTTAACCGTTTCCTTAAGGGATTTTACAAGATCGTAAGTGCCGTAAGGGGTTAAAAGACCTGCCATATCTTTAATACAGATGGAATCCGCGCCCGCGTCCTCCAGCTGCTTAGCGTAATGACAGTAATATTCAATATCAAACACGGGGCCGGTGGTATAGGAGATCGCCGCCTGCACGTGGCCGCCGTATTTTTTTGCGGCATTGATCGCCGTTTCCAGATTGCGCACGTCATTGAGTGCGTCAAAAATACGAAGAATATCAATACCGTTGTCTATACTCTTTTTAACGAAATAATCAACAAGGTCGTCTGCATAATGGCGGTAGCCAAGCATATTCTGACCTCTGAAGAGCATTTGAAGTTTTGTATTCGGGCATTTTCTGCGGATCAGGCGCAATCTCTCCCACGGATCCTCATCCAAGAAACGAAGGCAGCTGTCAAACGTTGCGCCGCCCCAGCATTCCAGGGAATGATAGCCGATCTTATCCATTTTTTCCAGGATGCCCTCAAATTCATCCGTTCTCATGCGGGTGGCAATCAGGGACTGATGCGCGTCTCTGAGAACGGTTTCGGTAACACCTATTTTTGCCATAGATTCACATAGCCTTTCCGGCTGCGGATTTTATATCTTGACCGCACCGCAGCAGCCTTGCGGGTGCGCAAAAGAAAAGTTCAAAGCAAAATGCAAAAGGATCAGTTCATCGTGATCAGGACCTGACCTGCCTCAACACTGTCTCCCTTAGAAACATTAACAGAGGCAACGGTGCCTGCCTGCGGCGCAACGATCTCATTTTCCATCTTCATTGCCTCAAGAATCAAAAGCACATCGCCTGCGTTAACGGATGCGCCTACAGAGGTTTTTACATCAAGGATCGTGCCGGGCATGGGGGCATCTACTGCCACTGCACCCTGTGTGCCTGCCGGTGCAGGAGCGGGAGCCGGTTTTTCCTCTGCTGCCGGAGCGGGAGCCGCCGCGGGTGCAGGAGCAGGTGCAGCCGCCGGAGCCGGAGCTGCCGCGGGAGCGGCAACGGGAGCGCTGCCAGCCTCATCAACTGTTACATCATAAGCTGTGCCGTTTACGGTGATCGTGTATCTTTTCATATTTTAATCCTCCTAATTATTTAACGGAATGTTTTCTGGGGAGGGTCGTCTCCCTCTTGCCTGCGAGCACATCAAGCGCGGCAACGATCTTGGCTCTTGTTTCCGCCGGAACGAAAACATCATCGATCGCTCCGCAGGCTGCCGCTGTAAACGGAGACGCAAGGTTCTCCTCATATTCTTTTTCAAGTTCCGCTCTGTTTTCGCCGTTTGCCAGTCTGTCATTATACAGGAAAGCAACCGCCGCTTTTGTATCCAGCGGAGAAACAACGGAAGTATCCCAAGCGTAAACCAGATCTGCGTTTGAACCTCTGCCCGCAAGCATGATATAAGCCGCGCCAACCGCTTTGCCGGTGATGACGGAAATCTTGGGGCAGGTAGCCGTTGCGTATGCCGCAGTGAGTTTTGCAGCCGCGATCAGCATCTGATTTTCACGTTCTTTGCGAAGACCGTTTGCGCTAAGCAGTGTTACAATGGGAATATTGAACGCATCGCAGAATTTTACGAATGCCTCTGCCTTGTAGGCGCAGGACGGGCAGACAGATTTGCCGTCAAACCCCACAAATCCTACCGTTGAACCGGCAACAGTTGCAAGCGCGGTAATGCAGTTTTCCGCATATTTTTCTTTGAGTTCAATAACGGAACCTTCGTCTGCCGCCGCTTTGATGATATCCGCCGCACAGGCGCCGGTATCGGT
>HF991826.1:18070-65845 GCA_000431535.1 Clostridium sp. CAG:678
TGAGGTTATTGGACGGCACAAGGGTGATAATATCCCTTACCGCCTTAACTGCGGAATCAAAATCATCCGCAAGGATATCCACCGTACCCTCTTGTGCACACGCCTCTGCCGTAACTTCGGAAGGCGCGGTTACATAAAAATCCGCATCTTTAACGGCAACAACAACATCCGCCATATCCGCGATCAGCGCTGTTGTGCCGACCGCTGCACCGGCAACGATGGAGATCTGGGGAACAACGCCGGAAACGGAAGTGGACGCCTTAACGATCTCCCCATAAGCGGAGAGACCTTCAAATCCCTCTTTCAGATCCATGCCGTTTGAATCGTAAATGCCTACCACCGGACAGCCCGTTTTGGACGCCAGATCATAAATCTTTTTGATTTTCGCGCACTGAGCAACGCTTACGGCACCGCCGTTTACACTGACATCCTGCGAAAACGCGTAAACCGGGGCTCCGTTTACAGTACCGAAACCGGCAACAACTTCTACATCGCCGTTTGACGATTTGGCAAAAGCGTCTATTTCGGTAAAAACGCCGTCATCAAACAGAGAGACCAGTCTTTTGCGGGCATCGGCATCTTTAATTGCAAGTTCACTCACACGAATATCCTCCTTAATCCAATTTTCTTATGAATATATTTATCCATTCTTTGGTATTTTAACACTTTGAACGCACAATTACAACAGTTTTTTCTTTTCGTTTTAATATTATTCATAATAAATCGCAGCATATGCAAATCTTAAAAGGAAAAGACCGATGAAACATCGGTCTAAACAGTTGAGATAGATTATTTTGCGCGGTAAGTGAGTCCGCAGGCGCGGAAAAGTTTTTTCAGTTCCGTTTCGTTAAGATCGCGGAAATCCCCTGTTTTGAGCATGCCGAGTTTAACGCCGGCAATCTCCGTTCTTTTCAGGCGGGAGACCTCCAACCCGAAATGTTCGCACATTTTCCGGATCTCCCTGTTTTTGCCCTCATGGATCTTAAATTCCAAAACGGTTCTTTCCTCTTCTTCCACAAGCGGCAGGATCTCACACGGCGCGGTTTTACCCGAATCGATCTCCACGCCCTCGCGCAGGGACTGGAGAACGTCATCGCCCACCTTGGAACGGATGGTAACACGATATGTTTTTGTAACATGATGAGACGGATGCATAAGCCCGTTGGCAAGCGCGCCGTCATTCGTTAACAGAAGTAAGCCCTCGGAATCCCGATCCAGCCTGCCGACGGGATAGACGCGTTCTTTAATGCCGGTCAAAAGATCCATAACCGTTTTTCTGCCGCGGTCATCCGAAACGGTCGTTACATAGCCGCGCGGTTTATGGAGCATAAGATAGCGCATTGTTTCCTGACGGCTGATTTTTTTACCGCGAACGGTTACCAGATCTTTTTTTGGATCTATTTTCGTGCCGAGGGAAACCGGGTGCCCGTTCACCTTGACTTTTCCCTCCTCAATCAACTGCTCACATTTGCGCCTGGACGCGACGCCGCATTCCGCCATAAATTTTTGTAGTCTTATCTCATTTGGGTTCGGCATAATCGTATTCCGCACTTTCATCCGCTGTAATTTCGACCGTGCGGATCTCCTTTTCTTTATACTTAATGACTGCTTTTCCGATTTGATCCCCAGCCGAGACCGGGCAGTAGACAAACGGAAAAACATAAAGCTCCACCGTGACAAGATTTTTATTTAAAACGCTTACCTCAGCGGAATAAGAACATTTGATTTTATCTTTTACGCCGCCGACTGCGGCAACGTCAAGACCGGCGGAAAAAAGCTCCTGCCGGTATTTTGCAAAACATTCCTCATAAAGTTTTTTATGATCATTCCAGTCATCCGGCGCGCCGAGCGTTACGCAGACAAGTGTGTTTCCGTTTCTTTCGGCGGCGGAAACAAGGCATCTGCCTGCTTTTTCCGTAAAACCGGTCTTGCCGCCGATACAGCCCTCCAGTTCCTGCAGCAGGCGGTTATGGTTATAAATCGTGTGTGTTTCGCCGTTGATACGGATATCGGCGGAAGGCATTTTGAATATCTTTGAAAAATCAGTATTTTTCAGCGCATTTGCCGTTAGCACTGCCATATCCCGCGCGGTAGAATGGTGGTCCCCCGCATCCAGGCCGGACGGCGTTACAAACAGCGAACGGTGCAAACCGAGTTCAGCCGCTTTTCGATTCATGACGGCCGCAAAATCCTCCAAACTGCCGGAAAGATAGATTGCCGCTGCGTTTGCCGCGTCATTCCCGGAGGGGAGCAGCATGCCTGCAACAAGATCACGCAGCGTGATCCGATCGTTTTCACGCAGGCCGAGCAAAGAGCCTTCCGTATTGACCATATCCCAGGTAACATTTACCGTTTCATCCAGTTTGCCGCTTTCGCAGGCAATGAGGGACGGCAGTATTTTGGTGGTGGACGCGATGGGGCGCTCTTCATCCGCGTTCTTTTGATACAAAACCTCTAACGTAGCCGCATCCAGCACAATTGCGCTTGCGGCAGAGATCTCCGCCGCCTGAGCGCCCGACAGCGGAAACGAAGTGAATACAAACAGGAACGCTAAAAGCAATGAAATTTTCCGCAACAAAATTAATCACCCGCTAATTATATGCAGGTGATCCAATTTATATATTTTATTTTTCTGCCGGCGCAGCAGTTTCCTCTGTTTTCTCTGTATCCTTTGCTTTAACAAGCTGGGAGATCTGATCAACGAGTTCAGGAATCATGGCGATGGCACGATCAGCAGAAGAGGTGTAGTTGTTGATCTGCATCATTCTGACCTTTTCGCCCTGAATAACGATGAAAGCAACCGGGGAAATGGTGATGCCGCCGCCACCGCCGCCGCCGAAGAGTTCGTTGTTCTGCTTAGACGGAAGATCAGTGCCGCCGCTTGTGAAGCCGTATGAAACCTTGGATACGGGAATCAAAGTGGTATCACCTGTTTTGATGGGCTCGCCGATAATGGTGGAAACATCAACCATCTGGCGCATTTTTTCAAGCGTGTTTTCCATAATTTTGTTTACGGGTGTTTCTTTCATAGCGATTTTCTCCTTAAAAGAAATTATTTATTATTATTTTTAATTATATTGACCAAAAATGTTTTCCCTGCCGACAGGGCAACTTTAAGCAAAAGCCCAACGCTTATGGAGCCGATAAACTGAAAGCCGTATTCGTTGCGCGGCGCGATAAAATCCGGAACAATGAGATCATCAAAATTATCCACTTTCATGCCGCCGAGCACAGCGCCTTTAACAGGGTAATAAAAACCACAGATTCTGCCATAGGCACGGGCAATCTCGTCCGCATCGCCGCCGCCCACGATTATTTTAACATAAAGCGAATAAATATGAAAGCCTTTCATTAAAACCGAGAGCGCGCTGGAAGCCGTTTCCAGCATATTGGAAACGAGATCCATGATGCCGACGATACCGTCTTTATCCCAGATATTCTTGATAAAATTCGGCTTTTTTTCTTTTTGCTGCGCAGGCGCATTGTTTTTTTGCGGCTCTGCCGCAGTATCTGCCTGCGGCGCCGGCTGCGCTGCCTGCGTGCCGGACGGCTCTGCCGGTTCAGAAGCGGCAGGCTTTTCGCTTTCGGGTTTTGAGGCGGTTTCTTTTTTCTTTTCTTTGCCCTTTGCGGACTTAGCCTCATTCGCCGCTTTCTGCGGAAAAAGAATGAAATTCAGTATTTTGGTTAATTCTATATCCTTTTCGATCCACAAAATGCTGATCGTTGTTTTCCATTTATCCGTATATGTGATCGTAAATGTTGCCGAAACGGAAAGGATCACGGCGATAATGACCACCAATACCGCTATTACAATTAATGCTGTCATTCTTCGCCCTCTTCCTTGTTGAGTTCTTCTATCATTGTATCATTTTTTTCTTCATCAAACAAGGTGGTTTGGCCATTTTCTTTATTTTCTTCTTCATGATTAGGCAGATCGGGCAGATCGTCCAAACTGGAAAGGGAAAAGCAGCGCAAAAAACGATCCGTAGTGCCGTAAACAAGCGGCCTGCCGGGAAGATCAAGCCTGCCCTTTTCCTCGATCAAACCTTTCTGCACAAGATTGGAGATTGAGCCGGAGCAGTCCACGCCTCTGATCTGCTCAATAAAACTTTTTGTAACGGTTTTATTATAAGCGATGATGGCAAGCACTTCAAAAGCAGCCTGCGAAAGCGGCGTATTCTTTTTGATCTCAAGCAGCTTGCGCACATCGTCGCCATACTCCTCACGGGTACAGATCTGGTATTTGCCGTCCACACGGATCAGCCTGAGCCCGCTGTTGCGCTCCTCATATGTATCAGAAAGGCAGGAGAGCATCTTGGTTACACTCTCCACATCCAGTTCCAGCACATCGGCAAGCCTGGACGCCTCCACGGGATCACCGCAGGCAAAAAGCATTGCCTCAAGGCGTGCGATCACATTATTCTTATTCTCCATCGCTGCGCACCTCGCTTACCATTTTTACTTCCGGATCATCCATGGGGCCGTCTAAAGTGATCTGCTTGGTTTTAGCCAGTTCAAGAACCGCCAAAAAAGTTGCCACAATATCACTTTTCGACTCCGCGTCACCAAAAAGCTTTAAAAAACGGATCTTGCCGCGTTTTTTAAGTTTGCCCATAACGGAGCCGATCTTGGACGCAACATTCACAAACTTGCGCGCCACGATCCGCCTGAAAGAATCAATGGGCGGCGGCAGTTTTCTCTGCGCCCTGCCGGCAGCGGAAATATAGGCGCTGAGCAATTCTTCACCCTCATGAAAACGCTCGTAATCATAATTAACGTAGCCTTCCTGCGGTTCACGGACAAAACGGTTAAAGCCGTCTGTTCTTTCACTCAGTTTTTTTGCCATCAATTTGCAGTCCCTATATTCGATCAGTTCGCCGGTCAGTTCCTTTTTCAGCTGCTCCGCCTCTTCATGGCGCGGCAGCAGGGAAACCGTTTTGATATAGATCAGCCTTGCCGCCATTTCCAGAAAATCGCCGGCGATCTCAAAATCCGCATTTTCCATTTGCCGGACATAATCCAGATACTGATTCACAAGTTCCACGATCGGGATATCGTTTATATTCAGTTTATGCTTTGCAATCAGGTGCAAAAGAAGATCCATAGGGCCTTCAAAGACCTCTAATTTATAATTTATCTGCTGCATAAAACCTCTTATCCGAAGATCAGATTCGGAATAAAAAATATAAAATTACTGAAAATGTTATTTAAAAATGCAAGCGGTGCGTTCAGGATACCCGTAAACAGCAATACCATAAGCACGATCATGATCACACGCTCGTAACGGAAATATTTTTCATAAAGGCGATCCGGCAGGATCATAGCGAAGATGCGGGATCCATCCAGCGGCGGGATCGGCAGAAGATTGAATACAGCCAGCGAGATATTGATACTTGCCGTAAGGGAGAAGAGATACGCGATCACCCGTGCCGCCGCAGCACCGCTGAAAAAATGCAGAACTGCCGCGGAAACAAACGCCGAAACAAATGCCATTGCCAGATTAGAGAGCGGGCCGGCAAGCGCTGTGAGCGCCACGCCTTTTCTGTAATCCTTAAATTTAAGCGGATTGATGGGAACAGGCTTGGCGTAGCCGATACCGAAAAGGAAGATCATGATTGTTCCGAGCGGATCAAGATGCGCGATCGGGTTAAAAGAAAGCCTGCCCATCTTTTTTGCCGTATCATCGCCCAGTTTATAAGCCGCCAGACCATGGCAGAGCTCATGCACAGGCAGGCAAAGGAAAACAACGATTGCCCGGGCGATGACCAGCATGATCACAACGGTAACATTCCCGGAGAAAATTGCGGAAATAAGTGAAGACATAAAATACACCCTTTGCTATTTTTGTGAAACGGCGATCCGGGGATTGCCGTAGAGATCATTTTGAATTTGGATATGGCTGTAGCCGGAATCGGATAACAGACTTTTCACGGCTCTGCCCTGCTCGTTTCCGATCTCAAAAAGGAGTTTTCCGCCCGGCTTTAAAAATCTTTTCCATGATTTGATGATATAACGATAAAAATCAAGGCCGCTCTCGCCGCCGTCCAGCGCTTCTTTCGGTTCAAACTGCACTTCACGCTGTAGGGCGGAAATCTCGGAAGAACGGATATAGGGCGGATTGGAAACGATCATATCCACACTGTTCTCAGCAATCTGTGAAAAAGAATCCGCATTTAAAACATCACCCAAAACGGGATGCGCATTGTGAACACCGTCTGCATTTTTAAGAAGATATGTCATAGCGTCCGCGCTTTTTTCCACGCAAAACACATCTGCCGCCGGCACTGCCTTTGCAATGCTGATCCCGATACAGCCGCTTCCGGAGCAAAGATCATAGACAAGAGGGCTTCGCATCTGCTTTGCAGAGCGAACCGCAAGATCCACAAGTTCTTCCGTTTCTGGACGCGGAATAAGCACGCCTTTGCCGACGTAAAATTCAGATTCATAAAAATCCCATTTGCCAAGAACATACTGGAGCGGCTCGCCGCTTTTGAGTCTCCAAAGCGCATCCGCGATCGGCTTGAGCATAACGGGGGTTTCTTTATGCGTTTCGTATTCGCTGTTTTTGATGCCGGCAACGCTGCACACAAGGCAAAGTGCTTTGAACTGCGCCTCATCCACACCGTTGGCGCTCAAAAAATAAACACAATAATTATACGCGTCTTTCAGAGTCACTTGATCTCATCATCCTCCGGATTATCTGTAATAACCGCTTTGATTGCGGCGATACCGACTTCCAGTATATCGTCCGTAGGCTCTTTTGTTGTGAGCCGCTGCATCCAAAGGCCGGGCGCGGAAACGATCTTGACAAAAAGATTATCATGCCGCCCGGCATATCGGATAAATTCATAGCAGATACCCATAATAACCGGCAGAAACAGAAGTTTCAAAAGGAGCCATAAAATTCTTACAGCCGCGATGGCGGGAAAGATCTTGGCGATTATGGTGTAAAAGATAATGCTGAAAATGAGCACGACGAAAATAAACGAAGTGCCGCATCTGGGATGAAAGCGCGTGCATTTTTTGGCGTTTTCAACGGTAAGATCCAGCCCTGCCTCATAGCAGGCGATGGACTTATGCTCCGCGCCGTGATACATAAACAGGCGCTTGATATCTTTCATCCGGCTGACAGCGGCGATATAGATCACGAAGATGATGATTTTCATGCTGCCTTCGATAAGACCCTGAAAATCCGTTATCGCGCCGCCCGACCATTCGTTTGCTTTATTAAACACAAACACGGGAAGATAAAAGAAGATGAAAAAGGCAAGCGCAATGCCGAGAACGGAACCGATCGCGGCAACGATACTGACCAGCTTTTCGCCGCACTTATCATTGAGCCAGCGTTCAAACTTGCTCATATCCTCTTCTTCAAAATCCTCCATGCCGGAAACCTCTGCGGAATACATCAGCGTTTTATAACCCATGATCATGGATTCCACAAAGCCCACAATGCCGCGGATGATCGGGATATTGAAAAATTTGTTTTTATTGCGCAGAAGTTTAATGGTGTGATATTCGGTAAGAATCTCTCCGTCCGGCTTTCTGACGGCGGTTGCCATGCCGCGCGGCCCCTGCATCATTACGCCCTCTATAAGCGCCTGACCGCCTACGGAAGTTTTGTGTGTTTTTCTGCTCATTCTTTCTTAATCACCTTTCAGCGTTATATCCTCATCCGTAACCTGCTGCTGATTTGCCGAAGCAAGATCGATCTCCTGCTTGGATGGCACGCTTTCCACGGGAAGATATATAGTAACAAGGGTGCCTTTTCCCTCTTCGCTGTCGATCTCCAGCTTACCCTTGTGCAGATTCACGATCTCATTGGTAACGGCAAGGCCTATACCCGAGCCTCTGACCGAAACATTTGCTTTATAAAATTTATCAAACACATGGGGCAGGTCTTCTTTTGAGATGCCGCACCCCTGGTCTGCAATGGAGATTTTAACGGCAGGCCCTCCGTCCAGTTCGGAAAACTCAGCTTTTACAAAGATCTTGCTGGGCGCGCGCGAATATTTCAGCGCGTTATCCAAGATATTCATAAACACCTGCTTTAACCGGTTCGGATCCGCGTTTGCTGGCGCCGCAATCTCCGGAATACTGTATCTGACCTCGACGCCCTCTCTCATGGCGCGTTCGCAGAATGTGAACACGGTTTCATCCAGTTCGGCAAAAATATCTGTTTTCACAAGCCTTAAGATCATTCTGCCGCTCTGCAAACGGCTGAAATCCAGCAGTTCCTCTACAAATCCCTCCAGCCTGCCGGATTCCTTAACGATAACGTCAAGCCCTTTCACAGTGAGTTCATCCTGCTGGATCTCCTTGCTGTAAAACAAGGTCTCCGCCCAGCCTTTTATGGAGGTGAGCGGCGTTCTGAGCTCATGTGAAATGGTGGAAATAAAATCATTCTTCATTTTATCCGCCGTTGCAATCTCCGAAGCCATGGAATTGATGGAATCACAGAGATTGCCGATCTCATCGTCATACTTTTTTTCTATCCTTGAATCCAGATTGCCGCCGGCGATTTTTTTGGTGGTTTCCGTGATCTCCCGGATCGGAATAATAATAGAACGGATAAAAAACAGATTGGAAAGCAGAATGATTCCAAAAATAAATAAAATGATAAAAAACAAAATCAGGATGATTGCGCCGAGCTGCGTATCCACTTCGCCTATTGAGGTCATGACCCGCACGGCGCCGACATTGGTGCCGCGGGAATTCTGAATCACACGGGACAGCGCCATGATCTTATCGCCGCCGTCTGTGATCCTGCCCGTATACTCGCCGGTGCCGTCGCTGCCGGACATGGCGGATGTATAATCCGGCATTTCGCAGTTTTCAATGATAAAGCCGTTTGAAGAAGCAATCACTTCGCCGTCATTATTGATGACCCAGACGGTGGTTTTATCCTTATAAGAATAACTGTCTATAAACTGCGCCGCTGATGTTTCAAGCGACATGCCCGAATCCAGATTTGCCGAAAAATACTCCGCTGAATTGGCTGACGCTCCGGATTCCAGAATATTCCGCACCGATTCATAATAATAGTTTTTGATAAAAACGCTTGCCGCAACGAATGCCGCAATCAGAAGGACTACAACGACCAGCAATATATTTAAAAGCCATCTTTTTGTAAGCCCGTCCACTTTGATAATATGTAGTTTTTGAGCAAGCTTCTTTTTCATTTACAACTCTTCTTTGGTTTATTTTGAGGATGTGATCCACTTATAGCCGAGGCCCCATATGGTAACGAGCCTTGTGGGGGAAGATGGATTATCTTCCACCTTCATTCTGAGACGGCGGATATTGACATCCACGATCTTTTCATCGCCGTAATAATTCTCGCCCCACACCTGCTTTAAAATATTGGTTCTGCTTAAAGCGGCGTTTGGGTTTTTAAAGAAATATTCAATGATCTGAAATTCCACCTGCGTGAGTTCGATCAGTTTGCCGGCTTTGGACAGGGTACGGTTTCTGAGATTGAGTTCAAACTCGTCCAGCGTGATCACATCCAAAGACGCATCTGCTTTTCTGAAACCGCGGGTCATTTCCACGCGGCGGTAAACAGCGTCCACCCTTGCCATCAGTTCGCTTGGTGAAAACGGCTTTGTAACATAATCGTCCGCGCCTACGAGCAAACCGGTCACTTTATCCATCTCCTGCGTTTTGGCGGAAAGCATGATTATACCAAGATCGGACGACCTTTTTCTGAGTTCCTTGCAGACCGTCAGCCCGTCCACCTCCGGCATCATAATATCCAGAATGGCAACGTCAAAAGACGCCTCGTCCTTAGAAAACAGATCCAAAGCAACAGCGCCGTTTTCCGCCTGCTCGACATCATAGCCGCTTCGGGTAAGATTGATCACGATAAATTCACGGATGGATTCTTCATCCTCAGCAACAAGCACCTTTTTCATAAATTATTCTCCTTTATAAGTCCCTAAGCATGGATTTTACGGCATCTGCGGAAAAATCCCCATTGCCGCCGTTTTCGGTATGCACAAGATAAACATAGCCCGAACTTTCCGCCACAGCCGTAAAGCCGGCAAAAGAGGTTGACGCGGAATCATAGTGTGCCTTTAACACGCACATGACCGAAAACAGGATTTCATCGTTTTCATCCGTTACGGTCAGGAGCGAGTCTTCCGGCGAGTAAAGGACTTTGATTTTATCAAAATACGCATCGGAAATGATGAGCTGATATTCATCTTTTACCACAACGATCGATGAACAGTCTTTCACAAGCACCGAATCGTTATATTTATTCCATTCCACGGCGTATACATCTGCCGGCATGGCGTCCTTTTGCGCGTCCGTCGGAATTTCCGTAATACCGTCCTCATCCACATCGCTGCAGTTGAGCATAACGGAACGCGAAGTGGCGTTTGTAACGCCGCTGGAATAACTGTAAAACGGAGATATGATCGTATTATAATAATCTGACCAATAGATCACTTCCGTAAGCATCTGTGTGCCGTCTGACTTAACGGCATCGGCATAGATATAAACCCGATCGTCCTCAACGTCATACTGAATATCGTCATAATAACTGATATGGCCGTCCAGCTTTGTTCTGCCGATCGTTTCCCTGCCGCCGTCAGAATATTCATAAAGCGTGGCGGAAGCGGAGATTTCATCCCCGGTTTCAATCGTGAACGCCAGCATTTCGTTTACGGAATCCAGATCCATATCCACCACGATACAGTTGTTGACCGTAAGTTCCGAACCGACCGGCTCAAGCGAATATCCGCTGCCGGTATTCTGGTGGTAAACGGTGAGCACATGATTTGTTGAATTGCTGATCACATCCCACAAAACAACGAATTCAAGGACGCCATCCCCCGTAAGATCTGAAAACGAAAGCGAATAAACGTCAGAATACTCACTGCTGATATTGTAGATCACAGACCAGTTCTGTGCCGTTTTATCAATCACAGCCATGCAGATCTTGCCGGGCGTTTTCTCCGGCTCATAGAACACAACCGCTTCATCGGCTGAATCCCCGTCCACATCAAAAAAACTGAAAGCAGTGGTAAATTCCCCGCCGGACGGCGTTTTCAGCGTATATCCGCCGCTGACATAGGATGAAAGCGCGTTCTGAACATCGGCGTCATCACCCTGGGGAGACACGGGAGAGATCAGTTCATCCACAGAAGATGCAAGCCTGAAAGAACAGCCGCTTAAAACAAGAGACAGCAAAAGAACCGCCGCGGTCAGTTTAATCCATTTCAAACTTTCACCCCCTGAGCAACGCCCGAACACGCCTAATAATCCATTATATTTGTAATATTATAGCATTAAATAGTTACAAAATAAATAACTTTTTATATATTTTTATAATAAATATTACAAACTTAACTGAATTTTAATAGATAAAATTAACAAAAATAAAAACAGATACAAAAATACCGCCCCGTTTTGCCAAGGCTTAACAGAGCGGTAATCATTTGAAACCTGATTATTTTTCGTAAACACTGCGTTTCAGCGCGCCGATATAGGGCAGATTTCTGTATTTCTGATCATAGTCAAGACCATACCCCACAACGAACTCATCCGGAACACTGCACCCCACATAATCGGGAGAGATATCGGCAACACGCCGTTCCGGTTTATCCAGCAGCGTAACGATACTGATAGATTTTGCGCCGCGCGTTTTCAGAATATCCGAAACATATTTCAGCGTTCTGCCGCTGTCCAAAATATCTTCCACGATCAAAACGTCATAGCCGTTCAGATCAATATCAATATCCTTGGTGATCTTAACCCTGCCTGTGGATTCCGTGCCGCTGCCGTAAGAGGAAACGGACATAAAATCTATGCTGAGCGGCAGTTCGATATGGCGCACAAGATCCGTCATAAAAAAGACACAGCCCTTTAAAATGCCGAGAACCAGAAGATTTTTTCCTTTAAAATCCGAGGTAATACGTTTGCCGAGCCTTTCGTTGATCTCTTTGAGTTCCTGTTCGGAAACAAGCACTTTTTCAACATCTTTATGTATCATAGCTTACCTTTCCTCTCTGAAATAGGACAGGCCGAGGGACGCCGGACCCTGATTTTCCTTTTTCTTGCGCATGGAGCCGATGATCAAAACGATGATCGTTACAACATAAGGCAGCATCTGCGCAATAAACGAGTTGATATTCCAGCCCAAAACGCTTGGTACATAGTTATACGCCCAATAACAGAAGCCGAAGATATAAGAGCCCCAGATCAGGTTGATCGGTTTCCATGTTGCGAATATAACGAGCGCCACAGACAGCCAGGCGAGCGCCTCAATCGCATCGCCTGCGGCGGTTGCCCAGGTGCCGTAGTTATAATCCAGCACATAGTAAACGCCGCCGAGACCGGTAATGCCGGAACCGATGCAGGTGGCAAGGTACTTGTATTTTGTAACGTTAATTCCGGCGGCATCGGCAGTTGCAGGCGATTCGCCCACGGCGCGCAGATTCAGACCCGCTTTTGTTTTATTGAGAAACAGCGTTGCCGCAATCGCGATGAGGATAACCAGGTACATCATAAAGCCGTAAGAGAAAAAGACCTGACCGAACCCTTTACTTAAAGCGCCGAATATTTTAAAGGAAAACACCTCGTTGGCAAAATCCGCTTTGGTGGAGGTGGAACCTTCCGGGATGATAAAAGTGCCCACAAATTTGGAAAGGCCGACGCCGAAGATCGTAAGCGTAAGACCTGTAATATTCTGATTAACACGTAAAGTCGTGGTCAGCAAACTGTAAAGCGCGCCGGCAAGGAAAGATGCCGCGAACGCGCAGACAAGACCGATCACAATGATAAGAACTGCGCTGGGATCCTCTGTGGAATTCTGATACAGATACGCGCCGGAAAATCCGAACGCCGCACCGATACACATGATGCCCGGCGTGCCGAGGTTGAGGTTGCCGGCTTTTTCCGTTAGCGTTTCTCCGATCGCGCCGTACATAATTACGGAGCCGAAGATGACGGCTCTTGTGAGCCAAACGATTAAATTTTCCATAGCCGCCCTCCTTACGCGTTCTTTTTGCGGAAGTTCAGTTTATAATTGATAAAGAATTCCGCGCCGATAACGAAGAACAAAACGATACCGATAACGATCTGCGAAGCGGAAGAATCAAACGCATCGTTGGAATTGGCGATCAGATTCGTGCCCCTTTCCAGCACAACGATAAACAGAGAGATAAACACCATTTGTATCGTATTGAATTTTGCAAGCCACGCAACAATAATTGCCGTGAAGCCGTAGCCGCCGCCCGTTGTTCCGGAGGAAATGGAATGATCCTGACCGGCAACGGTAAGAAAGCCGCACATGCCGCATATTGCGCCGGACATGAGCATCGTGCGGATGATCACTTTATTGACGTTGATACCGGCATATCTGGCGGTATTGACCGATTCGCCAACCACAGCGATCTCATATCCGTGTTTTGTTTTCTTTAAATAGAGAAAAACGAGCACGGCAAGAATCAGAACTACAACGGTGTTGAGCGCCCAGTCCGTGCCGAACAATTCGGGAAGATAGCCGGCTTTTGTTGCCCGGTTGATTTTGCCGAGGGAAGAGGCGGAGCCTTTCCACTTATCATAGAAGAAATCAACCAGTTTGATCACCACGTAGTTCATCATCAGCGTGAACAGCGTTTCATTCGTATTGAATTTCGCCTTGAAAAGTGCGGGAAGGAAACCGACAAGGGCGCCCGCCGCCACAGCGGCAACGATCATAACAACAAAAAGGAGCCATGCCGGCAGTGCTGTAGAGCAATACACCATAACGATTGCCGTAGCAAGGCCGCCCGCAAGGAGCTGGCCTTCCGCGCCGATATTCCAGAACCGCATTTTAAAAGCCGGCGCAAGCGCAACAGCAATACAAAGCAGCTTTGCGGTATAGATCAAAGTGCTGGACAGATAGATCTTATTGCCGAACGCGCCTTTGATCATGGTGGAATACAACTCCACGGGGCTGACGTCAATTACGATTTTCATAAAGACCGCAACCGCGATCAGGCCGAGAACGAGCGCGATGCCGCGGTAGCCCCATGCTTTCAGCTGGGAAACATTTTCTTTTTTTGTGAGCCGAACAAACGGCTCCTTTACTTTTGCTGCGGATACGTTTTCCATTGCGCTCATGCCTCCTCTCTGAGATTCGTCATCATAAGACCGATCTCATCTTTTGACGCGGTTCTTGTATCAACGATACCGTTTACTTTACCGCCGCAGAGCACCATGATTCTGTCTGTAAGTTCAAGCAGAACATCCAGATCCTCGCCGACATAAATGACCGCGGTGCCCTTTTTCTTTTCTTCATTCAAAATATTATAAATGGCATAAGAAGTATTGATATCCAGTCCGCGAACGGCATACGCCGTCATAAGAACGGACGGGGAACCCGAAATTTCCCTGCCGACAAGCACTTTCTGCACATTGCCGCCGGAGAGCTGCCGTACCGGGGTATTGATATCCGGTGTTACGACTTCCAGATCATCCCTAACCTTTTCCGCAAGTTTGCGCGGTTCTTTCTGCGAGATGATCGGGCCGCCCTTATCATAGGAGCGCAGGAGCATATTTCCCGTCATGCCCATGGAACCGACAAGACCCATGCCGAGCCTGTCCTCCGGCACAAAGGAGAGCGAAACGCCGAGATTGCGGATCGCCTTAGGCGTTTTGCCAACAAGCTGCTGCGGTTCGCCGTCCGGCGGAAGATACATAATGCTGCTGCCGTCCATCGTTTTCTGTAGTCCGGCAACGGATTCCAGCAGTTCTTTCTGCCCGCAGCCCGAAATGCCCGCGATACCGAGGATCTCGCCGCTGTTGGCGGTAAAAGACACGTTATCGAGCACAAGGACGCCTTCACTGTTTTTAACGGAAAGATTTTTAACTTCCAGCCTGATCCGGGGATTTACGGGATCATCCCTTTTGATATTGAGTTCTACCTTTTTGCCCACCATCATTTCGGTAAGCATTTCCTCGCTTGCGTGTTTGGTTTCCACCGTGCCCACGTATTCCCCTTTTCTGAGAATGGAAACGCGGTCTGAAACCTCAAGCACCTCATTCAGTTTATGGGTGATGATCACGACGGATTTGCCGTCATCGCGCATACTTTTGATCACCTTAAACAGTTTTTGCGTTTCCTGCGGCGTCAGAACGGCGGTAGGCTCGTCCAAAATCAGGATCTCCGCTCCGCGGTAGAGCGCTTTTACAATCTCTAAAGTCTGCTTTTGGGAGACAGACATTGTGTATACTTTTTGAGAGGTATCTATTTCAAAGCCGTATTTATTGCAGATATCGTTAATTTTTGCGGCGATTGCTTTTTTGTTGTATTTTTCCTTTTTATCCAGCCCGAGCGCTACATTCTCCGTTGCCGTAAAAACATCCACCAATTTAAAATGCTGATGGATCATACCGATGCCGAGAGCATATGCGTCTTTTGGGGAGCGTATGGACACTTCTTTTGAATCAACAAAAATATGCCCTTCATCCGGCAGGTAAATCCCTGAAAGCATATTCATCAGGGTTGTTTTTCCGCTGCCGTTTTCACCCAGAAGAGAAAGGATTTCTCCGTGGCGGATATCCAGACTTACGTCTTTATTTGCAACAACGCTGCCGAAAGTTTTTGTTAGATTTTTAAGCTGAACGGCAATCTGTTCCAAACTATCGCTCCTTTTCATCATTTTTTCATTTCTGCTGCGAAAGCAGCCGGGGATTCATTTGCAGGGCAAACCGAACCCCTGTTGATTATAACAGAATAACCAATGAAAGGGAAGCCGAAAAGCTTCCCTTTCCTGAATTTTCAGCGATTACGCATTTGCGTTCAGTTCTGTGATTCCGTCTATTCTGAGCTGGAAGTAAGGAGCGGCTCTGAGAACGGATTCCTCAAAATAAGTAATGTTATTTGCAGATACGATAGCTTCTTTTGTTTCACCCTGATATACGGCGGTTGCCGTACCGGTTGAATAATCATAATAAGTAAGATCGATCGGAGCGGTCGTTACCTGCGCGCCTTCAACGGTAAACTTGGAAGTATCGAATACCTGAAGTGTGCCGTTTTTAATGCCTTCGATAGCGGCGTCAACCGCCTCCTGCGTGCCTTCTGCGCAGGAAGAGCCAAGTGGTGTAATGCCAACGGCATCCGCCTCATAGCCTTTTGCCCAGTCCTGGGGAACCTCCGTACCGTTCATAACAGCGGTGAAGAGTTCTTCATAGTAAACTTCCCAGTTATTGGTAGAGGAAGTAAGCGCAACATCCGGGGCAACATCCGTCATATCCACATTGTAGCCAACGCTGTAAGCAACCGTGCCTTCGTTGTGCGCATCCTGCACAGCGGTGGGCGCGCCCGTTGAATCCGCATGCTGGCCGATGATCACGCAGCCGCGAGCCATAAGCGTTTCCGCTGCGGCAGCCTCACCCTCCAGATCAAACCAGGAATTGGTGTACTGCACGTCCATAACAACATTGGAAACTACGGATTTAATTCCGAGATAGAAAGCTGTGTAACCGGAAACCACTTCGGCATAGGGATAAGCGCCTACATAGCCGACTTTAACATTGCCGTTTGCATCATAATTGTTATCACCGAGCTGATCCGTATCAATCAGTTCCTGAATCTTCATGCCGGCAACGATGCCGGACACATATCTTGCCTGATAGATCTTTGTAAATGCATTATAAAGGTTCGGCAGACCCGAGATTGCGGCGTAATCACCCGTCATTGCAACGAAAGTTACATCCGGGAAATCCTCTGCAGCTTCTGCAATAAAGTCCTGATGGCCGTAGCTGTTGGAAATAACGAGCTGGCAGCCTGAAGCAACAAGTTCCTGCGCGGCTGTGTAGCACTCTTCGGACTCCGGAATTTTTTCTTTCCAGCTGATGTTTTCAGCAGGGATACCGAGTTTTTCCGCAGCGGCTCTGATACCGTCCGCATGCGCCTTGGTATAGGTCTCTGTGTCATCGCCGATCTCGATAACGCCGATCTTAAGATCAGTACCTACGCCGGCAGACGCGTCTTCGCCGCCGTCCGTTCCAGCCGAGCACGCGGCAAAGGAAAAGACAAGCACAACAGCAAGAAGCAGCGCCATGATCTTTTTTGACAATTTCATTTCTTTCTACCTCCGAAAAAGTATTAATTTATTAAAAGGCAAAAGCCTGATAACCATATCAATCGCGGAATGTGATATCGCCCGTTTTGCAGTTCATGCTTTCTATAACGGCAAGGCTCTCCACACGCACGCCGCTTTTGCGGATCTCGTCCCCGCCGTGCTGATAGCCTTTTTCGATCACTGCGCCGCAGCCGACAAGCTGCGCACCGCTGTCCTGCACAATCTTGATCAGCCCGCGCATTGCGTTGCCGATGGCGAGAAAATCATCTACGATCAAGACTCTGTCCCCTTCTCCGAGAAAGCGTTTGGATACCATTACATTATAGGTAGTGCCGTGGGTAAACGAAGCAACCGGTGTTTCATAAACATCGCCGGCAATGTTTTTTGTTTTATTCTTTTTTGCGAAAACGAGCGGGCACTCAAATTCCTGCGCCACCATAGACCCGATTGCAATGCCGGACGCCTCGATCGTTAAGATCTTATTGACATGATCGTTTTGAAACAGGCGGTGAAATTCCCTGCCGACCTCGCGAAGAAAAGGAATATCGATCTGATGGTTCAAAAAGCAATCCACTTTCAGGATATTGCCTTCGTACACCTCGCCCTCATTCCGGATCTTCTGCTTTAAAAGTTCCATAAAATGCTCCACTAATCAAAACTTTAAATTATTAAAATTCAAATAACAAAGATATCATATACTAAGCGGCAATTGTTTGCAACAATATGACGGGTTTTGACACCAAATTTTAACCTTTTCAAATTTCTGTAATAACAATGCAAAAACAAGAATAAAAATTACAGAATTTTGTTGTTTAAAAAGCGCAAATGATTTAAAATAGGCTTATGAAAGCGGTGAGAACATGGCGGATATTTCAGATTACGCAGTAACATTCGGATCGTTCAGATTCTCTGAAATGGGAATCACGGAAGCGGACAATGCCATATTCAGCCGGCTCGCCTATCTGGATCTGACTCCGTTTACGGGAAAGACTCTTGGCGAAACGGCGGAAGAATACGAACCGGGGGATGAATCCAACAAAACGCTGCACGAAACATACGAACTTTTGAAAAAAGCGGGAAAAACGATACGTTACGGATACATAACGATTGCGGACTGCCGGGAGATCGTGAGCGACGACATGCAGACGGCTTTTTATGCCGTTACTTTTGCCACGGACAAAAACACTTTTTTTATTGCGTTTCGCGGCACGGACGATAAGATCGTCGGTTTCTACGAGGACGCGAAACTGGCGTATGCGTTTCCGGTATCCAGCCAGACTTCGGCACTGAGTTATGTAACGGATCAGCTGGATACGCGCAAGGGAAGATTTTTCCTGGGCGGGCATTCAAAAGGCGGAAACCTTGCGATCTTTGCGTTTTTATTTCTGCGGGAGGCGCAGAAAGACAGGATCATCCGCGTTTACAACAATGACGGGCCGGGATTTCCGCAGGAGATTGCGGATATTTTGTTTACAAAAGCAAACGGCGAAAAGATTTTGAACCTTTTGCCCGAAGATTCCATAATCGGCAGAATGCTTTCCGACGGCGGGAAAATAAAAATCGTAAAGAGCACCGCCACCGGCGCCGCGCAGCATAATCTTTTCACTTGGGAAATCAACGGCGCAGGATTCAAAACGGTAAAACGATTCAGCCAGTTTTCGGAATACATGGAGGATTCGCTGACGCAAAGTTTGGAAACACTGCCGCCCGAGAGAATGCGGGACGCTGCTGCGGCAGTATTTGAAATCGCGAAAAACAGCGGTATCAAAACGCTGAAAGACATCAACATAAAGAACTTCAGAAGTCTGCTGCCGGCGGTAGCGGAACTGAAACAGCTGGTGGATGAGGACACGGATGACATACCCGTGATCGTAAAAACGCTGGCAAAAAGCATGGTGGATGCCCTAAGCGTGGAAAAGATCGTTGAGCGCTCCATGCCCGAAGTGATGAGCAAAATTGACGAATTTACGGAAAAGATCAGAAATAAAGCCGAAGAGAAGAACGCCTTTCCGGCGGAAGAACTGCATAAAGAAAAAAATTAAAACGCCCCGAAACAGCCGGGGCGTTTTGCTTTATAGACAGATCGACTTGCTTATTTTGTTTCGTTATCCGATGAAGTTTCATTCTCTGCCGCGGCGGCAGTATTTTCGGATACCTTTTCCTGTTCCGATACATTAGCCGCTGTGCAATCCGGCGCGCAGGAAACAGCCTCCGCAGCTGTTGAAGGATTTGCGTTAAACACATAGTCGTTGCCGGGCAGGATCGCATTTAAAACGATACCGGCAATGGCGGCAACAGCAAGCGCCGTAAGACTGATATTAAATTCGCCGATCGTGAAATCCAGCGAATCAATGCCGAGCGCCGTAACAAGGATTACGGCAACAATGATCAGATTTCTGGATTTGGTAAGATCTACCTTATTTTCAACCACATTGCGCACGCCGATGCCGGAGATCATGCCGTAAAGCACAAATGAGATACCGCCGATGATTGCAGCGGGAATCGTATTGATCACAGCGGCAAATTTGGGAGAGAAAGAAAGGAGAACAGCAACAACGGCAGCAATGCGGACAACGCGAGGATCATAGACCTTTGTAAGGGCAAGAACGCCGGTGTTTTCGCCATACGTTGTATTTGCAGGGCCGCCGAACAGCGCCGAGATGGATGTTGCAAGGCCGTCTCCCACAAGGGTTCTTTTCAACCCGGGATCGGCAAGGAAATTCCTGCCCGTGGTGGCGCTGATTGCGGAAATATCACCGATATGCTCCATCATTGTTGCAAAAGAGATTGGCATGATCGCGATAATTGCGCTGATTGCCTGCCCCTTATCCGTGATATTGCCGAACACCATACCCTCTTTGGTGATGGGCAGACCGATCCAGTCCGCCTCAATGATGGGCTGGAAATCAACAGCGCCGATACAAATGGCAACGATATAGGAAACAATAATGCCCACCAGAATAGGAATGATCTTGAGCATGCCCCTGCCCCAGATATTGCAGATGATGATAACGGCAAGCGCCACGATGGCAAGAAGCCAGTTTTGCTTGCAGTTATCCACCGCGGAACCGGCAAGGCTAAGACCGATGGCAATAATAATAGGGCCGGTTACAACGGGCGGGAAAAAGCGCATAACTTTTTCTACCGGGAAAATGGCAAAGAGCGCAGCAAGAACAAGATAAACAAGGCCAGCAAACACAACGCCGAGATTTGCATACGGCAGCATTTCCGTGTTTGGGGAGCCGTCCGCCAGCAGCGGCGCAACAGCGGCATAGCCGCCGAGGAAAGCAAAGGACGAGCCGAGAAACGCGGGAACTTTAAATTTGGTTACCAAATGGAAAAAGAGCGTGCCGAGACCCGCCATCAAAAGCGTTGTCTGCATATTAAGCCCGGTGAGCAGCGGCACCAGAACGGTTGCTCCAAACATGGCGAACGTGTGCTGAAAACCGAGAATCAGCATTTTCGGTCTGCCAAGTGTTCTGGCATCATAGATGCCCTGTTCGCCGAGCATGGATTGTTTACGTTTATCTTTCTTTGCCATAGATCCAACCTCCGTATAATAAGCAATAAGCCTGCCCGAAAAAGTCTGCCGAGCGTTAAAAATATTATTTTGTGCCGAAAATTCTGTCTCCCGCGTCACCGAGACCGGGTACGATATAGCCGTTTTCATTTAAATGATCATCCAGACCGGCGGCGAAGATATCCACATCGGGGTGCGCTTTTTTCAGCGCCTCCAAGCCCTCCGGCGCGGCAATGATACACAAAAACTTAATGGAACGGGGGTTTCTTGTTTTGATCTGACCGATCGCATCGATCGCCGAACCGCCTGTTGCAAGCATGGGATCCAAAACAAAAACATCTCTTTCCTCTATATCCTTGGGAAGTTTGCAGTAATATTCCACAGGCTCCAGGGTTGCCTCGTTTCTATAAAGACCGATATGACCGACTCTTGCGGAAGGAACAAGCATCAGAGCGCCCTCCACCATACCGAGACCGGCACGCAGGATCGGAACGAACGCAAGTTTTCTGCCCGCGATCTCCTTGCAGTGCGCGATACCGCAGGGGGTTTGCACGTCTATTTCGCTGAGCGGAAGATCTCTTGTTGCGTCATAGATCATCAGCATGGAGATCTCATTTACAAGATCTCTGAATTCCTTGGTGCTTGTATTCACATCACGCAAAATTGAAAGTTTATGCTGAATAAGCGGATGATCCATAATAACGACTTTTCTTTCCATATTTTAAAACTCCTTTCGCCTGAAATAAAATTCCGTATTTTTATTAAAATAACACATCCTATCTATTTATTCAACAAAATGCGACTTACAAATAGTTACAAAACGGTAAATGTAAACGCGCGCAAAAAAAGATCCGCCCGTGACCGGGCAGATCCAAGAAGTAATCGGCAAATCACATTAATGAGCGATAGAGGGCTTTGATCTCCTCAACGGAAGTATCACGCGGATTTCCGGGGCGGCAGGCATCATCATATGCGCTCTGCGCAAGGAAATCCACATCTTCATCTTTTACGATCTCTTTCAGATCGGCAGGAATACCGACATCCGCGCCGAGCTGCCTTACTGCGTCAACCGCTGCCTTTCTGGCATCGTCAAGGCTCATAGCATCTGTGCCCTGCACGCCCATGGCTTTTGCGATATCCCTGTATTTTTCACCTGTTGCGGGCGCGTTATATTCCATGACTGTGGGAAGAATGATGGCATTTGCCACGCCGTGCGGCGTATCATAGACCGCGCCGAGCGGGTGCGCCATGGAATGCACAAGACCGAGACCTACATTTGAAAAGCCCATTCCGGCGATATACTGGCCGAGCGCCATCTGCTTTCTGCCCTCCGCCGTATTTTCCACGGCGCCGCGCAGGTTGGCGGCAATGATCTCTATGGCTTTCAAGTGGAACATATCGGAAAGTTCCCAGGCGCCTTTGGTAATATACCCTTCAATGGCGTGCGTCAGCGCATCCATACCGGTTGCGGCGGTCAGCCCTTTTGGCATGGTGGACATCATATCCGGATCCACAATAGCGATCACAGGGATATCCTTAGGATCCACGCAGACCATTTTTCTGTTTTTCTCCGTATCGGTAATCACATAATTTATGGTAACTTCCGCCGCGGTGCCTGCCGTTGTGGGAACCGCGATGATCGGAACACATTTATTTTTCGTGGGCGCAACGCCTTCAAGGGATACAACATCCTCAAACTCCGGATTTTCAATGATGATGCCGATGGCTTTGGCAGTATCCATGGAAGAACCGCCGCCGATAGCGATGATACAGTCCGCACCTGACGCCTTGAACACCGCTACGCCGGATTTAACATTTTCAACGGTTGGATTCGGCTTGATCTCGCTGTAGATCTCATAAGGAACGGAAGCGCCGTCCAGCACATCGGTAACTTTCTTGGTGACGCCGAACTTGATCAGATCCGGATCCGAGCAGACAAAGCACTTTTTAAATCCCCTGCCCTTTACTTCCGGAGCGATTTCCTGAATCGCACCCGCGCCGTGATAACTTGTTTCATTCAAAACAAAACGATTAGACATTTATAATTCCTCCTTATATTTAAACCGGTAAGGTTATTTACGAAATTATTATAAAAGATAAAAAACACGATTGTCAATAAATTAACAATAAATTTATTTATTTTTTAAAACTGCGTCATACTCTTTCCAGTTTGGCAGAACGGACGACAGGGCGGCATAAAACGCTTTGGAATGATCCTGACGGATAAAATGGCACAATTCGTGGCAAACAACGAAGCGGATTATTTCCCGGTTATATGCAGCAAGGCGTGAATTGAGCGTTACGATATTCTTTTGCGCACGGCAGTTGCCCCACTGCGATTTCATTTTTCTGATCTTCAGCAAAGGCGGCGCACTGATCTGCTGTGAAAACAGCGGCAGGCAATCCTTTACGATCTGCGGAAAGACACGTTTTGCCACATCGGAAAGAACGCGGTCATAAATTGCGGCTTTTCTTTCATAAGACAGATCTGAAAGATAAAACAGAATGTTGTTCCCATCTATAGTATAATGATCTTTTTCTGCCGGGAAGACCGTTAAAAAATACGTTCTGCCGAGAATGCAGACAGGATCGCCGTTTTCAAAACGGATCTTTTTATTTTCATTTGCAAGGATGCTCCGCCGTGCGGATAAGATCTTGGCGGCGTTTGAAAGAACAAAATTTTCCACTGCGCTGAAAGGCACGCTGCGCGGCGCGGAAACAGACACCGAACCATCTGCCCGAATACGCAGATTAATATTTTTAACCTGTTTTCTTGAAAACGAATATTCAATGATTTCATTATGATATAAAACGGAAGGCATATAAATCACACAACTTTAAAAATTTACGGCTGAAAAAGCACAGGAAGCGCCATCATGAGCGTGCCTGCGGTAATGAGAACAAGCCCTGCGGCGGATTTTTTTGAAAGTTTCTCTTTGAACACAATATACGAAAAAGCGATCGTTACAAGAATACTTAATTTATCGATCGGCACAACCACACTGGCAAGCCCGTCCTGAAGCGCTTTATAATAACAGAGCCACGCCCCGCCGGTAGCAAATCCGGAAAGGCAGATGAACAGCAGTTCCTTTTTCGGGATCTCCCGCACCTTGCTTTTTTTACCGGTAACAAAGACCATAAGCCATGCCATAATGAGAACGACGCAGGTTCGAATCGCTGTGCCCAGATTGGATTCCACATTTTCTATGCCGATCTTGCCGAGAATGGAAGTCAGGCTTGCAAAGACTGCCGAAAGCAGCGCATAGATCAGCCACATCTTATTTGCCTTTACATTTGGATTTGCTTTCTCTGTTTTTTGGATCATCATAAAGGTGCCTGCCGTGATGAGGAGAACGGCAATGGCATTGACCCAAGTAAAACGCTCCCCGAGAAATATAAAAGCAAGCAGCATTGTAAGAATGGTGCTTGATTTATCGATCGGAACCACTTTATTGATATCGCCTGTTTGGAGCGCTTTAAAATAGCAGAGCCAAGAGGCACCCGTTGCCATGCCGGAGAGAATAAGAAAGACCCATGTTTTTACCGAAAGCGCTTTGATCTGGGGCGCCGACCCGGCAAGAAACACCATAAGCCAGGAAAAGACAAGCACAACCACCGTGCGCACAGCTGTTGCAACGGTTGAATCCGTTTTTCGTATGCCGCACTTTGCGAGGATCGCCGTAATTCCGGAAAAAAACGCCGAACCGACCGCATATAAGACCCACATTATAAATTCTCCTTTGCCTATAACAATATAGCGCAAAAAACATAGCGCAAAAAACGCGCTGTTCAACGTATAAGGAAAAAGCCTCATATCCCGCTTAAACATGCGAAACATGAGGCTTTTTGATTGGTGGCTCATCGGGGAATCGAACCCCGGACACCTTGATTAAAAGTCAAGTGCTCTGCCATCTGAGCTAATGAACCGTATCCGCCCTTAAATATTAAGGGCGCTTGGCTGGGGAGGCAGGATTCGAACCTACGCATGAGGGAGTCAAAGTCCCTTGCCTTACCGCTTGGCGACACCCCAATATCAGGGTCTTCAAAAATATAAAATAAGTGGGGTGGGATGTGGGATTCGAACCCACGACCTCCAGTGCCACAAACTGGCGCTCTAACCAACTGAACTAATCCCACCATATCTGCGCCCGAAAGCTCAGGCGCGTTGGCGCGCTTGGGGGGACTCGAACCTCCGACCCACCGCTTAGAAGGCGGTTGCTCTATCCAGCTGAGCTACAAACGCATACTGACTTGGAGCGGGTGAAGGGAATCGAACCCTCGTGTTCAGCTTGGAAGGCTGACATTCTACCATTGAACTACACCCGCGTTGCAACGCTCATTATTATAATAAATGCGCGTGCAACTGTCAAGTACTTTTTTGAATTTAATTTATTTCTGCCGTAATTTTTTCTGCGGCAGTAACGGTGAATTTCTTAATTTCGGTATCCTGATGGAATACGATGAGTTCAGCAAGGAGGTCTTCCACCTCTCTGCGCACGCAATCCCGTATACCTCTGGCATTCTTTTTGGAGCCGTATGTTTTGCGGGCAATATAAACGGGCACAGAATCGTCATAAACCAGTTCGATTGCCTTATCCTTTAAACCGTCTTTCAGTTCATCCAGCATGATGCGGGCGATCTTTTCAAAATCATCAAAGGTAAGGGCGTTGAACGTGATAATCTCATCCACCCTGCCGAGAAATTCGGGGCGCAGAAAACGCTCCAGCGCTTTCATCGTAACATCCCGGTTGATCTCATTTTCAGACATGCCGAACCCGAGCGACGCCGTATCGGTTGAGCCGGCATTGGAGGTCATAACAATAATGGTGTTTTCAAAATTGACCGTTCTGCCCTGCGCATCTGTGATCCTGCCCTCGTCCAAGATCTGAAGAAGGATATTTAAAACGTCTTTATGCGCCTTTTCGATCTCATCAAAAAGGACAACGCTGTATGGCTTTCTTCTGACTTTTTCCGTAAGCTGGCCGGCATCGTCATAGCCGACATAACCCGGAGGGGAACCGATGATTCTGGACACGCTGAATTTTTCCATAAACTCGCTCATATCGAGCCGGATCAGGCTATCCGGCGAATCGAAAAGATAATGGGCAAGCTGCTTTACGAGTTCTGTTTTTCCGACGCCGGTGGGGCCGACGAAAATAAAGGACTGCGGCCGCTTGCGCGGGCTGATCTGCACCCTGCCGCGGCGCACGGCAGCGGCAAGTTTGGAGATTGCTTCATCCTGACCGACGATATGCTTTTTGAGTTCCTCTTCCAGCGAGGCGAGTTTTTTGATATCCCCGGCCTCAATTTTGGAGGCGGGTATACCGGTCCACAGGGAAACGACTTTGGCGAGATCTGCCTCGATCACCTGATTATCCTTTGCTTTTTCTGCAAGGGCGGGCAGCACTTCATCCAATTTCATGGTTTCGGCTTTCAGGTTAGAGATCAATTCATAATCGATCTCTTCATTTTCCTCCGTTGGCTCGGAAAGGGTATCAATACGTTCAAGCAGTGAATTTTTCTCCTGCAGTTTGAGCTGGTATTCCGATATTGCCGGATTCCTGAGATTGGCGCAGGTGCACGCTTCATCCAGCAGATCGATTGCCTTATCGGGCAGATAACGATCTGTAACAAAGCGTTCCGACATGGTTACTGCTTTATAAACAAGGCTGTCCGATATCTGCACCTTATGGTAATTCTCATAATAGGATTTGATGCCGAGGAGCATTCTGTATGCTTCCTCAACAGATGGCTCTTCTACCTTGATGGGCTGAAAACGGCGTTCCAGAGCGGCGTCTTTTTCAATATATTTCCTATACTCGTTAAACGTGGTGGCGCCGATCACCTGGATCTCGCCCCTGGAAAGCGCGGGTTTCAGGATGTTGGCGGCGTTCATCGTGCCTTCGCTGTCCCCCGTGCCGACAAGATTATGGACTTCATCTATAAACAGAATAATATTGCCCTCGCTCTTGACCTCATCTACAAGGCCTTTGATTCTGCCCTCAAACTGACCGCGGAACTGTGTGCCGGCAACAAGCGCAGTAAGATCAAGCAGATAGATCTCTTTATCCGCAAGGCGGGCGGGAACTTCTCCTTTTGCGATTTTAATGGCAAGGCCCTCTGCAATAGCGGTTTTGCCGACGCCCGGCTCACCGATCAGGCAGGGATTATTTTTTGTTCGGCGGCAAAGGATCTGAATGGCGCGGGAAATCTCTTTTTCCCTGCCGATAATGGCATCGATCTCTCCTTTTTTAGCCTTGGCGGTCAGATTCGTGCAGTAATTTCCGAGGAATTTTCTGCCGTCCTCCTGCCTGCCTTTTTTGCCGCGTTTTTTACCGCCTTTTCTGCCGGTTTTGGAATCGGTGTTATCCTCCTTTGCACCGTTTTCAAAAAGGCTGTTAAAAGGCAGGGTCTGGGCGCCGTCCATATTTTCCTGATTGAACATTTCACCCAAGGAACCGAAATCAAAATCCTGCATATTTTCCATGAACTGGCTCATCTGCTCGCTTGCCTGCTCCAGTTCCTCATCAGAAAGGCCGAGCTGATCAATCATCTGGTTAATAGAGCCGACATTGAGTTCCCTTGCGCATTTGATGCAAAGCCCCTCCGGCACGACCTTATCATTTTCCATTTTTTGAATAAAAACCACCGCAGGGCGCTCGTGGCACCTGCTGCACAATTGCTGTTTCATTAAATCTGTTGTTCTCCTTAAAAAGTTGTTAAGTTAGAAATTATTTTCCCGATTTTTTTGCTTTATTTTCTTTGATCTGACGGATGAACCCCGGCGCATAACCAAGCAGGGAAATCAGCGTGCAGACGGCGGAAACGGCAACGATAATCCAGGTCAGCACATTCGGCAGCGTAAAGCCGACTACATCACACAGCGCACCGTTCTGCCCGAAAGCAAGAATAAAGATCATGCCGATATAAAACACATTGGTGGCGACTTTGCCCCAGATCTCCGCCGCCGTCGGACGCATGCCGAGCGACAGCAGAATCGCGCCGCCGATGATCATGATCACTTCTTTTGCAATAAAAAACATAAAGAGGTATTTTATGGCATTATCCCAGTACGTAACAATCAGAACGATCACGATTGCCATCTGTGAAAGTTTATCCGCGATTGGATCCAGAATCTTGCCGAGATTGGAGACCTGATTGAATTTTCGGGCGATCTTGCCGTCTACAAGATCGGTAAGCGCCGCGCAGATCATGATGATGACCGCGGGCAGAATATAGCCTTTGAGAAACAAAACCATAAAGACGGGAATCAGCGCGATCCTGATAAACGAAAGCCAGTTTGGGATGGTATTCCAGCCTTTAAAAAGATCTTTCACATTATTTTCCAGTTTGCTCATACAAATCCTCCTATACCAAATACAAAAGCGGATTGATCTTATTTATAAATTCAACAACAGCGCTTGTATCAACCTGCGACACAAATTGCTGCGAAGATGCGAACAGAAAATCGCGCAGAAAAACAAGTGCGGCGCTGAAAACGGCAAGCGTTGCCGTACCTTTTAAGACGCCAAACACCGCGCCGAGAAACTTGTTGGTGCGCTTAAGCGGCGCGTGGTCTTTTTTCATTATGCCCCGGATCACCTTGGAAACCAGCCAAACCAGAACATAAAACAGCACGATTGTGATTACAAAAAGTATAATTTTGATAAGAACAAGCGCCACAGGCTCCACGATATTTTGGAGCACGGCGTTTGCGGCGGATTCGTTGGAGATGCCGTTTAAAAACGATAGATCGACCGAACCGGAAAGCCCGAACGGCAGTTCACCGACCGCATCGCGCACGGCGGAAACAAACGAATCGATGTTTGCCGAATCCGAAAGCCCCTGCGATATTTTTTCAAGGGCGGCGCCGCTGACGAATTGATTATAAAACGGCAGACTGTACGTATCCGCAACATAAAACGCAAGCGGAAAGCCAATGATATATTTGGCAAACGAAATCAGCGAAAGCAGAAATCCCCTTGCGTAGCCGTCCAGAACGCACGCGGCAAAGATCACGATGAGAATGATATCAATATAATTTACGCTCAAACTGATTACCCCTGTTCGCTGCCGAGACGTTCAACAACCGCCTGATGCCTTGCATACACATCGGACGAGATCTGCTGAATGGAGGAATAGGAATCATCCACCGGATACTCGGCAAGCACTTTTGAATTGGAAATTTTGTAAGTAACAACACTTTCAGCGGTCAAAACGCTGACGCGGGATGAACTGCCGGTTACGTCTTTAACTGCCGAATCCGTTGACAGCACTTCCGTTACGCTGCCGGAAGACCTTACAACTGAAATCGTATTATGTACGGAGCCGGAATATGCTGTATAAGCATAAACGAGTTTTCCGTCTGAAGTAAACGAATAGGTAACGGTGCCGACTGCGCCTTGTTCATAGACCTGTTTTTCATTTTTCAGCGAATCGATCACACTGACAAAATCACTGCCGACAATGAACAGATCCGTTGCGGAAAAACGCAGATCCAAAACAGAAGAGCCGACATATTCAAACTGCGCTCTTGGCGCGGCATCATCAATACTCATAGTATAAACGGTGGATTTAAACCTTGCGTTTTCAGATGAAACAGCGGTGAATGCCACACGGCTGCCGCGCGAATCCACAGCCACGTTGGTTACATAGCCGTCCGTTACGTCAAAGGCAAATTTCTGTTTCAAGGATTTGTTAAAAACATACACGGAACTTAAGGCATCCGACGAAGTAGTAGCAAGCGCAACGGTGCCGGAATCCGAAACATCCGCACACAAAAGCTGCTGATCTGTTTTTTCCTGATAGATATTTTCCGTATTACTGTCCAGCCGGTAAGAAAGCCCGCCCTGATCATACAGCAAGGTGTAACTGCCCGCCGTTTTGAGAACCGGGTTTGCAAAACCATGGTCAAAATTCAGTTTTACCTCGGCATCCGAGGAATCAAGAACGGTATATGCCGTATCTTCCAAAACACAGATATCCTTGCCGACGGAACCGAAAGAAACATCCGAACCGGAGGAGAGCTGATAAGGAAAACCCGAATCCTGCGAAACACCGTGATCAAAGGCAGATCCGTCTTTAACGGCGGAAAAATCGATCTCCGCAACGCGCATGATCAGCAATGCGGCAACAATAACGCCGATCACGATCCACGCGATCATGCGCTTTTTTTTGCTCTTTTTTAATTTTCTTTCCAAGCGTTCTTTTTCTCTTTGTTCAGAAGCCATATTTATATAGCCTTTCCGGAAGATTATATACTTTATAAATGATGAAATGATGAAGTATTCATAAAATAATTTTAAATTTTAATAGTTTACCTGGCAAAGATAAAGCCCCTGCGGCGGCGCGGTCTTGCCGGCTCGTTTGCGGTCTTTCGATGCAATGACCTCCGCCAGTTCGCCCGGTTTGATCTTGCCCTCGTTCACAAAAAGCAGGGTGCCCACCATGATGCGCACCATATTATAAAGGAACCCGTTTGCCTCAACACTGAAAAGGACTTCCTCGCCTTTTCTTTCCACGCAGAAAGAATACACGGTGCGCACAGTATCCTCCACGCCGCTTCTTGCCGAGCAAAAGCCGGAAAAATCATGCGTGCCCACAAATGCCTGCGCCTGTTCATTCAAATATTCCGCGTTTATGGGAACACGATAGTGGAACGCGTAATCTTTCAGAAACGGATCCCGGATCTGCGCATTAAAAACGCGGTAAACATATTTTTTGGATTTTACACTGTAGCGGGCGTGAAAATCGGGCTCTTTTTCTATGCAGTCCGTTACCGCTATATCCTTTGGCAGATACGTATTGAGGCCGGAAATCACATTTTTGCAGGGAATCTGTTTATCCGTTTGAAAAGACACACAATACATATTGGCGTGAACGCCGCTGTCCGTTCTGCTGCAGCCTTTGATACGGAGCTTTTGGCAAAAGAGTTTTTCCGCGGCATGCTGAAACACCTGCTGCACGGTGACGGCGTTTTTCTGCACCTGCCAGCCGTGATAAGCAGAGCCGTCATATTTGATGGTAACAAGCAGATTTCTCATATTACAGCCGCCGCCAGTGAATTGATAAAAATGATCAGGGCAAAGAGCGCAGCCACGGCGGCAACGGCAAGGATGTCTCTTGCCGTGATCTTAACCTGTTTCATTTTCGTTCTGCCTTTTCCGCCCCTGTAACAGCGGCAGTCCATAGCATAGGCAAGTTCGTTGGCGCGGCGGAATGAGGAGATAAACAGCGGGATCAGAATGGGAATAAGCGCTTTTGCGCGGTGAATGATGCCGCCCGAATCCATATCCGCGCCGCGGGATTTCTGCGCCGCCATGATTTTTTCTATTTCTTCCGTAAGCGTAGGGATGAAGCGCAATGCGATCGTCATCGTCATCGCCACGGTGTGTATATCGATTTTAAATATCTTGAGCGGTGAAAAAAGCCGTTCGATCGCATCCGTAAGATCTGTTGGGGTGGTGGTATACGTAAGCATGGAGCCTGCCACCACAAGCAAAATGATGCGCACCGCCATAAAAATCGCGGTATAAATGCCGTCTTCCGTGATCTTCAGCCTGCCGAAAAGTGTGACGAGCGGTTCGCCCTGACCGTAAAAAAGGTTCAGCAGCGAGGTGATCACGATAATGATGCCGAGCGGCTTTATACTTTTAAACACGGTTTTAAACGAAATTCGGCCGAGCAGAATGATCAAAACCGTAAACGCAATGCTTAGGATCAGAGAATAAAAGTTTTTGCAGATAAAAAGCGAAACGATCACGGCAAGCGTAAGAAGGATCTTAACCCTTGCGTCCAGTTTGTGAAGAAAAGAATTTCCGGGGAAATACTGGCCTATTGTGATATCGCCCATCATACAATCCCCTCCTTTGCAAAGAGCCTTTGCAGTTCCGCCCTGCCCTGCTCCACGGTAAAAATATCCGTGCGGCAGTCCACACCGCTCTCCTTTAACTTCATAAAGATCTCCGTTACCTGCGGCACATTGAGCCCCATTTCACGAAGTTCGCGGGCACGGGAATACACCTCCGCCACCGTGCCGGACATTGCCACCTTGCCCTGATTCATCACAACAACCTTGGAACACAGCTTTGCCACGTCTTCCATAGAATGGGAAACAATAATGACGGTGCTGCCCGTTTTATTTTGATATTCTTTAATCAAAGCCAGGATCACTTCCCGCCCGCGGGGATCCAAACCGGCGCACGGTTCATCCAGAATAAGCACTTTCGGGCGCATGGCAAGGATGGAAGCAATCGCCACACGCCGTTTCTGCCCGCCGGACAGATCAAAAGGCGATTTATTCTCCATGCTTTTTTTCAGGCCGACAAATTCCATGCTTTCGTAGACGCGGGCACGGATTTCTTCCTCCGAAAGCCCCATCTGTTTCGGGCCGAACGCGATCTCTTTAAAAATACTTTCCTCAAAGATCTGATATTCGGGATACTGAAAGCAAAGCCCGACGGCAAAACGCACGTTTCTGATTTTCTTTTTATTTTCTTTTGCCCAGATATTTTTGCCGTCCAGCAGCACAACGCCGCTGTTTGGCTCCAAAAGGCCGTTAAAATGCTGGATCAGGGTGGATTTTCCGCTGCCGGTGTGCCCGATAATGCCGATCAGTTCACCGCTTTCCGCAGTAAAATCAACGCCCTCGATCGCCGCGGTTTCAAACGGTGTGCCTGCGCTGTAAAGATATTTTAAATTTTCACATACCAAAACAGCCACGGCTATCCCTCCAAGGCAGATTTTATATAATCAACGCACTCCTGCGTATTTAAAATGGTTTCCGGCGGCGTAAGGCCGCTTTCATAAATCAGTTCCGTTGCCTGCGGCACATCCAGCCCCATGGCTTTGATCTCCTCAACACGGGCAAAAACATTCTTCGGCGTATCATCCATTTTGATCTCGCCGGAATCCATTACGATCACTCTGTCCGCCTGAACGGCTTCGTCCATATAATGCGTGATCAGAACGATCGTGATGCCCTCTTCCCGGTTCAGGCGCTTTACGGTATCCATAACCTCCGCGCGGCCGCTCGGGTCAAGCATAGCCGTAGGCTCGTCCAGCACAATACACTGCGGACGCATGGCAATGATGCCCGCCACGGCAACACGCTGTTTCTGCCCGCCGGAAAGTTTGTGGGGCGCCTTTTCGCGCAGTTCGTACATGCCGACGGTCTTTAACGCGTCATCCACTCTGCGGCGGCACTCCTCTGGGGGGATCCCCAGATTTTCCACGCCGAAAGCAACATCTTCCTCCACAATAGAGGCAACGATCTGGTTATCCGGGTTTTGAAAGACCATACCCACTTTTTTGCGGATATCGTAAATACTGTCGTCCGGTTTGGTCTCCATACCGTCCACAAGCACTTTGCCGCTTTGCGGAAACAGAATTCCGTTGGTGAGTTTCGCAATTGTGGATTTGCCCGAGCCGTTGTGCCCGAGCACCGCAACGAAGCTGCCTTTTTCTATATTCAGATTTAAGTTTTCTAACACGTCTACCGTTTCCCCGCCCTCCTCGGTGCCGTAGGCAAACGAAACGTTGTGAAACTCAATTAAACTCATGCTTTCATCCAAACGGCCGTTGCGCCGCAGGGTAATACCTCCCCGTTGGACGAGACGGGCAGACCGATCTCGTCCGCGCTTACTGAGCCGCCCTTTTCTTTTACCAAAATATCATCTAAAATATATTTCATAACCGAAGCGGAAAGCCCGGTTGTATACGAATTCAAAAGCACCATCAGCGGATCATCGGAAAGCACCTGAGAAATCAGCTCCACAAAATCATAGAGCGAATCCTCCAGCCGCCAGATCTCGCCTTTCGGCCCCCTGCCATAGGACGGCGGATCCAAAATAATGATATCGTATCTGTGGCCGCGGCGGATCTCACGCTGCACGAATTTGATGCAGTCATCCACGATCCACCGAACCTTTCCGCCTGCCACGCCGCTGGACGCGGCATTCTCCTTAGCCCACTGCGTCATGCCCTTGGACGCATCCACGTGAACAACGCTTGCGCCCTCTTTAAGGCAGGCAACCGTGGCGCCGCCGGTATATGCAAAGAGATTCAGAACTTTGACTTCCTTTTTGCCGCTGTTTCTGATGACTTCTCTTGTAAGATCCCAGTTGACAGCCTGCTCCGGGAAAAGGCCCGTATGCTTAAAGCCCATGGTTTTTACATTAAAAGTCAGATCTTTATATCGGATTTCCCACTGCGGCGGAAGTTTGCCGAGAACATGCCATTCGCCGCCGCCGGAATGTGAGCGCTGATACCTTGCGTTTGGCGAATGCCATCTTGTGTCCTGATACCTGCTTTTCCAAATGACCTGTGGATCGGGGCGCACCAGAATCACGCTGCCCCAGCGCTCCAGTTTTTCACCGCCGGTGCAGTCGATCAGTTCATAATCTTTCCAGTCTTTTGTAACTCTCATCAACTAAGTCTTTCTTTTACAACATTTGCAATATCATTTCCAAGGCGGGTGATCTGCTCCGTATCCATGCCCTCCAGCATCACTCTTACGAGCGGTTCCGTGCCGGAAACGCGCACAAGCACACGGCCGTCTCCGTGCAGTTCCATCTCTGCCTCCTGCACGGCGGAAATAATATATTCATCGTTATTATATTTCTTTTTGCCCTCGTCTGTTACGGGCACATTGATAAGCACCTGCGGATACACGGTCATTACCTTAGAAAGCTGCGCCAGCGAAGCGCCGCTTTTCACAACCGTTTCAAGCAGTTTTACGGCGGACAGTTCGCCGTCTCCGGTGGTGGCGTGATCCAGAAAGATCACATGACCGCTCTGCTCGCCGCCGATATTATAACCGTCTTTGAGCATTCTTTCAAGCACATATCTGTCACCAACCGCAGTTTTGGCGCATTTTATGCCGTTATCCTCACAGAATTTAAAAAATCCCATATTGCTCATAACGGTAACCACCGCTGTATTTTTGGCAAGTTTCTTCTCCTGTTTCATCTGCGTTGCGCAGATCGCGATGACCTTATCGCCGTCTACGATCTCTCCGTTTTCATCCACGGCAAGCATTCTGTCCGCATCGCCGTCAAACGCGATACCGAGATCCAGTTTGTTTGCTTTTACAAATTCGGCGAGTTCCTCCATATGCGTGGAACCGCAGTTCAGATTGATATTCACGCCGTTCGGCGTATCGGAAAGCATATGGCATTTGGCGCCGAGACGTGTGAAGATCTCTTTTGCGCAAACGCTTGCAGAGCCGTTTGCCGTATCTATCGCTATATTCAGGCCATCAAAACTCACCTCAGAAACGGAAACGATATGCTCGATATAATCTTCTACGGCGGTTTTGCAGTATGTTCTTCTGCCCACATCGCCGCCTGTTTTTAATTCAATTTGATCCGGCGAATCCAAAATGATCGCCTCAATTTCATCCTCCACGGAATCCGGAAGTTTATAACCGGTTGACTGAAAGATCTTTATGCCGTTATATTCACACGGATTGTGCGAGGCGGAGATCATAACGCCTGCCTCACAGCCGTATTTGCCCACAAGATATGCGATTGCCGGCGTAGGCACAACGCCAACCGAAAGCACATTTACGCCTACCGAGCAAAAGCCGGCAGTCAGCGCCGCCTCCAGCATATCGCCGGACGCACGTGTATCCCTGCCGATCATGACCGTGGGGCGCTGATCCCCGGCGCGTTTCAGCAGGATCTCTGCCGCTGCCATACCGATTTTCATAGCAAGTTCATTGGTAAGATCTTTATTGGCAACGCCTCTTACGCCGTCTGTTCCAAAAAGTCTGCCCATTATAATCCACCCTTTGCAAATTGTTATTAAATAGAAAAAATCAAAGCAGGGTCTGCTGCCCTTCCTGCTCAATACCGAGATGTTTATACGCTGCAGAGGAAACACATCTGCCGCGCGGCGTTCTGCTCAAAAAGCCGATCTGCATCAGATACGGCTCATACACATCCTCGATGGTAACCGCCTCTTCGCCGATGGCGGCGGCGATCGTTTCCAGCCCTACGGGGCCGCCGTTATAATTTTTGATCATCGTTGTTAAAAGTCGCCTGTCTACTGCATCCAGACCAAGGTCGTCTACTTCCATTCTGGAAAGCGCGTCGCTTGCGGCCTCTTCGGTGATCACGCCGTTGTATTTGACCTGTGCAAAATCACGGCTCCTTTTTAAAAGCCTGTTTGCGATACGCGGTGTGCCGCGCGAGCGCGAGGCGATCATGGCGGCGCCTTGATCATCTATCTCTATGCCGAGAATACCGGCGCTGCGCTTGACGATAACGGAAAGTTCCTGCGGCGTATAAAGCTCCAGGCGGAAGATCACGCCGAATCTGTCCCTAAGCGGCGCGGAAAGCTGACCTGCTCTTGTGGTTGCGCCCACAAGGGTGAAATTCGGAAGATCCAGCCGGATTGACCTGGCGGACGGGCCTTTGCCGATGATGATATCAAGGGCTCTGTCCTCCATAGCGGGGTAGAGCACCTCTTCCACGCTACGGTTCAGGCGGTGTATCTCATCAATAAAGAGCACATCGCCCTCCTGCAGATTCGTCAGCAGTGCGGCAAGATCGCCCTGCTTTTCGATTGCCGGACCGCTTGTGATGCGAATATTGACACCCATCTCATTGGCAATGATTCCGGCAAGCGTAGTTTTGCCGAGGCCGGGAGGGCCATAGAGCAAAACATGATCAAGCGCCTCTCCCCTTGCCTTTGCCGCTTTAATATAAACCGATAAATTCTCTTTTACTTTATCCTGCCCGATATAATCCGTTAACTGCTTGGGGCGAAGGCTGTTTTCCAGATCTCCGTCAGCAGGCGAAAACTCCGTTGACACGATTCTGTTTTCGTAATCCGTTTCCTGCATCATTTCAACCTCTTATCATAGATTTTTTGACAACTGCCTTAAGCCCTGCCGGATCATCTCATCGGCGGGAAGTGAACTGTCCATCGCGCCGACTGCAGCGGCGGCATCACTTTTGCTGAACCCGAGCGCAACCAGCGCGGCGACCGCCTCCCCTGCCGGGGAATCCTCCGCAACAGACGCGGCGGCGGAAACGGAACTTTCGGAAGACGAAAGCGTAACGCCTGCCATTTTATCTTTCAGTTCCAGCACGATCCTTTCGGCTATCTTTTTACCGACGCCGTTTGCTCTTGTTATGGCTTTCGTATCACCGGCGGCAACTGCGAGCGACAGTTTATCCGCGCTCATTTCCGAAAGGATGGACACCGCCGCTTTCGGGCCGACCCCGGAAACGGAGATCAGCAGTTTGAACGCACGCAGTTCATTTTCTGTTTTAAACCCATAAAGATCCAGCGCGTCTTCCTTTACGGAAAGATAAGTATAAAGGCGGATCTGATCGCCGATCCTGCCGGCGTTTGCTGCCGTGGCAACCGAGGTAAAACATTTGAACCCTACGCCGCCGCATTCCACAACCAGAAACTGATCGCCGATATAAGTTAATTCACCTGTAAGACTGTATATCATAAAACATTCCTCTTAATAAAGCAATTGCGTATCACAAACCGGACGCCATGGAACCGAGCAGGCTGCCGCTGCAGTGCGCGTGGCAGATCGCCATAGCAAGCGCGTCGGCAGTGTCGTCAGGTTTCGGGATCGATTCCAGATTCAGGATGATCCTTGTCATCTCCTGCACCTGTTTTTTGACCGCTCTGCCGTAGCCGGTTACGGACTGTTTTACCTGAAGCGGCGTATATTCCGCGATCTGAAGCCCGTTCTGCTGCGCGGCAAGCGTGATCACGCCCCTTGCCTGCGCCACATCAATCACCGTTTTTGCATTGTTGTTATAAAAAAGCTTTTCCATGCTTAAAACCTGAGGCTCATACTTTTTTATGATTTCGCAAATGCCGCTGTAGATATCGCATAATCTAAACGGAAACGGCGTTTTGGCGCTGGTTGTAACCGCGCCGTAATCGATCACTTTAAATTTGTTTGCCCTGTATTCCAGAACGCCCCAGCCGATGATTGCGTAGCCGGGATCTATGCCTAAAATTACCATAGTACATACTGCTCCATAATAATTTAAACAATTATATCATATTGCATTTTGTTTATCAATAAAAATAATATTAAACTTATGTCTAAAATATTTTGGGGTCAAAAACAAATACGGCTGAATCAACATTCAGCCGCAGCAGATCACAAAAGCGGATTTTTGGAAAGCCCCTTTAACTGGTGTATAAATTTTTGCAGTTCCACAACGTTAAACGTATACATGCCGAGATCCGTATTCGGAATAAAATATCTGGCGCACACGTCGCCGTTGAGAACCTCAAACGCCTGTTTGAGCGTTTTGGTCATATAATCGGCGCTGGAACGCGCGTTTGAGCCTGAAACGATCACAACGCCCACCTTTTTATGCTTTTTTACAGGCGGATTGGCGCCGCGCTTGAATCTGGCGCTGTAATAACGCTGAAACCGGTCTATCACTGCCTTGAGGGGCGCAGGAAAAAAGTTATTGTAAACGGGTGTAAAGAAGGCGATAAAATCCGCCTCCTCAAAATCCTCAAAAAAGATATCCAGATCTTTATTTGAACACCCGTCATGATATTCGCAATACTTGCAGTCCGTGCACGGGGCAGGCGCAAGATCATAAACATTATATTCCCGGATATCACAGTCCAGAAAATACGGTTTCACCTGCTTTGCAAGTTCAGAAGAGACGCCGTCCTTTCTGGGGGAACCGTTTATAATTAAAAAAGTCTTCATTTCATCACCGTTTTTATTATAGCACTTTTACCTATTGAGTTAAATAGTGAAATGTGGTATAAATTAAATAATATACATAATTTGGATAAATCATTATCTTTATTCTGTTTGATTGCTGGTGAAAAGTATGAGCAAACTTTTGATTCGGATCTTTATCAAAAACAAACGTCTTTCCGCTTCGCAGGAAAGGGAGCGGTACGGTGTTCTTTCCGGCGCAGTGGGGATCCTTTGCAACCTGCTGCTGTGCGCCTTTAAATTTGCGGTTGGCGCGTTTACAAATTCCGTTTCCATAACGGCGGACGCGGTAAACAACCTCTCAGACGCAAGTTCCAATATCGTTACGATCGCCGGGGCAAAACTCTCCGGCAAGCCGGTAGATGATGAACATCCGTTCGGCCACGGAAGAATCGAATATATCAGCGGTCTGATTATTTCTTTTCTGATCTTTCTGATGAGTTTTGAACTGCTGAAAAGCAGTGTGGAAAAGTTGATCCACCCGGAGGAAGTTCACTTCAGCGCCGCATCCATGATCATCCTGATTGCGGCGATCCTTGTAAAACTCTGGATGGCGTTTTTCAACAACGTGATCTATAAAGAAACGGAAAACGTAAATGCAAAAGCAGTAAGGCAGGACAGTTTGAATGACTGTATCGCTACCGCAGCTACCGTTGCGGCGCTCTTGATCTCGCACTTTACCGATTTCGTCTACGCGGATGGAATCATGGGAATCATTGTGGCGATCCTGATCTTCGTTTCCGGCGTTGGCATTGTAAAAGACATATCCAGCCGGCTGCTCGGCAGGGCGCCCTCCCCGGAACTGGTTAAAGAAATTGAGGATATCATGCTTTCTCAGGACTGCATTTACGGCGTGCACGATTTGATCGTACACGATTACGGCCCCGGCCGGATCATTGCCTCCGCGCACGCGGAAGTGCCCTGCGATGCAGATATACTTGCCGTGCACGACGTGATTGATATTACGGAAAAGATCATTAGTAAAAAACTTGGCATCATGATGTGCATCCACATGGATCCCATCGCCGTGAATGACGAAACGATCAACGCATACCGTGATTTCATGGCAGAAATCATAAAAGAATACGATGCGCGTTTTACATTTCACGATTTCAGAGTGGTTGACGGACGGCAAAAAACGAATTTCATCTTTGATCTTGTCATTCCGCACCAGTACCCCAAGCCAAAGCAGGAGATCATTGCAGATTTGCAAAATGCCGTAAACAAAAAGAAAGACAATATTTTTCTTGTTATAACCGTGGAACACAGCTTTGTGTAACAACCTGCAGCAAAATCAGCGCCCACCTGAATATCAGGCGGGCGTTATTTTTTACTACGGCTGGCAAAACCGTTTATTGCGTTTCAAAAAAAAGAGAATACATGTATTTTACGAAAACCGTCAATCCGAATACGGTTTGATCACCAAATACCGTAAAAATACTTTTTGATGTTACCGGCATCAGGATAATGCAACCGGTCAATCCGCTCTATCACAAGGCTGGCGTCGTAGTGCACATCTACCGTCTTCACTTCAACATTTTCAGGCTTTATGCTTACCACACCCGCCCGCGCAATATTTCTGCTTTGCGCGGGGGAGGTTGCTGTGTATATTCGTTATAATGCCGATTTTCATGATTTCACCTGCAAAAATAAACACAAAATATCTGTTTTCATAATAACACAAAGTGAAATTCTTTCAAAGCCATTTTAATAAAAATTAATTATCAATATTGACTATAAATCTGAAAGATACCCTGCGGCTGGGTTCTATATCTACATTTCCGTCTGCATCATACACGGGCCTGCTTTGCGAATATCCGACCGTTTCCAAAGTAGGAGCGAGTTTAGAAGTGTCAACACCCGTTTCGCCGGACAGGCAGTAATTCTTTACGTTTTCCGCTCTTTTCTCTGACAGCGGCATGCCGCCCTCATATGTAGTTCCGGAGACCGGGGCAATGTGCCCTTCCACCATAGTTTTGGCTATAAAGCCGTCATATTTTTCATTATAGATTATGGAAGTGTATGCCTTTAAAAATTTATTTAAGAACTCCTTGCCCTCACTGGTAAGTTCCGCTGAATCTCCGCCGAAAAGGACAGTCGCATCCATTGCAATCTCACCTGTTGCGCGGTTGATCTGAACAGAAATCCCGTTTGCCTTGAACTCGTTATAGAGATCATCATAAAGATCCGCTTTTTTCTCAGCGATTTCTTTCATTGTTTCTTCATCGATTGCATCCGTATCAATCCCTTCGGACTTCATAACCCTTGCTTCTCTCTGCGTAATATCATCCGTATAATCATAGATCTTATCGCCGTCAAAAAGCATAATACCAAACGAGTTTAAATACGGGTAACCGGTACACTGCGTGATATAAGCATACTGTTGAATCACATTTTGTTCATTACCTTCTGCATCTGTATAAGAGAGATAAACCGTACATCTGCCGTCATCAGACAGTTTAAAAGCGGAATTCTGATAATAACTTCCGTCTCTGGAAACCGCATAGTTTATAACGGAATCCTGCTGAGACGCAAAATAATCCAGTTCGTCGATCAGCGGCGTCTTTTCGGTGGAATAGCCATGCATGGTGGTTTCGCTTTTATTATTATCTGTGAAAGAATATGCTGTTAATTCCAGCGTATCCGTCCCGTCTGTAAGCGTAAGATAGGGTCCGCACAGTGAAAACTCATATTCAAAAATAACATCATCGAGATCGTAGGAAAAGTCATCAGCCGACGAGCTTGTTTCCGTAAGCACGGTATATTTCACTTTGTTTCCGTTTACTTCATAAGTGCATGGAACCGTACCTGTTTCATCGCCAACAATAAAACTCAGTGCAGCGACTTCCCTGTCTGTTACCTGTTTGAAGTTAGCCTCAATATCGGGCAAAAACTTTGCGCCGGAATATACGGCAACCGGTAATGAAGAAGTATTAAAAGTCCCGTTATCAAACGCAATATCTTTAAAATTCAATTCTTTCTTGGTTTTATTCAGATCTTTCTCCAGATTGTTTACGGCATAAACGCCGTGAAGCATATTCGCATCAAACTGAACTGCGGAGAAGATCTGATTCGGGTCTATAGAATCCTGAACGTCTGTGAATATCGTTTCAGGATCTGTTTCATTATGGTTAAAGTACCAAACTTTTGTATCGCCCTCCCGAACGCTTTTGCTGCAAGCGGCAAAAGCGAACACAATGGTAAAGATCATCAAAACCGATACGATTTTTTTCATAATACTAAAACTCCTTATGTATAGTTATTTCTCAATCGAAATGATCACAAATTCATCTGAATAAGTTTTTCAAAATACCGTGTTTCTGCGGCAGTTTGCGTATATTCTCCAGATCTTTTAGCAATTCCCCGGCAGACTGATACCGTTGATTCGGGTCAATGCGGGTGCATTTTTCTATAATGTATTCCATGCCTTTGGGGATGCTTGGATTCAATGCACGTATAGGCTTCATGCCATTGAAATTCGGATTTCTGGGGTCATCTCCGGTAAGCAGAAAATACATGGTTACACCAAGCCCGAAAATATCCGTTCTGGGGTCTGACTGCGCTGTTCCGTACTGTTCGGGCGCCGCGTAGCCCCTGGTGCCAAGCGCAACGGTATCCTTCATTTTGCCGGGCTTGTACGTGCGCATAATACCGAAGTCAATGATTTTAATATAGCCGCTTGGCTGTAAAATAATATTTGCGGGTTTCATATCGCGATATATATACGGTGGGTTTAGAGAATGAAGATACTGCAAAAATCCACAAAGCTGTTTTGACCAGTTTACTACCTGTCCAACAGACTGAGCACCACGATTTTCGACTATAGTTTCAAGCGTTTCGCCTTCAAAAAACTCTTGAACAACTGCAAGATATTCAGCATTTTCAATTACATCGATTATTTTTGGAATTACCGGATGATTTAATTCCTTTATCATATTTGCATCATGAATCAATATATCTCTATTAGAGAATGAGCTTTCATTTTTATTTAGGCAAATTTTTACTGCACAAGTTCTATTTATCGGCTTAGCGATAGCAAAGAACAATTTATAAAATCCTGAATCACCGATTTGCCTTACCAATTCATATTTTTCGCCGATAACAGTGCCTAACGGAACTGATTCTTGAAAATCTGAACTGTCAAAACATTCGGTATTTGGTATTGTTGTTTCATAAAAGTCCGATTTATAAAATATGTAATTTTTAATTCCGGCAAAGTTGATAATATCGTCTTCTGTAAGTTGATATTTTTTATTGTGCTCCAGTTTTTTATTATTTAGCCATGTACCGTTAGTCGAGTCTTTGTCCATTATGAACCACTTATTGATTTCATAATAAAACGATGCATGAATCCGAGAAATACCGCTATTATCAAGAAAAAGATCGCAGTCTGGATTTCTCCCCACATCTAACCTGGTTTTTCTTATTTCAATATTTTGATTCGCGTCCGGATCAAATAGTTTTATTATGTCTTCGTACAACATACCGGTTCTGCCAACAGGCAAGCATACATATTCCGCATCCAAATCATATTGCGGTTTGCACTTTACTTCTATTCCTGCTGGCTTGTCCAATTGCCACCACTCTTTTTTACAAAAGTTTTTAATAAAAATACATAATTTATCGAATGCCTTAAAATTAGGACCATAGCATTTGAAACATACACCGTTTTTAAAAATACATGTGAAAGAATTATCAATAAAAAATCCACAAGCACCCATTTCATAATTTTCTAATATTTGTTTTTCAGTTCTCCAAGATCTGAAGTCTATTTTTTTGATATAATCTCTAATATCACCCTGCTGCTTATCTGTTAAATTAACGATTTTATCATCAAAGAAGCCAACCGAACAAGTAGTATGCGGAACATCTCTTGGATTAATTCTGTTGCAATAAATCAGTTTTTTCCCATCGAAACTTATATTAATATTAGGACAACTTCCAAAAGATAACGAAAAATCAGTTATATCTTTCGTTTTCATAATTGAATCATTCCATATATATGGTGATATATTTGTCACTTCAACATTACAACTTGTACAATAATCAGCATACAACGTATGCTTTAATGTTTTACGATTACAATTTGGACATATATCAACAGACAAAACTATCCCACACTTAGAGCAAAACTTGTTTCTTATACTTACAAGCGATCTGCATTTTGGACAAAACAACTTGCTATTAATAGGTTCATATTCAATTCTGCCGCATTTTTGGCACACATATTTTTTTGAATAATCCGCATGCCGCTCTAGCCGCTCTATCCATTTGAAATCATGCTGGTCATTTTCGCAATCCAGAAACGGATCCACGTCTTGACCTCCGATACTGCGTATCATTAAAGTTGCAAGGGTGTTCATACCGTCCGCATTTGGATGCGAGCCGTCAATCGAATCATACGGTACGCTATAACTAAATAAATCAATAAGTTTACAATTTTGCTGGTTTGCAACCGTTTCTATGATCTGATTATATTTGTTTATATAGTTTCCATTATATTTATACGGAAAATAAAAAGACGGATCAGATGACATAAATGTTGCACATAAAGTGCAGCACCAGATCTCAGCATTCGGATAATTGGATCGGATCTTGCGGATCATGTTGCCGTATGCAGAGACGAAAATATCGTTATATTCATGCCCAAGGAGCGTACATCCATCAAATTCTATGGGAACGCCGTTTGCCCAATCGTTTGTGCCAAGATAGACGATAATCACATCCGGCACAACATTGCTGATATGCAAGTTTCCGGTTCGCTCATCCGAGCAGCCGGACGGAAACAGAGAATCACTGCCCGGCAGTTGTGTTACTCTGCTGCCGGACCAGGAATTATTCACAAGCAGTTCACCGCCGAAGAAATCAATAACTTTCCCCCACCAAGTGTCTTTCATTTCCCGAACACCGGATCGGAAACAGTTTTCGCCGAAATAAAACAGGTTATATCCAAGCGGATTATACCCGTCCAGCGTACTGATCGAATCTCCCAAAACAGAAAACTGCTTGCTGAAATACGGATTATGCGTTTTCCATTCCAGATACGGATTAAATTCCTTCCCGCCTTTCAAAATTCTGCCGGACGGCATGGCGATTGCACCAAATGCCTGTTCCAAAGAATACGGATCAGAAAACCGCCTTTTATTTCCTTCGGCAGAAAGGCCGTAAAATTTCTCTTCAAAAGCCGTAATATTGGGGCACGCCATATACGGATCATCTCCGACCGTACTTTTGATTGCAAAAACGATCCTTTTGAATTTGGTATGATAAGCATTTTCTTCAACGACTTCGTGGAATGCTTTTGCAACGATTTCCGGCGGATTTTTAAACGCGCCGCATCCGAAAGCGCCGAGAACAAGCACTTCTGCACCGTTATCTACAGCCGCCTCGAAAGTGTTCTTGATTCGGCTTTTGAACAGTTCTTTCAGTGCCGCTTGATTCGTATATTTACGTCTCGCAATGTACGGCGCGGAACAGGTGATCACGTCTACCTGAAACCACTCGTTTTCCGGCATCAGCTGAGGAACATCGCTATCATCCTTGAAAACCGTTACGCCTTTGGTATAGATCAGCCTGTCCGAATAAAAAAAGCTGCGCAGATTTCTGTGGTAAAGATAGAATTCGTTGAACACACTTTTATCACAAAGGCAGTGATAAAGATTGCTGCTGCGGCAAAGGCACTCTTCCTGCGCCATAGCGCCGTTTTGCACACCGCCGCCCGGATTTTCCGGATTTGCAAAATTCAGCACGGCAACCCTGCCAAACTTGCAAAAGCCTTTCGCCGTTGCAAAAGTCGTACCAGATACGACTTCAACCTTGGTACTTTCAAAACACGGACTTACGGTATTTGATGTAAAACCCTCTTTGTAAACCCGGCTGGAACGTATAGCGCCTTCAGTTGCAGCAAGCAATTTTTCACTATAGGCAATATTCAGTGTGTCTTTAAACGAAAGTATAAGATCATTTTTATCAGGCATAATTTATCACCTATGTCAAAACCAAATAACATATGTTAATATATAAATAAATTACAGGCAGTTCCAAAACGAAACTGCCTAGATTTTATTTATTAGTGTTTTATCTTTTCGCTGTTGTCATTAATTTTATTAAACAAATCTTTTATACTTTTTATAATTGGTTCATAAACTTCTGGAAACCCTGTCTTATAGACCTGTTTCATGCACCAATTGCCACCTTTTTCTATGAGTTTTGCATTTTCTGGACTTGGACAACCATCGCATAAGTGGTAGATATTAAATATCTGAATATATATTGCTGTAGCAAATTGCAAACCGCCTGTATTTCTGAACTTTTGAATAATTGCATTTGCTACCTGTGCTGACTTTTCATACTCTTTCTTTGAATAAAGTAATAATGCAAGCCCCACCGCAGCATCTTTATCTTTATAATCATTAATCAATCTTATAAAGACTTCGTTCATGCCCTCTTTATCATTTAACAAGTGATAATAATTAAACTTTTTCTTTAAGGTATAGTTTGGAATATTTTCAATAAAGTGTTCATCAGAATTGAGCAACTCTATCATTTCTCTTGGCATTAATTTCTGTTCACTGCAAAGGATGCAATCAATTAGGTAATTTTCATTATCCTTAAAATTGTTTTGAATAGATTCTAAATAAAACTGCGCTTCATCATAATTCTCTTTATTAAATTCAATTAAAAAATGAATATGATATCCGTTGTAACGCTTCGGATATTGCTTAATCATTTCTTTAGCAAGTTTGTCGGCTCTCAAGTATTTTACATGCCGTATACAATAAAGTGCTAAAGAGGTTTTAGACAATAATATTTCATAATCATTTTCTGCTGCATCTAATGCCTTAGAATAATATTTTTCTGCTTCTTCGGTATTATCGTTAATATCAGAAGCAGCAGCCAAAATATTAAACATCGATACATTCTTATAACCCAATTGATCTGCTTTAGCAAAAAACAAACCCGCTGTTTCGGTATCATGTAAAGCCGCTGAACATTTGCCCAAATCGAATGCAATTCTTCCATCTTTAGGATATTTTTCTGCAAGCGACTGTAATATACTAGCGGACTCCTTTATATTTCCTTCGAAAATCAATTTTTCAGCTTTTTCAATAGAATTAGTTTCATTACTATTCATAATTACCTCTCATCCAAAATATCATTTTATCGCATCTTCAATATTTCCGATAATCATATCCACACCATCATTGACAGTATCTACTCCTGACTGTATTTGATCATAAAATGGTATAGCTTTTTCTGTTATTTCCTTGTAGAAGCCATCTGTTTCACCATCGGTTACAAATTCATAAATGGGTGTTAGATAATTAATAGATTGTTTTATATTTTTCCATCCTTTTGATAATGTATTGATGTAATCGTCTGATTTGTCAACAATTTTAAAACCAAGATCACCATCAAATATTTTTGGACCCGAACCTGTAACAAATTTATCAAGACCGTTAGCAAAATTAATTATATCTGCTCCAGTATCGACTACATCTGCTGCTGTCGCGAGAGTATCCCAGCCCAAATCTTCAAAAACATCAGAAAGGCCTTTATTGTCTGCTGATTTCTCAGCTTCGTCAAGAAAATTGCGTTTTTGCGATAGCTTGTCGCTTAAGCTCTCGCCTTTTAAATCCGCAATATCGCCATAAATAGCATATCCACCCAAGTTTATAGCCGTTTCAAGGCTTGACCCAAACTGACATAATCCATTGATTATATCAATCGCACCTGTAGGATTTCCAGACATAATACGCCCAATTCCTCCGGCCATTTTGCCCAAACCTTTTAAAAAGTTTTTGCCCGCGTCTTTTAAAGCTTCTTTAGCTGCCCAATCCATTTCAGCAGTATAGGTTTCGGCAATTTGCTTATCGATATTTTTTAATTTATCATTATAAGGAGCCATAGCAGCCATTATTTCTTGTGATGAAGCAATTTGAAAATTCGGATTAATCATGCTTATTAGCTTTTGTAATTTTTCGTTATATGTTAATTCTTTTTCATTGACCTCATCAAAGTTCTTCTTGAAAGTACTATCTACCGAATAAACATTTTCAAAAATTTTTCTCAGTTCTTTCTTACTCATATCGGTTTTATCTAATATTGCTTTTTGATAGGATTCAACATTAGACATGTCGTCTCTTAAATTTAGAATTCCTAACCACTTACCTGCACTTGTAAAGAAATCTCCAAGTCCATCCGTAAGCCAACACCAAGTCTCATTGTTAACTTCATCAATTTGTTTTAATAAACGTTCTTTCGTTTCTTCAGTATAATCCCTAACCATATCAATTCCTCATTTCTGTAAAATTACCAGCTGTTTCCGCCGCCACCGCCTAAACCACCGGAACTACTGCTATTAGCAGAACTTATATTTCCTTTTGAAGTACCTGAAATATTAGCAGCTGATGACTTATCCAAAGTAATAATGGTTTCGCTGTCTTTCCCTA
>HF991826.1:65897-236743 GCA_000431535.1 Clostridium sp. CAG:678
GAGATCAATTCATCAAATTTTCTCCAATTATTTTTTAAGTTTTCGTGTAACAATTGAATTTCATCGTGGGTTTTACCCATATCATATTGGGAAGTGGGTATATTTTTGTTATAGTAGGAATAGCATTCTTCCTGTAGTGCTTTAAGCTCTTTTACTGCCTTATCCACAGCATCTGTATCCACTATGTATTTATTTGACATACCTACACCTCTTTTTAGTCATAAAGCTCTTTATCTGCATCATCGATTTGATCAAGGAAATTAATACAGTATTGCGAAATACTCCCTGATACAACATCAGCAGCGATATTCTCATCAGATGTTTCCATGCTTACCTGAGAAATAAAAGTTTTGAGCGCATCGGCAGTTTTACCAGATTGAAACCCATTTTCTCTTGCATCCGTCATAATGTTAATATATTTATTTGTCAAATTTACCAATCCGTCAAATGAACTGGTAAAAAAGTTTTTAACTTCTTCTATATATTCATCATGAACTATCAATTCCATATTAAACATCCTTTCTTCTACATTGTAGGTAATGGATTTGCTTTGTAATGCATAATTTTTGTTTGCAAAATAAAATTATCAGTTGTAAGCTGATTTATTTGCGTTGATAAATTCTCTATTTCTTTTTCAAATTCTTTAATTTTTTTATTTATCTTTGAAAGAGACGATGTTAACCCGTTATCTGCTTGAGTTCGTTGAGGACCTTTAATTACATCCAATATTGAGAAAAACAAAGTACCTTTAATAACTGAAATAGCGTTAAAGATCATTCCAACAATATTATTTACCTTACTCTCTGATTTAGATACAGATGCATCTATTTCATTTTGCAAATTAAATATTTTTGATCTGATCTTTTTCAGTTCTTCTATTTCTTCTTTTAAATCAACTATTTTCCTTTCGTACTTTTCTATCTGGTATTGATTGTTTCTAATCTTTTTTTCGCACTCCTCAATCCGTGGATCTTGTATTTCTCTTGGATACTGAGTTCCTGACATATTCTTACTCCTTTCTGGCTTCTTTTATTTTTATATATAAGTCAATTATGACATTATTGATTAAGTGAAAAGGATATGAACGAGTTGCCGAAAAAGTTCGGCAACCGTTCATATTTACTGATTAGCCGGAAACTGCGCTGGCTCCCTGAGCATCTTCATCCTGTCTGTTAGCAGAATAAGTACTGATGTAATTGGAAATCTCATTAAGAGCAGCAATAACCTTCTCAATAGCAGGCTTATGATCATCCTGAAAGCGCTGAACAAATGCTCTGGCTGTATCGTTTTTCCAACCGTCAGAAAGTTCTGCGTTCATATTCAGGAGATCCTTAAGAATACCATCAAGTTCCTCTGCCTTATTTGAATATGTTGTTTGGCCTTTAGCTAAAACTTCATAATCAACATAGTTAATTGCCATTTTATTTCACCTCCTTTAAACATGCTTATAATAACTGCAAAAACAGATATTACCATTTGGTAATTGTTTTGATTTTCTTTAACTCATTGCCTGATAGATAGAAAGCATCTCCGAACCCTAAAGGATTTTTAAATTTGCGTATTAGGGCAGATGTGGATTCAAAAATTTTAACATCTGATAAATTATCAAAGGCTATAACTTGATAATTCTCCTTAAGCATCTTTAAAACTTCCGGCGAACTATATGAAATAGGCTGATTTTCAACCTCTGTAAATATTACCAATGATTTCAGCCCCTTATATTTTTTCATTATATCTTTATATAAATCCAAAATCTCACGGTTAGAACTAATAGCTGATATTGCGTCAATATTATTAACAATGAACACAACTGGTTTCACATTATCAAGACATTTAACACCGTTTAATTCTCTCTCTGTGTACCTTTTGGATAAAGAATCATGAATAGTTGTCAGCATCTCTTTCACGTCGTCAACAGATCTTGAATATAGTTCTACATTTGAATTTTCAGATATGTCTTCGAATTCGCCTTTATAGTTATCTAAAATCAATATTTCAAAATTTAATTTGCATATCAAATATTTTAGATAATTTATAAAATTTGTTTTACTGTCTTCAATACTTCCTGAAATCATTAATACTTCCTGTTTTAAAATATCAAGAATAACCGGAGCAACATTTGCATAATTTAAGCCTATTACTAAATTACAACTATTTGAAACAATATTGTAATTTTGTTCAATATTTTCCATACTGAGAATATCAGGTATTTCAGGTATTTTCACAGCGGTGCTCATCTTAAATTTCTCATTGGAAGCATTTATGAATTCAGTAATTTTTTCAACACGTTCAAATTCTTTTTCACCTTCAAAGGCTAAATAGGTCTGACATTCGTAATGCGCTTTTTCTATTTCGACAATACATCTGCCACGCACATCGCTTAATTTAGTTTTACAATGTTCAAACAAAGTTACATATTCGCTGGAATCATTGCAAAACAAAGCAATTTTAGATGAAAAATTAGACATATATTTATAGCCTATTCCTCGTGTTTGCGAATTAGCGACGACTACGCTGACGCCGACAGCAATACCTTCACGGCAAATGGTGAGGAGCACATCATTATCCTGAAGATAAAGTTCATTCAACGCGGTAAGGTTATCAATGATCAGAACGATCTGGGGAATATCCGTATAACCGGCCTCTTTATAGGACAGATAATTGCTGACGCCTTTTTCAAGAAGTTTTTGCTTTCTGATCTCGATCTGTTCTGTAATAAGTTTGAAAAGATTTTTTAATTTTTCATCCTCATTGGAGCAGACAACGCCGCCGACAAAATTAAGCGATTCAAAATTTTTAAGAACCATGGACGCAAAATCTATGATATAGATATTGACATCCTGAGGGGTATAGTGATCCGCAATACCGCGAATAAGGAGCTGAAGCAGATTGGTTTTGCCGCTTTGCGATGAACCAATGATCATGGTATTATCTGAGAAAACATTTACGCCGTAAACCGACTGTATCTGATTATCCGGATCATCATAAATACCGATCGGAACCGTTAACTCGCCTGCACCTTCACTGCTGTAGTTGATTACTTCAGGTAGCGGTGGCAGACAGATATCGGGCAATTTTTTAATATGCGCCTTTTCTGTATAATCGTGAACATACTTAACAAGAGCTTCCAACTGAGTGGCGCTTTTTTCTCCGTTTTTCTTTTTCTTTTGCTGATATACCGGAATTCTGCGCCCTGAATCAGTGAGACTGTAGATTGAAAATTCTTTTACATTACTGTTATCGGCCTTTTCCGGGGCGCCGCTGTAAGCGGACTGGAAAAGTTCAAATATCTCGTTATTACCGACCTGAAGATATGCTCGTCCGGGTTCTTTGATCTCCGCAGCAAGAGGAGATTTCAGGACTTCATTACTATCTTGCTGATCCTGTACTTTAAGGCAGAGTTTGAATCTTGAGTTTGACCAGATCTGGTCATCGACCTGACCGGACGGCTTTTGTGTTGCGAGTATGAGATGAACGCCAAGACTTCGGCCGATACGCGCCGCAGAAATAAGTTCTTTCATAAACTCCGGCTGTTCTGCTTTCAATTCTGCAAACTCATCCACGATCAAAATCAAATGCGGCAACGGTTCTGAAACTTCTCCTGCTTTGTATTTTTTTATGTACTTATCAATATGATTGACTTCCGCCTCAGCAAAAAGCCTTTGCCTTTTTTTAAGCTCCGCTTTTATAGATTTCAGAGAACGATCTATTTCCTTGCCGTCTATATTCGTTATGGCACCAACAAGATGCGGAAGATCTTTAAACTGATTTACCATTCCGCCGCCTTTGAAGTCAATAATCACGAAACTAACCTCGTACGGATGAAAAAGGAGCGCCATGCTCAGTACATATGTTTGGAGTATTTCCGATTTACCGGAACCGGTTGTTCCGGCAACAAGTCCATGGGGTCCGTGCGCTTTATCATGAAGGTCAAGGCTGACCACACCGCTTTTGGAAACACCGATCGGTGCGGACATGGATTTGAATACCTGAGATTTGCTCCAGTTTGCAGCAAGATCGATATCATCAACAGCAATGATATTAAGAAGTCTAAACAGGGAAATATTTTTAACAAGTGTTCCCTCAAGAGATATTTCTTCAGTATAAACAGGTGCAAGAAGATCCACTACGGCTGCTGCCTGGTTGTCCGGAACAGACACATAATGAAATTCAGATGTATTATTTGCATCGGATGTATCAATCAGAGATGCCGTATTTTCATTTTGGATATCAATAAGGTAATCGCAGTTAAGACCTATATCTGTCTTTTTATTACCAAAGTAAACAAATGTTACGCCAAGTTCTTTTGCGTTTTCAGTGAATTTAGAGATTGGGTGATTTTTAAATCCGTATTCATCAAACAGAAAAACAATAATGTTTTTATCATATTTTTTATTCTGTTCTCTGGCGGTCAGTTCTTTATAAAGATATTCAAACAGAACATTTTTACTTTCGCTGTCCGTAACAATGTTTCTTATGCCAAGGTCTTCATTATAGACATGCGGCAGCATCCGAAGCCAGTGAATCTTATTTCTATGCTGTTCTTCACATACAAAGAAAAGATTTAGGTCAGCAGGAAACTGGCGGGCGCATAAATCAATAATGATAGTTTTCATAAGTTCAAAACGATACTGATCCAGTCCTATGATTCCTATAGCATTTGAATCTTTGAAATTGCAAACGATCGGTGCTAAATGGATATACTCGTATTCTTTGGACAGATTCTCCGGAATAATCTGTAAATCATCTTCAACTTCCAGTTTTTCCTGCTTTTTATAATCAATTTCTTTTTTTGCTTTAACATCACCTGTTCCAAGCCTAACGCAAAGGAAATCCTCATCTTCTGGCATTCTGTCAAACAGGTCGCCAGAAAAACTAAAGAAGCGGTTCATGAGGGTGTTTTCGTCATTATAAATTCTCTCAAGAAGTTCTTTTTCATCGTTACGGTCTTTTTCTATTTCCGCTTTTTTATTTTCTATATATTTATTGTATTTTTCGATTCTTTCTTTTGAATTTGTTTTAAAATCTTTTTTACTTTGAATCAGACTGATAACTGCAGTAACTACGCCGATCCCGCTTGAAACCAGCATAAATGGCTGAAATGCAGCCATAGCAAGTCCGGCAACGACCATGATTAAAGACGGCAATAACCTTGACAATATATTGTTTTTTGGCTTCTGTGGTTTTGCAGGCGGGTCTAACACCTGAATTTTTTCATCATCAACAACAAATTTAACTCTTGTATTTCGGTTGAATTTTGGGTAATCATTTTTCTGCTGCTCATCATAATAGGTTAGGCCGTTAACATTTACGTTAGTATCTGTCATAAGCCTTCTATTTTTTAAATAGAAACTAAACTCGGCAACAGAAAAGAAATCTCCGTTTTTAATGATTTCATTATTTGCTGCCCTGGCGCCGTTATGATATACACCGCATGCAGATGAAAGAATCCTTAACTGATAATCAGATCCATTTCTTCTTAACTCGATACGGTCATTGTTTGTATATGGGCTGTTTAATACAATATTGGAAACAGAAGAACTTCCTATCGTTATGCAGTTTAAATTTGAAATATCGATTACACGGTCATACTTTTTTGCAGCGTTATCAAAATCTATAAGGAACTCCACTTTAAACAACTCTGTTTCACCGTTTTGATATCTCACTTTAAACGAATCACCGTGTGTAAGCTTCTTTGTTACCAGTTTTCTTACATCGCCTGCATCGATATAAATATTATCGGAGCACATGATCTGCCAAGCGCCGTTTTCATTACTGAGTGTAAGGCAGAATTTTTCAAAAAATAATTCCTTATAAAACCTTACGTCACATTCAGTACCTATACCGATTCGAAGCATTTTAAGGTCATTTTGAAGTTGAATTTCCCTGTATATCTTTTTATTTGATATTTTTACAACATAACCATAATCCATAGTTTCTTCCTCATTCAGTAAAATTGATGACCGTTCCGTTTCTTACACCAAAATCAGCAAGCAGTTTATTGCCTTTCAGCAACACAATCGGTCTTTCCGCTTTCAAATAACAATTCTGAATATTGGATGTATCAATGCCGAGATCATATGCCGTATTCAGAGCAAGCACCAGATCATTTGCCGAAATATCAAGCGGCACTTCCAAATCGGTTTCAAAATTCCTTTTATGTATTCTGAAAATAACGACTGCTTTATTTTGTTCCATATATATCTCCTATATAATCATATAAGCTACTTTCTGTATTTCCGGTTCTGCACAAATTTCGGCAAGTTTTTTTGAGTCTATATCCTTGATTGTTTTGATGTATTCATTTACGGCAAAGTTTGCTTTTTCCTGTGTTGAAACCAAATAGTTTTCCTGACTTTTATTATATTTATTACAGAGAAAAATAAACTTTTCTTTATCACTGTAGCTAATGTTTTTTAATAACATATTTGTTGCGCAAAGTGATTTTCTATTTTGTTCGCAAATGATAAAAACCTTATCGGCGACTGAAATCATTGATGCCTTATCATTGTCAAAGACCGTGTCCGTATCGACTACTATATAATCGTATTCATTCGTTTTTTTCACGGATTCCACGATATTTTTATATATACTGAAATCTATGCCGAGAGAAGAAAGCGACGCGCCAAACGGAGGCAGATAATCAAAATGCTCATTTCTTAATACCGGCTTAATACGAGCATAAATATCAGGCGAACTGTGATAAAACGAGGAATAAGCATTACTGGAAATGGGAATCACGCTGTTTAACAGGTACTGATAAGAATTGATTCTTTCCGCATTGATGTAAAGAACTTTTTTTAGATTTTGAGTAAGACAATAGGAAACACCCAAAGCAAGCGTTGTTTTGCCGGCGCCTCCGCCTGCGGAATAAAACAATAATACCTGTGTGTTTTTAACGGGATCAAAACTTGAACCAAACACGGATGAACTAAGAGATACGATCCGATTAAAGATTTCTTTTATACTTGAATATTTTTGTATTCTTTCTGCAATAAGATCGCTTGTTTTATCCGGACCGACCTCTTCTGTAAGCACAAACATTTTGGGAATATTCTGTTTTTGAAGTTCACTTGAGTAAAGAGCTTCATCCGCAACCAAAATATCCACATTTTTCGGAGTTGAAAAATATTCGTCAAAGTATTCTCTGTCTGTTATGATCTGAAGATCAATCTTGTCATCATATTCTTCCAAAAAGCGCAGTTCCAAAGGGGTAATGATCTTTATATCCGTATCTGCCAAAACCACGACCGGTTTTTTCATAATCACTTACCTCCCTGAATTCTGATCAAAAAGTCCTCATTAGCAAGGCGGAGTCTGTCCCCATTTTTCACCGAATACAATTCTTCTGCCACAAGTCGTTTTGAATTCAGGAAACTGCCGTTTGAACTTTTAAGATCCTGAACAAAATATTCACCGTTTCTGAAAATAAATTTACAGTGTGCACTGCTGATTGCCGGATTTTCCGGAACAACAGCATCAACTTTAGAAGCCACTCTGCCTAAAATAAATTCCGGTTTGTTAATATTGAATTCGCAAGTATTTTTTGAATTTACCGATACCACATTCAGCAGTGGTTGGATTCCTGCACGTCTTACAGAACCGCCGGAACATTCAGAAGATATTTTTCTATGCAACTCCTCGATGGTTAAAGAGGCATTAGACAAGTACATAGAGATCTTGCTGATCTTATCTGATGAAAGAACAGGCGTTGACGAAATGATCTGCAACAATTGAGTACGAAGTTCATTTAGAAACACTTCTTCTCCAACGGAATTGGAAGTTAACGGAAGATAGATCAGCGATACACCCAGTGTTTTTTGATCTATAAAAATTTTATCTGTGGAGATGTCCACATTCTGATAGGATAAAAATCCTATGGCCTTTATTTCAAGGAGCACTTCAAAAAGATTTCTTAAAATCAAAGTAAAAGATTCAGGATCAACGGAAAGCAAAATGTTGCTTAAATTTTTATGATCGCCGATAAAATATACAAGACTTACTCTGCCGTTGAACATTGCTTTGGCGCATTTTATAAAACCGCCGGTTTTCTCTTTATTTTTCAGCACTTTGAAATCCGTAAGTGAAAACAAACTATTATCACTTAAAATATATCCCGGATTCTGGGAAAACTGCATTTCCGTTATTTTATTGCTTTGAATTAATTCGTTCATTTTTCATTCTCCGTGAGGATTAAAATCATAAATATGTGTTTTTCGGCAAAAGCATATATTTCTGACTTCAATCCCCGGCACGGCATATGCCGTGCCGGGTCAAAATATTATTGTGTTTTAACTTTCAGCCTTTTCTTCATCATCATTCTTCTTACGTTTCTTAAAGAAGATAATAAGAAATACGCCAATAAGTATAGCCGCCAAAGCGCCTATGCTGCCCCAGAATAAGGGCTTGTTTGCAAACCAAAGCACAAATGGATTTGTATCTACCGTAATGTTATTCAGAAATTTAAATGTTCCTAAATCGTAAGCTGTATTTTCATCTGTATTCTCGGATGAAGTATTGATAACATTTCCTGCTTTATCGGTGATCACAAAGTAAATCTCGTCTTCGTTAAAGCCGTTTTCAACCTTTATGTCACCAATATAAGAAGTGTAATTGCGGTTTTCGCCGTCCGCGCTCGTAGTAGCCTGCGAGTCCTCAATAACTTTATCCATCACAATCTTCTGGGGATCCGGATCATTTATGCCTTTATGCACTTCGATCGTATCAATGGCTATATTATCGCTGATCTCATATTTTAAAATGAGTGATTCGGCATTAATAATTGCCTGATCGCCGCTGAGTTCAACCTCGTCCGAATAAACATTCACAATCTGGGGCTTAGTGGCATCAATGATAAATGACGCGTCTTTGCCTTCTAATTTATTTTCGCCATAATAAATGTTTTCGCCAGACATTTCCGGTGTATTGCCGGAATTATCAACAGAGGAAATATAGATATTGTAAATACCGTCTGCTGCAAAGGCCGATTGCGGTATCGTGTAGGTATTTTGATACCAACCGTCTTCCGCACGGGTATTCCCCGTTTTTGAACTTACGTTATCATCAAGGGAAACCGGAGAACCGTCTCTGGTAACCTGGATCATTTCCTTGCTGATCGGATCTGCATTATACTCCGTGATCACAACATTTCCGGATATGGACTGATTGTAATTATTCTCAATGGCAGCATTCAGAACATCATTGAATACATATACGGAACCGAACCGGTTAACCGTAAACACTTCATCCGCAGTTTGCGTATTGCCTGCCAGATCCGTTAAGGTAACGGAAAAACTGTAAATACCGTCGTTTTCAATTTTTTCCGGGAAATTCTCACTGGTAAATGTGCCGTTTCCGTTTGGAATTGCCAATAATGATTGAAGATCACCTTGTGTACCATTTCTAACAATTCTTGAAAGTTCTACATTTACACTGCCGTAATTCACATCATTCACGGTAATAATCGGCCTTACAATATCATTGAACGATCTTTTATCTTCGTCATCTGCTGCCCCGCCGTTTTCCTTATCACTAAATGTAATAACAGGAACATTTATGGTTTTATCAACAGTAAATGAATTTGCTGCAACAGACGCGCCATAATCAACGCCATTGTTCGTATTGCCGGCCATATCATCCATAGCGATATTGAATGTATAATCGCCGTCAGCAGTGTAATGAATGGTAGCAGTATGAACATCACCGTTATTGTTCCAACTTACGGACGGAATCGTTATATTGCTGCCGTTGAGCGAGGCTGTACGCGTAAACACAACTCTGTTTACATCAAAGTTATGCTCTGTAATCACAATAGTGGCAGTTCTATCAGAACGGAAATAATGACCATTCTGTGCGTTATTGTTGTTGTATGTCACAGAGATAACAGGCGCCGTCTTATCAACTGTAAATGCAGTTGGAGCGACTGAGTTACCATAATTAACGCCGTTATTTCTGTTTTGTGCTCTGTCCGTATAAGATACTGAGAAAGTGTAATCACCGTCTGAATCATAGGTAATGGTAGTTATATGACGAGTATCATCACCGTTGTGCTCAGTGCCGTTTTCATTACGCCACGAAAGCGTTACGGGATAAGTTCTGCCGTCTTTTGTTACATTAACCACTACATTTTCAGCATTGAAATTGCGCTCCTCAATTACGATCGTTGCAGTTCTGTCCGCATCAAAATAGGTATTGCCGGAACGCTGATCGGCATTGTTGTTATTATAAGATACAGAGATAACAGGCGCCGTCTTATCTATACCAAACGTATAGTAGTCATAACTTACATTACCCGCACGGTCTGTAAGTTCCACAACAAGAACCATATCGTTGTAATTGCCGGTTACCGGAACGGAACCAGTGAGTTGTGTAACAAGATTTGCATCCATTGTGCCATTTGGGATGGACCATTGCGCATCCGTGTTATTTGTAATCTGTCCTGTATTATCAACGGATATCTCTTTTGATGTTGATGCGCCGCCTTCAATAACGGTCCATTTCACATTGCGGATACCGGAATAAGAATCAGAAACCGTTACATCAAAGGTTGGATCACTGTTATAGAGCGGAACCTGAACGGTGCTGTCCGGATAAGAAAGCTCCGTATCTGCAACTGCTTCCTGATTCAGATCATAATAATAACTGTAATTTGTGTTTTGCGTGCCTATCGGCTGCGGCGCAGTAATTACGATTGATGAAGACTCGCTGTGTTTATCCAGTGATTCAACAACAGTACCATCGGGGTGCACATAGGAACCTGAATTATTTACATTATCTGTAGCAAAAGCATATATTTGACCTTTAAAACCTTTGGCTACCTCAATACTGAAAGAAGTGGTGGCATCTTGCACATTCACTGTTTCTTCATTAGTATAAGAGTTCCCTTTAGCATCAATTCCATCTATCTTATAAGTTATGGATTGAACTCCAGAAGTTATTTCATTAGACACTTCTGGATCATTTGCAGAAATAGTTACTTTCACATTCTTTTTAAAATAGAAACCGTAGTCAATAACCTCTACTGCATTTTTTGCACCTTCTTCATAACCGCTTCCGTCTTCTGTATCGAATTCAAAATTGGTGATAACAGGAGCCGTTGTATCTTTATAAACGGTACAAGTTTCCTCGTTTACATTGCCTGAATTATCTATTACGGTTACTTCAACAACAAAACTGCCATCTTCATTAGCGGTTAAATTTTCCGTAGTGAGTGAAACGGTTTTCTCATAAACCGGTTTACCTTCATCCTGAATCTTTTCCTCTGAAGGAAACAACTCCGGCTCTTCTTTATCATTTTGAGTCTTGCCGTTTATGGTTACCGCATAACTATAAAGGCCTGAATTTTGGTCATTCATATTGACCGTAAAAGAGGCGTCTCCATTATATATCGTTTTATTTTCACTATTGACATAGCTTTCGTCGGATATAGATGACGGTGTGATTGTAATAGTAGGCTTAATATTTTCGATCATAACAAGACTTATATCTGTTCCGCTGGTGGCATCTTCTGACAGAATATTGGAATTTGCAGAAGTAATCATCTGCCACTCAGAGGTAGTATTGCCAAGATCGTCTGTTAATTTATAATAGATCGTACCTTTAAATGTTCCTTTTAAATCATCCGCGGTAATGGAAACTGAGTTGCTCCCATTTACAGAAGTTTTGATTATATTGCCATCAGATCCGACCTTTTTTCCATCGGGAACAAACATAACCTCAACATAGGAACTGCCACCAAAACCTACACCGTTGCCATCGCTGACAGCAAAATCAATCGTTGTTTTTTCTGTTCCCAATTTGCCGAAACTAATAGCATTCAGCAAATGATGGAAGAAATCGCCGTCATTATTTTTGAACAAGATCGGAGGCTGGTTTTCTTCATTTTCGCTCAAAATCGGCGATTCTGTATCATTTTGAACTGTAAATTCTTTTTTTGAAAATTTACCAACATTATCCGTTGCAGTTACTGTGTATGTAACGGAGCCGGTATAATCAGTTCTTACTGGAACGGTGAATTCGTATACACCTTCATTATTGGGACTGCAAGTAACTTTTTCATCAGGATTATAATCATTTGTAACTTGAACAGAATCAACACCTGATAATTCATCCGTTACGGTAAAGGAAACAGTTCTATTGGTATTTACACGTTCATCTTCGTCAGGAAGACCATTAATTTCACCAATTACAGGGTCTGTGGTATCAAACACAATTTTCATAACAGCATCGCTGTCACAACTGAACCAATTACCGCTGTAAATTTGCAAAGGAGTTATTGTTGTGTCTTTATCAATTGTAATTGGATGTTTAATTAGCCCAAGTTTTGCTTCATGGAATTCTCCATCAAAGAACAGATCTGCCCTACTTACATTTTCTAAAATTGTTTCCCCATTATAGATAATTGTTTTTTTAGGAGTAATCGTTACACTGCTCTCTGATGAATAATAAACGCCATCTACTAATTTTGCACCTTGAACATCAAATATACTATCAAGAGGAACACCAACCAATAATTCTGAATCTATCTTATTAAAATCAACAGTAAAAGCAATGTCTTTATCAACGCTAAACGTATAAGTGTTTTCTACAACTTCAGAAAAAAGTTGCTGTTTATTTGGATCATCACTCGATAAATTAACAAGTTTATAATCCTCATTTCCTTCAAAGTTAAGCGTGATAGTAGTACCGGACAAAACTTCATAACTTTGTGGATTATTCGCGGAAGGTTCAATATTTCCATTTTCATCACAAACAGTTACGGTTCCTCTGCCCTCCACTACTTGGGATACTGTTATTGTAAATGTTCTTAATTCAAAAGTAATATCAAGTGTATTGCTGCTGCCGGCGGCTATAGAAGTGTTATCAACTGAGAACGAATAAGATTTCTCACGGTCTTCAGCATTTGTTGGTGCTAAATTATTTTCTTTATTAGCATCATTAAAAAATATACCTGATATTTTATATTGTGAATTTGGTGTTATTGTAAAAACGGTTTGAGTCTCAGATTTAGACACAGTAACTTCCCCCGGAAGCGTACCAGAAACGCTGTCATCCGCTGTAACCGTTCCTTCTGCGTCATGATAAGTAACACTCAGCGTATATGTCTCTGCGGTATACTCAACATCGAGCACAAAATCATCAGTTATTTCATAAACATATGTAATTTCTTCACTGATTACCGGCTCGGCTTTTTCTCCGCCGTTCGTGGCAGTGATTTCAGTTATATAATTTGACTTATCCTGAATCTCAAATTTTACAAATGAACCTACAGGAACAAAATCTGCAGTATCATCCGAAATATTGATCTCGGTGCCCTCTTTATCATCTTTATCTGCCAGCAGATAAGCGGAAATATTGGCGGCATCCTCATCAGCAACATTTACTGTTACAGTTGGATTTTGCTTAAGCGCAACAGAGAATCCGTCTTCAAGATTTTCGCTTCTGACGTAGATGAACTGTGTATCAGAAGTCTGATAATCTTTCGCCGAAACCGTAAAGGAAAAACTGATCTCAGCATCCGGATTAGATTCAAGATATTCGGCAATCGCGGCGATCTCGATATCTCCGTCATTATCATCATCTGTAAATGTTTCATCTGCTTTTACAACATCAAAATTGGTTACATCCTTTGCAGATATAACCGTAAGCGTTGCGCCTTCAACCGGATCGCTGGTTTCACTGTTTGTAACAGTAACTGTATAGCCCTGTTCAGCAGCAAAAGCGCCGATCATTCCGGTCTGTCCCATCGTGAGGATCATAAGCAGAGCAAGAAACGCTGCAAGAATCCTTTTTGAGGGTTTCTTTTTCACATTCATATTTATATATCCTCCTTTAAACCGCAATGCGGTTAAATATACTCATCTGTATGCACCAGCACAATATTTTGAATCAGATGCATATCTACTTTTTTAGTTTTGATCTTCTTTTGAACTTCTTTATCTTGAAGCACCTGTGTGCCCTCATTCAGCATCGTTGTTTCATTGCCAAGCGGCTGATTCAACGGCGTTGTGGCACTGCCGGCAGGTTGCTGTGCATTTTGGTAATTACCAAAATTCACATCTGGCCGAGTAATCGGCGCAGTACCGGGAACATATGGCTGATCAAACGGCGCATTTACACTGTTCGGAGCAACAGAATCATTCCGATTTTCCGGCATAGGTGCAGTTCCGTGGGCATAAAAACCGTTTTTATTATCAGGCGGCGAATATTGGCCGGCATTTGCGATTGGTGCAGTTGCATTTGCTCCTTCGCCGAGTTTATAATCTTCAATCGTTTTTGTTATTGGTCCTCTTTCTTTTGCCAAAGGAGTCGGTCCGTGCGGCCGAACACCGCTTTTTTCATTTTCTTCGCGCATTTTTTCTATCGATTTTTTTGCCGTTTTACCAGTAAGATCGCCTATAACGGAAATGATCTTAAATTTAAAGAATAAAAACAGCGCAAGAAGAAGTGAAACGCCTGCAATCGAAAAACATACGATAGAAACAATTCTGAAAACAGGAGCAAAATTTTCCATAAACTCAACTCCTTTCCTCGTATGCAGTCATATCATAACCGGCGTTATTATAAGCGCGTATAACAACGGTTTGATAATTGTTTTCCGCATCACCGCAGACCTGTTTGAGCCTTTCAAGCCGTTCCTGGTTTTCCGGTGTTGCTACTTTCATATCTTTACATTCATTGTAAATCTGATCTAAGAGCGCAAGAACCGTGCTTGGTTCCACGCCATTGGCAGCCATCGTGCTTGCATAAGTATTTATATAATCCGCGAAAATGGAGAACGCTTCCAATTTGATGGAATCGCTTGTTTTTTCCTCATTCTGGTAACCGGATAGAAAATCAATACATTTTGAAGCGGATTCCATATAGTTGTTGAATGATTCCTGATCCGGTTCTTTCACTAAACCGCCGCTTGCACTGCTGTTGACATATTCCGTATAGAAATGGCAAATAATGCTGTAGCTTTCCGCCAATTCAAGGGTGGTAGAATCCATTGTGAATCCGCCGTCTTCATTCAAATTTAAATACTGATCAAAATAGGGTTCTGCTTTCACTGCTCTTACTCTTACAGAATGATCTGCATCTTCTCCCGCGGACGCCTCATAATAGTAAAACGTGATAAAGCCGATATCATAGATCAAATCAGGGAATCCCGGATCTGCACTGAGTTCGGCCTGATTTACATTCATATTGTTTTCCAAGGAGGTCAATGTATCTAAAGAAATGTTTTGCTCTTTTTCACAAATAGAAACCAGCCGGTTATAAGCATCTATTGTTCCGCCCATTCCGTCAATCGCCATCGCCTCCAGGCAATCCTCCACCGTAGAAGTGTCATTAACCTTTAGACTGTAATTGTTTTGATTTGCATTAACCATAAGGAAATAGAACAAAGTTCCCAAGACAGCAAATACTACCGCAAGGGAAGCGCAAACCGTAAAAAACGCCAAGCGTTTTTTCTTTTTATTGCGGATCCCTTTACCGATCTGATCCATATGCAAAAGATCATACATCAGTTCATCACAGTTTTGATAACGGTTTGCAGGATCGATCTGCGTGCATTTATTGATGATCTCTTCAACGGCTTCCGAAAGTTCCGGATTCCACTGCCTGACCGGCGCGTAAACATACCCGGGAGTTCTGGGATCTATACCAGTAAGAAGATGGTGCATTGTCATACCAAGAGTATAGATATCCGATCTTGGATCCGTTTCGCTTGTGCCGTAATGTTCCGGAGAAGCATATCCCCTTGTACCTAAAACCGTTGTGTCGGAAAGGCTGGTGCCTTTATATTCGCGGGCAATACCAAAATCGATGATTTTCACATTGCCGTCAGGCTTAAGCATTACATTACCGGGTTTCATATCTCTGTAGATGATCGGCGGTTTTTGAGAATGCAGATAACTCAATGCATCGCAAATTTGAACAGACCAGTTGATCACTTCTTTTTCCGGCTGTGCCCCGTATTCTTCAAGAACCTTGTCAAGGGATTCACCCTCAATGTAATCCATCACTACATAAATGGTTTGGCCGTTGTCTATAATATCTACGATTCGCGGCAAAGCGGGATGATCCAGCCGTTTCATCAAATTGGCTTCCGTAAGGAAACTGTTTATAATCACTTCATTATTCTTGCCGCTGGCGGTTTTCTGCACTTCTTTTACCGCCCACTGCTTATTTAAATGCGTATCCATTGCAAGGTAAACAACAGACATGCCGCCCTTGCCGATCTGCTTTAATATTTCATATTTTCCGTCTATTACCGTTCCAATTGCCGTTGCCATATCCACACTCCTATCCAATACACTTGAGCACGGCAACAGAAATATTGTCCCGTTCGTTTCTGCGCTTATTCAGCTCAATCAAATATCTGCTGTTTTCCTGCATATTTTTAAATTCGGGTATATTATTATAATTTAGACTTTCAAAAATTTCTTCATTGCTGATTACATGACGGAATCCATCCGAACACAGCACAAACACATCGCCGGGAGCTACATTCCCGTAATAGAAAGCCGGCTCAACTACTGTGGAAGCACCAACACATTGCAAAAGCATATTTCGCTGCGGATCAACAGCCGCCTGCTGAGGGGTCATTCGACCGAGTTTGATTTCACGGGCAACATAAGTTTGATCTTCCGTAAGTTGATCGATTTGATCTGTAATTCTGTAAACTCTGGAATCACCAACATGGGCAATCATAAATTTATCTTCAATAATTAATAACAGTGATAAAGTCGTTCCCAGACTTGTTCCGGCATTTCTGCCGTAATCAATAATTCGATAATTCAAACTTTTGATGATTTTATCAAATTCAGACGAAAGATCCTTCCATGAATATTTACTAAGCCTTAAGGGAAGTTCCTTATCAAACCAATCTGAAAAATACCGGATAACCGTGGCGCTGGCCAGTTCACCTTTTGACAGTCCGCCCATTCCGTCACAAATCACTGCCATGGCTGCCTGCCCTTTGCCTTTTGCCTCAGCAACTTTAAGGCACACACTGTCCTGATTCGTTTTTTTAATTATTCCTACGTCTGTTACCGCCGAACCTATGTATTGCATACTTTACTCCAAAAAATCAAATGATAAAAATTACTAAATCAATAAATATGATTGTTTCTATATTTTGGACTTTCGCCATACTGATTATTTCCGGGATCAGAATCCTGGCAATAAAATACAATCAACACAATCCACCCTGCGATCGGTACGAGATTCAACAAATAGAACAACCCGCTTTTTCCCGTGTCCTGCAATCGTCTGACGGATAAAGCAAGCATCGGCAGAAAAGAGGCGATTGAAAAAAGAACTGCCAATCCTGAAAATGCAACACCTACAACCGGAATCAAGGACAACAATCCTAAAACACCGTTTATTATGATGTTCCAAAGAAATACATTCCAATAATCAGATCTTCTGGATCTGCCGTTAAAATTCACATAGTTTTCCCAGAACAATCTATAGGATTCCACAAAACCATGCTGCGGCGTTTCTATTACGCCGATATTTGGATTTGAAGGACCATATGCACTGCCGTAATTTCCATAATTATAATTTTGATTATAATTTGGAGCAGTATAGCCGTTTGGCGGCGTATTCTGATAAGCGCCTGCATTATACTGGGATGACGACCCCGAAGGAGGAGCACCAAAATTATCACGGCTTTGATAAGCAGAATTTGTATGCGGATTAAAACCATTTTCTCCGTTATTTAAAACCGTGGTTTCCTCTCCGCCTAAACTCTGTTTAAAATCAGTATTTAACACCGTGGTATCCTGCGCAACAGTATTACTGGCAGCAACCGGTGCGCCGCAATGCGTGCAAATCGTTTCCGTTCCATTTAGCGGCGCACCGCAATAATTACAAAATTGAGACATTTATATCACCTGTTCCTTAACAATCAATAAAACATATCGAGATAATTACGTGCTGAAACCTCGGCATTGTACGGAGAGAATACCATAACGCAAATGTAGTATCCGCCCACATGACGGACGGCCAAAATCGTATCCAAGCCCTCCATGTATTCACAGCGATACATTAAATATTCATTTCCGCAGATGGAAACACTTACCAATTCATCATCTGAAATATCGGATTCTGCCATATCCAGATTGGCGGCAATCACCTGCTTTTCAGTCTTATCGTCTATCAGCGGTTCGTAGAAAAACACAGCCACCGATGAGCCTTGATCATCCGTCATCTGCATATCAAGATACATTGTATCTCCCATAGCTTCGTAATAAACACGCCCATCTGCAGTAAAGCTTGGATTATTATAGGCAAAGTTGGCAAACAATTCATCGTCGCTTAAAAATCTCCAATCCTCACCGGGAAGTTCTATATGAAGACCAAGTGTTGAATTGGAATAACTCTGCCCGGAAATAATTCCATAATCCAAAACGATATCTTCCCTAGCAGCGTTTTCATCGTCTGAGTAGGAATAATCACCAACAGCGTCTGTTGTATTCTGAAACGCGCCGCTTAAAGCGGCAATCAAGATTGCAATAAGCCCCACAAGAACTACGCCGCCAACAACAATTCCGATAATTGCTCCGACAGGCAGTTTCTTTTTTGAGGATATAGGAACAGTTCCATAACCCGTTGCCTGAGAATACGATTGCGGTGAATGATAATGTACTTGACAGTTATTTCCATTCTCAAAACCATTTTGCTGCGAGGCAGACGGATTATAATATTGAGAATTATTTGAGTTTGCGCCATTTTGAGTGTTAAAAGGCTGACCGTTTAAATTGTTTGCGTTGAAGTTTTTCTGCATATAAGGATTTTGAAGCTGAGGATTTGGCGCAGATGTTTTTGAAATATTTGACCGGTTATCTGCGGAATAGTTTCCAAATCCATTGTTTAAAGGTGCTGAAAATTTTGGATTCTGATTTAATACTGTGGTTTCATTCCCTGTTTGAGTTGCATAATTTGTATTGCTGTTTAAAACCGTAGTGTCATTCGCCTGCGGCTGCCCGTAAACCGACCCGCAGATACTGCAAATATTAGTGCCATCGCCGATTTCAGCGCCGCAGGTTTTACAAAATCTTTTCATACATTTCCCCTTTCATCCAACGGTAAAGAAAACCAAATATCATACTGTTCCGTTATGCCGGAAAATCTTTTTGTGCTGTTAGATTGCTAACGCCAATTTCGCTGGACCACAGCGTTGAATCTGTGCGTGTATAAAACTTTATTTCTAAATTTTGAATATCGGTTACATGGAACCAAATATCTTGCGGAAGCATACCCTTCTCCATTTTAGGAGATGTATACAAAAGTTTACCGTCTCCATACGCTTCAAAATATGAAGTTTGTATTGTGCTTTTATATGTATCCGCAATAAAAATAGTTCCTGTAACGGTATCATATTTTCCACCCAAATTATATTGAATATTATAAATATTGGTTGTTTCATATGAATTATGTCCTAAAGCAATAACATGCAGCATTTCTTTATTATCGTTAGAAATAGAATGCGTATCAAAGTGAATCCAATTCGCGTCTATATCTTCAACAGCCAAAACATTATCTTCATCATACAGATAAAACGGCAGATACTGCTGATAGGTATCATATTTTGTTTTATAATCCGCATTATCCGGCTGGAGCTGCATGGCAACCTCTATATTGCCTATTGCGCCGTTAACATCGTGTTCTTTAAAGGATGCTTCTGCTTTTTGAGCATAACTGTCTGCATATGTAACAAGCGTTTCATCGATTTTCTGCTGTATCTCGGTTGAATCCACACCGCAGCTATCCAGATACGTTTTGGCGGAATTCAGAAGTTCCATACCGCCGCTTATATCTCCGTTCGCAATACTTTCATCCACTGCAGCAAGCGTTGCATCAATATATCCGTCAACACATTCCCCGATCATCGTTAACGCGTTATCATATCCAGAATCATCTGCTATTACATTAGAAAAATCCGCTATTGCCGATTCATAATCACTTTCTGTTTTATATTCATAAACGCCGGAGCAATAATACGTTTTGGAAACCAAAAGCGTATTTAAATCCGTCCACGCTTCCCAGTTTGAAGCGCTGATACATTCTTCAAGGCATTCTCCGTCAGGATTCCAAACCAGTGTACCATACTCATTTTGCAGATATTCATCCACTGCATCTCCGCCGCTTTGTACAGCCTGCTGATCAAAAGAATAAGAATTTACGCTGTTTGAAATTTCATTGATCTTATCTTTGATCAGACGGTCATATTTTTTAATTTTCGATTCTTTACCATATGCCTCATAATAGACCATACTTGCCAGATGCCCGTTTCCGGTTTCCAAGGCTTCCCGCATGGGTTGAACTGACATATAATTCACAATCAAAATAACAGCCGTTATTAGCAAAGCCAAAACACCAACGGCAATTCCAATGATTGCACCAAGCGGGATCGGAAGTTTCTTTTGCTTTGGCAAGGAGTATAAATCGTTCGTTACCTTTTGCGGCTGTGCCATTCCGCCCGGAACAAATCTGTTTGGATCATGATCCGCTCTGTTTTGACGATTCGCATAGGGCGGCATTTGGCTGCCATCAGCAGATACAAATCTTTGCCCATTGGGTTGCGCCTGACTAATGTTTTTCCCCCATGCACCCTGCTGAATCGGATATGGATTTTGCAGGTGCCGGTTTTGCGCAGGATTGCTGCGCTGAGCATTTTGAGCCCCAAACTGATCCTTCGCTAAAGGATGCGGTGCAGTTATTCCTGCGTGGGGCTGAACACGGTTTTCCTGATTTAGAACCGCGAAATTTCCGCCCTGTACATTGCCGTGATTTAAAGCCGTTGTTTCCTGCCCCGCGGAAAGCACGCCCGACATCTTGTTTTGATTCAATACAGTTGTTTCGTTTACCTGGCGCACACCATAAACCGAACCGCAGATACTGCAAATATTTGAAGTTTCGCTTAATTCTGCGCCGCAGGTTTTGCAAAATCTTTTCATTTTTTTCTCCATTTAATTCACATGAAATTCAAAAGCTTCATTAGCCAGCATAATCGCGTCGCCGTCAAAAATTTCGACTTCCTGTTCAAATGGGATGACCGATCCGTTTACAAACGTTCGGTTTGTTGAATTGTTATCTTTAATAAAATATCTGCCGTCGCGTGTAATAATATCCGCGTGTATCCTGCTGACAGCACTGTTATTCATAACAAAATAATCCACATAACTTTTTTCTTTACCGATCCTGAAAGACGGTTTATTCACATCTACCCTTTCATAATTGCTCAGCCTTATGAGATACGGATAAACAGAATGACTGTTATCGTTCAAAACAGAAGTGCCGCCGTCATCGAGCACGGTTGTGCCTTCACCGCCTCCATTAAATGAAGGCGCATTTTCATATGCCGGATTACTATCTGCCGGATTTTCCTGATAAAATGCAGATTCAAAAGAATTACTTGGCTGATATGAGAACGGAGCGTTCCCGCCTTGATTGTTTATGGCAGATGGATTTGAATAATAGGATGCGCCTGCATTGTTAGACTGTTGCTGACTGTTAAACTGTGCATTACTTTCATAACCGTAGCCGGATCCGTTATCGTCATAGAGTTTGTCCTTAAGAAATTTGCTATCCCCTTTACGCTGGCGTTTCACCTGAGAATACACATCAGGCTGCTTTTGCAGGATGTAATCCTCTATCTGCTTGGTTTCAAAATACGGCAAATTTCTCAGAAAGGTTACAAAATCAGAAAGGAAATATTCAGATTCATTCAGCTGCAACTGCGTAGAATTTACAATTTGATAAAGCAAAGAAAATATATTCGATTCTTCATGAGACACAAGGGAAATAACCGGTTGATAAACGAACTGCACTTCTTTTGTGCGTTCGTTAATAAAGATATAGTCCAGATTGAGAACAAGATTGTCATAAGAAAAATCATTATATTCAATTTTATTGACCGCTTCTGCAATCTGCGCAATGATCAGAAAAAAATCGTATTTCGTTATCCCGCTTTGTAAATATCTTTTCAAATAAATGCCGATCGGCGCAGTATAATCTATTTTCTTCTCATTTCTCACAACAGGGCGCATAAGCCCGCGTATCATTTTATTTTGAAATACACTTAATTCTCTTTCATTGATCTGCTCTGGCTTTTGCAGTTTTGACTTAACTGTTATCTGACCGTTTTTAAAATCGACACTTAATTTTGCCATACTATTCCTCTCTGTTTTGTTTTCCGCAATATAAATCTTTAATATTATTTAATTAACCTTTAAAGTTATAATCCTGTGCAAGAAGGTTCATCGCTTTTGATAATTTATGGATGTATATAAACGGGCCGACGAGGATCAATGAACCCAGCACATTCCAGAGCCAAAAATCGGATGCGCCGAAATCATAGTTTAAGCCGCGCCTTTTTAATTCGTTTCCTATTCTTGAGGACAGATTATGAAACCACACAAGACCAAAAATATACAGCGTTATCGGGCCGAGCAAAAAGAACATCAAACAATAATGCATTGTTTTTTTACCGTCATATCTGCTGGCGATTATATTGATATCTGTAGAAATACCTGAATAATAAATAATAGAATATATACCTAAGGTTACAATAGAAAGCAAAATAAATTTACCGAGACCGCGGCTGGTATTCAGATTTCCTACCGGCGCCTGGTTGTTATAGTTGCTATTTTGATTTGGCTGAAAGCCTGTATTCATATTTTGATACGGATTACCCTGGTTTTGCGGACCGGGTGCATACTGCTGATTTTGAGAAAAGCCATTGCCGGACTGCGCATAAAAGTTTTGCGCTTGACTGTTGTGATACGGATTATTTACAGCGTTATTGGACCCGTATCCCCTGCCTTGCTGATTCGGATACGAATGATTTTGAACCGTTTGGCTGCCTCCATTTGCTTGATAGGCAGGATTTACAAAATTCGGACTTTGGGCAGGATTTTTGTTTTGCCCGCTTTGATTATAGTTTTGATACTGATTTTCCATAAAACCACCCATATTCATCTTTAAAATTAGGAAGTTACAATTATAATTACATAAACTTCAAAAAAATTTTACAAAATTCAAATACAATTTACAATATTTACAGGGTAAAGGACCTGGTTTACAAGGTATAAAACTAAAAAAAGTATTAAATTTTGTGAAAATATATTGGGCAGTAAATTTAAAACATGGTCAGAAAAGAAAACGGTGCCGGAAAATTCGGCAAAATCAAAAAATTAGCGATTTGAATATAGCAAACCGGCTTTTGTGAGACATTGTCCAGAATCCACTTGACAAGCAGCATTTCCATAGAATAAAATGATTACAATTGATGTAAATGATTTTTGAGGAGAAAAAAACTTGTCGAAATTATGCCAGAACTGCGGAATGAAAATGCCGGACGAAGCAAACATCTGCTTAAACTGCCTTACGGTATATGGCAATAGAAGTGCCTCTGCCGGGATAAATGCAATATCTAAAAGACACAAGCATTTTAAAACACGCGAATATATTAACCGATTCCGCGCTTTATCCAAAAAGCGAAAAGCGGCTATTGCAGTACCGCTGCTCTGTTTAATCGCGCTGATTCCTTTTACGGCGTATATGCTGTCACCAGTGGACGGCGCATACAAAACAAATGCGGCGATTTCAGAGCAGGACAGCACCGGAGAAAACAAGCCGATCACCAGAGCGGAAGCGATTTTAAACAGAATTCTGGGAAACGATAACGGCACAAACGAAAATTTAGTTCCCGAACAGGGAAATAGTCTTTCCTCCACAGACACTAACAAAGAAAATACTGCCGGCGGATCAAATATAAACGGAAATTCCGATTCTAAAAACCAATCCGGTCAAAATACAAATTCCTCCCCCAACGGTTCATCCGGTCAGGACGACACCAGCAACCTGCCTCCCGTTTTGAATTACAATGACTGGGAATACAAGATCAACAGCGCCAATAAACTGGAAATCACAAAATATACCGGAAATGACAAAAATGTTCTGGTTCCCGACCAAATAGAAGGAACGAACGTAGAACGTATTGCTGAAAAAACATTTTCCGGTAATGCGAACATTCAATCCGTCACGTTCAAAGACAGTGAAACGTATCATTGCCTGACAATATCCAGCCAGACATTTTATGATCTTCCGCAACTAAGAAAAATCGTTTTCCCGAAAAACACAGACTTTGTATTTAATTTTGAATTTGCCGTCAAAACACCCGTATTAACTGATATTGAAATAGACCACTGGCAGGCAAAATTTGTGGACGGCGTATTTTACTGGGACGAAAGCGGCATCAAAAAATATAGTATGTATGTTTACTGCGAAGGAAACACGGCGTCTACATTCACCGTGCCGGATTTTTGCGGCGGCGTATCCTGCGGCAGAAACATCAGCAACTGCAAATATTTAAAGGTTCTGAATCTGCACAAGAGCTGCCGTCCTCCGCAACAGCAGGATTTCATAGATCATATTTACCCGTATTTAGAGGCGATCAATATAGCGCCCGAATCCGAGAACAAATATTATTCATATAACGGCGCAGTATTTGCGTATGGCAATATACTCGGCGGTACATACAGCAGCAAACTTTATATCTATCCCGGCGCAAAAGCGGATAAAGAATTTCATTTTCCAGAAAACTGCTATATAAATTTCCCGGTGGTGCCTAAAGGAGCAAAGCCGGTATTAGAAACTATCTATATTCCGAGCACTTCCATGTTGGCAGACCCCGAACATCTGTATGCAAGGCTGCCGAATCTGAAAACCGTTAAAATACAAAAAGGAAATCCGGATTTTACAAAATACCAAACGTATCTTGGTTATGATTTCAACGTAACACAATACGAATAATAAAAATAAATCGCATTAGACAAACGAACGCCGGATTGCAAATGCAATCCGGCGTTCATTATATTTCATCCGCATATTCATGGTTGCAGTACTCTAAATGCTTGTTAAAAAAAAGAATCTGTGCTATGATTTGAATGAAAAACTTGATGTTTTACGATCTCCATACGAATTTCAGATTTAAAAGCAAGAACAATTCAGGCAAGTTTATGTTCCTATGAAACTATATGTAAAAACAGCAAGTGAAAACACAGCAAAACACCCGGTAATCGGCTCAAAAACACACAAATTTAACTTATTACTAAAAAACCGGTTTTGGAGGCAGGAAAATGATCATCAGTGCAAGCCGGAGGACAGATATTCCGTGCTATTATGCAAAATGGTTTTTGAACAGGCTGCGAGATGGATACGTTTATGTACGCAATCCCATGAACCCGCATCAGATCAGCAAGATATCCTTATCTTCCGATGTGGTGGACGGAATGGTTTTCTGGACAAAAAATCCGGCACCAATGCTGAATCATTTAGATGCGTTACGGGATTATCCTTATTATTTTCAATTTACGCTTACACCGTATGACAAGGATATTGAGCGGAATCTGCCGTCAAAACAAGAACGAATCATACCGGTGTTTCAAAAATTATCTTCGCAAATCGGTAAAGAACGTGTAGTATGGCGTTATGATCCCATACTGCTGAGTGCCAAATATACTATGCGGTACCACAAAAAACAGTTTCGGATGCTCTGTGATCAACTTGCCGACTACACAGAAAAGTGCACAATCAGCTTTTTGGATCTCTATAAAAACATGAAATATCACATTGCGCCGCTTGGTATTCGCCCGCCCTCTTTTGAAGAGGCGGAAGAACTGGCAGCCTGTTTCCATGAAATCGCAGCAAAACACGGCATTTCTATTGACACCTGTGCTGAAGAGATGGATCTGAGCACATACGGAATCGGCCATGCTGCCTGTATTGACCGCAATCGTTTAGAACGGATCGGAAATTACCGACTGCATGTTGAAAAAGATAAGAATCAGCGTGCCGCCTGCGGCTGTGTTTCCAGCATAGACATCGGGGCATACAACACCTGCAAAAACGGGTGCGTTTACTGCTATGCAAATTTTAATCAAACGCTGGTGCGCAATTGTAGCGGTCAACATGATCCTGACTCTCCCCTGCTGTACGGCAAAATAACTGCGCAAGACAGCATTAACCCAAAGGAAATGAAATCCTTTCAGAGAGAGCAACTCACTTTGTTTGAGTGAAAAATATATATGGGGCAGCACAATATCTTAAAAGGAGAATATCGCAATGAGCAAATCCGTAGAAGAATTAAAAAACATGATCCGGGACAGCATGAATATTGACGAAATTATAGAGAGCTTTGAAAGATGGTACTCGCCAATGGAGGAAGAAAGCGCCCTTTTATTCGAAACCGGCACATTTGATTTTATGGGCAAAAGGCAATTTTATTTCTCACTTGTAAAACAGTTTCCGGCTGAAGACGACGAATATTATCAGATTCATACTGATATTCTTTATAATCCCGATTCGGAAAACAAAGCATTTTCCGAAACCTTTTGGGATGAAACGGGTGAAGAGATCTTTGATCATATCAGAAATTCAAAAGTCTTTAAATATGCGCAAAATCATAGATATGCCAAAATCGAAATCTACATAGATGAAACATAGTGTTCTCTGAAACTGTAGGCGGAAATTATGCAAACGATAGATGAGGCTTTAGAAAAATTAAACAGATCCAAATTCAGATCAAGTTTTCACCTGAATGAAAAAGACAAAGAATATATCAGAAATAAGGGAACGGAAACGATCCGATCCCACGCAGAAGCGTTTATCCGTGAACGCCTTGCGCCGGCGCGGATTCCGAACGACGGCAAGCAGACGCCGATGCGAGGGCATCCCGTATTCAAAGCACAGCACGCCTGTGCTTGTTGCTGCCGCGGTTGCCTGAATAAATGGTATAAGGTGCCGAAAAATAAAGAACTGACGAAAAGCCAGCAGGAAAAAATCGTGAATCTGCTTATGGCATGGATCCAAAAGGAAATGGAAGAGTAAACGGCGCCGCAAACAGAAAACGATAACTACGTGAAAAAATTCCCCAATATTCCAATTCAGATTTCATAGCAAACGGAAACATTTATTGCATTTCAAAAAAGGAGCGCACATAGTATTTACTGGTGATGAAAATGATTTCAGCAATTCTGTCCTTTTTGAGTGCAAATTTTCTGTATTTTATTCTGCACATCAACAACGCCTCCAGTTTTCCGAAACCGCTGAGCCGAAAAGAAGAAAAAGAAGCTTTGGAACGGCTGAAAAACGGAGATAAAGACGCGCGCGCACTGCTGATTGAGCGCAATCTGCGGCTTGTCAGCCACATTGTTAAAAAGTATTATTCCAAAACCAATGACACGGATGATCTGATCTCCATCGGCACGATCGGACTGATCAAAGCGATAGACAGTTTTAATCCGGACAAAAGTATCCGCCTTGCCACATATGCCAGCCGATGTATTGAAAATGAGATTCTGATGCATTTTCGGAACATGAAAAAATCGGCGGGGGACGTGCATCTGGATGACTCGCTGGAAAGCGACAAAGACGGAAATCCGCTGACCTTGCAGGACACGATCAGTGACAGCCGTGATATGGCAGAGGATCTGGAAAAGAAAATTCAGTGGGAAAAGGTGGCAGACTACATAAAAAACATGGAGGACGAACGAGAAAAAGAGATCATCATTCTTCGATATGGACTGGACAACAAAAAACCGCTTGCGCAAAGAGAGGTTGCGGCAAGGCTGAATATAAGCCGGAGTTATGTTTCCAGAATTGAGAAAAAAGTGCTGAGCGACATAAAAAAGCACACAGAATGATCAAACTGAATACGCAGATCATCAAAAAGCAAAAAGGCGCTGTAAAGTATTTTGACTTTACAGCGCCTTTTTCTACGGATTTTCAAATCAAAGGATCTTTTCCATGCCGATCTTTAAAACGGACAGGCCGCATTTTTCATAGAATTTTCTTGCGTTTTCGTTGAGCGCCCAAACATTCAGGGTAACATTATAGCAATCTGCGCCTTTGGCGAAATCAAGAACATAATGATACAGTTTTGTGCCTATGTGCTGCCCACGGCAAGTTTCATCCACACAAAGATCATCTATGTAAAGGGTTTTCACATTACACATTGCCCCCGAATGCGCCGTTTCAAAAATGCAAAAAGCATAGCCGAGAACATCTTCATTATCATTAACTGCCGCAAACACGGGCATATCGTCATTTTCTAATATTTTTTTCAATTCATCATCACTGTATTTTTTCGCGCCCGCTTTAAACAGATCCGGTCTGCCGTCCGAATGCACTTTATTGACCTGAAACAATAATCTGTTCAGTTGCGGTATGTCCTTTGTTTTTGCTCTTCTGATATACATTTGACCACTCCTGTAAAAAATTTCAAAATGATTTTGACACGTTTAAAAGGAAAGAAACGCCTGAAAGATTGCAGGCGTTTCCGATATAGGTATATTATTTTTTGCCGTAAGAATTTTTCAGTTTATTAAATGTATCATCACTGATATCGTGCTCGATCCTGCACGCTTCTTCCTCGGCCGTTTTTTCATCTACGCCGGCGTTAATCAGGATGCCTTTGAAAAAGAGGTGGCGTTCATAGATCTTTTCGGCAATCTCCCTGCCGTTTTCGGTTAGATTCAGAAAACCGTTTTCATCAACATCTACAAATCCGCCGTCTCTGAGCAAGGAGACCGCATGACTTACGCTTGGCTTTGAATAATTCATAAAGCCGGCAACATCGATGGAACGGACATAGCCTTTTTTGTTTTTTATGATGAGGATAGCCTCAAGGTAATCCTCGCCCGAGGCGTGAAGTTTCATAACATTCCCATAGCCTTTCTGCCTGATCCAAATGGAAATCAAGGCGGATAAAATCACCGGATCTCATAATCAGAAACGCGAAGCAGGTTCTGCGCTTTCTCAACCTCTTGTGTGGTTGGAACGCGTGCATCTTTCAAGGAATAATCGATGCCTAGTTTTTCCCATTTAAAAAGCCCGAGTGTATGATACGGCAGCACTTCCACACGTTTTACGGTTTTCAGAGAATGAATAAAATCAGACATCTCTTTCAAGCCGGTTTCATCATCCGTAAGATCCGGAACGAGCACATGGCGGATCCACATATCCTTGCCGTGATCGGAAAGATAGTTTGCCATTTCCAGAATATTCTGATTCGTGTGCCCGGTCAGCGCGATATGCTTTTGCGCATCCATCTCTTTCAGATCAAGCAAAAACAGATCCGTAACTTCCAGAAGCGCATTGAATTTAGAGAGGAACGGTTCCCGCAAGGAAAAAGGCTGACCTGCGGTATCCACGGCGGTATGCACGCCTTTTTCTTTTGCAAGGCGAAAGACTTCCGTTACAAAATCCAGCTGCAAAAGCGGTTCGCCGCCGCTGATCGTTATACCGCCGGAGCGGAGGTCTTTTCCCCAATAATTGTGATACTTCCAGGCGCGCGCAAAAAGCTGTGAGGCAGTCCACTCCTCCCCGCCAAAATCCCACGTTTCGGGGTTATGGCAGTAACGGCAGCGCATGGCGCAGCCCTGGAGAAACGCTACAAAACGTACGCCGGGGCCGTCCACAGAACCGAACGTTTCAAGGGAATGGACTTTGCCTGTGATTTCCTGCTTACATTCTGTCATGGCAGGTACGCGCAATAACGTCAAGCTGCTGTTCACGGGTCAGATCGATAAACTTAACGGCATAACCCGAAACACGGATCGTGAAGTTTGCGTATTCTTCTTTTTCAGGATGCTCCATAGCGTCCACAAGCTTTTCCTTGCCAAAGACATTGACATTCAGGTGATGTGCGCCCTGATCAAAATAACCATCCATAACCTGAACCAGATTGTTGACCCGTTCGCCCTCATTATGACCAAGCGCGTCCGGATTGATCGTCTGCGTATTGGAAATACCATCCAGCGCCCAGTGATAAGGCAGTTTCGCAACAGAGTTGAGCGAAGCCAAAAGACCGTTCTGCTCTGCGCCGTAACTGGGGTTAGCGCCCGGTGAAAGCGGCGCGCCGGCAGGTCTTCCATCCGGCATGCTGCCTGTTGCCTTGCCGTATACCACGTTAGAAGTAATGGTAAGAATAGATGTGGTAGGTTCGGAATTGCGGTAAGTATGATGGCGCTTGATCATTTCCAGGAACGTTTTAAGCAGCCAAACCGCAATATCATCCGCACGGTCATCATCATTGCCGTATCTTGGGAAATCGCCCTCTGTTTCATAATCTACAACAAGGCCGTTTTCATCCCGAATCGTTTTTACCTTAGCATATTTGATTGCGCTGAGGGAATCCACAACGTGAGAGAATCCGGCAATACCGGTTGCGAACGTGCGGCGCACATCCGTATCGATCAGCGCCATCTCTGCCGCTTCATAATAATACTTATCATGCATGTACTGGATCAGATTCAGCGTATTGACATAAAGACCGGCGAGCCAATCCATCATAACAACGTACTTTTTCATAACCTCGTCATAATCCAGATACTCGCTTGTGATCGGCGCGTAAGGCGGCGCAACCTGATCATGCGTTTTGGTATCCACACCGCCGTTTACGGCATAGAGCAAACATTTTGCAAGGTTTGCACGCGCGCCGAAGAACTGCATTTCTTTACCGGTCTGCGTTGCGGATACGCAGCAGCAGATCGAATAATCATCACCCCATACGGGTTTCATCACGTCATCATTTTCATACTGAATAGAACTTGTTTTAATGGAGATCGCCGCTGAATATTTCTTAAACGCATCCGGAAGTGCGCTTGAGTAGAGCACGGTAAGGTTTGGCTCCGGTGACGGACCCATATTCTCCAGCGTATGCAGAAAACGGTAATCCGTTTTTGTAACCATGGATCTGCCGTCCACGCCAATGCCGGCAACTTCAAGCGTTGCCCACACGGGATCGCCGCTGAAAAGCTGGTTGTAAGACGGGATACGCGCAAATTTGACCATACGGAATTTCATCGTCATATGATCTATGATCTCCTGCGCCTCACTTTCAGTAAGAACGCCGTTTTTGAGATCGCGCTGGAAATAGATATCCAGAAAAGTAGAGATCCTGCCGACGCTCATTGCAGCGCCGTTTTGCGTTTTGATGGCGGCAAGATAACCGAAGTAAAGCCACTGGGCAGCCTCTTTTGCGTTGGAAGCAGGCTGGGAAATATCAAAGCCGTAGATCTTCGCCATCTCTTTCATACCCTTAAGGGCATCGATCTGCATTCTGATCTCTTCGCGCAGGCGGATCACATCATCGGTCATTGTGCCGTCGCCGCAGTTTGCAAAATCCTTTTCCTTATCTTCAATCAGGAAATCAATGCCGTAAAGCGCAACGCGGCGGTAATCGCCGACGATCCTGCCGCGGCCGTATGTGTCCGGCAGACCTGTAATAATCTTATTATGGCGCGCTTTTTTCATTTCCGGCGTATAGGCATCAAACACTGCCTGATTGTGTGTTCTGCTGTATTCCGTAAAGATCTTGTGGAGTTCCGGATCCGGTTTATAACCGTAGGTTTCACACGCCTGCTCTGCCATTTTGATGCCGCCAAACGGCATGAACGCTCTTTTGAGCGGTTTATCCGTCTGCAAGCCTACGATCTGCTCCAGATCCTTCGTTTCTTCGCTGATATAGCCCGGACCATAGGATGTGAGCGTGGAAACGACTTCTGTTTCCATATCCAAAACGCCGTTTTTAGCGCGCTCCTCTTTCTGCAGATTCTGAAGAATGCCCCAGAGTTTATTGGTTGCCTCTGTGGGGTCTGCTAAAAAGGACTCATCGCCGTCGTACGGCTCATAGTTTTTCTGAATGAAATCACGAACGTTGACTTCTTCTTTCCAGATACGGCCTTCAAAACCGTTCCACTGTTTAAAATCAGTCATGAAAAATCCTCCTGCATAAAATTCCATATCCCGGCAAAAAGCCGAATATTTAGTGGTTTTGAGTGTTAAACACCCTATATATGGTTAGCACTTGCTAACTTGGACTATTATAATAACACCTTTTAAACAAAAATGCAATAGTAAATATCTATAACATTAAAAAGTTTAAAAGGCGGTTTTTATGGATATTATATAAAAGGAAAACGATGCGGTTTTTGGAATCAGCGGGCAAATATATTTCCGCCGCTGCAATCTACAGCAACGGTAAGCGGAAAATCGCAAAACAATAGTTTTTTGACCGATTCGCACCCAAGATCATCATAAGCGATCACATCACACTGCTTAATACTCTTTGCGGCAAGAGCGCCTGCTCCGCCGATGGCGCAAAGATACACCGCTTTATTCTTGATTATGGAATCGCATACCGCGGCATTTCGCTCGCCTTTGCCGATCATGGCGGCAAGGCCGTTATCCAGCAAAAGCGGTGTAAAAACATCCATTCTGCCGGAAGTGGTTGGGCCACAGGCGCCGACTGCAAGGCCCTGCGGCGCAGGAGTGGGGCCGGCGTAATAGATCACGGCGTCTTTGAGTTCAAACGGAAGTTTGCTGCCGCTTTCAATGGCGGCGGCAATTCTTTTATGCGCGGCATCCCGGGCAGTGTAAACCGTGCCTGAAAGAATAACTCTGTCCCCCGCCCTAAGTATGGGCGCATATGCACGCAGTTGTGATGCATCCAGTTTATATTCCATTTGTATTACTTTCCTTCAATCTCTTTTAATCGTTGTTTCAGGGATTCATTTTCCTCTTCAAGCGCCTGCAGAACGGCAATGTTCTGATTCAGTTCCCTGTTTGCCTCTTTCAGCTGAAAATCAAGATTAGAATTGATGATTTCCAGCCGCTGACATTCAAAATTGACATCTTCAAGAGCCGCCATAAGGCGAGAGATCTGCTCTTTTAAAACATCAATATCTTTTTCGCCCATACGGCTGCCCTCCTTTTCAAAGCAAATCTATAAGCGGATAAAGGGGACCGCTGCGCAGCCCCCTTCCGTTATTATGCATCGATATCCGTATCTTTTTCAATATAGAATCTGCCGAACCAGTTCATTTTGATCGAATAAGCATTATCCAGTTCTTCCGCAGCACTGTTGGCATCTTCATTTGAAATAGCGGATTGAGCACTAACTTTCCAAATCGGTGTATCTGTGTCACCCACAAAATACATAATATGATAGCCATACTGGGTTTGAACGATGCCCACATCGCCGGAACGGCGGTCCGGATCGAGCGCCCAGGATTCAAAAGCATCTACCATCTGGCCGGGAACAACATTTTCATAAAGCCCGCCGTTTGACGCGGAACCGGAATCTGTTGTATTTTCCGTTGCAAGCGCAGCAAAGCTGTCTTCTGTTCTGTCGCCGGAATTGAATTCATCCACAATGCCTTCAGCGGTTTCCAGAGCGGCTGCCCACTGCTCTTCGGTTGCGCTTGATTTATCGGATGAATCATCGCCTGTATCGGGAGCAATCAGGATGTGGCGAACATTGACACTGGACGCCTCAGGAACCTGAACAGGCTGAAGAACGTATACAACCGTTGTGGAATACTGATAGATATCGCCTGCCTGACGATCCGCACTGAAGAGCCAGTCAAGGCCCGGATATTCGAGAACTTCATCCTCGCTGTGTTCTTCGCCTTCCTCATGATCATGATCTGCCGTTGCGATGGCATAGCCGGCGTTCTGAAGGATAGATCTGGTGGCGTACAGTTTTGTGGAAGCCTCATCCTGCGCGTAATAGGATCTGTCATAAGCAGTATCCTCGCTGTACTGCACGCAAAGGTCCGAAAAGTTGGAACCGTCGCTTCTGAGCGCATTTTTAAATGCGATGGCGTCATCTTCACTGCCAGCCTCAAATATTCTTACGCTTACAGCCTGAAAATCATCTATATTGGAATCACGGTAAGTTTCCAGATCCGCATCCGTATATTCTTCCTCTGTGATCGTATCGGACATTTCGGACTGATAATTCTGCGCGATATAGGAGATCTTTGCCTCGTGGCGGAAAACATTTTCCGTTACGCCCTTGCCCATTGCCTGAACAAGATAAGCGGAAAGCGTATAGCCGTAACTTTTAGCGGTCTCCTCATACTGATCGAGCGTATCTTCCAGTTCGGACTGCTGCTCCTCCGTGATCTCCGGCTCTTCGCCGCCGTTTGCCTTAACCGCCTCGTTGTAATACATATAGGTGGATTTAATGCCGTCCAGCACCTGCTCATACAGGTATTCGAGCCAGGTTACGACTTCGCCGTCCTCATTTGTAGTCGTCTGATCGGAAAGCGGAATATCAAAATCCACATCCAGATTATTATCCTCAAGGCTTATGCCGTACTGCTCATAAGTCTGCTGGGTAGACATAAGATTATTGTAAGAATTTGCAAAATAATAATTGAACGTTGAAACGGGTATTCTGATTTTATCGCCCGCCTCATCTTCGATTGTGGCGGCAGTAAGGCCGGTGGTCCACTGCAGTGTGGAGTGGATAAAGCCCTTACGCACCGCGCCGGTAGCAACATAGGTTACGAGGAGCGCAAGCACGATCACAACGGCAACCACACTTTTGATTACACGTAACTGATTGGACGCAAGACCGCTCTTTTTACCGCTTAACGCATCCAGTTTATTTTTAGCGGCATCGATTTTTTTGGTGAGCGCGGCTTTCGCTTTTTCATCCGTTTCGGAATCACGTTTTTCTCTGAGATCTTTGATCTCTTTTTCTATCTTTGCGCGTTTTTCAGCGGTTTTCTTGGTTTTTTTCTCCAGCCTTGCCGCTTTTTTTGTGCTTTTATCCGGTTTTTCCGAATCGGATATGGAGCCTCCGCTTAAAATATCATCATTCAAATCTTTTTTAGCCATTTTTTCCATCCTTATCTGAAAGAAATTTATTTACCTATCATTTTACACTAAATTGCTGAATATTACAAGAAAAATTTTATTACTGCTGACTATCCTGCTTTGCAACATAATCGCTGTTTGGATCCGCATAGTTGACATTTTTCATGCCGGCACGCGATTTTACCTCTGTGGCATCCTCCAAAGCAAGTAATTCGTCATTAAAGCAATCCTGCTGCGCGGTATACATATATTCCGGGCATTTTGAAATAAAGAACATGATATGATAGCCGTATTGCGTTTGAACGATATCCACGTCACCGTATTTGCGGGCGGGATCGAGCGCCCAATTTTCAAAATTCTCCGCCGAGCTGCCGGGGGTTACGCCCTCGTAGGCGCCGCCGTAAAGGCCGCCCTGACCGGCAGAGGTGGTGGCGGTATCATCACTGTATTCCTCGGCAAGGAGCGCAAAAGAAAGTTCTGTTTTATCACCGGCGTTGTATTCTGCCACGATCTCCTGCGCCTGATCGTAAGCCGCCTGCCATTCTTCATCCGTATACTCCTGTGTCTGAGAATCCGTGCTGCTCTCCTCACCCGATTCAGGCATAACCAGAATATGGCGAACGGAATAGACCTCGTTCTCTTCCTCAAGGAACGGCTGACCGGTTTTCAAAATAACGTCGATCACACCCACGCTCTCATTTACATAATACGTTGTGCTGCCAACGGCTGTATCCGTGTTAAATAACCAGTTTGCAGTTTCCTCACCGAAAGAATTTTCAATATCTGACCTTGCCTGTGTGAATTCTACGGATTCGCTGAGGGCTGTTACCGCCTCTTCCTCCGTTTCAAAATAACCTGCCGCGATGAACTGATCGATCAGCCCTGCGCAAGCCGTTGGAATCAGGGCGCGCATGGAATCCACATCCGTGATCTCTGCCATATATTTTTCTGCGTTTTCAATGCTCTGCTGCTGTGTGGTAACATCTGTGGAATCATATTCCATTTCAATCAGTGCGTAAGAACAGGATTTATAATCGTCCTGATGCTCGTCAAAATAAGCGTCTGTTTCCTCTTGAGAAGGTCTGTCCGTAATACGGAACTGATTATAATAAGTGCCTGCAATGTAATACTGCTCCATATATTTGCGCAGTGTTTCAAGCCCGCAGTGCGCGCCGAAAGATTCGGCAACATATTCATTGACGCCCTCGCCGGCAGACGACGCGCTTTCCCTAACCATATCCAGCTGGGATTCAATATCGTCTTTCTGCGCGTCTGTTAGGGTGATTCCGGCATCCAGACCCTTTTCATAATACATCAGGTTGGATTTGATACGCTCAGTAGTTGTCTGCTCAAACAGATCCTGCCAGGAAATTTCATTGCCGTCCTGATCCGTTGTATACTGGCTGGCAAAATCCTGCGTGGTATCCAGATCATAATAGCCGTAATTGGCATAATATGTATACTCGTACACAACACTATCATAATAATAATTATACAAGCCCACGGAAACATCGATATCGCCGACCGTCATGGCAACATTGCCGGGATTCATTTTTTCATTACTGTTGGGAACCGTATAATAACGCACGCCAAGCACAACAAGGATGGCGATGATCACCAGCGCAAGTATGGAAGACAGGATCACAGACACGCGCTCTTTTTTGAGTACGATATTCTGCGGCTTAACCTCCGTTACAACCTCCTGCGCGGGGGCGGGCGCGTTGTTTTCGCGCGACTGCTCAAATTCAAACTCCACGCCGTTTACGCCGCCAAGCACATTGTTTTCCGCGGCGGGAGCGCTTGCATCAAACTTCCAGTTATCATTTTGCTCATATTGAACGCCGCGGTCTTTCGGATCGTTCGCAGCCGTATCGGTTTCTCCGTTTTCCGAAATGCCGGTTTCATCCTGCGCGTCAAGGCGCTGTGTTTTCTGCTCTTCAGGTTCGTTGTTTCCGCGCGTTTCCTGCGAATCTTTACTGAAATCTTTTTCGCTCATAAGGACTCTCCTTATAAAATAAAATACAGTTTATTATACACTAACAAGGCGGTTATTTCAATAACAAAACATGATCTAAATATGAATATTTTTAACAGGAAAATATTTTTGTTGAAAACGCAGTTAAAATGTAGTATTATGTGTGTAGTATTTTGCGAATAAAGATCCGCTTTATATATTTTGCGCGGATCTGTTATTCTATCTTTTGACACGGTATGATTCTGTGCCGTGTATCTTAATCGGAGAATGATGCTTTCTATGCAACAGATAAGCCATCGGCAGGACAGCCCGGCATGGCGCTGGCTTCTTGCCACGGTATTTCTTTTTCCCATACTGCCGGAATACATAAGCCCGTTTTTGCTTTTCGCGGCATTTATCGTATTCAAAGTGCAGTGGTCGCGTGAAGGCCGCAAGGCAAAAGTAGGCACGATCGGAAAAGTTGTGATCGCCTTTATGAGCCTGGCGCTTCTAAGCGTGTTTTGGAGTGATACAAAGCTGGATACGCTCGGCACCGCAGGACTTTGGTGGGCAGTTTTTCTGATTCTTGTAATGATCTATAACCTGGCGGACACACGGCGGAAAATAGACGATGTGCTGAAAGCGGCTGTATACAGCGGCGCGGTAAACGGCGTTGTGGGCACAATACAGGTATGCACCTATGCGCTGAGCAAAGCGGGATACATAAGCAACAGCCTGGTGCTGCCCACCCCCATATACAAAACGCTGGACAAAGCTGTTTACACATGGCTGCCGTTTGAAATCAGAACCAACACGTTTTCAGACCGGGCAAGCGGGTTTTTTTCCAATCCCAACCTGCTTTCAACCTATCTTATTTTTGTGTATCCGCTTTCGGTCTATTTATTTTTAAATGCAAAAACGAAAAAGCAGAAGATTCTTTATTTATTCATCAACCTGTTTATCAGCGCCGGAATCAGTTCCACAATGACGCGCGCGGGCTGTGTGATTGCGCTTGCCGGCTGGGTATTCATGTTTATCGTTTTAATCAAGCGCCACGGCAAGACCCTGTTCAGCATATTGATACCGACCCTGTTGATCATTGTTCCTTCTTTGCTGACAAGATACGGAATCATCTCCCTGCCCGTTCACGAATCCGCCGGCACAGCGGCACCGCCGCATGAAACGGCTTCGGCAGCAGCACAGGCTGCAAAACAGTCCTCTGCCAACCATTTTGTGATATGGGAAAGCGTGATAGACTACATTACGGATAATGTTCGGGTTTTTCTGGGCGGATTAGGATTCGGCTGCGAAAGCACGGGTGATTTTCTTATGGAAAGTTACGGCCTTGACAAACCCCACGCCCACAACTTTATACTGGAAATTTGGGCGGAACTCGGTGTGATCGGCATTGCCGCGCTCTTTGCCGTGATCATTATAACGGTGATCACTCTGTTTAAAACAAAAGCGCCAAGCGGCAAACGATATGATCTTATCTTTTATGTTTTCACAAGTCTGATCATGTTTTTGGGATTTGGTCTTACCGACTACATATTCAATTCCCCGAAACAGATCATACTTTTCATGATTCTGATCGGTCTGACTCAGGCGATAAGCAGATGTTATGAAGAAAACGAGCCGGTACAGATCGAGATTCGGCAGCAGGAACCAAACAACACAAACGAACGCATTGAAATGCTAACGTAACAAACAATATAGCAGAAAAAAGCCGCGCAGTTTTGGCAAACTGCGCGGCTTTAAATTTTATGTTGGCCGCAAACCTTAAAAAATCAGTTCAAAACGGCACTGCGTTTTGCGCTTATGCAAAGATACGGCATTTTATTATCTGCCGCGGTCATAGGAACGCAGACGAAAATGCGCGCCGCATTCTTCGCAGATCTTACGGGACTTTTCAATATCTTCCGGCGAGATCACGTCAACAACCGTCATCCACACCTGCGCACCGAAAGCAACGCACGCTTTAGTAAACTCTAACATTGCCGGAAACGCCTTGCCGGGATATATATTTTTCGTGATCTTATCATATTTTTCAGAGGTAGGATCGTTCAGGGAAACTGAAATGATATCAATTACCGAACAGATCTCCTCCGCAGTCGGTCTGCCGTTTATGAGATCGGAAAGGCCATTTGTATTGATACGAAGTTTGATATTCGGATACTGTTGTTTCATATACTTTGCAGTCTTTATCAGATTATCATAAGCATTCGTAGGCTCGCCGTAGCCGCAGAACACAGCCTCCGTAACACCGGTAAAATCATAAGCGTCAATTGCGGCTTTGATCTCTTCAAAAGTGGGATCCGTATCATGCCAGAGACGTTTTGCATCTCCCACGGCATCCGCCTTTTTACGAATGCAAAACGCACAGTTACACGGGCATTTATTTGTAATGTTAAAATAGGTATTGCCATACCAGCCGTAAATGATATCCGCCATTATTTTTCAATCTCCTTTTTAAATCTGTTTTTAATATCCGCGCGGTCAAGCGCAAAAGCAAGAATAACAAACACAACGGCGCTGCCCACCGCCTGAATGACGTTTGCCGGCAGATCGGCTACCGCGCCTGCTCTGTACACAACAAGATCCGTAAGAAAATAGCCGAGTATTGTTATGACGCCGGAAAGAATCGTAAAAGCCGCGGTGCGTATACTCAGCAATTTCGTATCTTTTTTTGCTATCAGAACAAACGGCACAGCAATCAGCACTTTAATGATTGCGGACGGAATTGCGTAAACCGCAACGCCGGAAACCAGATCGGCACAAGCGGCGCCGATTGCGGCGGAAATGAACGACCACGGACCGCCCATCAGCAAAGCCGCTATGTAAATTACGGAATCGCCCACATGGATATAACCGCCGGCCCCTATCGGCACATGGAGCATGGTAAGGGCAAAGATCATTGCGGCAAACATTGCCGAAAAGCATATATTTTTTGTTGTTTTATTCATATCAGTTCACCAAGCCTTTTCTCAAAATCAACGCCTTCCTGGGCGTTTTGCGCATCGGTAACGGCGATCACGCCGGAAACAAATTCGCCTGCTGCGCGCGCAGCGTCAAATACTGAGGCGCCGTTCAGCATTCTGCCGGTGAGCACCGCGGAAAAGATATCCCCCGTTCCGGAAAAATAGCCGCCGCGCTTTGGCGCAAGAAACGTTTTGCAGCAATCACGGGTAAAGACCGTGCTGCCGATCATACCGTCTTTCTCCACGCCCGTGAGAACCACGGCTTTATTGCCGCTTTCCAGCATGATACGCGCCGCTTTTTCGGCATCGTTTTCACCGGTCAGCCGGCGCAGTTCCGTAACATTCGGTGTTATGACGTCCGCACGGCAGGCAAGTTTTTTAATCTCATCGCAAAGGCTGCCTGTAAAGCCGTCATACAGCGTGCCGTTATCGCCCATTACGGGATCTACCACGAAAAGCGCCTTTGTATTTTTAAACGAATCAAAAACGGTTTTCACCTCTTCTGCAGAGGCAAAATAACCGGTCAACACGCCGTCAAACACAGCGCCGAGTTTTTTCCACTGCGCAAAACAAGGGGCAAGAAAAGAGGTCATATCACAGCAATGGTAACTTCCGTATGCCGTTTGATTGGAGAGCACCGCTGTAGGCGCGGGATGCGCCTCCACGCCGAGCGCCGAAAGCACGGGAAGCTGCGCGACCAGAGAACATTTGCCAAACCCGGAAATATCGTTTATAACCGCGCATTTTTTCATAAACATCGCGCTCCCTTTTTGTTTTATTGCTTTTTGTTTAAAAACATTATATAATATACCAGGCATTATTTATATACGCAATTTTAATATTTTTTTAGGGTACAGTTATGAGTAAATATACAGAAGTTTATGATTACATAAAAAATGAGATTATAACGAATCAGATCTCCTACGGGGGAAAACTGCCCTCTGTGCGCAAGGCGAGCAAACTGTTTTCGGTTAGCCGAACAACAATACAAAACGCATACTTTGCGCTTTCCGAAGACGGGTATATCCTAAGCGAGCCGCAGAGCGGATACTATGTTTCCTACAAAAGCCCGGCGCAGAAAACAGAAACGCCGAAAGCGCAGAATAGCCGAATCCGTTACAATTTCAGCGGCACTGCCGCGGATCGGGAAAGTTTTGATTTTGATATCTGGCGCAGGCATATGAAAGCGGCGCTGCGGCAAAACGAAAAGCTGCTTTCCTACAGCGAACCGCAGGGCGAGGCGGAACTGCGGCAGGCCATTTCCGAATACATACTGGAAAAACGCAACGTTGCCGCCTCTGCGGACAGGATCGTGATCGGCGCCGGTGTACAGAGCCTTTTACACGTGCTTTGTGCGCTGATAGACAAAAAGCAGACTGTTTCTTTCCCGGACAGAAGTTTCGTGCAGGGCTCGGCGCTGTTTACAGACTACGGTTTTGATGTGCATTACCGATATAAGGACGCGGATATCATTTACGTTTCCCCCTCCCACATGACCCGGTGGGGAGATGTGATGCCGAATAAGCGCAGGATTGAACTGACACGGTATTCGGCACAGCGCGGCAGCCTTGTAATTGAGGACGACTATGAAAGCGATTTTCAGTACAACAGCATTCCCACGCCGTCTCTTTACGCGCTTTCCGGCGGCAGCAATGTGGTGTACATCGGCTCGTTTTCCCGGCTGCTGCTGCCGTCTATTCGCATCAGTTTTATGATTCTGACCAATGAACTTGCCGAAAAATACCGGCAGAATAGTTACAAATTCAGCCAGACCGCGAGCAAGACGGAACAAATTGCGCTTTGCAGCTTTATACGTGACGGTCGGCTTATGGCGCAGATCAGAAAAACGAGAAGATTTTACACCGCAAAAACAAAATTCTTTTATAACATATTGAAAAAAACATTTCCGGGTTGTAAAATAGAGATCAGTGAAAACCTGCTGCAGGTCATTTTGCAGACTCCGTTTCGGGGTGAAGTTTCCGACTTTGAAAAAAACGGAATCAAACTTTATGTTGAAAACTATGAAAACGGTGTTATCTCCCTGGTTTTAAGCCCGGGAGGAATAGAGCAAAATGAACTGGAAAATGCGGCAAACGCCCTGAAAAAGTCAATAAACATTTAGAATTTTTGTTCTAACAGTCCGTTTATAAGGACTCTTTACGCATTGCATATTGCAATTGATCCGCATTTGTGTAAAATGAAATTGTAAGGAAAAACACGAAAAGGAGAATTGCGATATGAAAAGTTTTGTAAAGTATATTTTATTGTTTGCCGTAACGGCCGCTACGGGCGCTGCCGTGATGTCCCTGCCGTTTTTGCTGATTGGGGAAATGAGCCAGAGCGCGATGCGCCTTGTGCTGGCGGGCGAAGTTGCGGCGATTGCAGTCGTATTCAGCGCAGTATTTCTGATCAAAGAATCCCGCGAGCAAAAGAAAAAAAGAATAGCGGCGTCAAAAGACCTGCGCTGGCAGGAGATGCTCCGGCAGATCAGCGATACCGGATCCTACGGTGAAGATTTTGATTTTGCCGCATAAATTTTAAACGAAAGTGGAATGGAATATGGCAAATCTGAGCGAATTTTGCACTTGCACAAACTACAAATGCAAACTCCACCCGCGAAACCACGACAAGGGCTGCGCCCCTTGCATTGAGAAAAACCTGAAAACAAAAGAAATGCCCAGTTGTTATTTTAATCTGTTTGAAGGCGCGGACAAGCGCACATCAGACAGTTTTGAGGCATTTTGCGAGCTGGTGCAAAACGAAAAGAAAAAAGCATAAAAGAGGCTGCTGCCCATACGGGCGGCAGCCTTATTACGGTAAAATATATGGAAAACGATAAACGGACAGGTCTTAGCAAGACCAAACTGAAACATTCCTTTTGGAAAAGCAGGCAGGAGCTTGTCAGAACAGAAGTGATCCCCTACCAGTTAAAAGCGCTGGAGGACGGTGTGGACGGCGCGGAGCCGAGCCGCTGCATGGAAAATTTCAGAAAAGCGGCAAATGCGCTGGCGCGCAGAAGAGCGGGCAAAAACACACCGGTGTATCCAACGGACAAGTGGCATTATACCGATGAAAATGCACAGCCCGGCGCATTTAAAGGCTGGGTATTTCAGGATTCGGATCTGTACAAATGGATAGAAGCGGCATCTTATTCGCTGGGAAACCACCCTGACGCCAAACTGGAAAGCGCAGTAGACGAGGCGATTCGGCTCGTTTGTTCCGCCGCTGAGGAAGACGGCTATATTGACACGCTGTATACAATCAACAACCCGGCGGCAAGATTTGAAAACCTGCGCGATTTTCACGAACTGTACTGTTTCGGCCATCTGGCAGAGGCGGCATGCGCCCATTTCAGCATTACAGGAAAACCCGCTCTGCTAAACGCTGCCGCCAGATTTGCCGATCTTATATGCCGTGTTTTCGGTAAAGACGGCAAAAAAGGATATGACGGGCATCCCATAGCCGAAGAAGCGCTTTTGAAACTGTATGAAGTAACCGGGGAGCACAGATATCTTGACACGGCGCGCCTTATGATCGACCGGCGCGGCACAAAGCCGTATTACTTTGACACGGAACGAGACGCGCACACGCCGGACGGTGAAATGAAATACATGTATAATCAGGCGCATCTGCCAGTGCGTAACCAGAAAGAAGCGGCGGGGCACGCCGTTCGCGCAGTGTATCTTTACACGGCGATGGCGCACCTTGCCCGCTTAGATCAGGATGAAGCGCTGCTGAATGCGTGCAAAACGTTGTTTGACGACATTACAAGGAAAAAGATGTATATCACCGGCGGAATTGGTTCCACAAAAGACGGCGAGGCGTTTACCTATGCGTATGACCTGCCGAACGGCACGGCATATTCCGAGACGTGCGCGTCTGTAGGGCTTGTCTTTTTTGCAAGACGGATGATGCAGGCAGACTGCGACTCAAAATATTTTAACGCCGCGGAAAGATGCCTTTACAACTGCATTCTTGCCGGCATGGCGGAGGACGGAAAATCTTTCTTTTACACAAACCCGCTTGAAGCTGAACCGAAAACACTGGCGCTTGACGAAAGGCGAAGCCATATTAAGCCGGTAAGGCAAAAATGGTTTGACTGCGCCTGCTGCCCGCCGAACATCGCGCGCCTGATCTCTGATCTTGGCGAGTATATTTTTACCGAGAACAACGGCACCGTTTTTATAAACTTTTACGATAACTGCACGGCGGAGTGTGAAAGCGCGGCAATCGAGATTTTGGGCGATTACACCGGCAGCGGAAAAGTGAGCGTGAAAATCAAACCGAAAAAGCACATGAAGATCGCATTCCGGATCCCGGAATGGAGCGAAAATTTCACGTTTAGCCGAAAAGACGTTTTCATCAAAAAGGGCTACGCCTATTTTGAGATCAACGCGGAACAGACCATCAGCGCGGATTTCGGGATAAGAATTAAGATCATGCGGTGCAATCCGAACGTGCGTGAAAACGCCGGGAAAATTGCTATTATGCGCGGGCCGTTTGTTTATTGCATGGAGGAAACAGACAACGGTGCAAACCTGCATATGCTGCGGCTTTCCGACCACCCGAAATTTTCCTTTGACGGCGAAAACATTTACGCAAACGGCTACAGGGAATCTTTTGAAAACCAAGCGCTTTACAGCGAATACCGCCCGCCGAAGGAACGTCTGGTTCGGCTGAAATTCATACCGTATTACAAATGGGCAAACCGCGGTGAAAACGAAATGGCGGTCTATATAAGATACTGAAAACAAACGAAACAAATGCCGCCGACTGACATACAGCTGACTGCTGTTTTGTTTTAAATAAAACAACTTCTATGCAAAACAAGACCCCGTCCGAACGGACGGGGCCTTTTCATATGATCAGCTGAAAAGCGATCTGAAAAATTCTATGATTTTATTGAAGAAAGACAGAATCGCGGAAAGGATAACCTCATACCATTTCATATCCGTTTCCTCACTGCTGCCCGAATCCGGCAGATCGGGAGCCTGCTGATCATGATTCGCAGCACCGCTTTCACCGGCAGTGTTTTCATTTTGCGTGTTGCTTGCGCCGCCTGTGGTATCGCTGTTTTGCCCGGTTATGCCGCTGCCATTGCCAGTGCCGTCGGCATTGCCCTGCTGCGCGCCGGCGGAGGGATTGCCTGCCGCTGACTGCGCTGTGTCGGAACGGCCATTTGTGTCTGCCTGAGCGGATCCGGGAACATTGCCGGCTCCCGCATTATGATCTGCTTGGTTGCCGTCTGCAGCGCTGCCGGTTTGATTTTCAGCGCCTTCATTTTCACTGCCGTTTCCTTCTTCGGCGTCCTGCTGCGGCGGAACCGGAACCGTTTCCTCAGGCGCAGTATCTTGCGGTTCCTCGCCGACGATATTGAATTTGACAAGGCTTGCGAAAATGCTGTAATCACCAAGACCAATCACATTTACCTTTGCGGTGCCGACATGAATATTATCGCTGTAAACAGCGGTGTAATCGCTGCCAGCGCTCAGCGCTTTGCTTTGCGCCGTAACATCAAGTTCCGGCGTGATCGCTTTGCCGGTATACTCCTGATCCGGGATCGGGGCAACAACGAATGTGGTGTAAGGAATAGAATTGCGCTTTGCGTAATTCACGGCGTAAGAGCCTTCCTCGCACACGATATTCAGGTTATCGCAGTTTTCAAACGCAGTATCGGATATTTCGGTAACGGAATCCGCGATAAGCGCGGTTTTGAGATTGGTGCAGTCAGCGAATGCGCGGTCTTTGATCTCCGTAACGCTGTTGCCTACTACTATGGTTTCAACGGTTGGGTTGCCGTCATAGCCGCTTTCCGGTATATCGGTATCTGCCGTTTCTTTTGTGAAATAAAATTTCGTAAGATTATCGCAGCCATAGAATGATGCTAAATTACCTACTCTTGTATAATGCTTTATATTCGTAAGATCTATGCTTTCAAGCGATGTGCAGTACGCAAAGGCACGCCACCCCAGCGATGAAACATTATTCATATCCACATAGGAAAGATTGGAACAGCCGTAAAAGCTGTTATACGGCAAATATTTAATATTATCCGGAATAACTATGCTTTCAACGCCGCTTAAACTAAAGCAGTTTTCTCCAAATTTGATCAGATTTGCAGGCATTTTTACAGATTTCAGATTTGGCGTTGAACGAAACGTATATGACATGGAGTTAACATTATCCGGAAGTTCGCAGTGCGTAAGGCCGGTATCATCAAATGTAGCGTAGAGATCACCTATCCGTACATCAGCGGGAATGATCACGTTTTCAAGGTTTTTGCACGAATTAAAAGTGAAATACAATCTTTCATAGGAGGAGCCTTTTTCAAATTCCACGGTATTTAAAGATGCACAGTTTTGGAATGCGTAATCTCCCATAACCTTAACACTGTTTGGAATATAAACATACTCAATATGGCGATTGCCGGAAAACGCTTCATCACATATTTCAGTTACCGTATCAGGAATAACTAACCTTTTATTCGTGTTGCCTTCCATGCAGAGCAGAAGCACGGTTTTAGCCTTGTTATAAAGCACGCCGTTTTCAGCTGAATAATAAGGGTTATCTTCGCTGACGCTTATTTTTTGGATAGTATAGGTACCGTACTGAAAATAATCCTCTATATTCCTGCAGCCGGCGCCGAATGTTATCTCGGTAAGAAAACGGCCTTCATAATCGTAGGATCCGACATTAACAAGTTTTTTTCCGCAAACAGTAACACTATCCGGAATCACAAGTGAAGTTATATCGTTTTGTGAAAAAGCTTCATCGCCTATTGCGCGCAAGCCGTTATTCAGTGTGATACCTGTGATTCCGCTGTAAGTAAAAGCATTATCGCCTATTTCTTTAACATTGTTCGGCAAAGTTAAATCGACATTAATATTTCGGTTATCATAAAACGCTTCAGTACCTATATATTCAAGAGCTGACGGCAGATCAAGGCTTTCAAGTCTGCATTTAGCGAATGCGTAACTGCCGATATATTTAACAGTATCCGGAATCTCAACATTATAAATATATCTGTTATCATATTCATTATAGAAAGCCTCGTCATTTATAGCCGTAACCGGCTTTCCGTTTATTGTTTGCGGAATGACGATATTTCCGCCGTTTTGTTTGCATCCTGTTATAACGGCGTAATCATCCGCTTCATAATATGTAAAATTATCTTCCGTGGTTTTTTCTTCTGAGGATACATCTATGTTAAGAGATGTGCAGCCGCTGAAAGAATTGCTTCTGATGACTGCAACGTTATTAACATTAATCTCTTTTAATGCGGCGCAATTTTTAAATGCCGAATTGCCTATTTTAAAGCAGCTATCCGGAAGTTTAACGCTTTCAAGATTATCGCAGCCATTAAACAGCTTGGTTCTGATCTCAAACAGCTTTGTGTTTGAAAGGTCCGCCGAGATCAGTCTATCACATCCTGCGAACGCGCCGCCGGCAATATAGCGCAGATTGGGGCAGCTGCTAAAATCAACGCTTTGAATATCCGATCCAGAAAAGTCACAAAGAATCTCTTCAACGGAGCTGTTCTTACCCGGAACAAGCTGCCCTGTGAAAGTTCCTTCAAAAAGATCGGAAGGCCAGATCTTTGCTTTTGATCCGTCCTCAAAAACGATGGATCTGTTAGCGGTGCAGTTTTCAAAAGCGCCGTAATCGGACCGACCTTCAGTGCCGAGAGATTCAACTGAAGCAGGTATGAATACAGATTTAACATATTTGCAATTTGAGAAAGCACCGTCTTCAATAACCCTGCAATTTGACGGCGTTTCAAAATCAACTGCCGTTATGGTTGACCGTGAAAACGCATCAGCGCCTATGCGCTCCACAGATCTTGGCAGCGTAAGCGGAGATTCGCAGTCAAGCTCATAGAAAGCCTCAACTTCTATTACTTTAACGCTGCTGTTATCGCCCCAGTCTATCTCGTTAATGCTTGCTTCTCTGAACGCACGCGTCGGGATAGTTTCAAGCGTGCCGTTAAAAGTAAGCTTATTTATTTTTATATCCGCATCGCCGAAAGAAAATTCGGCAATAGATTTTACGCTTTTAGGCATTACATAGTTATAGACGGGATTATTCTTTTCAAAAGTATCATCATGCTTTGAAGGGAATCTGTAAAGGACCGTCATTTTTTTGTTATAAAGCACATCGTCTATCGCAGTTAAATACGGATTTTGCGGCGATACTGTAATACTACCGAGCGACCTGCACTCATGAAACAAGGAAAAATCCGAGTCTTCTTCACCTTCCGGATAAGCAATGGGATCGCCGTAATTATATTGGAATTCGCCGATACGAGCATTAGCGCCGAAATAGATAGAGGTTATATTTGATTTATTAAAAGACGAAGGGTTAAGATATTCAAGGCTTTCCGGAAGTTTTATATTGCTGTTTTTAAATTGAACAGCCTTAAATGCGTAATGACCTATACCGCGTAAGCCCTCTGAAAAATACAAATTGTTGATTTTATTACCTCTCATAGCTTCAGAGCTTATGCTGACAAGTGATGACGGCAGATACAAATCAACGTAACCGCTCTCCCAAAACCATAGCTGATCAATATTTTTAATGCCTTCGGAAACCGTTATGCTTTTCAACTGATCCGCATCGAAGAAATTAATGCCAAGTGAATCCACGATTTTCCCTTTATATTCTGCCGGAATAACAAGATTTTCGTCATTGCCGTTATATTCATTCAGTTTAATATAATCAACGCCTGCCGCATCAGTATAAAGCCATTCATATCCGTACAATTTCTCATCGCCGTCAGCGGCAAACGCTGTGATGGGCAGGGATGAGAATATCATCAGGGCGGCAAGCAGTATGCTTAATAATTTTGTAAAACGATGTTTCATTTTAACCCTCCTCAATTGTGTATATAACGGAAACGGCGCAGCCCTTATACGCGATTACCACGACGGCGCTGTTTTGACCCGCATCTTTATTATCGGTGATACTGACCGTACATTCCGAAAGAGGCACAACACGTTCACTGCCGTCCTTATATACAGCATACACCGTAATACCGTTTAAGTCTATATCATTTTTATTTTTCGCCGTAAAGGAATGATCCGGCGGGAAAGTTGCGTATACCGAACTGATGTCATTATCATCACTGTTTTCACTGCTGTCAGCAGTTCGGTTCAAAGCCTCTATGATATTGCCGAACACATCTTTGATCTGCCTTGCGAAAGCGGTATCCGTATTCAGCAGTGCCGCCGACGCGCACACCGCAACGACGAGGCAGGCGGCAACAGCTTTAGCGCCTTTATGACCGGAAAGATCCGTTTTTCGCTTACAGTAACGGATGATATCTTTATCCCGCAACATGACTTTGATTGCCGGATAAGTATCATGGCTCTGCACAGCATCCAGCGCGCTGATACAATCATCTATCAGATCCGTATCGCAGTTTTCTTTTTCCAGTTCCGCGTCAATAACGCCGTTGAGATATTCTTTGATCTGCCCGAAAAGATCTTCCGTATACAAACGGTTTATGATCTCACGGGAAACCGTGATATTCACTGTCAGCCCCCTCCTTTCAGGGAATTTTCTATAACATCTGTGAGCAATCCCTTAATTTTTGAACGCAGCCGGCTGGTTCGGTTTGCCACGGTGGCAGGCGGGATATTCAGAATTTCGCCTATGTCTTTAAGTGATCTGCCCTGCTCATATTTTAACTGGTAAAGCCGCTGTTCCTCAGCACCGAGCACACTGATGAGCACCTCTTTAAGTTGATCGTAATCCAGCAGGCTTGCCGCCTCATCCGCCGAGGCTGCTTCCTCATCCCGCGCTTCATCAAGCGGCACGGTGCGCGAGGCGTTTTTATAATGCTCATGCAGTTTACGCTTTATCATATTATCCGCCGTGCGGTAAAGGAACGCTTTGGGCTTTTCAACGCTTTCGCCGTCCAGCAGTTTTTTATAATAGATATAAAAAGTTTCCTGAACGCAGTCATCCGCCCAGTCCGCCGCTTCACCAAGGCGCACACGGCAGTACTTTTCAAGGCATTTGCCGTATTCGCGGCAGGCGAAAGAAAGCGATTCATCTGCGGTGCGTTTTTGCTTACCCAAAGCCTTTCCTCCTTTCAAGAATATTCTCTTCACCAAGTAGTCTGCAAAAAGCAAAAATATATGAAAAATTTTTACAATTTTTTACTTATAATATGAGTATAACAGAAAAAGGGCCGATATGGAATCGACCCTTTAAAACTTATAATATTTGTTTTGATTACAGCAGTTTTTCAAAGCCTTCAGTAGTATAAGGCTCGCCGTTTCTTTTTTTCTTAAGCTGCACCATCAGCGCCTCAAAGCGCTGCCTTGTCATCGGGTAAAGGATAACAAAAATGATGGAGACGAACAGCATTGCCGCCGGAATGACGGTAGAGATATTTTCCATTCCGTTTATGATATCCGGATCCGTAACACGCTGGATCAGAGATTCAGAACCGGCGATATCACCGGAAGAATCATAGCCGTAGGCGCCGAGCAAAAGGCCTGCCATCAGGATGCCGAAAGCAGAGCCGAATTTCTGCACAAGCTGCGGCAAAGCGGTGATCGTGGATTCCTTTCTGGTGCCCGTTTTAAACTCATCCAGTTCCACCAGATCATAACCCATGGAATAAAACAGAGTCCAAAACGTGCCTGTGCCGATGCCGAGCACGACCGGCGCCACAACGCACATGATTTTAAAGCCGCCGATTTCCGCGTCCAGACCGATGATTTTAATGAGGATCTCGCCGATGCAGGCAACGGAAAGAAATACGATTGCGGCAAAGCGCCTGTCTTTTTTATGAGCAACTTTTTCCACCAGCGGAACAACTACCGCCATGGAAATAACAAGGGAAATGATAACGGCTACAATACCGGTATCATAATCCATGCCGATACAATCTATAACCATATAACTCAGGTTGGATTGGATCATGGACGATGTTGCCAGGAAAAAGAATACGAAAACTAAAAAATACTTTGCCGGTTTCATTCTGAGAATATTGCCGAATGCCTTGAACGTATCCTTGATAGAGCCGACGGATTCACCGGGAGCCGCCTTTTTCGGCTCATAAACGCCCTTTAAGGAATTGCAGCAAACAAAGCCGAATGCGATTGCCATAATGCTGATGATTGCGGCAACAACGGCATAGGCGTTACTTTCAAAACGCGGGGTAAGGAGAATCGCAACCGTGGGCACAAGTGCGGGCAGAATATTGCCGAGACCGACCGCGACAGCGTTTAACAGAGAGGAGAACGAACGGATCTCCGTGCGCTCGTCATAATCCTCCGTAATCTCCGCTACAACGGCGTAATACGGAATCGTATACATGGTATAAAATACCCACAGGCACATGGTGATAAACGTATAGAGCAGGATCTTTGCCAGCTGAGACGAAAGACCGGAGCCGATACTCGTCCACGCGATGACGAACACCAGACCGAGCGGCACAAGCGCCGTTTTCATGACTTTGCGTTTATCCACACCGGGGCGATCTGTATAATTGCCGATCATGGGATCCGTAACCGCATCCCAGGCAATGGAAATAAAAATAATAATGGAACTGAATGCCGGTTTGATACCGGCGATTTCAATGAGAAACGTTAAATAATATGTATAAAACATATTATAAATCAGTGATTCGGTAAAAATGCCGAACGCGTATCCCGTTTTTTTCTTCTTTGTAAGTGTGCTTTTACCAGCCATCATTACACCTCCGTATTTTATTTTACATCAACATGGAAGAAGGTGCAAGTAGCCGGACAAAATAAACTTATAAATACTATGGCAAAAAAGCGCGGATCATTTGCGCCGGGCATCCCGGTTTAAGTTTTCGCGCCATTCGGCGCCGAGCGGCATATTGCAGCGCACATTGGAAACCGCAGCGGAAATATTTTCAAACAGCACATGCGTGCCGATCGAATCAGACTGATAATTTGCGGCACATTCCGGCGCAATGCCGATATGGGCGGCAGATTCCACAGCGTCTATGTTGGCGCCGATAAACATAAATTCCCAGCCGTATCTTTCTTTCTGCCGGCTGATCATCTGCTTTACGATTTCCGCCGAATAAAAACGGCTGGCATTTTCCAGACCGTCCGTAACGATCACAAAAAGCGTTTTGGACGGCACGTCATTTTTTCGGGAATATTTATGCACATTTCCGATATGACGGATCGCAAAGCCGAGCGCATCCAGCAGCGCCGTGCAGCCGCGCACATAATAATCCCGCGCGGTAAGCGGCTGTACGGCTTCAATATTGACCCGATCGTGCAGGACTTCCCTCTCATTATCAAAAAGAACGGTGGAAACCAGCGCTTTTCCGTTTTCCTGCTTTTGCTTTTTGATCATGGAATTAAATCCGCCGATCGTGTCCGCCTCAAGACCTGCCATAGAACCGCTTCTGTCTAAAATAAAAACAAGTTCCGTAAGGCGGTTTGTTCCGTTTTCATTTTCTTTTACTTTCGCGTTTAACGTTTTCATAATTTTAATTCCTTTCTGAATTTGTGTTCATTCTTTACCTTAAAATTACTCTTTTATAAATTCTTCAAAATCACGCACGATCTTTCGGAGTTCCGGGGTCAGGCAGTATTGCGCACGGCGGATAAGCACCGCATCGCCGAGGCGGGAGCTCGGATCTCTGTCAAAAAACGCAAACGCGATGCTGCCGGTGATCGCCGCTATTGTATCACTGTCCCCACCCAGTGAGACAGCATTTCTCAGCGCGTCCTCAAAACTCGTGGATTCCAAAAACGCCTCGATGGCCTCCGGCACCGATCCCTGGCAGGTTTCGTTGAACGAATAGCCGGGTCTGATCTTAGCAAGCGTGAAATCAAACTTATAAAAATAAGATTCAATAAATTCTTTTATCTGCGCCTTTGAACTTCCGTGCCTTGCAAGATACACGGCGGCTGCAACTGCTTTTGCGCCTTTGACGCCCTCCGGGTGGTTATGTGTTACCGATGCTGAGATTTCCGCAAGTTCCAGCGCGTTTTGGATGCTGTTTGCCGCGAGCGCACAAGGTGACACCCGCATGGCGCTGCCGTTTCCAAAACTGCCGTAAGGTTTGGGCTGCTTGGCGCGAAGCCAAAGCGAAAACCGCGTGCCGTAACCTGCGTTTGGATATTTTTTGCCGAATGAACGCATTTGACTTATTAACGCCGTTTCAATTTTAAGCCTGTTTTCGGCAGGTTTTGAAATTATCTCCTTTCCGAGCGCCATCAGCGCTTTTGCTACCGCTGCCGTCATTACCGTGTCATCGGTAAAAAAGCAATTGGGATCCAGCAGATCAAAATGTTTTGTTTTGATACCGCAAAACTCAAATCTTGGCCCACGATATCGCCTATTACCGCTCCTATCATATGAACAACACCTTTCTTTTTTGATTACGGACACAGTATAGCATGAGACTCCCAAAACAAGGTCGCCTGAAAAGCGACAAAAAAAGAACCGGCAAAACTGCCGGTTCTGGGAGCAAGATATTAACATTGTTACAGGGCTGAATGCCGGCTGCAAAAAAGATCAGGCGGCGCTGCCGAGCAGAGGCTGGTCAAACGCAAACAGCGCCTCATTGATCTGATAGATATCATAGATCTTATGTACGATAAAATATTCTACAACAATATCAAAAACGCTGCTGTGAGAAAGTGCAAAGCCCGCTTTCATCAGCATTTCCTGCGTTTCATTCAGCGGCAGGCGCAGCGCAATGCAGAACGCCAGCACCGTAGTTTTTTTCGGTTTATAGTTTACATTGCTGCGTATTTTTGAAAACAATTTTCTGTCCACATTCGCCCGGCGGTAGCAGGCGCTGTCCGTCATGCCAGCCTCGTCGATTTTTCTGAGCAGCATCTGGGAAAAACTCTCATCCTTAACCTGTTTCAGATACGTTTCCAAAGACGAATCCGGCGCAGAATCCGGGGACGCATACGCATGGCCGCAAGGCATGGAAAACGCCTCCGGGGCGCAGGCAACCGTATCACACAGTGTTGCGCTGCTTTGCGCGCGGCGCATGCGCTCATACTCCGCATCCGTATGCGATTCCACATAGCAGTCATCCACATACTGCCTGATGCCGGAGATCAGCTTGCTGCCGGCGGAAAACGCGGCTTTACCGAAAAACACAAGATAAACAAGCATATCGTTTTCCATCAGGAAATCCGCAATCGTATTCACGGCGACACGCACCGCGTCCTGCACGGGATAGCCGTATACGCCGGCAGAGATCAGCGGAAAGGCAACGGATTCACAGCCGTATTCCTTTGCGAGTATCAGGGAAGACCGATAACAGCTTTTCAGAAGATCTTCTTCATGATGACTGCCGCCGCGCCAGACGGGGCCGACCGTATGGATAATATATCTGCATTTCAGATTATAGCCGTTTGTGATCTTTGCGCTGCCGGTTTTGCAGCCGCCGAGCGTTTTGCACTCTTTCAGCAGAGCGGGACCGGCGGCGCGGTGGATTGCGCCGTCCACCCCTCCGCCGCCGAGCAGCGTTTCATTGGCGGCGTTCACAATGGCATCGCACGCCATATTGGTAATATCATTCCTTACAAACTGTAACGGCATTTACGCATTCTCCGTTTTTCTTTTTTTCAGTTTATCCAAAACGCACCAAGCGGCAAATCCTGCAAAGCCGATCACGCTTGCGGCAATACCGGCGTTTCTGTGCAGCGTTGTATACTTCATTTCAATCTGATGCGTGCCGGCGGTTAGATCAAAGCCGATAAACGTATCGCCGAGCTGTTTATACTCCTGTTTTTCGCCGTCCACATAAAGCGTCCAGCCCTCTGTATAGGGCAAAGTGAGGAGCACTGTGGAATCCGTATCGGTTTCATAAGTGCCGGAAACGGTGTTTTTCTCTATATTCAGCGTTGAACTGCTGCCCGAAGCAAGCTGCGCAAGGGCGTTTTCCGCAGCCGCCGTATCCATTTGTTTCAAAACCACAGTATGTGTTTTATCTTTCTCGCCGGAATGATCATAAAGTTTTATTGTTAGATTGACGGTATCCCCCGCGCTGTAATCGCCGAGGTAAACCACATTGGTGTAGAACCGGCTGCAGATGCGCTGCACCAGCTCGCCGTTCAGATAGAGTTCACACTTTTTACCGTTTGAACTGTCATGGCAGTCAATGGGATCCGTATAAAAATACAGCGGCCCATCCTGACGGATATGCACAACGATATTCTGCCGGTCATCCTGCATCACGCCGTTTTCATATTCCGGTTCAAAGAAGAACGATACATCCTGCCCAAGTGCGTGGGAAATAAAATTCTCTTGATTCACAAAAGGATCGTTTACATACTTGCCGCTTTCGTAAAGATCTGATGAAACATTGAAGGCAAGCGGCAGCGCATACGGGTTTTCATAGACTTTATATCTCCCGTCCAAAACCGTGTTGGAATCATATTCTTCCAGACCCGGTGCGGATGTTTCCAAGATCTGATATTTGACGCCGAGAAAACTATCCATCACAAACTGCGGCGAATTCCAATACGTTTCCGTTGCATTGTATTTTTTAACGGTTTGATTCTCCGGCGTTATGCTTGCCGAATCCGAATACCCCATTCTTGCCAAAAACAGATCCACATTTGGATCATAGGTGGAGGTATAGCCGGCAATGCCGTTATAATGATACATCAGGCTCTCACTGCTGGCATTTTCCCTGCCGACTTCGGTTAAATAGCTGACCGTTTTTTCCAAACGGTAAAACGAATCGTCCTGCTCCTGGATACCGTTTATAACGGCAGACATTTCCTTTGTGTAACGGATATAATCTTCTGTATCATCCACATAATTTTTCTCAAATACTTTTGCGCCGTTATAAGTCAGCTCCGCAAAGGTGGCAAAGCAAATACAAAAGATCAAAATTGTTTTTAAGATCTTTTTATTTTTGAATGCGTAAATCAGTGCGATGGCAACGGCGTAAATGACCAGCAGGGCAATATAGAAATAGGAAACCAGAACTTTTTGAGTTGCGCCGGTAAGGTCAAGCAGAAGAAACACGGCAATTATAACGCCAAGCGCTTTGAGCATCGTTTTCTTCTCAAAGCCGTGTTTTTTGATCTCTTTCACGCACACGCCGGCAAAATAGATCATCAGGAACATAAAAACAAATGCCCATCTGAACTGATAGGAATAGCTTTTTACAAAGCCCGTCCACATAATATTCAGCTGATCAAAGCAGAAGCTGCAGATCATAAAGGCGAAAAACAAAAGGGAAAGGATCCTTTTCTTTAAATCCGTCTTTTTATCGAGCAGCATATATACGGCAAGGATCAGGATCACCGCGCCGCAATACATGATGGGCGCGTCTTTCTGATTGCTTGGGGCGTTGATCATAAAGCCTTTGAACGCCTCCAGCGGAGACAGGATCACGCTTGTTGAAAGAGGACTGCCCCCGGCTTTGCCGCCCACAAGAGAAAGCAGACCCGGCACAAGCAGCGCGCCGCTTGCAAGCACACCCAGGATCATATCGCCTGCCACGCGAACGGCATCGAAAAATGCGGGCTTGATCACCTGTTTGAAATTTTTAAAATCATATTTCCGGAAAAGTTCAAAGAGGAAACAGAAACCTGCCATGAGGCAGACCATATAACCGGAATACCAGTTTGAAAAGATTGCCATAAAAACAGAAAAGAACAACAGCCCTTTTTTGTTATGATAAAGCAGTTCGTAAACGCCGAGGCAGGCAAGAGGCAGCATAACAACGCCGTCCAGCCACATAATATTATGGCAGTAGGCAAAGCTGTATTCGCTCAGCGCATAACAGCAGGCAATAAAAACGGACGGCAATGCGGAAATGCCGAATCTTTTTCTGACAAAATAAGACGCCGTAACGCCCGAAAACGCGATCTTGAGCAGCGTAACAATGCTCAAAAACAGCGGGATCTGCGTTTTATCTATAAAATAGACAAGCAGATTAAGCGGGCAGGTCAGATAATACACGACCAAACCCACCATCTGGCCGCCGAGGGATTTTGACGCGGAATAATCAATGCCGGCATTGCCGTGCAGGATATCCCAAAGATAGCCGTAATAATCTTTATACTGAATTTTGGCGTCTGCCGTAAGGATGGAAACACTGCCGAACGGATCCGTGCCGTTAATGAAATAGACGGCGCACATCACAAACGCCGGAATAAGGAAGGACAAGAGCAGTATAAGCGGCAATTTATTATCTCTGATTTTGTTTTTTTGCATGGTATTCTCCTGTATTATTTGATTAGCGAGTAAAGACACGCTTTAGAAACCGATAAACTCTGAAGAAAAATGTTTTTTCTATTTTTCTCATTTTTCTTTCGAACTGCGCTGTTTTTTTACTTAAAGCCAGATTTTCCGCTTTGAGTTTATTGATCTCTTTGCCGCGCTGCGCTTTTTCTTCATACGTTTTTTGCAATTTTGCATTTAGCTCCGATTTTTCCGCATACGCCCTGTTTAATTTTTTGTCTGAACTCATTTTGCTAAGGCGCAGAAATTCCGCGTAATCAATAAGCGCAAGCGGATCATTGAGATCAAAAGCATCATTTTGCTCTGACACGGCATCATAAAAATAACCCGTGCCCAGATCCCTTTCAAGCCATGCCCTGACAGCCTCATACTGTTCTTCGTTTTTATGCTGATTGACATTGACCCAAAAAAGGGAATCCTCCTGCGGCGCACAATAGTGAAGATAAAAATTCCTTACCGCGCAAACGGTGCCAACGCCGTTTGCCAGCGCCATAAGATTGACCCAGATATCGTCTGCAAGCGGACAGAGTTCAAGAAGTTTCTGCTTATTGAAAGCGCGCTCATCCAAGATACCGGGCGGGAAAAGGCATCCGGCGCCGGTGGTTGCAAACAACTGCTTTGACGGGATCAGGATATCCCTGTCAAACTGCTTGATCCATTTTGCGTAATCAAGGATCTTTTTCTTCTTTTTGTCCAGCCCCACCACATGCACGCGCATACCGCTGATACAATCCGGAAACGCAATATAAGACTGGTACAGCGAACTGATCATCGTATTCGGATAAATGAGATCATCATCTACAGTGATAACGATATCGTTCGGATATTCCTGCATCGTGTAAAAGTATTTTTTATGAGAGCGAAGATCATCATTGCACCATTTGATCTCCACCTCTCCTCTGCTTACACAATCGATCAGGCTTTGAGGAAGATCTTCGTTTCTGTTTTTAAACTGCTGTTTTGAAAGCCAAAGCAAAACGCGTTTCGGTTTCAAGGTCTGGGCCGCAATATTCTCTATCACATGGTGAACATAATCGATTCTTGCCGGATAACTGGTTAGCGAAACGGTAATATCATGCGCGCGGATACGGCGCATTTCCTCATAAGTATGCTTTTTTATGGATTCATACAACGCAAACGTGTATTCATTTCTGATACAGCCTCTTTTAAGGGAACCGAGCTTCGCATCCGAAAAGCGCGTATGCAGAAACTCATAAAACGCTTTCACCTGCTGTGTATCAAAATCAAATGTATAATTTGTGAATATAAAGCAATAATTATCCAAAATCAGATTATACAGCGAGATGCGGATCTGATCGGCATACGGCAGCGCATTGATCTGGCGCTCTGTGCTCTCCAGCGCATGTTTCACGTTAAAAAGTTTATTCGCATAGGTGGAGGTTATGGTGCCGGAATGACCAAGGCGGTAATTCATAAGCGCGTTATCCACAACTGCAATACGCTCTGCCACTGCGGCGCACAAAACAGAAAACGTAAGATCATCGCTTGAAGAGATCTCGTCATACCGGATATTGTGCTTTTTCACGATATCGCGGCGGATGATTTTATTCCACGGAACAACATTAACGATGCTGAGTATGGAATTGGGGTAATCCCTGTAAGAAAAGACGGAATTTACGTCTTTTAAAATATTTTTATTAAAACCGCTTTTATACGTTTTTTTATTCAGATCATTCTCCACAAAAGTATAGCCGTTGAACGCAACAAGATCCGCATTCGTTTCCAAGGCTCTGGAAACGGCTTTTTCAAGCAGATTTTTATTTGCAACATCATCTGAATCAAAGAAATATAAGTATTCGCCGGCTGCGCGGTCAAGCCCGTAGTTGCGCGCAGCGCCGCCGCCGCCGTTCTCTTTTCTGAAAACACGGATCCTGCCGTCCTTCTTTTTATACTCTTCCAGGATTGCCGGGGAGGAATCTGTTGAGCCGTCATCCACACACAGGATCTCTATATTCTGATAGGTTTGGCCGATCATGCTCTCCAGTGTTTCCCGCAAAAAGTTTTCGGCATTATAGACCGGTATTATAACTGATACTAAAGGAGCCATCTGATTTTCCTTTCAAAAATAACTTATAACCCATATCTATCTTATCATAATACCGAATATATATCAATCAAAAAAAGAAAAAACACATGGTTTTAACAGATATTATATTAATTAATTACAATTATATTAATTTGTAACTATACATTGCTTATTCGGAAAGTTCCAGCATGGTTTGGGCAAAAACGCCGTAGCCTTTGAGCGGATTGTTTACGATCACATGGGTAATGGCGCCCACGAGTTTTCCGTTTTGAATGATCGGTGTGCCGCTCATGCCCTGAACGATGCCGCCGGTCTTTTCGATCAGCCTTTCATCCGTGATCTTAATGATCATGTTTTTTTCATCATCATTCTGATAAATTCGCGTGATCTCTGCGGAATAGACCTGCGGCCCGGATTCATCCACCGTTGTAATGATCTGGCAAAACCCTTTCTGCACCTCCTGAGAAAGCGCAACTTCATATTCGCTGAACTGAGACAGATCTACTTTATTGCTGTATTTCCCATAGATCCCCTGCCGCGTATTCTTATTGAGCACACCGATCTCTTTATTGGAAAAATCACAGCTTATGGAGCCGGTTTCGCTTGCGGTGGATTTGGAAACGGAAGAAACGGTGGTTTCCACAGCCTGCCCGTCCAAAATGGGGATGATCTCCCCGGTATCCACATCCGTGATCGGATGGCCGAGCGCCGCCATATTACCGCTGGAAGGGTTGTAAAAGGTAACCGTGCCGATACCGGCGGTGGAATCCCGCACCCACATGCCGGCTTTGTAGCAGCCTTCGGATTCAACATATACGGGAACAAGGGAAAAATCGCGGTATTCGCCGTTTCTGTTAATTTTGATCTGAAACGCCTCTCCGTTATTATCATTGAGGATCTCGCTTACCCTGTCTGACGAATACACCTTTTCGCCGTTTATGGAAACGATAATATCCCCAACCGATATACCCGCCTCCTTTGACGGATTCACCGTTTTACCGTTTACGGAAACATCTTTTGTGCCGACAATCATAACGCCGTCCGTATACAATTTGATTCCGAAGGAATCGCCGGAGACCAGAACGGTATCTTCATCAGCAGCCCTTACCGTTTCGCTCTTGACCGGTATAACACCAAGCAGAGTCAGATCACTGTTTTGCCCGCCCACAGACTGCGCGCTCTGGTAATCCACGCTTTTTTCATCATCATAGGAAAGATAATAGATATGATCAATTACAGTATCCGAAGAATTTTTTACATAAAAAGTATCCGGATAGGCGGCATTGCCGTAAATCACAAAAGAAAAAATGACGGCAACGGCAAGCGCGACTGCGCCGTTTAGGATTCTTATAAATTTTCTCATTTTTTTCACCTTTTTCAAACGCATTCTCAATACCTTTTATAGTATATCCGAATAACAATTTTATAAAAAAAGCAAAAATATGAAAAAAACCGCTTAAAAGACCGGCGGCCTTTTAAGCGGTGCAAATGCAAATTTATATTTTTTAAATGGAAACTTCCATAGCGATCTGATAAAGATTTGTATCGATGTGTTTTGACATGTTCAGAGCTTCAAAAATATCAAAATCAACAACTTCGCCTTTCTGACAGGCAACCACTCTGTTGCCGATATTCTTCATCAGAAGTTCCTTAACGGCATAATTGCCCATTCTGGTAGCCATAACACGATCCTGAACCGTAGGCGAACCGCCTCTTTGAATATGGCCGAGTATGCAGGCGCGGGATTCCACACCGGTCTTTTTCTGAATCTCTTTGGCAAGTTCGGTAACATCCACGCCGACGCCTTCCGCAACAACGATCAGAAAATGCTTTTTATCCGTGCGCTGTGTGCGTTTCATTCTTTCAATTACGTCTTTTTGAATGTCAAACTTGATCTCGGGGATCAGAATGGAAGTTGCGCCAACAGCAATACCGGCATTCAGCGCAAGATAACCGGCTCTTCTGCCCATAACCTCAATCACCGTGCAGCGGTCATGAGATTCTGTTGTATCCCTAACCTTATCCACGCATTCCATGATCGTATTCAGGCACGTATCATAGCCGATGGTATAATCACAGCAGGCGATATCATTATCTATTGTTCCCGGAATACCTACGCAGGGAATGCCGCGTTCGGAAAGATCGCGCGCGCCGCGGAAAGAACCGTCTCCGCCGATTACAACAACACCTTCAATGCCGTTTTCGCGGCAGGTTCTGATTGCTTTTCTCATGCCCTCTTCCGTTGCGAATTCAGCAGAACGGGCGCTGTAAAGCTTGGTGCCGCCCCTGTGAATGATATCGGAAACAGAACGGAGATCCAGTTCAACAAAATCACCGTTTATAAGACCGTTATAACCTCTGATCACACCGAGAACACGTATACCGTTTACACAGGCAGTTCTTACAACCGCGCGGACAGCTGCGTTCATGCCGGGCGCGTCACCGCCGCTGGTTAAAACAGCAATCGTTTTCATAAGTAGTCCTCCTCTTATAAATTTATAAAATCAACAGGATAAATTCATGTATTAAAATTTACGAAGAATATTTTACTCGCAGACGCTAAAAAAGTCAATACCATTCTGCAATTCAGTCCATTACCACAACATTTTCATTTCCCAGCAACCGGCAAAGTTCCTCCAGCATGGTGGGATTCGGAGCCGTAAAATCAGCGCGTTTCTGAAAATCGTAGTGTTTTTTATCCTTATAATAAAAACACAGCGGAAAATCGCCCTCAAAAATAGAAGTGATGATTTTGGCTTTTTTGATCCGTTCATCCTTTTCGGAATCAAAGCGCAGGAAAAGCCCCCTGTGTTTGCCCTTTTTATGCGAAACAGGTTCACGATTTTCCTGCCCTGTTTCAGAAACGGGATTGCCTGCCGCTGCATTTGGGCCCGGCGCGCCGGTAATGCTGTTTGCAAGGATCTTGGGTTCCTTTTCCTCTTCCACGGAAAGCGTGCCCTGCACCGTGATTACGCCGGACACAACCAACAGATCCGAAACGGATTGCAGGATTTTGGGAAAAACGATCACCTCAACCGACCCGAACATATCCTCCACCGTTACGAACGCCATATTCTGGCCGTTTCTGGTTTGCTTAACCGTGATATGCGTAATGATGCCGCAGAGGGAAACGCTGCTTTTATCCTTATATTTTGAAAAGGACGAACTGCCCGCGTCAAGGATATCGCCGGTTCTGGCATAGCCGAGTTGATTGATGAGATCCTCATACTTATCCAGCGGATGGCCGGAAAGATAAAGCCCGGTCATTTCCTTTTCCATTTTCAGAAGTTCGGATTTAGGAAATTCTTCCACATCAGGAAGTTCAAAATCGATTCCAAAAGAATCGCCGCTGTTGCCGAGTTCAAAAAAGCCGACCTGACCATACATTGTTTTGCGCCGCTGCTCTTCCAAATTTGCGGCAACAACCGGCAGCGCCTGCAGCATCTGGCGGCGGTTTGCGCCGAGCAAATCCAGCGCGCCGCTGCGTATCAGGCTTTCCACGGCGCGGCGGTTGAAATGAGAAGTCTGAAGCCGTGAACAGAAATCAAAAAAGGTTTTATACTTTCCGTTTTTTCGCTCGTTTATAATATCATCTATAAAATCCGTGCCCAGATTTTTAATGCCGAGCAGACCGTAATTGATCACCTTTCCGTTTGCGGAAAAACCTTTCATGGAGGAATTCACATCCGGAACCGCAAGCCGGAGCCCGAGCCGTTTGCTTTCCGCAATATATCTGGCAACCTTATTGGAAGAATCCAAAACGGAGGTGAGAAGCGCCGCCATAAACTGCGCGGGATAATAGCATTTAAGATACGCCGTTCTGTATGCCACAAGAGAATAGCAGGCAGCATGGGATTTATTAAAAGCGTATTTTGCAAATTCAGAGATCTGATCAAAGATGGAATTGGCAATTTCGGTATCGATCTGATTTTCTGCGCAGCCGGCAAGAAAATTTTTGCGTTCCGCCTCCATAACGTCTTTTTTCTTTTTACTCATTGCGCGGCGCACCACATCCGCTCTGCCGTATGAATAACCGGCAAGGGAACGCAGAATCTGCATAACCTGCTCCTGATAGACGATACAGCCGAACGTATCCTCCAAAATGGGCTTTAGCTGCGGCAAAGCGTAGCGCACCTTTTCAGGATGATGCGAATTTTCAACAAACAGATCAATCTGCTTGGCGGGGCCGGGTCTGTACAGCGAATTGGCGGCAATCAGATGCTCTAATTTTGTGGGTTTCAGATTCATCAGCATCTGTTTCATGCCGCTGGATTCAAACTGAAAGATGCCTTCCGTCTGCCCGCGTGAAAATAATTTATACACTTTCGGATCTTCTAAGGAAATCTCATTGATATCGATCCCCGCGGCTTTGGACGCGTCATCGATCACAGTAAGCGTTCTGAGGCCGAGAAAATCCATTTTCAGCAGGCCGAGTTCCTCCAGTTCCGTCATGATATACTGTGTGACGACCAATCCGTCATTCGTTGCGAGCGGAACATAGGACGACACGGGATCATGCGTGATCACGACGCCGGCGGCGTGCGTGGACGTGTTGCGGGGCATGCCCTCCACTTTACGCGCGGTCTCGATCAGTTCGTCTACGCGGGGATCCTGCGCCATGAGTTCGCGCAGTTTGGCGGATTTGCTCACCGCATCTTCAACAGTGATCTTAAACTCATTCGGCACGAGTTTGGCAACGGTGTCCACAGCGGCGTAGGACATTCCCATGACCCTGCCGACATCACGGATTGCCGCCTTGGTTTTCAGTGTGCCGAACGTTACGATCTGGGCAACGTGATCCGCGCCGTATTTTCGGGTAACATAATCAATAACCTCCTGCCGCCGCTCATAGCAGAAATCAATATCAAAATCCGGCATGGAAACACGTTCCGGATTCAAAAAGCGCTCAAAAAGGAGGTTATATTTCATGGGGTCAAGATCCGTTATGCCCATACAGTAAGCGGCAAGCGAGCCTGCGCCCGAGCCTCTGCCCGGGCCGACCGGTATGCCCTCACGCTTGGCAAAAGAAACGAAATCCGCCACAATTAAATAATAATCCGTATACCCCATTTTGTTTACAGTGTCCAGCTCATATTCCAGTCGGTCCGTATATTCCTTAGGGGGATCTGCGTATCTTTTTTGCAGCCCCTCATAGCAAAGGCGGCGGAAGTAATCAAAATGGCTGATTTTCTCTTCAATCTCAAAATAAGGCAGTTTGGTTTTGCCGAATTCAAAATCAAAATTACACCTTTTTGCGATCCGGGCGGTATTCTCCACCGCCTCAGGAAGTTCCGGAAACAGGTGTTTCATCTCCTCCTCCGATTTCAGGTAAAATTCCTGAGAATGGAATTCAAGGCCCGTATCCTCACCAAGCACATGGTTTGTGGCGATACAGATAAGCACCTGCTGGATCTTAGAATCCTCTTTATAGATATAATGCGTATCATTGGTTACAACAACGGGGATCCCGGTTTCTGCATAAAGGCGTTTGATCCCCTCTGCAACGATCTTTTGCTCTTTGATGCCGTGATCCTGAAGTTCCAGAAAATAATTGTCTTTCCCGAAAACATCACGGTACCGGAGCGCCGTGTTCTTTGCTTTTTCGTAATCCCGCTCAAGAAGTGCCTGCGGGATCTCGCCTGCAAGGCAGGCGGAAAGGCAGATCAGACCCTCGTGGTATTTTTCAAGAATATCGTGATCCACCCTTGGTTTATAATAGTAACCCTCTGTATAAGAAAGGGATACCAGTTTGATCAGATTTTTATATCCTGTTTCATTTTCACAAAGCAAGATCAGGTGATTATAATCCTTATCCAGCACCTTTTCCCTGTCAAACCGGGTTCGCGGGGCAACATAGACCTCGCAGCCGATAATCGGCTTGATCCCGTGCTTTTTACACGTTTTATAAAACGCCACGGCGCCGTACATATTGCCGTGATCGGTTATTGCAAGGGAAGTCATGCCCAACTCTTTTGCGCGCAGAACAAGCGGCTCGATGCGGCAGGCGCCGTCAAGCAGCGAATATTCGGTGTGCAGATGAAGATGGGTAAACATAACGATACTTCCTTAAATTATTACAAACAGTGCTCCAGCTCTTCCAGCGGTTCTCTGAACCGTTTTTGGCACTTAGGCAGTGCGCCGCTTTCAAGAGCGGAAGTGAACACGCTTTTTTTATAGTCATTTGAGATCTGATATTTGGAAACCGTTTCAATATACGCCTCGCGCTTATTCAGCGAATAACGCGCTGCGCCGCAGACTTCGATTTTTACCGGCACATTTGCGGCGGAGAGATCGCAAAATACATCCACACACAAAGAGCCGTTTGCGTAATGAATCAGATCATCCGTATTCTGAACCTCCTTGCCGCAAGTGACTGCAACGCTTTCAGCGGAAACAATATCAAAAAAATTCACCTTAAAATATCTTTTGGACGGGATCACAGAGAAATCGCCGGACACGGGAAAGATCGTAAACACGATGTGATCCCCGTTGGTTTCGATCTCAAACTTGGTTTCGGCAAAAGCGCCGTTTTCAAAGCCCATGGTTTCGCCGTCGTCCTCATACATCGTGAAACTGCCGTTGCCGGAAAGCGCAAGGATCTCCAGACCGTTCGGATTTTCCGCGCCGTTTGAGATATCATCTGTATCCAGCGGAAGGATCGCGCCCGCCTTGGCGAGAACGGGGAAATTTTCAATACCACGGAACATTTTAACAAATTTTCCTCCGGCATAGGATCTGCGGGTAAACAGATCTGTATATCTGCCCTCCGGCAGCCACACATTGACTGCGGCAAGGCCGGTTTTCTTATCTGCCGGATCGGTGATGGGCGCGCAGATGAGTTCGCTGCCGAAATAATACTGATTTTTGCAGTGATAGGCATTCTCCTCATCCGGGTACGCGTAATACATCGGCTCGATCAGCGCACTGCCGTATTTATAGGTTTTGTAATTCATGGTATAGATATACGGAATAAGCCGGCGGCGCAGCCTTAACAGATCCACTGCGATATGGGATGCGGCATAGCCGTATTTCCATGGCTCCTTACCCATGAATTCATTGCTGGTGGAATGCAGGCGGTTTACAGGGCTGAACACGCCGAACTGCAGCCAGCGGACATAGAGCTCGTCATCTTTTTTACCGTGATGGTGACCGCCGATATCATGGCTCCACCATGTGTAGCCGATATTAGAAGCCGTTGCGGTGGAATACGGCTGAAAGCGAAGGCATTCCCACGTAATTGCCGCATCGCCGGAAAAGCCGAGGGGATACCTTTGGCTGCCTGCCTGCGCAAACCGGGAAAGGATCACGCCCCGTTTTCCGTTTCTGCAATTATCAAGATAGTGGTAATGATTGAGCGCCCAAAGCGGGTCCAAACCTTTGATGGAGGACTTTTTGCCCTGCTGCCAATCTATCCACCAGAAATCCACGCCCTCTTCCTCATATTTATGGTGAATAAGGTCAAAATACGCCTCCATATATCTGGGATCGGCGCAGTCAAACGGAATTTTCTTTTTTGTTTTGGGATCCACACCCATATAGCGGGCAAACTCCTCATACATATCCTCAAAGAAACGAACGCCGTCCGCCGGATGCAGATTTACGGTGATTTTCAGATTCTGCGCCTTGAGCCACTGCAAAAATTCTTTATAATCCGGAAAAAGACGCGTGTTCCAGCTGTAGCCGGTCCAGCCGCTTTTTATATCTGCGGGATTCGTACCCGGAACACCGGAAAACTCTTTCTTCAGATCTACCCAGTGCCAGTCCATATCAATCGTGGCAACGGTAAGCGGGATGCGTTCCTGCGCAAAGCGCTGCATCAGATCTATATATTCCTGCTGTGTATAAGCCTTATATCTGCTCCACCAGTTTCCAAACGCGAAACGCGGGATCAGCGGCACGCCGCCGGCAAGGCGCAGAAAATCACGCACTGCCGCGCGGTAATCATGACCGTAAACGAAAATATAAAGATCCTTTTCCTTATTTGCGCGCGGCGCTACCGTGCCGTCCGCATTCAGGACAAGAGAATCGGAGTCATCCAAAACAGCGGCGCCGGATCGGGAGACGATACCTTCTCCGAGCGGAATGGCGCCAACAGTGCCGTCCAGCGTTCTGTATGTACCCTTCAGATTGCCGGCATGCAGATCTTTAATTTTTTTACCGCCGGCAACGGCATATGCCACCCTACCGGTTTCACTTTCCACGCAAACGCCGTTCTGGCGGGTGCCGACTATCAAATAGCCGTCCTGCTTTTTGAATTTAAAAACAGGCGCATCAAAATTCCTGTTCCAAACCTTTTGCGTGGCGCAGTCCGTAAACACGCCGTTTTTGGAATATTCCACTCTATACAATCTTTCCGTGAGCACACTGACACGAACCCTGCCGTATACAACCGTGTTTTTTTCTGCCGTTTCAGACGAAAGATTCAGTGAAAATGATTTTTTGAAATCCATAATCGTTTCTCCGAAAAAAATAATTTAAAGGCTGTTTGCGATCTCTACGATTTTTTTCAGCCGGTGGTTCAGACCGCTTCTGCTTATAGGCGGAGAACACATACCGGCAAGTTCCGCCAGACTGGAATCCGGATTTTCATACCGTAATTCCGCCGCGCTTTCCAAACTTTCGCTCAGAAAGTTTCTGCCCTTTGCTTTCCAGATCTTTTCTATGGCGCTGATCTGAACGGCAACGGCGTTTACCATTTTATTGATATTTGCCGTTTCGCAGTTTGCCTGCCGGTTTGCCTTGTTTCTGAAATCCTTAAAGATCTTAATATTCATCATCTCAAACATAGCGCCTGACGCGCCCATCATATACAGGCAGTTTTCAATGGATTCACTCTCCTTAAAATAGACAACATTATAGCCCTTTCTGTTTGTGTGCTTGGGGCTGAGTTCCATTTCCTGCAGAAGCGTGAACAGGCTTTTGGACAGGTTGTAATACGGCACGGAAAACTCCAGATGATAATCTTTTTTCGGATCTGAAAGCGTGCCGCAGGCAAGGAAAACGCCTGCAAGAAACGCCTTTCCGCAATCCTCACACCGGAAATTCGTGTGATCGATCTTAAGGCTTCCGACCCCGTCGTGCCCAAAACTTCTGAATAATTTTTGAGCATCTGTTTTGGATGAAACAGATGCCGTAAAATTTCTGCCGCGCGGCGAAACATCCACACGCGCGTCCATATTAAAGATCTCTTTTAAAAGAGACTGAAACAAACGGGCGGTTGGCTCATTTTCCGTTTGGAGGGAAACGCTGCTTTCTGAAAAACTTTTGCCAAACAGCGAAAGCCCATAAAGCAGCGCCCTTTTGCAGCACGACCGCTCATATTCGGTTTTTACAAGTTCGTTTTTGACCTGCGTGGAAAAAGACATACTGCTCTCACCGCCCCTGCATAATAGTAGATTCAAAAGTTTTAACTTCTTGCGATATCCCTGTGGTTTACGGAAACGTTATCCCACTTTTTTTCAAAATGCTCTTTGAGCGCCTCTGCAATTGCAACGGAGCGGTGGTTGCCGCCCGTGCAGCCGATTGCAAAAACGATCTGGCTTTTGCCCTCTTTGATATAAAGGGGATTTAAAAAATCCAGCAGATCGATCAGCTTGTTTAAGAGTTCTTTGGATTCGCTGAAAGAAAAAACATAATCGCGCACTTCCGGATCCAGACCGGTTTTATTGCGCAGATTCTCTACCCAATACGGATTGGGCAGGCAGCGCACGTCGATAACAAAATCCGCCTCGCTTGGGATACCGTGCTTAAAACCGAAAGACTCCACATGGATATTCATGATATCCTTATCATCGCCGACCAAAATCTGCGTAAGTCTCGTTCTTAACTGATTGCCCGTAAGATCCGAACTGTCTATCACAAAATCCGCTCTGGAACGCAGCGGCGTCATGATCTCTCTTTCATAAGAAAGCGCCTGTGCGATATCGCCGTTAAAACGGTCTGCATACGGGTGCTTTCTTCTTGTTAATTTATAGCGTTTGAGCGCAATATGCGTTTTGATATCCAGATAGACCACTTTGACTTCATAGCCGTAATTTTCAAGATGATCCAGAATATCTAAAACGCCGTCAAAATTTTCCGTTGAACGGATATCCATAACGATAGCGACTTTGCTTTCCTTTTGCTTTGAGATCAGCTCCAGAAAAGTGGAAAGCAGTTCCGGCGGCATATTATCTATGCAGTAATAGCCTATATCTTCCATAAAGCCGATTGCCGTGGATTTCCCGGCGCCGGAAAGACCGGTTATGATTACAAGTTCTTTTACTTTATTAGCCATTATTCCGTTACCCTTATCTCCATTTCAAGTTTTACGCCTTTTTTCTTATACACCGTATCGCTGCAATATTTGCAGAGATCCAACACATCCTTACACGTTGCGCCGCCTTTGTTGATCACGAAACCGGCGTGTTTTTCGCTTACCTGCGCACCGCCTACCGTTTTGCCCTTTAGGCCGCATTCCTCGATCAACGAACCGGCAAAATACCCCGGGGGGCGTTTAAAAGTGGATCCTGCGCTGGGATATTCCAGCGGCTGCTTTGCACGTCTGCGCGCAAGCAGATCCTGCATTTTTGCCCTGATCTCGTTTGGATCACCCTTTTTGAGTTTAACATAGATGCCCGTTATCGTGCAGCCGTTTTCGTAATATGCGGAATGTCTGTAGGAAAGCCCGATCGCGTCGCCCTCCAGCGAGCCTGCAACGCCGCTTTGATCAATATGATCGCACCTAAAAAGCACATCTTTCATCTCTCCGCCGTAGGCACCGGCATTCATAAAAGCAGCGCCGCCGCACGAACCGGGAATGCCATAAGCAAATTCCAGACCGGAAAGCGAGTGTTCCAGCGCAAAACGGCAAAGTTTCATAAGAGAAGCGCCGCTCTGGGCAAAGATCACGTCTTCCCCGGCAAGTTTCACCTCTGAGAAATCGTTTGAAAAGCAGATCACGCAGGCATGAATACCGCTGTCTGAAACCAGCAGGTTTGAGCCGTTACCGATCGGGATAAACCGTATGCCGTTTTCAGCGCAAAAGCGTATCACGCCCTGCGCCTGCGCCTGCGATGCGGGAAAAACGATCACCCTGGCATTGCCGCCGATTTTAAAGGTGGTGTGCGCGCACATAGGCTCATTTTCCTTATATTTTATTTTCGTTTCTTTTAAATAATTGATTAACTGTTCCAAAAGATCACCGTTATTTGGCGGAAGCAAGAAGGGACGCGCCGATGATGCCGGCGTCGTTTCCAAGCTCCGCTTTCATGATGCGCGTCTGAATTTTACTGTGGATAGAATACCGTTCCGCCTGCACGAATCTTCTGAGCGGTTTCATCAGTGTTTCGCCCTCGTTACAGATACCGCCGCCTACGCAAATGATCTCCGGCTGAAGCGCATTTACAATATTGATCAGGCCGCACGCTACATATTTTATGTAGTTGTCCACAACCTTGATTGCCGCGATATCGCCTTTGCGCATGGCGTCAAATGCGGTTCTGCCGCTGACTTTGCCCTCCTGCCTTGCAACCTCATGCATAATGGAATCGGGATTTTCCTCCATAGCTTTGCGCGTTTGGCGGATCAGCGCAGTGGCGGAGGCATACGCCTCCCAGCAGCCTTTTCTGCCGCAGGAACACGGTTCTCCATCCACCACAATAACCATATGACCGCACTCGCCGCCGGCACAGTTTACACCCGTAACGATCTTTCCGTTTACGATAATGCCGGAGCCGACGCCCGTGCCGAGCGTTACGGCAACAAAGTTCTGCGAGCCGTTTCCGCAGCCCGCGTATGCCTCGCCCAGCGCGGCGCAGTTTGCGTCATTATCAATATAGATCGGCAGATCGCCGAGCCGTTCTTTCAGCATTTCGCGCGCGGGCACATTATTAAAACCAAGGTTGTTGGCAAATTCGATAATACCATTCTCATTCACTGTGCCCGGTGTGCCGAGACCCACGGAAGAAATATCCGCAATGGTAAGCCCTGCTTTATCCATCGCTTCACGGCAGACCGTGGCAATATCATCAAAGATCTCCTCCGCCGAACGCGGAACGGCGGTTGGCGTTTTGCCGGTTGCAATTATATTATACTTGTCATCCACCACGGAGGCGACGATATTTGTGCCGCCCAAATCAATTCCGATATTATACATAATTTAACCTTTCCACCCGCTTTGAATTTAACTGCCGCGCGGCGGGTATGCGGGCAGCGATCAATAAATATATTAATAAAAATCTTTGCCGAATGAAATCTAAAAACAGGAAATTTTCATATATAATTAAGTAATCAGGAATTTTTCCAGATCTCCAGCTCTTTTTCGCACGGTTCAAAATCGTCCATACCAAGGCCGATCATCAGTTCCCTTGCCGCGTTATACCCCATTTTTTTCTGGCGGTTGTTCATTGCCGCGGTCTCAATAATCACGGCAAGGTTTCTGCCCGGGTTTACGGGAACGGTTATAACGGGAACTTTTACATCCAGGATTTTGGTATACTCATTATCAATACCCAGGCGGTCATACGCCTTGCCGGATTCCCAAGGCTCCAGGCAGATGACCATATTGATTTTTTCCGAATCCTTAACGGAACCCATGCCGAACAGGCGGCGCGCATTGATGATGCCGATACCGCGCAGTTCGATAAAATGCTTAATATTATTTGGAGAAGAACCGATCAGCGTATGCGCGTCTGTTCGTCTGATCTCCACAGCGTCATCCGCGATGAGGCGGTGGCCTCTTTTGATCAGTTCCACGGCGGTTTCGGATTTGCCCGCGCCGCTTTCGCCGATAATGAGCACACCTTCGCCGTACACTTCGCACAGCACGCCGTGACGGGTGATCCTGGGCGCAAGGCTGGTATTCAGGAATTGGATCAGATTTGCCAGAAACGGCGAAGTCTCCTCGCTGGTTCTGAGCAGAGGAACGCCATATTTTTCAAACTGCTTTTCAAAATGATCCGGCGTTTCCAGACCCCTTGTGACAACGGCGGCAGCAGGTTTCAGGCTGAGCCAGCTTTCCAGCGCGCCGATCTGTTGATCTTTGCTCATATTCTGCAAAAAGCCGAATTCCGTCCACCCGAGAATCTGGATCCTTTTGGGGTCAAAATAATCCTGATATCCGGTAAGAACGATACCGGGTCTATTTACCTCATTTGTTTCAATAAGGATCTCATTTGCATCCTTTGGCATATAGACCGTTTCAAGGCCATGCGCGTCTATCACTTTCTGCAGGGACACAGTATAATGCTCGGACATACAGACAGAACCTTCCTTTCCGATTTTCAGCCGGCAGGGCAAGAGCGCGCAGCCGCTGATTATGATATATCAATTCTATTATATAATAAAAAGCAAGCCTTTATCAACCTTTTATTAACAAAATCTATTAAAATATTGATTGAGATTTACAAACGCACGGATTTATGCTATAGTACTATCAACCCCTTATGGAGAAAAGGATGAAAAGATGAATACCGAACTGAAGATAGCCATAGGAACAGAGGCTTTTCCGCCAACGATTGACGGAATCAGCACCGTTGCGAAATGCTATGCGGACATCATAAATGATAAACTCGGCGAAGCGGTGATCGTAACGCCGAAAAATCCAAACCAGGAAGATTATAAATACAAATACAAGATCTACAGATACAAAAGCCTGTTTACATTCGGAGAAGGTTACCCCGTAGGGTGGCCTTTTAAGCGGCAGTTCAGCGAGGACATTATAGATATGAATTTTGATATTCTGCACTCGCACTGCCCGATCGCCACAAGTTATTTTTTCAGGCGTGTTAACCGGATCAAACGCATTCCCCAAATTCTGACTTACCATACAAAATACGAATATGATTTTGATTTACGTATTCCCGGATACCCGCTGCGGCACAGGGCATACGGTTTTCTGCTAAACAATATAAAAAGCGCCGATGAAGTTTGGGTAACCAGCAAAGGCACTGCCGAATCCCTTAGAAAAGTGGGATACGAGGGCGATTATATCATTATGCCGAACGGCTGTGATCTGCCTATCAGCAGATTTACGCAGGACGATAAGGATATCATAAGGCGCAAGCACGGCATACCGGCGGGTGTGCCGATCCTGATCTTTGTGGGCAGGATGATGTGGTATAAAAATATAAGGCTGATCGTGGACGCCTGCGCAAGACTGAAAGCGATGGGATTTGATTTCCGGCTGCTGATGATCGGCATCGGGCCGGACGAAAACGCAATCAAAAAACATGTGCGCAAAACAGAACTGGACAACAAAATTCTTTTTACCGGCCAGATACTGGACAGAAATGAACTGCAGCTTTATTACAGCGCGGCAGATCTGCTTGTATTTCCGTCTGTTTTTGACACAAACGGTTTGGTGGTGCGCGAGGCTGCCGCATCTGCCACAGCGGCACTGCTGGTAGAGGAATCCTGCGCCGCCGAAGGTATAAAAGACGGCAAAACCGGATTCTTATGCCGAGAGAACGCGGAATCCGTTGCCGAATCGGTACTTCAGATCTTTAAGAACCGCGGCAGACTGAAAGAAGTTGGGCTAAACGCGCAAAACGATATTTATATATCGTGGGACGAATCCATAAAAAACGCTTATGAAAGATACCGGATCGTGATAGATGATTTCTATTCCAAAGGGAAAGACAAATTGCCATATAAATATTAACAGCAAACAAACAGCGCCGTTTCGCAATTGCGAAACGGCGCTGTTTCTTACAAAAATATAACACAAATACAGAGATCAGAGTTTGGAAATTTCCTCTATAAAAGCCGAGGCGGAATCAAATTCTTTATAAACCGAGGCAAAACGCACATAGGCAACCTCATCTATCTCCCTGAGTTTTTCCATGATCAGTTCGCCGATGCGGACACTGGTAACTTCCCTGTCTGTAGCGCTTTGAAGCGTTGCCTCAATCTCTGATATAGCGGTCTCCAGTTCCGTGGAAGTGACGGGCCTTTTTTCACAGGCGCGCAGCATGCCCTTAAGAACTTTATTGCGGTCAAACACTTCGCGGCTCTTATCTTTTTTGATTACGATGATGGGAACATCCTCAATGACCTCATATGTGGTAAACCGCTTGCCGCACTGCACACACTCGCGGCGGCGGCGGATTCTTTCATTTTCATCTGTTGGCCTTGAATCGATCACTTTGCTTTCTTCGCAGCCGCAAAACGGACATCTCATGCTTTTTACCCCCTCTGGAAGCATTTAACAAAAAGCATTATACCACAACATATAGAGAAATGCAAGTGTTTTTACTTTACACTATATCTTGTTACTGATTATGCTTTTTCAGGGCGCCTTGCCTGTTGTTGTATACGAACATCCAAACCGCCATGGCTATGATGATAAAATACCCCACAAAAGACCATACATCCGGGATATCGCCGAACACGAAGAATCCCACAACTGCGGCGAAAATGATCTGGGAATAATCATAAACGGAAATCTCCCGGCTGGGCGCATGCGTATACGCAGCCGTGATCGAAAACTGGCCGCCGGCGGCAAAGACGCCCGCCATGAGCAGCGCAAACCACTGAAACGCCGTCATATAATGATAATCAAAGATCAGATACGGAACGGTGAGCACACAGGAAAAAACAGAGAAGAACAGCACAATGAGTCTGCCGTTTTCCCCTTTTATGCCGAGCCAGCGAACGCACGTATAAGCGCCGCCTGCCGCCATTCCGCCGGCAAAGCCGGCGAGGGACGCCAAAAGATCCGCATTGCCGAAAGTGGGTTTTATAATGAACAGCGCGCCGATAAACGCAACGGCGATCGCGACCGCCTGTTTGGGCTTTACCTTTTCTTTAATAAAGATTGCGGAAAAAACCAGCGCGAAAAACGGGCTCATTTTATTGAGCATGGAGGCGTTGGACAGTTCGATCTTATCCAGCGCGTAAAAATTGCCGAATATACCCGCAAGGCCCGCGGCGGAACGAATCAGCAGATATTTCAAACTGCCTTTTTTGGGTTTGAAAGAATCCCCGGCTTTTACCATGGCGGCAAAAGCGAAGATCATGGCAACAAAATTTCTGAAAAACACCTTTTGCATGGTGGGCAGATCGCCGGCAAGGCGCACAAAAGTGTTCATCCCCGTAAAACTGAGCGCAGAGAGAATGATGAAGATCACGCCTTTGGTTTTACTGCTTAAACTACTAAACTTTGAAAACATGGATATCCCTCAAAACAAACAGCGGAGGAGATCCTCCGCCGTTAAAATTTATTATTGAGCAAGAATTTTTTCAGCCGCTGCAAGGCGAACGCAAACACAAAGAAGTTCTGCTGCCGTATCCAGTTCATCCAGCGGCGGATAGGTGGGCGCTATACGGATATTGCGATTATTCGGGTCTTTTCCGTAAGGGAATGTTGCGCCAACGGTTGTTAGAACAACGCCTGCCTCCTTGCAAAGTTCGCCCACTCTTTTCGCGCAGCCGTCCAGCACATCCAGGCTGATGAAGTAGCCGCCCCTTGGCTCCGTCCAGGACGCAATGCCAAGGCCGGCAAGTTCCTGATTCAGGTGTTTTAACACCATATCAAACTTGGGCTTTAAAATTGCCGCATGCTTTTTCATATGCGCAAGAATGCCGTTGACATCCTTGAAAAATTCCACATGGCGGTGCTGATTCATCTTATCATAACTGATCGTCTGGGCATTCAGGCGTTTTTTGATTGCCTTGATATTGTTATCGCTTGCCGCAAGGGCGGAAACACCTGCGCCGGGGAACGTGATCTTTGAAGTTGAGCAAACTTCTATGACCATATCCTCGTTGCCGTATTCGGGCAGAAGATCAAATATGTTGAGAAGTTTATCACCGTCCTCAACGATATCGTGCACCATATAGGCGTTATCCCAGATCACCCGAAAATCCTTTGCCGCCGGCCGAAGCGCCGCAATTCTGCGAACAACAGCATCGCTGTAAGTGATGCCTTGCGGATTGGAATATTTGGGCACACAGAACATGCCTTTCACGCTTGGGTCTTTGACCGCTTCCTCAACCGCGTCCATATCCGGGCCGTCTGCTTTCATCTCTATATTGATCATTTCAATGCCAAAGTGCTCTAAAATCGTAAAATGGCGGTCATATCCCGGAACGGGGCAAAGGAACTTAACGCTGTTCAGCCTGCACCACGGGGTATCGCCCGCGCCGTGTGTAAAGCACTGTGCGATATAATCAAACATCAGCGTAAGACTTGCGTTGGGGCCCACGATCACATTTTCCGGCTTTACCTGCATCAGATCCGCAAAGAGTTTTTTGCAGGCGGGAGTGCCGTCCATCATACCGTAATTTCTGAGATCAACTCCGTTTTCCGTATAATCCGAAACCGCATTCAGTTCATTTGAAAGATCCAGCTGATCGGAACCGGGCTTACCCCTGCTCATATCCAGTTTCAGGTTTTTCGCCTTGAAATCGTTATATCTTTTTTCGAGTTCTGCTTTTTCCGCCTGAAGTTCGGCGGCAGTCATATCTGCATAAGGTTTTTTCATTCTAACGCCCTCCTTAACAAAATCACTGTGCTATTTTACCACTTTTACAATGCCTTTTCAATATATAAAATCATTAGAAAACAGGGCGCAAAGCAGTTGAAAATTATAAAATATGCAACACATTCAGCACGCCGGCTCAAGAAACCACTTGGTTTCCTCCAAAAAAAGATAAGTCAGCCTGCCCTCCACCGAACAGGTATATCGGATCCCGGCGCCGCCGCTTTTCAGGGACGCTGCCGGGCGGATATCGCGAACGCGGTCCACCTCAAATTTTTCATCCCCTATTTTCACGGCAAGCGGGATGATGCTGCCGTCTGTATCAAACCTTGCAAATACCTCTACATACTGTTTCATTTTTTACGCTCCTTTGTATTCTTTAAAATACCCTTCCGGATGGATGGTATGATCATCATGCGGATTAAAATGGCTCAGATCTTTGGCGGCAAGCAGTGACGCACGCTGCACCGCGTAATTCCCGAACCGGCGGCGGATATCATCCAGCGCCGTTTCCAGTTTTTCCAGTTTTTCATGCTTTTCCACACTGCCGCCGAGATCAAACTGCAGAAACTCGCTGCCGAAATCAGACACCGTAACCCCGATGCTGCGAAGCGGCCGTTCCCAGTTATAGTTTGCCCTGAAAAGCGCCATGGCAGCGGAGAGAATCTCTGAAGAGACATCCGTATACATTTTCATTTTGGCCTGGCGGGTAAAGCTTCTGAGTTCGCAGTCCCTGACCGATATGGAAACGCCCCTGCCTTTTACACCGTGTTCCCTGAGACGCCTGGCAACGCTTTCCGCAAGAACGGTCATCACCGTTTTTACATCCCTGTCGTTCACCATATCGCGCGGCGTGGTAGTGGAGTTGCCGATGCTTTTAACCGCCTGCTCATCTTCCATATCACAGACCGGCGCGGCATCCAGCCCGTTTGCGAAAGTATAGAGCACCTCGCCGTTTTTGCCGAACACCGATCTCAAAAAATCAAGGCCCGATTCCGCCAGTTCGCCAACGGTATAAATGCCGTAAGAATTGAGTTTTCTTTTGGTTGCCGGACCGACGAACAAAAGATCCGAACACGGGCTTTTCCACACGATATCCTTATAATTTTCGCGGCTGATCACGGTAACGGCGTCCGGCTTTTTATAATCCGAGCCGAATTTGGCAAAGATCTTGTTCCAGGAAACGCCTACGCTTACGGTGATTCCGAGTTCATACTTTACACGCCGGCGTATCTCCTGCGCAATGGCGGCGGGACTTTGCTGAGAACCCGTAACATCAATCCAGTTTTCATCCAGACCAAACGGCTCGATCTGGCGCGAATAATCCCGGTAAATATTGCGCGCCATTTTCGAAAAGCGCACGTAAAGCGGAAAATTCGGCGGCATCACAACAAGATCCGGGCACTTTTGCCTTGCCTGCCACAAAGGCTCGCCCGTGGAAACGCCGTAACGCGCGGCGATTTCATTTTTTGTAAGCACGATACCGTGCCGCGCCTCCTCGCTGCCGCCGACGGCAACCGGCTTATCGCGTATTTCCGGATGATGCAGGCACTCCACGGAAGCATAAAATTTATTGCAGTCTATATGAAGAATTGCGCGTTCCAAAAGATCCTCATCTCCATTTCGAACATTTGTTTCATTATATATCCTTTATGCACGAATGTCAACCTTAAGAGAACAAACTTTTCTAAACAAAAAAAGGAAAACGCCGAAGTTCTAAACAGCGGACGTTCATGAACCAAGAACAAATCCCCTTCCCCCTGCCGAACCGGCGCGCTTGACTGCGGCGCGCAAATCATTTATACTGTTACATAGATTAGAGTTAAACAGAACTAACTGAATAAAATTTAAAGAGGTTTAGCCAATGGCGGTATGCGATATTGCAGGACTTAGAGTAAATATAAAGAATATGACGGGCAGAACGGGAAAACAGGCGCAGCCATATCTTTCTGCGGATCAGAACGAAGAGACGGCGGATATTGTGATAGACGTTTCGCCCCAGCGCGTGGAGGCGGCAAAAAAAGAGCACCCCGAACTCAACAGCGATGACTGGGAATACATGCTGACAGGTCAGGATTTTTACACGGCGCTGATCGAACATGACGGAATCTTGCTGCACTCCTCCTGCATTGCGGTGGACGGTGTTGCCTATGCGTTTTCGGCGGACAGCGGCACAGGGAAATCCACGCACACCTCGCTTTGGCTCAAGCACTTCGGCAAACGCGCGCATATGGTAAACGACGATAAACCCGCCCTGCGGATCATTGACGGCAAAGTTTATGCCTGCGGCACGCCGTGGAGCGGAAAATATGATTACTCCACGCCGGAACTGGTGCCGCTTGCGGGCATCTGCTTTTTGGAAAGGAGCAAAGAAAACCACATAGAAAAAGCGGACACCTCAAAGGCGATATATAATATTTTTGCGCAGACTGTAAGGAAGATCGGCGCCCAAAGGATGGAAAAACTTTTGGATGTGCTGGACAGGATCTTTAAACTGGTGCCCATATGGCAACTTGGCTGCAACATCAGCGACGAGGCTGTTTTGACCTCCTACAACGCCATGAAACCGAAAGAATAAAATTATCTTTTTTCCAATGGAGTCTTGTAAAAAAGTATTGACTTTTTCGGTGCACAAGAGCTATATTGGGGGGCAAAGGGGGGCATAGTTATTTTATCAGTCTATATAAATAAAAAATGCAAAAAACAGTGTAAATCAATCAAAAAGCGGAAAGGCGATTTAAATGCCTTTCCGCTTTTTTGATTTTATGCATTTATACGATCAGCAAACCGATACGGTAAACTATGAAAGTTACGACCCAGGCGACTGCAAGTTGGAAAACGGCAGTAAAGCCCATCCAGGCCCAGCTGTTGGACTCCTTGCGGATCGTTGCGAGCGCGGCTGCGCACGGAATATAGAGCAGGCAAAACACCATTAAGCAAAAGGCGTTGAGCGTGCCAAAACCAATGCCGGAGAGCGCTGTGAAAAACGCATCCATACCAGCGGCAGAACTTGCGTTTACAATGCCGAAAAGCACTGCGCAGCTGGAAACAACAACTTCCTTTGCCGAGATACCGGCGATAAGCGCAACGACGATCTGCCAGAATCCGAGCCCGATCGGCGCAAACACGGGAACGAGCCATTTGCCGATCACAGCGCCAAAACTGTTTGACGTATCCTGCGCAAAACCGGACGGGCCGAAATTCAGCAGAGCCCAAATAATGATGGTTGCGATAAAAATGGTGGAACCGGCTTTGCCGAGGTAATCTTTTATCTTTTCCCACACATAGATGCCGACGGTGCGCGCGTCCGGCATTTTATATTCCGGAAGTTCTATGATGAGGTAATTTTCACTCTTTTTCCGGTCTATCAGATGGATAACGGCGGAAACAAGGATTGCAACCACGATACCGATCAGATACATGGAATAGGCAACGATCATGGCGTGATCGCCGAAAAACATCTCTGAAAACAGAATATAGATCGTAAGCCGCGCATTACAGCTCATAAACGGCGTAACCAGCATAACCTTATAGCGATCCCGCTTATTTTCCAGCGCACGGGACGCCATAATGGCGGGAACCGTGCAGCCGAAACCGAGGAGCATGGGGATGAACGCCTTGCCGGAAAGGCCGAGTTTGCTCATTACGCCCTCCATAACATAGGCGACTCGCGCCATATAACCGCTGTCCTCCAGCAACGCAAGGCACAAAAACAGGATCAGTATATTGGGCAGGAACGTGATGATCGTTCCCACACCGGCAATGATGCCGTCCACCACAAGCGAAGTGACGATATCGCCCGCATGGATGGCGGCAAGACCGGCAGTGGCGGCATTGGAGATCAGATCGATCCCGATCTCAAAGTAGCCTTTGATCCAGTCCCCCACCGTAAACGTAAGAAAAAAGATGACCGCCATGATGCAGAGAAAAACGGGGATCCCCCAGATCTTGCTTGTCAGGACCTTATCCACTTTTTCCGTAAAAATATCCTGGCGCTCCTTGTGCAGAAGAACTTCATCTATGATCTCGCTGATAAAATCATATTTCTGGTTGATGATATCCGATTCGTAACTGCGGTCTATAACCTGCGGCAGATCTACCGGATATTTTTCGGTTATCTCTTTATCTTTTTCCAGAAGTTTGATGGCGTGCCAGCGGTAATTTTTCAGATCCGGATAGCGTTTTTTCAGTTCCGGAATGATCCAGTCTATTTTATCCTCAATAGAATCCGCATACACCATTGTATACTCGGAATGATGATCATGCTTATGATGGGAACTTGAGGCATGATTATGTATCAGGCGGTCCGGCGCGGTTGCGCCTTTATGATGCACGGCGGCATGCAAAAGCACATCCAGACCGCGGCGCTTTCTTGCCGAAACGGGCACAACAGGTATGCCAAGCATCTCCGGCAGGCGGTGAAGATCAATCTCCATGCCGCGTTTTTCCACAATATCCATCATATTGAGGGCAAGGACCACGGGCTTGCCGAGTTCCAGCAGCTGCAGCGTAAGATAAAGGCTGCGCTCCAATGCGGAGGCGTCCGCAACGTTGATGATCACATCCACCTCGTCGCTCAAAATGAAATTCCGTGAAACCGTCTCTTCCATTGTATAGGAAGTCAGGCTGTAGGTGCCCGGCAGATCCACCAGGTGAATATCCATATCGTGCGCCTTGATCGCGCCCTCCACCTTTTCAACCGTTACGCCGGGCCAGTTTGCCACCTTTAAATTTGCGCCCGTATAGGCGTTAAAAAGCGTTGTTTTGCCGCAATTGGGGTTTCCGATAAAACCGATCGTCATTTCTCCGCTCATTCCGCTCGCCTCACTTCTATATTTTTCGTTATGTTATAGCCGAGCGCAAAACGCGTGCCCCTGAGTTTTATGATCAGGATGCCTCTGCCCTTTCTGTTTATAACGGAAACAGGCGTATCCTTTGTCATTCCCAGCGCCTCCAGCCGGCGTTCCATCTGAAACGGCAGGCTGATCCGCTCAACAATGCAGACATCCCCTATTTTAGCATCTTTCAGCAGCATAAAGCTGCGCACCTCCCTCAGATTTTGCTAAAAACAGATATCAAATTCAATTTATGATGATCCATGGTGAAACTCTATTTAATTAATTTATATAAGTTCCAACCGTTTATATTCTACATAGTATGCAAAAAACAGTCAAGCCCGTTTAAAAAGGAAAGCGCGTTTCTTATGCACAAACCGGCTGATCCGGAAACTGTGTCTGAACGCGCTTTCTTATTTATTTAAAGTACATATAATACTGGCATTTGATCATACCGTTATACAGTTTGCGGCGTTTATCCGCCCTTCTGCCGAAATATTTTTCGAATTCTTCATCCGGCGAGATGATCCCGTAACTCCAGCCGCGGCGGCGGTCAAATTTGCCGCCCATGATCCGATAGATCTTTTCCGCGGCGGAAAGATCCAGCATTCTTTCCCCATACGGCGGATTCGTAACCAACGTGCCCGTTTCGCTTGACGGCACAAAATCCTTTATATCCTTGGTTTCCAGGCGCAGAAAAGAAGAAACGCCGGCATGTTTGGCGTTTTGGGCGGTCAGTTCCACACAATCGCGTGCGAGATCGCTGCCGAACGCAACAAAATCCGCATCCTTTTTTACAAGGCTGTTTGCCCGTTCACGCTCTTCCTTCCATATTCCATCATCAAAAAGCCCCCATTTTTGCGCGGCGAAATCCCTGCTGATCCCGGGCGCAATATGGTTTGCCAGCATCGCCCCCTCCACCAGAATGGTTCCGCTGCCGCAAAAGGGGTCATACAACGTGTGATAATGGCGCAGTTTGGAAAGTGAACACAGTGCGGCGGCAAGTGTTTCCCGTATCGGCGCGTCATTTGCCTGCGGGCGGTATCCCCGCTTATGAAGCCCGGCGCCGGAGGTATCCAGCATAATGACCGCTTCATCCTTAAGGATGGAAAACTGGATCTGATGAACGGCGCCGCTCTCCGGAAGCCACGAGACCGAATAATCCTCTGCCAAACTATCCGCAACGGCTTTTTTGATGATCTTCTGGCAGTCCGGCACGGAATGCAGCGCCGAGGAAACGCAGTGCCCCTTTACGGGAAACGCGTCATTCACGCCGATAAAATCGCTCCAGTTGAGCAGTTTAACGCCGTCAAACAATTCGGTAAAGGACTCCGCTTTAAATCGATCCATAACGATGAGTATTCTTTCCGCAAAACGGCAGCAGATATTCGCGCGGGCAAGAATATCCTCCCCGCCTTCAAAAAACACCCTGCCGTTTTCCGCCGCAACATTCTGCGCGCCCATGGATCGGAGATCTTCTGCAACAAGCCCCTCCAGCCCAAAAAGGCACGGGGCAACCGTATAAAGATACATAAAAATCCTTTTCTTTAAATTTCTGCCGAGGCATGACGGGTAACGTGGCAGCCGATATTGACCGCCACCGGAAGCCCGGCAATATGGGTGGGATAGGTTTCTATATTGACGGCCAGCGCCGTTGTCTGCCCGCCGAATCCCTGCGGACCGATATTCAGGGCATTGATCTGATTCAGCATCTCTTTTTCCATACCGGCATAAAGCGCATTCGGATTCCGTTTGGAAACACTGCGGCAAAGCGCTTTTTTGGCAAGCAGAGCGCTGTATTCAAAATCGCCGCCGATGCCAACGCCGACAACGACCGGCGGGCAGGGATTGGAACCCGCCTTTTTTACCGTATCCACAACAAAGCCGATAATATCTTCCTGTTTGGCGCTGGGGGTAAACATTCTGAGCGCACTCATATTCTCGCTGCCAAAACCTTTGGGCGCAGCGGTGATGCGGATCTTATCGCCCGGCACAATACGGGTATGTAAAACAGCAGGGGTATTATCGTTTGTGTTAACACGATCAAAAAACGGATCGCGCACAACGGATTTTCGTAACAGCCCGTCCGTATACCCTTCGGCTACGCCGCGGTTTACAGCGTCTTCAAAATTTTCCCCGGAAATATGCACATCCTGCCCGATCTCGGCAAAGATCACCGCCATGCCCGTATCCTGGCAGACGGGTATATCCAGCTGCGCGGCGGCATCTATATTTGCCTGAAGATCCGAAAGCACGGCGCGCGCAGTATCCTTTTGCTCCGTTTTTTCACAGCAGGAAATGCAGTGCACAAGATCCTCCGGCAGGATCTTATTGGCTTGAATCACAAGCGCTTTAACGGTTTTTGTAATACTGTCTGATGAAACTTCCCTCATAAAAACTCCTTATCTGCGGATTAAAAAACAAGCCGAGAAAGTTCCCGGCTTACTTATTGCATAGAAATGTTGAATTTGCAGAAACCAAGCACCCGTATCAGTTACCGGAGCCGGATATATCGTAAAACACGATCTCATCGGATTTTACATAGCCCTTTTCACGCGCTTTCTGCTCTATATAAGCATCGCGGTCGTCCGAATCCAAGATCTCTTCCAGTTCGGCATTTTCCTCTTTTTGATCCGCAAGCTGCTGTGTATAAGCCGCCTCCTGATTTTTGAGCCGGTTGATATCCGCCATTTGGGATACGATGGCAACGGCGCAGCCGAAAAACATCACAACAAGCAGCACGGAAACCACAGAAAGGCGCACTTTTCTGTTTTTAACCAACAGGTTTATCCACTTTTTCATTCTTCTCACCCGATTTTTTACCTTTGGCTTTGCGCTTTTTGCGTAAAGGCTTTTTGCTTAACATAAACACATTATAATACAGCCGCTTTGGTAATTGCAATAGTTTTTTGATACAATTCACAAATTTTTTTATTATTTTCCGCAGGAAAGCGGCTACACCGCTTTGCATACGGCGGGTTAAGCGAAACAAGGTAAAGACATATACAAGCAAACCGAGAAAATAAGCTGTAAAGTACATCGCCCTTACAATGCCGTTATTATAACCGAGCAGCAGAATGAAAAAAACGAGCGCATAAACGGCAAAAAACAGAAAATCAAGAAGAAAAGACGCCGCTTTATTTTTAAAAACAAAGCGCAAAAAGCGGAAAAAATCATAAACGATGCCCATTACAAATCCGTATATCAGAAACGCCAGCGCGTAATCAGGCACCGAAAAGCCTCTTGAAAATATTTTTCTCCTTTGAAGTTTTACTGCTATAGATAAGCGCTGTTACCTCGCCGCTGATATCAAGAATTCCGTTTGCGATATTCAGTTCCTCCACATGCAGGCCGGAGCCGCTTACACTGAGGCAGCCGTAATCCGTATAGGCGGTAACGCTTTCTTCATCAAACGCGCCGATATCGGTTACGCCTGTCAGTTTCAGACCGCGCCGGTTTTCAAGGTGAAGGCTGTGGGGCTTTTTGCTGAATTTATCTTCCATATATATCACCGTTAAAATATATGAAAGGCAAAACAAAAAAATGAATCATTCAGATCTGTTTATACATTTTGGCAGCGTCCTCTTTCAGAGCGTGCTCACTGACTTCCAGCACTTCGTAAACTTTGGGCACCGCGCCCATATTTACGGTTATTTTATCCCCGGTTTTCACGTCATAAGACGCGCGTTGCACTTTGCCGTTTACCTCTATTTTGCCGGCGTCGCACGCCTCGTTGGCAACCGTGCGGCGTTTGATGATTCTGGAAACTTTTAAATACTTATCAAGCCTCATAACAATACGATCCTTTACAGAATGAAACGAAAAAAAATCAGCCGCCACAAGGGCGGCATGAATTTCAGATTATTTTACGGCGTTCTTAAGAGCCGCGCCTGCCTTAAAGGAAGGAACTTTGGAAGCGGGAATGGAGATCGCTTCGCCTGTGCGCGGATTTTTACCGGTGCGGGCTGCACGGGTCTTAACCTCAAAGGTGCCGAATCCTACAAGCGCCACTTTATCACCGTCAGCAAGCGCTTCTGTTACGGAATCGATAACAGCCTTAACTGCGGCTTCAGCGTCTTTTTTAGAAAGTTCTGCTTTTGCAACAACTGCTGCTACAAGTTCTGTTTTGTTCATTTAAATTTCCTCCGTTTTCGCCTTTTCGGCAATTTTATTCTTTGCCTCATCCCATAAGGAATCCAAAACATCAATGGATGAAGATTTCATATCTATACCGCGCTCCCCGGCAAGCCGCTCAACCAAAAGATACCGGCTGATAAACTTATCCGTTGCGGCGGTAAGGGATTCCTCGCTGTCTGCCCCGATAAATCTTGAAACATTTACACAGGAAAACAGCACATCGCCGAACTCCTCATCAATATGATCTTTTACACCTTCGGACAAGGCTTTTTTCAACTCATTAATCTCCTCCAGCAGTTTTTGAAAAGCCCCTTCTGCATTGCTCCAGTCAAAACCTGCCTTAGCTGCCTTTTGCTGCACTTTCTGCGCACGCATCAACGCGGGAAACTCACGCGGCACTTTAAGCATGGATTCACTCTGCTTTTTTATGCCTTTTGTTTTCCGTTTGACTTCATCCCATCTGTCAAGCGCTTCTGCGCTGTTTGCCGCAGAACTGCCGCCAAACACATGGGGATGCCTTTCAACCAGTTTTTGGCAAAGCTCGTTTACAACATCGTTGAAATCAAAAGAACCCTTTTCGCGTTCCATCTCACAATGGAGCATGATCTGAAGCAGCACATCACCGAGTTCCTCACGAAGGCCCTGCGTATCCTTTTTATTGATCGCTTCAATCGCCTCATAAGTTTCCTCTATAAAATTCTTTTTTATGGATTCGTGAGTCTGCTTCCTATCCCAAGGGCAGCCGCCGGGTGAACGCAAAACGGTGATCAGGCGAATAAGATCTTCCATAGTATAATGATCTTTGATTTCAAAATCGACTGACACCGTATCACCCCTAATTTGATTAATTTGTTCAAATTTATAATACTATAAATTACCATTAAAAGCAAGGGTTTAAGCCGTTTTTTTACAATGTTGTAAAATTTTTAATTCTGAAAATTCCACTGTTTTTGACACTATGATCAGGAATGTTAAAATTATAACGTAAATCAGACTGGATACGACAAAAGACGTAAATCCGTTATTAAATTCGAATAAAGCATTATAAGTGAATATGGTCAAAAAATAGGATAAAATACTGCATAGAAACGGCTTGAAGAGCATTTGAGCAAAGCTGTATTTTACGCCTGCATACTTTGAAAGAATATGCAGATTACACACAAGAATGACCGCATATGCGGCAATATCGGAAAATGCCGCGCCGTAAATATTGAACCGCGCATCGGAAACAAGCAGAAAATTCAGCCCGACGCGGATGACTGCCGCAATGATAAAGGACGGAATGCTCTTTGCCGCGCACCCGATTGCCTGAACGGAAAAAACAACAGCGCCGGAAAGGCAGAAAAAGAGCATGGTATAGCCGTAAAGTTTTACAAGATCAAAACAGCCGAGCACGATATCATAATTGGAGCCGCCGTACAGAATCTCCAGCAGTTCTTTTGCGTGCAGAGAAAGATAAAACCCGCCGGCAAAAGCGATGAGCGAAGTATATTTAAAAATACTGTTTATGAGCGAAGAAAGATAAACGCGCCGCCCGGATTCATATGCGGCGGTAAGCGCAGGAACGGCAGCAACGCCGAGCGCCATGGTAAAACCGGGAAACAGCATTTTCAGATCGTTGGCCGAGGAAAACAAGCCGTAAATATAAGTAACGGTATCACTTTCCGCGGTATTCCCGATCTTTAGGCACTGCTGATAGGCAAACCGGAGTTCCTGCTGATCGCAAAGTGAAAGGCAATACTGAATGGACGCGTTATCCAGAAAAGACGAAAGGCTCTGAATCAGAGTAGACAAAATAATGGGCAGACTGAAAGAGAGGATCTCTTTGATCTCAGGCGAAACAGAACCTTTTACAGCCGGATAGGCAGAAGCATATTTTACCCGCACATACGCCGAACAATAGATCCAGCAGAGCAGCGCACCAACCGCTGCGCCGCCCACTGCCGCGGCAGAAGTAAAAGGATAGATACAGGAAAGCGCCTGCTGCTCAGACGAGCAGACTGTTCCGAGCACCTGACCCGTTTCCAGATAAACGGTGTAAAGCGCACCCATAACATATTTGGAAAAGAGCAGCCCGAAGATCATTTTGAAAGCTGCCTCAATGATCTGCCCCACAGAAGTGGGCGCCATATTCATATGCCCTTCGGCAAACGAACGGTTCAGCGCCGCGGCGGCGGAAAAAAACACAGCGGGCGCCATAGCACAGATCGCGGGCACGCTTTTTGGCGAGGAAACCGCATTGGCATACGGCGTTGCCGCGAGGAGCATGAGCGCCATGCCGGCCAGCCCCACACAAAAAAAGAGGATTGCGGCGCCTTTTTTTAATTTATAGACCTTTTCCGGATCTCCTTTTTCCCGGTATTTGCTGATCAAATGCGTCAGCGCGACCGGAAACGCACCCATAATAACGGCGTGAAGCGGCATATACAAATTATAGGCAGTATTAAAATAACCGCGGCCGGTGGCGCCGATAAAAGAAGTAAGCGGAATCTTATAAACAGCGCTTATGATCTTAACGATCACGGACGCCGCAAGCAGCAAAACGGCGGAATTGATATATTTTTGTTTGATATTGTTCAATAGAATCACCAAAAACAAAAAAGGCAGCGCCGGTTTTGCACTGCCTTTAAAATCTGACTGCTTTAATGATCCTGTTTTTGATCTGATCTTACATCTTGCTGTTCAGGCGTTTGTTTTTCCTTGACTTCCGAAAATTCCGCATGGATCTCACTGCCGGGATCATACGGCGCGCCGGACTTGACGGAAAGCTGAACCGCCCTGAAGAAATCCTTTGCCTGCTGCACAATCACGTCGTGCGCTTCCTTTGAAGCGGATTTCACTTCATTTTTAAATTCTTCGGCGCCTTTTTTAAGTTCTTGTGCGTCTTTATTTTTTGCTTCTTCCAGTTCGGCGGAAAGTGTTTCTGTTTTTTCCTTAAGCGCAGAGATATCGGCTACCGCGCAGGCGTATTCATTTTCATCCACCTCATTGCCGATATACGCCTCATACTGGAGCCTGCCGAATTTTTCATATGCCTTGGAAAGTTTGGATTTTGAATCCATATACTCTATTCTTTTTCTGGAAAGTTCAAGGTACATTGCGCCTTTTTTATTTAATGTTTCCGCAACGTTTTTGGTTTTGGAAAACATTTCCTCAAAATTTGTAAATTTCTGAGAACCGTTTTCAGTTTTAGCCATAATGATCACCACAGACTTCAATAAATTGAACAGCATAAATGCTGACGAAAGCCGTTTCAAAATGCGAAAGCAAATCTTGGGGCAATACAGAAAATAACAGAGCAAAACTACTTGCGGTTATCTTCTGCTGCATTTATTATATTACATTTTGAATAACAATGCAATACAAAATGTAATAAATCAAGCGTTGTTTAGGATTTCTTTATAAAAGTCGGATATTTTTTGCTTTCTGCGGAGTATTTCATCAAAATGCCCTATATATTCATATGGGTATTTATAGTTATAAATGCGCTCAATTTTTCCGTTCTGCGGATTTTTGAGCCTGGTAACGGCGCCGGCGCCAACCGCAAGCACCGTATGCGTTTCATCCATCATGAAAACATTATAAAGGCAGTCCCTGCCCGGCTTGCACCAACCGGTGTTTTCCAGATTGCCCACGGATTTGCCCTGCCGGTACATATAATATGGCCTGTAACCCGCGCCGGACAGAACCCGGCGGCTGTAATCCACCATTTGTGCGGCAAGATTTTTATCCGGCATGCCGTTTGCCGTCATAAACGCGCCTGTTTTCAGGCACAGTGTGTGCACCGTAATGTTGGAGGGTTGCAGCGCCAAAGCGGTCTGCATACTGTTTTGAAAGGAATCCAGCGTATCTTTCGGCAGCCCGGCAATAAAATCCATATTGATATCATCAAAGCCGCATTTTACGGCGGTTTCATACGCGGCAAGCGTTTGGGCAGAGGTATGCCGCCTGCCGATTGCCTGCAGTACGCTGTCCTGAAAAGTTTGGGGATTGATGCTGATTCTGCCGACTCCGGCAGCCTTGAGTGTATTGAGTTTTTCCGCCGTTACGGTATCCGGTCTGCCCGCCTCAACGGTATATTCACGCAGGCAGGAAAGATCAAAATTTTTTTCAACCGCAAAAAGCACGCGCTTTAACTGCTGCGCAGAGAGCGTGGTGGGCGTGCCGCCGCCGAAATACACAGTTTCCAGGCGGAGACCAAGCGCGGCGGCATATTTTCCCGTTTCTTCCAGTTCTTTTTCGAGCAGGGAGAGATAATCCCCAAGAAGCGGCGCCGCACGTTCAATACTATGAGAGACAAACGAACAATATGAACATCTTGTGGGGCAAAACGGGATGGAAACATAAAGCGAAAAGCTGTTGTTTTGCGAAAGGGAAATGATTTTATTTTCGCTTTCCGCCACATCACAAACAAGCGATATTTTCTCATCACTTACAAGGAACTTCTCTTTTAAGATCTTTTGGGCGTATTCTTCGGAACCTTTACGCACAAGGGAATGATAAAATTTAGCCGGGCGCACGCCGTAAAGTATGCCCCAGGGATAAGTATCACCCGTTGCCTCGGAAAGCACGCGGTAAAAAAGAACAGACAGGGTATTTTTCCTGTCTGCATCAGGAGACATCTGCACGCAGGCGCTGTGTTTTGCTCCGCACAGATCGGCAGTGACGGTAACCGTGCTGCCGTTTATACCCGTATACACGATCTTGTCATCCGTTTCATTCTGCGGCATATGTGAAAACATTTTGATTTTTTCATACGGAAAAAAGATTTCCGCAAGATTTTCCGTATCATAGGAAAAATTGTGATTTTCGTTAATCAGTATCATAATTTATCTCATAAAAGGGTTATTTGCTTTTTCAAAGGCAATGGTGGAAGTGCGGTCATGACCGGGATAGACTTTGAGCGAATCCTCAAGCGTGGCAAGGCGCTTTAAGCTCTGCATGATCTCCTTGGACGATCCGCCGGGAAAATCCGTTCTGCCGCAGGAGCAGAAAAACAGCGTATCCCCGGTAAAGATGCAATCCTTCAGCAGATAACACACGCCGCCTTTGGTGTGGCCGGGCGTGGCAAGAACTTTGATCTGCGTTTCTCCCAGCATAAGGGACGAGCCCTCCGAAACGGTAAGATCCGGTGTGATTTTATCCTGCTTTATACCGAAAAATGCGGAAAGGCTGGCTTTGCCTGAGGAGAGCATTGCCGCGTCTTGCGCGCTGATCACCACTTTAGCGCCGTAATCCCGACTGATCGCGGCAACGCCGCCGATATGATCAAAATGGCCGTGCGTGAGCAGAATATATTCCAGTTTTGCGCTGCCTATAAAATCACGCATTTCCTTTGAATCATCGGTGCAGTCCACCAAAGCGCTCAAACCGCTTGCCTGATCCGTGATAAGATAACAATTGTTGCCGAGTTCGCCGAGCGTTATGGATTTAATTTGCGTCATAAAAGATTCCTTTCGGTCTGTCTGATTTAAAGTATAAAATGTGTTATTTCAGTTCGCGGCTATCCAGAAGGATCGTAACGGGGCCGTCATTTAAAAGCTCTACTTTCATATCGGCGCCGAAAACGCCGGTATCCACATGTGAAATACCGTTATTTTTTAATTGGGAAACAAAATATTCATAGAGTTTTTCTGCCTCCTGCGGCGGGGCGGACGGCGTAAAACTCGGCCGCCTGCCGTGCGTGCAGTCCGCGCACAGCGTAAACTGGGAGACAACAAGCATCTCTGCGCCGGTATCCAGCGCGGAGAGATTCATTTTGCCGTTTTCATCCTCAAAGATGCGCAGGTGAACGGTCTTGTTCACCAGTTTATCCGCCTCTTTTTCCTCATCGCCCGCCATAACGCCAAGCAGGATCAGAAAGCCGTTTTTACAAGAGCCGACGGTTTTGCCGCCCACCTTTACGCTTGCGTGAGAAACACGCTGTATAACTTCTTTCAAAGCGATTCACCGCCTTTTAAACATTGGTTCTTTCAATATGGTAAACGCCGTCTATCTTTCGGATGATCCGAACGATATTATCCAGGTGCTCTTTGCTGCTTACGGCAACCGTTAGCGTGGTAAGGCAGTTACCGTCATGGATCGGGCGGGCGTTTATGGAATGTATCTTCACATGCATATTCATCAGGGTGCTCGTTATATCGAGAACGATACCATCCCTGTCGATCGCGTAAACATCAAGGGTAGACTGCGTTTCGATCTTAACGCTGTCGTCCCAATGGGCTTTGAGCCATCTTTCCGGCTCCGCGCAGTGCGCAAGATCACGCGGGACGTTTACGCAGTTTCTTCTGTGAATGGAAAGTCCGTGCCCTCTGGTTATAAAGCCGATGATTTCCTCACCGGGCAGCGGATTGCAGCAACGCGCCATTTTGATCAGGCAGTTATCGATTCCCTCCACGATCACACCGTTTGAGGACGCATTTCTGCGCGGGCGATCCAGCACGTTTGTGCCGTGGGGCTTTTCCGTCTCTTTTTCTTTCCAGTTTTTATTATACTCGTCCTTAATTCCGGGCATAAGGCGGTTGATCTGAATGCCGCCGTAACCCACCGCGGCATAAAATTCATCCACCTGCGCAAAATGCTGCTTTTCCGAGATTCGTTTGATGAACTCATCATATTTCGTGCCGCTGAGGCCGATCATGTTGCGGCGCAGTTCCCGCTTAACGGCAGTTTTGCCCTCTTCAATATTTTCCTCGCGCCGCTCCTTTTTGAACCAAGAGCGGATCTTGCTTCTTGCCTCGCCTGTTTTTACGATGGAAAGCCAATCCCGGCTTGGGCCTTTGCCCTGCTGATTCGTAGTCAGAATCTCGATTCGCTCGCCGGTCTTGATCTTATAATCCAAAGGAACGATGCGCCCGTCCACCTTGGCGCCGATCATTTTGTTGCCGACCGCGGAATGGATGGCATACGCGAAATCAATAACGGTGGAGCCTGTTGGAAGGCTCTTGATATCCCCTTTTGGAGTAAAGACATACACTTCCTCCACGGAAAGATCGCCTTTTATGCTGGCAACAAGATCCTCTGCCGTATCGGTAGACTCTCCCGTTTCGATCATTCTGTGGATCCAGGAGAGTTTTTCATCCATATCATCCTTGCCGCCCTTGCCGAGCTTATATTTCCAGTGCGCGGCAATACCGTACTCCGCCGTGCGGTGCATTTCCCAGGTGCGGATCTGGATCTCAAACGGGATACCGTCTTTGGAAAGCACGGTGGTGTGCAGAGACTGATACATATTGGGCTTGGGTGTGGAGATATAATCCTTGAATCTGCCGGGAATGGGCTTAAACATATCATGCACGATGCCAAGGGCATTATAGCAGTCGATCATCGTATCCACAATGATCCTTACAGCGTAGATATCGTAGATCTCTTCAAAGGATTTGCCTTTGATATAAACTTTTCGGAAAATGCCGTGAACGGATTTCACGCGCGAGGTGATCGTTGCGTTTTTGATCAGCGGCGTAATGCGTTCCTGAATCTGCGCTTTGATATCGTTTAAAAAGCGTTCGCCCTCTTCCTTTTTCATAGAGAGGTTATTTTCGATCTCCTTATAAGCAATCGGATCCAGATAACGCACGGAAAGATCTTCAAGTTCATCCTTGATGGCCCGAATACCGAGGCGGTGGGCTATGGGCGCGTAGATCTCCAGCGTTTCCAGGCTTTTTTCCCGCTGTTTATAATCCGGCCAGAATTTCGCAGTGCGCATATTATGAAGCCGGTCCGCCAGTTTTATAATGATAACGCGCACATCTTTATTCATGGCGATGAACATTTTTCGGATATTTTCCGCCTGCACTTCCTCTCTGGTGGAAAGCGGGATCTTACCGAGTTTAGTAACGCCGTCCACGAGCAGAGCGACCTCGTCACCAAAATGCTCTTTAATAAAATCGATGCTCACCTTTGTATCCTCCACCACATCGTGCAGCAGGGCGGAAATGATACACTCGTTATCCATACCGAAATTCAGAAGGATCTGCGCAACGGCGACCGGGTGCATGATATAAGGCTCGCCGGAGCGGCGTTTTTGATTCTGGTGCGCCTCTTTGGCGATATCATATGCCTGTTTGATTTTTTCGGAATCATACTGCGGATTTTGCTTTACCTTTTCAAAAAAAGCGGCAAAGCCGTCGTCAAAATCGCTCAATATTCAATCTTCCTTTCAGGTATTTAATGGTTTTGGTATCGGCAAGATCCACCTTGCCGGAAGTTTCACGCAATCTGATCTCTCCGTTTTCAAACGAGATCAGCGAACTTTCATAAAACGCTTTAAGCGCAAACATCATCTGGCCGTATGTTGCCCCGCTCAGGGAAAAATAGAGGCTGTCCGCATCGGTGTAGATCTGCTTTCTTTTACGGATCGCCTTATATACGGCGGCGCAGACATCATGATCGGGATAGACGCTTTCCGCATTATTTTTTCCTGCAAGAAAAAGTTCATACTCTTCTTTTTGTGCAAAATAAGCGTCTTCATCCATACCGTGTTTTCGGATATCCACCGCCTGAACGGACAGATATTCGCGGCCGTTATACGGATTGACGCCAATCTTGACGGCGGCGTCTATCTTTTCCCCGGGAATATAGGGAAACTTTTCAGCCGGCGTGCCGAATTGGACGATGCGTATTTTTTTGCCTTTCTTTTCACACTCCAGACGGATATGTTTGCCGTTGCCGATAGATCTTATATCCGTCAGGGTCAGATTCATCAGTGCGAATACGGCGCGTTTATTGCCCTCGCCGTAAGGCTCCAGCACGTTTAACGCTTTTGCAAGATCCACGCTTAAATAAAGCGGAGAGATCTTAAAATCTATACCCACCGTCTGCACCGGCATGACGGGGTATTTTTCTGCCGCGAACGCATTGATCCGGTTTCTGAACAGATCAATATCCGCCGCGTTCAGGCTCAGCCCGGCGGCGCCGGGGTGCCCGCCGAAATGCGAAAGCAGATCCGAACAGGCACAAACCGCTTCAAATATATTAAAGCCGCTGATGCTGCGGGCAGAACCGCGGGCGTTCTCCTCGTCATCCACGCCGATGATCACGGCCGGTTTTTCATATTTTTCCGTGATCCGTGACGCAACGATTCCCACAACGCCCTGATGATAGCCTTTGCCGGCAACCACAATGACCCGCTTTTTGGCAAGCGCAGGTTCTTCGGAAAGCTGCCGGATCACATCCTCATAGATCTCCTGCTCGATCTCCTGACGGTGCGTATTATTTATATTTAACTGTTCAGCCGTAAAATCCGCTTTTTGCGGATCGGAACAAACAAGCAGTTCCACCGCTTTCGCAGCGTGTTCCATTCTGCCGGTTGCGTTGATCCTGGGGCAGACGGAAAAAGCGATATCCGAGGAAGCGATCTCTTTTTTGGAGAGACCGGCAGCCTTTAACAGCGCCGCTATGCCCGGGCGGGGCGCGTCCTGAATACGCCGGATTCCTGTTTTTACAATACTTCTGTTTTCATCCGTAAGCGGCATAATATCCGCAATGGTGCCGATTGCCGCCAGATCGGCATATTGGTAAAGGATATCATCCGTATCGCCGTAAAGCGCCGCCGCAAGCTTGAATGCCACGCCAACACCTGCAAGATCGGTAAAGGCGAGTTCGCCGTCCTGAAGATGCGGATTGACGATTGCCTGCGCCCGCGGCAGAGTATCCGGGATCTGATGATGATCCGTAATCACAAGTTCCATGCCGAGAGAATAGGCATATTCCGCCTCAGCAACGGCGCTGATGCCGTTATCCACCGTAACGATCAGGCGTGTGCCGCTTTCCGCAATTTTTTTCAGCGCCCCCTGATTCAGCCCGTAGCCTTCCGTTTCTCTGGACGGGATATAATAATCCACCTCGGCGCCCATATCGCGCAAAAGGGAATACAAAAGCGCGGTTGCCGTAACACCGTCGCAGTCATAATCCCCGTAAACGGTGATTTTCTCGCCAAGGGAAACCGCCTGTTCAATTCTGTCCACCGCGCTGTCCATACCGGATAATTCAAAAGGATCCGAAATACGAACGGAAGAGGAAATGAATTCAGAAACTTTCAGTTCGTCATCAAATCCCCTTGCAACCAGAAGGTACGCCACAAAAGCGTCCATATTAAATTTTTCGCTGATGGCGGAGGCCTTTTCCTTATCCGCGTTTGCAATCAACCATTTTTTATGCGCCATTACGAATTTTTATCCACCACATGAAACGTTTTTAAATTGGAGCGTTTCTCCGCTCTTTTCTGAAGTTCTTTTTCAATATCTTCCGGCGTAATGCCCTGATATGCCATCATGACCAGAACGTGATAAAGCAGATCCGAGATCTCATAGACCGTTTCCTTTTTATCGTTATTTTTTGCCGCGATCACGGTCTCTGTGCACTCTTCGCCAACTTTTTTCAGGATCTTATCTATCCCCTGCTCAAAAAGATAGGCGGTATAGGAGCCTTCTGCTTTTTCATTTTTTCTGTCTATAATGACCTGATACTCATTTTTGATATAATCCATTTTGATCACCTGAATAAAAAAAGTTTTTATGATTTTTCCTGACCGAAAACTTTAATCTTTTTAAAAAAACAGCTGTGGCTGCCGGTGTGGCAGGCTGCGCCGGTCTGAATAACCTCGATCAGGAGGGTATCATCATCACAATCGCCGTATATGGAAACGATCTTTTGAAGATGACCGCTTGTGGCGCCCTTATTCCAAAGCTCCTGCCTGCTTCTGGACCAAAACCAAGTATAGCCGGTTTCCAGCGTTTTTTTCAGGGATTCCCTGTTCATATAAGCAAGCATAAGCACCTGCCCCGTGCCGTGTTCCTGAATCACGGCGGGGATGAGATCGGATTTTTGAAAATATTTTTCAAGATCATTCTGCATTTGCCGCCACCTCCAAAGCCTGTTTCAGATCAAGGCTGCCGCTGTAGATACTTTTTCCGCAGATCGCGCCGTAAAGCCCGAGCGACTGAAGCGCCTTTATATCCTTTATATCGGTAATGCCGCCGGAGGCGATGATATCGCACGAAACGGCATGGTTGATCTCTTCTAATTGTTTCAGATTGGGGCCGGTTAACGTGCCGTCCTTAGAAATATCCGTAAAAATAATCGTCTGAACACCGCACTGCTCCATGCTTTTTGCAAGATCGGTAAAATAGACGTCTGAAGTCTGCGTCCATCCCTCCGCCGCGGCGTAGCCGTTTTTAGCGTCTATGCCGACTGCGATCCTGCCCCCAAACCGGGCAACCGCGGTTTTCACAAGATCTGGCTGTTGGAGCGCGGCGGAACCGAGGATCACGCGTTCGATTCCGGAAGAAAGATAAAATTCTATATCCTGCATGCTGCGAATACCGCCGCCGAGTTCCACTTTGAGGGAAGTGTTTTGGGCAACGCTTAAAAACACTTCAGCATTTACGCGCTTTTTCTGAAGGGAGCCGTCCAGATCCACCATATGGATCCATTCGGCGCCGTCTTTTTCAAAACCGAGCGCCGTTTCAAGAGCGCCGTTCGCAACCTGATGCGCGGTAGAAAAATCACCTTTATAAAGCCTTACGGGCTTGCCGCCCATAATATCCACAGCAGGTAAAATAACCATTATAAAACTCCTTTGGTAGAGAGAACGCCTTTGCCGTTTTCAGCAGCCGCCATGCTGAGGGCATGGCCGAACGCTTTGAAAAGCGCCTCTATAATATGATGGGAATTGCTGCCGTAGATCTCATTGAGGTGCAGCGTGATCCCGGCGTTTACGGCAACAGCGCGGAAAAATTCCACCGTGCAGCAGGTTTCATAATCGCCGCACTTTTCCTCTGCAAAATCCGCGTTAAACACCAGAAACGGCCGGTTGGAAATATCCAACGCGCAATGCGCAAGCGCCTCGTCCATAGGGATATAAAAGGAACCGTAGCGGTTAATGCCGCTCATATCGCCGAGCGACTGCTTGATTGCCGTTCCGAGAGCGATGCCCGTATCCTCCACAGTGTGATGGGTATCCACATCCAGATCGCCCTTCACCGCAAGCACAAGACCGAACCCGCCATGCACCGCAAGCGCGGTGAGCATATGATCAAAAAAGCCGATTCCGGTGCTGACGCTGACATCGCCGCCGTCCGGCGAAAAGGAAAGCTGAATATCCGTTTCCTTTGTTTTTCTGTTTACCTGTGCACTTCTCATATTTGCCCTCCGATTTCAATTGGATCTGCGAAACAGATCTTTCCGTTTTGCGGCGTTTTTTGCTTTGCGTGACGCCGTTTCTTCTTTATCCGCAATAATACGGAACACATCGCCCTCCACAGCGCTGCCAAAAATACACAGCGGCGCATTTACGGTTTTGCCGTTTTCCAGTTCCAGCACGGCGATGTCATTTTCTATTCTGTTGATGATTACTTTCATTTTATTCAGGATCGCATATCCCGCACGGGGTATACCCTTTCTTTTCCAGTTCTGAAACGGATTCAGACGTATATTCTTTATTGCTGTCTGCCATGGACGAAACAGCGGAACAATCCGGCATGTGGATCTTTTTGGAAGACGTGTTCAGCACATACGTATACTGCGCGTCCTTTTGTGCGCCGCTTTCCGCCGCACCGGTCATCTGTGTAAAAGCCGCGTCTTCCTCCCCTGTTGTTTCGCTGACAGCATCTGAAGAATCGGCAACGGATACTGCCGTGCCGTCTGAGCGGATCACAATATTGCCAAGAAGATCCGTGCGCAGCACCTGCGCGCCTGCATTCTGCCAGCGTGCAACAACATCTGCGTTTGGATGACCGTAGGCATTCTCCGCGCCGACCTCGATCACAGCGTACTGCGGAGAAACGCGGTTTACAAAGCCTTGGGATGAGGAAGTATCCGAGCCGTGGTGCCCGACCTTAACAACATCTGCCGAAACGTCTGCCGTGATCTCCTGTTCCGAAACTTCTTCCGCATCGCCCATAAAGAGAAAAGAGACCTCGCCATACGTGAGTTTCAGCACTGCCGAAGCATTGTTCAGATCATCGGGATCCGGTGAACAAGGCGCAAGGAACTGCGCGGTCACTTCCCCATCCGCAATCACGCTGACGGACTGCGCCGCCTGACTGACGGTGCAGCCCTCTGCATCCACTTTGTCCAGAAAAGAACTGTATATAGCGGAGGAAGAGTCGGCGTCCGGCATATAAACATTTAAAACATCAAACGTATCCAGCACTTCGGGCAGCCCGCCGATATGATCCGAATGGGGGTGCGTTGCCACAAGATACGTGATCTCGCTGTAACCGAGCGACGAAATATAATCCGATACCGTTTTGCCGTATTCCTGCTCACCTGCGTCGATCAGCATGGTTTCTCCGCCGGGGAGTTCTATAAATTCACTGTCCCCCTGCCCCACATCCAAAAAGTGAACGGCAAGTTCGCCGTCTTTTGCTTTTTGCTGTGAAACCGGCGCGGAATCAGAATCTGCCGAAACAGAACAGGCGCAGAGCAATGCCATAAGCAGCGCAGAGCAAACAGCAGCCAGCCTTTTAAATTTCATCATGATCAAAACCGAACTTTAATACTGTTTGCGTGTGCGGTAAGGCCTTCCGTTTCCGCAAGCGTGATAATATCATCCTTTGCCTTTTCAAGTTCCGGCTGCGTATAATAAATGAAAGAGGATTTCTTAATAAAACTATCCACTGAAAGCGGGCTGAAAAATCTTGCCGTGCCGCTTGTGGGCAAAACGTGATTCGGGCCGGCAAAATAATCGCCGAGCGGTTCGGGCGACCAGTTGCCGAGGAACACGGAGCCTGCGTTATCGATCATGCCGATATATTTTAACGGCTCTTCCACGCACATTTCAAGGTGTTCCGGCGCAAGCTCATTGGCAAATTTGATTGCCTGCTCCATCGTTTCGCAAACGATGATCTCGCCGTAATCCTCCAGAGAGCGCTCAATGATCTCCTGCCTTTCCAGAAATTTGATCTGCCTTTCGATCTCTTTTACCGTTGCGCGGGCGATCGTTTCCGAGGTGGTGAGCAGAATGGCAGACGCCATTTTATCATGCTCCGCCTGGCTCATCAGATCCGCCGCAAGGAAAGACGGCTTGGCGGTCTTATCCGCAACGATCAGGATCTCTGACGGGCCGGCAACCATATCAATATCCACTACGCCGTAAAGAAGCCTTTTGGCGGTTGCCACAAAGATATTGCCGGGGCCTACGATCTTATCCACCTTGGGGATCTTTTCCGTGCCGTAAGCAAGCGCGGCAACTGCCTGCGCCCCGCCGCATAGAAAGACTTTATCCACCCCCGCGATCGCGGCGGCAGCCATAATATAAGGATTCGGATTGCCCTCCGCGCCGGGCGGTGTAACCATAAGGATCTCCTTAACGCCGGCAATCTTTGCCGGAACGGCATTCATCAGCACCGAACTCGGATAAGCCGCCGTGCCGCCGGGCACATAGATGCCGACCCGGTTCAGCCCCCTTATACGCTGCCCCATGATCACGCCGTTTTCCTCTGTTGTAAGCCAGCTTTGCTGCGCCTGCCTCTGATGAAAGCGCTGAATATTATCCTTGGCTCGGGTAATGGCGTTTATAAAATCTTCTTCCACAACATCAAGATACTGCTGAAGTTCTTCTTTTTCAATAACGGTTTTCTTGGGAACACTGCCGTCAAAGCGGGAAGTATATTCGCGCACTGCGGCATCGCCGCCCTCTTTTACGCCGTTCAGGATAGAAGTTACGATCTCCACGATCTTGGGATCGGTCTCGCCGCTTCTTTTTTTCAGATTTTCCACGATGGCGTATTCGGTTTTTCCGTTTGCTTTTGTGATTTTCATTCAAAGACCTCTTTTACACTTTACTTGCAAGTTCCAGATCAGAAAGAAAAGATTCAATCTCCTGCTTTCTGAGTTTCATGGATGCCATATTCACGATAACCCTTGCGGAGATCGGCAAAATCTCCTCCACCACCTCAAGACCGTTTTCCTTGAGCGTGGAGCCGGTTTCCACAATATCCACAATACCGTCCGCAAGGCCGAGCAGGGGCGCGAGTTCCACGCTGCCCTCTATTTTGATCACATCCACATCCATACCCTTGGAGCGGAAAAATTCCTTTGCCACCTTGGGGTATTTTGACGCGACTGTTTTTCTGGAATAGCCGCTGAAAAAATCTTTTCCTTTGGGGCAGGCAAGTGCGAAACGGCATTTTCCGATATGAAGATCCATCACTTCATAAAAGGAACTGCCGTGCTCAACAATCGTATCCTTGCCGACGATACCGATATCACACACGCCGTGTTCAACATAGGTGATCACATCCGGCGCCTTGGAGAGCACCGCCTCATAGCCGTCCACCGGGAGGATCAGGCGCCTGCCCTTATTTTCAAGCTGAGAAGTATCCAGCCCCATTTTCTGAAACAGTTTTACGCTGGATTTTTCCAGCCTGCCTTTGGTGAGCGCGATCCGAATAGGGCGCTCCACATTGATGACTTCATGCATTACATCAAACAGGGCGTTTATATCCACAGCAAAACCGATTGCCGGCGCATCCAGCCCGAACTTGCCGATCAGATTATCATATCTGCCGCCGGAGAGCACCGAAACGCCGGAGCCCTCGGCATAGCCCCTGAAAATGATGCCTGTATAATAATTTGTGCGGTTTACAAGGCCAAGATCGATCATAATATGATCCTGATGGCCGAGCGCGCAGAGTTTCTGATAAATATTTCCGAGGTAATCCAGCGCTGTGTCCGACTTTTCGGAGGAATATAGCCGCTTTGCCTGCTCCAGCACCTCTGCGCCGCCGAAAAGGCGCGGCAGCCTGCGCAGCACTCTGGTCTGCACCGTATCGCCTATGGAGGCGAGCAGATCGCTGAGCGCGGCAAAATTTTTGCTTTCCGTTAAAGAGCAGATCTCTGCCTTTTGAGCGGGATCTATATCCATATCATCCAGAATGGCATTGAAGAAACCGGCGTGCCCGATCTCCAGAGAATAGGAATTCAGATGCGCGCGCCCGAGCGCTTCCAGCGCCATGGTAAGGACTTCCATATCCGCGTTTTCAGATCCGTCTCCGATCAGTTCTATACCGCTCTGGGGGATCTCATCCGTTCTGCCGGCATATGCCTTATTGCGTGTAAACACATTTTGATTATAATAAAGGCGCACCGGGAAATCCGAACGGCTGAGCCTGGTTGCCACCAACCGCGCGATCGGCATAGTATTATCCGGGCGCAGGACAGTTGTTCTGCCGTAAGCGTCCGTTAATTTATACATAATATCCGATTCCATGCCGCTGTCGTTTTCAAACACGTCTATATACTCAATGGCAGGGGTAATGACCTTGCGGTACTTTTTTTCCTTAAAAAGATCCGAAAGGGCGGTTTCTATCTTTTTTCTGTCGTCGCACTCCTCAAACAGCAGATCCCTGCTGCCCTGAGGTGTTACCTTTGCATAATTCTTCATCCGTATACTCCGTATAATAACTTTAGCGTGTTAACGCTTTAATATGCTACCATATTAAATTATACTTGTCAACTAAAAGCCGAAAAGCGAGATCTGATTACTATCCGGCAGATCGCCGAGCGCGCCGCATTTTCTGAGCGAATCCACAACGCTCTGCCCGATCCCCGCGCGCGCCATAAGATCATCGCACGAAATGAAATCGCCGTTTCCGTCATTGACGGCGGCAACGATCTGCTTGGCAGCGTTTTCGCCGATGCCGTCTATTGCAGTAAACGGAAGACGTATCTTTCCGTTCTCTATTTTATAGACACGCCAATCCGATTTATAAAGATCGACCGGCAGAAATTCCACGCCGCGGCACAGCATCTCAATAACGATCTGAAGGATAACATAGGTATCGCTTTCTTTCTGTGTGATCGTGCCATTATTTTTATGCGCTTTGATCTCTTCCATTCTGGCCTTTACGGCGTTTTTACCGGCGACCGCGGCAACAGCATCCAGATCGCCTCCGCGAACGGTAAAGAAAGCGCTGTAATATTCAACGGGATAATAGATCTTATACCAGCCGAGGCGCAGAGCGGCAATAACATACGCCGCGGCGTGCGCCTTGGGAAACATGTATTTGATCTTATAGCAGGAATCAATATACCACTGCTCCACGCCGATCTCACGCATTCGTTCCTCATACGGCGGCAATTCTTTGGGCGCCTTGCCCTTTCGGGTATATTCCATGATCTTAAAGCAGTCTTTCTTGGAAAGCGGCGACGGCTTACCCGTTTTTTGCTCATATGCTTCTGCCTTATGGATCAGATAGGTCATAATACCGTCTCGGCAGCCGATGACTTCAGAGATCGTGCAGGTGCCGTTATGGATCAGTTCCTGCGCGTTGCCGAGCCAAACATCCGTTCCGTGTGACAGGCCGGAGATCTGCAGCAGATCTGAAAACGTTTTAGGCTTTGCCTCCACCAGCATGCCGATAACGAACGGCGTGCCCATTTCCGGAATGGAAAGCGTGCTTGTGGGGCAGTCGATATCTTCCGGAGAAACGCCGATCGGCTCTGTGGAAGTGATCATCTGATACAGTTTCGGATCGCATATATCCACATCCATAACGGGAATACCGGTTGCGTCTTCTATAAACTTATAAAGCGTGGGCACATCGTGGCCGAGTTCATCCAGCTTCAGCAGCGTATCATGAAGCGCATTTTTGAAATCGAAATGCGTGGTGAGCGTGCCTTTGGACGCGTCGTCAGACGGATACTGAACAGGGGTGAAATCCTCCACCTCATATTCTTCCGGAACAACGACCATGCCGCCGGGATGCTGACCGGTTGTGCGCTTGATACCCGTGCAGCCCACGGTAAGCCTGTCCTCCTCCGCTCTGGGGACTTTCAGCCCGCGCTCTTCAAGATATTTTTTTACATAGCCGTAAGCGGTTTTATCCGCAACGGTAGACATGGTGCCCGCCTTGAAAACATGGGATTTGCCGAAAAGTTCTTCCGTAAACCGGTGAGACTGAGACTGAAAATCGCCGCTGAAATTCAGGTCGATATCCGGCTCTTTATCGCCGTCAAACCCAAGGAAAGTTTCAAACGGGATCTCATGGCCGTCCCTGTCCATCGGTTCGCCGCAGACGGGGCAGTTTTTCGGCGGCAGATCAAAGCCTGAGCCGACGGAACCGTCCGTGACAAATTCACTGTGTTTGCACTTGGGGCAAACATAATGCGGCGGCAGCGGATTTACTTCTGAAATGCCGCCCAGATGGGCGACAAGAGAGGAACCTACGGATCCTCTGGAACCCACAAGATAGCCGTGCTCCTCTGAATTTTTAACAAGCCTTTTGGCAATAACATATAGCACGGCATAGCCGTGTTTAATAATGGAATCCAGTTCTTTCTGGAGCCTTGGGCCGACTTCTTCCGGTACGGGATCGCCGTATTTTTCCTTTGCGTTTTTCCAGCAGGTCTCGGTAAGTTCCTCCTCAGCGCCGTCAATATGCGGCTGGAACGTACCGGGCGGGATCGGAACCACATCATCATCAATCAGATCCGCGATCTTATTGGGATTATAAATTACAAATTCCTTTGCGCGATCCCCTGCCCATTCAAAATCTTTCAGCATTTCCTCTGTTGTTTTGAAGTAGAGGGGCGCCTGCTGGTCTGCATCGTCAAACCCTTTGGACGCCATGATGATGGCTCTGAATTTTGCATCGTGCTCATCCAAAAAATGCACGTCGCCCGTTGCAACGGTCATTTTACCGAGTCTGTCCGCACAAGCAACGATGCGTTTATTGATATTGATCAGATCTTCTTGCGTTCTGACACGCCAATACACGTTTTTACGCTCTTCGCCTTTTTTGGTGAGCACATATTCCTCATTGCTGGTTCGGAGCATAAATTCATTGTTGCCGTTCGGCTGTATTTCAAGATAATCATAAAAAGAGGCGATCTCGTCCAGTTCCTCATCCGTTGCGCCGTTCAGGATTGCCTGATACACTTCGCCCTGTTCGCAGGCGGAGCCGATCACGATCCCGTTTCGGTGTTGCCTCAAAATTGACTTTGGAATCAGCGGACGGTTTTTATAATATTTAACATTGCTGGCGGAAATATGCTTGTAAAGCACCTTTCTGCCCTCCAGATTCTTAATCAGGAAAATAATATGGTTGCGCTTGAAATCGCGCGTTTTCATATGCATGAAATCCGGGTATTTTTCATCGTCAACCAAATACCCTTCCATGCCGCAGATCAGCTTGATTCCGGCACTTTTTGCCGCCTTGCTTGCCTCCGGCAGCGCCTGAACAACGCCGTGGTCCGTTACGGCGATCGCCTTATGCCCCCACTTGGCGGCTCTGTTTACAAGCGCTGTAGGTGAGGAAATACCGTCCATAGCGGAAAGCGAGGTGTGCAGGTGAAGTTCCACTCGTTTTTCCGGGGCGTTATCCTCTTTTTCCGCCTTTAAGACGGAAGCAATACCATCCGGCAGTATCAGATATTCATTGGTGTATTTATCCAGTTGATAACGGCCGGTTACCATAACCGTTTTTGCCGAGGATAACCTGTTTACAATTGCATCGATCACACTGTTGGAATCAAACATCTTGCAGGTGACGGAAGACGTATAATCGGTGATATCAAAGGTAAAGATCTTGTTGCCGCCGCGCCTTGTTTCCTTAGCCTCGTGCTTGAGCACATCGCCCCAAACGGTAACAACGCCGTCATCAATACGGATATCGGCAATATTTTTGGGTGTTTCCTTAATATTTTTGCCGTATATATTCTTTTTTGTATCTATGTAAACAGGCAGATCGCCCAGCCTTTTATGCTGCACGTTCTTTTCCTGCTCTTTTTTCTCCTGTTCTTTATCCGTGCGCAGTTTTTCGTAAGCCTTTTTAACTTCTTTTTCTATATCATAACTTTCCGTTTCCACCAGTTGGATCTTAAGATCAAGGCCGAAAAGATCAAAGATCACGCTTTCGATCTCCTCGTTTACCTTTTGCGCCAACAGGATCTCCCGCCCGCCTTTTTTGAGCTTCACGGTAAGCGTATTGCCGTCATACTCCGTTTCGGCGCCGTCAAAAAAGCCGTTTGCCGCAGGATTGCCGCGCTTTACGAATTCCACAATACTTGGCAGATAGGACGGCTCAAACCGTTCGCTTACATACCTGGGCTTCAGAGATACTTTTTCAAGACCCATATTCTTTTTAATGCTCTCTTCCGCCGATTTGAACACGGAATAATCCACAAGCTCATTAAGGGCGAGAACAACGGTCAGTTCCCTTTCCGCGCGTTTTACGGCAAAGCGCCTGATCACACCGGCGCCAAGAGTGGAAAGCTGAAAATCACTTACATAATCCGAAAAATAATCCTGAAACAAATTCATTATAACTTATCTATCTCTTTCATCAGTTCATCTAAAAGTTCATTTTCGGGGACTTTTCTGAGGATCTCTCCTTTTTTAAACAGCAGGCCGCAGCCGTCCCCGCCGGCGATACCGATATCCGCCTCGCGCGCTTCGCCGGGGCCGTTTACAATGCAGCCCATAACCGCCACTTTGATCGGCTTTTTACAATCCCGAAGCCGTTCCTCCACCTGTTTTGCAAGGCCGATCAAATCGATCTTGGTTCTGCCGCAGGTGGGGCAGGAGATCAGATAGGGGCAGTCTTTTTTCAGACCGATCGCCTTTAAAATATCAAATGCCGCAAACACCTCTTTCACGGGCGTATCCGAAAGGCTGACCCGGATCGTATCTCCGATGCCGCGTGTGAGCAGGGAGCCGATACCGATAGCGGATTTGATGATGCCCATGCGCTCCGTGCCCGCCTCCGTTACACCAAGATGGAGCGGATAAACGCACTGCTCGGCAGCGAGTTCGTAGGCGGCGATCATCGTATTAACATCTGAAGATTTTATGGAGATCACAATATCCGTAAAATCAAATTTTTCAAGCAGAGACGCGTGATAAAGCGCGGATTCCACCATTGCCTGCGGCGTGGGAGCGCCGTATTTGGCAAGGATATGCTTTTCAAGGGAACCGCTGTTTACGCCGATTCGGATGGGAATCTGCTTTGCACGGCAAATATCGGCAACGGCTTTGACTCTGGATTCATCACCGATATTGCCGGGGTTGATCCGAATCTTATCAATTCCCCTTTCGGCGGCACCGACAGCGAGTTTATAATCAAAGTGGATATCGGCAACAAGCGGAACATCCACAGCCTTTTTGATAGGTTCTATCAGATTGAGCGCCTCTTCGTTCGGAATTGCAAAACGGATGACCTGGCAGCCTGCTGCGGCAAGTTCCTTGGCCTGATTTACGGAGCCCTCGATATCGCTTGCGGGAATATTGAGCATGGACTGCACAAGGATCGGCGCGTCGCCGCCGATATATGTATCTTTTAATTTGATTTTCTTAGAGTTTCTGCGTTTGATCATAATGACCTGCCTTTCCGCACTTCCCGCTTTACGGGAAGCGCGCTGCCGCCGGAGCGGTATGGTTTATAATTCTGCGTTCATCAGAACAACTTTGTTACATCGGAAAATGTGACGATGACCATGATACCGAGCAAGACCACAAGACCTGCGGCATTGATGGCATATTCCCACTTGGGCGGAAGTTTCTTTTTGAAAATGCCCTCGCCGAGCAAAATAAAGAAACGCCAGCCATCCAGAGCCGGAATGGGAAACAGGTTGAAGAGCCCGACATTGACCGTGAGCAGCGCCATGATGCGCAGCATGGAGGTAACACTGGTTTTGACAGCGGTGGAGACCACGGAGACTGTGCCGACCGGCCCGCTGAGATCGGAGAGTCCGTATCTGCCGGAAAGCAGATCCGCAACGGACAGAAAGATCATGCGCACATAGGAAACGAACATGCCGCAGCTGCTTTGCAAAACGCCGCCGACCGTTTTTTCCTTCCCAAGGAGCCAGAAATCCATATTGATAAACTGCCGGCCCTCATATTCCTGCATGGCAAAAGTAACATCCAGGGAGACATCCTCACCGTTTCGTTCGACCACCATTTGCACATTGCCGTCCGGCGAACGGCTGAGGCCCGTTTCCACATCTGTTGCGGTGTAGACGCGCATGCCGTCTATACTTTTGATCGTATCCCCCGCCTGCAGACCGCTTGCCGCGCTGACGGCATTTTCGTCAAATTTAGCAACCGTGGGCGTGCCGATCAGATCGCCGCTTGAAACGATGCACACAATGATCAGAAAACCGAGGATCAGATTCATCACGGCGCCTGCCGCAACAACAAACAGCCTTGCCCCAACGCTTTTTTTAGAGAAAGAACCGCTTTCCTCGGAATCCTCATCCTCGCCCTCCATAGCGCAGTAACCGCCAAACAGGATCCAACGCAGGGAATATTTCGTTGCGCCTTTTGTAAAGGAAAAGATCTTCGGCCCCATGCCGATCGAAAATTCGTTTACCTTGATCTTCATGAGCCGGGCGGCAACAAAATGACCGCCCTCATGGATAATGATGATCAGTTCAAAAAACAAAATCGCAATCAGGATGGGATAGATGGTGTTCCAAATTGAACTTAAACTCACTTGACCGCCTCACTGATAATTATGGATAACGAATTCGCGGGCAATTCTGTCCGCCTCAAGAACATCGCTTAACGTAAAATCGGTTTTATCCGGCGCATTAAGCATAGCCTCTTCATTAAGATATGCAATATCCGTGAATTTAATTTTACCGTTAAGGAAAAGTTTTACACTTTCTTCATTTGCGCCGTTTGCCGCCGCCGGGTGAAGCCCTCCGAGCGCAATGGCTTTTTTGCATACGTCTATACATTTAAAGGTTTTGTAATCCGGCTCAAAAAAGGTAAGTTTGCCGTAATCGGCAAGGGAAAGTTCCTGAACGGGGCTTTCCTCACGCGCCGGATACGTTAAGGCATACTGGATCGGTATGCGCATATCCGGCACACCAAGCTGGGCAATCACGGAATTATCCTTATACACGATTGCGGAGTGCACAACCGATTCACGGTGAACGACGATCTCAATCGCGTCGTTCGGCATATCAAACAGCCACTTTGCCTCAATAAATTCAAGGCCTTTATTCATCATGGTGGCGGAATCAATCGTGATCTTAGCGCCCATATTCCAGTTGGGGTGTTTTAATGCGTCGGCAGGGGTAACATCTTCCAGTTCGGAAAGTGTTTTTCCGAAAAACGGCCCGCCGGAGGCAGTAAGTATGATCTTTTTCACCGCGTCTTTGGACGGGCAGCCCTGCAATGCCTGAAAGATTGCGGAATGTTCACTGTCCACCGGGAGGATCGAAACGCCGTTTTCCTTAGCAAGCCGGATCACCAGGCTGCCGCCGGCAACCAGTGTTTCCTTATTGGCAAGGGCAATCGTTTTTTTCGCCTTGATCGCCTCAATCGTTGGCAAAAGGCCGATCATGCCCACAACGGAATTGAGAACGGTATCCGCGCCGGAATACGTTGCGCACTCGATCAAGCCCTGCATGCCGCAGGTTACTTTCACGGGGAGATCGGCAACTCTTGTTTTCAGATCCTCCGCCGCGTCCTCATTCATCATACAAACCAGTTCCGGGTTAAATTCGCGGATCTGCGCTTCCATTTTTTTTACGTCTGTATTTGCCGTCAGGCATTTCACGCTGTAGGCATGCATCCGGCAGACATCCAGCGACTGCGTGCCGATTGACCCCGTTGAACCGAGGATAGAAAGATTTTTCATAAGCAAACGCCTTTCCGCGCTCAGCAAAACGCAATGAGCGCCATGACATATGTAAGAAGAAGTGTGAATAAAGAAGAATCAAATCTGTCCATAACACCGCCGTGGCCGGGAAAGATCTTGCCGAAATCCTTAACGCCGAAATTGCGTTTCAAAACGGAGGCGGTAAGATCGCCCATCATGCCCAGGAAGGACACCGGCACACAGCAAACCAGGATGACTGTGGCGCCGAACGTATCCAGCGGCGCATCCGCAAGGCGGTTATAAATGACGAACGCGACCGCGTTTAAAACAATGGAAACAACGATTCCGCACGCCGCGCCCTCTATTGTTTTTTTAGGGCTGATATTCGGGCTCATCTTATGCTTGCCGAACGCCATGCCGCCGAGCTGTGCGCCCACATCCGTGCCCAGAGCGCAGATCAGGGCGAAAAAGATAAGATAGATTCCGAACTGTTCATTAACGAACATATCCCTGAGTTTTACAAAAACGGAAAACGCATACGGCACACACACGCTGCCGAAAAACGCGATTGCCACATCCTCAAACTTTGTGTGGGAATATCCCCGGAGCATGGCAAGGCAGAAGATCAGCCCTGTTGCAATCACATAAACAGCGGAAGGCACCGCCGAGATCACGCCGCCCCATACTTTTGCCGAAACAAGCGGCTCCAGCACTTTGGGGCTGGCAAAAAACGGGAAAGCCGCCGCAACAGCCGTGCCGAACACAAGAATAAATTTGTTGGAGATCTTTGCGCAGCGCATAATCTCGTTGGCTGCAACCGCGCTCAAAAACGCGATCACGATCACAAACAGCGGAGTATTGATCTGCCACACAACCAGTGCCAGCACAAGCAGCAGAACGATCGCCGTAATCACTCTTTGTTTCATAATTCAAACTCCATCGGCTCAGAAAAAGGAGAGCCGTATTTATATCATAAAATTTTGTTGTAAAGCAGGCTGTTTTGCCTAAATGATCAGCCGCCGAATCTGCGGTTGCGTTTTTCAAACGCCGCAAGGGCAAGGTGAAGATCCTGCTCTGTAAAATCCGGCCACAGCACATCGCTGGACCAAAATTCGCTGTAAGCGGACTGCCAAAGCAAAAAGTTTGAAAGCCGCTCTTCTCCGCTGGGGCGGATAATCAGATCGCAATCCGGCGCGGTATAAACATTTTCGCTTATATCCTGCTCGGTTATGCTTGTTTTTCCCTGCGCGATCAGCCGGTTTACGGCGGAAACAATCTCCTGCCTGCCGCCGTAGTTGATGGCAATATTGATCAGCGTGCCCGTTCTGGATGCAGTCTCTTTCTCAGCATCCCGCATCAGTTCAAGCAGTTTTGGGTGCATGCCCTCTTCCTCGCCGATAAACCTGACCCGAAGATTACCGCTTGTCTGCAGATCATTTTTGGCCTCTATAAGATAATCATAAAAGAGGTGCATCAGTGTTTCCACCTCTTCTTTGGGGCGTTTCCAGTTTTCGGTTGAAAAAGCATAAAACGTAACTTCTTCTATGCCGATTCTGCCGCATTCCTTAGAGATTTTTTTAAACACGTCCGCCCCTACTTTATGGCCGGCGGTTCGCGGCAAAGCTCTTTTTTTTGCCCATCTTCCGTTTCCGTCCATAATAATGCCAAGATGGCGCGGCAAAACGGAAAATTCCGCCGTATTCGTTTCTTTTTTACCGAAAATTGCCATTAGAATCACACTGCCTTTCCCACAGCAAAGGGCGAACACCGCCCCATCCGTAAACGGAACATTCTGCGCCGGCAGGCAAAAGCGCCGCGACGCCGGGCTGAAAATTCCTCTTAAAAAAACACAGAACGGCGGAGAGAGTTCCCCGCCTTTCATGCCCTGCTGCCGCCCGAAAGCGGCTCTTTGCTAAATGGAAAGAATCTCCTTTTCTTTTTTCTTTTCCATTTCCTCGATCTGCTTTACAAAATCATCTGTGATATCCTGCAATTTCTTTTCGCCGTCTTTCAGATCATCCTCTGTGATCTCGTTATTTTTCTTGAGCTTTTTGATATCATCCATCGCATCGCGGCGGACATTGCGGATAGCCACTTTGCCCTCCTCGGCACGTTTGGAAATATCCTTAACCAGTTCCTTACGGCGCTCCTCGGTAAGCGGCGGGAAAACCAGGCGGATCACTTTGCCGTCATTATTCGGGTTGATCCCGATCTCAGACGTGTTGATTGCCTTTTCAATCTCTTTGATTATGGAAGCGTCCCACGGCTGGATCATCAGCATTCTCGGTTCCGGAACGCTGATCGCGGCAACCTGATTGATCGGCGTTGCCGTGCCGTAGTAATCCACGGTAACCCTGTCCAGCACGGCAGGATTTGCCCTTCCGGCACGAACAGCTTTATAATCCCTTTCCAAAGCGTCCAGACATTTATTCATTTTTTCTTTTGTTTTACTGAATACAGTTTCCATAACATTCACCTTTCCTGCGGTTTTTATAGTTTAAATTCAATTTGTAACGGTAGTGCCGATATTTTTGCCTAACACAACATCAACAAGATGATTCGGATCATCCAGATTGAAAACAATAATGGTCATATCATTATCCTTGCACAAAGAAAACGCCGTTGAATCCATCACTTTCAGATCTCTGTTGATCACTTCACGGAAAGAAACGGTATCATATTTTACAGCATCCGGGTATTTATTCGGATCCATATCGAAAACGCCGTCCACATTCGTGGCTTTCAGGAGCGCGTCCGCATTCATCTCTACACTTCTGAGCGCGGCCGCCGTATCCGTTGAGAAGAACGGTGAACCCGTGCCGCATCCGAAAATAACGATTCTGCCTTTTTCAAGATGGCGGATCGCCCTGTTTCTGATATAAGGCTCTGCGATCTGCCGCATTTCTATAGCGGTCTGCACGCGCACATCCGCGCCGAGTTGTTCAAGCGCGTCGCAAAGCGCCAGCGCGTTCATTGCCGTTGCCAGCATACCGATATGATCGGCTCTTGCTCTGTCCATTCCGTCGCTGGATCTTCCGCGCCAGAAATTGCCGCCGCCGACAACGATTGCAACCTCTACCCCAAGATCCGCAACCGCTTTGATTGATTTGCATATCGTAACAACGGTATCGTTATCTATACCTGTTGTTTTCGGGCCGGCAAGCACCTCGCCGGAAAGTTTAAGAAGAATTCTTTTATAAACAGCGCCCATAATCAACCTCCGTTTTTCTTTGGCTCTTTAAGTAATATATTAATATATTTTAAAAATAAAGTAAATAGATAAAATAAAAAAGGCAGTAAAAATTTACCGCCTTTTCATAATTTATTTACCGCCGGTATTGTATTCCTGAATAATAGAATAATCCCGCGCGTTGATATAGCCGTCAAAATTCACATCATAAAGGTAACCGTTTAAAACATCTTCGCGCTTATCATTGTAGTAAAGCATGAATCCGGCGGAAACGGTTGTTTTCAGTTCGTCATGCTCGTCCGAACATTCCGTGCAAACATATGCCAGATATGTTCCCACGGTGCCGACATAGTGATGGGAATAACGGTAATCATGCCCCTTGGCAGGCAGTGTTACCTCCTGCTGCGCGCCGCAGACTTTGCACGTTTCAACCGCCGTGCCCTCTGCTTCACAGGTAGGCTCTTTGGTTACCACCGCGTTTTCGTGATCAAAATCGTGGCCGCCGGACGGCAGTTCCACCTCCACATATTCGCCGCAGCTGGCACACGTGCCCGCCGCCACGCCGGAACGGATACAGGTTGGCTCGGTGATCACTGTATAATCCTGCGCATCCGTTATATTATGACCGAGCGCCGGAATCTCATAGGTTGTGGCAGAGTCACATCTGGAACATTTTCTCTGACCGGTGCCCGCCTGTGTACAGGTGGGTTCCTGTAAAACGGATTCCACACTGTAATCATGACCGAGCGCAAGCGGAAGCGACACATTCAGTTCATCGCCGCAGTTCAGGCAGGTATAGGTGGTTGTGCCGTTTTCCGTGCAGGTGGGTTCTTTGGTTACAACACCTTCATCCCGCTGATGACCGGTAGGCATGATGTTTGTGGTTTCTGTTTTTCCACATACGGTGCACTTCTTTTCCGTAGTGCCCATAGAAGTGCAGGACGGTTCAGATACAACGCTTTCCGTATAATAGCCTTCCATCCACTCGTTATGGACGCATTCCGTGCGCTCGCTGCCGCAGGTCTTGCAGCGGTATTCGTTATAGGTATGGCCGTTATCCGTGGTTTCGGTGCTTATCAACTCTTCATTGTGCCCCGTTGCCGGGATCGTAACCGTAACCGTTTCGCCGCAGTTGCTGCACACGCCGGTTTCGGAACCGTCCTGCGTGCAGGTAGGCGGCGTCTGCTGGGTATACTTCTCAATATGATGACCAAGAGCGGGAATGATTACGGCGTAATTCACCTGGGTGCATATTGTGCATCTTCTTATTGCCGTGCCGCCACTTGTGCAGGTGGGAGCAATCGTATAGTCATCTGTATAATAGCCTTCTACCCAGCCCTGATGCGTATACACCGTATTTTTCTCACCGCATCTGGAACAGGTCTGATACGTATAAATATGGCCGTCCTCAGCCGTTTTATCCTCCGTTGAATCGGTAATGAAATCATGGCCGAGCGCGTCTATGCTCTCCGTGCGGACTGTAATGCCGCAATCAGAGCAGATAATATCTTTTGAGCCGGGTTCGGTACAGGTAGGCTCAAGCGTAATATTTTCGTACATATTGAGATGCGCGCAGTCATCTATGGAAACGAAAGCATAGCCGCGTTCTTCCGCATACGTCTGCGCGGTAGACTGCGAATGGCCGTGGAAAACAACGCTCTGCTGGCTGCCGTTGAACGGATCACTGTCCAGCGCGCCGTTAAAAGCACATTCGCTGTTGTAAACATAAACGTCCGTAAGCGTGCCGATACTTGAAAACGCCAGTGTAGATACGGTTGTTACGTTTTCCGGCAGCACAAGCGTAGTAATAAACGTGCCGAGAAACGAGCTTTCGGAAATAGTTGTGATACTGCTGCCGAAATCTACGTGCCTGAGGTTGGAGCAGCCGTTGAAATTGTTGAGCCCTGTTGCAGTAAGACCTGCGCCAAATGTAACACTTTCCAGATTTTTGCAGTTAAAAAATACCGAGCCCACCTCGTATTCCACACCTAACAGACCCTTGCGCATGCCAAGGCTGGTCAGGCTGTCCGGAAAGACAATGCTTTCAATGCCGCTGCCGTAATACGCAAATTCTCTGATCGTGGTAAGCCCTTCGGAAAAATCCACATCGGCAAGGCTTGTACAGTTTTGAAACGCATATCTTTCAATCGTTTTCAAATTAGCAGGCAATTTGCAGTCGGAAAGAGAAGAGGATTCGGCAAAAGCGTATTCGCCGATCTCAGTTAGGGTGGACGGCAGCGCGGCGCGTTCAAGCGCAGTCATCTTATAGAACGCCCGGTTGCCGATTCGGGTTACGCCCTCCCCAATAACCAACGAGGTGCATTCATCCCTGTAATCATACCACGGCACACGTGTAGAAATCGTGGAAACATCCGAATAGTCTTTGATTGCGCCGGTGCCGGTGATCGTGAGGGTTTTTGTGCTGCTGTCGTACGAATAGTTCACACTGCTGCCCGTTGCGCCGCAGCTGCCGCTGGAAGCCGCAAGCGCAGAAGTTGAAAACATGCTGAAAAATGACGTTGCACACAATAAAACTGACAAAAATAACGATAAAAATCTTTTCCTCGCCGTCATAAACTTTACCCTCTTTTCAGAATTTCCATCCATTTTCTGAGAAATGTATACAAATTTATTATACCATAATCAAGAATTTATGTAAATATCCAACAAGCAATTTCCGTGTAATTTTAAAGGTACCGATCTATAAATTCCCGGCAGGCAGCCAACAAAAAGGAAACGGCAGTTTTGCTTACCTTGGCGTAAGGCGCCATCATATCAAACGCGTGATACGCGCCTTTTGCCGTAAACAGTTTCACTTCCGTTCCCGCTGATCTGACATTGCTGAAAAAAGTTATATCTTCAAAATAAAACGGATCTGCCGTGCCGACTGCGGAAATAACCGGCGGCAGACCGGAAAGATCCGTTTCCCTTGCGGGCGCCGCATATACCGGCACGCTTTGATTCATAACGCGATCCCCAAGATAGATGCGCCAGGCGGATCTGTTTTCCGCCGTGCCCCAGACAGGCGAGTCGTTATGTAAAGATGTTTTTGTAACACGGTCATCTAACATGGGATAAAGCGGTACCTGAAAGGCAAAACAGTTTTTTCCCGTATCTCTTGCATAGATCGAAAGCGCGGCGGCAAGTCCGCCCCCTGCGCTCTCACCGCCAACGATGATCTTTTCACTTTCTATGCCGAGTTGTTTTCTATGCTCAAGCACCCAGTCCAGAGCCGTACAGGCATCCCGGAACGCGGCGGGATAAGGCGCCTTTGCGGAAAGCGTATAATCCGGTGAGACGATCACGCAATTCATATTTTCCAACAGTTTTTTCGGAAAGGAAATGGCAGCCATCTCCGGCGCGCCGAGCGAATACCCGCCGCCGTGAAACCAGAGAACACCCACGCGCCTGCCTGCATTTATATTGCTTTTCATAATACACACGCGCATTTGCGAGCCGTCTTTTCGGCTAATATTCAATTTATTACAGTTCACTTTTTAAGGCGAAGCGCCGAAAGGAATGTATTTGATATCGGCGACAGCGCTCTCTGTACCCGCTCGCTGCCAAGCGGACTAATTATCCGAAGCGCCATACCTTCAAGGCGCATATCTTTATCAAGTTCATTGAGTTTCAATCGTTTTATCTCCTCCGGCATAAAATAAACTGTTTCATCACGCTTGCAGCGGCTATATATCTTTAATAAAATGAACAAGCCTTGCGCTTTCCGAAAATTTATTTTTTAAATGCAGTGAAATACTTTTCGAATTTGTGATATCGCAATCGCTTGCAAACTGCTTGCAGCCATTTGATCTTGCCCAATTTTCACAATACTCTATTAAATGGCTTGCAATTCCCAACTGTCTGAAATTCTCCTCAACATAAATCGCTTCCAAATAGCCTACATTATCGGAATTCGCGCCTTCCACATATTCATGTCTTATCGAACAATGCGCAAACGCGATCTGGTTTTTCCCATAGTAGGCGGTAAAAACGATATTGTTTTCCGACTGCACTGTTTTTTCAAAATCGTCTTTTAACTCATCATAATCTGCGTCTGCCCATAGTTTTACGCCAAGTTTTGCAACATGATAGGCATCCTGTTTTCTGCAATTATAAAAATCAATACAATTATAAATTACCCAATCCCTTGCGCTGATGCCGTTTATAGATGTAAAATAAATATCACGCCAAAGATCTTTTATTGAACGGCCGTCAAACACTTTGGCGTTGAACATTTCCTCAGCAGTCTTAAAGTCATAGCCGTTTTTTCCGTCAGGCGTCAGCCCATACCAATAAGGCTCACTGAATTCCTTATTAAATCCCATCCAGCAATCACAATACTTATCACTGTTTTCAACATAAAAACTGTTTTCAAAAAAGTTTTTGCCCTCGCTAAACTTTTGGCTGAAAATTTCATAAGGTATTTTTTCTCCAAGCATATCATCGCCTCCGCCCGGCATAACATAAAGAGAAAAATGCGCGAATAAAGAATAACCGTAGGATACGCGCCCCGGACCGTTCTAAGTGTGAAATCAGAAAATCAGTTTTTCCATTCTGTGCTTTCATGCGCAACATTATTTCCTTCGTTATCCGCACAAATTATCTCTATATGATCCGGAGAGAGTTTTATCAATGATGCGACATAAGTATTCGTTCCGTTTGCGTCCAATCCGCCGTCAACAAGTGTGGGAATGTTTCCCGATCGGTCAAATTCACAAATATGCTCATGACCGCTGATCAGTATGGAGGCGTTCAAAGAAATCAGTTTACTTAGAGCGGATTCCGACAAATCTTCTTCAATGCAGATTTCTCTGGAATGCGAAAAAACAACAGTTCTGTTATCATCATGATTTTGAAGATCTTTAAGCCAATCCACCATTTCCGTACGGTACCGCTTGTAATCGACCATACCGCCATATTCAGGATGTGCATCCTCTTTATCCTCACAGCTGTCCAAAACAATGATATCATAAGGGCCGAGCGCAGTGGTAAAATAAAAACTATCCATGCCCAAATAATCAGAAAGACGGATCGCCTCTGAACCGCGCGTTTCGTGATTTCCGCGAGTATATATAACGGGTATCGTTCCGCCTGTAAGGCTGTACCCAAACGCAAGAATATACTCCGCGATATCTCTTTCGCTCATCAGGCCCGGAGCGCAATCGCCCAAAAGCACTACCGCCTGATAGTCTTCCTGCAATGCCTTTACGGCTGTTTCCGCTTTCTTATTGAACGTATGCCAATCGGAAACAGACAACAAATTTATATTTTCTCCAAATGCATCATTGAAAGCATAAACATCGCTTTCAATCGTTTTTCCCAGTCTGCCGCCATAGCTCAGTTCATCAATCACGCGCGTTGAACCAACTTTATATGTATTTCCTGAAAGATGCTCCTTCGGAACTTTAACAGTGTGAATAATGCTTTGCCCGTTTTTTCTTCCGTTTTTTTCATCAAATGCCCGAATTTCTTTGCCGTTATAAATGTAATCAACATAGCCTGTGCCTTTGTCGTTTGTAGAAAACACAACAGAATAAGCACCCTTTCCATCATCAAAGACCACCGGTCCGGAGGTAAAAGAATACGGTGAAACCGGAAAAAGAGAAGCATATGTTACAAAAACCAAAGCGCAAACAGAAACGACAGAAACCGCTTTTCTTACTTTCGCGTTTTTCAAATTCGGAAATATGAAGATAAAAAACGCGCCCGCAACCGCAGCACACCATACAGGAAAGGCTTTTGCAAGTAAGGCTTCCAGAGTGGAAAAGCTCATGCCTCTGTCTACTATAACCGTTACAAAAGAATATACAATTAAAAAAATTCCGCATAGTTCGCTGAGAAATGCGCCAAACTTCATCCACTTACTGTTAACACAACTTTGGTTTTTCATTTTCATATACAGCATTGCAAATAAATATGCCGTGGTGAAGATTGAAAAAATGAAAAAAACAAGTGAGGCGTTTTCAAAGATAACATTATCAACATATACATAACCGTATCTGACGGAATAACTCAAAAGCAATCCAACAGCGGACAGTACTGTGAAAACGAATATAGACTTTTTACTGAATAACAATGTTTCTATTTTTCCTTTCATAACACTCATCCTTTTTCATATATCGAATTTAATATTATTATAAAGTAAAAAAAGAACTGAATCAATAAAAACGCAGTTATTCACCCCATAAAAATGCAGAACAAAGCCAGAAACAACGCTCACATAACTTAGAATGCGGCGATTTATTTTATTGCCGATCTTATAGACTTGCTTTTCTGTTCTGTAAAACGTGCTGTAACCGCCCAAAACGAAAAACGGTTAGGGATTAACATTCATTATTGAATACGCTTGCAACAATTCTGTATTGATCAAACACAAACCGTCTTTTAAAATCAATATAACCGTTTAATAAAAAAAGAGCAGGTCATTGACCTGCTCGCTGTATATCGAAAGCAAAGGGTTAAATCGCTTTATTGCTGGTCTTCACACCATTTTATAAACGCGTCATAGGATTCAAACCGGGGTTTTGAACGCATAAATTCATGTAAAGAAACATTATAATTATTCATCAGTTCCAGTCTGTACTTATATTTCTTCACACCGGCATTATTTCTTGGTGTAAACAGCCAAAAAAATTCATCAAGAAGATTCTCTTCAGGCATTCTGTTATACACTTTAAAATATTGAAGCACTAAATCTTTGGCTTCTTGAAGCTGCAAATCCTGCCTTTTTTTATAATAGTCCTCCAGTGAACAAATGACTTTTGCAGGATTACCGGCAATAACACTATTGGATGGAAAACTGCCGCCGGAAACCACGCTGCCAGCGCCTACAATAACATTATCTCCTATCGTGGTACCTTTTAAAATAATTGCGCCGACCCCGATAAAACAATTGTTCCCGATTGACACTTTTCCGCAGCTGCCGGTAACAGCACCATAATACGCCTTCGCTGTGGAATAAGAATAATCATGCGTCAAAATCTTAACATCCCGTGCAATCTGTACATTTTTTCCGATTTCAATCATCCATGGGCGTGTAAGGTCAAGCAAAACAAAAGCAGGATTTGAAAAGATTACCGTTCCTTCACCTATTTTCATTCCTTGTTCTCTTAGATATTGGATCCATTTTTCTGAAGAGGTTCTGCAATATAATTTGTGCAATCGGTTCCGTGCATTTTTTAACTTTTCAAACATTTTAATCCTCTGAAACAGGTAATAAATCAAATTAAATAAATAAACAGCAAAGACTGCAAAAGCAATCCTTGCTGTTCTCAATAATTTTAGCCGTTGATCTGCTTTGCGAAGATTACATAAATATTAGGCTATACCTAACTTTATATAAACTTGTACGCAAAAATGTACGCAAATTTATCTGATTACAAAATCATTTAAGGAATAAAACATACGCAAATTTGCAAGTACGCAAAATCAATTAAGGAATGTATCAATTTTTGCTATTTCTCTTTTGCGTAGATCCTCTAATATATGTGTATACGAGAGAGTAGTTGAATAATTTGCATGACCCATTATATTCTGAACAAAAACGGAATCAAGTCCCTTTTCAAAACATCTTGTTGCAAATGTATGTCGAAATGCATGTGGATGCAAATGTTTAAATTCTATTGGCTCCCTACCCTCTTTTTGAGCTATTGCAGTCTCTTTTAAATTTATATCGTTTACGATTTTATTTATATCATTACTTAATACATATCTCGTTACTGGAGAACCGTATAAACTTGTCCATACTAAATCTCCAAGTTCAGGGGATGCCCGCCATCGACTACCGAGTCTTTCCTTACAAGATTCCTGTTTCTTTTTCCATGCTATCAGACATTCTTCCGTTTCTGGGAAAAACGGGATTTTTCGATAAGAATTTTGGGTCTTTGGGGTAGTTAATTCTTCTGTTTTCTTACCATTATAATATGCTGTTTGTAGAGACCGTCTGATATTGATTACTTTATTGGTAAAATCAATATCTCCCCATTGTAGACCAGAAAATTCTCCGATTCGCATACCCGTCAAAAGAAGAAACTGATATGCCTCATAATAATATCTATTCTGAGCCTCTTGTAAAAAAATCTTTTGCTCGGAGACCGTCATTACTCTGCGCTCGTTTATAATATTAGTTTCTTTTATCTTAATACCAATAGCGGGATTAACTAAAATTATTTGATTAGCTACTGCTGCATCAAGGCATTCCCTAACTATTCCCAACGCTTCCTTAATAGTTCTATCAACATAACCCTTATCTGTGAGTTCAAATGTGGCTTGTTGCAAATTAATTTGAGAAATATATTTTAATTCTTTATCAAACAATAATTTCCCATAAGTGTTTTTTATTCTTCTATTATAGGTTCTCTTGCTCACATCAGATTTAAGTTGGGGTGATTTGCATTTTTCAAACCATTCCGTATACCATTCCCCAAATTTTATTTTTGGACGAATATTCTTTTCATCACGCAACAGTCTGCTTTTTTCTATTTCAAATGCCTTTTTTAATTTCGATAAATTCATATCATATAAATCTATCTTTTTGCCACTGACCATGGCTCTTGCTTCATATAAACCACCTTTCCGTTGACTAAAACCTTTACCGAGTTCTTTACCCTGTAAATCTTTTCCCATATAATCAATACCTTTCCATACTGACTACAATATAGATTTACACATATATACTATACTATTCCTTGCAAAAAGTCAAACTGACATTCATATCTTAATATTGTATTTTGCACATCTATCTAAATATTCGTCAAACAATTTTTTGTTGACATACAGCCTATTCCCTAGGGTTACTGTGAATGTGCTTGTAGGCCGTTTTAAAATTTCTCTTACTTTTGTTTTTCCCCATCCAGTATACACACACACTTCTTTTAGACTCATTAATACTTTTTCCATTAGTTCACTCCCTTAACAGGAATCAGATTTACGAAACTGATTCCTGTTTTTTTTATTTACGATTCTATATAACCTCTATATATTTAAAACATTTATATATATTAATAATATCAAAACTTATAATAAACGCTTTTAATCACTTCGCTTATGTACCTTGAAAGGTTGATCACGACCACCATAACATATCTCCTGATAAAGTTTATTATATCTATCTTCTGCGGTTTTACAGTTATCTTGCCAAAATTCAATCTCATTTTGAAGGTCTCGAATTATGTTCGTGTAATATTCTGTCGGGGTTCCGTCATCACAGATCTTGCGTGTACTGCCACGCATATTCTTCTGTTCTCTGAGTGGTAACACACCAAAAATATAAGTTATAAATGCACCGATCGCCATGCAGATAGCCACAATACATGCCACAGCCCCGAGTTGAAGCTCTGGGTTTTCTGCTAATTTTTCAAAAAACAAATGAATACCTCCTAACTAAAATTCGCATCATCGTTATATTATTCGATGGCCATAGTTTAACAAGAAATCAAAATAATTCTTGTTGGATACTGAACATCGTCCATCATAAAATTTTGCTCTTTAAACGAGTTTAATTCTTTAACCACATTTCTGTAAACTTGCTTAAAAACTCTATTATATCCGAACGAATCATCCCACTCATAATACTGGTACTGTTTCTTCTCCTCATCTGTCATCTGCTGATATTCATCGTGATCTACTGGATAGAGATCATCAATATCGTCGTTTTCCCATTCAAAAATCTGATCTTTGTGAATTACTCCATGTCGGTCGAACTTATTGACATCCACATACTTTTCAAAATCCGAGAACGCAACCGCAATTGGTGAATACCAGTTTTCTCCTTTTTCCTCTGCTTTGACTGAACTCTTCCAAGATTCTTTAACTGCATCAGAACAATCTGCGAATTTTATTGTTTGCCCGATTTGCTCTAATTTGTCGTATGCCTCATGGAAATAAGATCGAGAACCGTTATAATATGTTTCACCGAGTTTATATGTGTATCGATCTAAATATTTATTGTTCTGACTATCCCATTTAAACGACGGTACTAAAGCGTTTACTGCTACCCACCTGCCATTAATTTGTATTTCTGTATAGATAAAATAACTTGTAGACATTTACTACCTCCTAAGTTTGAATCTTGTCTTATACATACTTGACCGTTCGATTTGATTTTTGAAACACCCAAAAATATGAATGGAATTTTCTTGCGTTTTTTTGATTCTTAACTTGCCAATCCGCAACTATTCTTTGTTTGGATAACAAAATAAATAAATCTTTTGGATAAAATCCTATCTTAACAGCCTCATTCATAATAAAACAATGGGACATATATTGTTTATTTGAACTAACTTTATCTTGACATTTGAAAATTAAAATCCCATTAGGTCTCAGTATTCTGTATGCTTCTTTCATGCTATCGATATAAAATTGATGTAGGAGTGATTCGCTTGGATAAACGCCGAATCTTTTATTTATTCTATTGCTATTATCATCTATCTCAAGAGATTTTCCTGTTGTTGCTAAAAACGGCGGATCAAACATCTCTACATCTACACTACCGTTTTCCAAAGGGATATGTCTGCTATCAGCATATTTTACATCTTCACAAACAGGATTTATGTCAAATTTATATGTAGGCTCGTCTATTCCAGTATTCTTATAAAATATTCCTTTACTGTATGTTGGGTCTATATCAATATGACCGCTTGTAGAATGAAGTGTTAAGATATTTTTTATTATCTCTGACTGATCATACGATACACTTTTAATCAAACTAAAATTAGTCTCCAGTATTATCCGTGCTTCCAAAACCACCGATTCTATCGCCTTGTTCTTGCTTGTCATCTTTTTGAATACCATACGGTAGAAATATTCCTTGACAAAAGGCAGTACCTTTATTAACACTAAAGGTTTTTTGTGTGGTGATATCCTTATTAACTATCTTAACAAAGATCTCGCCTTCGTTATTTGGATTATTATAATAGTCGCTATCAATCACCCCAAAGGTGTTAGCAATTTCTATACCATATTTAAATCCCTGCCCACTTCTCGGCACAATCGCTAAAAACCATCCGTTATCGATCCGAACCTTTATTCCAGTTGGTATTATTACTGATGATCCGTAAGGTACAGAAAAGTCAAATGGTGCTATAAAATCATATCCCGCACTACCTTTTGTACCTCTTTTGGGTATAGTAATGTCTTTTTGAGATATTTCACTCATACTACATTTTTCAAACTGTGCAACTCTATTCAATTATCATTCTCCTTTCGGAGGGTATTACAGATGTAATACCCTCTCTTTAATTTCTTGAGTTCTGCCTTGATTCCAAAACTGTGTGCCTATGTATCCACATGTACGTCTTGCAACATTCATCTTGTTTTGATCTTCATTGCCGCAGTTTGGACATCTCCAAACAAGTTTATCATTATCGTCTTCTATAATTTCGATTTCTCCGTCATAGCCACATACTTGACAATAATCACTCTTTGTGTTAAGTTCCGCATACATAATATGGTCATATATGTACTGTATGACTGAAAGTACTGCTGGAATGTTGTTCTGCATATTGGGAACCTCAACATAGCTGATTGCACCCCCGGGAGAAAGATTCTGGAATTCACTCTCAAGGCTAAGCTTTGTAAATGCATCGATTGGTTCTCTAACATTTACATGGTAACTATTCGTTATGTAATTATGGTCTGTCACATCCTCTATAATTCCAAACCGTTTTTGCAAACACTTTGCAAACTTATAGGTCGTTGATTCTATAGGAGTCCCGTAAACAGAATAATCTATGTTTTCTTCCGTCTTCCATTTGCTACACGCATCATTTAGATGTTGCATTACTTGTAACGCGAACTCTTTACCCTCGGCATTATCAGTATGGGATTTTCCTGTCATGTATTTAGTACATTCATACAAACCCGCATATCCAAGCGAAATAGTGGAGTAGCCATTATATAATAATTTATCGATAGTTTCGCCTTTCTTAAGGCGAGCAATCGCCCCATACTGCCAAAGAATCGGTGCTACATCACTTGGTGTTCCAAGAAGTCGTTCGTGCCTACATCTTAATGCCCTGTGACAAAGAGCCAATCTTTCATCAAATATCTTCCAGAACTTTTTAAAATCGCGTTTTGATGAGCAGGCAATATCAACAAGGTTAATGGTAACAACGCCTTGATTGAACCTCCCGTAATATTTATGTTCGTCTTTTTCATAATTCTGTGCGTTGGCTATATTTCCTATTCCTACATCAGTAAATCTGTCTGGCGTAAGAAATGAACGGCAGCCCATACAAGTGTACACATCGCCTTTTTCACGCAACATAATTTTTTCGCTTATATAATCAGGAACCATTCTTTTTGCAGTACATCTGGCGGCAAGTTCCGTTAGATAGTAATAAGGCGTGTTTTCTTGTATATTATCCTCTTCGAGAACATATATAAGTTTAGGGAAGGCTGGAGTTATCCATACACCCTTTTCGTTTTTGACACCTTGCATCCTTTGCCGAATTACCTCTTCTATTATCATAGCGAGATCGGCTTTTTCTTTTTCATCCTTTGCTTCGTTCAAATACATGAATATCGTCAAGAACGGTGCTTGACCATTTGTTGTAAGTAAGGTAACTACTTGATATTGAATTGTTTGTATTCCCTTTCTAATTTCTTTCTTAAGGCGCTTTTCGACAATTTCAGCCTTTCGTTCCTCGCTTACATCCATATCGTGCAATTCATCTTCCACTTCTTTGCGAATGTTTTGTCTGCTTATATCCACAAATGGTGCAAGATGAGTAAGAGTTATACTTTGCCCGCCGTATTGGTTGGACGATACCTGCGCAATGATTTGTGTGGTAATTGTACATGCCGTGGAAAAACTGTGCGGCTTTTCAATAAGTGTATCACTGATGCAAGTACCGTTTTGTAGCATATCATCGAGATTACTCAGACAACAGTTATACATGTGTTGTGCAAAATAATCCGCATCGTGAAAATGTATGATACCTTTATTATGTGCATCAACAATGTCTGGTGGAAGTAGATACCTATATGTAATGTCTTTTGACACCTCTCCAGCCATATAATCCCGTTGAACACTATTGATTGTTGGGTTTTTATTTGAATTTTCTTGTTTGATTTCCTCGTTGTTATGCTCTATTAGGGTTAGGATGGCGGCATCAGTTGTATTGGCCTGTCTAAGATGTTCTTTGTCTCTACGATATTTTATATAAGCCTTTGCGACCTCAAAATACCCGCCCCTCATCAGTTCCGTTTCAACATCATCTTGTATGTCTTCAACATTTGCAGCGTGAGCCCTTTTTCTATAGCGCTGATATAATCTTTCAGCAATAGTATTTATGGTATCACTTGGAACTATATACTTCTCATTTTCGTATCCAACTTGTTTGGATGCTTTCGAAATAGCGTTTATAATTCGATTTCTATCAAATTTAACTTCTCTTCCATCTCTTTTAATAACATTCAATAGTTTATCACCCCTCATCCGTAATTTTTTTTACTGCTTCATAAATTTCGTTCCAGTTATGAACTCTAACAAAGCCCTTTGCTTTCTCATCGTAACTTCTATTATACGGCATGTCCATCAAGATGCCTTTATACTCGCCACCCTCTAAGTTGTGAGGTGCATCATCTATTAACACATCACCTCTAACCATTTGTTTTCTGGATGTGACTATGACATCTTCAAATGGTATAAATGGAAAATATTTATCTAAAAAATTGAACTTATAAAGCACCGTCTGTGGATGAGATGCTGTTACAAGAATTATCTTATGTCCTTCATTGATTAGCCTTTTTATCATATCTTGAGATCCGGGCATTACCTCTAAATGATCCCAAGTTTGTTTTTTATGTAGAGGAGAAAAGACTTGACTTTTTGATAATCCCGGGAAGAATTTTGTAATATCCCAATCCGTAATATCTTCCGTTTTTACATCAGTGCCATATTTTTTGTTTAACCCCTGTACCCAAACCGTATTTAAGTTTTCGAGTACATTATCGACATCTACTAAAATCGTTAAATTACCAGCCATAGAGATTACCCTCTGCCCATTCCTCTATCCAAGTCTTAAGAGCGTCAAGTGTTGAGGTATTCGGTACAAAATAGTCGGGGGTACAACAGTCATCAAGCGCTGTTTCAGAGGGGTGTTTCTGCTGTTCCTCACTAAGTGGGCTAACAAAATTCGTTCTTATAACCCGAAGATGAATCGCATCGAATCCCATATTTTTTATAGTATTTATTTCATTAGGAAACCTACAATCAGGTATAATTACATAATCCCAATTCTCATAAAAATATTTAAGCAAGGTGACTACATGGTTGACCCACATTGAGGGGTTCTTTTTCCGAATAATATCAGTTCCTATATACTGTAATAGTTTCCTACCAGCCTTGTCTTTTTTACCGTCCCATCCGAAATAGTCTTTACAGATATGCTTTAATAAATCCGCGTAATGAATAATCACAACTCTGTGTCCGTCTGATGATAATTTCTCTTTTAGAAAATTCGCTGTAGTATCTTTACCATGCTGTGCTTTACCTGAGATCAATATAACCTTCATAAATCCTCCTTATGTATCAGTACTCATAAATAACCGGGTTTACAGCACATTTTTCTATCAGCTTTTCTACACACTCGCAACATAAATGCAAGTCCAAAGTACCGCCGTCATATTTAGTGCCGTACCCTAAGTGTTTGACCCAACTAAAGTCTTCGTTTTCATCCCAAAAATCTAAACTCTTACCACACAAATTACACTTGTTAATACTCCCACCCCCTTAATTTTGGTTAATAAAAGACTGGTTTTATGTTGATTTTAAAACACTATCATCAATGACAACGAATGAATCAAGAAATTTGTCTAGTTCGTCATTTTCCTCCATAGCATCATCGGTTTGATTTTTGTCTTCTGAATCTAAACTTTGATCTAATTCAAATGAAAACGGGGTCATGTTCTGTGTCGGAAAGGTTGCTACCTCGGCAAGATGTCTTATTCCGTCCATGAATGCCTGTGCGGTGTCAGAGGTCGTTTGCACTTCAAATTCCATCCTATTTTCTAAACCAAATAAAAAAGAAGTCCCGTCTGAACTAATATTTGTTCCTTTAAATCTTGCATTTTCAAACTTATATATCTCTTCGGTAGGAGTACTATATGTAATTCCGCTTAGAGGATTGTAAACCCAGTTAATGTAAACCACTTCCCATCTTTTTGATATGAATTACAAAATATCAGATCATATTTATGAATCGGAGTTGCATTGAATACACCATTCCATACAGTGAATCTGCTCTCTTTCCCACTTCCTATTGACTTGGTAAACACAGAATATCCTATTTGCTTATGGTCTTTGTGTTTGTATATGGGACGTATATCTAAAACATAAAGTTTTCTGCGGTCTTCTTCACGTCCGGTAATATACCCCATATATCCCAAAGCATTAATGGTGTTTTGCACTTTTAACTTATCGTCTAAGTCGGGCAGATTTAAGTTATTTATAATTTCTTCTACACCTCGAAGGATAGAGCGTATGTCTAATAGCGTATAACTTTTTGCAATACCTCCAGATTTTGTTTCACCAATTGAGTATTTTCGAACAATAGGTTCTACCAAACTACCATCAACTTTTGACTTAGCGATTTTCTTAGCCCTGCCCTTGTTGAATACATCATAAAACATTTCTGTTATGCGCAATAATTCTCTTTGATTTCCGAACTCTGAAAAATAATCAATTTTAATAAGGATATTAAGTTGTCTGGAATCTAAAGAGGTTTTCTCGTCAAGATCATATAGTAAGTCAACGAATTTGCTATAATGATTGTTCTGAGCGAGTTCATATAATTCTACTGCTGTATTTTTACTCATAAACTTGACAGAAGATAAGCCCTTTGCAATTATGTTTTTATCCTTGTCATAAAAGTAATTACTTTTTGAAAGACCGAACTTCGGCATTGTTACCTTTATTCCGACACGATTAGCATAAGCTGTACCGTTAGCGATGTCTTCATCATTCGCGGCATTATTAAGAAATGAGGTAAGGAATTCCAGCGGATAATAATACCTGTAGTATGCACACAGATACCCTAATAGGCAGTACGCGATGCTATGGTTAAAACCAAATTGATACGAAGCACTATCCTCAATAACTTGTAAAAATTCTTTTGCTTCTGTTTCCGCTACTTCTCTTGGCTTGTCTGATTTTCCACAATACCCCTCAAGAATTGATGGCATTGCGGCATCCAATCTGTCTTTTTGCTTGCGTCCGATGGCACGCCTTATGTTATCGGCCTCACTTCCTGAAAGGCCGCATATTTGTTGTAGAAATTTAATTGTATCTTCTTGGTATATTAAATATCCTAAATTGTCTTTTAGAAGATTATCAATTATTTCTGAGGGATTTCTATGTATCTTTCTCGCTAATAAATCATTACGATATGATGTTCCAGACGGTCTTATACAAGCCGTAACGATGGACATGTCAAAAATACTGTGCGGTTTAAATTTTTTTAAACAGTCAAATGCAAATGGACTTTCAAACTGAAATATTCCTACTGGACTTGTTATTAAACTATCCCAAACTTTATCATCATTCCAATTTATCTCATGTGTTTTTGGATAATTTTCACCAATATAATTACAAGTGTCTCGTATTACTTGAACCGTTTTCAAAATCAGGAAATCGTATTTAGCAAGACCTGTATAGTCGTGAATATTATCCATATCCAACATAAGGCAAGTCTCCCCGTCCTTGTCAAACACACCGTAATTATCTGCCAGTGTCACGGGACTAATCACGATCCCAGCAGGGTGAACCGATTGAGAAATCTTTGTATCTAACAGTCCATTGAAATAGTAAAACAATTCAGGATATTTTGCCTTTGTACCATCTGGATCTTGATCAAAATCATCCTTTATCTTCGCTATATTTTTGAGATTCCAAGGGTTTTCAACTAAACTTCCATGTTCTTTTTCGTAGGTTATAGCTAAATGCCTTCCAACATCATCTATAACCCCTTTTGCTTGCATTGTTCCGAAAGATGCCACTCTTGCTGTTTTATCCGTGCCGAACCTATCAGTTATGTATTTGAAAATTGCTGGTCTGTCAGACTCAACAACATCAGTATCTATATCCCCAATCTCTTTTCGGTCTTCATTACAAAATCGAGAAAATACCGTGTGCCATGTTTCTGGGTTTAAATCGATAATATCAGTTACATATGCTACTCTGGAACCCCCAACCGAACCTCTTGCAGTGCCGATAGCCATTCCCTGCTCTCTGCACCATCTAACGATTTCTGATTGTCCCAGCATAAACCCGTCCATTTTCAGTTTTTTAAACACTCGCATTTCTTCATCAATTGCTTTGCGAAATGACTGCTCCTGTTCTTTGGGAATAATTCCATTATCAAGTTTTTCTTGAAACATAGTTTCAACTGTCTCAGAAAATTTTTTTGAATCCGCTTCTCTTGACCCATATAAAATCGGATATTTGATCGAAGTGTCAAGATCGATATCCTCTGTCATATCATAAAGGAGATTTGTATTTTCGATGGCAGACATATATTCGTCTTCATTCAAAGCTCCCTGCTCTTTAAATAATTCGACCAATTCATCATATGTCTTATACGAAAGATCAAAAGCATCCTCGTCTCCATATGACTTATGTTTGGCTGATAGAAGAACAGATCTACATTCTGCTTTATACTTACTTGAACTATGAGTATCCGTACCCGCAATTAATGGAGTCCCTAATTTCTTAGATAATTCCGCAAGTCGTTTATTGAAGTCTTTTTGATCAGGATGCAAATGAGGTTGTACCTCAAAAAAATCATACTTTTCCGCAAGCTCCATATATCTTGGATGGGATACTGGAAGTTTATTCAACGGTGATGCCAAACAAGCACTTGTCGAGATAATGTTGTCAGATATACTTAAAAACTCGTCAAAACTGATTCGATTTGTGTAATAAAAATGTTCACTATCTCCAGAAACACTAACAAGTTTATTTAATTCTTTTACACCATCTATATTCTTAGCCATGAGAACAGTATGATAGTTGTCCCTAATTTTCTCATCAAGGGTCTCAGTAAGATAGATCTCAACAGAATGAATGTATCTAATTCCAGCGGCTTTGCAAGCCGCCCACTTTTCCGTCCAATTCAACGGCTTACCATGCTCAGATATCGACAAAGCCTTTGCACCATTAGCGACTGATAAATCTATATAATCTTGATACTTAGTGCAACTGTCTAACAAACTATACTCAGAGTGGCAGTGATACATAATATAACTCTTGATATTATTGCCTCCTCTTGCAAAGCGGTTTTAGATATCTTGCACTCACATTCATTTCTCCTCCACTTGATACCATATAATTAAAAAAGCCATTTCCAGTATCATCTCGTATGGTGTCAATAAAAATCACTCGCCTGACTTCGGGATTTATGACCTTAACAACTTTAACAATTGCGCAAGAATCGTTGTCGGTGTCCTCATCAAAACTATACTCGCATATATCTCCGACAGTGGGACTTTTGTGATTTATACAGTATTCATATCCTTTATTTTTTATCTTACGAATATTTGCTTGAGTATATATTTGTTTTTTGATAGTCATTGATACCTCCTATTGAACCGGAACTTCATCACCCCATACATCGAATCCGGCTCTTTCTTGTCGCGCGTACATCTCAAGTTTTGAAAGATTTGGGTAGAGTTTATTTATAATTTCATATGAAATTTCAGGTTTCTGACTGTGTTTCTTAACTTTCTCTGTAAATACGGTATGTATTTTCCCTCTCATTTCTTTACTTACAGGGGTTAATTTGCCTCTATACATATATAGTAAGTATTCGTGACCATATCTGACCGTAAAGGCCGCAGGGATACCTGTTACCTTATTCCATATCATTCTCGCATGTAATTTATATCCAAGTTCCTCAGCTATCTTTTGTGCATCAAAAAGATACTTATCTATCGTCCACAAAAATAAAATACTGTCATTGGTACAAAGATTTGCCGCTTGCTCTAAATGCTCTTTTATTACTTCCAAAGAGCAAGTTGAATAATCTAATTTTGTACCACTACTGTTAGGGCGAGCAGACTTTCTGCCACCCTTTGTCTGTTTCCAAGGTGGATCTGCAAGAATCAAATTATATGTATTATTCGTATTAAAAATATCTACTCTCATAAATCACCAGCCTAAATTTTCTACATTGTGACGATATAATTCATCCACACAATCCTCGCACAATTCTTCTCCGTCTATCTCATAATAATAATCATAACAATCGCAACCGCATTGATCGCAATACACATGAGTATCGCATGAACCAGATTGAGTGCAATTGTCACAATCTAAGGCTCCATTACACCCCTTACCGTTGCAGTGGATCATAATGAACATTCCTCACATGGAAAAAATCATCAAGAATCGTGTTAAGTTGTTTTTGACAATCCATACATAAATCCGGTTTCTGTCTAATATCGTATTTTTTTAGAAAAGGATCCTCTATTACAACCTGTCCCGCACTATCAACCACTTTGTTTAACATAACGAATCTATATGTCGTTCCGCATCTATCACATACCTTTGCGTCTATTTTAACCACCTCTTATTCCATATTTTCGAATTCACAATAATAGTGTGCATCATCATAATACGGACAAAAATCAGCACAATAAGAACTATCAGCATTAACACATATGCCTGTATATTCATCTAACCGTTTACACATCTTGATTCACCCCATTTTATTGAGCCTCCTTGATTTTCTGTTTGATCTCTTCATAAGATTCTCTGCATTGAATATAATCTTGTATAATACATCCGCAAGGATTAAATGCAATATATATATTGTCATCATATACTTCTTCTATCCAATCAATGTTTATCAAATTGGGTCTATCCGTTTTGATGTTCGTGACTTCTATAAATCCCTTAATCATTATTTATCCTCCTTTCTTCGCACTGAGGTTTTAATGTGTTATTTATAAAGTCTATATGCTCCGGAAGTTCACCGCTTATATTTTCATCAAACATCACTTCCGAAAAAATCACCTCATCAAGCGGATAACCTTTCTCATGAGCGAGAATAATCGTTGCCACGCTGTCTTTCCCGCCGGAGCAACTGCATATGTATTTCATTTGTCACCCCATTCAATTTAATCATCTATAGTTTCAATTTATTCATTTAACAATTTTATGATTAAATTAACCAGTGTATGGTTGGGCTACCTTTGAAGCCTTTTCTCCAAACAAACCATGCGTAACATACAGCGCTTGATTTGTATTTATCAAACTCTCCGTTTTTTGCACAATTTACTCTTTGCGAAAATACATAAACTTTTTCTGGTGGGTATGTTTTAAAAAGTTCGTTTCTTGACTTACCCTCAAGAAATTGTATTTTTAAAAGCATGGCAACCTTGCATCCTTCTTGAACTAACTCCATTGCGTGCTCAACAAATTCCTGAGCATATTTATACGGCGGATTAGTAATTATATCGATCTTGTCTTTGAGCTGAGCGTTGAATGAAAAGAAATCCTTGACACCTCCGTAACCTCGGTCGATAAGATCGGTTGACCAAACATTATATCCGTTTTTTTTCAGTTCTTCTGATATGTGCCCTTCTCCACAAGCACACTCCCATATGTATGAGTGAAATTTTTCAACCGATAAAAGCATACTTACTGCTTTAGGATCAGTTGCATAATAATCATTTTCTTCTCTTTCACCTTTAGAATGATTACTTGCAGCTAATGTAACAAAAGTTGCAGCTTTATTTCCTGTCCAATCTTTAGTCATATGTCACCTCTCAATTTAAAGCTATCATTTCTAACTTGATAAGCATCTCTGTGATAAATAATATCTGGATAGTTGCTTTGTGCTATCTGAATTCTGTTTCTCTGTTTTTTGTTTGAGCAACATTCCAATATGTACAGGGAGAACCGCCTAAAAGAATTTTTATTGGCATAAATTTCTAATAAATCACCTTACCTTAATACTAATCTTTTGTCGTATAGATGCTCGAAAACTTTTTGACCTTGATCGACAGGCGCATCCTTTTCATTTAATAAGTCTTCATAATCCCATAAGAATTCGACATTCACATATTGTTTAAGTTTCTGGATATGCTTGTCCTCTCTGATTCTTACATCTTTATCCAGAGCGAAAACCACACGACACCCGAGTTTTATTAAGATGCGCAACTGATTTGGATTAAGATGAGAGGTTAGGATTGCGCCGCAATTATGAATTCCCCACGTATCAGCAAGTAAAACGCTTTTGCAACCTTCAAAAAGAATGATCTCTTTTTTGTCCTGAATACTATCCATATTCTCGGACAAGCCGTATATGGTGTTCATAGTACCCCAAGAAAAGAAATAACAATATTTCCGAAGTTTTTTCTCTTTCCAATTTGGGTCAAGAGTTCGACCGCCTATATTTACTATCTTCCCGTTTACATTTCGTATTGGGTAAACAATTCTATCTGAAAATGCATCATATTTAACTTGAAACTTATCTATTGATTCTTTTGAAATTCCCTCTTTTAACCAAACTGATAGTTTGTCTAAAGAATACTCATACCTTTCCATGTAGTTATCTGGAAGAGGTTTTGATGAGTTCTGTTTTACACCCTTTATTTTTTTGGAAAATTTTTTGCAAGTAACTGTCGCAGCCATCTTTTCACGCCGAACGAAAACTTCTCCGTCTACACCGGCGTATTTTTTAATAATGTTAACGGCTTCCTTGTTTGAACAATTGTAGTAATGTTTAACAAATGTGTATAGATTGCCGCCGATCCCTGAACTATAGTCATAGAAAAGTGGGGGGTCTCTCCGAACGGAGAACGATGGAGTCTTTTCATCTTTAAAACAACTAAGCCCCCAATATTCTCCGTTCTTTTCCTCGAGATCGACAAACTGCGAAATAAACTCTACGATATCAACCGATTGAATTAAGTCGTTTAATTCCATGACAAATTATTTATTTAGCTTGATATTTCAATATTTAATAAGGAGTTTCCGGAACGTGTTGTTTGGCTTCCTCATAAAGAATATGATTGCCATCAAAAAACAAGTCAATATATTCTCCTTTTGCCATTTGCATTCCGTTCCTGTTGTAAACAACTCTGAGTTTTTTATTTCCGCATTCTATACCGTCTGCTTCTATTTCTTCTGGTGTTTTTGACTGTATAATTGCCAGCGTACTTGCATTTCTAACAATTCTCACCGAGTCGGCTGCTTTCCCCGTTGCTGTTGTTTGGATTGCCCCTAATCCTGCTATCCCCATATCACCACACACTTGATTTTTGATCATATTAACTACGCCACCTAAATCGCGGTAAATATCAAAGGCGTCACCCTCATCACCACCTTTAAAATACCTTGTATTTGCAAATTCGAAATTATTGTGTTGTTAACGCTCTTTTTACATCCCAACCAAGTTTATTAATTCGATCTTTGAGTCTATGGTACGGGATTCCTGTGAGTTGTGACCACTCAGCCATAGTATGAGTTTCTCCATTATATTCTATAAGGTGATTGTTTCTTGTATTGTTAGCTTGAATTATTTTATCAGACCAACGACAATTGCTTGGCTCGTAATCTCCATTACAATCTATCCTATCGATGGTTAGGGATTCGTCGTATCCGTTATTTAATGCCCATTCTTTAAATTTAAGGAACTCATTCCAATCATTGCAAACCCTTATCCCTCTTCCACCGTACCATTGGTAGTTTTTATTATTAGGGTTATTACATCGCCTATTTGGATGTACTGTTTTTTTCACAGCCGCAACTTTGCGAAGCACCACTTTTTAAATTACAGCCTCTAATGCTCCGCATTCCTTTCCATATTTCATAAATGCGTGTTCCTTTATATCCATGGCATATTATTGTTAGATTGCCACAGTCGCATTTACATAACCAATTAACCGCAACATATCCTTTAGGCGATACATAGTCGCTTTCCCTTTTAATAACAGTTAATTTTCCGAATCTCCGTCCAGTTAAATCCTTAAATACCCCATCTATCTTCCTCAATAATTTCTCGGGTCGCTAACCCGTTTGCCTGTGACTGGCACAGCTCCAGCTTTCACTAGAGAGTAGACTATATCTTCACCAATTATCTCGGTGCATACCACTGTCCTTGCTTAAGGCACTTAGTCGTTGAACCTTCCTCTGTTCGAGGCTTGGCTGCTGATTGCCCAATCCTTATCATTTTCAAACATTCACACTTGTCTCTGTTCGAGACTATGTTGTAGTTGATAAGGCTCTAAGGGGTTTCCAGCAATTCAATATGTTTAATGTGAACTATTCCATTAATCCACAATCAAGACATCAAGTCCCTGTGTGTGATAAACCTTTTTAATTGCAGTATAAATACTTTGCTTGTCAAAAAGCGGGATATAAATATGTGTGAATTTTCTCGTTTTAATCCACTGAATACTATCGTTTATTTTTTTTGCATCTTCGTCTGTGTAATTTCCACAAGTTAAGTCTCTATACTTTACTCCAGAGAGATGTGCTATCAGTCTCGCTGTAAACAATCTCGTACTCAATTCACTGTCCAGATACAATACAGCTTTGTCTTTCTTCAGAAGATCTACAGCGCAATTTAATAACATCATAGATTTTCCTTCTTTGGGTTCCGCCCCAAATAATAACAACTCTCCCTGCTCCAAAGTAACATACTCGTTTAATGTTGGAAATTTAGTTGGTATTCCAGAGTATCCATCTTTCTGACGATCTACGAGTTCCTGCCAACATTCATCAACAACATCCCGATACGGTGGGATTTCCTCGGTTGTCGAAAACTCTGTCATAACATTATCAATTATAGAATAGATTTTCTGCTCAATGTCCTGCTCTGACCTGTCACAACAAAGTGACTGGCACTCTTTTAATTTTTCATACGTGTCTCTTCTGAAGGCAGAATCCATAACATTTTTTACGAGTAGTTTATATTCCTCGACAGTGGATCTGGCTATAATATCACTGACATCCATAAGTTCTTGTAACTTCTCGATTGAAAGTTCATCTGCATACTTTCTAGTTGCTTCGGACGAGTTCAAATCCTCAATGATGTTATACGGGTCTATAGTTGTTATTCCTTTTTGCGCCAGATCGCATATCGCTGTATATACGCAGCGATTCTCTTTGTTTACGAAATGATTCGGAAGTAGATTTTCTGAATAGAACGAGAACTCGGGATTATGTATTAGGGTGGCAATGATTCCAGACTCACTATCAATACTGTTTATATCGTCAGGTCGCATATACATCGCCTACCTTTCCTGCCAATAACAGCACTCTTCGTTTACATCACAGATGTATTTACATTTAAAATAATCTACACTTGGAGCAAAGTAGTCTGTGTTTTTGATTCTTTCTATCGTGTCAATTGCCCATTTTTTTGCATCCTCACATTTTTGTGCATCAAACGGCTCTTTTATAAAGTTCTGATTCCTATAGCAGTTAAAGCATAGTTGGTGCGGATACTCACCATATTTTAGGTTTACTCCTTCAGAATAGATATATAGTTGTTTATACATATCATCTATTGTTTTATCGTTTACGGTTGGAGTCTTTCTGTTACTTTTCGGCTTAAGTTTGCGAGATTTATGATCTACAATCACAAAACCATCAGCATCTCTTCCAAGATAGTCAATAAAGCCTACGAATTTATACTTGTCTATCTTAAATCTGATTTCGTCCTCAATTTCCTTGGTGTTAAAATCTGGAAACCCATCGAATCTTTCCAGAAAGTTTAGTGTATCATTAAAATAATTTTTAACTATCGATATATCCGGTCTTTCACCAGCAACCTCTTGATAATAGCGAGTTAGAAATCCTATCTTTGATTCCTCCTTAGAGGTCTTCCCGGAAAGAAAATCCGCAAGAATTTTATGTACCAAGCTTCCGAAAGAAGCATAAAACTGTTTCGGTGAATCAGAGTATAATTTGATATATTTTAAAAACCATTGATATTGGCAGTTTTCAAAACACTTAATGCGACTATAACTCCAAGTCATTTCATTTATATAATCTTTATATATTGGATTTTTGCTAATAACATCACCAGCCTATATTATGTTCAAATTAGATCAGTAACCTAGAATGGTAAATCAGGTTCACCGTTATCTACATCTTCGACAACATCAGCATCTTTTGTAGTCTTTTCTGAGTTATTCAAATTTTCAAACGAAAACAATTTGAAATTGTAATAGGTCTTCTTTTTCTCAGCATCGTAATAAGTAGAAACATCGGTATCCCCTAATTTTATTCTGTCCTTTTCTTTTAATAATGCTGCTTTCTTAGCCGCAGCAGTACCAATACAAGCTATAAATCCAGAAAAATCCTGTTCGTATTCACCAGTGTTCTTATTTTTCCGCGATATAGATATTCTGATTTTTGTATTTACATCTGAAATTGGTTCAGAAGACCAAACAGTTGCATATGCACCATTCCTAAAACCCATTATTTAGACTCCTTTTCACTTTTGAGATATTTCTCGCTAAATCCGTTAAGCAATGCGCCTGCAATAGTAGGATCTTTAATAGATAAATAATTTGACTTTGGCGCGTACTTAGCAATAAATTTTTTCACATCGTCCTTTTTATCAGGATTATCAATCAGGTATTGTTTTACAACTTTATCTAACTCACCTACTATCGACTCGGCTACTTCTAAGTCCTCCGATTGTTCAGCTTCTTTCTGCTTCTTTCTATAAGCGTCCACATCTCCGTCTACTTGTGCAGACTGGAAATAGTTCGTTAGAAAATACCTCGTGCAATATGTAAGTCCCGACCCAAAGGCTTGTGATGGATCACTTTGTGATCCAGTAATCGTCCACGGTACTTCGATAATGTCGTCTGTATTATCATCGTTCACCCATTTAAAAATAGCGTCAGCTTGAAACAGCATCTCCGTCTCGGTTTTGTCATAAGGCTTACCCTGCTTATCCATTTTAGTATTTACAATAGTGCATTGCGTAATGATAGATGTCCCCGGTACAATACTGGGGATTAAGGAAACATGATACTTTTCCATACCAGCAGTTATCTTTGCCGATATCTGAACTATATCAGCATATGTATAGTTGTAGCCTTTCTTATCCTTAGTTACAACACCCGCTATTTTTCTTATTTTGGATAATTTTTGAACTAAGTTTAAATCTTTAATCTCAGTATTATTCATAGATTCATCCTTTCAATCTTTAATTAATGTTCACATTAATAGTGAATTCATGCTCACCACCTTTTTCTTAGCGAGATCTAATCACATTCCATATCTAATCACCACCTAATCAACATTAAATTATATGTAAAACGGCTATAGCCGTATTGGCAGAGATGGTTGGATTTGAACCAACGCATGAGGGAGTCAAAGTCCCTTGCCTTACCACTTGGCTACATCTCTATATATGCAAATTTTTTATTTAGCGTGATATATGTATTGAAATGCCCGCTCTACGCAGGCAAATCATAATCTCAAAGATTAAACGCTAATTTCCAGCGCAAATAATCAATCATATAGTCTTTTGCTACTTGTCGAATTTTAGCTTCAATTTTATTTCTTCCTTTGTCGAGCTTATATTCCTTACCTTTAGTAAATTCTAAGGCCTCATCTACAAAGTCTACTTCATAACCAGCCATTTCTAATTGGTATTTTTTATAGAACATTCCAGATAACAGGGCATGTTTATAACTCAATCTTTTTGTCAATAGTCCTTTGTCGATTCTCGATTTAGCTCTTCTAGATAACTCTACACTCATAGTCGAAATACTTGGTGTATTTCTGATACCGCGTATCAGAGTATCCCCGTTAGCTCTATCCATATAGACCGTTGTTGAGCTTGCATAATTCGGATGTTTATACACAAATTGTGAAAGAGTGGCACAATTTTTAAAGGCTGGTATAGATTCAAAATATAGAGGGATATTAAGACCATTATAATGAATTACCATATTCTCAAAATCGACATCAGAGCACTTAATTCTTAGGCTGTCCTCTTCTGAGACTCCCGAAAATGCCAACCAATAATAACATCTATATATATTATCAGTTGTTTTTTCAGTCTCTGGTTCGCAAATGATATTTAGATAATCTTGTAGCATTAACGGGTTGGCAACCATATATTTTTTAACTTTGTCTGTTCCTATTGTTTTGATTTGCAACATACCATCGCTAACATTTGGATATTTGGTCTGTATACACCATTTAACATAGTCTCTAAGCAATAAAACTATACCATGAGAACTTCTAGACCTAACACAAACTATCTTGTCAATCATTTCCTGTAGTGTATCTTTGCCTTGTGTGCATAAGTCTGACTGCCACTGTTCTTCAAACGGCTCACACTTATTAAATATTCTCTCACAATGTTTTTGCGTAGCGATATTATTAGTATAATGCTGAATAAATTTTATCTTATTTCCACTGTTAAACATATGACTTCTTATCCTCTCAAAAGCTTACACTATTTAGCACAAGAGACTTTTCCCAAGTTGTAATCAATTCTTCTGGATTGATAAAAGATATTGATGATGTAGCTAAAAGGTTTGCGATCGTAACTTGAGACATATATTGATCTGGTAATGTTGTAATATAACTACCAATTCTATCTTTCGAAATGCACTCCGGATTTTCACACAAAACCATACTATCTTTTTTTAACTTTGTGTCATCATTAGCTGGTATAAACACATGCGTAGGTTGAGATCGTTTTTTTAATGAACTTGTAAGTGGCAGAGCAATAATGTTAGGGCTATATTGGTTTCCCGTATTATTTTGAAATACAAGTCCCGGTCGCCAGCCCTGCTGTTCATGCGCTCTTCCGTTGAATTTCATTAAATAAATTTCTCCTATTCGGAAACACCTCGCTTTATTCTGCGAGTTAAGCACACTATACATCCTTTCTTTCGTATTATTTTTAGACTGCGGTATAAGTATAGCATACTTTTTTTAGTTTGTCAAGCTAATAATATTATTTGCTATATTTGTTATTTTGCCACAAAAGTACAAAGTGGTAAATTCCAAATAGGAAGGGATTGTTTGCGATATTTTATTGTGAAACTTGTTGTCCCCATATGTTCGTCCACACTAATCCTTTCTACATTATTAAATTGAATCCAAGAGCCATCTCCTCTTTTTAAATTTATGATATTTTGGTTTTCAATACCAGAAATATTATTAAACTCAATAACAAAAGACGGTCGGATTAAGGATTCTTGGTTTTCAGATGACAATATATATTTTGTGAATCCTTGATGAGTGCAGAAATCAACAAATTCTTTAATGGATAGATTTTTCATTTGCAGTAATCTCCTTGATTTTTAATTTAAATTATGATATACTGCATGTGTGGGCAGTATTATAAGGTCTGCGTCTAATGACTTATCTACTATATCAATAACATAATTACCTTCATTATCTATACTAACTTCTAAGTTAGTATCTGTTATGTTATCTATAGCATTAAGTCTATGTATCTCACTTATAAAATCATTCTTTGTTTTAATAATATATGGGTCTGCTGTTGCTTTTTGATTCCATATTTTAAAACTAAGAACATAAGACCTTTTGTATTCCCACATGCAGTATTGCGACCCCATTGCAGTATTGCTTAAATTATCTGGAGTTGTTTGTGTGAACGGGCAACTCCAACTTTTAAATCACTTGACATATACTTTTGTTTATGTTATTCTATACACTGTAATCATTGTTACTATATCATAACACTTTATCAGCAATATGTCAATACGTCATTTGCAATGGGGGAATAATTTTGGACATTGGAAAAAAAATTAAATTATTGAGGATTTCGAATGGGTTGACACAAGAGGAATTAAGTGAAAAAGTAGATGTGTCAACTACCAGTGTGAGACACTGGGAGTACGGTATTAAACTTCCGTCAGCGAACGCACTTGGTGCTTTATCAAAAGTGTTTAATACATCGGTCGATGAATTATTAGGATTAACTTATTCTAATTACCATAACGAGTCGCTTGATATTAGCGATCATGAAGCTTCATTGATCAGGGATTATCGCAGCCTTGATGAATACGGTAAGGAAGCGGTCGAGAAAATTTGTGCAATTGAGAAAGAAAGAGTTATATCCAATAACCAAAGTGTCAATCCAGATCACTCTAATATCCGACAAATACCGAAATTTTTGCTCCCATCTGCTGCTGGATATGCTTTTCCGTTTTCTGACGAATCTGAATTTGATATGATAACAGTCGATGAGTCAGTTCCTGTGAACGCTGATTTTGCCGTCAAAATACAAGGAAATAGTATGTATCCGTATATATGCGATGGCGATATTGTATATGTTTCCAAAGACAGCGAGTTATCAAACGGAGATGTTGGAATATTTTCCGTTGATGGAGCAATGTATTGTAAGCAATTATACAAAAAAGAAAACGGTGATGTTATTTTAGTCTCTGCGAACGAAGATTTAAAAGATAGTAACGTAATACTATCTAACGATTCATCGGCGCAATTTCAGTGCCACGGAAAGGTACTATTAAATCGAAGATTAAAATTACCTAATTACTTATTCCAAAAATGACAGTTTAAAAAAAAGTATGTAAGTTGCAAAAACTTACATACTTTTTTGTTTGAATTTAAATTCTTCTTACTAATCTGTTATAAGACTCATCCTTAGACGGATCATATCCATAACAATTGTCTGGCAAATGATTGCTAGCACCCGGTTTTTTGGAATATACCCATCCTTCTTTCTGTGCAATTTTCCACACAGCATACTCTCTTTCGCTAAGAGACGCATTCTCAAATGCGAAATCGTCTCTGCCTAATAATTCAGCAAATCTCTTCCTATCATATTCAGTATTTCCCCAAGAAAGATGTTCTAATTCTCTTTGACGATTCATATCTGTATGAACTCGAGAATCTCGTGCTTTCACCGCCGCTTGTGCAGTTTCAGAACTTATATATCTTGCTCCAAGATAAGCTGCACTAAATAAAAATCCTACTAATCCGAACATTTACTCACCTTCCGTCATTATAATTAATACAAAGCATTTTCTATATTTTCTATCGCATTATCAAGATGCGTAGTTGTATCTTCTAAGCACTCTATAGCATACAACATTTTTTCATATTTGTCACCGGTCTGAAGATTTTCCGGCATATTATCTGCGGAATCGGTTTCTTCATCGGTAATAATTTCAACTATATCGCGAGCAGAATTTATTAAATTTACTGCTCTTCGCAACTGTTCCCTTCGTTTTACATTCATAAAACCTCTGCTTATTCCTCCTAATTACTTGGCAACACAAAACATATGCGCAGTTTTTCAGATTCCTCTGCGTTAATGGTCACTTGCTCCGAACATAACATCATTAAATTAAAAGCACTGATAACCTCACTTGTTTGCTGATCTTCTGTAAGTTCAAGCCCGGGACAAATAATGGTTAGTATAAGCTGGTTAGACTGATTTACTCTCGCCTCAATCTCAACATCATCTTGATACAACGAGGTGAAATATGCTTGATCGACAAAAATATCACATAAAGAACAAAAAAATTCAATCACCTTATTAGATTGAATCGTGTCTTCCGAAACTACTTGAGAGACAATATCAAGACTCTCCATTCACTTCGCCTCCTTGTATTTTCTTAGCAATATCTCCGAATATAAAGTCTAAGTGTACGACTTCATCTAAATCAGAATAAACATCAAACCCGTCAGTTGATGCGCATATCTTCACAAACTCTCTAGGTTTATCTATCACTAATTGATTGCCATACACAGAAACAGACCCGACATTGGGTGTAATTTTTGAACCAGTGCTACATTTAATTTCAACTGGTTGATTTTTAAAAAACTCAGAAATTTTTATCAACGACTCGCCCATATTTCTAACCCCGGCAGGGTTGATAATATAAGTTCCACCCGCGCGTTTCGCAAGTTCAAAAGCCATTTCTCTTGCAGACTCAATATCCAAGATACTGTCAAGTTCTTCATCGGTTAGCATATCAAAATCAATTTTATCAAGCCAGTATTGTAAATCATCCATTTTACCCCTCCTAATTATTCTTACGTCTTGAACACATTGTTCTACATTATTATGATAATTATAACATACTTAATTGTTTCGCACAAGTTATGATTTCTCGCGCTGCGTCAACCGCCTCTGCCTGTGTATTATGTATGGAAAAGCTGATACGTATAGTACTCCTTGCCTCATCGCCTGATAATCCCATTGCCGTTAAAACACGACTCGGCTCATTCAAGCTACTTCGGCAAGCCGAACCCGCCGAAACACAAACTCCGAGATTGTCCAGCATTAATACTAATGTTTGCGCATCGCAGTCTTTTATTAACAAACTTAGAGTTTTAGTTTGATTTTCAATCAAATTAAATCTAATATTTTCACTTAAATCTACCTCTTCGGCATAGTAATATATAGCATTAATAAACTTTGACACTATATTATGAATCAAAACCTGATTGAATTTAAGGTTATCTTGTGCTATTTCGCAGGCTTTTCCAAATCCCACGATATTCGGAACATTCTCTGTTCCACCTCTTAGTCCAAATTCTTGTGACAATCCTCCGTATATTATTGGGTCTATGATACTCTTATCGCGTATATATAAAGCACCTATACCTTTCGGGCCGTGAATTTTGTGTGAAGAAATTGACAGAAAATCGCAATTAATTTTATTTACATCAATATCTTGAAGCCCTGCTGCTTGTACGCAATCCGTATGAAAAAGCACTCCATTTTGCTTACATAGTTTACCAATATCTTCAACCGGATTTCGAGCACCAGTCTCGTTATTTACGAACATAACTGATACCAACCCTGTTTTGTCTGAAATGATTTTTTTCAATTCTTCTATTTGGACTCTACAATCATTATTCACCCCTAAAAAACGCACATCAAACACGGGTTTTATTAACATTTCATTTTCACGGGATAAAGCCTCTAAAGCATGTATAATTGAATCGTGCTCGACTTTACTTGAAATTATTTGTGTTTTCCCTTGCTCCATCAAATGTCGTCTTAACCCGAATATAACTGTGTTGTTCGACTCAGTGCCGCCAGATGTGAATATAATATTTTCGGGTGAACATTTAAGCAAACTTGCTACTTGGCATCGCGCTTTATCCATCGCTTCTCTTGATTCTCGACCTAATGCATATAGTGTTCCGGCATTACCATATTGTTTTCCCATATACGGCTTCATAGCGTTAAGCACCTCGGGATACATCATTGTTGTCGCTGCATTATCTAAATATATCACTTTGCATCTATACCTCTTTTACTTATTATTTCTTGAATTGTTCGAGGCCGATAGTTCATATAGTCCATCATGCATCCTACATTGAACATCTCACATGGCTTTTCATATATTAAAAGGTCTATTATCGTAGGCTAAACAGTTACTATGTCCTAAGTGCAAATCTGAAATAAAATACACCATTTATTGATCCTCTCTTGTATAATAGTGATTAGCTAACCCCAATTCAATGGCTTCATCGGCAGGGATATACCAGTCAGTTCTGCTTTTAATAACCTCATCGAGCATTTCGCGCGTTACTTTTGTGGATTTTTCTATTATTTCACCTATGAATATTTCTCGTAGCCTTTCACATTCTTTTAGGTTTTGTCTTATATCCTCAGTTTTACAAGTACATCCGCCGCTTGATATATCATGGAAGAGTAAGGTGGAGTTTTTGCTAACAAACCTTTTATGTCCCGCGAGCCATATTTGAAGCGCAGCACTCATACAAGCACCTATAGCAATTGTATATATTGGAGTCTTACTATTTTTAATTATATTCACAAGTGCTAACCCCGAATATACATCTCCACCGTAGCTATTTATGTATAATTTAATTGGTTCCCTATGATATATGATTTCATTATGCAAAATAGTTGAATCCATAGACTCAAACCATTGGTCTTCTTTTAAATCATCGTCAGAGTTAATTTCTATTATATCATTAATTATTTTTTCCACTGACTCGTAATCGATATCATTATTTAATAGAATACTCCTATTACTTTTGCTCATCCTATTTTCCCCTATCTAACCGTTTGATTACAGCACAAATTATAGTACAAGTATAAATGTTTAAGATTATAAACACAAACCGTATTTTTGTTTATAATATTAAACATCATATTTATATACTGTTGCACTGACTTGGGAACTGTCGCTTGTTCTTCAATGAGATTTGGTCTCCACTCTCATAAGCTTTCACGAGGTTATATTCCCAATGCGGACATAGCGAAACCGCCCTCATTCGTACCTTTTTATCTCCAGTGGTGTTTCTAAGAACTACTCCTATATTGTCCAATGAATTTAGAGCGGCAGTGATCTGAGTATAACAAATCTTTAACTTTTTAGATAAATCCCGAGGATCACCAATGAATGTACCGTTATTAGCTAAGAGGTCTATTATAGATACTTCTGTTGTACTTAAATTATAAAAAGCTCTGCACGCTTGATAGACTGTGACATAATCCATCGGAACAAGTTCTGTCACTACACTAATCCTCCTTGTCAATAATTTTGTTTATGTATATTCTATTTCGATGACTTTTCTCTAACTTTCTAACTTGTCCTAATACCTCTTTTAATTTTCCTATAAACTTTTGGTTGTTGCCATTGTGTATAAATTCTTCTAAGGGCTCACAAATCTCTATATAATCTTTCGCCTTCCGCCTTTCTCTCCTAACATTTCTTAGCTTTGTAGCTATCTTCTCTCGCTCAGCATAATTCAAATTAGACAGCTCTAGTTCATGTAAATAATCCTGTGTCATTAGATTGCACTCTCTAAGTTTGTCTGCACTATCGTCGTAACTTTTATCTATTGAATTTAAAGCTGACAGAAAGGTACATATTGCCTCAGATATTTCGGTTTGATTTTTACTAATTAGATTGACCCCCTATTTTGATTTAGACGATATGATTAATATTGGGCAATATTTCTTAATCGTCTGATGTTATAGTAAAAGGCTGTACCATTTCTGGAAGATAATTAAGTTCATAATGGTATTTACTTACTTCAGCGCCACTAAGATCCTCAATAACATATGTAGTCCACTCGTTTAAATTTATATAATCAATTTTGTATTGACCATCAGCAACTTCACTTGTGACCTCGAGTTGATTATCGGCGCTATCAACATATATAGAACTATTGCCAATTAATTCTAATATTACTTTATCGCTACGTGAATTAATAACCGTAACGCGTCTTGTTACATTGAAATTGTCTGCATCTTGTTTAACATTGTGTTTTACTCGACCCGCTTCTGTGCAACCTACAAACATTGTAAGTATTAATATTACACAAACAAGTACGCTTCCTATTTTCTTAAAATGTTTCATAGATAATCTCCTTTACTTCCTTGATTTTAAAGTATGAATAATAGCATTACCGCAAGTAATTCTATCGGAATCTTCCTCTTTACTCGGAACAAACACAATAACATCCCAGTCTTCAGCAAGAAGTGGTTGTTCAAAATCTCGATATACATTGTAATCCTCATAAGTAGTGCTCACATCATAGCCGTTTGAAACAGCGGCATTTGTTTGATGAATCGGCGTGATTTTAACAATGAATTTTTCTTTATCAAACAATTCTGATAATACTCTTGCATCTAAAATCGTATCTTTAGTTACTGCAAAATTAAGTGTGTATTTTCTTCCGAGAGGTGTTGGGAGTTGCCTTCCTATATCTGATATCTCGGATAATGATAGGCTCAGGTTATTAAATTGTTTATTCCTCTGATCATCATTCGTGGAATTAATACTGAATTGTAGCCCAGCTTCGCCATTATAATAGTTATTCTTTATTTCACACCATTCCATAAGAAATTGTTTTAAATTCGGATTGTTTTTGGGCAACATAGTAGAAACTACTGGATGAATTGTGTCAGCAACAATATAACTTTGTACTAAGTCTTTCAAATGATTTTTTGTAAAATCCAGTACATTTTTATTGAATGTGGGTTCTCCCATACGTGCAAAATGCACATTAAACCTTTCTGTATAGTTAATAACTTGTTCAGACTGGAGTATTGTTTCAATTTGATAGATTAATTCATCTAAGGAAACATTACCTTTAAATCCAACCTTTGGGCAATCGCAAAAGGCACAGTTCATTAAGCATCCCTTTTGAGTGCTAATGGTTGCAACCCACTTTTTACTCAAATCTACTGCTGTGTTTTTAACGCCGTTTATTTCTTTATGTAAACCGAGGAAATCAGCTTTTATATTATTCTCTTTTCCATAATCTCCGACGGTCAGAAATTCCAACATGCGCTCTATGTCAACAAATATTTTTCCTGTATGTGTATTAATGATTTTCATTCGTCTTCCTCCTGAATCATTCTTGCCCCACATCGCGGGCGAAACAAATAATAGCTCTCCGTTACATCAATTATATCTCTTGCAGGCGAAAGGTTGAATCTTGAACGACAATTTGAACATATCAAAACTCGTCTATGATTTATCATATTGTCAAAATAAGACCAACGAATTGTACTGCAATCTTCGCTTATCATTATGCGCTACCTTTTTCTTGACTATACTGTCTGGTATATCATTATGTAGTCTTCATATTTTCCAAATTTAATATAATCTTTTAAAATTGTTATCACTCCTCTGACAATATAATATCTATTTCATTTTGAAAATTCTCTATCAATTCATTACAATTTCCAAATAATGCATGAGATTTCCAAGATCGAAAGCACTCTATAAATTTTTCTTCGGATAACGAACCAGTTTTCACAAGCTTTGCCATACGTCTGTACCTTCTTAAAGCGTTGTTTTTATTTTTATTATTTAAACGGCATTCGATATTTCCAGCTGCCGTTACATAAGTGTGAAATCCGAGAAATTTTATTCCTTGTCTGAATGGGATTATTTCTGTTTTTTCATTCAAGGATAATCCTAATGAATTCAAAATACTTTTTATATCACACAAGCACTTTTTCAAATACTTTTTATTCTTATGAATTAAATAAAAATCATCCATGTATCTGCCATAAAATTCGATTTTCAAATCATTCACTATATAGTGGTCTAAATCACTGAGATATAGTAAAGCAAATACTTGACTTGTTTGGTTTCCTAATGGCAGGCCTTTTCCTTGAGTACTGTCTATAATCAAGTCGCAAAGCCATAAAATATTTTCATCTGAAAAATATTTGCGTATGATTTGTTTTAAAATTTGATGATCAATAGAATAAAAGAATTTGGAAATGTCCCCTTTTAAAATAAAGCCACCACCATACTGTTGATAAAAGCTAATCATATTATCTTTTAAAGTGTTTAATCCGAAAAGAGTACCTTTACCCTTTTGGCCAGCAAAATTGTTTCTTATAAACACATCTTTCAGCGTTGGCAATAATACATTATCACAAAGACTGTGCTGAACAATTTTATCCTTAAATGTAGAAGCTGCTATTAATCTCTTTTTTGGCTCATATACATAAAATTCTTGATATTCATCAACGCGATACTGCTTATGTTCAAGTTGTTCTTTTAAGATATTTATCCCATCTAATGCATTGATTTCAAATTTCGCTGAACTATTTTTAAAACCCTTACCGGATTTTGCTTTTTTATATGCTTGATACAAATTTTTAAAATCAATAACTTTTTCAAAATCAGTCATAATATTATTGCAAAGGAAGGGTAATAAACTCTTTTGTGAGAGGCGTACTGATTTCAATTTAAATTTACTCTTTCTGACTTTCTCCCTAAACGGACGCACACCGTTGTCGTAGTTACAGTTGTTGTTGTTGAGTGTGCCATCGTTGTTAACACAACGAACGGTGTAAAACGAATAGTTTATTACCCGTGCCGATATCTTTCTTTATCCTTTGCCCTCCATGCAATCGTCATATGTTTAATATCAGAAACAAGTTTTGACCAATACTCGGCACTGTTCGGTTGAATGATTAAAAGTTCAAGACACATTTCAATATAAAACAATAACTCGTCACAACATAAAATTGCCTTGGTTTGTAAATCATTTCTTTTTATAAGGTCTTTCAATAATATCCTGTTTGCTTCTAATAAAGACTCATAAATGTCCATTGCTTTGCGTTGCATTCTATCACAAACAGTGAAACGATATTTTTTAGGAAATTTTTTACAGTTGGAAGTTATTTTAATTGTGTGTAATGTTAATTCTTTAGCTTTAACTATCACTTTTAAATCATTACTTTTTTGTTTCACGATATTCTCCTATATTAAGATACAAAGATGCCAGATTTAAAGATACAAAACGGACGCACACCGTTGTCGTAGTTACAGTCGTTGTCGTTGAGCGTGCCATCGAGGTCAGCACAACGAACGGTGTAGTCATATCCATTACTACCCGTGGAGTACGGTGTGGCAAGCCACCACCAATTGCTCGTTATCCTGTATTTGTCTACAATATCTACATATTTTCTGTACTGTTCACAAGTAAGCAGACTAACACAATCATCACATATACCGTAATCCTTTCTACCATCATCTGCTGTAAGATTTACGGTATGCGGTATGATATTTATCGTGCCCACTTCGTTTACAAGTTCATCATAGAAGTCGCTGTTCAATTTCTTGCGAATACTACTGTTTTTATAGTTGTTTGTACTATCATCAAATTTTGTGGTTTTCCAGAAATCTATTAATAGTACTTCTGTCGTACCAAGCACGTGATTTTGTGCAAGTACAATAAACTCAAAGTTACCTACTTTGAATGTATCACCTGACGCAATTTGAAATAAAACTTTTTTACCGTTCATTAGTTTTCATCCTTTCTATCATCCAAGTGGCATTCCCTCAAATTGGTTGTATAAATTCGGTATTTATACGTTTTGTTCCTCAGCCCATATCATCCCTTTTTAATCCTCTTTCTTAAAAATCATTAGTTTCTTTTTCTTCTGAGCCTGTCTTCCACATCGCTTAAAGTTTCATTCAAATTATGAATATCTGCATAAAACTGACCGAGCGTTGAATATTCATCGATATCATCCAGCTCGTTTGCCATGATATCGTTGATTACAAAGCGCAAAACAGCAAACTGTTTCTCGTCATAGGTTTCCGCATCATATGCGTTTGCATTAAAGAAGGAACTGAAATACCAATCAGTACTTGGATCACCGACAATATAGTCGAGATGATGATCTACAACTCTTTTGATTTCCTCTACATCATCTGTATCACATTTAAAATATATGGCGACAGTTTTATTTTCATTTTTCATAATTCGAAACCCTTTCTTTCGGCTTATATCTTTCTGCTATCACAAACACAAACGCCTCTTTGATTGGCAAATGCTTTGAACTGTTTATATAAATCTTTATCCATTCCCGAGATTCCATCATCTGTGAATACCAGAACTTCATCTATCAACCACTGATAGAATGCTTTGGCATTCCATGTTTCGCTGTCATCCAGATCTTGAGCAATAAAATTACCGTCAGAAGACTTAAAATCAAGCACGATATATTCAATGCCGGGTACTTCTAATACTTTATAAAGCATTTTTTTCTTCTTCATTTGATGAATCGACGAACAGAATGCTGGGTATGTCTTGCCGTTTACAAGCAGGCGTAGCATATATCACAGTTTCTTTCTTGTTCACAAACATTCCTCCGTTATAGATAGATCAAAGATTGCAAAAGAAATCTTCTTTTCCAAACTCAACACCAGCATAATAATCCTCAATAACTTGTCTGTCTACCAATTCATCAGCTACAGCCAATTCATTGGCGGACGGAGAAGTCGTTCCGTTTTCGCTGTCGCTCCAAAATCTTGAGATGTAATTCTGACATAATTCCAGATATTCATTTTCAGTGAGATCTTTAATTTTCATGACGCACACCTCTCTTTTCTGCAAATCTGATAACCGCATTGTACAGTTCCTCATTGTTAAGCGTTTCACGCAGATTGCACTTTTCGGGGTTTAAAATGAATTTATAAAATTCATCATCCTCCAAATTATTAGCACCTGAATAAGGATCAGAAACAAGAATGTGTTTTTGATCTTCACTGATAAAGATATCCCACTCTTTGTTGAGCACTTTAATTACTTTTTCAGCGACGAACTGTTCATCGCAGGTCCGAATGTTATACATTTCATCGAAAACACCCTGTGCAATATCACAATCTTGCGATTTTTTGAGCCAATGCACCAGAGTATCAAAGTCATCCTCACTGATGAAATCTTTGTACCGATCTTTGTGTTCATCATAGAAATTAGAAATATCATCCATCAAACAATCATGATCGAGTTCTCTATAGATATCTCCTTTTTCCGTAGAAGTTAACGGAATATCAGTGGCTTTGATAAACCAATCACAAATAATTTCATCATCAATAGTAAGTGTAACATTGTGCTCTGAATATTTGATAACAGATACATCTTCATCGGTTTTTGCATCGGCAGATGGTGCTGCATTATACTCGTCATCAAGATAATAACCGTGATTTGATAATAACTGGTTAATATCTGCCGCCATTGCCATCTGTGCTTCCTCAAAAGATTCACAGATGGCACCTATATTAACAATAGCATCCGGGTGATAATAATCACACACTATGTGTCTTTCCATTATAACTCCTCTCCTCTCAATCTCCATTCCAAATACAGTCTTTGTCCTCTAAGTTTACTGCAAAAATTAACATTGTTTGAAGTGGAATAATAGAATTTGCGGCAGTTTCTTCCCAGTAATCTGAAGTATCACCTTCTGATACTTGATAGTGCTCCTCAACAGGAGTTAATCCTTGTAACATTATTTCATACAAATCAATAATCTTTTCGCCCTTTGCATTGATTGCGAATTGTCTTGTGCGATTTCCTAATTTCCAAGAGCCATCGGCGTTTTGATATCTTTTCTTGATGCGCTCGATCATATCTATTAGCATTGGGATAGATTCTTTGGCTGTTCTGCCATATATAGCACGAATGCCAAGATTTTTACCGTCATTATAAAAACGCTGATCACCATCACAAGCTTCATAGTAATAACCTGCATAGTTGTATGTAATATTAACAGATGCTTCTTTTTGTGGAACTTGATAGAAGTCCCCTGTTATTTCGTCAATTTCTGCGCAAATATTCCCGCTTCGTACAAACATGCCCGCTGGCAATTCCATCACCATATGTGATTTGCTATCAATTAGTTCAATGTCATAACTCACGCTTAAAATTCAACCTCAAATCCTGTGCCGTCCGCGAAGTCAGCGAGCGCCTCTGATAAATATGACTTATAAATACCCTTGTGGTTTACGCAAGTGACATGCGTATCAAGGTAATTGTGATACTCCTCAAGGTCTTCGTAAGGATTCAGCTCTTTGAGTGCATTCAGCTCATCTCTTTGCTCATCTGAAATACCGTATGTTCTTTCGGTATCTTCAAGATAGTCAATTCTTTTGTCAATAGCTTCTGCTAAGTTATCTTTACCGAGACTGAACACCGCAGACATTATAGCGGGTAGCTTTCGTTCTCCACAATAATTCAAATCAAGATATGCAAAAACATCACCCCAATTGTACTGTACATCATCTATTAGCTTCAAGTCGTATAATCCACAGCCAATAAAAATCATTAGAAAATCTTCCCTGCTTGTCATCATTTTACAACCTCTCTATGTATGGGTACACTCCGTTTGCAAATTTATTCTTCTTTAGCTATTTTTACTAATTGTCTAAGTGAAACGGTTTTCCCATCGACCTTAAATTTGTATCCGTTATCCTTCATTGCTTGTAAATTTCCTTTTTCATAGTCATCTAAAACAGATATCCCCGAATGAGTGATTAAGGTTCTTTGCCTATCGCGATTAAAATACTCAAACTTCATACCAACAATCTACACCCTAACCCGTTTTATGCGATGAGGAACTCCACATTCGTTTTCATCGTAGCACTGTTTTTGAAAAACCGCCTCATCTTTTGTATCTTCTGTTGTTAAGCATTCCCAATATCCAGCGTAGAAACCCTGAACCTCCCACTCATATGATATCTCGTTACTCATCCTTAATTACCCCCTCTATCACCTTATCACCGTCCATCCAGTATTCAGATGCACCGATTTTCCTAATAGTATATCCTTTGCATTCCATTTGGTACTTTTGCTCAGCCGCCTCACTATGCCACTTTAGCCCTCTTGCCTTATAAAGCGGAATCCAATAGGCTTCATAAAAATCAAAACCTGCGCCATCTATACCAAAGAAATAGCCAAACTCCTCGGAACACCAAACCTTAAACCCAAGTTCAGACATAGCCTCAACACCATCGCCCTCTTCCATCCACCAGTTATCGCACGAATCGCTAAATTGCCACATTGTTCCCCACATTGGCAACGAACCGTAATCTTCCATTTCAAGTTCATCAAATTTGCATTTTATTTTTCTCCCGGTGTCAAGTTCGACCTCATAAGTTTTGGTTTCGTCTTCATCTTCCAGAATATTAGTAATTTCTCCAGAATCGTTTGCGTTAAAGCAATATACTCTGACACCTACTGACGGCATGGTTACATCCCGCCATTCATCTGGATCAGCAGAAATTAATTTTTTGATCATTCCATCCGGAAATGCGTTGAATTCATTTACAAATGCGTAAGTTGCATCCTTAATTGTCTCGTGTTTCATTATAATAAGCCAATGAGGCTCGGCATTAAAATGCCGAGCCTCATTGCTCCTCCTTTTAATATTTTTGTTATGTAGCAAAGTCCTCTACTTGCTGCATTAATATTGTCTTTCTTCGTTCGAGCAACTTTAATTTTTTGTACGATACACCAGCGGAAAGTTTCGTTCCGTCCAGCATACGAATATCAAAGTATCCGGTTGCTCTTCTTCCGAAAATAAAGCATTCCTTGTTATCATAAAACACTTTATCGAAAAGTTGGAAACCATACACATATTTCGGTGACTGGTTGCTCTTGCGTATTCCGCCTTTGTTTATCGTTGCTTTATGTAGTTGACGGTTTCTCTTACGAACGGCTTTTTGCAAATATAGATTCTCCGTTGGTAAAGCGTTCGGATGTCCGCTTATGCATCTGGCGTCGATATAGTGCTTCTTTTCAAGTTGATGTTTTATTCTCGTGTGCTTTGTGATATATCCAAACGTCATGGAGACATTCGGATATATTTGTTTAAGCCTGTCGTAAAACGCCCAACGCATAACACCCATAAACGCGGCATCACGGTAGGATGCACCTCGTTTTACCCTGAGTTCTTTAATCAGTCCAGCGTGATATTTCGCATGACAGGTCTTGCATAAAGTAATCAGGTTATTTGGTGCGTCCCCACCTATTTTACGACTTTCAATATGGTGTACCTGTAAAACAGGGTCTTTTGATTTTCCTTTGCAATGTTGGCAAGTGTGATTATCTCTGAACAGAACATACTCTCTCACATTATACGAATAGATCTGCTCACCCTGCTGATAATCTACGCCTTTGGGCAACGGAAGACCTAATTCTTTGGCTCTGAGCATTTGAGTATCAAATGCTGCCGTTTCGACTACAATGTTTGTAATCGGAAGTATTTTGTATACATTTTTGACCGTTTTTAAGTGAGTATCTATTTTATTTTCAATAGACGGTGCCAACCAGCCTTTGTTTTTGCTGTGAACACGATTGTCGAACCTCGGTGATCGATAGCGCTTTTTCCTATTTCGTCTTGCCCTCCGAAATTCCCTGCGTGTAGATAACAACTTTACTATATCGTTACGCAAAATAACCTCTGAAGCAAATAATTCTTTCTTTTCTGTCGTTGCCGATAAACCAATAACTTTACTTCCAGCGTCTACACCCAAAGATATAGGTTGCTTATATTCGTGTGTATAATGTAGAAGTTTTATGGTAAACGGCGTTCTTTGGAGAACCTTGGCTTTGTGCTGTTTAAGAAGAATACGTACTTTGCGATAATCTTCCGTTGGCATCAGCGGTTGCCCTGTATGACTGAGAACATAGACCATCATACGTTTCTCCTTTCGTGAAATTAAACGTCTGCTAACAAATGACAGCAGACCTCTGCAAATACAGAGTAAGGTGCCCTTCCCCAATGTTATACAAGGTTTATTTGTATACAGCACTATTCCTACTCTACAGAATTGTTTAACCATATACCTCAGAGCGGCAGGTTAGGGCAAATGCCCACCGGTGACTATATATTCTTGTATAACGTAGCCTCTGTTTCAAGACTTAGGGTAGTCAACTTGTTCAAACGAACGCACCATTGTTACTGAGATAGGCTCAATTATTTAGTACTGAGTAGTTGATAATACCCCTAGGTTTCTAAAAGAAAATGTTCTAATTCTTTTGCAGTCGCAACTTGATAGTTATTAGACACCAAATTAAAATACCTGCCATTATTCAAAACACTCCAACGTGTACCGATTCTATCAGGATTTTTATGTACGGCAACCAGAATCTCGATATAACCATCATCTGTTTTACTCTCAACATAACCCAGATACATATCCTCATTAGTTATGCCATACATATCGTTAGAATCATTAGTTCCCCTTATCCAATCACCTTTCTTAAACAAATGATCATCCCCTATCTCAAATCTTCCAAAACCAGTTTCAAGTTTGACCCATTGCAGCGATGAATTATTTCTTCACCAAACTTCTTTGCAATATGCTCTACCATTCTGTCGATAACTTCGCCTTCAATCATTCGGTAATAATTTCGATATCCTTCCATAACTTGAACATCGTTTTTATCCCATTCCTTTCCGTTGTGCTTGTCCATAATATACGAAGCCAGCATATTTTGGAACTGCTTTTTCTTTTTGTACCCAACCGTTAAATTGTTATCTTTATTAACCATTATTCCTAAGTTCCAGTTTCTTCCTGCTCGAGATCCATATCTGCTCTTTTTAGAATTTAAAGTGAATGGAGCGTCAAATTCAGATAACGTATCTACTATAAACTTTTCAATTTCCTTGATATCAAATTCATACTTCGACGAAATTAAAAAATCATCAGCGTATCTTGTATAGATAAATCGCTGATAATTCTCTGTTTCGCCCAAATTATTTGGTTGTGAGCAAGGAAATGATCTCAATGTATTTGATAATTTGAAGTCAATTGGGATCATCATCACATTTGTAATTAATGGTGAAATCGGCGTACCTTGCGGTAGACCACCATTAAGAAATGCTAAATCCAATGCATGTTCCAATGCATCTTTCCCGTGTTTCGTTTTTACAACTTCTGAAAACGGAAATATCATAGATAACATGTTCATGACAAACTCAATCGTGGTACTTCCAAAGAAATTCGACAAATCAAACTTACCATACCAGTTACTTCCATTCTGTTGATGACGTTTTACTGCGTCAATCGTACTTCTTTTCTTAACATAAGCAAAGGCAGAAGTATGATATAATGCGTGAAAATCTTCTTCAAAAATCGCTTTTAGTCTTCTTAGAGCATTCATCAGTTCGGCATTAGGCGCGTCTATTCTTCTTAATCCGCCACTGTGCTTTGGTATAAAAAATGTATTATACAAATTTTCTCTTGAAATGCCTCTCAATGATTTATAGTCGGAGTTGAACTTGTCCAATTCTAATATTAGGTCTTCTACTCTACACAAATCTTGAAGTTTTTCATTAATATATTTCAATTTGTAGGTGTGTGTATTGGATGAATTTTGAGTTATGACCTTGTTGGTAATATTGTCATTAAATAAAAATTCTTCTATAGAAATTTGCTCGTACATTTCTTTTATAATCTGTAATCTAAATAGTATTTATTTGGGCGACGCAAGCTTGTAAAGACGACTCCGACCTGCTCGGTTCGAGATTTCGTAAACTCCTATGTCGTTTCGAAGAGCATAAGGAGGCGGTGGTTAAGTTTAAAAATAACCCGTTTATTTCTTTGAAGGTTTTTTTTTTTTTTGCTTCGTCAGTTGGCGTGAATTGGTCTGATGGCAGGCGCCACTGGCTATATGCTGCTCTGCTGTCTCCTTCCTTTTCCCCACATCTTGTTACTCCTGCTATCGGCGAGGAGCACTTTCGTTCAGAAAGTAATGCATTACAGATTTCGTTTATCTTCTTAGCAAATATTAGAAAGCATCTATCAAAAATTTGAACGCATCTACAATAATTAATTTTTTAATTTTACCATTCTTTATAAAATTGATGAAGTTATTAACTGCAATCGCTGAGATAATTCGTACAGTTGTTGCGACTCCCAAAGTAACACCACAAGCAGATACTGGTGTCTCATCTGCGGCTTCTTCATGCGAAAATTGCATTGAATTTATCAGATCTTCTTTCATTTTCGTGTCTGACCAGTCTGCGGCGAAATGCTGGGCGCTTTCAAGCAATGTCCGAACATCAAACACCGCTTTTATAAACGTATTATCCATATGCTGCTCAACGATTTTTCGACGCAGTTCAATACTGTCAACACATAGAAAAATATATCCAGACAAAATTTTTCCTTGCCAACCTTCAGGTTTAATACTGATTGAATCCCCAATATCTGGATCTATATCTAATAAAATATCTCGCAACGCTTCAACTTTTAACTTGTCTATATCCTCATGCCTATAGATTTGATTTACAAGATTGTGGGACTCTACCTTGTCAAAATCCCATAACACCAAATTTCTTACTCCACATCTTACAAGATTTTCTGCTATTGTGGCACCGACAGATCCACATCCAATAATATGTATCTTTGTTTTTCCGCATTTCTCAGGCTGGAAAAACTCATACGATTTGCTTAAATTAATCATTTAGACCTATTCCTCCTCTTACCTTTCTTTTTATTTTTGACGCTGTTTTTCGAACTGTATGGAATTATGATATCGCCTGTATCATCATCGGATTTATCATCGTATGGATAATTATATGATGAAAAACCATCATACCCTCTTGCACCGTAGCCATAATAATTACCACCATAATTGTTCCAAGACTTATAAGAGTATGTTTTTTCTGTAACCATACTCTTTGCACTACTGATAAATTCACGCAATCTCAATCCATCATCTATAAATTGAATTGTTACATCCTCTGTCTCAAACAACATATTCTTTGCAAGATCATAGATTTTGATTGTTTTATCGTGTTTTTTATTCATAATAATAAATATATAAAACATATCATCGTTTAATTGCTCTAAGATACTATTTTGGTGTGTTAAATCCACTGCGGATGGCGTTGTCCCCATATTAACATGGGAATGCCCTTGAAATCTGATATTGTTAAATGTATCATCATCGAATGAGTATAGCCAATCTTGATATTTTAATTGATCCGTGTTGACAGTTGCACCAGTCACCTCTTGCGGATATACCATAATATCGCTTACTATGTATTCGTTCTTGCTCTTATCGTCTCCCCGCTTCGCAATTCCATGCCAAGCAACCTCTTTATCAAACTCACTGACTAAAGTTGCCATTTTAATCCAAGCAGTTTCTGTAAAATATAATGTTGCTTTTTCATCGTAGTTCTGAAATGATTTCGTATATGTAACCTTACCGTCCGACATTTTTGAAGAAGTTAGAGAGTCTCTAAAATCTTTACACAAATCTTCTATCATATTATCCGTAAGTTTTATAATTTTACTCATGATCACTATCATCCTTCCTATTCAAAAATTCTATAGCCTCACCCACAGACGCCATTGCCCCATCAGGGAGTTCCAAAAACTGACCTTTACTTGAGAAAAATATCTCAGCAAATTTATCCATTACAGCGCTATCCGCAAAATTCAGACTCTTGCATGAAGCTATGCACTGTGCAATCGCCCCTATGTAATCATTGTTTACTAAACAATCATTAATTGCCATATTATACTGACCCAAGCAAGCATACTCATCAATGTGTGGATTTGGCATATAATGTTCGCATTGTTTAGAAAAGTCCCAACCTTTTAGTCCAGACACTCCAGCCTCTGTATGAAGCCTGTATGCCGCACAGAATCTTATATGTATCTTTTGATCAATAAAGATAGCCTTTAATAATGCCTTAGCATCAGCAACATCCCAATCATAATCTGCGGCATAATCATAGATATCAGCATATTTATTATTAATCATAGATGTAGCGACGTCTTCATCGTAATATTCGCAATATCCTTTAGCGATAAAATATATTGACTGACCTTCGACATCCTCCAGAAGTAAATTATCATTATGTAGAAAATATTCCATAATTTCTGATTCGCTACCGTCTTTTAACTTCAAATTAATACCAGACAATGTTTCATTTAAAGTGTTGTTAGTAGAAATAATGGACATAATCTCGTGATTATATCTTGTAATCCGTGAATTATTGTCCTTAATTTGGACTATTAAATTCTCCTTTCTTCGATTTAAAATATCACTTTCAAAATTCGATAAAAGAGATCTAGTCCAAATTTCATTTACATTCATATCTTCTGCAATTTTAGTCAAATATGTCTCGTATTTCTTAGCCGACTTTAATCTCAGAGCCTTAATTAACTCTATTTCGTCTTCTGTTAACCCTTTCTTATCATCATTTGGTTGGAAAAACCAAGGTAGAAATGCGACAATTGCACATTGTAAATAATGCCATTTTGGCAGATCTAAATCTTCCACGAATAAGATTACAGAATGTTTATCTTCACATATAAAACATAATACTTTAAACGACTTTTGATAGAATGCACTAATTTTATTTACTAGTTGAAATTGGGAATACCGCGCGGAAAATACATTCTCAATCTCATCAAATAATTCAGGATGCCTATTAACGGATATAATTCGAATGCAGTTGTCGGGTTTTATGTCTTCGACAAATTGACATACATCATCCGCTGACTCTAAATATGGTGATGCAAATGAATCCACATAAATATTATCATCTTTATTCAATCTCTTAAATAATAAAGCACGCAGAGTGGACACAAAAGTTACATCTCCTGCGAAACAATCTCCTTTTATCTGCGAAAAATACCTGTTTACGGTATTATTCGAGAATTCAGTTTGAGTTATTAGTTTTTCAAACATATATCATTTATCCTTTCTATTATTTTGAAAATATAAAATTTATAAGTTCTTTCTCTGATGATACTTTATATGCTGGTTTGGGCGCTGGAACAGGTTCCAACATATCACTGGATATTATGAAATCCATTGATGACTCCTCTTCACTTTTATATTCTGATCGATCGAAAGACTTCCTAATCGACGATACGGTAAATGGCTGTCCACAAAGTATCTTCATTTGTTTTGTGAACACAAAAGTACACAATATATTTCCATTTTTATCAATTCCAAACTCTTTTACCATATCGTCCCATTGGCGTATTCTCAATTTATCACCGATTTGAAACTTAGACATCTATATCACCCTGTTTTTTAATAATAAAATTAATTGCATCTATTCTTGACTGGCTGTCCTTTATAACCGATAAAGCACCGAGCGGGCCTAGAAATGTATTACAAGCTGCGTTAATATATTTATGGCACGCATCTATTGACTCGTTTAACTTCAAAAGTTCTGTTTCGAGTTGTGGCTTTGAAAAGTTTTTATACTTTTCGATGTATTTTTGGATTCTTCTATTCATAACAATGACTCCTTTATCTTCTTATAATACTCATAAAGCTTGGTTATCTCCAAATATACTAAGGACTTAAGGACATTATTGAAATCAGCCTTAATCTAGCCGCGAAATGATGTTTTTAAATCAAATCCGTGATTTAAAATTTTTTCTTTATCTGTGATTCCTTTGGAATATATTCGTTCTGTTGCAGTCTTTTCAAGGGAAAAATACTCTTCAAACGCAAGATATATATCCAAAGGATTAATAATCTGTGCCAAACCACTGGCTTTTAACAACGGAATGTCTTTTTCGACTTTCTTACCGCCATAAGAAACATAACAACTATTAAGAGTCCGAAACCCAGTTACATCATAATCGGACTGGTTTACAGCTTCTACTATATCATTAATTCTGTTAAGGATTTTGTCTCGATTATATAACCAATTTTTCCATCCACCGTACCTCCATCTAAGCCCCGGGAAAGTAATGATATTAAGTTTTATAAGGACTCTTTCCTTATCATAATTTTTCCAACTATATAGCAGTTCTGCCGCAAAATTAGTTGGTCTTCCAGATTCTGATAATTTTGTTACCTCGATAAGAAATAACCAAAAGGTATTACAAACTTGAAGTAAGAGAAAATTATAGTCGTGATATTTCTCTTTATCCCACCAAAAGTAATGGTGTCTTGAATGGACTTCTAAACTATCACAAACCATTTCTTTCGAAAGTATAAAAGAATTTGTTCTGTCAAAAGTTAATGAACCATCTCGATATACATTTTGGAGATAATCATAAAAATCTGTATTTTTATCTATAATTCTCATTGTCACCTTCCCTTTTCTTATGAAAGTTGTCAGCCTTCTTATTTAAATCGGTGCTGAAAGTAAGACTCGAACTTACAACCTATTGCCCACAGGGCGATTGCACTGCCAATTGTGCTATTCCAGCATATCTTGAATACTTCCTTGTAGACTTTTGAAGATTGTCTTCTGTCTACTTTCTGAATATTGTCTCGAGCTATTCAGTTCACATTGGAAGTATTCAATTTAATTTAAAGACTCACTGGGACACATTGTTAAGAGGTGCGGGGTCTCTAATCCTTAACAATGTATCAGCTTTGCGCTCTGGGTACTGATACTGGTTACTGACGCCATAACACCTGGGAAATTTATAACGATAACAAATCCCTAAAACGATTTCATATCTATGTCGGATTTCGATATGAACTATTAATCTGGCATAGCAATCAAACCGACGCCTGTGGTAGAGTGCACAGGATTTGAACCTGCAAACAATACCGGTCCGACACTTTCACTCTAGAAATTACTTATGCCTTTTCGAATATTGTCCCTGAGCCATCTGTTTTGGTACACTCCATATAAATGGCAGAGATGGTTGGATTTGAACCAACGAATAAAGGAGTCAAAGTCCTTTGCCTTACCGCTTGGCTACATCTCTATATGGTACCCCTCGTCTTTCCGAGGTGTCAGCAACATTTTTACTCAGAAGGTTGCCAAACTGTCTGTGGAATGGACACAGCCGCCACCGTGCCTCTCTTAACCCTTTATCACGGAAAAATGGGAACAAGTAAATTATTGCGCAAAAGGAGATTGATAGCTCCTATGGTGTAGCATAACGGATTTGAACCATTAATATCACCTTGTGAAGTTGTTGTGTTACCATTACACTAATGCTACATATAATTTCGGTCTCTAATATTTCATAATTGATATGTACACTTTCAAATGCAAAATACTAGAGATTAAAAGAACTAAGATAACGTAATAATATTGTGATTTGGTTGAGCCTATCTCTGCCGTCCTTTACTATTTCATATCACGCCTATTTCACTTAAAGGATGTCAACACTGTTTAACGGGAGATTAATCACATTTACACTTGAGAAATACTTACGCTAACTTCACAAGAACTCCTAAGTTACTTTGATGCTTTAATTGTGCAGGCAACCTCCTATTCTCAAAGGGCAATCGCCAACTAACTTATTATTGAACATTGTAATCCTGCACGGTTCCTAAGTATGCCATCAGTCGTTGTCCTACGCTTGGCTGATAACTAAAACTTTACAGAACCTTTAACCCCGGTAGTAGGAATAGTTAAACATCCGGATTGTAAGGTTAATGTTCATATCTCCCCGTCGAATATGAACACATTGAGTACCCGACGATAAACGCTCAACTCCCAAATGGTTCGTAGCCACCATCTCTAAGCAAGCCCTCCTTCTTTGCTCATGCGAAAAGTCCAAATAATGCTACTCTTCAGTTCGCTCCTCCGTTGATTCTTCCGCAACAGGAAACGGGTTCCAAGCTTGGAGTATTGGTTTTTATGTCTTTCCCTTGACAGAAGATTAGCCACCTACCTCAACTAATCTTCATGCGGAGGCATTCCTATGTAAATCGCTATCTAAACAACAAAACAAAAAGGCAAAGAAAGAGTACTCACACAACACAAATCATTTAAATAGCTTATCTTCAACCGCAAACCCTTGTCATAACAAAGTGCGACAAGTATACACTTGACAGCATACACGACCTATGGCGTCGCCGGTTTGTGCACCACCACGAGCTGTCATGGTGCTGATGACCAGACTTGAACTGGTACGGTATTGCTACCGAGGGATTTTAAGTCCCTTGCGTCTGCCGATTTCGCCACATCAGCATGTATGAGCCCGTTTCCGGGCTCAACAGGAAATTTAAGCGTTATCAGCCTTTACCACATTCAGCAGGAATGTTCTTCCAGTAATGCCGAGTTCAGCATATGTTTTATCCATGTCTCCAGCCTTCAGGGAGCTGCCGTCGAGTGTGGTAATGCCCCTTGTGTAGTCAATATTGGCATTTTCGAGTGTCGTGCGCAGTGTCTCTGTTGACGGCACATCCTTGGTCTCCTTCTGAACATTATTTCCTACTGTAACTCTTACTACATATACTTCTGCCATAATTTAAGCTCCTTTAATTCCAAAATATCGTAAATAGTAAACTTACTGAGCGATCTCTATAGAGTCAAGTATAGACGCTCTCTCAGCCTTGATTTCTTCAATAACCGACGGAAGTGTTTCCTCGAGTTTGGAAAGATTAATCAGAGCGGAACCGAGTTCATCCGCTACATACTCTTTGATATCGCCGTTCGGCTTAACAACCATAGTCATCGTGGCGAGTTTGGCGTCATCGCGTGTCTCCTCACCGAATACGGCACCGACACTGTTAATGCTACCATTACCATCGGCAACAAAGATTGAGAATACCGGCTCATCTTTATTTTCGCCGCCCATAAGCGTTAAGGCATCCGGGCGATACTTTGCGATCATTTTTAAATCGTCAAGCTTCATACTTGAATTGATTACTACTGCATTTCCTGCAATAATTACTTTTGCCATATGTAATATGACCTCCTTAAATTCTTTAAAATTTTCTTACACACGGTCTCTTATATCAAGTATCTAATATGTACACTCTTAGATACAAAATATTTGAGATTAGAAGAACTTAGGCATCAGATTATAATGCTTGAGAAATACCCGTTCTGCCTTTACAATAACCCGTACTTTATCAGGCTTGAATTTTCCGTGTGCACGGTATATATATAAACATCTTTACTCTTTACTGTTGAATAAAGATGATTATAAATTATTGATATAATGGTTATCTTCCACATCCATAACATAATTACCTTCTTCGTCTATACTAACTTCTAAATTAGTATCTGTTATGTTATCTATTGCACTTAGTCTATGTATGTCTTGTATAAAGTCATTCTTTGTCTTCCAACTCTAATTGAGAATATGGATATTTGAGAAATTCTTCTGTTCCATCTTCATATTCAACAATCATTGGTCGATATATTTCAAAACCCCATTTTAGATATAAATACTCGCATATGTGGTCTTTAACATCTTCGGTAATTTCATCTTGAGAATCTAAATAGTTGATATTTTCATCTAAAATAATATCCAACATTTTATTAATTGCATCGGATAATTCTTGTTCTCTTTCATCTATTTGTTTTTCAGAGGATGATTTCTTTTCGCGTTCAATTTGATCATCTGACTCAAGTCCGGAAATCACCGAAATTACACTGTCAGATAAATATGTTTCATAAATATTTTTGACAATCTGAGTACAGTCCTCTTCGTCTACATCATATTCTGTATAAATCGTCACATCATCAGACCTAACTTCAAATACTGGGCATCCAAGATCTTCAGTGATGTAGATTGATATGCCATATTCTTCTCTTTCTGCGATCTTGTGCATTCTTATACCAATCTCTTCTTTGTGCTCACAAAAATATTTCCAGACTTTATTCGGCTCAATAATTATGTTTTCTCGCACTGAAAAGACTCCTTTCGCAAAAAAATTTCTATATCTCTTTTTGCCTCATTATATGAATCAGCAGTTTCCCAAAACTTCCCATTGAAAAGAACTACGACGCCAAACCGAAATGGAGTTATAGAAAAGTTAGATATGTTCATGAAAATAAACGCAAGGAGACTCGGTATTTTAATACCGAGAGGAATTGCGTCTCCTTACTCCTCCTTTAATATTTTTTGTTATGCAGCGAAGTCCTCTACTTGCTGCATTAATATTGTTTTTCTTCTTTCGAGCAGCTTTAACTTTTTGTACGATACGCTTGCGGAAAGTTTTGTACCGTCCAGCATACGTATATCAAAGTAGCCTGATGCTCTTCTTCCGAAAATAAAGCATTCCTTGTTGTCATAAAGCACCTTATCAAAAAGCTGGAAACCATACACATATTTCGGTGACTGGTTGCTCTTGCGGATACCGCCTTTGTTTATCGTTGCTTTATGCAATTGACGATTTTTTTTACGGACGGCTTTTTGCAGATAAAAATTCTCTGTCGGCAAAGCGTCCGGATGTCCGCTGATACATCTTGCATCGACACAGTGCTTCTTTTCTAAGTTGTGTTCTATTCTCGTGTGCTTTGTGATATATCCAAACGTCATGGAGACGTTCGGATATATTGTTTTAAGTCTGTCGTAAAACGCCCAGCGCATGATACCCATAAAAGCAGCGTCGCGGAAGGAAGCGCCTCGTTTAACCTTGAGGTCTTTAATCAAGCCCGCGTGATATTTTGCATGACAAGTCTTACATAAAGCAATCAGATTATTTGGCGCGTTTCCGCCAACTTCACGGCTTTCAATGTGATGTACTTGCAAAACAGGATCCTTCGATTTTCCTTTGCAGTGCTGGCAGGTGTGGTTATCTCTGAAGAGAACATATTCTCTTACGTTATACGCATAGAGCTGTTCTCCCTGCTGATAATCGACGCCTTCCGGTAAAGGAAGACTAAGTTCCTTTGCTCTGAGCATTTGCGTATCAAATGCTGCGACTTCCGCTACAATATTTGTAATGGGAAGTATTCTGCATACATTTCTGACCGTTTTTAAATGAACACTGATTTTGTTTTCAATGGATGGAGCTAACCATCCTTTGTTTTTGCTGTGAACGCGGTTGTTGAATCGTGGCGCTCTGTAACGTGTTTTTCTGTTACGTCTTGCTCTTCTGAATTCCCTGCGTACAGATAACAGTTTAACAATATCGTCCCGCAGGATCACTTCAGAAGCAAACAATTCTTTCTGTTCTGTCGTTGCCGATAAACCAATGACTTTACTTCCGGCGTCTACACCCAAGGACACGGGTTGTTTGTATTCGTGTGTATAATGTAGAAGTTTTATGGTAAACGGCGTTCTTTGGAGAACCTTGGCTTTGTGCTGTTTAAGAAGAATACGTACTTTGCGATAATCTTCCGTTGGCATCAGCGGTTGCCCTGTATGACTGAGAACATAGACCATCATACGTTTCTCCTTTCGTGGAATGAATGTCTGCTAACAAATGACAGCAGACCTCTGTAAAACAGAGTAAGATGCCCTTCCCCAAAGTTATACAAGGTTTTACATATGCAGCACGATTCCTACCCGACAGAATGGTTTAACCACATACCTCAGAGCAGCAGGTTAGAGCAAACGCCCACCGGTGACTATATATTCTTGTATAACGTAGCCTCTGTTTCAAGACTTAGGGTAGTCAACTTGTTCAAAGGAACGCACTTCTGTTATCGAGACAAGCTCGGTACTTCAGTGCCGAGTAGTTGACTATTGTATACTGTGACATCCTCCCCCACTTCAAGTGGGGGCTTCCCTCAAAAGAGAGAGTGGTTCCTGCTTCATGGAGCACAGCGTCTGTTCCTTAATGGAATTGACGTCTTACACGCTCTCCACAGGCTTAGAATTCCGTGTGTCCCACGGTATTTAGGATATGGCTTTTAAGCCTTCGTTTAATATATTAATTGCGGCGTTGATATCTCTGTCATGTGCAGTACCGCAGTTGGGGCAGATCCAATGCCGTATTGTTAAATCTTTTACTTCGGGATTCTGGTATCCGCACACATGGCAGAGTTGGGAACTCGCGTAAAAACGTCCGACTTTTTGTATGGTTCTTCCATACCACAAAGCCTTATATTCCAGTTGTCGTTTGATTTCTCCCCATGCTGCGTCACTGACAGATAAAGCAAGACGATGATTTTTGAGCATACCTTTAATATTCAGGTCTTCGATACAGATCACTTGGTTTTCGTGTATCAATTTCGAAGTTGCCTTATGTATCAAATCGTTTCTCTGCCGTGTGACTTTCTCATGCAGTCTTGCTGCTTTGAGCCGTTGCTTGTTGTAGTTTGCGGAACCCTTAGTCTTTCTGCTGAGACTTTGCTGCTGACGTTTTAATCGTTTCAGCGTGTTTCGCAAATAGGCAGGATTTTCTATTACCGTACCGTCGCTCAAAGCGCAAAGTTCATGGATTCCCATATCTACGCCGACAACAGAAGAAACTTCCTTGAGTGGCTCAATATCGGTCTCACAGGAAAAAGATACATAATATTTGCCGGATGCGTTTCTGGAAACAGTTGCATTCAAGATACGTCCCTCTATCGGTCGGTGCAGTTTGATTTTAACTGCGCCAAGTTTTGGAAGAATGACTGTATTGCCGGATATGCGTATACCGTTATTCTGGTTCCGCGTCCTGTAACTGTGTTTCGGAAACTTCCTGCTTTTGAATTTTGGATACCTCGTATGCTTTTGAAAGAAATGCTGAAACGCGTTATCCAGATCCCGCAGGCTTTCCTGTAGCGCCATAGCGTCCGCTTCACGCAGAAAGGACCGTTCCTCTGTTTTCTTCAACGCCGTTAACATAGAAGACGTCTCTTTGTACGAAACGCTTTTGCCTTCCTCAGCATACGCTTTGCTCCGTACATCCAGAAACGTGTTGTAGACAAGGCGGCAGCAGCCGAACATTTTGTTGATTAAAACTTCCTGTTCACCGGTAGGATAAATACGATATTTGAACGCTTTATTCCTCAGCATCCTGCTGCCTCCTTTCATGGGAATCTTTGTATGAATATATATGATAAATACAAAAATATCAAGTATATTTGCACTACAAATATTCCGGTGTATCCACCACTTCAAGTGGTGGTTTTACCGGTGAGATTTTCAATAATAATCCATTCATAAATTTTTTATAGTTGCATTGAGCGCAGTACTCTTTAAAATTAGATCGATTACGGATCACACTCTGAAGAAGTTCTCTGATTTTCTGCATTAATTCTGAATTTCTTATGTATGAATGACATAAAAGATATGTTTTATTCACCTAAGATTTTTTGAATTTTACACTTCAACGCAATATGATAGCACTCATCGAAGTCCTCCGGTGTACTTTCTTGCTTAGTTGGATAATTTCGGGATTTTTTTGGCATTTCGTTTTCCGCAATTTTTTCCTTACAATTATGTAAAAAATAGTCCTCGAGTTGGTTTTTAAACCCAACTACAAGAACTATCCACAAAATAGCCGTAAAAATCCATAACCCAAGCAGAACCCATAAAGATCCTTCAGCGCAAAAGGATATTAATGTAAAGAGAATTGCCATACCTAAAAATAAGTAAAAAATCGCATTTTTAATGATTTTCATAACTAACCTCATTAAGATACAAAGATATTAGATTTAAAGATACAAAACGGACGCACACCGCAGCCGAAGTAACAGCTGTAGCTGATGAGTGTGCCATCGTTGAAAACACAACGAACGGTGAAATTATAACCGTTGATACTCGTAGAATATGGTGTCGCAAGCCACCACCAATCGCTCGTTATCCTATATTTGTCAATAATATACACATAATTTCTATAATCATCATAAGTGAGCAGGCTTACATAATCTTCACATACATTATAGTCTATTCTTCCGTCATCTGCTATAAGGTCTACCCAGTGAGGAATAATATTGTTTATACCCACTTCGTTTGCAATCTTATTTAGAAATTCATCGTTTAGTTTATAACGAATACTGCTATTTTTGTAATTGTTTGTACTGTCATCAAATTTTGCAGTTTTCCAGAAATCTTTTAGTAATACCGCTGTTTCCTCGTTCTTTTCATCTTGATCAAGAACGATAAATTCAAATTTACCTACTTTGAAAGTATCGCCCACTTTAACTTCTGAAAGTCGCTTTTTCGTTTCCTCAACTACCTTGATTTTATAGCCGAGTATTTCCTGAATTTCCTTGATTGTCATTTCTTTAGTTTTACTCGTGACATCCACCCCCACTTCAAATGGTTCCTGCTTCGTTGAGCACAGCGTCCTTGTTTCCGGAGAAACGAACGTCTTACACGCTCTCCACAGGCTTAGATTCCCGTGTACCCCACGGTATTTTTTTAAACAGCATATACGATAAAAATATCAAGTATAACTGCATTACCAACATTCCGGTGTATCCACCACTTCAAGTGATGGTTTACCAGTGAAATTTCTAATAAAAATCCGGGCGGATCTTAATCCGCCCGGATTTTTTTGATTAAATTATCTTCTTTTAAGCGCAAAGTTGTTACACCGCTCATTCTCACAAACATATATATTTGTGTTGTCTATACGTTTCATAATTGAACCGCAGGCTCTGCATTTTCTGACCTGATCTTTTTCTTTTGCGGATTCTTTTTTGGATGAACCGATTCTTAAATTTTGGGCAAGTTCTGAAAAACTACGAAAAAGTTTCATCTAAATCCTCCTTATTTAATTTTTATTTCTCTCTGCTCAACATCATATCCCTTGCTATCAGTAAGAATTCTATAGCAAATCTTTTTAAGGTAATTTCTTAAAGTTTTGTGATTTGCTGCGGTAATTGATGTTTTGCTCTTTTTACTGTCATTTGAATAGCAATCAACAAGATAATTTACATCGTGGGAGGTTGCTTTATACCCATCACCAAGCATCATAGTTATAATTCCTTGGAGGGTTTTAAGCATCTGATTATTTGAGCACGGATTTTTACCCATATCAATTTGCTTTGCAATTTCATTCATTACAAAAGCATCGCTTTTCACTTTTGCACCAACCCTTTGGGCTGCCCTTAATGTTAAATAATAATTGAGTTTTTCAGCGGCATAAATCCAATTTACATCCGCACCGATTCCCTTGAGTTTTTTATACATATCGCCAAGATCAATAGGCCTCATAGCATCAGCGATAAAACGCATTTTTGCGCCCGTTTCGTTGTCATCGCGTTCAACAATTCTGATAACCGGGAAAAAGAATTCTTTAATAGCAAACTTCATAGGATCACCAGATTCGCGGGCTTTTGTGTAACACTCATTTTTTGATGTAGCGGTGAAATATTTAATAACCGAGTCAAGGTCATCCTCAATTTCGCGCTTTTCATCAAGTTTTTTGCAATTTTCGGATTTTTCAAGCAATTCTATTGCTTTTGCTTTGATTTCCTCAAGATTAGTTGTAGTAAGATTAATAGCCATTTTAAAAGTCTCCCTTTATTAAAAATGTTTTTATGAGCAAAAGCCCATAGTAAAACACACCAACCACAATTTAATGTAATTGATGTGCTCTGTATGAGTTTTTACACACAAAGAAATATTTTTATATAATTTGTATTGTTCAATTTTTAATTCCTTGGAATATCCGCCCTTGGGCGTAAAATTTGAAATACGCATTTATACGCAAAAATTCCGTTGTGTGGTGCCGTATTACTCAAGCCGAGTTTAGGATTATAGGCATTTCCTGACCCGATTTTCACTATCTCGGTACAACAAGGGCTTAATTCCTCATGTTGTGGCTCTCAGCCGTCCGACGCTTCTAATAGTAGAAGTACTCACTTGTATATTCCTACAAGGTGGATTTTTTTGGCGGCTTGCTGTGCGGACGCTGTGCCGCCGCTTGCCGCTGGTGCGTGAGCGTTGCCGGTTGGCTTGCCCTGCACTCTATAGGGCGTACAGTCTAGCGCC